>CAZRYS010000017.1:0-111090 GCA_964604365.1 uncultured Terrimonas sp.
AAGCTGGCAATCACGTCAGCGATACTTCAGAGCTTTTGACTTTAATCACGACCCATTAAAAACAAGATTATTATTGAATATATTGTCGGATGACAAAGGAAATAATATCTCGCTCAATCAAACCGTACTTCAGTTACTGACCCCGAAAGATGTTCAAAACGCTGCGGTAGCAGGTCTTGCGTTAAAGTTGGTTTTAGATTCTTTATACGGCACTGACGACTATTTGCGCATGGTGGCAAAATATGAAGTCAGAAATGAAAGGCAACGACTGATAAAAATTGCGTTGGACAAACCTACAGAAGATGTGGCTGTAGAAGCATTGCGTCTGGTATATCAACATGGGGGAGATAACGACTTACGAATGATTGTAGAGGGAAAAGATTCGATGGCAGGAAAAGCTTTGCTACAATCTATGGGCAGGGTAGGATATGGTGCTGTAGATCTGTTAAAACACATCATCCTTTCCGATAAATATCATGAGAATTACAGAATTGTTGCTGCCGACCAATTTGGTAAAAGTTACGGCGGAATGATTAACCTAATGGATATGTTACGTTCAGGTGTTGTTCCATCAAATTTAATTGTTCCATTGGTGAAAGGGTTGCCCGAGCATAGTACTCCGCGAAGAGTGTTGGATGAAGCTGCCACTTTTTTACCGGACGCAGGGGGTAAAGAAAAAATACAATTTGATAGTAAAGAAATCCTTGGATTGAAAGCAAATGCCCATGATGGAAGAGCAATATTTAATTTACACTGCTCCACTTGTCATCAGGCTAACGGCGAGGGGTTGGATTATGGTCCGCCGCTTTCGGAAATTGGTGATAAACTACCGAGAGAAGGTATACTGGAAGCAATTGTTAATCCCTCCGGCGGGATCAGTTTCGGTTTTGAAAGCTGGGAGTTGAATATGAAAAATGGCTCCGTACTAATGGGGATTATCGCCAGCAGAACAGCCACCGATATAGTGTTAAAATACCCAGGGGGACAAAAGGAAAATATAAAGGTGTCGGATATTAGTTCGCTAAAGCAATTATCTGAGTCTTCTATGCCTGCGCTGCATCAAGCGATGAAAAAGCAGGAATTGGCAGACCTGTTGGCGTATTTGACGACCTTAGGAAAAAATAAGTAATCAGTCTACCTTTTAATAAAAATACAATACAAAAAAATGAATAAAATAAAAGAATCCTTTTTGTTCTTGTCAATCTTCTTTTTTTGCGGTTGTGGAAATGGATCCAGCGGAGAGGACAAAAGTGAACTTAATAAGGAAGTAAACAAGAAAATTGTTTTTATCCCAGGCAGAGATAGCCATGGACCGGGAGAACACGAACACCTGGGGGGCTGCCAATTGCTTGCTGAATATATTAACGAACACGTAACGGGCATGGAAGCGGTAGTAACTGAGCAGGGATGGCCTGTAGATACTACAATTTTAAATGATGCAGATGCCATTGTGATGTATAGTGATGGTGGTGGCGGACATATGGTGTTGCCTCACATGAAACACATGAATGAATTGATGAAAAAAGGAGTTGGGCTGGTGAATTTGCATTATGCTGTAGAAATTCCCGCTGGACAAGCCGGAGACAATTTTCTGGATTGGGTAGGCGGATATTTTGAAATACACTGGTCGGTAAATCCTTTTTGGACACCGGTTATTGATACTTTACCATCACATCCTATTACCAATGGAGTAAAACCGTTTAGTGCGAGAGATGAGTGGTACTACCATATGAGATTTAGAAAGAATATGGAAAACATAACGCCCATATTAACCGTAATGCCTCCTGTGTCCACACTTGATAGAAAAGACGGAACGCATGAGGGTAATCCCCATGTACGCCAGGCAATTGCTAACAAAGAGCCACAAGTGCTTTCCTGGGCTTACAACAGACCTGGCGGAGGAAGAGGATTTGGATTTACAGGAGCACATATGCATGAAAACTGGCGTATAGATGATTTTAGGAAACTGGTATTGAATGCCATCGTCTGGACTGCAGGAGCAGAAGTGCCTAAGGAAGGGGTGAATACGCCTGCGCCCTCTGATGAAAGATTGAAGGCTTTACAAAAGAAGGCGGAGTAATTTTTTTGATTTCATAATTTAAGTCGACGATGATCAATTATTTATATCGGGTATTAATTACAGTTAGTTTAATTGTAAGTGGGTCAATGGAGCTGAAAGCTGACGACCTGTATATAGGAAAAGCAAGTATTGATATTACGCCTAAAATACCTGTCGCCTTATTGGGGCAATTTCATTTGCGACTGGCAACTTCTATTGAAACTCCGCTTACGGCTAATATCATTGCATTAGAGTCAAAATCCGGGGGAACATCTTTGGGAGGTACAGTTTTTGTCTCTTGCGACTTAACCGTCATTACAGATAGGTTGATTGATCGTGTAAGACAAGAAGTAAAGAATCAACAGTTGAAAGGATTGGATGAAAATAGAGTCATTCTAACAGCTACACATACTCATACGGCTCCTGTGTTCGGCAATGAAAATCTGGTATACCCTATTCCCAAAGAAGGCGTTACACAGATAGAAGAATATTTTGAGTTGCTGGTAGAGCGCATTAGTGGCGGAGTGGTACAAGCCTGGAATAACAGACAGCGAGGAAGTGTTTCCTGGGGACAGGGACATGCAGTGGTAGGTTACAATCGAAGAAGCTCCTATGAAGATGGCTCTGCTTCTATGTATGGAGGAACGCATGTACCGTCGTTTACCGGCATAGAGGGATATGAAGACCATGACATCAATACTCTTTTTTTCTGGAATGCACGTGGAAAACTAATTGCTACCAGTATCAGTGTGGCATGTCCTGCTCAGGAAGTAGAAAACAGGGAGGCTGTAAATGCAGATTATTGGCATGAAGTGCGGAAGCGTTTACACAAACGATATGGAAAAGACTTGGTAGTTGTAGGGTGGATTGCTGCATCGGGAGACCAATCACCGCGACCTATGTATAGAAGCAAATCAGAGCAAAGAATGCGGGATATTGCCGGAAGAAATCAGTTGGAGGAAATTGCCTATAGAATTGTAAATGCCGTAGATGAAATACACAATGTGATTAAAAAAGAGCGACAAAACGATGTATTGCTTTCTCATAAAACAGAGACCTTACAACTACCCATGCGTATGTTGTCTGAAAAAGAATATGAGGAAGCCAAAGAAGGAAGAGATCGTTTGATGAAAGAGATGTCTGGTGGTCCCGAAAAGGTAAAAGAGCTGCAGGCCTGGATGATGTGGTATAGAGATGCGGCCCTACGGTACGAAAACCAACGAACATCACCGAATCAGACAGTTAAAGCAGAAATACATGTAATCCGCATCGGCGACATTGTGATTTGTACCAATCCGTTTGAACTGTTTACGGAATATGGCATTCGTATCCAGGGGCGCAGTAAAGCGTTGCAAACATTTGTGGTTCAGCTTGCAGGTGCAAAAAATTATCTGCCTACTGCTAAGGCCATTGAAGGTGGCGGTTATAGTGTCATTATGCAAAGCAGTTTTGTGGGTGCAGAAGGCGGAAAAATTCTCACGGATACAACCGTTGAAATGATTAATAAGATGTTTGATGAGGGGAACAAATAATTTTTTGACGTGAGCAAATTATCTCTTGAGAATCCGCTTAAAGAAAGTAAAGGGCTCGTTTTTATTTAAACGGAGGATAAGGTCTTTTGACGGGAGCTAATTAATAAATGTAAAATTGTGTTGCAGTAATGAAAAGAATCTTGTTGTTTTTATTGTTAATATACGGGTATCAAAAAGATATTCGCAGTGAGGTAAGGCTACCCCAAATATTCGCAGATTCGATGGTTCTGCAAAGAGACAAGGATATTGTGATATGGGGCTGGGCTGATGTCAATGAAAAGGTGGTGGTGCGTTTTAGAAAACAGGAGCGCACGACTTATGCAGATAAGGAAGGGAAATGGAAAATATCTTTTTCGCCAGAATCTGCCCAACCGAAAGGAGACATACTAAGCATAACCGGAAAAAATAGCATCGCTATTAAAGATGTATTGGTGGGTGACGTTTGGATTTGTTCCGGTCAGTCAAACATGGAATGGCCGGTAAAGCTATCTTCAAACGCAGACGAAGAAATACGAGCGGCTAATTTCACCGCTATTAGACACTTCTATCTTCCTAAAAATGCGTCGGGCACGCCATTGGATGATGTGGGAAAAACTGCCTGGCAAACAGCTACATCCGGAAACGTAGAAGCATTTACAGCCGTAGGCTATTACTTTGCGAAAGAGATTCATCTCGACCAGAAAATTCCTATTGGAATAATAAATACATCCTGGGGTGGTACAGATGTTGAAACATGGATAAGTGCTGCAGGATTCAAGAGTGATGATATGTTCTCTAAATCAATAGGAACGCTGCCGATCCTTAATGTGGATTCCCTGCAGCGTGTGAGGGAAACTGCCGTGAAGAAAAATATAGAAAAATTACAACCAAAATTCCCCCAGGACTCAGACCTACAACTCTGGAAAGATAAGACGTTCGATGATAGCCGTTGGCCGCAAATGAAGCTCCCAGGAAATTGGGAACAGCAGCAGCTTAGCGATGTTGACGGAGTAGTGTGGTTTCGTCGAAAATTTGATTTAACTGGCGCAGAGGCGGGGAGACCGGTAGAACTCCATTTGGGTAAAATAGATGATTCGGATGAAACCTATGTGAATGGTGTACTCGTAGGAAAAACAGAACTTAAAGCAGGCGAAAAACGTATTTATAATATTCCCTGTGGCTTGTTGATCGATGGTTCTAACTCCATTGCGGTTAGAGTAACGGACGTGTGGGGCGGAGGCGGATTTTATGGAGATGAAACAGATATGAAGCTGGTGATAAATCAGGTGGATTCAAAGAAATTGGATGGATTATGGTCTTTTCAAGTGGAGAAAATATCACCACAATCTTACAATGTAAGTCCTAATCATTATCCTTCTCTCTTATACAATGGCATGATACATCCCTTGATAAACCTTCCAATAAAAGGTGTTATATGGTATCAGGGAGAAAACAATGCAGGAAGGGCACATGAATACAGAAGAAGTTTTCCCTTATTGATCAGCGATTGGAGAAATCAATGGAATCAAGGTGATTTTCCTTTCTATTTTGTTCAGCTTTCAAGTTTTATTGCTGGGGGCGGTAATAGTAAAAAGGGTAGTAGTTGGGCAGAACTGAGAGAAGCACAGGCAATGACACTAAACAATATGCCTCAAACCGGTATGGCCGTAACCGTGGATATTGGTGAAACCAATGACATTCATCCAAAAAACAAGCAAGATGTGGGTAAGAGACTAGCGGCAAACGCACTACATTTTACGTATCAGAAAAATGGCTCTTACCGCGGACCCGTTTATCAAGTAATGCACATTAAAGAGAATAAGGCCACCCTCTTATTCTCGCAAACCGGCTCGGGATTGATGACTAAAAATGATACCTACGGGTATGTTAAGGGTTTTGAAATAGCGGGGGAGGACAAAATATTCTATTATGCAAGAGCCTTTGTAGATGGACACAGGATAGTGTTGGAGGCAGACGAAGTAAAAAAACCGGTGGCTGTAAGATATGGATGGGCGGATGATGCCAGCGACGCAAACCTGTATAACAAAGAAGGATTTCCAGCTGAGCCATTCAGGACAGATAACTGGAAAGGAATTACAGAGGCAGGAACTTACAACGTCGTTCGGTAGAGGATCATCGGTGACTACAGATAATGGATATTTGATTAATTAGATTTTAAAAACTATGGTGAAGATATATTTATTGAAATTGGTGGTGCTTGTATTAGTCAGTTGTTCAGTATTATCCGTCATAGGAGGGACTTCTTCCAAAAACACTTCAAACAAAATTTTTTCTACCAATGATAATGCCATAGAGACGGTACTTGAAATACAAATCCCTACATCGAGAATTGTATTTCAACGAAACAATGCCAATAGAGGGATGGTGCGAGTGGAAGGAAAAAGTAGTCAGGATATTGAGATTATAGAGGCCCGATTGGTTGCCAGGGGGGCGGGACAAGGAAAGACCACCCGATGGAGAAAAATAGAACGCGACCTTGCATTGGGTACATTTTCAGGAAGTGTGGAAGGAGGAGGAGGCTGGTACAATCTGGAGATTCGTTTCAAAAGAGGAAAAAAATGGGAATTTTCAACGGTTGAACGGGTAGGTATAGGCGAAGTTTTTGTAGTTGTTGGGCATTCTGTCGCTCAGGGGGGAAATATCAATATTGAAGGATCTTTGGACGATAGGGTTAGTACGGTTGCACTGGACCCAAAAAGCAAACAGTTCGATAGTCTGTATCTAACCACCGGCAACCCTATGTATCTTCCACCGCCGACTTTTAGCAATGCCGCTACCGATGTCGTTTTGGCTCCTTTCGGACATGGCTCATATTTTTGGTCAAAATTCGGGGAGTATGTTGCAAAAAAACAGAATGTCCCTGTACTTGTTTTCAATGCCGCTTTTGGCGGAACAAGCCTTGAGCACTGGGCAAAGTCTTCTGATAGTATCTATTTTGAGCATGGTTTTGTGCGGGCCGCTATTCGCATGCCTTACATTAACTTAAAAAATACATTGACCCGATATATTTCTTTAACCGGAATACGGGCTTTGCTCGCTGACCAGGGGCATAACGATGCCGGACAAAAAGATCCGGACGTAATTGTAAATAATTACCGGCGTTTTGTAATGGAAGCGCGTAAAGATTTGAATTATCCCCAGTTGGCAGTAGTGGTTAATTTGCAATCGCCTCCTAATAATACAGCGGTCCGTCAAGCGCAGGAAAGCATGCTGAAGGAATCGGGTTTCTTTTCGGGTCCTGACTATGATATTGGAATGGTAAAAGCAGATCGATATGATGAAGTACATCTGAGTGAAAGCGGACTATGGACGGCAGCAAGACTTTGGTCTGATGCGCTCAATTATCATTTTTTTAAAGAGTCAAAACCGTGGATGCCAGTTCATTAATTAGAAGTATTGATAATGTATCAGTGCGAGAAATATTTTTTGCTTGTAAATGAAACGAATTATGAAAAGAAGAGATGTAGTTGGAAAAATTTTAGGACTTACTTCTGCGGGCGCTTTGCTGAACGCAGCAAACTTAAATGCTAATGAAAATCCGAATAAACCGAACTTAGACGCAACTGCTCCCTCATTTGGAGATCACTACCCTCCGGTATATGATGTCAAGAAATTTGGAGCAATAGCTGATGGAGTTACTGATGATGGACCTGCCATTCAGGAAGCCATAGATACATGCTCTAAAGAAGGTGGCGGTAAAGTCGTATTACACAATGGAGTATTTCTTTCGGGTGGAATTGCGTTTAAGAACAATGTGGAACTTCATATTACGTCTACTGCCACTTTGTTAGCATCACCTGATATTCAGAAATTCAATACAGATTACAAATTTAATCAACCAGAGCCAGTTCGATCTTTTATTCATGCATCGGGTTGTCATCATATAGCACTTACTGGCAATGGAACGATCAATGGTCAGGGAGAGTTGTTTCCTTCAGATGGTACGTATTGGGTACGCCCGTGGTTGATTCAGCTGCGGGGCTGTAGCGATGTAAGAATCGAGAATATATTTTTAACAAATTCCGCCGTTTGGGCATGTTGGTTATTGCAATGCAAGAGGGTAAAAGTAGATGGAGTACGCATAGAAAACCCGGTGAGTCCGAATAGAGACGGTATTGATATTGATGGCTGTAGAGAAGTAACGGTAAGCAATTGTAATATTAATACGGAAGATGATAGCATTGCTTTCAAAGTGAGTGAGAAGGGGTATCCATGTAGAGATATTGTTGTAACGAATTGTTTGCTTAGTTCGCGTTGTGCCGCTATTCGGTTGGGACCAGATGCAATTGACAATATAGAAAATATCACAATCTCCAATTGTGTTATCCGTAACACCAAGCTAAATGGTATAAAAATACAGGAGTCTATGGGGGCTGTTATGCGTAATGTTACATTTTCAAATATTGTAATGGAGAATGTTCGGGGACCCATATCTATTCGTGTGGCGGGATGGCAATTAAAGGAAGACGAGCCGGCGCCTTTCGAAATAAACGACAGTAACTGGGAGAATGGCAAGTTGCAGAATATACTTTTTGATAACATACAGGCAACTACGCCCGATGATAATATATGTATGTCTATCACCGGAACTAGCAAAACCCGGCCTTCGGGAATTACTTTCAGCAATTTAGACTTTACTTTTACTGGAGGAGGAACGGCGCAGCAAGGTGCAAGACGTTCTGTTCCCGACCTGGACAGACATTACCCGGAGATGTATATTTTTGGTGATCTGCCTGCCTATGCTTTATATGTGCATCACGCTTCTGATCTTGTTTTTCACAATGTAAGTTTCAGACTTTTAAGTGAGGATTTACGACCTGCAATAGTTTGTGATGATGTTGTAGGGTTAGAATTGTCTTCATGCAGATTAGCGGGAAGTACAAAAGCTGAATCAGTTGTTCGTTTAGAAAGTTGTCAAAATGTACTCATTGCTAATTCCAGAACCCTGAACACGACCGGTACTTTTGTCAGAGTAGAGGGGAATGCCAGCAATGATATTGTTTTGATGAGTAACAAACTAAATACTGTTGCACGATTGTTTGAAGTAACTACAGGTGCCAATAGAAAAGCTGTAAAGTTGATAGCTAACTATTAGGCTGGCTGTTAGGGTGCTTAATGTATTTGTTTTTATATTTTTTCGAGCCTTTTCTGATTTTTTAAAAATCAGAAGAGGCTTTCTACATGCTCGTTAAAAAGATAGTAAGTAATCTCATTAGGGTTATGTCTTAATAAACAGTAGATTATACTGCAAGAAATATTAAATATCTTCTGACGATGCAGCAGAATAATGAATACGATGGTCTCCCTATAGATGTTGAAACAGGCTCCTGATGATTTTCTGACTCATGATTCAAATTGCTCTCAAAGAGTTAATGGAGAAATAGTAAGTATATTGTGTAATTATCAGCATCCAACGAACGATTTTTTCCATCTAAACTAAACGGACGATTGAAGCTTGTACAAACTCAAATAACTCCTTTGGTTAATACATTTCTTCATATAGAAATGAGAGATCAACCTTACCTGTATTCTCCTTTTCACGGCCGTCCATCATTTCATGCTCATCCGGAGTTAGAACTTACCTTTGTGGTTGAAGGGTATGGCAAAAGGATTATAGGCAATAAAGTAAGCAACTATGAAGCCGGAGATATGGTTTTTATTGGATCTAATGTGCCACATATATGGTTGAGCGATCCTGTTTTTTATAAGGATAACTCTAATCTGCGGAGCAAGGTAATCGTGACATATATCAATTTGAAGATATTCGAACAAATGTTTGATCTTTTAAAAGAGATGAGTGGTATCCGGGAGATGGTTCAACAAGCGTCTAAAGGCATTAAGATTTATGGTGAGACGAAAAATATCATAGCAAACAGATTGGTGGAACTGTCCGACAAAACAGGATTTGAGAAGGTGAACGGCTTATTGGAAATTATGCATATCATCTCAGTTTCTGATGATCGAAAATTTATTGTTGAAAAGGAGATAAGTGCTGCTGATGCTAACAATTCTGATAGACTCATCACGGTGATAAAGTATATCAAGGAAAATCTGGGTTCCCCCATATCACTAAAAGACGTTGCGGATATAGCCTGCATGACTATGCCCTCGTTTTGTAGATTCTTCAAACACCGAACAAAAATGCGATTTTCTCAATATCTTTTGGAAGAAAGAATGGAATATGCACGCAAACTACTTATAGAGCAGGATAAACCTATATCTACCATAGCTTCTATGTGTGGTTATGTATCCAATTCACATTTCTGTAAAGTATTCAAACAGCATGCGGGTCAAAGTCCAAACCAATATAAGTCAAGCATAGATAAATATAGAAACTGAACTTGGCAGTTGAAGTCCCTTAAAATCAATAATAAACTGATCGTTATACCTTTAAGACTATTTTGGCAACAGCTTCCATATTAACTTAATAGTAAGAGACTACATTTCGGTAGGTTATTTAAATTCTTTTGTATTTGTCGTTAGTGCTTTAATTATTATGTCTGTTTTGTTGTTGGTTACCTGTTGAAGTTGTTTGCTTTCACTGATCATTACCGGGATATCAGGATTAGTAAGTAGTTATTTACCGGGGGCGGTTTTAGCAGGCTTTATCAAGACTCCAAAGTTTGACAGTACGGCATCGTTTTTTGCTTGGAGGCACGGTAATACCCACCCCAATTATTATAGCGTCTTTTCTTACCCGGAAATACGTACATGTGAAATAAAAATTGCATACTGACAGTTGCAACTATAAAAGATTAATCAAAATAGTTTTCTTAAATTTAACCAAGCAAATGATTGAATTACCAGAGCTATTAGTTTAATATTATCCCGTTGCATACAAATAAATCAGAAAAGGAGATAAAGGAAATTGTATTGCTTGTGGCTCAGTCAGATAGAACGGCTTTTACACTTTTATACGACTACTACTGGCAATCTGTTTATAAAACAGCTTGTCGTTATTTGAAATCCACCGCTTTAGCAGAAGACCTGGTGCAGGAGGTGTTTATGAGTATATGGCTGAAAAGGCAAGAGCTGATATATATTAAAAACCTTGATAACTATTTTTTTATAGTAGCCAGGAACAAAATACTTTCAGCGCTAAGAAATAAACAGTTTAGGCTTACCATTGTTTCCCAGGAGGCTGCTTTCGAGATTCCGGAGCTTGCCTGTACCACCGATACATCAAAAGAAACAGAAATACTTATAGATAAAGCCGTGGCGCGTCTTCCGCCCCAACAAAAAAAGGTTTTTCTACTCACCCGGAGAAATGGACTATCCCATGCTCAGATAGCAGAGATTCTTAATATCAATGCCCGAACTGTCAATAATCATATAACACGGGCTTTGGGGTTTATTCAGCAGTTTTTAAAAGAGCAACATAGAGAGCGATAATTTTTTTTTACATCACTGTGCATAGCAGCCGAAATTTGAGTCTTTACTACTAGGTCTACTATTTGAAGACTTTAGTTATGGACGAAAAATTTTATATTATACTACAGAAATATCTTAACGGAGATATTGGCGAAGAAGAATTTAATGATTTAAGAAAAGAGATCGGTGTTGAGAGGTTTGATAAGCTGATGAGTGAATCAGTGGACTTGGAATTGAGGAAGAACCAATCCGATATTTCTTCAGAGGCATATGAGAAATCAAAAGATCGAATACAACAACGGTTACATGCCGAAATAGACCTTGTAGAAGAGGATAATAATTTCCCAATAAAACCGCTCTCATCAAGGTCACGCTTTCAGTATTCAAAAGTATGGATGGCTGCTTCAGTTGCATTAGTGCTGGCATTTTCTACATTTTTATTTTGGCGTTCGGAGTCATCAGTGGAAGAAGCAGAAACCCCTGTTGCCAGCAATAAAGTAGTTATTCAACCGGGTTCCGATAAGGCTGTGCTTACACTAGCCGACGGGACTGAATTGTTACTTGGCAGTGAAAACGGAGGTAATATCGCAGAACAGAATGGTGTTAAAATTATACAGTTAGACGGTGGTAAGTTGTCATATGAGGGGGCGGCTGCAGAAGGTGAGACAATATATAATACCATCTCTACGCCCCGGGGCGGACAATACCAGATTGTGCTGCCTGATGGTAGCAATGTCAGGTTAAATGCTTCATCGTCTTTACGCTTTCCTACAGTGTTTAAAAAAGAAGCTCGTGAAGTCTATCTGACTGGTCAGGGGTATTTTGAAGTAACAGCCAGTAAATCAAAACCCTTTATAGTAAAAGCTGAAAACTTAGATGTAATTGCGATGGGTACCCAATTTGATATCATGGCCTATTCTGAGGAAAATGAAATAAGCGCTACATTGGTAGAAGGTTTGGTACAGGTGGGTAACGATGGATCAAATTCAGTACTAAAACCCGGACAGCAAGCCCGGAAGGTAGAAGGAAACGAACTAGAGGTAAAGTATACAAATGTAGAAGAAATAGTAGCATGGACTAAAGGAGAATTTCACTTTGGTGGTACACCTGTGGAGAGTATTATGCGTCAGATACGCAGATGGTATGATGTAGAAGTTCAATATGAGGGTGACTTTTCGTCTGTAAAATTATCCGGGGTTATTTCCAGAAAAAAAAATATGACAGATTTATTGGAAGCGCTTGAAGCCACGGGAGATATCGCTTTTAAAACAGAAGGCAGGATGATAAAAGTGCTGCCTGTTATACATTGATAAAATCTAAAACCAAATAAAATTAAATGAAAGAATAAATAAAAAACAAAAGACCAGGAGTGATTGCGACTCACCCCCGGTTAATATTCTGGTACATCCTGAAACGATTTGAACAATTCCATTACTGTAACCAAAACTTTTTAAAGTTATGAATTTTGGCATTTATAGCAAAGCCAGCCATTGGCATTTGCTTTCAAAACTACTGTTGATTATGAAGATGTGTACGATCCTCATACTGACAACTGCGCTTCATGTAAGCGCCCGAAGCTATACGCAGTCGGTAACGCTTTCAGAGAAAAATATTTCTATAGAACGTGCTTTTAAAATGATTAACAAGCAAACCGGGGTAGAGTTTATTTACAAATACGGACTCTTTAAGGATATGAAACCGGTTGATATCAACGTTCGTAAACATGCAGTTGGAGATGTCATCGATTTGCTCCTAAAGGATGCAGCTTTGTCTTATACAATGAAAAACAATATCATTGTTATAAGAAGCAAGCCTGCACTTAACGCTCCGGTTCGGGAAACAGCGATTGAAGAAATGGCACCCATCAAAGGAACGGTTAAAGATAAAGCGGGTAGTCCTCTGGTTGGTATCAGTGTAACAATCAGCGGCAAGACTGGTGGCACTACTACTGACGAAACGGGTAGTTTCTCTTTGCAGGCTGATCCAGGTGATGAGTTAGTATTAAGCGGTGTTGGCTACCTTCCTTATAAAGTAAAAGTTGGCACACAATTGTCGTTAATGATAGTAATGTCCGAAGCTGCCAGCCAATTAGATGATGTGGTAGTGGTTGGATATTCTACACAACAAAGAAAAAATGTAACAGGAGCGATCACCTCTGTAAAAATGGAAGGTTCACCAAAAGCAACTGTTCCTTTTGTGAATCCGCTGGAAGCTTTGCAAGGAACCGCTGGTATTAATGTAGGACCTACTACCACTGCTGGTGGCAATCCATCGATCATGGTACGTGGACAAAATTCTATCACTGCCAATACAAATCCTCTTATCGTTTTGGATGGTGTCATTTTCAATGGTAATCTCAATGAGATTAATATGAACGATGTTGCCAGTTTCGACGTACTAAAAGATGCTAGCTCAGCAGCAATTTATGGATCTAGATCAGCCAATGGTGTAGTGATTGTTACTACCAAAAAGGGAAAGACTGACAAGCCCAGAATAAACTTGAATACATATTATGGTTTACAAGACTGGACCAGAATACCCAAAATGCGTGGTCCGGAAGCCTTTCTGGAATTTCGTAAAAGTAACTTAGGTGCTTTAGGGATTGATACAGCCGATATGACAAAAGTGTTGTCGCCATTGGAGCTTCAGGCATACAATGAGGGACATACTACCGACTGGATGAAAGACATCAAACAACATGCGCCTATTCAGAATTACGAGATCAGTGTTTCTGGTAGAACTTCCAATTTGAACTATTATTTTTCGGCAGCCTTTTTAGATCAAAAAGGGGTATTGTATAATGATAATTTTAAGAAACCGACACTTACTTTAAAACTCGAGAATAATATTACCAGTTGGTTGTCTTATGGCATCAATGGTTACTATTCCAGCCGCGATTATTCAGGATTATCTCCTAATTTATACATGGCGACTTATATGTCACCATATAGTTATAAGTACCTGGAGGGAACTGATAATACAGTGTTACAACGTTTTCCTGCCCAGGTTACTTCTTTGTTCAATCCATATTGGGGAAACGCCAGCTTGTCTGAGCCCGGATATTACGATGATGATATGGAGAAGTATTCCAGCATCAGGGGTACCGGATTTGTGAATGTGAAATTTCCTTTCATCAAAGGATTGAACTATCGTTTTAACCTGACCGCCAATAGAAATAATACAGAATTAGGTTATTTCCATCATGAGTTTGGCGAAGTGAACACATTGGTGCCCGAGCAGGTGGCAAATCCTTCACAGTTTTTGCCTAGGGCACATGGAAACCGTACCAATGGTATTACAAAGTCCTGGTTGATGGATAACCTGTTAACCTATAATCGTTCTTTTGGAGACCATAGCGTCGATGCATTATTAGGCTACACGCGTGATCATTCTCAATCGGATACCGTAATATTCAGAGGCTTGGATTTTGGAAACATAGGAACTACATCAATGGGATTCTATGGCTTACAGAATGCCACTAACTATACGGGTTATACCAGTTATTCCATGTTTGCCAATGTTGGATATATTGGAAGGATAGGGTACGGGTATCGTGATAAATATTTTTTGACCGTTAATTTCCGTCGTGACGGTAATTCGGCATTTTCTGAAGGAAATAAGTTCGGTAATTTTCCCGGAGCCTCTGTTGCCTGGACGGCCAGCGAAGAAAACTTTTTGGATAATGTAAAATGGCTTGACTTCCTTAAATTCAGGTTGTCTTATGGAAAAACAGGTAACCAGGGGATCAACCCTTACGCAACCCGTGCACAGGTAGGTACTGGCTTTACCGTTTTTGGAAATACAACTACGCAATTTACTACTCCTGCTACTTTGGGGAACAAATCGCTCACATGGGAGACCACTACAGCACTCAACTTCGGTATCAATTTCGCCGTGCTTAAGAACAGGTTGAGTGGCTATGTGGATTTGTATCAGAGCAATACACAGGATCAGTTAATCTTGAGGGCTATTCCTATTATGACTGGTTATAATACCGTAAATGCCAATAGGGGAGAAGTAGCGAATAAAGGAATGGAAATTGGTCTGAATAGTATTAACGTATCTACAGCGGGTGGATTCAGATGGGAATCTGGCGTAAATTTCTGGTTGAATAGAAATAAACTACTTCACTTGAGTGGCTTTGATGGCAATGGAGATGGTAAAGAAGATGATGACATAGACAACAGCTTGTTTATCGGAAAATCTCTGGGAGCAATTTATGATTATACATTTGATGGTATAGTACAAGCGGGAGATATAGAATACAAAAACTCCACTGGCTTTATTGATGGCGATGTGAAGTTTAGAGATATTAGTGGCCCGGATGGTAAGCCGGATGGAAAAATTACAACACATGACCGTTCCATTATAGGATATGCAAAAGAGAACTTCAACTTTAATATTTCCAATACATTTTCTTATAAAAATTTCACCCTCTATTTTAGTTTCAATGCGATCATAGGTGGAGGAAAAGAGAATTTCTTTTTGGGTAGTAATTTGAGAGGACTTAATCCGGCGGCTATTTTACCAACTTCTGCCAATTGGCTTGATCAACCTTACTGGACCGATCAAAACCCTAACAACGAACATCCACGTGCCAACTATACCAATGCTTATGGGTATGGGTTCTATCAATCGAGGTCTTTTGGAAGATTACAAAATCTCTCCTTAAGTTATAATGTGCCACAAGAAATCACTGAAAGACTGAAAATCAGTAATCTAAGATTTTACCTAAGCGGTACCAATCTGCTCACTTTTACTGGTTGGACAGGATTAGACCCGGCCAACTCTGCTCAAATAGGAGGAAATGGAGGTTCTACTAACAATGCGGTAAACAAGTCTACACCTTTGATGAGGGCATTTACATTCGGGATGAATGTTGGGTTTTAACGAATTAAAATGTATTACAATGAAACTATCGATTAATATAAAACTGTTTTTTGTAGCTACAGGATTCCTATTGATATCTTGTAATGATAAAGAGTTTTTAACTGAAGAATTCAGAGGAAAGCTGGATGTTGAAGATGGCTTTCTTAGTAAAGCACAATTTGATGGATTGAGTGCAGCTATGTATCGGAATATCCAGTTGTTTTACAACTCCGCAGATGGTAATAAGGATGGATGGGTACTTGGATTGGGAACGGATGTGTGCATGGACCCTCGAAATGTAACTGCTAAGTACAACAACTGGGGATTGGTGAACTCTATCGACAACTACTCTGGAGATTGGTACAACTGGCAATATGAGATAATTAAAGTAGCCAACACTATTATCAAGGGTGCTGAGAATCCAAATGTCCGTTGGATAAGCGAGGATGAAAAAAACGCCACGATAGCCGAGGCGCGTTTTTTCCGAGGATTTGCTTATCGCAATTTGGCGAATATTTTTGGTGGTGTACCCATCGTTTCCGAACCACTGACGGAAGCTAAAGATGACTTTGTGAGAAATACCAGGGACGAAACCTGGGCATTTGCCAAGGCTGATCTGGAGTTCGCTCGTACCTATTTACCTGTTAGCACCAATGCTCCCGGAAGAGTGGTAAGAGCAGCGGCTGACCATTTTTTGGCTGAAGTAAATATTTCTCTTAAAGATTTTGAAGGAGCTATTGCTGCGGCAACACGGGTGATTGATCAAACAGATGGTAGCTACTCTTTGGTGAATCAAAGATTTGGTAAAAGAGCATCTGAAACCAATAAAGACTATTACTGGGATTTATTTGTGATGGGCAATCAGAATCGTCAAGCAGGCAATGAAGAGGGTATATGGGTTGCCCAATTTGAAATTGGCGATAATGGCGCTGAAGTAGTAGGTGGGATACCCAACTTCAGAAGGCCTCTGATTGAGAGAATGATGTGGTGCAATTTCTGGGGACTGTCTAAAATAGGGTACAATGGCGTAGCACATGATACAACTGGTAGAGGTGTGGCTTTTGTAAGACCTACTAACTACACTAATTACACTATTTGGGAAAACGCTGGGGGAGATATTCGCAACAATGAAATAAATATTAAACGGAACTATTATTTTGGTGCCGATGTTTCAGGTTTCAGTAAAGGAGATTTAGTGCCGAAATCATTTTTGACAACCAATGATGATACGATGCAATACATTTATCCCAACTGGCAGAAATTTGGAACAGATAAGCACGTAAATGCGTTACCCGACAACGGCTATATTCGTGACTTTTACATCGTCCGTTTACCAGAAACTTATTTATTGAGGGCTGAAGCATATTTAGCGAATACTCAGCCAGACCTGGCAGCTAATGATATTAATGTAGTACGTCAAAGAGCACAGGCTCCTGCAATAACAGCTGCTGACGTTTCGCTGGATTATATACTGGATGAAAGAGCGAGAGAATTATATGGGGAGGAATTCAGAATGTTGACACTCGGTAGACTCGGGCTAATATACGACAGAACAAAAAGGTTTGGTTCCGAAGCAGCTAAAGCATCCATACAACCATTCAATAATCTTTTTCCTATTCCACTTACTGTAATTAACAGAAATGTTGGTTCAAAATTGGAGCAGAATGAAGGTTACGAATAATATTTTTACAATTTAAATTTATGCATGTCATGAGTGTGATTAGGTATACATTATCTTTCGCTTGTCTTCTACTCATTAATCTTGCAATTGGGCAAAATAGTGGGAATGTGGTTCTTGAAGATGAATACAATAAGACATCACAGATTCGCATAGAAGCGGTGGCGAGTGATATTCTCAGGATTTCAATTGTTCCTAAAGGAAACTCGTTTCAGCATTCGGGACTGAATCGATATGGTTTTATTAAACCGGTGGTAGAGCAGATCGCAAAACCAAAGGTGGCGAAAAATAGTAAGGGCGCAACCGTTGCTACAGAAAAACTAAGTTTAAAAATAAACTATGCTTCCGGTAGCATTCAGGTTACGGAGAGCAATGGTAAAGTGCTTTTAGATCAGGTGACGACCAGCTTTAAAGATGGCGTAAGTAGAGCGGTATTCAATGCTGATAAAGACGAAGACTGGATAGGATTTGGAGACCAGGCGAGAACACATCTTTACCATCGTGGTTATATTGCGGATTGTGATGTTCGCTACAAGACTTCCACTTATATCCCGGTTCCTTTTTTCATGTCTACCAAAGGCGTTGGAGTAATGGTGAATACCACTTATCGAACTATTTTTGATATGTGTAAAACCGATCCCAATATATTTGATTGGAAAAATGAAAGCGGTACCATCGACTATTACGTTTTTGTTGGGAAAGATTATAAGCGCATGATTGATTTGTACACACAATTAACCGGTCGTCCCAAATTACCACCGAACTGGGCATTTGGGCTTTGGTTTATCTGTCGAGAGCAGGCTACAGACTACGAAGCAATAGATTGCGCTGTAAATTTCAGAAGAGAAGAGATCCCTTGTGATGTAATAGGGTTGGAGCCAGGTTGGATGTCCAAAAGATATGATTATTCTATTAAGAAACAATGGCATCCGGAACGTTTTCCGCATCCGTGGTGGTTTGGAGATAGCCGTCCGCCATCCTTTGTGCCGTCCTTGAAGAAGATGGGATTTAAGTTGAAGTTATGGCTTTGTAATAACTATGATTTGAGTTATGAAGCAGAAAGACAGGCAGGAAAAAATACCTCTTTGGCGGCGCTTGCTGCTAACTACGTAAATGTTACTCCGCCTATATTTACCGACGAAAATCTTGGTGGACAAGTATTTTCTGATACAGTCACTAAAATTGATGAACCATGGTTTAAACACCTGGAGAAATTTGTGGACCAGGGAGTAGATATGTTTAAGCAAGATGCGGCATTACAAATGGAGTTTCACCCCGACAAGCTTTGGGGAAATGGAATGAAAGATAAAGAAATGCACAACCTTTATCCATTGTTGTACTCTCAGCAAATGTATGACGGATTTAAAGAGAAAACCAACAGGCGTCCCGCAGCATTAACGCCAGCAGGATGGGTTGGATACCAGGCTTTTTCATCAGTATGGACAGGTGATACTGGTGGAGAATTGACAACATTAGGCGGTGTGCTAAACAATTCGATTGTGGGACACAGTTGGTCTACTGTAGATATGGAAGTTAGTAAGAAAGAGGGTATCCATTATGGTTATCTGTTGCCAATGAGTGAAATATGTAGTTGGGCATATTTTAAAATGCCATGGGTACAAGGAAAAGAGTTAACGGATATACATCGCTACTATGCTCAACTTCGGTCAAAACTTTTTCCTTATTTGTATTCTGCAGGAAATGTTGCCACCAAAACAGGCTGGCCGGTATTGCAACCATTAACTTTGACATACCCCAACGACAAAAAGAATCGAAATATTCTTCACCAATATCTTTTAGGTCCCGGATTGATGGTAGGTATCTATAAAGACAGTATTTATTTCCCTGAAGGGCAATGGAAAGATTATTGGACTGGTGAGATAGTTGAAGGTGGACAATTAAAAGTTGTAACCTGGCCTGAAAACCGCGGTGGTTCTTTATATGTAAAATCCGGAGCGATTATTCCAATGGGACCGTTAATGCAATACAGAGGAGAAAAGCCAATGGACGAAATGTCATTGTATGTTTTTCCTGGTGCAGAAGAAAGCTCTTTTGATTTGTATGAAGATGATGGCGTTAGTTTCGACTACGAAAAAGGTGCCTCAATATCAACCAGAATTTCAACCAAAAAGTCTGGAGCCATAAACACTGTAGAAATTGGAAAAAGTATAGGCACTTACAATGGGATGGTTTCAAACAGAACCTGGAATGTAACTATGCATTTGACATCCAAACCAACTTCTGTAAAAATGAATGACGTATTGCTAAGTGAAAGTCAATACATATATGATGAAGGTAGGAAAGAGTTAACAGTCACTAACCTGAAGACTTCGGGCGTATTGAAAGTGCAATAAGCAATATCTAATAAATTTTCGGTATCATTAATTTCATGTGGGCGGTGGAGACACCGCCCAATATCCTTTTTATTACTATATTTACGACGATGAGAATTTTAATTTTACTCCCGTTTTTCGTTTTCTTTTTTGGTTCCATATATTCTCAGCGGGTGCTTACTAATAATGGTGCCTGGTGTTGGTTTAGTGACCCTCGGGCTATTTATACATCACAGCATAAAGGAGAGATCGTCACAGGTTGGATAGATAACAAAGGAAATGTGTATGCTGCGGCATTAAACGTGGAAACGAATAAAATTCAACAAAAGAAATTATATGATGAATTAGAGATTGACGATCATGATAATCCTGCATTTGTGGAATTGGCAGATGGAAACATCCTCAGTCAATATACCTGGCATAACGGTACCATCAATGGTATGGGCGTAATTCAAAATACTACCAGCCAACCTTCGATAGAGAGTTTTGGGGCGTCGGTGGTATTTAAACCTTATACAGAAGAACTGGTTCAAAAATTTCAAAAGCAAACATATAGTTATGCCAATCCGTTTCGGTTGGAATCGGAGCAGAATAAACTTTTCAGTTTTGGCCGTTGGATAGGTTTTAAGCCGAACTTAATTACCTCTACTGACAACGGAAAAACATGGGCGGATCCAAAAGTGGTGATCACTTCTCCCCAACTGAACACCAATAACAGACCTTATGTAAAATACCATTCCGACGGGAAATCGAAAATACACCTGGTATTTACTGATGGACATCCCAATAATGAACCGCTTAATTCGGTATATTATTGTTATTACGAAAACGATGCTTTCTGGCGGGCAGACGGGTCAAAAATATGTACAGTAGATCAGTTGCCTTTTCATCCTGAAGATGCTTCTGTTGTATATAAGGCAACTCCCGAAACTGGCAAAGCCTGGATTTTTGATATTGCAATTGACAAAAAGGGACGACCAACGGTTGCCTATACCCGCTATCCAACCAACCAACAACACCTTTACCATTATGCTGTATATAATATGGGAAAATGGGAAGATAACTTTTTAGTGAATTCGGGTACATGGTTTCCAGAGGACGAAACGGGCAAAAAACAACGAGAAGAAAATTATTCCGGTGGCATGACGCTGGACCCATTGAATCCGACTACCGTATACTTTTCCCATCAGATTAACGGGATTTTTGAATTATCTAAAGCCGCTACCAGCAACCTGGGAAAGAAGTGGAAGATCACACCGATAACACGCGATTCAAAACTAAACAATGTTCGACCGGTAGTACCACGGTATAGAAAAAAGAACGATACTGTTGTTGTACTTTGGATGCAATTCAGAAAATACAAACATTATACAGACTATGATGCGGATATTTTGTACAAGGTTGTAAAGTAATACAAACAGATTTCTCCCTGCAGTCAAAAGGACGTTCTTCTTTTGTCCTTTCGCTATGAGCAGGCGAATACCTGCGATTGGGAAATCTGTTAACCGGTGCCAACTGGTGGATTTCGAATGTTCTGCAATACCCGATAAAAGCAAGCATTCGATTAATTAATTAGTCCACATTGACTACCATTTAATTAATGATTAAGGTTTAACGGCTTCCTAATATCCACTGAATATGTATGCCGGCAAACATGAGATTTTGCTTGTTGGCCATCGCTGGTTTTGTAAGATTAGTGAAATTGTACGATGCTATTGGCCCTATATTGAAGGCATAAGGAGTTTTGGGAAAAAGCCTGGCAGACATACCTGCATAAACGCCTCCTTGTAGTTTGTGAAAATAACTTTCGTCTTCATAATAAACGCCGGTTTTATAGTCGTAATGCAGGGAGTTAGTGGCTACCAGGTACGACAATTGCATTCCTCCATTTAAATAGATAGGAAGACTTCCGTTTTTGTTGATCAACCAGTCTACGCCGAGCGGTAGTTCTACCATATAGTAGCGGTTCGTATATTTCTTCCCCGTTACATAGGTGCCGGAATACCTGGCCACACTATTGTGCCCACTTGCAAAATTGGCAGGTTGATTATTCAAATAATCTACATCCCCCACAATCCTATTAGTAGTATATTGATGATACTGGAGTCCGGAAGATAAACTCAAACGGCTGTTCAGTTTCCGTTTCACAAAAGCACCGGCATGCCAGGAGAAATCTCTTTTAACAGAAGAGGCGGGGGGTGCCACTGCATACAAAGCACTGGTTTGTGGTGCCAGTTGCTGGTTGTAATAACTGGAACTTACATCAGAAAATTGTAGATTTTCTGCCCTTGCCGTTGCGTTTTTAATAGTAAATGCTTTAGACAAACTACCATTGTCTGCCGATGAAACACCGGCACTGCCGGTAATACCCCATTCCCAGACTTTAGGGCTTGGGATTTTTACCGCCGGTTGTTCAGCTCTTTTATATCCTGCTATGGCATGTTGCTGATTCATTGCCGGAAGAGAACGCAGGGCTACATTTTGCAGATTGCCTTCTATTGCTGTTTTATTCTCGATGGCATTTTGGGTTCTGGTTTGTGTAAAGGCATCGATCGGCTGTAGATCGACAATTGGATCTGCTGTACCTGCAATTTCTTTTGAAAGCGTTGGAGGCAATGAATTCCTGCTATGTTTTTCCAATCTTTTCCCAACCCGTTTTTTTTCTGCATCCTTTAGAACTATAGTCTGTGCTGATGGTGATGTAGCCGGCTTTTGATCAATCGTTGTTGTTTTGTCTGGCACAACAAGGAGTGCTTTCCTGGTTTCGTCATCAGGCGAACCTGCTAAGGCACGCTGACTATCGGTTTTATCTGTTTTGCCACTTGAAAGCTCGACTGTATTTTCAGGCTGATTCAGTGTAATAATGTTTTGATCGGACGGTGTGTTGTTATTGCTAAGGTTACTTTGTTCAGTTTGCATAAGCCAGTAACCTCCGGCAACAAGTGCTACCAAAGCTGCCGGCAACCAGATAAAAAACCTTCTCTGGATTTTATCTTTTTTTATTTTATTCTCTATGTGCGGCCAAACCTTTTCCGACGGTTTTACGCGCATTTCGTCAAATAGCCGCTGCACCTGCTTTTCGAAATCATTTTCCGGCATATTGTTCACGTTTAAGTTCTTGTGAATACTTTTCAATCCATGTGATCAACAGATTTCGGGCACGCATATACTGCGAACGGGAGGTTCCCTCATTTATTCCGAGTATCTCGCCTATTTCTACATGGGTATAACCTTCTATGGCATGCATGTTAAAAACTGTTTGGTATCCTGTCGGCAGTTGCCTGACAAGGTTTGCCAACTCTTTGGCCTGCATGTTCACCTGCGGATTATCCTCAGATACAGGATGTAATCCGCCTAAGTCGTTAAATGACAGGTCATATTGATATTTGCTGTTTTGTTTAAGGTAGTTAATAGCGGTGTTCACCATTATCCTCCTTATCCAACCACCCAGTTCTCCATCGTTACGAAACTGGTGCAGATACTTAAAAACTTTAATAAATCCTTCCTGTAAAACGTCTTCTGCATCTGTAAGCGACTTGGTATAGCGGTAACATATGGCCAACATTTGCTCTGCAAAAGCATCATATAACTTTTGCTGCGCATCTGCTCTTCCTTTAATACAGTCCCTTATTAATAGTTGATAGTCAATCATTCTGCTTAAACCAATATATCTGACAACGATTGAGTAACAATCGTTGCACAGCTTTTTTTCACCAATCGAATTTCAGTTATCTAAATCTTAAATTATTGATAGCCAATCTGTAAAATTATATTAAACTGACTATATTTATAGGAACAACAGAAAGATGGACACTTCGAAAAAGACATTGGTATTGGGTGCCTCCGATAATCCCCAGCGGTATAGTTATATGGCTATTAATATGTTACGTGGTAAACAACATCCTGTGGTGGCTATTGGCAGAAAAGAAATGGAAATAGCCGATGTAGCTGTTAACAATGAAAAAAAACATTTTGACGATGTGGATACGGTGACTTTGTACCTCAATACGGATAACCAAAAAGAATATTACGACTATATCCTCTCTCTCAATCCCAAACGCATCATATTTAATCCCGGAGCAGAAAATTCGGAATTGGAGCAACTGGCAAAGAAGAACGGCATTACTACTATGAACGCCTGTACATTGGTATTGCTGTCTACCGGACAATTTTAATAATAAGTTTTTAAGTATTATGAAAGAAGAATATATAGCCATTCCACTGGAAAAGAATGAAGCGGAGAAACGTTTTCAGCTATCAGTGGATGGACATAAGGCGTTTATTGATTACAAGGAAACACCTGGACGCATATACCTGATTCATACCGAAGTAGCATCAGCACTTGAAGGCAGGGGAGTAGCAACAGCCATAATTGAGAAAACACTTGAATATCTTGAGGCAAATAATTACGCACTGATTCCACTCTGCCCACTGGTATTTGCCTATATAAAAAGGCATCCGGAGTGGAAACGTATTGTGGCGGCAGATTTTAAGGGATTTGATAAATAGATAGTATGTAGAATACAGCTATTAATGGAGGAAAAGGTATCGTATTCCGGAGCGTACACCCGACTATCTCAGGTCGTCTAATAAGCGCGGGTTACAAATATGGGTAGAGGAGGTAAAAAAGGGCTGGCAGAAACAGCTGTTCCCAAAAACACCGAAAGAAACAGGTTTTGTGCCTTTGCCGCAAAAGTAAACCATCTTAAAATTTAATTGCAGTAACCGTTGTAACTTATTGATTATAATTATGTAATTTAAGTAATCTGGCTGTACGTGGTGTGGTATGTTGGCACAAACTGTCAAATATCAGCTACCGATAGTCAGGCAAATTTTGTTATTTCGTTTCTCAAATATAGATATGAGTATAAACAAGGATGTAAAGAGGGTAACCACCAATACACTGCAAAAAATGAAAGAGAAAGGCGAAAAGATAGCGATGCTTACTGCATACGATTTTTCGTTTTCCGGCATTATAGATTTGGCGGGTATTGATGTGATTTTAGTAGGCGATTCGGCCAGCAATGTGATGGCCGGACATGAAACAACTTTACCCATTACACTTGATCAGATGATATACCATGCCGCTTCGGTAGTAAGAGGGGCGAACAGGTGCCTGGTGGTGGTAGATCTGCCGTTTGGCACTTACCAGGGAAATTCTAAGGAAGCCCTCAACTCTACTATACGCATAATGAAAGAAACGGGAGCGCACGCTGTTAAACTGGAAGGTGGGGAAGAAGCGTTGGACTCTATAAAGCGGATTACCTCTTCGGGTGTACCGGTGATGGGACACCTGGGATTAACGCCGCAGTCTATTTATAAGTTTGGCACCTATTCGGTTAGGGCGAAAGAGCAGGCGGAAGCCGAAAAACTCAAGCGGGATGCAAGGCTGCTGGAAGAAGCCGGGTGCTTTGGCATAGTACTGGAAAAAATTCCGGCTAGTTTGGCCGGGGAAGTAAGCCAAAGCTTGCACATTCCCACCATTGGAATAGGAGCGGGGGCACTTTGTGATGGACAGGTGTTGGTGATGCATGACATGTTAGGTATTAATACTGAATTCAAGCCCCGGTTCCTGCGACAATATTTGAACCTACATGAGCAGGTGACCGGGGCTGTTCAGCAATACATAAAAGATGTAAAAAGCGGTAGTTTTCCTGACGAGTCAGAACAATACTAACGTTTTACCGCTGAGCGGATATCCGCATTCAGGATATCATACAGCTTAAAATCATTGTTTTTCTGGTTAAGTTTCAGGTAGAGACTCATACAATCTGTAGCCGCCGCTATTTTTGTATTCACTCTTAATTTGTCAAAGTAGATGGCTTTCATCTGCCTTTTTTCTGCGCTGATTTGTTGTTCAGCCACTCTGTAACTTTTGCTCAGATCACCATCATTTTCTTTTTCCGACAATACTACCAGGTTGGCGAATACATTGTTGTTGTTCTCTGCCTCCATTATTTCGCATACACAAACGCGATTTTTTTGTGGTTCAATGCGACTGAGGAGTTGACCAACATTGGTAGTCTTGTTAAATGAATTGATGGACATTTTGGCCAGTATTTTCAAATCGAATTGAAAAGGGCGGACCGCATCTTCACCTGCTTTTGCTGTACCAGATGCAATTAATAAAAATACAATAACATAAAACCGGGTAAGTAAACTTTGTTTCATTGTTTTGAATTAATGAAATTAACAATACCGGTTTCATAGAAGGTTGGAACCTGTGCCTATGGACAATGGTTAATACAGAGGAGTGGAAAGGTGAAACTGTTTAAAAGAACGTTCGGAGACAGTAAGAAAGATTATACTGCAAAGTAGCGATAAAAAAACGACACAACATAACAACTGATACACAAATATCATTGCCAAGGTCCTTTTGTAGCATTTGTCAATAAAGGTAAACCGTTGTGTTATCAAATGGTAAGTGTGATAAACGATGCTGTCTTTGCTGATTATTTTTATCTTTTATTTGCTGGCTTATGCTCTTTCCTTCGGTTAGAATATTTTCAAAAACTTATCTATAGTTTCTCACGATTTTGATGCGGTTTTTTTAACGTTAAACCTCCATAGGATGTTTATATAGGAAATATAATTGATTTTTATTATGTTTGATGAAGCAGAAATATGTCATATGAAAAAATGGAAAATAAATTGGGCTGTTTTATCAAATTTTATTTCAGGTTTGGGACTAGTTCTTGCAGCGACAGGTTTATTCTATACAGCCAAACAGATTCAACTTTCAAGACAAATAGCCAAGTCTGAATTTATGAGAGAATTTTACAATTCAATCCAACAATACAATGATATCCAGATTAAGCTGGCAGAAAAGGGAGAATGGAGAGTAACGGAAACCGCAGGACCAAAAACAGAAGAGGATTGGTTCAGACTTCAACGATATATGGGGTTAATAGAACAGGTTGACAATTGGTACAATGACAAAATTTTGACCATAAAACATATAGACAATGCTTATAGCCATCGTATTAAGGCAATCCATTCTCATCCAATAATCAGAGAAAAGTTATTAGTGAAAGAAGGATATAGGTGGAGTCAATTTCTAAATTTAATTAAGAATCTTGAAAATGAACCGGTGTACACCAAGATAGAGTTTAAGATAGGAGAATGAGCTAATACTGGTATATTAGACAACGACCTTGCATTGGTATTTAGCCACTATAACAAATAATTTACTCCGGTATTCGCCTACAGCTTTATTTCGGTATTTTAGTTCACTTTCTTAATAAGTAACTGGTACAGGACGGGCTCATACAACGTGCAGTTTGACGCTGCACTTTATTCTGCACCAACAATTTTTATGATTTTTAGATGATTATTTACAATTAGTATATTGCATTAAAATAATGCTATGAGTGACTTCATCGGGCAACTTAAGATTAGTTCTGTTAATCAGTCGGTATCTACAGGGCAATTTTGGATGGGTTCTTCAGGAGCCATCTTTCCATCCTTATCGCCGGTGGATGGAAAAGTAATAGCCAATGTATATATGGCCGATGAAAACGGTTTTGAAACAGTGGTAAGAAAAGCCAATGAGGCATATTTGATATGGCGGCAATGGCCCGCACCTAAAAGAGGAGAAATAGTGAGACAAATTGGCGAGAAGTTGCGGAAACAAAAGGAACCCTTAGGTAAACTGGTTTCCTATGAAATGGGAAAGAGCTTACAGGAAGGGTTAGGCGAAGTTCAGGAAATGATCGACATCTGCGATTTCGCTGTTGGGTTATCTCGTCAACTATACGGATTAACGATGCATAGCGAACGCCCGGGGCACCGGATGTATGAACAGTGGCACCCGCTTGGCACTGTCGCCATTATATCAGCATTCAATTTTCCTGTGGCCGTATGGAGCTGGAATGCAGCACTGGCATGGGTTTGTGGAAATACCTGCATCTGGAAACCTTCCGAAAAAACGCCCTTATGTGCCATTGCGGTGCAGCACATTGTTGCAGAAGTTTTCTCTCAAAACAATGTTCCCGATGGAGTCGGTAACTTGTTGATTGGTGATCACACCATAGGGCACCAGTTGAGCGCAGATCCCCGGATAGCGCTGGTATCTGCAACGGGTTCTACCAGGATGGGAAAAGCAGTGGCGGCCGCTGTTGCCGGAAGACTTGGTAAAACCTTGCTGGAGTTGGGGGGGAACAATGCTATCATAGTATCCGGGGACGCAGACCTGGATATTGCCATTATAGCCAGTGTATTTGGTGCAGTAGGCACGGCAGGACAAAGATGCACCACTACCCGCAGACTGATAGTTCATCAATCTGTTTATGAAACATTTAAAACCAAACTAATAGCAGCTTACGGACAGTTGAGAATTGGAGATCCTTTGCAAAAGGAGAATCACGTAGGTCCTTTAATTGATCGGCCGGCTGTACAACTTTACCTTAATGCGATCCAACAGTGTAAGGAAGAAGGCGGAAACTTTATAGTAGAAGGTGGCGTGTTAGACGGAGCCGGCTTTGAGAGTGGTTGTTACGTGAAACCCTGCATCGCGGAAGTGAAGCCGGATTTCCCGGTGGTGCATACGGAAACCTTTGCTCCGATACTCTATCTTATGGAATATCATGACCTGGATGAAGCAATTGCCATCCAGAACAATGTACCGCAAGGACTTTCTTCTTCCATAATGACACTCAATCTTCGGGAAGCTGAGCGCTTTCTTTCTGCCCTGGGAAGTGACTGTGGTATTGCCAATGTAAACATAGGCACCAGCGGTGCCGAGATTGGAGGAGCGTTTGGTGGCGAGAAGGAAACAGGAGGTGGACGGGAAAGTGGAAGCGATGCCTGGAAAAATTATATGCGGCGGCAAACAAATACAATCAATTGGTCGCCTGGGTTGCCATTGGCGCAGGGTATCAGTTTTAATCTGTGACTTTTAATGAATTGAGACTGATTTATCAATTTAATTTATCCACAATAATCCCTAACTTCCTTAATAATGAGAATGTTATCCACATGTTCCATGTGGAACGTGGATATCTTTTTTTGGCAAATTGCAAGATAGTGGGGACTAAGTTGTCGTCCGGAGGATAGTTTTTTCTTTATTATAAAACACTTCGGAGGGCTACAGCGATTGAGAGTATAATCCAGGAAGCAATAAGAAAGTAAAATCGTAAGGGGTTTATTCTTCGATACCAATTCTTTTTCCGGCCCCAGAATTGTAAGCCATGGAAATTTCCCCCGCATACGACTTATCTAATTCTCCGATCACTTGTCCTGCGAATACAGCTTCATTTTCCGATACTTTACAATTGTCAAGATTGTGATATACGATATGAACCTTTTTATTCCCGGCAACGTTTCCCCATAGTTTTGTGCCAAGCTGAACGTTGCGCTGTCTATATAACGCACCGCCCCATCATCCACAACTATATACTCAACAATTGAATATTTGGAGACGATGGCAGGACGTGGAGAAAACCGTCTTCATTTACGGCCACAGTCCCTTGCCTGCTCCCATTACAGTTTGCCAAATAAAATAAAACTGCAGTAGCTAAAAAAGCGACAATATCATAAAGTTTGTTCACTCTTTCCAAGGCGAGATTCGACGCAAAGTACTCAAACTTGAAAATTTATATCCGATAACTACAATAGTTAAATATCTCACATGCTCCGGTATTAGCTGGATAATAATCCGCTGACCAGCTGTTAAATCTCTGTCTCTCATTAGCAATTATTCGACATGGCAAAAAATCATTGACGCAATTGTTCCTTTTCAGAATGGTCTTTATTCTATCATGGAGCAATAATAATATTATGCAGGGATTATGCGTTATTCTATGTATAGCAGGTTTAATATCCTTTTGAACTAACCCTATAGTATGAAAAAAATATATCTACTCTTAGCGTTTAACTTATTGCTAATCAGTTTATTGCAGGCTCAATTTAAAATTGGCGTGGGCGGCGGTGCCCACAATTCTTACATTCTGGAAAAGAATAGTCTGCCAGGGTGGAATCAAAATTTTAAAAATTACTATTCTCAGTATACCGGTTTTCATGCGGGTGTATACACCGAATATGCCTTGAATAAAAAAGCGACATGGGCACTACAAACGTCTTTATTGTATAATGCAAAAGGGAGAAACTTTTCCAAATCATACGATTCAACAAAAGCATTTAATACAGATACTTCTTCAATAATCGCCAAATGGCGCATTAATTATTTACAGCTTCCGGTAAATTTGGTTTATCGGGTACCTGTCACCTCTAATGTAAGGTTTATTATAGGGGCTGGCGGATATGCCGGCTACCAGCTCAATAGCAAAACTTCTTATCAGTTTTTTAATGCGTCTGGTGAAGAAAGCAATTTTGATAATAAGATGCCAGGCGGTGATCAGGTAAATAAATACAACAAATTTGATTTTGGTGTGAACGCTCTTGCAGGTTTTGACTTTAACGACAGAATTATGCTGACTGCGAATTACGGACGCAGTCTGTCTGATTTTTATACAGCTACATACGATGGTTCTTTCAAACACCAATCCTGGGGAGGAAGTCTGGTAGTATGGTTAACCAAGTCAAAGAGTAGCAGAACTAAAGAAGCTGCAAGGGATACAGATGGTGATGGTGTGCCTGATAAAGATGATCTGTGTAAAAATGAACCTGGTACGCCTGCAATGAATGGGTGTCCTGATACAGATGGCGATGGTATTCCTGATTATCTGGATAAATGTCCGGGTCAGGCAGGTGTAGCACACTTATCAGGGTGTCCGTTACCGGATCGCGACAAAGATGGTATACCGGATGACGAAGATAAATGTCCGGATATTGCAGGAGTGAAACAATTAGGAGGCTGCCCTTTACCGCCTGATGCTGACGGAGATGGTATACCGGATGCAGAAGATAAATGTCCGAACAAGGCAGGTATCGCATCAAATAATGGTTGTCCTGAAATTGATGCCAGCTTTGAGGAAGACTTCAGAAAAGCCGCACGTGGTATACGCTTCGAGGTTAACAGCGATAAAATCAACAAGTCATCGTTCGAATCACTAGACAGAGTAGCAGAGTTGATGTCTGAAAATCCTGAAGTAAGACTTGATATCGAAGGACATACAGATAATACAGGTTCGGTACGGATAAATCAGGTACTGTCTGGCAGAAGAGCACTGGCAATTAAAACTTACCTGGTGAACAAAGGTGTAGAAGCCAGTCGTATGACAGCTACCGGTTATGGTTCAGAGAAGCCGATTGCTGATAATAATACAGAGAAAGGCCGGGCGCTGAACAGAAGAGTGGAACTTAAAGCGAAATACTAACCAGAGAATATAGATATTAAATATAATAGGGGCTTACCAAAACAGGTGAGCCCTCATTATTTAGCAGGATTATCAAATATCAACACTAAACAATTATTTTTTAATGAACGTAATTGCCATTTCGACCAACGGTCATATTTCAACGGCGCACTAAGGTGTTTTACGCAATAGCAATAAGTAGTTCCACGTTTTTATACAAATTCCACCCTCTGAAAATTTAAAAAGTATGAGAAAAATAGATGCATTACTTTTATCGGCACTGGTACTCTATGATTATAGTGCGCAATCTTTGGCTGATAATAGTTTTACAACAATACCTGAAGAAAAACATTACACCGTAGACTCTTTGTATCTGGCAGATGAATATAATAGTCTTTTAGAAAGACCAGAGAATGTACATTTCTTCGATATGCCAGAAATCGTAATAACCGCTCCGGTAAAATCTTATGTAGATTTACCCGAAATAGTGATTACCGCAAAATCAAAAATAGAGCAGTATCAGGATCTGCCGGAGATAATAATAACTACTTCAAAGAAAGCAAAGCATGCCGACTACTTAATTGGTATGCCTGATCCTACCGAAGACATCGCTTTGTTAGAACCTGTGGAAGCCGAGGCGGAAGTCGCGATGACTGTTGAGGTTGAAAATGCGACTGTTCAGATTGAGAAAGTGACCGTTGGCAGGTTGGCAAAAGATTTGCAATTCGTAGATAGTGATGGTGATGGTGTATATGATTACGAAGACAAATGTATTAGTGTGCCGGGGGTTGCAAGATTTGAAGGTTGCCCCGTGCCGGATAGTGATGGTGATGGCATAAACGATGAAGAAGATAAATGTCCTTTTGAAGCCGGTCTGAATGAAAATGGTGGTTGTCCCTTACAAAAAGAAAACATAGATTTTACAGAGGAAGTTTTCAACAGTTCAACCTGGCTCAAAAAGATACCTGATTCACAACAATAAACCGATCGTTAAATATTTGAAAAGAGAGCCGGAGTTGACAACTCTGGCTCTTCTTTTTGCATCTGTTTGTATTGGTTAATATTTATCTATGATTTCGGATTTAAATTGTAGCATTCATATAAATAGGTTTATTTTGTTGGTTCTAAATGACTAAAAAGGCAAACATGAAGAAAACAGGATTGATGTTTTTATTATCCGCTTGTTTGGGAACTGGTGTTGCTCAAACCTCTGTGAAAACAGCCCCCAATAACTGGCATTTACTCAATAACGAAAAAGATGGTTTCTATGGAATAGGCGTTGAGAAGGCCTACAATGATTTGTTGAAAGATCGTAAAAGTGTGCCGGTAGTAGTGGCAGTAATTGATTCCGGCGTAGATACATTACACGAAGATCTGAAGCCGGTGCTGTGGCGAAACCCGGGAGAAATACCTGGCAATGGTATTGACGACGATAACAATGGATTTATAGATGATGTATATGGATGGAACTTTCTGGGTGGAAAAGACGGCCGCAATGTAGATAAAGATTCATACGAAGCAGCAAGAGTATATTATAAGTTGAAGCGGAAGTATGGAACCACGATGCCGGATGAAACAACCGCGAGCCCTGAAGAAAAAGAAGAATTGGCGCTTTACAAAAAAGTGAAGGATTTAGTAGAAGGAGATGCTAAAGAAGCTTCGATGAATGTGATGTTTTTGAGAAATATGGTAGAAAATATGCCCTGGGCAGACAGCGTGATTCAGGTGGCCGTAAAAAAGGAAGAATATAAAGCCGATGACGTCATTCAACTGAAGCCTGCTAATGCTGATGAAAATAAAGCGAAAAGCACCATCCAGGTTTTGTTTATGGCCTTCAAAGCGGATGATATGAGTAGTACCAAATTGTTTGGAATGATCAATGAGTTTTATGAAGGCGAGAAAGCTAAAGTAGCTGCAGTACAAAATGAGCCGGAAAATTATCGCGGCGATGTGGTGCAGGATAACTACTACGATTTTAATGATCGTTTTTATGGTAATAATGATGTGATGGCAGGTACACCGATGCACGGTACGCATGTTTCGGGAATTATCGGTGCCGTTCGTAATAACGGTTTGGGTGGCGACGGGGTTGCAGACAACGTGAAAATAATGACCCTGAGAGCCGTACCCGACGGAGACGAACACGATAAAGATATTGCCAATGCAATTTTTTATGCCGTTGACAATGGTGCGAAAGTGGTAAACATGAGTTTTGGTAAAAGTATCTCACCTGAAAAAAACTGGGTTGATTCTGCTGTGAAATATGCAGAAAGTAAAGGAGTACTGCTGGTGCATGCAGCCGGGAACAGTTCAAAAAACCTGGACGAAAATGATAACTTCCCCAGCCCGTATTTTGACAATGATACAAGCTCCCGGGCCACTAACTGGATAACGGTTGGTGCCAGTGGAGATCCTACCAACGGTGGTGTTACCGCTAATTTTTCAAACTATGGAAAAAACGGGGTAGATGTATTTGCGCCGGGTGTACAGATATACTCCACGATGCCGGGAGGGGATGCCTATGGAAAATTGAATGGAACCAGTATGGCAAGCCCTGTTGTAGCGGGTGTAGCCGCCTTACTTTTTTCATATTTTCCCAATCTCACCGCTGTTCAGATTAAGGAGGCGATAGAAAATTCTGTAACACCTTTAAAAGAGCAGGTAACTATACCCGGTACGCAGGAAAAAGTATTGATGTCTGATATCAGTAGAAAAGGTGGCTTAGTAGATGTATACGCTGCCGTAAACTATGCCATCAAACTTTCCGGCGAAAATAAGAAGGCCGAAAAAACACCTTTGCCAAAATCAAAAATGAAAGGGTCGAAGAAAGGCTAGATTTAAGGAATAATATAAAAATGATATATTTAAAATGCCGGTGGATATGCCATCGGCATTTTAACTTATATCCAAAATGAACCAGAATTGCCCGTATTTTAACCAATCTATATCATTATTTTAATATTACATGCCAATATCAGTAAATTGTAGCTGGTTAAATCCAGAGTTGAATGAAACCATTACAATTTACCATACCGGTGACTTCAGGCGAAACTGTGATTGTTCAGGAGGATATAATACCCCAGTTTTATTCCTATTTGCACAGACATAAAGAGGCACAACTTGTATGGATTTTGAAGGGAAAAGGTACGGTTATAGTTGACAATAGCATGCACCTTTTTCAACCGAACGATATTTTCATGATAGCACCTAACCAATCACATGTATTTAAAAGTGAATTGGATGCCAACGAAGGAGTACATTCCCTTGCGATCTATTTTGACTTAAATGGGCAACTAAAAAAAATACTGGATTTACCGGAATTCAAAACTGCCGAAATTTTTTTTCAGGAGTTTAAGGGAGGTTTTCGGCTTCCGGCCAATCAATTTTTGGAAGTGTCAAAAAGAATGCAGGCAATTCAACGGACCAGAAATATTCCCCAGGTAATTCTGTTTTTAGATCTGATTCAGTATTTATGTACCATGGATCCGCCACCATCCAGCCTGTCCCAGTTGGCAAGTGACCCGATTGCAGAAGGGGAGGGCTTACGTATGGGAAATATTGTTAATTATATCAGCCATCACTTTAAAAGAGAGATTACACTCGATGAAATTGCAAATGAGGTTTACCTGACACCACAGGCATTTTGCCGCTATTTTAAAAAACATACCGGCGTCACTTTTATAACCTTTCTAAACCAGATACGTGTGAATGAAGCCTGTAAGACGTTGATAGATGGAGACTTCGATAGTATGTCTACGATCGCATATCGATGTGGATTTAATAGCATAACCAATTTTAATCGTGTATTCAAAAACATCATAGGCGATTCTCCAAAAGGATACTTAGTGAGATATTTCAAAAACGTGAACGGATAGTTCACAGCTGGCTGAAATGTTCTATACACAAACTGTAGCTAGTTAAAATTGAGCATATATTGGATAAATTACGTAGACCACCAATTCAAATATGCCAATACTTTTGGTTCAAACAACTGTTTTGATGATGCGACTAAATCTCCGTTTGATATGCTTCTTTCTTTCTATGTATTGTTTCCATTCCATAGCACAGGAAGATATAGTTAGAAAAATTAATGAGAAACAATTCAATCCCTCTACTTTATTGTGGTACAAACAGTCTGCTCCAAATTGGGACGCAGCGCTACCGGTTGGCAATGGAAGGCTGGGTGCGATGGTGCACGGTAGAACGGATGAGGAACTGATTCAGTTAAATGAAGACACATATTGGAGCGGTGGTCCTTACTCAACAGTAGTAAAAGAAGGACATAAATATCTGAAAGAGGTTCAGCAATTGGTATTTGATGAAAAGTTTTTTGAAGCCCAGAAACTTTTTGCAAGACATTTAATGGGTTACCCTGTTGAACAACAGAAATACCAGGCATTGGGTAATGTTCATCTTTTTTTTCCAGACGCAAATGTTACAGATTATTATCGGTGGCTTGATTTGGAAACAGGAATCACTGCAGTAAGTTATCAGTCAAATGGGGTGAAATACAAACGGGAAGTATTTGCTTCTGAACCAGATCAGGCAATCGTCATCAGCATTACGGCAGATAAACCAGGCACTATATCATTTAAGGCGAACCTTAGAGGTGAGAGAAATCAACAGCACTCAAATTATGCAACAGATTATTTTCGCATGGATGGCGAAGGAAATGATAAACTGGTACTTACGGGTAAGTCTGCAGACTATATGGGGGTAAAGGGTACATTGAAATATGTAGCAAAACTAAAAGCTGATATACAAGGCGGCGCTATTGAGGTGAATGATGAAAATATGGTGATAACCAATGCCGACGCAGTTACATTATACCTGGTGGCAGCAACTAATTTTGTAAATTACCGGGATGTATCGGCAGATGAGCATGTTCGTCTGAATAATTATTTGAATGCATTAAAAGGCAAAACTTACGAGCAATTGCGGCAACGCCATATTGGTGATTATGCCGGTTTATTTAAAAGAGTAAATATACAACTTCCTGCTACCGACTTATCGTATCAGCCAACCGACGTAAGAATCAGTAGCATCAGACATCAGGCGGATCCACAATTAGCAGCTTTGGGCTATCAGTTTGGCAGATACACTTTAATTGCGTCTTCCCGCCCTGGTACACAGCCCGCTAATTTACAAGGTATATGGAACAAGGATATGAACCCCTGGTGGGATTCAAAATACACGACCAATATCAATATACAAATGAATTATTGGCCAGCCGAATCCGGAAACTTGTCTGAATTGGCCGAGCCGCTGATTAAGATGGTAGAAGAGCTGACGGACGAGGGGACTGCTGTTGCAAAAGAACACTATGGAGCCAGTGGTTGGGTATTTCACCAGAATACAGACTTGTGGCGGGTGGCGGCTCCAATGGATGGTTCTACCTGGGGAACATTTACTACGGGCGGTGCATGGCTGGTTTCGCATTTATGGGAGCATTATCTTCATAACCCCGACGAAGCCTACCTGAAAAGGATTTATCCGGTGCTAAAAGGAAGTGTTGCTTTTTTTATGGACTTTCTGGTAAAACATCCAGAGAAAGGATGGCTGGTAACAAACCCATCCAACTCACCGGAGAACTTTCCTGGAAGACCGGGCAATGGAAAATACTTTGATGAAATAACCGCAAGTTTTAGACCTGGCACCAATGTATGTGCCGGGGCTACTATCGACATTCAGATTCTACAAGACCTGTTTGCATACTATATTGACGCAGCCCAAACCCTGAAACTTGACAACGATTATGTAGCCCGGGTGAAAAATGCACGGGCTCAATTGCCTCCACCATTGGTTGGGAAAAATGGAATGCTGCAGGAGTGGCTGGATGATTGGGATCAAACAGAAAATGCGCATAGACACAATTCTCATTTATATGGCTTATATCCAGGCAACGTATTGTCCTACGATAAAACACCGGAGATGATGTCGGCCGTAAGAGCTGCTTTGGAACAACGCGGCGATTCTTCTCATGGAAATGCCCCCTGGTCTATGGCCTGGAAGATACCTTTGTGGGCAAGAATGAAAGATGGCGAAAGAGCCAATAAAATACTAAACCTCTATTTAGCAAGACATGCATCGCCGCAGTTTTTTGTAAAGCAACCGATGCAAATAGATGGCACCATGGGATTGTCTGCCGGCGTTACCGAAATGCTGATTCAATCCAATGAAAAGTATATAGCGATATTGCCTGCCATCCCTGCAGATTGGCATACTGGAAAAGTGAGTGGAATCAAAATTCGTGGCGGTTTTACGGTAGATATGGATTGGAAAGCAAACGAGGCAGTTTCATTATTGCTGAATTCAACTGCGGGAAAAGATTGTATCATCAAAAATCCGCTACGTAAATATGTAGTAACTGATAAAAGAGGCAAAAAAGTTAGGACAAAAACGTCCCAAGACAACCAAATAACATTTGCTACAAAAGCAGGTGAAACATACACAATACAGTTTACAAAATAATGTATGAAACCTACTGTACTGTTCACTTTTTGCCTTCTATTTCTTCTCAACAAGAGCAATGCGCAGGAATCTGATGTGGCAAAACATATTGCTTCTAAAGGCTATAATCCTACCACATTTATGTGGTACCGGCAACCGGCAACGCAATGGGATGATGCACTACCCGTTGGCAATGGCAGATTAGGCGGAATGGTTTTTGGTGGCATCATTGAAGAAAGAATACAATTGAATGAGGACACATACTGGAGCGGGGGGCCCTACTCAACAGTAGTGAAAGGTGGTTATAAACATTTACCGGAAATCCAACGGCTAGTTTTTGAAGGAAAGATGTTGAAGGCACATAATCTTTTCGGAAGGCAGCTTATGGGCTATCCGGTTGAGCAGCAGAAATATCAGTCATTAGCTAATCTGCATTTGTTTTTTCCGGAGCATGCATCAGCCAGTAACTACGTGCGCTGGCTGGATTTAAATACAGGTGTCACTGGTGTACAGTATGAAGTAGATGGTGTACAATTTCAAAGAGAAACATTTGCGTCAACACCTGATCAGTTGATAGTAGTAAAAATTACAGCCAGTAAACCCGGCAGTATTTCTTTCAAGGCTAATTTGAGGGGTGTGCGTAATCGTTCCCATTCCAATTATGCCTACGATTATATCAAAATGGATGGATTGGGCAGTGATGGACTCGTGGTTAGTGGAAAATCTGCAGATTACATGGGGGTAGCTGGCAAACTGAAATATGAATGCAGGTTGAAAGTAGTCAATACAGGCGGCATTATTACGGTGGATGATGAACATCTTATGGTGAAAGAGGCCAACACGGTGTACTTGTATATCAGCGCCGCCACCAATTTTGTAAATTATAAAGATGTAAGTGGCAAAGCTGTTGAACGAAATGATGTATATCTTTTAAACGGTTTGAAAAAAAACTATGCCCAATTAAAATCGGCTCATATAACCGACCACCAACATTATTTTAATCGGGTTTCTCTTACACTACCCACTACGACGAATACCTGGAAACCTACGGATCAGCGGCTATCCGAAAATGTGAGTCATTCCGATCCGTCATTGGCTGCATTGGCATATCAATTCGGACGATATGTGTTGATTACGTCTTCTCGTCCGGGTACACAGGCTGCTAATTTGCAAGGCATATGGAACAACGATATGAACCCGGCGTGGGATGCGAAGTATACAACCAATATCAATACAGAGATGAATTATTGGGCAGTACAATCTGCTAATCTCAGTGAGATGGCATTGCCATTGGTAGACTTGGTTCGGGAAGCCTCAGATCAGGGAGCAGAAGTGGCAAAAGAACATTATGGTGCCGGTGGTTGGGTACTGCATCAAAATACTGATTTATGGCGGGTAGCAGCCCCGATGGATGGACCCACCTGGGGAACCTTTACCACTGCCGGTGCCTGGTTATGCACGCAGTTATGGGAGCAGTTTTTATTCACACGTGATACCAATTATCTTAGAACGGTATACCCCTTAATAAAAGGAAGTGTAGAATTTTTCATGGACTTTCTGGTTCCACATCAAAATGGGCAATGGCTGGTAACAAACCCGTCTACCTCACCGGAGAACTTTCCGGCAGGTTTGGGGAATGGACCTTATTTTGATGAAGTAACCGGTGGAGAGAGACCTGGTACAACTATCTGTGCCGGTTCTACCATCGATATGCAAATACTAACAGACTTGTTTGGCTATTTTAGTGAGGCGAGTTCGGCGCTTCAAATGGATAAAGCTTTCGCGACAAAAGTCCTGGATGCCAGAAAAAGATTTCCACCACCACAAATTGGAAGAGACGGAGCATTGCAAGAATGGTCAGATGATTGGGGGCAGTTGGAAGAAGAACATCGGCATGCCTCACATATGTATGGTCTTTTTCCGGGTAATGTTATTTCTGTTGAAAAAACACCTGCGTTTATAGATGCCTGCAAAGCTGTTTTGGAACAACGGGGGGATGGGGCTACGGGCTGGTCCAGAGCGTGGAAGACAAATCTGTGGGCAAGGCTTAATGACGGAGATCGGGCTAATAAAATATTGAAACTTTATTTTAAAGAACAAAGTAATATTCAACTATTTGGTAAATGTGGCCGCCCGATGCAGGTAGATGCTACGTTGGGCGTATGTGCCGGTGTTTCGGAAATGCTTTTACAATCGCAGGAAGGAATCATCCGCTTTCTGCCAGCTTTGCCGCAGGAATGGGAAAGCGGTCGTTTTACGGGAGCGTGTGCAAGAGGCGCTTTTGAACTTGGTTTTGAATGGAAGAAAAATATCTTAACCAATGCAGTTATCCTTTCACAAAAGGGCGGTGACTGCAGGGTTAAAATTAGCGGTCAAAAAATTAAAGTTTCTACCGACGGGAAGTTTGTTAAGTATAAAAAGCTGACAGATGGTTCTATTTCTTTTTCTACAAAAGCTAAAAGCAGTTACATAATTACAATAGAAAAATAAGCAATACGAAAAATAGAAGTATGAGAAAACTGATTAGTATAATTGTATTAGTGAATTTTTGCCTGACAGTTCTGGCACAGGGGAGCTTAACACTGGAAGATATTTATAGCAGTAATAAATACAGTGCAGCCGGGTTTGGACCTGTTCGATGGATGAAAGACAATAAAGGATATTCTACATTGGAAAGATCGGCTGACAAAGGTATAGATATCGTTCAGTACGACGCACAATCCGGCAAAAAGAAGATACTGGTTGCCGCTGATCAACTGATACCCGCCGGAGGAGACACGCCACTCTCTATTCAGGATTATATATGGTCTGATGACAATAGCTTGCTGCTTATATTTACCAATACCCGGAAAGTATGGCGCTACCATACCCGGGGCGATTACTGGGTATTACACCTGGCAAGTGGCAAATTGCAACAACTCGGAAAAAGCGTAGAACGGGCTACCATGATGTTTGCGAAGTTTTCTCCTGATGCCCGCAGGGTAGCATTTGTGAGTAAAAACAATATATATGTTGAAGAGCTTGGCAATGGCAACATTACACAAATCACTAAAGATGGCAACGACTATACTATCAATGGTACATTCGATTGGGTATACGAAGAAGAGTTGGACTGTAGAGATGGTTTTCGCTGGAGCCCTGATAGTAAATTTATAGCCTATTGGCAGTCCGACACAAGAGGTACCGGTACTTTCTATATGATCAACAATATCGATTCACTCTATTCCAAACCAATCCCACTTCCTTATCCAAAAGTAGGCACTACTATTTCTGCCGTAAAAGTAGGTGTTGTGTCTGCAGGTGGTGGAACCACAAAATGGTTTGATATCCCGGGAGATCCCCGTAACAACTACTTGGCCCGTATGCAATTCATTCCCCGCTCCAATGAAGTCATGATTCAACAACTGAACCGGCTTCAGAATACCAATAAAGTGTGGGTAGGTAATATTGCTACCATGGAAATTAAAAATATCCTGACTGATAAAGACGAAGCTTTTTTGGATGTACATGACAATATTATGTGGCTGGACAATGAAAAGGCTTTTACCTGGACAAGTGAAAAAGATGGATGGACAAAGCTATACAGGGTTTCCAGAGATGGCAAAAAAATAACGCCCATCATCAAAGAAAACATGGACGTGGTGAACATCAGCTGTATTGACCCTAAGGGTGGTTATGTTTACTATATCGCTTCGCCACAAAATTTCACACAGCGTTTTCTATACAGAAGCAGGCTGGATGGTAACGGAAGAGCAGAAAGAGTGACGCCCGCAACCTTGGGAGGGCAACATAATTATCAAATAAATAGTGATGCCAGTTGGGCAATTCACACACAACAGAGTGCTGAAGTTCCTCCGGTTATTTCTTTGGTGCAGCTACGGGGTCATAAAACTGTTCGGGTATTACAGGACAATGCAGCATTAAAACAAGTGGTGTCTGGTGCCCAATTGCAACCCAAAGAGTTTATCAAAGTACAGGCCGGTGATGTAACCTTAGATGCCTGGATGATTCGTCCTACAGGTTTTGATGTATCCAAAAAGTATCCACTAATGCTGTATGTTTATGGTGAGCCGGCCGGATCTACCGTTCAGGACAATTGGCAAGGTGGTGATTTATGGCATCGCTTTCTCGCTCAGCAGGGTTATGTGGTAGTCAGCATAGACAATAGAGGCACCAAAGCTCCCCGGGGAAGAGAATGGCGGAAAAGCATTTACCGCCAGGTAGGAATACTGGCTGCAAAAGATCAATATGCAGCACTTGAGCAGCTAAAAAAACAATATACATTTATTGATGCAGACAGAGTGGGAATTTGGGGATGGAGTGGCGGCGGCCAGATGACAATGAACTGTATGTTCAGGTATCCCGATACCTATAAAACCGGAGTAGCCCTGGCTTTTGTATCAGATCAAAGATTGTATGATGCCACCTATCAGGAACGGTATATGGGGCTGCCGGATGACAATGAAGAAGGTTACCGGGAAGGATCGCCTATTACACATGCCGCTAATCTGAAAGGCAACCTGATGATTATCCATGGTACGGGCGACGACAATGTGCATTACCAAAGTTTTGAGATGCTGGCTGATAAACTTATCAGGCACAACAAACTGTTTAGTATGATGTCTTATCCTATGCGTTCGCATAGCATTAATGAACGAACGAATACGTCTCTTCATTTGAGAAGAACGATGTATAAGTTTCTGAAAGACAATTTATAGACTTCGGCTGTTCGTTGATGTTGGGGAATTATACTCTATTGGTTGGTGTCTTCACCAACCAACGACAGATATGAGCATGAAAGCTGAGTTGCTATTTGCAGAATTGGTTTAATTTTTCTTAGTGGGAGGTGTCCCCACCGCCCACATGAAGGCGCTAGTATTGCAGAATTGGTTTAATTTTATTAAATTACCATAGATATGAAAACCTACCCAAGTATATTTAATGATGTTATCGGTCCGGTGATGCGAGGTCCGTCCAGTTCTCATTGTGCAGCTTCGTTGCGTATCGGACGTTTATGCAGGGATTTGATGGATGGGAGTTTGAAAACCATTCTGATCGAATTTGATCCGAATGGCTCTTTGGCAACAACGCATAAAAGCCAGGGATCGGATATGGGCCTATTTGGAGGTTTTCTGGGATGGGAAGCATACGACGAAAGATTACCTGTATCGGAAAATCATCTTCAAACAGCAGGCATAGAAGTGGTGATTGAAATTGTATCTATCGGTGCCGAACACCCGAATACCTACAAACTAACGTTATCGAACAACGAGGAAACGCATCATCTTACTGCCATTTCCACAGGTGGAGGAATGATAGAAGTAATAGAAATTGACGGCGCTACGGTGTCTATGGCGGGTGACTACTACGAAACGTTGGTATATGTAAAAGAGCAAGGCGGGCTGGAAGACATTTTCAGGTCGGCATTTTCTCCGGAAACAATCATTTTTCATGATGGATCACGTCCATTTTTTGAAATAAAGTCACGAAGTTTTCCTGACAAAAACATCCTGGATGAGTGGATGGGGCTATCGGAAGTAATTTCAATTAAGAAGTTGAATCCTGTACTGCCTGTTCTCTCTCGCTATAATATGGAAGTTCCATTCATTAGCTGCGAAGAGATGTTGGAATACAATGCCGATAAAGATTTAGAATTATGGGAACTGGCGGTTCACTACGAAGCAGTCAGGGGCGGCATTAGCCATGAAGAGGTGCTCTCAAAAATGGAGGCAATTGTTGATATCATGCAGTCGTCGATTTACAGTGGTTTAAAAGGCACTCACTACGACGATAGAATTTTAGGAGCACAGTCGGTGCAGTTCAAGAAAAAGAAAGAAGAGAAAACACTGGTAGAAGGCGATGTGTTGAATACGATCATCATGTATGTATCAGCAATGATGGAGGTTAAGAGCTCTATGGGTGTTATAGTAGCAGCACCAACTGCAGGATCCTGTGGAGCATTGCCAGGCGCTGTTATTGGCGTAGGTGATGTATTGAAGATAAAAAAAGAGGAAGTTGTAAAAGCTATGATGGCAGCAGCCATTATAGGTGTATTTATAGCAGAACATGCCACATTTGCTGCGGAAGTGGGTGGCTGTCAGGCAGAGTGTGGATCAGGAGCAGGTATGGCTGCTGCTGCCATAACGTATTTGGCTGGTGGAAACTTAGCACAATCTCTTTCCGCAGCATCACTGGCATTACAGAATTCACTGGGGATGATCTGCGATCCAATAGCCAACAGAGTGGAGGCGCCTTGTCTTGGCAAAAATGTGATGGCAGCTACCAATGCATTATCATGCTCCAATATGGCACTGGCTAATTATAATCATCTGATACCACTGGATGAGGTAATTGATGCTATGGACAAAGTGGGGCATAGCATCGACCATACGCTTCGTTGTACCAACCTGGGCGGACTATCAATTACAAAAACAGCAAAGGCATTGGAAGAGAAATTAAATGCGGTACCGCAGTTTTTCAAAAGTTGCTAACTTGCTGGCACTTTCATTACAATTATTTTTTCAGTTTTCATTCTACCAAAAATGTTTACAGCTAACACTTATAGTCAAAGGCGAAATCGTTTAAAGACACAATTAAAATCCGGACTGGTAGTACTACCAGGTAATAAGGAAAGTAGTATGAACTACCTCCATAATTTTTACACCTTCAGACAAGATAGCAGTTTTTTGTATTTCGCAGGATTAGATATTCCCGATTTGGCACTGCTGATAGATATTGACAACGACAATGAAATTTTGTTGGGCGATGACTTGAGCGTGGAAGATATTGTTTGGACAGGACATAGGGCTTCCGTTACGGACTTAGCCAGTCTTTCCGGCATCAGTAATACCGCTCCATTAAATAAAATTGCATCATTACTACAGCAGGCGATCGATAAAGGACAAACGATTCATTATTTACCACCCTATCGCCCCGAACATGTATTGGCATATAGCGAATGGCTGCATATTCCTACGGCAAAACTGGAAGCAGCGGCTTCGGTAGACTTAATTAAAGCCGTTGTAGCACAGCGATCGGTAAAAACGGAAGAAGAAGTAGCTGAAATTGTAAAAGCTGTAAACGTAACCAATGCTATGCAGTTGCTGGCAATGAAGAATGGCAGAAGCGGTATCAGCGAAAGGGCTTTGGCTGGTCGACTGGAAGGGCTTGCTGTAAGCGCCGGCGGCAATCTTTCTTTTCCTACCATTCTCACAGTGAACGGTGAAATTTTACACAATCATTATAGTACGCACATAGCGCAAGAAGGCGAACTGTTGTTGTGCGATTGTGGTGCTGAAACCGCGATGCATTATGCAGGCGATCTTACCAGAACTTTTCCGGTGTCAGGAAAATTTACGAGCCAACAAAAAGATATCTACGAAATTGTACTCACAGCACATGAAGCCGCTTTGTCTGCGTTACAACCCGGCGTCTATTACAAGGATGTTCATCTGATAGCCTGTACAAAAATTGCAGAAGGACTGAAGTCTTTGGGACTGATGAAAGGCGATATCACTGAAGCGGTGCAAGAAGGTGCACATGCTGCTTTCTTCCCTTGTGGTTTGGGACATATGTTAGGACTTGACACCCACGATATGGAAAACCTCGGCGAAGAATATGTAGGGTATACAGAGGATTTCAAAAAAAGTAAACAGTTTGGCTTAAAGTCGCTACGGTTAGGGAAACAACTGGAAGAGGGTTATGTACTGACAGTAGAACCCGGAGTCTATATGAATCATATTCTTTTTGAAGAATTAGCCTCCAAAAATCTACACAAGAACTTCATTAACTACGAAAAGTTAGAACAGTATAAGGATTTCGGTGGTATCAGAGTAGAGGAAGATGTGTTAATTACCAATAATGGACATCGCATACTGGGTGACTACCTGCCGAAAACTGCTGAAGCCATAGAGGGAGCAATTCAGGCGTAGACTTTTATATTGACACTCACATACAAAAACAAAGCGGTATTAAAATTTCTTAATACCGCTTTGTTTTAAAACATGAGAAAACTACTTCAAATATATCTTCAGTTATCAAACTATACTTTACCGCTTTTATCATATAGTGGCTGTTTATTATCCACAAGATCTATTTCAGACTATCAGCTGGAGTCCACACGGACATCCCGTATATTATGGTTGGTGAAGACACCACTAGAACTTTTAGCTCTAATATGAGGCATAAGATAGAACCTCTGTATTCTTTTCTTAAATGCAGCAGGTTAGCTTCATACTGGGTGAAGACGCCAACCACTAGTAAGATTTACCTATATAGCATGGACATAAGATAAAATACTAGCATTCATAAATATGCGGCAAGTTTTACTAACGCCCACCGGGCGGCATATTCGTCATCAAAAAATCGGTACGCAATTGAAAGAGGTGTTGCTGCGTAGTGGAACCTTCTATCAATGCATGATTACGATTCGGATATGCCATCATCGAAAACTGTTTCTTATGCTGCACTAATTCATTAATCAAAGCCTCAAAGGTTTGATAGTGCACATTGGAATCACCGGTGCCGTGAATAATCAACAGTTTCCCCTGTAATTGTTTCGCCCAATGTATAGGTGAGCCTTTTTCGTATCCTTCGGGATTGTCTTGTGGTAAGCCCATAAACCTTTCCTGATAAGCAGGATGATAATATCGCTGGTTACTTACGAACGAGGAAGGCATAGCAAGTTTATACAATTCCGGATACCTGAAAATAAGATTCAGGCTCATTTGTCCGCCGCCACTATGTCCGTATATACCCACTCTGTCCGGGTCAAGATATTTATGTTTGGCCAAAAGAGCGCTGGTAGCAGCAGCATGATCCTCTGCAGCCAGCCAGCCCAACTGTCTGTATATTGCTTTACGCCAGCCGCGACCACGCGGAGCTGGCGTACCACGGTTGTCAATACTCATTACCACGTATCCCTGTTGTGCCAAATATTGATACCACAAATAAGAACGACCGTTCCATTGGTCCAAAACAGTTTGAATAGCAGGTTCGCCATAGATATAATAAAACAGCGGATGTTTTTTAGTGGTATCTAAATCGGAAGCCTGTATACGATAACCATCCAGCTTAATCCCATTACCAATATCCACTTTAAAAAAAGTAGCCGGACTAATTGAAATAGATTTCAACTTGTCATGCAGTAGTTTGTTCTCCTCCAATACTTTAATGGATTTATGATCTTCCAGTCGTATCAATCCTGTAACGGGTGGTATTTCCATATTGGAATAAGTATGAACAGCCCAGTCAAGATCGGGTGAGCATACATAGGTATGTGTTCCATTCTGATTGACCGGAGAAATACGTTTTGCTGCAGACTTACCGTCTACTGCTACTTTGTATAAATAGCGCTGACCGGCATTATCAGGCGAGGCAATGAAATAAAGCCATTTTTGTAATTTATCAATACCATGCACGGCTATAACATCATATCCGGCCGGAGTAAGCGCATACAGTCGTTTACCATTGCTATTGTAAACATATATCCGCTGCCATCCATCTTCTTCACTCATCCAGGTAAATTTCGAGTTCTTATCCAACCAATACACATTGTTAGGTTCTACCCAGGCACTATCTCTGTAACTATGTACAATATGCGCCACCGTATCGGTACGATCCAGCAACAAAAGTTGCATTCGGTTCTGCAACCTGTTCATCACCTGTAGCATCAGAGAACCTGAGTCTTCCAACCACTCCATTTGCCAGAGATAGTCTTCTGATGAATCGCCGGGTACTTTTATCCAACGATGACTATCTTCTTCAATAGCCACTACACCAATCCGATAGGAAGGCATTCGCTGACCAACTTTTACATAAGGAAACTTAACAATTTTTGGATAGAGTGTTTCTGTATTATTGATCATATAAAAATCAGGAATAGCACTCATGTCAAGTTGAACATAGGACAAATATTTACCATCCGGACTCCAGCTATAGCCTTCTCTTCCTTTCACCAAATGGTTGTAACGGAGATGAATCATCGACATATTACAGCCTTTCATTTGACCGTTTAATATTTTGTCGCTGCCATCTAATGAAATACGTTTTATAGAATTGGTTGAGATGTCCTGAACATAAATGTCATTATTATAAATGAAGCTGACTTTGTTTCCCCCGGGCGCAAATCGTCCGGATTTTAATTGTTGTGCTGGAAGGTTTTCTCCAATTTTGTACCATGCATTTACAGGAATATCGTACACCCAATAATCTCCCTTTTTGTCATCGGTGCCGTCTTGTTTTACATTAGTAAATAGTAATATTCTGGTGTCATTATCAGACCAGCTAATAGATTCAAAATTCACAGTATTGGTTGTGCCCGGGAATATTAGTTTTGATGCGGGAACTAATATTTTATTTTCACCAGACTTAATATCATATTGTACTATATTTTTTTGACCGCCCGGTGCAGACTCAATCACACAATACTTACCGCTTGCGGTCAACCAGTGAATAGCCGGCACACTCTTCGTTTCTAACAAAGGATCAAAAATCCTGTCGATACTAAGTTTACTGGAGTCTGATTGTGCAAAACCAGCAACAGAAATCAACAATAGAATTAGAATTCGCATAATTGTATATCTATAAAATGAACTGATATTTTCTACTCCAAATTAGGCTGAAATCAGCAATAGGCTTGCATAAATGTTATCCTTTTGCTTACGAAAATTAACTTGAAACATCGAAAACGAGCTTAAGCCCGATGCATGTCTGCACGTGTCGTTATTCTATAACCCAACACTGAACATCTAGCGGTTAATAAAACTGTTTTCCGACAAAAGTACCACTCGTGGATCCAGTTCTACTTTTTCCGGTTCTTCGGTTACAGGAATACGTATACTATGTGGTGACATATCTTTGATATGTGTATAATGAATCTCAGGTTTATGCTGTCCTTTTTTCCAAATACCGGTTTCAATTGTAAAATCATAAATGCCCGTCGACTGTGTTTGTTGTAAAGTGACAACTATCTCTTTCGCTTTTTTATTATACTGCCAACTACCCTTTATAAAAAGATTTCCCTTTTGTACTAACCACTGTTGAAAGAATACTTTGAGGTCTACACCAGATGCTTGCTCCAATTCATACTGGAAGTCCGCAGTTGTTGCATTTCCGTTATAAAACTTTTTGTAGTAATTTCTTATCCCTTGTTTAAAGGCGGTATCGCCAATCAAATTGCGTAACATATGCAGTACCCATGCTCCTTTGTAATAGGTTTGGAGAGAGGTGACATCGTCCATGTTCTGCAGGTTTTCATGAATAACGCTGTAATGAGGATGTTCTTTATGGTGCTGGAATACCCGTTTTCTTTCCTGGCGCAGGTTGTCAATAAATGCATCATATCCATAGGCATGTTCCAAAAATAAATCTGTAAAATAGGTAGCAAAGCCTTCACTCAACCATACATCATCCCAGTCTGATTCTGTTACTGCATTTCCAAACCACTGATGAGCAATTTCATGAATGACCACATGGCGCCAACTTTTTATGTTTTTAGCAGAAACAGATTGTTCTGCATATAGAATAGCCGAAGCCGCTTCCATGCCACCACTCACGGAGTTTGATTGTATATTGGCTAATTTTTCATACGCGAAAGGACCCACATAGTCTGAAAAAAAGCTAAGTGCGGCTTTCGTTGGTTCCGAGAATATATGAAATCCGGTATCTCTATGCTGATACATTACCCAGGTTTCTATAGACTTACCTTCAAAGTTGTCTACATGTTGTATGGCAAATTCTGCTACACCCAACACATATAGCCAGGATGCAATTGGTACAGACTGCTTCCAGTGTGTTCTTTTCAAACCATTTCCTATACTGCTTTCTTCAATCTTTAATCCGTTCGACACAACACCATATTTGTTTGGCGCCGTTACAATAAATTCGCAGGTAGCCTTGTCGTAAGGATGGTCTACAACCGGCAACCAGTTGTGTGTAAGATTTGGCCAGTTATCACTAAAAAAAGTTTTATCCCCGTGCCTATTGGGTTTTATGTGTAATCCCGTAACAGGTATTCCACGATAGTGTATTACAAACGAAACGGTTTGCTCCTTCTTTGATACTGGACATTTTATATTGAGTACGTTTTGAGTATGGCTATAAACAACCGGAAAATCCGCAGATACACTATCAACCAACATACCCTTACCTGCATTTTCCCCACTTTCAATTAATGAGCCAAGGTCTAGCGCTACCGAAGAAATTCCTTCTTTTTTGAAACGAACTTCAACAGTGGCTTTACCATTGATCATATCCGAATCTCCGGATAAAGACAACTCAAATTTGTAGTGTATTATGTCAATATCATAGTTTTTGGGATATTTATCTCTGGCGATAAGGCTTATTGATGCGATACACCAAAAAAGTACCTGGATAAGTCGTGTCAGAAAATATTCGGATCGTTTCATACTGATTGAATTTTGAAAAGAAGCTGTCTAAAAAATAAATCCTGGTATGTATCAGCATACCAGGATTATCAGGTAGTATCAAAATCTATTAATCAACAACATTAACATTGTGAAACATAGGAGAATTAAAAAATACTGAGGTCATACTTGATGCACTGTTTGCGTCATTGAATGTCCTTCCATCAGTGAGATGAAGGTCTTCCACAAACCTAAACTGATCCCCCTTTGCAATATCAGCTGCTGTGATATTAAGGGCCGTCATTGTTTCGGTAGCAGTAATTCTAATGGTAGCTCTCAACAGTCCGCGATGCTCAGTTCTTGTGTATGCAGAAGCGGGAACCTTTTTCACCAATACCTTATTGCGCGGTATCGTTCCATTGTCTGGTGTGTTGTCATGAAACTCACAATTAAAATCATAGGAATCAAAAAGACCGCCTTTTTGTTCATCCCATTGTTCCATTGTAATCTCAAAATAAGCATCATCTATATCTGCAACAGAAAATGTATTGGAGTGAATCTGTATATCACGCATATAAGCACCGGTCGTTGCATTTTTTAGCCCCTGCGGGTCTTGCTCTTTAGTGCAGGAAGCAAAGCCAAACAAAAGCAGTGTTCCCCATAAAATATTTTTAGTTGTACTCATAATTTATTTTTTATGCTTTAACATTCTTTAGTGTATCCATCCGGCAGGATTATTATCCCAAAAAACCTGTTGTGTATTACCTGTTTTTTGAACAGCGTTAGAGTTTCTTGTAATATAATCAGCAGGATAAACAAAAGACCGGTAAAATTCTCCTACCGAAGCTTGCATTCCAAATTGAATGTCGGCTGGTTTGCCTGTCCTGCGATAAGTATTGTATGCTTCTATTCCATTTCCCCACAGCGCAATAAAATACTCTTTCACGATAATATTGAGTTTCTCTTCATTGTCTGTTGCTGCATCAAATTTGTCCAGCACTGCATCCACATAGGTATCAATATAATCTTGTGTAGGTACATCAGCTGCATTGGTGCCGTAGGTAGGATCTATAGACGCGAAAGCCATTACTGTTGAAATTGATTCTCTGACACCTTGCTCCAACAACTCTTTTGGATCCTGCCCGCTCACATTCAGGGTGAGGGCTGCTTCTGCCAGCATAAACTTAACAAAAGAAGACATCATAATAGGCTTGATTCCGGCGCCTCTTCCTCCAGCATTTTGATTCATCGATCTGGAATCATTTTCTCCGTCAAATTTACCAGCTGCAGGATATACTCCCCATATTGTTCTAAGCGTTCTGTCCGGAGGGATCCCTTCACCGTTCAGGTGATCGCGTCCCCAGTAACCATCAGTAGCAATTGTGCAATAGGGCATCCAGGCAGGAAAATGTTGTGGTTTTGAAGTAGCGATACAAGGCATTTCTGTGGTGGTAGTTGTTATGTTATACGTTTGACGGAAAAAGTAATATCTCAATCGAGGATCCTTTATTCCTTTATCTCTGTAGAGAAGGTTCATGTAATAGTTAGACATATACTCACCGGAAGCAGCTCCATTGGTATAGTTATTGGCAAAAACCGGATCGCGTGAATCAGGACTCGCAATGTTTGTACCATATTTGAAAGCAAAATTATCAGTTGCTGCTGCAATAAAATCACCATTGGCCAACACTTGCTCTATTTCTGCTTTTGCTGCGCTGTTTACGAGCCTGGTTTGAAGGGCGATTTTTAACTTAAGTGTGTTTGCCAGTTTTATCCAACCAGCCTGAGAGGTATAATAGAAATCGTTCGGCCTTCCTGAAGATGTTGCCTGCAGATTTACAATGGCTTCGTTCAGCAAATCCAGCGCCACCTGATAAATACTTTCCTGCTCGTCTACAGCAGGGTTAAAATTCTCGGGATCTATCGCCTGGCTATACGGCACTTTTCCAAAATAATCTACGAGGGTAACCAACACATATGATTTGATAACCTTGGCCAATCCTGCGTGATAGTGCAGGTTTCTTTCTTCTGCCAGCGGTACCAGTGTATTGATATCCGTAAGCAAATTGGCATAAGATATATTCCAGATATTGTCGAATGCAGTAGGCAGATAGGCATTGTCATAATTAAAGCCATAAATGCACTTCATTCTGGTTACATCCATCCCCTTACCGCTGGCATCGTTAAAAACATCTCTGAAAGCAAGTTGTATATTATTAGTAAGAAAGTTAACATCTGCATCTTGTGGTTTAAGTGCATTGGGGTCGTCCAGCAAGTCAAGTTCGCAAGATGACATCCCCATCATCACTACCGCCAGTAGAATATATTTTTTGATTTGTTTCATAATGATTCTTTACAAGGTGTGATTAAAAAGTTACAGATATGGTGCCACCATATCTTTTTGAACTTGGTCCGTTGAGGTAATCAATTCCCATACCGTTTCCTATACCTGTTCCCATTTGATCGGTATCAAAGTTCACGTGTTTTGGAAAATGTATGGCATTGTACCACAGGTTTTGTCCCTGTAGGCGAACAGACACTGCTTTAAAGGGCGTTTTTGCAATCCATTGTTTAGGTAACGCATATGATAGGGATATTTCGCGGAGCCGGAAAGTAGTTCCATCCCAGAAGAAGGCACGGTAATGCGTAGCTGCTGCATCAGTCTGAACTGTATTTGGATTTCCGTTTACATCAACACCATCCAAAATAAATGTTCTGGATCTGTCAAAATCTGTGTCTTTTGTTACGCCTCTTGCCAGCATTGTTTGAGCGGTCATTGAATAGATGTCGCCACCCTGACGATATTCCCATTGCATACCAAATGCCAACCCCTTATAAGTAAAGGTATTGATCAGGCTGCTGGTGAAATCCGGGTTAGGATCCCCCATGATAACAAAACTGCTGGTATAAGTGTGGTCACCGTTTGAATTGATGATTGGTTTCCCTTTGTCATCCCGTGCAAAATCGGTTGCCTTAATTACACCATATGGCTGCCCTTCAATGGCGAAGTTACCTGCAAACTGACCTGTGAAACCAGCAATATTCACTTCGGAAAGACCTGTCGACAGGCGCTCTACTTTACTTTTGTAGGTATAAAAATTAATGAATGCATCCCACTTGAAATCTCTGGTTTCGATGGGTACGATAGTCAAGCCTAATTCAATTCCTTTGTTGGATATTTCACCAATATTGGTCATCGTTGACGTATACCCGGTAGAAGGATCCAAAGGCATATTCGTAATCAGGTCACGCGTTCTTCTATCAAAATAAGTGAAATCAATTCCAATTCTGTTGTTGATTAATTTAGCTTCAATACCCACTTCATATTCTTGCTGCAATTCCGCCTTCAAATTAGGGTTACCCAATACATTTGAAATAGAATTGGTTGAATGCACGGTGCCGCCATTATCGATAAAGGCTCTGGCATTGCTTGTCAGAATATTACGGGTAGAATATGGATCTGGTGATTTTGCAGATGTACCATATCCCATTCTTACTTTCAGATAATTTAATGCATCAGACTTCAACCCGCTGAAAGCGGCTGTAGGCACAAATGATACACTGGCACTTGGATAAAGAATCGATCTGTAATCTTGTTCAAGAGAAGAATACCAATCATTTCTGGCAGCCAGATTCAGGAACAGGTATTGATCATAATCCAATGTTGCTTGTCCGTAAACACCCATTGTGTTCTTTTGAGAAAACCGGTTGTTTATCTGCTCAACAGCTGTAAAGTTTGAATGCGCCATCAAACCATATACTAACTGGTTGCTGCTTCTTAAGCCATTTGACCTATAGTCTTCAGTTTTGGCATTGGCACCAGCGGTAATGGTCATACCAAGATTATCTGCTAAACGATGTTGAAAATTCGCAATCACATCATGATTCCAGATGGTGTTGGTGATATTAGTGGAGCTATACATACCATTTGGTTTCTGCGCACCGCCTTTGTTATACATGATCTCCTGGGTTTCGGTATAGGTATCCAATCCAAGGCGATACAATAAAGAAAAGTTTTTTGAAACATTGTAGGTTAAACCCGTTTTTCCAAAAAACCTCTTTGATTCATTGGTATGTTTCACGTTATGCACTGTCCAGCGTGGGTTTTGCATATCGCCACCGGCGCGATAATACGCATTGCCTTTTGTGATGGGATCTTCCCAGGGAAAGCCCATCAGGTCAACATTGATAGGAGTATAAAACAAATCGGCAAAAAGTGATGATCCACCGCCGGTAACACCGCTACCATATCCGGAAGCTACTGGTGGTGTTATTTGATCTGTCTGTGCATAATTGAATGTAGCACTCACCACAAATTTCTCTGAAAGGTTGGAGGTAACACCCAATCCGCCGTTTAATTTTTTAAGTCCGTTACCAGGTGTAAATCCTAACTCATCCAGATAAGTGAATGTGCCGCTATAACTCAAGCCATCTCTGCTAGCACCCATATTGATAGAGGTAGTAGATATTAAGCCTGTACGAAAGAAATTTTCTACACTTTTATAGGGTTGAAATGCAAACTTTTTTCCTTGAAATTCAGGGAAAGATGGTCTGCCGGAATAAGGATGTGGTATAGAGTCCAGATCGTTGAAGCTGGGTCCCCAGTTTCCGTAAAAAGCTCCGTAAGAATTGTTACTACCGTTACCATAGTTATATTGATAGTCGGGCAACGAAGCTATCTGGTTGGCATACAGAGATTGCACCACGCCTATTTCAAACGGTTTGCTCTTTTTAGATCCTGCACCTCCTTTGGTAGTTATAAGTATTACACCATTTCTACCTTGCTCACCATATAATACTGTTGCGCTCAAACCTTTCAGCACTTGAATATCCTGTATATTATTAGGATCAATGTCTAAAAAACGGCTGGAAGTGGTTTGATTTCCTTCAGAGAAGTCGGTTAATAAATTGGTAGCCGAATTAAAAGGAACGCCATCTACGATAAACAGGGGCTGTGTGGAACCTGTAATGGAGGTAAAGCCGCGAATATTGATTTTAGTACCACTACCAGAAATACCATTGCTGGACATAATGTTCACACCAGGTGCTTTCCCTGCGAGCAATCTACCAATATCAGACTCGGGCTTTTGTGCCAGATCTTCGCCTGAGATAGTGGATACCGCATAACCCAGGGCTTTTTTATCTCTGCTAAGCCCTTGTGCTACTACCACTACTTCTTCCATACTTGTTTCCAGTGAGGCGAGCTCTACGTTATAATTGCTGGCATCTCCTATACGAAGCTCCAGCGTTTTCATGCCAATAGCACTAAAGAGTACGATTGGTTTGCCGGTTACGGTGAGCGAAAAACTTCCGTCCGGTTCAGTCAGCGTACCGATTGAGCTACCCGGTACCTGCACTGACACCGCAGACAGTGGTTCTCCTGTTTCTTTGGATGTTACTTTTCCTTTTATTGTGCGGTCTTGCGCGAACGCTAATGCACAAATAAAAAGACATGTAATGAGTGCGATTGATTTTCTCATTTTTGTCAGGTTGGTTAATTAATTGTTTGAATTACGATTGGTTTTTCATGCGGACACGGATTAAAAATCGACTAAAGTGTAAAAGTCAAGTTTACACTTTTCAAAAAATTTGCATCAGCAATCGATAAATACTCAGCAAACAGGCAATACCGCAACGGTAATGGAAATGCTATCTTAACAAGGTCGCAGATTATTATTTGGGTATTTTGTAACCTGTATCTTATGATACAATATTACCTACCTAATCTGCATAGTAATATCTCTATTTTACGAATTGTTGGTCAAATCTTAACCTTTTTTAGTTTGCCTAAACAATCAGTCTCGTAGACATTGCATGATCCACGATATCTATAATACGTTGCCGTTCTTCGCCCACCAGTGTTAATCGTGGCGCTCTTACGTATTCGGTGCCAAGACCCACCTTTTGCTCTGTAAGTTTTATATACTGCACTAATTTCGGGTGAATATCCATTTCAAGCATTGGTAAAAACCATCTGAATAAGGTTATAGCTTCCTTTATCTTACCCTCAACAATCAGGTTGTACAGCTTTACGGTCTCTACGGGAAAAGCACAAACAAGTCCGCCCACAACACCCTGTGCTCCCATTACCATTTCTTCTACAGTTAGTGTGTCCACACCACATAACACTTTGTATCTGTCTCCAAACTTGTTTATTATACGGGTTACGTTCGTAACGTCTCGTGAAGATTCTTTAATTGCCTCAATATTTGCGAGTACGCTCAGTTCTGAAAGCATTTCCAGTGTGATTTCTGTTTTATAATCAACAGGGTTGTTATACAACATTATCGGCAGCTTAGTAGCGCTGGCAACGGTTTGAAAAAATATTAACGTCTCCCGGTAATCACTTTTGTATCGCATAGGCGGTAAGAGCATTAATCCTTGCAGTCCCAACTCTTCTGCTATTTTAGCTTGTCTTACGGCTTCTTCTGTAGCACCCTCTGCAATATTGAGGATAACCGGCACTTTGCCGGCTACTTGTTCTAAAGTGTATTGAGCGATACTAACTTTTTCGGGAAATGTAAGCGTGCTTGCTTCACCCAGAGATCCCCCTAAAATTATCCCATGAACGCCTGCTTGTAACTGAGCATTAATATTCTTCCCTAACATGTTTAAATCAAGCGTATTGTCGATATTAAACTTTGTAGTCATGGCAGGAAAAACGCCTTTCCAATCTATTTGCATTATGTTTTTAGCCAAAAATAGAAGATGACCTATTAGGCTGTAAAATGTTTTTTACCACATACTAGCAGTATATTAACATTTTCGATTGTTTAAAGGATTGGCGATATTTTCTCCCAGATAATTCAATATATCATCAAAAAATGTGAAAATATTTCTATAATTTAGACGAACCTATTAAAAACTTCTAATCTATTTATAGCAAAAAAGCTGATTTGAACACCGAATAATTGCATTGCTTTTGCCATTTTTATAATGTTTTAATCCTGATAAATGAAAGTCCTTCAATTCACTATTCCTGTGCCGGAGAACAAGTCTATTATCGTTCTTCCGGAATCTCTGCCATTTTTTTTTCCTCATTTACACAGGCACAAAGAGATTCAGCTAACCTGGATAATAAATGGAGAAGGTACCCTGGTGGTTGATGACAGCATGCATCCGTTTCGCTCCAACGACATTTTTTTTCTGGGCGCCAACCAGGCCCATGTGTTTAAAAACGATTCCAGTTATTTTATTCCTGATAGTAATAAGGGAATCGAAGCCCTTACACTCTTTTTCAATCCCAATGGCTTATTGGGTGCTTTTTTTAATCTTCCGGAGATGAAACAAGTCCGGAATTTCATAGACCAAAGTCAAACTGGCTTTCACATCCCCTCAATATATGCAGCGAAAGTGTGTAAGATGATGCAACATATCAACGAGTTCCCGGAAGACAGTGTAGATAGAATTGTATCTTTTATTGATCTTTTAAAACTATTGACTACACTGCGTGGATTGCATGCGCTGAGCTCGGGTTTGCAATCCAAACACTATAGTGAAGAAGATGGAAGCAGGATTGGTAAAATTTACAACTTCCTTATGGCAAACTTCGACAGACAAATTTCACTGTATGATGTAGCATCTTTGGTTCATATGACTACACAATCTTTTTGCAGATATTTTAGAAAACATACAGGAAAAACATTTATCGCATTTCTCAATGAAATAAGAATTCACGAGGCATGTAGAATGCTTACCGAAACTGCTAGCGAAGGTATTTCATCTGTAGCGTATCGATGCGGATTTAATAGTATCACCAATTTTAATAGGATATTCCGTTCCATAAAAGGAATGACACCAAGTGAATACCAGGTAGTTTTCAAAAACAAAGTATACGATGCATAACTAGTATTGTGCAACCCAAAATAGAGTTCAAAATTTTTAGACGATGTATTTGAGAACGTTTCTGAACGTTCACTACTTGCTGGTACCTTATACAAGCCAAACTGGTTATCGGTCATCCTGATCTATAATTCTATCATATTCCACTTTTTTATGTGCTTATTTTAATGCGAATTTTACGCCATGCTGATTATAGTTGTTAAAATTTGTAAAGTTTTTACTAATTAGCAGGAATAGCAGTTCTGACAATGCCGCTAATTTTGCAAAAACGAACAACTCAAAAAAATAATTTATCATGAGTAAGAACAAACTTTGGTATGGCGTTTATCCGGCTTTGCTAACTCCCTTTGATGTAACTGAGGAAATAGACTATGCAATGTTCAAAAAAAATCTACGTGCGCAGGTAGATGCTGGTGTGTCTGGTGTGATTATAGCTGGTACGTTGGGTGAAGCGAGTACGCTGAGCGTCGATGAGAAGTTTGAATTATTGAAGGTTGCCAAGTCTACTGTTCCGGCTGGTTTTCCGGTGATATTAAATATAGCAGAACAAGTGACAAGAGATGCAGTTGCTTTCGCAGTAAGAGCTGAAGCCGCTGGTGCAGATGGTTTAATGTTGTTGCCTCCCATGCGTTATCGGGCATCTGATGCGGAAGTGGTGACCTATTTTCAAACGGTAGCCAAAGCGTCGTCTTTACCTATATTGATTTACAATAATCCCATCGACTATGCTATACATGTTACCCCAGATATGTTTGCACAGTTGGCGGATTACCCCACCATTCAGGCAGTTAAAGAATCTACCCGGGATCTGACAAATATTACCAGGATGATTAATCGTTTTGGCGGGAGGTTTAAAATTCTGGGTGGTGTAGATACTATAGCATTGGAATCGCAGTTGGTAGGGGCTCATGGATCTGTAGCAGGGTTGGTGGATGCATTTCCAAGAGAAACTGTTGCTATTTTCAATCTGGCCAAAGCTGGCAGGATTGAAGATGCGTTGAAAATATATCGCTGGTTTATGCCCTTGCTGGAGCTGGATATTCACCCAAGACTGGTACAGTATATCAAATTAGCGGCGGTAGCAGAAGGCTTAAGTAATGAATATGTGCGGGCACCCCGGCTGGTTTTACAGGGCGAAGACAGAATCCGGATACAAAAAATTATAGATAATGCAATTGCTACCAGACCTTTGCTGCCGGATTACCTGAATATAGAAAAGGAAGTTTCGGTATTAAACTGATCAATAAAACATGTAAAAAGGACCCTGAAACACCAGGGTTCTTTTTATCTCAGAACGTAAAATGAAAAAAACATTTTCCTGCGTAGATGCGCATACCTGTGGAAACCCGGTGCGGCTGGTAGCTGCAGGCGGTCCTTTGCTTAGAGGCAATAGCATGATGGAGCGACGACTGCATTTTTTGGCGGAATACGACTGGATCAGGAAAGGACTAATGTTTGAACCTCGTGGACATGATATGATGAGTGGTAGTATTCTTTATCCACCCGTAGATGAAAGTAATGACATGGCAGTGTTATACATTGAAACCAGTGGTTGTCTTCCAATGTGTGGTCATGGTACTATCGGAACAGTTACCATTGCTATTGAAGAAGGGCTTGTTATTCCCAGAGTGCCTGGGAAACTTCGCCTGGAAACACCTGCGGGATTGGTGCTGATAGATTATATACAGGAGGGAAAAAAGGTAAAATCTGTTAAGCTCACCAACGTAAAATCGTTTTTGGATAAGGCTGATCTGACGGTGGAATGCCCGGATCTTGGACAACTTACACTGGATGTGGCTTATGGTGGTAATTTTTACGCAATTATCGACCCTCAGCCTAATTTTAAAGGGATAGAATACTATACTGCAGACCAGCTTATCAGTTGGAGCCGCGTAATCCGGAAGCGATTAAACGAAAAGTATACATTCGTTCATCCGGAAGATAAAAATATCAATGGGTTAAGTCATGTGCTGTGGACCGGAGCGGTGTTGGATCCGACGTCTACTGCCCGGAATGCCGTTTTTTATGGAGATAAGGCTATAGATCGCTCTCCCTGTGGTACGGGTACATCTGCCCGTATGGCGCAATGGTATGCCAAAGGCAAGTTTAAGAAAGGAGACCGATTCATACACGAAAGTATCATCGGTTCCAAATTTACCGGTACCATTGAAGAAGAAGTGGTGGATGCTTTTGGAGACGGCCGGAATGCCATTGTTCCGGGTATAGAAGGCTGGGCAATGGTTACAGGATACAATACAATTATCATCGATGATGATGACCCTTACGCACATGGATTCCAGGTGCTTTAGTTACACGTTCAAATTTATATATGGAGGTTCAGAAGAATACGCCTGGCACAGTTCTTATCATTGGTGGTGGTATTGTAGGGCTCTCGAGTGCTTATTATCTGCAAAAAGCTGGTTGGGCTGTAACGGTACTGGATAAGGGCGATTTTGACGATAATTGTTCTTACGGAAACGCCGGTATGATTGTTCCGAGTCATTTTACTCCATTAGCAGCACCAGGTATGATAGCACAGGGCATCCGATGGATGTTCAACAACAAAAGCCCGTTTTATGTAAAACCCTCCCTTAATCGCAATCTAATTTCCTGGGGAATGCAATTTATGAAACATGCTAACAATAGGCATGTTGAACGATCGGCTCCTTATCTACGCGATTTCAATTTGTTGAGCAGCGAGTTGTATAATACACTCGCACAAGACCTGGCAGCCGATATCGACCTGCATCGGGCTGGTATTCTAATGTTGTATAAAACGAAAAAAACAGCGGAAGAGGAGATAGAGCTTGCGCATAGAGCACAACAGTTAGGATTAGAGGCTGTGGTGTTGAATAAAGACGAAGTACAGACATTGGAACCACATGTACAACTCGATGTATTGGGTGCAGTACATTATCGGTGCGATGCGCATTTATATCCGGCTGCATTAATGCAATCGATATTGCAATACCTTGATCGTAAAGGAGTAAATCTTGTAAAACAGGCAACTGTAACAGGGTTTACGACGAATAGTGGTAGGTTGAAAGAGGTGGAGGCGAATGGAAAAATGTATACTGCAGATAAAATTGTATTGACTGGCGGAGCCTGGTTGGGAAACCTTGCAAAAAAAGCGGGGATCAATATTCCGATGATGCCTGGAAAGGGATATTCGCTTATTACCGAAGCATTCGCCGGTAAAGTGCAGCATCCTGCATTGTTGTTGGAGGCGCGGGTAGCGCTGACACCGATGGGCGGAAAGGTACGGATTGGCGGCACTATGGAACTGGCGTCCATAAATCATACAATCAACATGAATAGGGTGCAGGGTATAGTAGACTCCATTCCGAAATATTATCCTGAATATTCGCTTCCCACTCCGGACAAAAAGGAAATCTGGCATGGCTTTCGCCCATGCTCACCCGATGGATTACCTTATCTTGGCGTTTCAAAAAAACTAAACAACCTGGTAATTGCAGGGGGGCTTGGAATGATGGGATTGAGTCTGGGACCAGCAACCGGGTTAACCGTTGCTGAACTGGTACAGGAAGAAAAGACAACGGCACAAATTGACATTTTTAATCCCGAACGTTTTAACTAAAATAGAAATATTGAAGGCCCGGACCGTATGTTGCTCCTGGTCTTTATTGTATTCCTGAACACAATTGATTGGTATGTTGGTGATAAAAGACGAACAGGTAAATAAAGCTTTAGATTATAGTGCATTGATAACAGCACTGGAAAATATGTTTCGCTCAGATTATGAGATGCCTGTCCGGCATCATCATTTTTATGAAACGGCATCCGGTGATGAAAATACCATGATCCTGATGCCGGTGTGGAACAAAGAATACCTGGGCGTTAAACAGGTGATTGTTGCAGCCCAAAACAGTGTAAAACATCTTCCGGCTATCCATGCAATGTATACTTTGTTTGATGCCGAAACCGGTGTACCATTGGCAATGATGAATGCTGCAGAACTAACTGCCCGGCGAACAGCCTGCACATCTGCGTTAGCCGCCAAATACCTGGCGCCTCGCAATGCCCGGAACTTGCTGGTAGTAGGCGGAGGTAAAGTGGCAACACATCTCGTGCAAGCACATATGCAAGTACGCCCTTACGAAAAATTGACTTTATGGATGCGCAATCCGATGAAGCTGAAAGTATTGGTTGAGCAATTGAATAGCGAAGGAATAGCTGTTGCAGGTGTAACTGATCTGGAATCAGCCGTTAGGGAAGCCGATGTAGTCAGTACCGCAACTTTGTCTCCCGAACCCATTATAAAAGGAGCGTGGCTAAAAAGTGGTGCACACCTTGACTTAATTGGGTCTCACAAACCCAATACCAGAGAGGCCGATGACGAAGCTCTCGCAAAAAGCGATATATATGTGGATAGCCGTGAAGGGGCTTTGCACGAAACCGGAGAAATGGCTATTCCAATTGCGCTGGGGATTTTCAAACCCACAGAGGTGAAAGCGTCCATCAGGGAACTATGTCTTGGCCATCATCCCGGACGACAGTCAGCAGAGGAAAACACACTCTTTAAATCAGCCGGTTTAGCCATAGAAGACCTGGCGGCAGCATTATTAGTGTATCAGCAGGTGGTATAGAATAAGTTTACTCCATCCTATACAAAGAGTATTTATTCCGAAGGCGTAAAGCTGTAAGACAATACTCTTTCTTCCATGTCTGCCAGGGTGTATACTACCAGTGTTCCATTTCTTCGGATATAAGTATAACGGTTACGATTCGCTCCGGTTTCTTTTTTAGAGTATCGGCCAAATCTATCTGCTATGGTGAAAATATTGTGATCATACACCCTTATCTTATTGACACGACCTATTTTGATTCTCTTTCGTTCGTCGTCCGTGCTACCGTCTACCGGGGTAAATATATCCGGACGGTATAAAAAACTGGAAACAATATTATCTTGATCGAAAATAACTGATAGCGTATCGCCCAAATAGCCATACACCAATTTTTCGCCCCGGTCACTGATACTATTAGCAGGCGCACCACCAAATAACTTCAGCGTCTCATCACGGGTGGTGACCCCCTTTTCCAGTTTACGAACATTGTCTTCGGAAATCGGTTTGTAAATAGTAAAGGGTGTTTTTGAAGGATTGTACCTACTGCATCCTAAGGTCACCAATACCACAGCAATACAGGCAATCAGGTTTTTTGTCATATAATTAATTAAGTTAGCAAAGTTACTTTAGCAAAAATTACGAATAACTGGCACATTCCTTTAGTTCCTTTTCTGTATAAGCCAGCCCGTATTGCTTGAGAACATCATCCGGCACTCCATTCCATTGATTGGGTTTATTACCCGCATAGCCAATGTCTTCAATGCCTATTTTGGAGGTATAAAAGCCGGTACAGGTGAGATCGCGCATTTTGTTGAAAAACGCGACCCCTTGAGACATCTCCGGTTTTGCTTTTTTCGGATAAGCGATATCATCCACAATTTGAATCCGCTCGGCATCGGTTACATCCTTGAACAATTTGTTGAAGCGATGCAAAGATTCGCGATCCAGCCAGCGCAATCCCCCACGCATTGGAACCTGGTGAGCTGGCATGTCTTTTACGATAAACTCAATAAAATCAGGCACTCCCGCTTCCGTAGCATTACCACTTACTTCATCTTTGGGTATAATGATATCTGCGAGAATCGCAATGGTTGCCATTTCATGCGTTGTGAAAAAGGTATAGGCCGTAACCTTGTTATAATGTTCTATTTCTTCCGGCATCCTGTCGGGACCCGCTGCCGTAGGAGCAGTTGTTGTAGCACCGGTTTCTACTTTTTTATTTCCGGGTTTACAAGCATCAAATAAAATGGAGGTAGCCAGTGAGCCAACGCCTATTATTTTGAGTGATTTTCTTCTATCCATACCACTACTATTATAATTTGTTAGAATTAAATATTTTGTTTTTTCAATTCGTCGATAATGTATTCTGATGCACGCATAGAAAGTGCCAGAATGGTCCAGGTGATGTTCTTATCTGCCTGAGACGTAAAGGCTGCGCCATCTACTACAAACAGGTTTTTACAATCGTGTGCCTGGTTCCATTTGTTTAATGCTGAAGTTTTCGCATTGCTGCCCATTCTGGCAGTTCCTGCCTCATGAATAATCTTGCCAGGTGCCTCCAATCCATAATTATTTTTAGGATCCACATCACCGCCCCATGTAACCACTGCACCCATGGAGTGCATGATTTCCAGGAAAGTTTCTTTCATGTGTTTTGCCTGGGCAATCTCATGTTCTGTCCACTTTACATCAAACTTCAATACCGGTATACCATATTTATCCACTACGTTAGGATCGATATAGCAACGGTTGTCATGCATAGCCAATGCTTCTCCACGTCCACCCATGCCAACTCCGGCACCGTAGAAAAAACGTTGATCTTCTTTTAATGAGGCTCCATATCCGCCAGCTTCTTTCTGTTTGCCATTTACAGGATGACTGCCGTTCTGGCCTTGTATACCCATACCAAAACCGTAATTGGGCATACCCATTCCTCCCCAATATTCAATATGATACCCCCTGGTGAAGTTTAATTTTTTATTTCCCTGTAGCCACCATGGCGTATATACGTGCATACCGCCTACACCATCCTCATTATATCTTTTTCGCCCAAATAGCTGCGGTAAATATCCTCCAAGTGATACACCGGTAGAATCGTGCAGATAGCGGCCTACCACATCACTGGAGTTTGCCAGACCGTTGGGATGTGCCTTTGATTTTGAATTAAGTAACAGGCGGGAACTTTCGCAGGCACTGGCCGCCACAATCACTACCCGACCTTTCACTTCATATTCGTTCATATCATCCTTACTGATATACGATATGCCGGTGGCCAACCCTTTGTCGTCGGTCAATACTTCTCTGGCCATTGCGTTCGCGATAACATCAATATTGCCGGTCGCAAGAGCGGGCTGTACCAACACTGATCCGGAAGTGAAATCAGCATAAAACTGGCAGGATCTTCCACACTGTCCACAGTATACGCATGCGCCACGTTCGTTGTTGATCGTTTTCGTCAACATCGAAAGCCTGCCTGGAATAACAGGTATGCCTATCTTATTAGCAGCATTTTTAATAAACAACTCATGCAACCTGGGTTTAGGTGGCGGTAAGAAGTATCCGTCCGGCTCATCTTCCAGCCCTTCATTAGTGCCAAATACACCAATCAATTGATCCACTCTGTCGTAGTAAGGCTTTATGTCATCGTAACTTATAGGCCAGTCTTCGCCTAGCCCATCGATACTTTTTCTTTTAAAATCTTTGGGTCCCCAACGGAGAGAAATTCTACCCCAGTGATTGGTTCTACCGCCCATCATCCTGGCTCTGAACCAATCCCATTCTGTACCGGATTGTTTTGTATAAGGTTCTCCTTCTATTTCCCATCCGCCATAACAAGCATCAAAATCACCAAAAGGTCTGTATTTGGTACTGGAGCCTCTGCGGGGTGACTCATACGGCCACTTGAATTGCGTTACATTTTTCTTTGGGTCAAAAAGCGGACCGGCTTCAAGTAAACATACCTTTAGTCCTGCTTTAGCAAGCATATAAGCGGACATACCTCCACCTGCACCCGAACCAACAATTATTGCGTCGTACTGCTTGGGGTTGGTCTTAATCTGGAAATCTCCCATAATGATCTAAGAATTATCGTTCTTTAAAAGTGTGCCTAAAAATAAGATTTTATCTATAACCAAAACAGCTTTTTATATTTTCAATTCAAAACTTGCTTTTTCTAACGACAGGCAATTTAAATTTGGTATATGAAACTGGTAGTTGGAGTTGATATTGGTACAACAAATATTAAGGTAATTGCTTGCGATCCTGACAGAAAAGTTGTTTTCAGGCTGGAAGAACCTTGCTCTACTATCCAGACGGCACCCGAACTATCTGAGCAAGATCCGGAGGCGGTTTTACAATCCGTTAACAGGTTACTAAAGAAAGTCTTTATAAATGTTTCGCAAGACCAGGTGGTAGCTGTTAGTTTTAGTGCAGCCATGCATAGCCTGATAGCCGTGGACGCACAAGGAGACTTTTTAACGAATGCAATATTGTGGGGGGATACCCGAAGTTATAAGGAAGAGAAGGAATTGAAGGATTCCGGTTCGGCTGAAATATTGTATAGGGAGACAGGAGTGCCTATACATCCATCGCTCCCCATATGTAAAATTATATGGCTGAAAAAAAACAAACCGCAGATTTTCGAACAGACGGCAAAGTTTGTGTCGTTGAAAGAATATATATATTACAAACTATTTGGTATATATATAGTGGATTATGCGATTGCGGGTGCTACCGGCATGCTAAATATCCACACACTTAATTGGAGCGAACAGGCCTTGAAAGTTGCGGGCATAACAGTGGCTATGCTTTCGGAGATTGTTCCTTCCACACATGCTGAAAATAACATGCCGGAGCCTACTAAAAAATTGCTGGGACTCTCTAAAAGTATTCCTTTTGTATGTGGCTCCAGCGACGGCTGTTTGGCCAATATCGGTACCGGCGTTGTGGATGATACTAAAGCCGCTTTAACCATTGGTACCAGCGGCGCTGTTCGTACTACGCTGCCGACTGCTCATATCAACAAAAAACCTACTCTTTTTTGTTATCCCCTAACGGATACTATTTATGTAAAAGGTGGTGCTATCAATAACGGAGCTTTTGTTTTGCAATGGCTTATCAAGGATTTATTGAAATGTTCTTTGACCAATGAAGTATACAACCGGCTGTTGACAGATGCTGCTACTGTGGAGGCGGGATCTGACGATCTCATTTTTTTGCCTTATTTGAAGGGTGAAAGGGCCCCTATATGGAATGCCCGTGCAAAGGGCGTGTTTTTCGGCCTCAATAGTATGCACGAACAACATCACTTGGTAAAAGCTGTTATAGAAGGGGTGAGTTACTCTCTGTACGATGTTTTTTGCGAAATGGCAGACTTCGAAAAGAATATCCAGGAAATATATGTCAGCGGTGGTTTCATAAAATCCAGGTTATGGGTACAGGTGATAGCCGATATTTTCAACAAAAAAGTGATTGTAAGTGACGCCGCAGATGCATCTGCGATAGGAGCTGCTTATATTGGTTTTTACGCTATGGGTATTTTTCGCACTCTGAAAGATATGCCGGTTAATGCTGACGCAGAACAGATATTCTACCCCAATAAACACAATAATGAAGTGTATATGACCGGCTTTCGGAAATATCAATCCATTTACCAGGCGTTGAAAAATGAATTTAATTAGAATCTTTGTCGCAGCGGGTATCGTAGTACCAGGATAAAAATTTACCTTAGCCAGGCACCTTCCTCCACGGGTAAATAATCATGTTAGCTGCTGATAGCACTCATATAAACCGACTGTAGAAATTTGGAACTTAATTGTTTAAATCTAATTGTGTAATGAAAAAATTCCTGGTACCAACTGATTTTTCCCTAAATGCAAACAAAGCATTAAACTATGCTGTAGAATTGTGTAAACAGTTTGAAGCCGGCTTATACATTGTGCATGCTGTTGAATTGGCTGATACTACTGTGGGAGATAGAAATGGAACTACCGCAGATTATAATAAAGAAGTAAAGGCAGAAGCAGAAAAGCAATTGAGCATGCTGCGTAAGAGCATTGCAGATACAGAGACGATAGAAGTGAGTACCAGGTTGTACAACAATGACGTTACCAGTTGCATCCAGGAAGCGGTTATAACACAAGGTATTGATTGTGTTGTAATGGGTACATTGGGTAGAACCGGGCTACTGCAGCAGTTTTTTGGCAGCAAAACCGCCGGCTATATCCCTCATACGCAGGTGCCTGTGATAGTGATACCACCGGAATCGGAATGGGTGGAAGTAAAGAATATTCTGTTGGCAGTAAATGATTTTGATAATCTTCCTGAAAAAGTGTCTGCCGTTTTTGAACTGGCTTCGAAGTTTGGTGCGACTGTACACCTGGCAAATTTTGCCGGCAATAGTTCTTCAAATCTTATGTTATCGTTGGTGCAGGAATGGGAATTGCTAAAGTGCAGGCAACAAATTACTGCTTCTTTCCCCGATGTGGTGGTGCAAACCATCACACTGAATGGAGACAGTTTAACCATGGCATTGGATGACTATATTGAAAATGCAGGAATGGATATGATAGCAATGGTGACGCATAAAAGAAGTTTCCTGGCGTCTATTTTTAATCCTAGTATTACTCGTAAAATGACATACTATACTACTGTACCTTTGCTGGCAATTCCGGCAACCACAGATTAAAATAATAAATATGCCTAAAATTTTTATTCCTTACGATTTTTCAGAAAATGCTGCCAATACGCTTTTGTATGCCTTAAAATTTGCACAGGCTACCAATAGCCATTTAACTGTCTTTCATGCGTTGGCAATATCGGCTAAAATAATGTCGGCACCAGTAACCGAAGAGAAGAAAAATGAGGTGATCCGGCAAGAGGAAGTGGCTAAGAAACAAGAGCTGGAAAAAGAAGTGGCTGGTTTACTGGCAACTGCGAATGTTGATATTGCCGCTGATCAAATTGTGTGTAGTGTAAACTTTGGACCCATCGTTGTTGAAAACATCATATATGCGGCCGAAGAAGCAGGGGCAGACTTAATTATGATGGGTACACATGGTGCTACCGGACTGAAAAAGTTTCTTTTTGGTTCTGTAACCTCTTCTACTATTTCTAAATCCTCTGTGCCTGTACTGGCGGTTCCAGACGGGTATGCTTATACGGAAGTGAAAAGTATAACATATGCTTCCGATCTTGAAAATCCTAACCAGGAACTATCCCGCATCATACCCATTAGTAATGCCTGTCACGCATCCATAAAGTTACTACACTACGATTATGGCTTCAATCGGCAGAGTGAGATAGGAGAGGTGTTGAATAAATATGCGAATGCCGATATAGAATTAATAGTTAAAAAGGCAGACAGCAGCGTTACCCTGCTTAATCAGATAAGAGCCTATATTTCGGAGAGTCATCCCCAGTGGGTAGTTATGTTTACCAAAGAGCGCAGTATGTGGGAAAAGTTGTTTATGGGCAGTAAAACAGAAGAAATGGCCACTCATCTACAAATACCGCTATTGAGCTTTAAGAAAGAGATATAACCTGGTTATGTTAATCAATATTGTCCGCCTGAAGCGATGAAATCCAATACTGTAGAGGATTAAATTGCTTTGGGCGTTTTTAATTGCAGACCCATGTAATATTTCAATCCTGGACATCGCGAAACTGATCAAGACAGCCTAAACATATTTGTTTTCTTTTCCAACTTGGCTGTTCTAGTTGTATTTTACCGACAATTGAATGTATATGGCAAAAAAAAGACTGGTTGTATTAACGGGTGCCGGTATTAGTGCGGAAAGTGGCTTAAAGACCTTTAGGGATAGCGACGGATTATGGGAAGGGTACAACATAGAAGATGTGGCCACGCCCCGCGCCTGGAAGAAAAATCCCGAGTTGGTGCTCCGTTTCTATAACATGCGTAGAAAAGACGTGCTTGCTGTATCCCCCAATGCCGCACATTATGCGCTTGCCGAACTGGAAAAAGAATTTGACGTACATATCATCACACAAAATATAGATGACTTGCATGAAAGAGCAGGTGCCTCTAATGTGCTGCACCTTCATGGTGAGATATTTAAAATGCGCAGCGAAAAAAGCGAGCATGTTATATATGAAATAAAGACAGATATTAATATAGGAGATACTGCGGAAGACGGAGGACAATTGCGTCCGCATATTGTGTGGTTTGAAGAACCTGTTCCAATGATTACTCCGGCAATTACTCTTATGCAAACCGCAGAGATATTTGTGGTGATAGGAACTTCGCTTTTAGTATATCCCGCTGCTGGTTTGGTAGACTATGCCCCGCAGGGAATACCCAAATTTATTGTTGATAAAAAAATCCCTCATTCTTCTGCTATTCATGCAAACCTGCGCATCATTGAAAAGCCTGCCACTGAAGGTGTTAAGCACTTACAAATGTTGCTGGACGAACTGAGGTAGCTATATTCATTTTTTTAAATGCTAAAAGCAGGGGTCACAATACGTCAATTATTTGATATAAGGTATTGTACTAAGAAAACCCTTATGCGTCAATGTGATTTTGTTTTCAACCCTCCAATTACCGTATTTTCCGCATGCATTTTTTTTAGTAGAAATCCTAAAAATGCATTTGGGCTGCAATAAACTCATTCAAAATTCCGCTTAAACCGTAATAAGTATATAAATTGGAAGAAAATTTTACCATACATAGCCTTATCACATTTGTAGCCGCCGTTTCTTTTTTCGCCCCGTTGGTTGTACTGTTATCAAAGAAACTAATTACGCATCCTTTTTTTTCCTGGTTTGCTTTCTACTGGGCATTAAGTGGACTGACTAATCTTTTGTTTTTATCGGAATGGGTGACGGATGAACAGTACGCTATATGGATATTAGATGGATCCAATTATGTAGATGGATTGTTGATGTTGTTTTTGCTGTATCAAACACAAGGGATAGGAAAAATCAGAAAAAAAGCGGCCTATATAGTTGCTGGTTTTGCATTGCTCAGTATTGCCAGTATTGTTATCCGGGGATTTGAAAATGTAATAGTAGCAATAATAGGAGTGGGGGTGGCTCTTGTTTTATTGCAGTTAGGATACATCATTCTCAATTATCTCACTTCCGTAAACAAACAATATGTGGGTAGTTCCCGCCTGTTACTTTATTATGCCCTGGTATTTGAATATGGAACCTCCATTGTTACTTATTTATTCACGTATGTGTTTACCAATTTGAATGTAGTGCGTGATAGTTTTTTACTGTATCATGTATCCATCATTATTTCTACTACATTGGCATGTTTTGCTATCGGTCTTAGTACCAAAAAAAGAAAACCCCAACCAGTGCATACTATTCAAATAGAAAAAGAAGTAGAAATTCAGTTTCTGTAATGTCATTGAAGCAATCCAATAGCGGTTGTGTCTTTCGACTCGCTATCCCTGGCTTCTTCTTCTCTTAATCGTTGTCTTTCTCGCTTGCGCCGTAATGATTCAGGATCAAATTCGGTACGGAAAGAGATACTGCCTCCTGCCCGGTTTCTTCTTCCGGTAGTGGATAGGGCATCAAAATTACTTCTGTAGAAAAAGCTTACCCGAAACTTGCCATCAGCGGTGATCTTGTATTCTGCAGTCACGTCCGGCAAAAACAAAAAACTGGAGTTTTGTCCGCCCAGTGCCGTCTGCGTGCCGCTACTGACGAAATTAAAATCACTGCCAAAGGATACAACCAGTTTATCGTTGAGCAGAGATTTAATAAACTGGAAGCTGATATTATCACGGGTAAGGTTAACCGTATTACCTATGCCTGCCCCCGTGCCTGTAGGGTCAATAGATGCCCGCGTATAACTGAAGTTGACACTTAATCCCGGATCCCGGAAAATGCCGTATAACAGTGTTTTTAATGAACTGCTGAGGTAACCGGATATATATTCGGAAATAGTATTAAAAGCAAAAGTAGCTGCATCGGTTTGTTGTACACTGTATAGCCCTATCGGGGCGAAACTTCTGAATACTATCAAATAAGCTACCTGTTTGTTTTTCTCGTTATCATCATTATTCATACGTTGCAGGTCGCCTAATAGTCGCTGGCTGTTTTTAACGTCGCTATTAGGCGGCAATGCTATTTCAAAAAAGATATCTGGCTTTAGCAGGTTTCCGGTAAGCGTACAGAGTACGTCTACATCTGTCCGGGTGCTCTTTAATTTACTAACTTCAGGATCGGTAGTTTGTCCTAGTTCTGCATACAACGAACTTAGTCTTACATCGTTGGCTGCATATTTAGCTTTTAATTTTATTTCAGCATCATAGGGGTCTCCATCCCAGCGGATATAACTTCCTTCATTGGGCATTAAGATAAATGGCTTTTTGAAAATCTCCTGAAAACTAAAACGATAATATCCTTTCTCGATGTTATACCTTCCGTTCATCGTAAAAGGAGTATTGGTACCCACATTCATTCGGAAGTTACCGTTACCAGTTGCCTCGATAATATCACCTGTAACCTCATCCAATACCATGTACATTTTTGCAAAGTTGTTAGCCGTAAGGTTCAAGTCCACATTTAATTCGGAGGAAGCCGATCTGCCGATAGAATCATAGTCCATTTTTCTCCCATATTGTTTCCAGAGAATGTAGTCGGCATTTGCACTTTCCTTGGAAGAAGAGGAAGTGATAAAAATGGACGAGCTGTCTACTGTTTGGCCGGTAATAGACATCCGCATCTCATCTTCTGGTCCGCGCAGGCGAAAATTTACCTTTCCAATTGCACTTCCATAAAAGGTATTGTTATCGGCACGGGTGGTATTGAGTGCCAGGATACGATTGCTGTTGATTGAGAAATCATATTCAAACTTACTGAAGTTGGTATGTTTAAGGTTACCTGTCAACACTGCGGTATTGGGAGTCAGGTGATTGTTTTTATGCAGCGTATCCTTTAGAATAACTGTGCCGAAATTAATATTGCCGGGAGTAAGTGTTAACACCGCTGCATCAAACTCGTAGTATACCTGGGTATACAATACTTTCAACCCGGCATCATTTATGCGAAGCGTGCCGGTATAATCCGGAGAAGCAGCGTTGCCCGTGATATTAACGTCGCCGGAGGCAAAACCTTTTAGATCTCCAAAAACTACATTTAAATACTGTTCTAAAAAGTGAATATCGGTACGGTCAAAATTGGCGTGCGTGTTAATTGTCTGGGTCACCGAATCTACAATATCGTATGTTCCTGCAATACTGAATTTGTAATTATTATTGTCTGATATGGCTTCATAGATGGCTCGCTTGTTTTGCCCGTCCCACGACCCGGTGATATCAATTTGTCCGATCGAATCATTTTCTAATCGAAATTGATCTGCTCTCAATTCCCCGGAAATATGTAAGTTTTGGAATACATCTTCTATCGTAACGTTGCCAGTCAGCATTCCTTCCATCCTGGGTTGATTCACAATAAACGGTAGAAAATCCCCCATGTTCAATTTTTTTATACTGATGATAATGTCATCCCATTTTCCTACTTCGGAGTGCCTGCTGCTCACCGATAATTCCTGCTCTCCATTGGTAAAACGGATGTTATCGGCATCAATATGTGATCTGCTCAGGGTAATTTCACCACCATCGTCTATCCGCCAGGTTTTGTTGTTCAAAACTATACTGCTGGGATCAAAGTGAATTTTAACACCATCCACAAGATTTGTAATCTGCGCAGATAAGCTGGCGTCATTAATGGTTTGATTAGCAGACGTACTGACTCTTAATTGCGATATATTATTTCGCGAACTGATGGCGATAGTAGTGGAAGGAAATTGCAGACTATCGTTGATGGTGGTTGTCCCTATCGATCCTGTAATGTTAAGAGAATCCCTGTTTCCCACACCCGTCAGCCTGAAGTCGCTTACACTCGTATTTTTGTAAGACGCATAAGGAATCATCGCACTGATGGCCATCAGGTTTGAGCTGGAATTGAGTGACCCTACAATTGTACTATTGTTGAAACCTTTTAACGATGGATTAATCAATGGTAGGTACTGATCTATATTTTTCACGTCCAGTTGAAACAAAAGATTCTGTATTGTAATCTCTCTATCCGGTGGCGGGATATAAGCGGGATAGTATTTATTTAAAAATCCTTTTATTGCATCTGGTAATTCTTTTATTTTAAAATCACCGATCATGTAGGCTGATGCTTCGGTATTCTTTAACGTCAGTATTTTTTGACCGTCTACATCCTGCGAATTAAAAGTGAGTGTATCGAAAACATACGTATCGTAGTCACGCGTGACGGCTACATCAAACAGGTGTACCGAACCGGAAAAATTATCAATGTCATCACCAACGAAGTTCATATCAAATTTACCGATCACTTTGATATCTTCTTTGGCAAATCCAAGTGTTTTTAAATTGCTTCGTTGTAAATCAGCAAAAAAGTTAAACACGGGTTTGTTTCCATTGAAATCAATCTCCCCGTCCAACACCGCCATAGCGTTGGGATCTGCTACCGTTACTTTTCCATTGAATAATTTTTGCGTCATCCGGCCATTGGCTGAAATATTTTGATAAGCGTAATTGTTATATTCCAGCTTTGAAAAAAGTCCATCCAGTTCGGCATCCATCGATTGGCTGGTAAAGCCCTTGCCTTCCACTTTCCCATTAAAGGAAATTTCCCCCAATTGTTTTACCCGAAACAGTTGTCCAATCTTAAAATTGTCAATGTTAATTCGGCCCGAATAAGAAGGGATATTTTGAGATGATAATCTCAAATTAAGATTGGTAGTGATAGCGCCGAGGTTGGTTTGTATTGTACCATTGGTGACAAAATTTTTCAGATAACCGGCAAAGTTTCCTTTATATCCGAGATGGGTGATTTCTTCGAGGTGGGGTTCTTTTACCTGTGTTATCTCGGGAAAAATCCTGGCAAGATCGTCATAAGTCGTATAAAAGTCAGCCGATCTGAAATCGATATAGGTGGAGTCTAAATCCGGCAATCCCTTCATTTGAATTGTGCCGGATACCCTGGTACTGTTGTCTGATTTGATTACAAAGTTCTTAGAATACAGATTGCTTACCGGCCCCGATACATATCCATCGATAGTTATCAGCCGGTTCCAGTTTTTGAGCGCAGGGGCAAAGTAGGCTATATCCTTACTGTGTACACGGCTATTACTGAATCTACCGCTCATTTCCACATTATCAATATAGCGGATCATATCCCAATTGAAATCTTCATAGTGCATCGCATAATAATCGCCAAGCGTGCTCCAGGGTGTTTTAATTTTAAGCGAGTCGAATATCATAGCCCCGGGTTCCATCCTGAACATCGATGTTAATTCATTTACTACAAAGCCGGACCGCTCTTTTGCACCCAATTTCAACCTTGCGGTGAGCGTATCACCCGTTAATTTTACGTCGTCTGCTTTTCCACTGATAGCGTAAAAGTGTATATTGGCATCATCGAAATAGGAGTAAGCATCACGGTTTACTTTCTTATCACCTCTGAAGGCACCGTTATTAATCACCAGTTCTTTTATACTTACCTCCCAATTACCGCCGTTGAAGGGGATACTATCATTTGCTTTATTGCGTACGGGGTTGGATTTTGGGCGGCGTGCAGGATAGTCATAAATGGCTATCACAGGTTCTTCCACATACAACGCTCTTACATGGGCATATTTGTCGGAGAAACTGATGCTGTCTGCCATCAGGTTTAGTTCTTTCAATTCAACTTTCAGGTTTTGTCCCCGCCATTCATCTTCTTCATTGTATTGAATGTTTCGCAGCAACACACGCTTTAGGAAATAGGCTGTTTTGGGCTCCTTCCTGGGTTTCCCAGAGGAGGAAAAATAGTTTGATAAAAAATCATAATTCCATACAGAATCAGTGCGGTTGACATTGACGGTTACTCCGTCCATTGTCAGGTTACTCACTTCGGCTTTTTCCCGCCAGAAAAAGAGATTGGTAATATTTACCCGGATCCTCTCTGCATGTAAAAGCGTATCTTGTTTTTTGTCTTCTACGTACACCCCTTCCAGGTTCATCCTGTTGAAAAGTGTGAAACTAACCCGTTTTACGGTTATTTTAGTTCCAAGGTCCTTCGAGAGGTTGGCAGACACCGTTTTAACCAGCCATGTTTGTACCGGAGGGGTGCTAATCAATATTGCTGTTAATACCAACAAAAACAGCAGGGATAGCAGTGTAACCTTTAATATTTTAAACGCAGTTTTCAGGCTGGGCAATTAATATGTAAAAATAAGTAAACCAAACCTATCTCGTGCAAATACGAAGCCATCAAACCCCGGAATTTTACATTTTTAAACAGATTATCAAAGCTCAACACTTTATAACAATTTAAAAACTCATAAATTGTTATTTTCTTATAAATTATGATGAAATATCCATTTTTAACAATACTGTTTTTTATCGGCATGCAACAGACTTTTCTGCAAGCACAAACGGCTAAAAAAAGAGACATCGTGCTGGTTGTCCATGGGGGCGCGGGTACAATATTAAAAAGCAGAATGACGGACGAAAAGGAGAAACTATACAAAATCGGACTGGAACAGGCTTTGCAGGCAGGCTACCGAATACTTGAAAAAGGCGGAACTGCCTTAGATGCAGTTGAGACTGCTGTTAAAATATTGGAGGATAACCCTTTGTTTAATGCAGGAAAAGGAGCTGTTTTTACCAATGAAGGAAAAAACGAGCTGGATGCTTCTATCATGAATGGTTATGATCAAACAGCTGGTGCGGTGGCAGGTGTCACTACCATTAAAAACCCGATTAGTGGTGCGAGGGCTGTTATGGAAAAAAGCCAGCATGTAATGATGACAGGGGAAGGGGCTGATCGTTTTGCCGCTTCGCAAGGACTCGAAATTGTTGATCCATCGTACTTTTTTACAGAAGACAGGTTTGAAGCCATACAAAAGCTAAGAGCAGAAGACTCGTTGAAAATAGAGCTCGACCATTCTGAAAAGAACAAAAGAAGTAGTATCAATGCCGTCCGGGATGAAAAGTTCGGAACCGTTGGTGCTGTGGCACTCGACAAAAAAGGCAATCTTGCAGCCGCTACCAGCACCGGTGGCATGACGAATAAACGGTTTGGAAGGGTGGGGGACTCCCCGATTATAGGTGCAGGCACTTATGCCAACAATACTACCTGTGCTATAAGCTGCACAGGATGGGGAGAATACTTTATCAGACTGGTGATGGCTAAAACGGTAAGCGATATGATGGAATTTGGTAAAATGCCACTTGAAAAAGCCGCCAACGAAATGATTATGAAAAGACTGCCGGCTATAGGCGGAGACGGTGGTTTGATAGCGGTAGATAACAAAGGGAATATTGCGATGCCTTTTAACACGCAGGGCATGTACAGGGGATATATAGATAATGGGGGACAACCGGTTGTAGAGATTTACAAAAAGAACTAGTCAAGTGTTGACGGAATACCCCTTATCGCATCTTCAATATCGTCCACAGTAATCATTGCTGTAAGTTGGAAGAAATGTTTACCGTGTCCCTGATCATCTTCATGATGGTAATCATATTGATAGACATAACCGGGCGTAATACCGAATGTTTTGTTGATCTGGTAACCCACCCCTAAGAAAAAACGGTTTCTTAGAAAGTATCCTGCTTTATTGGTCAAAAAAACCTCGTTGAACGTAGAAACATAGAGTGCTCCCGGATCTGTTGATTTTTTATTAACCGGAATCATTGCATTCAACCGATACCGAAAACGGTTGCGGTAGCCGTCACTATGCCATTGTTGCTCTATCCGATAGCGATGTTCAAATTTAATTCGCTCCAGGTAGTTATTCATTGTGAGTTGTTGCCAAAGCCGGGTTTCATTATTATCGACGGGTTTGTTAAAATTACCATCTTTGCTCATGTCGTAAGTGAGGTATTTACCCGTGCCAAGCAGCATACTGAAGTTTTTATTCAACTTATACGAAACACCACCTTTTACTTCGTAGTAGAAAAAGTCGTTATAAAAGGATTGAGAGCGAAGTTGCAGTTCGTTGAAGACTTCCCATTTTTTATCAATACCAATCCTGGTATTCACTACACTCCAGGAACCGAGCCTGTCTGTTTGTGCTTCGGTATACGAAAATAGAGAGACAAATAATACGAATAGGATAGCTTTTTGAAACATGGTAATGCGAAAAAGTGTGCAAGTTTACGAAGCAAAGCGATCTGCCACAAATCTATTTTGACGGGCATGTACAGTAACTTAATCTGTCTAAAGCATTTTTTATCATTACATTTACAAGCCTAATCTAAATCCCACTTCTAAATCATGGACAACAGACGAGAATTTATCAAAAAGGCCGCTTTATTATCTGGCGGTGCCGGTGTTTTTAGTACGCTTCCGGCTTCTATCCAAAAAGCTTTTGCCATCAATCCTGCCCCCGGTACCACGTATCTGGATGCGGAGCATATTGTGTTCCTGATGCAGGAAAATCGTTCGTTCGATCATAGTTATGGTACACTGCAGGGTGTTCGCGGGTTTAATGATCCGAGAGCAATTTCGCAACCGAATGGCAATAAGATTTGGGCGCAAACCAATGCCGCCGGAGATACTTTCGCACCCTTTAAGCTCGATTTAAAAGACAGTAAGATTACCTGGCTGGGATCGCTGCCACACAGTTGGAGTGATATGACGGATGCCCGCAATGAGGGCAAAAACGACAGATGGTTAGATGCAAAAAAATCGGGACGGAAGGAATGTGAGGGCATGCCATTAACCATGGGATATTTTGGCAGAGAAGACATTCCTTTTTATTATGCGCTGGCTGATGCGTTTACTGTATGTGATCAGCATTTTTGTTCATCATTAACCGGCACTACACCCAACCGGCTTTATTTCTGGACTGGTACTATTCGGGAAAAACATGACCCCAACGTACAGGCGAATGTATACAATTCTGATGTAAGTTATGGCCGGGATGCCTCTTGGAAAACCTATCCGGAATACCTGGAGGAAAACGATGTTTCCTGGCAGATATACCAGAATGAATTGAGTGTGTCAACCGGTTTTGAAGGAGAAGAAGATGGCTGGCTGGCAAATTTTACTAATAATCCGCTGGAATGGTTTACCCAATATAATGTAAGGTTTTCCCATAGCCATATGAAGTTTTTACAAAAAGCTATCCATTTGCTACCGGGAAGGATAAAAGAACTGGAGGATAAACTAGCCGGATTGTCAGCAGCGGACGAATCGAGACCGCAGGTGGAGAAGCAGTTGAAACAAACCCGGGATGGGTATGAGTACGTTAAAAATGGAATCGATAAATATAATATTGAAAATTACGAGAAACTCTCTGACTGGCACAAAACCTTGCACGAAAAAGCGTTTAGTGATAATCGTAATGACCCCGATTACAGGAGTTTGACCACTATTAATTATGATGATGATGGTATTAAACGCAGCATGCAGATTCCGAAGGGAGATTTGCTGCACCAGTTTCGCGAAGATGTAAACAATGGAAAACTACCGACTGTATCATGGGTAATTGCGCCGGGTAAACTTTCGGATCATCCAGGTTCGCCCTGGTATGGTGCCTGGTATCTGAGCGAGGTTATCGATATATTAACCAAAAATCCGGAGGTTTGGAAGAAGACAATCTTCATACTCAATTATGATGAGAATGACGGGTACTTTGATCACGTTCCCCCATTTGTTCCACCCAATCCGTATAAAGCCGATAGCGGACAAGTGTCTGCCGGTATTGACACCTATACTGAATACCTCAATAAAGAGCAGGCATGGATGAAAACAAAACAGCCTTCCCGAAGTGATAGGGAAGGCCCCATAGGTCTGGGCTTCAGGGTGCCATTAGTAATAGCTTCTCCCTGGAGCAGGGGGGGGTGGGTGAACTCAGAAGTTTCTGACCTTACTTCTCCTATTCAGTTTCTGGAGCATTTTCTTCAACACAAAACCAAAAAGAAAATTGTTTCAGAAGAAATTACCAGGTGGCGCAGGACAGTGTGCAGCGATCTTACTTCGGTTTTTCGTCCGTATAACGGAGAAAAAATAGAAGCACCTACTCCGGTAGATCGCATATCTTATCTTGAAACTATTCACAAGGCACAGTTTAAAGATCTGCCTTCCGGATTTGTAAAATTGGGAGCATCAGAAATAACAGCTATTAATGGAGATCCTCAAGGTTCTGCCCATGTACCGGAGCAAGAGACGGGAACAAGACCAGCTTGTGCCATTCCCTATGAATTGTATACCGATGGAAAACTCAGCGAAGACAGGAAGTTATTTAAAATAAAATTTGAAGCTAAAAAAGAATTGTTTGGAGAAAAGGCTGCCGGCTGTCCATTTATCGTCTTTCAACCCAATACGGATCTGGCACCACGCAATTATGCCGTAGCTGCCGGCGATAGTCTTACGGATGAATGGAAGGTGGCAGACAAATATCATCTCCGGGTAAATGGTCCCAATGGCTTTTACCGGGAATTTATTGGCTCAGTAAATGAACCGGCTGTCGATATACAATGTAGCTACGAAGGCAAAAAGCAATTTACCGGTAATCTTGAGATCAGGATTAAAAACAACTCCAAACAAAAATTAACTATCGAGCTAATTGATAACGCCTACAAGGCAAAAACAATTTCTAAGACCATCAATGCCGGTGGCGTACAAAGCGTTGTTTTAAATTTGTCAAGCAGCAGCGGTTGGTATGATCTGAGTGTGAAAGTAAAAGGAACTTCAGGTTTTGAAAAACGTTATGCCGGTCACGTTGAAACAGGTAAAGCCACGATCACGGATCCTTATATGGGAAGGGTTGTGTAGCAGACATTTCTGATTTGCTGATTGTTGATTTATGATTTTTAATATCGTGAATCAACAATCAACAGATCAGAAAATTATTAATATCTTTTCAATTTTTGCAGAATTTGTTTGTCTTTGGCTGCCGGAGACAATTCGTGTTTATACTCGTACAACATGCTTTCCCAGTCGCCATACATAGCATTGGGCAATACAATAAAACGGGAGCCGAACAAATCTGCATTCTGACGGGTAAGCGTATTTCTTATTTCTTCAGGGCGTTTATCAAAGGCAGCACTGAAATCGCTAAGATTGTCACCAAATAACATTACGATATCATGTGTGTTAGAAACAATATCCCGGCGCGGGCCTTTTCCTGATTCGGCTGTCTTTAAAATCAGGTGATCATTGGTCGCATCCGGAAAATTCCAACGCTGCAGGTCTTTCAGCGTTTGCTCTCTTTCCTGCTCCAGTCGATTGGTGATATAGAATACAGCTACACCTTTGCTTTTTGCATAGTTGAAAAAACTAAGTGCGCCGGGAACCGTGTCGCAATCTATCCGTTTAGTCCATTCAATCCAGGAGGCATCTGCATACTCTTCGTTTTTTTCTGCAATATGTACCTGGTAAGGGCTGTTATCCAATACCGTTTCATCAATATCTGTAACCACTGCCAATGGCCTCTTGTGTGCCTTTTGCAATATCAAATCCAATTGTAACCGGGCTGTATTATATGCCTGGTAACAAAGGGCCCGGTATTCTGAAGCCCGTTGCTGCCATACCGCTCCCCACAGCGGACCTTGCACTACTAATTGCGGGCTTTTATCCGGTGCTTGTATTTTTTTTGTTGTTGTACAGGACAGTATTCCTGCTAAAAAAATAGTTACTAATATTTTTTGATTCATTTCCTGTTTTTCAGAGAATGAATTTATGCAAAAACTACGAGTAATTAAGAAACGAAAGGACCAATAGGCGCTACAGGTTGAAAGTATATACCGGTGTTAGTGTAAAAGTATTGGACAAATTTTCTATGATCAATAGATATGGTTCTGAAATCCTGCATTTCCCGGTTTTAAAAAGACTTGCATTACGTTACATTTTCTTTCAAAACGTCAATAATATCTAATTCTATTTTTTTCCTGTCGGAAGATAAACCGGGTATTTTTTATTTAATTCTCCAACTGATGATTGGCTACCTGAATAAAACGCAAAAATTAAGAATCCATCCCTGACATTTGATTGTTCTTGTTGAGTACATTTTATGGCACAAAATATTTTTGAAAGCGGCTGCTGGCTGTATCGGAGATCGTTCCTTCTTTATTTTTATATATAAAGAAAGCTGCCAGGTCTTCTCTGCTTTCTACAAATTCCATTGCCTTTGCCAGCCCCATAGACATTAACGCATTGTCGTAGGCATCAGCCGTTATAGCATCCGGCGCCATCAGGGTGACACTGATAAGTTCGTTATTGATAGGGAATCCTGTAACAGGATCGATAATATGATTGATCCGGGTGCCTTTGCTTTCATGAAACTTTCGGTAGTTGCCGGAGGTAGTAACAGCACCCTCCTCCATTGATATGATTCGTTGCATAATCTGTGTTCGGTTGTTCGCAAAGTCAGGCGCCTCTATGCCAATTTTCATCGGGCTACCATCCGGCTTTTTCCCTTTGATGCGGATCTCACCACCCACTTCTACTATATAGGTTGTGAGTGCGTTGGCTTGCAAAAAATTGGCAATAACGTCTACACTATATCCTTGTGCAATACCATTTACATCAATAGTTACACAGCGTTTTTGCTTGATAAGTCTGTTGCCCTGTAAACTAATTTTCTCGGTGCCCACACAGGGAAGGATAGCAGCAATTGCACTACTGTCGGGGTATTGATCCACGGGTTTTACACCGAACCCCCAAGCTTTTACGAGCGGTTGAACAGTGATGTCAAAAAGCCCCTCAGTATCTTTCCATACCTCCAGCGACCGCCGAACAACGGTTGCCAGATGATGATCTATTTTTAGTCTTTTACTTGCTTTATTAAATCTGCTGATGTTGGATGTAGGTTGATATATTGAAAGTGATTGATCCAGTGCTTTAAAAATGCTGTCTATCTGAGCCTTTCGAACAATACTGTCTGCTGCATAATACGTGATATGGTAGGTTGTGCCTTGTGCCGTTCCTTCAATAAAAATTTTTTGAAAGGGCTGTTGGGCTTGGGTAATCAGGTTGACAAAGAGAATAAGCATCCATTGCATGTTTCAAAAATACACTAACGTCTATATATCTGAATAATAAAAACAGATTTTGTTGAGGGCTATTAACATAAACGCAATTAATTCTTCCTATTAATCAATAAGCTCTCCGGAAATAGAAACTCTTTCTTCGCCAGCGACTAAAATCTCAGGAAAAAAGCTGTCTTTTCGGGCAAAGAAGAATATGCAAGAATGGATTCCGGAATAGCGCTATTTTAGGTCAGCATAACTGATCAACTGTATATTCCTCTTTTTGATTAGTTTTTTTACATCGGGATCGGTTAGTACGTCTGTTACGCCCTGGCGATCTTCAGCTACATCTTCGTATCCAATGTGATGTATTGCCCGCATTTCTGCGTCATCAAAAGCGGGGTGATCTACAAACATATAAGCCTTACCTTTCTCCAATGTTTCCAGCATAGCAAGAAAACTTTTTTTCTTTTCTGCGCCGGTACGTTTGGGCCCATTATAGCTTACATTTTGAACCTTGTGTTTGGCAAGGTCTACGTTAATATTATATTCCTTTGCCAGTTTCTCAGTTATTGCTTTTACTTTATCATCGAGGTGGGTGCATCCCATATGCCCTGAAATATGAGTGATGCGGGGAATCTTTTTCAAAGCCAGTTCAATCTGTGCCCGAAATTCTTTTTCAATATCTGCTAAAGTCCAGTTATGATCTTTAATCGCCTGGTTAGGATAGTTTTTGTTGGGCCAAACCATGGGGTAAAAATAGCCGTCTGGATCCTTCAGCGACGGGCAGTCACTTAAGGGTCTCCATTTTACATTGTCCCATTCGCTGGTAATGGCCAGATGGATGCCCACATCCACACCAGGATTCTCTGCCAACAGCTTTACGGCCTCCGGAAACCACGGCGCTGGTACAATCACTTCAATGGAAGTAGTAATGCCTTCTGTGTAGGTTTTTATTAAAGCCAGGTTACCGCTGTGTGAAAAGCCCATATCGTCGGAGCGAATGATTAGGCGAGCCGACTGGCCTTGCATAGTGAACGTGAAAACCATGAGGATAAGCAGAAGAGGTATCTTTTTCATAGGGAAAAGATAAGACAAAAGCCGTTATAAACGATATCCAAGCTTTATATCCACCACAATGTTCGGGCGAACCAGTTTCCCTCGATATTGCTCATGTAATGGATGTTGAAATGACGGGTGTCAACAGCTTTATACCCGGGGTTTGGTGGTTACTCTATTTTATTACGTGCTTCATCATACAATCCTATCAAAACAGAGTTGCCTGACTTGTCTACTTTTAATCCACCATATTTCGCTTTTTCGTATCGTTCCGCATGTCCTTCCTGAAAGAAATACGACTCTGCACCAATTCGTACACTCCAGTCAACATTTGTAAATTTAATCAAAATTTCTCCGTCAGTAAGTGGTGTGGTGCCAGCTTGCAGTCTCTTTCTTTTGGCTATTCCGTTTTCCAACGTTACCACGCAATAACCTCTTTTGGCCGGAGACGCTTCATCAAATGATTGTGCTATTGCATAACGGAGATCCATATAGTCGCCTTGCATCAGCGATCGCGGATCCACAGGAGCCAACTCCAGCAAAATCAGTTGTCCGTCTTTTAATATTCTTTCCTTGCCGGCAACTGAATAGTTGATATATATCAGCAACAACGCCAGATTAACTAAAATGATTATCCACTTATACTTTTTCATCCGCGCTAAGCTTTTTAAAAGTGAGTAAAAACAAACCTGTAAAAAACAGACCCGATACAAAAAGGATGATAGACTTAATGAGCAGGCTTACCTCCAGATCGTAATAGTACTGTATAATGAAATAAATAAAAGACACAACACCAATTACAAAAGCAACCCGATGGTTAACATAAAAGGCGAGTAACAAAATCAGTATAGATCCTGAAATGGCTGGTGCCATTATGGTAGGCAACAAGGCCAATAAACTGATTCCATAGATCAGCAACTGCTGTTGCCTAGATGTTATTTCAAGGGTTTTCAACAAGTGATGAATCACGTACATTATACAACCGATGATCACGATAGAGGGGATCCAACCTTGTAGCAAAGGGACTTCCATATAACGTCCAACGCCAAAGGAACCGAACGCTACAACAAACAAAACCAAAAATCCCATCAAAAGCGGATTGTATAATTTCGACATTCGTTTGCCTGATTTAATAATTGTCGCTTCGTGTAAAACCATAAAGGAGATCACTACTGAAAGTGCCAATGTATAGATACCCACCAGGTTAAAAAACAGGTTATTAAAAATAAGAACCTGAATACTTCCGCCAACGATCAAAACCGAAATAAATGACAGTATATATGTTTGTGCAATTAACATTACTAATAATGCTATAACAATATAAACAACACAAATTTGATTGGGATCTGAAAAGTGTTCATTGACACCCAGTCCCATCCCAATCAAAATCAATCCGCTGATAAAAGCACTTACACTTAAAGTGTCCAGAAAAACTCTTTCAGATTGTTTACTCATCCATGTGGCGCCTATCACCAATAGAAAACCCAGTACCAGTTGTCCTTCCGACGATTTATATAATCCGGCAATTAACAGAAAAGCTAAAAATGCAATAGTTGCTAAAATGCCGCCTACGATAGCAAGAATATTCACGATGATTCCCGACGAATTCCCTTCGTTCTGTTGGTATTCCTTGTAAATCTCTGTCTCCCGAAACTTAATATCAGCTTGCCCTTCCTTTACAACACGAAGTAACTCAGCTATTTCATCGTTTGATCTCATGTTGCCATTTTTTATGTAAATCAATTAGTGTCTTGATCAACAGGGTTACGCTGCCTATAATAAAACCGCATACCAACAAAAACATCAGTTCATCTTCAGAAAACCGTATCAGTAAAACAGCAATAATGACAATCAGGCTGAGGGCGATGATCGCCAGGTAATACAAATTCCTTTCGCTAAACCCTTTGAACACACCGGCACCATAAACAATTATGGTTAGCAATAATATTAACCAGAAATACATATCACCCTTAAAAATGCCTATACACACACCAGTCGTTGATAAAACTACTACCGTAAGTACCAATATATTGGTAAACCAGTCAGGTACGATTACTTTTTTGCTTTTTTTAAGTAGTATAAAACCAACAAGTGTTGCGGCATTCAATACAAAAAGAAGGGTTGTTAACAATTGGTCCGGCCATGCATAGGCTACTTGATCAGCATATAGTATCAACGTAGTATTTACCAGAATCACAAACAGTAACCATAGTGGAGCAAAGCCCGCAACTATCACCCATACCGTAATAAATATTGTCCAGGCCAGAAAAAAATCATACGCATTGGCACCCGTTTGGTAGACCTGTCCGAAAACAGCAAATAATACGCCCACCAACATGGACGTTCCCGTTAGCAGAATGTTTCGGTACAACAATCTCATCTTTGAAAAAACGACGACCAGGGTTGCTATAACAATCAATGACTGCATCAACCCTATTTTAGCAAACTTGTGCAGATCTGCCCAGTTGTAGGCGAAGAAAAATATAATCCCAGACACCGTGAATCCGATACCAAGGGTGATAAGAAAGACCTTTAAGAACTGCTGCCAGGATGATTTGCTGCTGTAAACAGACTCTTTCAGCATTTTTTCTACACCCCGCTTTTCCCAGTTGCTGTACCGGCTAAGTAAGTGGATATCGTCTCTATTTAGCTTCATCGATAGTAGATATATTTATTGAAAACGAATAAATATATCGCTTTGTTGCAAGTGATTATACCCTGAGAAAGTAGTATGCTGGGTTACTGATCTGAAAATCAAACTAAAAAGAGATCGCTAATAACAAAAACAGCAAATACTACACTAGCTATGCCATTAGCGGTCATAAATGCAATATTTACCCTCCGGAGGTCATCGGGTTTAACAATAGAATGTTGATATACCAGCATACCAATAAAAACAACCACACCCAGCCAATACCATATACCGAACCCTCCATAAACACCTGCTACAATTACTATCAGTGCAGAAAACAAATGCAGAAAACGGGACACTTTTAAAGCTCCTTTCTTGCCCAGCCATACGGGTATAGAATGCAGGTCCTGGGACTTGTCAAACTCCTCGTCCTGTAAGGAATAAATAATGTCAAAACCGCTTACCCAAAACAATACCGTTAGTGAAAACATAACCGGCAACCAATCAAAACGCCCCGTAACTGCCAGGTAAGCACCAATGGGTGCCAGACTTAAACCAAGTCCTAAAACCAGGTGACAAAGCGCTGTAAACCTTTTGGTATAGCTATAACCAAGCACCACTAGTAAGGCTACTGGAGAAAGATAAAAACATAACGGATTAATAAAATAGGTACAAACTGTAAACAACGCACAGCAAAGAATGGTAAAACCCAAAGCCCGGTTGGCGTGGATGATGCCAGCCGGTATTTCCCGGATAGCCGTCCGGGGGTTTTTGGCATCAAAATGTCGGTCAAGGTATCGGTTAAACGCCATGGCGGCACTGCGGGCAAAAATCATACACAATACCACCAGTAGCAGTTTTAACAGGTATGACGTACCTAAAGTATCCTGCCCTCTATTCAGCGCAAGAAAAAAACCAATCAAGGCGAAAGGCATGGCGAAAATAGTATGCGAGAACTTGATCAGGCTTAGGTAATTTCTGGCGGTAGACATAACTACAAAGGTAATCCGATTATCCGGCTTCATTAAAACATTTAGACAATTCCCACAGTACAATCCCTGCCGCTACCGATATATTAAGAGAATGTTTGGTGCCGGATTGGGGGATTTCAATACAACCGTCACAAATAGTCAACACGTCATCTGCCACCCCACCTACCTCATTACCAAATACAATCGCCACGGACTGGTTTTCTCCCAGAAGTATTGCGGTGTTGATATTCTCCAGACTAATGCTACCCTCTGCCTGCTCCACCGCCCAAACAGCATATCCCTTTTGCTTCAATGACAGCACGGCTTCCAAAGTAGTAGCAGCATACAGCCAGCTAACCGTTTCGGTGGCGCCTAAAGCTGTTTTGTTGATGTCGCGGTGCGGGGGCTGGGGAGTGTATCCGCATAAATAAATCGCTTGTACAGCAAAAGCATCCGCTGATCGAAATACGCTGCCAACATTATGCATGCTACGTATATTATCCATCACCACTACCACAGGCTTCTTTGGCGCCTCCCGAAATTCCTCTGCAGTCTTCCGGTTGAGTTCATCCATGCTTAGTTTACGCATAGTGCAAATATATCCCAGCTTTCATAATACACAAAGTCCTGAGTTGCAAACTCAGGATCGATACTAACAGGCACAAAAAAAAACCGGTTGTTATAAGCAACCGGCTTTGTCAGTTTTCCAGGAATTACTTCTTCGCTTTAATATTTAAAGTCAGATTAACTTCAGGACGAATAAATTTATCTCCCAGGGATTGATCGTTTCCGTAGAATAATCCCCACTGTGTTCTGTCGATATTGAAATTTGCTGTAGTTGTTACGTCACTATCCGTAACTACAATTTTAGCAGGGAAAGTCACATTTTTAGTGCTGTCTCTCAGCGTAAGATTGCCGCTCACTTTATGTGTTCCGGTTGTATCATTTTGAAGTGCTTCTATTTTGGTTACTTCAAATTTTGCAGTAGGGTGATTCTCTGCATCCAGGAAATCTGCACTTTTCAGGTGTCCCACCAATTTTCCGTTGGAATCATCTATGAGATCAAAATTTTTGATAGAGTTGATATCAATTACAAAATTACCACCTGTAACAGCACCATCTGCAACAGACAGAGAGCCGGAGGCTAGTCTGAACTCGCCATTATGCTGTCCTACAGGTTTGGTGCCTAACCAACCTATCAGGCTTTCATTTGTATCAATGGCATAACTGGCACCTGCACCAGCAGCCGCTTCTTGTTTTTCAGCAGTTTCAGCTTTTGTAGCATCCGGAGCCTGGTTGCAGGAAACAACTACAGCGGCGATGGCTACAAGGGATAAAATCGATTTTTTCATATTTTTTTAAACTTTGGCGCAAAGGTAGTATTAATATTTCAATGTTTAAACATCGAATGTCATCTTTGTGTCAATTTTATATTATTTTTTGAAATGTGTAGCCCTCGGGGACAGAAAGCAATGGCAACTTATCTTTTGCAAACAATCCAAAAACCGACGACCCGGTTCCGGTCATCGCCGCAAATAATGCTCCGCTTTTGTACATGCGCTCTTTCAATTCTCCTATTTCAGGATACTTTTGAAATACGGGCGCTTCAAAATCATTTATTAATGAATTACGCCAGGTATTTATCGGTTCTTGCAAAATTTCAGGGGTAGGTACCGTAGGTTGCCCGGGCGTTATCTGCGTAAAAGCCCATCCCGTGTTTATATGTATTCCGGGGTTGACAATCAGTATAGAATAATTTCCAAGATCCAGCGATATTTTCTTCAACATTTCGCCTCTGCCGGTAGCCAAACAAGGTTGATTGATAATGAAAAAGGGACAATCACTGCCAAGCCGTAAGCTATAATTGAGCAACTGCTGCTCGGTTAACTGGAGATGAAATAACTTGTTTAACAAGGTAAGCATAAAAGCTCCATCTGCCGAACCTCCGCCTAAGCCAGCTCCCGTAGGTATTGTTTTATGTAAGTGTATATTTAAAAACTCAATCTGCGGAAAATCTTGTTTGAGAAGGGTTACCGCTTTCAAACAAATGTTATCATTGGTTTTGCCCGGTATTGAAACACCGGTGAAGGTAAAGGAGTCTTGTTTTGCTTTAATCACTTCCAATGCATCCTGCCATGGCAATGGATAAAATACGGTCTCCAGGTTATGAAAACCATCTGCTCGTTTCGAGGTAATACGCAGTCCAAGATTGATCTTACAGTTAGGAAAAACTATCAATATGAAATGTATATGGCTGTGTGGCCGTTAGTTCTTCTTCCGGCGGTTTATTTCATCTCTTATGGAGATCGCCCGTAGATAATCTTCCTGCTCCAGCACTTCATTCAGCAACTGGTTCAAATCCTCAAGCGATTTATCTTTCAGGCTTTCGCTGGCCCCGCTGGTTTCTTTTATGGGTCCTTCGTCTTCCTTCTTCTTTTTGCCGGAGTCCTCCATCAATATACCCGCACTTTCAAGAATATGCTCATATGTATATATAGGACAACCAAAACGAACGGCCAATGCCAAAGCATCGGAAGTACGGGAGTCGATCTCTACGGTATCATGTTCGTTGCTACACAACAATTTGGAATAAAATATGCCTTCCTGCAAGTCGCTGATGATAATTTCGTGCAGTTCTACATTAAAGGCCATCATGAAGTTTTTCATCAGATCGTGGGTCAACGGACGGCTGGGTTGCATTCTTTCAAGTGCCACAGCAATTGCCTGCGCTTCAAACCCGCCGATAACAATTGGTAAACGTCTCAAACCGTTGGTTTCACCCAGTACTACAGCATAAGAATGGGTCTGTGTAATGCTATGCGATAATGCGACTATTTCCAGTTCTATTTTCTTCATAATCTGTTGCGAATGTACAAGAATTTTGTAAAGCACTCAACGGAAAACCAAGAAAAAAACCGCTCCGATAACCAGAGCGGTTTTAACCTGAAAGGTTGTTTTCTCATGCTACGCCTTTGAGCTTTTTTATTTCTTCAATTATTTTCGGTACTACCTCAAATGCATCGCCTACAATTCCATAATCGGCTGCCTTAAAAAAAGGTGCTTCCGAATCTTTATTAATAACAACAATTGTTTTACTCCTGTTGACACCGGCAAGGTGCTGAATAGCCCCGGAAATACCAATGGCTATATAAAGATTGGGGGCAATAGCCAATCCTGTTTGTCCCACATGCTCATGGTGCGGACGCCAATCTGCATCCGATACCGGACGACTACAGGCTGTAGCGGCTCCCAGCAATTTTGCCAGGTCTTCTACCAGGCTCCAGTTCTCAGGTCCCTTCAAACCACGTCCGCCACTTACCACTATTTCAGCCTCACCTAAAGGTATTTCCCCTTTTACTTTATTAGTTGATAAAACTTTCACTTTAGATGCATCTACGGTGGCATTAAAGGAAATTATTTCTGCACTTCCTGTACCCGTAGCGGCAGCAGAAAATGAATTTGGATTCAAACCAATAATTTTAATATCCGTATTGAGGGAGACATTGGCAAAAGCCTTCCCGGAAAAAACGGCTTTTTTAACTACAAAACCATTACTGGTATCCGGCAGCGCTACTACCCCGGACACGTAAGCAGCTTTTAAGCGTGCTGAGAGCCTTGGCGCGATGGCTTTACCATCAGCGTTATTTGAAAATACAATCACTTTCCCTCCACTTGAGCTTACTACTTGCGCGATCACTGAAGCAGATACCTGAGCATCAACCTGGTTGAGCGACTCATCACTTACCTGGTGGATTTTGGTAATACCATGTCCTCCCAATTGGGCAGTATCTGCTAAAGTACCCAATAAAATTCCCTCTACGGGCACGCCTAACTGTGTTGCCAATTGTGCTCCATAATTCAATGCTTCCAGCGACCCCTTTTTTACCTGTCCTTCCGAATGGTCTATAAATATTAAAACAGACATAGCTGATTTTTGTAATTTAAGAATGTTGTTGCAAAAAAAGTGACTAGATAATTTTCACTTCCTCATGAAGAATTCTTACCAGTTCACCAGGATTATCTGCTGGTATCAACTTAACACCTGCTTTAGCGGGTGGTAGCTCAAAACTTACAATACTGGTTAAGTTATCGGCCGCCACCGCTTCCAATACTTTCAGGGGTTTGGTACGGGCAGCCATAATACCACGCATATTGGGTATGCGGGCCTCAGCCATCCCTTTCTGACAGCTTACCACTACCGGAGTTTCCACTTCACTTACTTCCTCCCCACCTTCTATTTCACGGCCAATGGTTGCCTTACTGCCATTCAGTTCAAATGATAATGCCAGCGATACATACGGCAGCCCGAGCAACTCGGCTACCATACCGCCTATAGAGGAACTATTATAATCAATGGTTTCTTTACCGGTAAATATCAGATCGTAGTTTCCCTGGCGGGCGACTTCAGCAATTTGAGAAGCAATATAAAAACTGTCCTGTCCTTCTGCATTTACACGGATAGCTTCATCCCCCCCTAAAGCCAGGGTCTTACGAATGATCGGTTCGGCATCGGCGGCTCCAACCGTAACGAGATGAATAATGGTGGCGGGATCTTTTTCCTTTATCTCAATGGCTTTCACCAGCGCGTACCATTCGTCGTAGGGATTGATAATCCATTGTACGCCATCGGTAGCGAATTTCGTATTATTATCAGTGAAAGCTATTTTTGCAGTGGTGTCAGGAGATTTACTGATGCAAACAAGTATTTTCATTGAATAGTGTTTAAACTGTAATAAAGTTGCATAAGCAACTAATTGTAGTGCAAATATAATATTCCAATGCTTATTTTTTTACTAAATCAGGAAATTATTCAATTTCAATGGATAGAAAGCAGCAACTGTTGGAAATGTTGGAAAAGATGCCGAATGACAGTTTTTTAAAACATGCTTTGGCTTTGGAGTATGTAAAAGACGGAGACGACGAACAGGCAAAACAATTGTTGGTAACCCTACTGGAACATGAGCCTGAATATACCGGAAGTTATTATCATCTTGCGAAATTATTGGAGCGAAACGGCAATATTGATGACGCGCTCCACTGGTACCAAAAGGGCATGACAGCAGCACAGGCAGCAGGCGAAAAAAAGACCTACAATGAACTCAGATCGGCATACGAAGAAATAAGCGATGACTAATAACACTATTACAATGGATTTGACGACTGTTTTTGTCAATTTTATCAACAGCGAAAAGTTATTCGGTAAAAATGATTTGTTGTTGGTAGCAGTCAGTGGTGGCGTAGATTCTGTGGTTTTGTGCGAATTATGCCATCAGGCGGGTTTTTCATTTATAATTGCGCATTGCAATTTCGGATTGCGCGGAGCCGAAAGTGACAGGGATGAGCAATTTGTAAACAGCCTTGGAAAGAAATATGGAACGCCCGTTTGGGTAAAACATTTTGACACGGAAGCATATGCCACCGAAAGGAAATGCTCTATCCAAGTGGCAGCGAGAGAACTACGGTATGAATGGTTTTACTCGCTTTTGGCAACTGCAACTGAAAAGGAAAATAGGCCAACTGTATTGCTAACAGCCCATCATGCAGATGATAATACAGAAACCGTTCTGATGAACCTTTTTAAGGGTACGGGTATACAGGGATTAAAGGGCATATTACCCCGGCAGGAAAAACTGACTCGTCCACTGCTCTTTGCTCACAAAGAAGAATTGTTATCCTTTGCCACCCGGCACAAACTGGATTTTGTGGAGGATTCCAGCAATCAATCGGATAAGTACACCCGCAATTTCTTTCGTCACCAGGTCATTCCCTTGGTAAACAAAGTGATTCCGGAAGCCGGCGATAACATGACCGGTAACATACACAGATTCCGTGAAGTAGCGCAGCTATACGAACAGGCAGTACAACTACATAAAAAGAAGTTGCTGGAGCCTAGAGGAAACAATATTGAAATACCGGTTTTGAAGCTCCTCCAGCATACGCCTCTGCAAACGATAGTGTACGAAATTATCAGGGAATATGGTTTTCACGCCAGGCAAACTGATGAAGTCATAACCTTACTCCATAGCGAAACCGGCAAATACATTCTTTCTGCTACGCATCGCATTCTAAAGAATCGTAACCGGTTGATTATTTCAGCACTGGCTGAAGCAAAAAGCAATATCATCCGGATTGAAAAAGAAGATGGTGAAATATGGTTTAATGGTGGCCGCCTGGTGACGCAGCAACAAATATTAAAGCAGCCTGCGGATATCGAAAATAACAGTACGATTGCTCTGCTGGATGTCAAAGACATCCGGTTCCCCTTGTTGTTGAGAAAATGGAGGACAGGGGATTATTTCTATCCGCTTGGCATGCGAAAAAAGAAGAAATTAGGCCGCTTTTTTATTGACAATAAAATGTCCTTACTGGAAAAGGAAAACACCTGGGTGATAGAGTCAGCCAAAAAGATTATCTGGGTAGTGGGGCTAAGGATTGATGACCGGTTCAAGGTAACGGACGTTACCCGTGAAGTATTGAAAATACAGTTGTTGGATCTGTGAATACGGACGCCTATATCTCGGAAGAAGAAAACGACACAAAAGATAATGTATGTTTATGAGGATAGAAGTATAGGAAAAAACACTGGCTGATTACACCACACCTTACGAAATGCCGGACAAAGCCTTAATAAGGATGGGGACCTCCAGCAGCATTTTTTCCCCAAAACTTTCTGCTATTTTTCCTTTGATGAAAAAAATTTGAAAAATCTGATTTTAATATTACATTTGCATCGCAATGAGCACAATAACAAAAGCATACGGATTCTTTTATTTTTTCTTCTACTTTACCGGTAGACCGGGATTGCTTTTGTTGAAAAAATAAAAAAACAAATTCAACATAATCAGTCCCGGCTAGATGCCGGGATTTTTTGTATAAATACATTCAGGAACATGAGCATAGATTCTCAGGTCAGCGCAAAGAGTCAGAAAAAGCAGGTAGCGGACAATGCCCCGGTGATTGCCATACAGGGATACGAGGGGAGTTTTCATCAGGTGGCAGCCCATCATTTTTTTGACGACAATGTGCGCGTAGTATGTTGTGACAATTTTAGAGATGTCGTAAAAATTGCATCGGACAAAAAGGGAAGCGAAGGCGGTATGATGGCTATTGAAAACTCTATAGCCGGAAGTATCCTGCCAAACTATAACTTGTTACAGAAAAGCAAATTGAAGATTGTAGGGGAGGTATACCTTCATATCATTCAAAATTTGATGGTAAATAGGGGTGTAAAGTTAGAGGATATTCGCGAAGTTCATTCACATCCAATGGCTTTACAACAATGCCTGGAATTTTTAGAGAAATATAACTGGAAACTAATTGAAACAGAAGATACTGCACTTAGCGCCAAGCAGCTAAAAGCTTCGCAAAGCACTCATATTGCAGCTATTGCCAGTAGCCTTGCGGCAGAACTATTTGACTTGGATGTTATCGCGCCGGCTATTCACACACTTAAAAATAACTACACCCGATTCCTGGTGCTGCAGCATGAGGATTTGGCCGAAGTAGTAGAAGGTGCTGATAAGTCATCTGTTTACTTTCACACGGATCACTCTCGTGGAAGCTTAGCTAATGTATTGATGACCATATCCAATGGGGGGATCAATTTAAGTAAATTGCAAAGCTCCCCTATTCCTGGGTCAGACTTTAGATATGCTTTTCACGCCGATATGGAGTTTGAGTCTATTGACCAGTTCAATAAGGTGATGAGGGACTTAAAACCCATCACGGAAGATCTGAAAATCTTCGGTGTTTATAAGAAGGGAAAATATCACTCTTAGTATTGATTATTAGATATATGTAATAGTTAATTGTTATTTTAATTTAGTAAAATGATTTCAAAGGCCAATAGGTTGGAAGGTATAGGTGAATACTATTTTTCTACGAAACTTAGGGAAATAGATGAACTGAATAAACAGGGAAAAAACGTAATCAACCTGGGGATTGGTAGTCCTGATCAGCCGCCACACCCCGAAGTGATTAAAGTACTGCAAGAGGAAAGTGTAAAGCCGGGAGTACATGGTTATCAAAATTATAAGGGTTCTCCTATTCTTAGAAAGGCTATAGCAGATTGGTATTCAATATGGTATGGGGTTCATTTGAAACCAGAGACTGAAATATTGCCTTTAATTGGTAGCAAAGAAGGGATCATGCATATCTGCATGACCTATATAAACAAGGGCGACAAAGTGTTTGTTCCTAACCCGGGGTATCCTACTTACAGAAGTGCGGCCCGCTTGGCAGGAGCTGAATTGATTGAATACAAATTATCTGCTGATAATGGATGGATACCTGACTTTGAGGAAATTAGAAAAAGTATTTCAAGTGAAATAAAAGATAAAGGTGCTTTATTCTTTGTGAACTATCCTCATATGCCTACCGGACAGTCGGCAACAAAGAGTTTTTTCACAGAATTGGTGGCTTTCGCGAAGGAGAATAACTTATTGTTGGTGCACGACAATCCCTACAGCTTTATTCTAAACGAGGAACCCAGGAGTATTTTATCCGTAGAAGGAGCGAGGGACGTGGCGATCGAGTTGAATTCTCTAAGTAAATCGCATAATATGGCGGGCTGGCGTATAGGGGCACTCTGTGGGGCTGCGGAGCGAATCAATGAGATTCTAACTTTTAAGAGTAATATGGATAGTGGAATGTTTTTACCGGTTCAGCTGGCGGCGGCAAAGGCTTTGAGCCTGGGAAAAGAATGGTTTGACAGTGTGAATTCAGTTTACAAAAAAAGAAGAGATAAAGTATTTGAACTACTTGATTTAATAGGCTGTAAATATTCTACTTCTCAAGTAGGGATGTTTGTTTGGGCTGCCATTCCTGCGGGCTATACAGACGGTTTTGCTGTGAGCGATGAGGTATTATATAATGCCGGAGTTTTCATAACACCGGGGGGGATTTTTGGAGACGAGGGTAACAATTATGTGCGGGTGAGCCTTTGTGCCACTGAGCAAAAAATAGAAGAAAGCATAGAAAGAATTAAAGCATCAAGGAAAAAATAGGAATCATGTTTCAAACGGTAACCATAGTGGGGGTTGGATTGATCAGCGGCTCTTTTGCATTGATAGCAAAAGACAAGGGAATGACCCAACACGTAATAGGCGTTAGCAAAACAGAAGCGAGTTTACAGAAAGCAAAGGAGTTAGGTATAATAGATGAATATCTTCCCCTGGAGGAAGCTGTGAAGAAAAGTGATTTAATATACATAGCAATTCCGGTGGATGCTACTATACCAATGGTATTAAAAATCATGGATTTAGTGAATGATAAGCAGGTGGTAGTGGATGCCGGTTCCACCAAGCTGGCATTATGCGAAGCGCTGGCAGACCATCCGATGCGGAGACGATTTGTTGCTTCGCATCCTATGTGGGGCACCGAATATAGTGGACCGGAAGCGGCCGTAAAGGAAGCCTTTGCCGGCAGAACCTGTGTGATCTGCGAAAAGGAAAAAAGTGACCCTGATGCCGTCGCTACGGTGGAATCAGTTTACCGGGCCCTGGGTATGCGACTAACTTATATGGATGCCAATAATCATGATATGCATGCGGCTTATGTAAGTCATATTTCACACATCACTTCTTTTGCGCTCGCCAATACGGTATTGGAAAAAGAAAAGGAAGAGAGTGCCATTTTTGAACTGGCAGGCGGTGGCTTTGAGAGTACAGTACGACTGGCAAAAAGCAGCCCCGAAATGTGGCTGCCTATTTTCAGGCAGAATAGAGAACATGTATTAGATGTATTGAATGAGCATATTACGCAGTTAAGAAAGTTCAAAAGTTGTTTTGAGAAAGAAAATTATGATTATCTGGTCGATTTGATGAAGAGTGCGAATAAAATAAACAGAATTATTAAATAACTGGTAGTGGTTGACCGAAAAAGTTGCAATACTAACGGGGAAAATGAAAACAATCAGCTAAATGCTGGTTATCTTTGCGAAAATTTTTAAATACATATATGGTAACATTTGAAGGGTTGGGTTTGGATGAAAGATTGGTTAAAGCTACGGAAGCATTGGGGTTTGAGCATGCTACACCCATTCAGGAGAAGGCTATTCCGGTTTTGATCAACGGAACAAAAGACCTGGTTGGTCTGGCACAAACCGGAACAGGAAAAACAGCGGCCTTTGGTTTGCCGTTATTACATCTGATTAATGAAAAGGAGCGGCACCCGCAGGCTTTGGTGGTTTGCCCCACCAGGGAACTGTGTCTGCAGATTGTGAACGAACTGGAGTTGTTCAAGAAGTTCATGCCTGCCATGCATATAATGGCGGTATATGGGGGCACTTCTATTGGCATGCAGATTAGAGATTTGAAAAGGGGAGTGCAGATAGTGGTAGCTACGCCGGGAAGGTTGATTGATATTATTGAGAGAAAAGCAATAAACCTGGAACAGATTAAATATGTGGTACTCGATGAAGCAGACGAAATGCTGAATATGGGTTTTCAGGATGATGTAGAGTTTATTTTACAGAATACGCCCAATAGGGAAAGCACCTGGCTGTTTAGTGCCACCATGCCTCCGGAAATTAAACGTGTAAGTAAAAAATACATGGAAGCGCCGGTAGAAGTGACAGTGGGAAAGGTAAACACGGCTAATAAAAACATAGATCATCAGTATTATGTTACCAGCGCCCAAAATCGCTATGAAACATTGAAAAGGCTGATAGACTTTAATCCGGGGATTTACGGTATCATATTTACCCGTACGAAAGCAGATGCCCAGAATATTGCAGAAAAACTGACAAGAGAGGGATATGATATAGATGCCTTACATGGAGATTTGACACAACAGCAGCGGGATAAGGTAATGGGAGAATTTCGAGATAAAACGTTGCAATTGCTGATAGCTACCGATGTGGCGGCGAGGGGGATAGATGTGCAGGGGATTACCCACGTCATCAATTACGAATTGCCGGATGATGTGGAAGTTTACACACACCGCAGTGGCAGAACAGGACGGGCTGGTAATACCGGTATCTGCATGTCCATTATTCATAGCCGCGAAATTGGAAAAATCAGGCAAATTGAAAGAATGGTGCAGGTTCCTTTCCATAAACTGGAAATACCCGCCGGTAAAGACGTTTGTCGTAAGCAGTTTTTTCATTTCATGGATAACTTGTTACAACAGGAAATTGATGACACCGCTTATGAGCCGTATATCCCCATGCTGGAGGAAAAGTTTGCTGATGTAAGCAAAGAGGAGATTCTGAAAAGGCTAACGGCAATGGAGTTTAAACGTTTCCTGAAATATTATGAAAATGCGGAAGATCTGAATGTAAGAGAAAGAGTGCGGGAAGTAAGAGACAGAGGTGGTGACCGAAGAGGCAGCTTTGATCGTAATGACAGGCGACGCGATGGGAATAAGAGAGAATATGCCGGTGGCGGAAACTATGCCCGTTTATTTGTAAACCTGGGTACAAAAGATGGTTTTTACAAGGCAAGTTTCCTGCAGTTTATTTTAGACATGAGTGATTTGAGAAAAGAAGTGTTGGGAAAAATAGATATGAAAGAAATGAACAGTTGGATAGAAGTGGATAAGAAGGCCGCCAACCAGATGATTCGATCTATAGACGGTAAAAAGTATAAAGGCAGAAGCATCAGGATGAACGATGCCGATAGCCGCAGGTAACAAAATATTTAATTAATTTACACACAATCAAAACAACAACTATGCAAGCGGTTGATAACAATATGAAAGCAGTGGTGCTTGAAAAACTCAATAAAAAACCCCTTATTATTTCAGGTCCCTGTAGTGCAGAAACCGAATCGCAGGTACTGGAAACAGCGCAGCGACTTGCCCAAACCGGTAAAGTAGATATGTTGCGTGCGGGTATCTGGAAACCCCGTACCCGGCCGGGAAGTTTTGAAGGAATTGGTGCGAAAGGATTGCCCTGGTTGCAGCAGGCTAAAAAATTGACGGGCTTACCCACTACAGTGGAAGTGGCTACAGGCAAGCAGGTAGAAGATGCATTGAATTTTGAAGTAGATATGTTGTGGATCGGTGCCCGTACTACGGTAAATCCTTTCAGTGTACAGGAAGTAGCTGATGCTTTGAGAGGCGCGGATGTGCCGGTGCTGATCAAAAACCCGATTAACGCAGACCTTGAACTCTGGACCGGAGCGGTGGAGCGGGTAGCCAAAGCAGGTATCAAGCATCTGGGGTTGATTCATCGTGGATTTAGTGCATATGGTAATACAGAATATCGTAATGCACCTATGTGGCACCTGGCTATTGAAATGAAACGGCGCAATCCGGAATTATTAATGATCAATGATCCTTCCCATATATGTGGTCGGAGAGACATATTGATGGATGTGGCACAAAAAGCGATCGACCTGCATTTTGACGGGTTGATGATAGAGAGCCATATTGATCCGGACAATGCCTGGAGCGATGCCAAACAACAGGTTACTCCTGAAGCACTCGCTGAAATGCTGGATACCATTATCTGGAGAAAAGAAGATGTGGCTTCTGAAGAGTTTCATGCGGCACTGGAAAAACTTCGCCAACAGATCAATCATCTGGACGATGAAATGATGCAGATTTTAAGCCAACGTATGAAATTGGCTGAAAAAATCGGTCAGTACAAAAAAGAGAATGACATCACCATCTTGCAAACTAACCGTTGGAACGAAATTTTGGAAAGAGCTTTTGTAAAAGGCGAAAAAATTGGATTGAGTAAGGAATTTGTTACCAAGTATTTTGATGCCGTTCACATGGAGTCCATCAATCACCAAAACAAAATCATGAACGCTTAAGCGGTCGGGGAGTGTAGTGCGCATGGAGGCTGTCACACATACATTTGTTTATATTCATGCAATATGGTGTACAGCCAACAGGCAACCGATATTAACTCCCGTTATCCGAAAAATTTTCTTTCCCGTTATCAAACAATCAGGTACGGCAAAAGGAATACAGGTACTGGCTGTAAATGGTACGGCCAATCATGTACATTGTCTTTTTAAGATAATGCCAACACAAACGCTCAGTGGTGTGGTGAACCAACTAAAAGAGGATTCAGAAAGCTGGCTGAACAGCAATCAGTTGCTTACTGTCGAATTCCACTGGGACGCACACTATACCGCTTATTCTGTTAGTCCTTCTACAACCGATAAGTCTATTGAGTATATACTCAAACAGGAGGAGTATCACCAATCCCGGTCTTTGGAGGAAGAACTGGAGGCTTTTAGTAAGATGGTGGTTTCTTTACCTGAATAAAAAATTATATTGAATGAATCCTGTAACGTATAAATTCAGCAACGCTTCCACCAAATACTTTTTTGCTTCCGGGTTTTCTACTTTAAAACAGATAGTAGACCCGAAAACGGCAATCATCATTACTGATGATCATATTTTTAATGCACAAATCAAGAAGTTCAAAAACTGGAATACGATTGTGCTGAAGCCCGGAGAAGCATTCAAAGTACAGGCAACCGTTGATTCGGTAATAGAACAGATGATCGCTATGGGGGCGGATAGAAAAACAACCCTGGTAGGCATTGGGGGTGGTGTGGTTACTGATATCACCGGTTATGTAGCGGCTATTTATATGCGGGGCATTCCTTTTGGATTTTTGCCTACTTCTGTGTTGGCAATGGTAGATGCCAGTATCGGCGGAAAGAATGGAGTAGATATCGGAGTGTATAAAAACCTTGCAGGAACTATTCGTCAGCCCAACTTCATTTTGTACGATCATGGCTTTTTGAACAGTTTGCCTGAAACTGAATGGATTAATGGTTTTGCTGAAATCATTAAGCATGCCTGCATAAAAGATCTTCCCATGTTTAAGGAACTGCAAGCCGGTTCTTTGGCTAAGTATCAAAAGAACAAAAAGGCGATGGAAGCGTTGATTCGTAGAAATGCTTTGATAAAAATAAAAGTAGTACAGAAAGACGAGTTTGAGAAAGGCGACCGTCGGTTGCTGAATTTCGGCCATACGCTGGGACATGCGTTGGAGAATCAATACGAGCTCTCACATGGTCAGGCCATTGCTATAGGGATGACATATGCATCTGAAATTTCTTCACAATTGAAAGGATTTAAGGATACAGCAAAAGTAACCACAATACTGGAGCAGTATGGGTTGCCTACTTACGCCGAGTTTGACAAAAAGATGGTATTGGATGTGTTGAAAATGGATAAAAAGCGCGAACGAAAGGAAATGAATTTTGTGTTATTGGATAAAATCGGAAAAGGTGTGGTGCATCCTATACCGTTGACTACTTTACAAAAAATTATAACCGCATTATAGAATATGATTGCTACAATTACCCCTTCAACACTATCCGGCACAATACTGGCACCGGCATCTAAAAGCTCTATGCAGCGGGCTTGTGCTGCGGCTTTGTTGATTAAAAATGATAGTACAATTATAAATCCTGGTCACTCTAATGACGACCTGGCTGCTTTAAGTGTAATACAAGCCTTGGGTGCATTCGTGGAAAAGATTGCGGAAAATAAAATTCGTGTCTCGAGCAAAGATAGCCAGGTTCCAACCAGCGTAAACTGCGGAGAAAGCGGATTGGGTATTCGTATGTTTGCCCCCCTGATTGGTTTGCACAGCAGCCCGATTACCATCAATGGAGAGGGCAGTCTCTTAACCCGCCCGATGGACTTTTTTGATGAAGTATTTCCTCAATTAGATATAAAGGTACAGTCTAATAAAGGCAGGCTGCCGGTTACACTTACAGGACCTTTACGTCCTAAAGATATTACGATAGATGGCTCATTGAGTTCTCAGTTTCTTACAGGCTTGTTGATGGCTTACGCCGCTGCCGGTGCATCAGATGTGACCATCACCGTTACTAATCTTAAGAGTCGTCCCTATATCGATCTTACTTTGCGCGTGATGGAACAGTTTGGCATGAAGATGCCGGTAAACAATCAATATGAATCATTCTACTTCGATGAGGCGCCTTTACCGGTATCAAACAATATAGAATACATTGTGGAAGGAGATTGGAGTGGTGGTGCTTTTCTGCTGGTAGCAGGTGCGGTGGCTGGTAATATTACCGTGAATGGGCTTGATATCGATTCTCCACAGGCCGACAAGAAAATAATAGAAGCATTGGAACAATCGAAAGCGGGGATGGAGATTAAAGGAGGGAATATTATATTGACACCAAAGCCACTGGTACCATTCAATTTTGATGCTACCGATTGTCCCGATTTGTTTCCGCCGCTGGTGGCCCTCGCAGCTTATTGCAATGGTACCAGTGTGATAAAAGGAGTAAGTCGCTTGGCACACAAAGAAAGTAATCGTGGTTTGACATTGCAGGATGAGTTTGGTAAAATGGGCATCCCGATAGCGCTGGATGGTGATATCATGCGGGTGCAGGGGGGAAGTGGTGTAAGAGGTGCATTGGTACATTCCAGGCACGATCACCGGATTGCTATGGCATGTGCTGTGGCAGCTTTGAAAGCTGTGGGGGATACTACTATTGAGGAAGCACAGGCCGTCAATAAATCGTATCCTGATTTTTACGGCCATATACAACAATTAGGGGCAGGCGTGAATATGGTAAAGAATAAAGAAGTAATTTAAAGTTTTGTTTGTTTATGAATTCGTTCGGCAGATTTTTTCGCATACACATATTTGGTGAATCACATGGAGAAAGTGTGGGGTTGAATATCGACGGCTGTCCTGCAGGATTGTCATTAAAGGTGGATGACTTTTTGGTAGATATTGAAAGAAGGAAAGGGGGGACACAAAAAGGTACGACCCCGCGGCAGGAGTCTGATCTGCCAATTTTTAAAAGTGGTATTTTTAATGATACCACTACAGGAGCGCCTATAACTATATTATTTGAGAATAATAATACGCGTTCCGGTGATTATCAAAAACAGCGATCAGTGCCGCGTCCTGGACACGCTGATTTTGTAGCGCAGAAAAAATTCGGTGGATTTGAAGACTACAGAGGTGGTGGTCATTTTAGCGGAAGGCTCACCGTAGCTTTAGTGGCTGCCGGTGTGATAACTAAAAAATTACTGGCAGCCTCAGGTATTTCTGTAGTGGCCAATATTTCGGAAATAGGAGGGGAGGCTGATACAGAAAAAGGATTGCAAAAAGCCATTGAAGCAAAGGATAGTGTGGGGGGGATAGTAGCGTGTAGGGTAAATGGTTTACCAATAGGACTGGGCGAACCTTTCTTCGATTCGGTGGAGTCGCAATTGAGTCACGCAGTCTTTGCCATACCTGCCGTTAGAGGGATTGAGTTTGGAACCGGGTTTGCTGCAGCCAAAATGTTTGGTAGCGAGCATAATGATGCCATTGCAGATATGACCGGCAAAACCATTACCAATCATGCCGGAGGTATTGTGGGTGGTATCACCAACGGAAATGAATTGGTTTACCGAATCGCCATCAAACCAACTTCGTCTACCCCTAAGCTGCAGCATACGCTTAATTGGGAGACCGGCGAACAGGAAGATTTTTCTGTAAAGGGAAGACACGACCTTTGTATTGCGTTGCGGGTGCCGGTGGTGTTAGAGGCTGTAACAGCCTTTGTGTTAGCCGACCTGATGATGGCAGAGCAGCAAATCAAAAGGGTTTTATAAACAACAAAACGATGTAGCCATGTCCCTCATTTATCATATAGCAACCCGGGAGGACTGGGAAAAGGCTCAACAACAGGGCTTTTATGAATCTCCTTCTCTCAAGGAAGAGGGGTATATCCACTGTAGCGAAGATCGCCAGGTGAGCGACGTAATACTACGATACTTCTCTTCGAAGAACGACCTGTTTAAATTTACCATCGATACAGAAAAGTTAACCAGCCAGTTAATATATGACTGGAGTAATGCTATAGAAGATACTTTTCCACATATCTACGGACCAATTAATCTGGATGCGATTATACTGGTAGAACCTATAGTTCGGTAATCGGAAACGCTTATCAGTTGAACTATATCAACTAAATTAATGAATAGCATTGCGCTATGGTAAAATGGTATCCTTATTAATGTCTTTCATGGTTGTTTAGTAGAATTTTACAAAAGCGATAGGTATTTTTACGCTGTTATTAAGGAATAATACTTTTTCACAGAATAAAACAACCTATATGAAAGCTTTAATAGTAATAGTTAGTATTATCCTATTATCCTATCAGATTGACCGATTTTTTACAAAAGACAGCGCTATAACTCCTGTAGAAGTTCAAAACTATGATGTAAAAGAATTTCAACAGGAATTACCCAAAACAGAAGAATCGTCCCAAAAACAAGCTGAATTTTTACAGGAAGCTACTGAAGTAACCACCAGTCCCGACTCTCAAACAGTGGTTATTGACGTGGCCTTGACAACCGGCGAAAACATAGAAGTCGGGCATGCATTACTTGCTTCAAATAAAACGGAAGTGGCAACGGTTTCACACGCTGTGGTTAGAAAAAGCCATCGTTTGCAACAGGGGTCTAAAATTAACCAACACGCAAAGGCTTTTCACAGCCAGCTGAAAGACTTGGGCAGCTACACCGCTTTAAACACGGTACAGTTTGGATATAATAAATTTGACGTGTTAGGCAGTGAAGATTTTACTACCGTAATGCACTATGCAGATTTGCTGATATTTGATGATAACCTGAAGGTGAGCATTGCGGGATTTGCAGACAATAGTGGAGATTCTCTTTATAATGAACAACTTTCTTTAATGCGGGCTATGTATGTGCAAAACTATCTTGTAGACCTGGGGGTTGATAAAAATCAGATTCTAATATCAGCTTATGGTATAGAGAGCCCAATTGCAGATAATAAAACCAAGGAAGGAAGAGCCTTAAATAGAAGAGTGGAACTGCTTTTAATTGCTGAATCAAACTAAATTATATCGACATATTTATACGCAAGCCCCGGAAACGGGGCTTTTTTTGAGTGTGGCAACACGTTTTCTAACAACGAAGGTTGGGCAATAGAATATTAAGTTTAATAGAATTAATGAAGCGACTTTTTAGGGATTGTATGTTTGATTATCGCCATTCTATTAACGCTGGCGTTTATTGGGCAACTGCCTTTAATCTTCAAAAATCGGAACAAGGCCAATTGCAGTAATAACCGGAAAGTTGGATAGCTCGGAAGTTGGATATATTGTAGGGCAAATTGTATATTTTATTTTTCACTTTACAGCAACCGTCGTTTTAGGGAAATATGGAACACACAGGTTGCGGAAAAAGGGGATTAACAGATTATGACAAACCCAATAAAATTCCTTCGTCAAACCGTATATAGTTTACACAAATAGATATCTTCCCTGCACTGATATACCCGGTTATACAGCCAAAATACGATAAGAATTAAAATACCCGCTTTTTTTGCGTAACTTATATGCATGCACCTTACCTATGCACCCATATGGAAGGAGGCTCCCTTTTTACGTTTGTTGGTGGCTTTACTTCCCGGCATTCTCTTACAATGGTATTATCCATTGCCGTTAGAGATTGTGTACGCTGCAATGGGTTTTTGCATTATTGGTTTGTTCTTCCTGAGTTTTCTGAAAGGATATGCAGCCTTCCGGTTCAATTGGTTGAAAGCTGTGGGCATCGCGTTGTTAACGGCGTTACTGGGTATGCTGCTCACACACTATAAAAATATCACGCACCAGCAACAATGGTTCGGAAATCATTATCGTGCGGGTGCAATGGTTATGGCATCTATTAAGGAAGCCCCTGTAGAAAAAAACCGCTCTTTCAAAGCATTAGCGGATGTATACGCTGTATCAGCAGATGGAAAACTAACCAAAACAACAGGTGATATTATCATTTACTTTCAAAAAGACAGCAGCCTGTTGCATCAAATTGCTTTTGGAAAAACGCTGCTATTTGGCAAACCACTTCAATTGATAGAAAATGCCGGCAATCCCGGTGCATTTGATTACAAACGTTACAGCCTATTCCAGGGAATTACGCACCAGGTATTTTTATCGGGTGACGATTTTTTGGTATTGGATCAGCAATTACAATCAGCATTCCGGAGATGGTTGCATGCCAGTCAGCACATGGCTTTGGGTATTTTAAAAAAATATATTTCCGGAAAAGACGAAGTGGCCGTAGCTGAAGCATTGTTGATCGGCTACCGCGAAGACCTGGATCGCGATATGGTGCAGCAGTATTCCAATACGGGGGTTATACACGTCATCGCAATATCCGGTATGCATTTGGCTATGCTGTTTGGGCTGCTTGTTATTTTATTGAAACCATTACAAAAAATAACGGCAGGCAGATGGTTACGGGGCGTCATTATATTAACCGTGTTATGGTCATTTACACTATTATCGGGTGCCGGTCCTTCCATTTTACGCAGTGCTGTAATGTTCTCCTTTATTATTGCCGGCGAAAGCTTTACCCGGCAAGTGTCGGTTTATCATACCCTGGCAGCTTCGGCTTTTTTCCTGCTTTGCAGCAATCCATTCTTTGCCTGGGATGTGGGATTTCAACTATCCTATATGGCGGTACTAAGTATTGTTATCTTTTTACGCCCAATAACCAATTGGTTTTATTGCCGAAACAAAATATTATACGCCACCTGGCAGATGGCTGCTGTTACTATTTCCGCTCAGATTCTAACTACTCCCTTGAGTATCTATCATTTTCACCAGTTACCTAACCTTTTTTTGTTTACCAATCTGCTGGTTGTTCCACTATCCGGACTCATTCTTTATGGAGAAATACTTTTATGCATATTGTCGGGGTTTTCTATGGTAGCACAATGGCTGGGTACCCTGCTGGCGTACTTGCTTCGGTTCATGAACAACTTTATCGTATTTATGAACGATCTTCCTTTTTCCGTAACCGGTAATATACGGATCAATTATATACAAACCCTATTGTTATACGCCGTTATAACGGGAATGGCTATCTGGCTTTTGCGAAAACATAAACAAATGCTGGTATATAGCATTTTTACATTATTGGCATTTAGCATCCTACGCGCAGCAGATATGTTGCAGCATTATCAGCAACCTACACTGGTGGTGTACAACGTTCCACAGTACTCAGCAATAGATTTTATGCAGCGGGGCTGCTATTTTTTTGCCGGCGATCCAGCCGTAGAAAACAATGATTTTCTCCGAAACTTCCATTTGAAGCCGGCGAGATTAGCCTACAGAGCTGACCGGACTGGAAACCATGGTATATCCGTTCTCAGTCACTGGCACCAAAAAAACATCCTTTTGATCAACCCGGATTTCCGTCTCCCACCGCCAGGTACCCTGGCAGCAGATATTATCATTATATCCGGCAAGGTTGATATTAGTATGCGGGAGGTTCAGCAGTACTTTGGCAATGTTCGGCTTGTTTTTGACAGTTCCTGCCCTGCGTGGAAAACCCGTGAATGGAAAAATGAATGTGATAGTTTACATTTGCGGCCCCATTCCGTTTCAGAAGACGGAGCATTTGTACTCAAATTATAGATATGCAAAAGAAAATCACTTCAGCCTTAATTTCTGTATTTTATAAAGATGGACTGGAACCCGTTGTAAAAGAGTTAAACCGACTGGGGGTTACCATCTATTCTACTGGTGGTACGCAAAAATTCATAGAAGATCTGAACATTCCCTGTGTACCTGTTGAAAGCCTTACATCCTATCCATCTATCCTTGGCGGACGGGTCAAAACCCTGCATCCAGCCATTTTTGGCGGCATATTGGGCCGGCGGGCGGTGCAGCAGGATCTGCAGGAAATGAAAGAATTTAAAATTCCGGTGATAGACCTGGTCATTGTAGATCTGTATCCCTTTGAAGAAACGGTAGCACAAACAAAGGCTGCATCTTTTACCGGTACTCCGGAAGAGGCTGAGAAAATGATCATCGAAAAAATAGATATCGGAGGACCATCCATGATAAGGGCTGCGGCTAAAAACCACAGTGATTTACTGGTAGTAGCAGCAAAAAATGACTATGCCAACCTGGTGAACCTGTTGCAAACGCAGCATGGCGAAACAAGTTTGGAGCAGCGTCGTGCTTTTGCTGCCAAAGCTTTTGATATTGTTATGCAATACGATATAGCCATCAGCAATTATTTTACGCCCGCTAATACATTTGTTGCTTCAGGGAACAAACAAGTATTGCGATATGGTGAAAATCCACACCAGGAAGGAGTGTTTACCGGCAACCTGGAAGAAGTATTTGACAAACTGCGGGGCAAGGAACTGTCTTACAATAACCTGGTAGATGTGGATGCTGCCGTACAGCTAATTACAGAATTTGATACTACAGAGAAAACCTTTGCTATTATCAAACATACCAATGTATGCGGTATTGCCTCCCGTAGTACTTTAAAGGCAGCCTGGGACGATGCTTTGGCAGGAGATCCGGAAAGTGCTTTTGGGGGTGTATTAGTTTGTAACGGAACCGTAGACAAGGCAACAGCTGAAGCTATTAGTGAAATTTTCTTTGAAGTATTGATTGCCAATAACTACGATGCAGATGCTTTGGAAATTTTACAGGGAAAGAAGAATAGAATTTTATTGGTCTTAAAAGCGGCACCTGCCGCCACACACCAGTCTAAAACCGTTTTGAACGGCGTATTGAGCCAGCAGAATGATGTTGGTAATTTTGCTGAATGGAAAGAGACCGGTGGCAGATCTACAACTGAAGCGGAAAAGGAAGACATGGTATTTGCGAACCTGGTATGCAAACATCTGAAGTCCAACGCCATTGCGTTAGTGAAAAATAAACAGTTAGTAGGCAAAGGTTGCGGACAAACCAGTCGTATAGACTCGCTTCGGCAGTCTGTAGAAAAAGCCAAACAATTCAACTTTGATTTGAATGGTGCTGTAATGGCTTCTGATGCTTTTTTCCCATTTGATGATTGCGTGAAATTGGGACATGCTGCCGGCATTAGTGCCTTTATTCAACCCGGAGGGTCCATAAGAGACAAAGATTCAATAGCATATTGTGTTGCCAATAACCTGGCGATGGTCATCACCGGATTGAGGCACTTCAAACATTAATTGGTTAAGTATTATTTTTGTATATGCAGGTATTCTGATAAAGTACCTGCATTTTTAATTTGCATTTATGTCGTTAATTCTTCATATCGATACAGCCTTGGCAACAGCCTCCGTTGGTGTAGCAAAAGATGGAAAACTATTGGAAAACCGGAAAAATAATGTCCAGAATAGCCATGCACAGTTCGTTCATAGGTCTATTAAAGAAATTTTAACGATAATTAACAAAACTCCCGGAGAAATAGATGCCATTGCTGTGGTTTATGGTCCCGGTTCTTATACCGGTATCAGAATAGGCATGGCCAGCGCTAAAGGATTGTGCTATACGCTCGGTAAACCGCTTTTATGTTTGTCAACACTTGATCTTTTGGCAGAAGCGGCGGCAGCGCAAGTTACAGGCTTCGACTTTTATTGTCCGATGATTGATGCAAGAAGAAATGAAGTATATACAACTATTTATAATAGCACAATTGTACCAATTGAAGGACCCGGGGCACTGATTCTGGAAGAAAATTCTTTTGCTAATTATTTGCAAAAAAGTAGGGTATTATTCTCTGGAAATGGGGCCGAAAAGTTTGAAAAAGTTATTAGTCCATCTGGTAATGCCGTGTTCCAAAATGTAAACTACAACGGAAAGGATATTGCCAATAAAGCTTTTAAATCCTTTACAGACAAGGATTTCAGCGACTTAACCTACACAACACCGTTATACCTTAAAGAATTTTTTGATAGCCGAAAATCATAATTGTCAAAAAAATGGTGATTAAAGTCATTATACCCCGAAAAGGGTATAAGCTATGTTATTTGAATTTTCGGTTATATATTTGTAGCGCAATTTTTAATCACAATAAAGAATAACTCCTATGACTGGCCTAGCAAGTCCTTACACGATGGTATTAAATGGCGCTCCCCAGGAGAGTGGGGCGGAACTGAAGATTGATTTTCTGAACGTTAAAAAAGCGGCACTTATTTTGAGAGCGCTCAACCACAAGTTGCGTCAGCAAATGTTGCAGTTACTTGATGAGAAAAGAAAAATGACTGTTACTGAGCTGTATGTGCAGTTGCGGCTTGAGCAATCTGTTGCTTCTCAACACCTGGCTATCTTAAGAAGAGCAGGTATTGTTGCAACAACAAGAGAAGGAAAGTTTATTTATTACTCAGTGAATCACAAGCGTCTTGGCGAAATCTACAATTTTGTAGAGCAAATTTTGGCTTAAGGTCATTCTTGCTTTCATGAACTACATCTTATTAAAAGCTGTAGCTATACTCAATGATTATGTAAAATGTTAATCTAAACAGTATATCTGCAGCTTATTTAATTTATTGACTATGCAATATTATACAACCAGGCAATTGAAAGAACTGTTAGAAAAAGAGGGTATCGTTTTAGTGGATACCCGTTCCAGAAATGAATTTACCGAAGGATTTATCCCCGGTTCCATTTTTATCGGATCCGATGGTAAAATGATTGATTGGGCTGCCGAAATGCTGGAAATTAATGCGCCCATAGTGTTAATTACCAACAATGGAAAGGAAGAAGAAATAGCAAGTGCTTTACGCGCCAAGGGTTTCAATAATATATTGGGTGTATTGGATGGTAGTTTGGAACATTGGAAAAACGAAGGTGAGCCGGTAGATATGATTATCAATATTGATGCAACCGAACTGGCAATGGATATACCCTTTGATGAAAACCTACTGGTGTTGGATGTGCGTAAACCGTTGGAATATGCGGAGGGGCACGTAAAAAATGCCCGTAATCTGCCCCTGTCTGATATGAAAGACGCCTTTAATATTGCTGATCTGGAGGATAACCTGAATATCTACATTCACTGTGCCAGTGGCTATCGTAGCGTCATTGCTGCGTCTATCCTGAAACAACATGGCTTCAACAATATTCGTAATGTAACGGGTGGCTGGGATAGTATCAGCCATACAAAGGGCATCGCTACAGAAAAGGAGAAGAGTACGCTGAACTGAAGGTCGCCCGATATTCATGCTGTTACATAATATCCAAGTTGGTATTGAATGGGGCAGGTTAATTATAATTTTCATTCCTGCTAAAGGCGACTTTGATATACCGCCCGAACACAAATGCGCATGTCCGTGACTGATAAGCCAAACTGAATGCCGTTTAGTTCAGCACAAATAGCTTTGTGCTGAACAATTATCCAAAAATAA
>CAZRYS010000018.1:0-66680 GCA_964604365.1 uncultured Terrimonas sp.
TTGAAATAAATCTCATCCCGTTTAAATAAAAACCTTAACTAAACGGCATTGATCCCGTATTAGGCTTTAGAATGGTTACAGCCGGGCTTCAATTCATTTCCTTTTTTTTGATACTTTTTGCTTTTGGGGTTTGCAAGTTGGCAACTATATATCCTTCCGGTTTGCATTGTGTGATAGCTGTCATATCGCTTTTTGAATTCCACCAGGTGCCCACTAACGGCCGGCATCCTCACCCGCCATCGAACAAAGTCAAGCGGTAGAACTCGAACGGGTAGATTTATTTAATCAGCAGTTTATCTCGTTGATGGTATAGAAAGGGTACGAAAGGGTTTGCAACCGATAGCTCCTTATATAGGTTTATCCATTCTTCCAAAGATCTTACAGCAGCATTGCTGCTAACGAAAGTGATCGCCAGACAGGTTACACAATTAATATTGTTAACAGAATAGTTTAGGCTTATCTGTGAACGCACTTGAATGGTTAGGCAGTTCTTCTGTAGGAAGAAAAAAGCCAGGTATAAAAGAGCAAATTATTCTTTTTCGTAGTAAAAAGTATACCCAAAGGAATGGTCAGCATCATCCCAATACTTTATTTTAAGCGTAGATGGTTTGTTGTATTGATTGAATGTTGCTGTAAAGATGTTATTGAATGTCACGCCGTTTGACACTGCTGTAATTTGCTCAAGATTATTTTTGCCGGGTAATAGAAAGCCATCAGCCAACATCAATAGAAAGACATCAGATTCAAGGGCATTACGCTTGGTGCCGTAGGTATAAATGAAATCATTTTTCTCTATTTCAGCCGCCCCAATTTCTGATAGCTCTTGTGATTTTTTTACGATGTTGCCGTTTGCATCATAATTGAGCCTCAGCAGCAAGGAGTGAGGACTTATGCCCTGGTAATAACTATTTGTTTTCATCTCAACAATGTTGCCTCCGGAATAGGTATAGAAAGTAGTGTCTTTAACAATAGCCTGTTCGATGGTTCCTGTTTTTACAGCACGAATGTATTGCCTGGTGGTTTTATCGTATTCAAATACCGTTTCCGATTTTTCCGTGATTACTCCATCTTCCAGATCGCGGCTGATTATACTTATTTTTTCGACGACACCGTCAGCATCTCTTTTGATCACAAGAAAGCCACTGAGTTGATCTTCTTTGGGATTCGGTGTTTTTTTATAATGTAAATTGATGCCGATAAGATTCTTTTTGGCATCGTAAGTGAGGTTCATCTGCAGAGAGTCTGTTTCTTCGGGCTCAAGAATGGTCATTTTCTGTAACAACCCACCGTTGTTACTGCTGATTTCCAATTGAGTAAAAGGTTTTGTCGTATCAGGTGGAAATGGTACAAGGTCTTCAATTGTGTATTCTCTTTGACAGGACACAAGTAGTGACAGAACGATTAGCGCGATAAGAAGGCGGTGCATAAAAAGGTTTGTGTCGCAAAATTAAGATTATTCCGCAGTATTTATAAAAATTGTCGAGAAATCTCAGGCCTGGCACAACCTCACCTACCAGAAGAAACGCATCTTACTTGTTGTTGGATCATATATCGGCATTGTTGGGATAATCTTATCGAGACTTGTTTGTAGGATGCAACGGCATTTGCTTCTTAATTGTCAGCTATAAAAAATCACAGATGAAAAACACTTTCACTTTTTTATTACTTCTTTGTTTGGTAAGCTGCAAAAAAGAACCAAAGCAAGAGGCGGTATCGACCGACCTTCCCGATAATCTTCAACAGTTGGTGACCGAAAGCGTACGACATTGTCCGCCTTCGGGATTAAAAATCGATCTGGTAGAGTTCGGAAATGGTGAGATAGGTTATAGTAGGTCTTGTAACTCATACTTAGCCGATTGCATGGCCTTTTTGCATGACAAAAACGGTGTATTAATGGAAGGACCCTATCGAGAGGTCAAGTTTGTTAAAACTATATTCGCCTGTATGTAAACCAGCTAAAGATTTTCTTGCCATCTTTTTTGCAACAAAAAATTACAAATTGAATACAGGGAAAATCTATAAAAACTTGCTATTGCGGATGCGTATCCCCACGCGTGAAATATCTATAGGTGATATTAGTAGCCCAATGTCCAATTTTTACCAACCTATAAGGTCTGCAGGGTTGAAATACCGAACGGCAAACCTTATAGGTTGGAAAATTAATTGAATAAATGGCTGTCGACAAATTTTGTGCCGCTTCCTTTGTATAAATATCAATTCTATTTTCCGATAAAAAGGGTCTCATGCTGCTCTTTCCCACAGACCACAATGAGACATAACTGTTTTAGGAAATTGCTATTCCTTCCAGGCAATAATAATATTTGTTGGTTTAAACGAACGGTTATTTCGCAGGTGTCAGCTTTATAAACCTCAAGTCCAGCAATGCACCCGAAGCACCAAAGTCTTTATTAGGTTTGAAAGTGATTTTCTGCGATCCGGTGCCAAGTTTGATGGTGCCAATTTCACTGGCTTCGAAGGTTTCCCAGGAGCCACTTTTTTCAACAATACCCACAATTTTTTCGCTACCAGCTTCCAAAACAAATTCTTTGCCTGCTTCTTCGTCGGATACAGACCATTCCAAAACCGCTTTGTAATTTCCTGCTTCTTTCACGGCTATATCCCATTCTACTTTATCTGTATTTCCAAACCAGCCAAAGGCTCTCCATTCGGGCATATACTTTATACCTGGACCAACGCCTGCTCCATTTTCTGCATTCAGGTCCAGTACACCAGCTGCATCGGGCACTACTGTTGTTGGTTTGTTTTCGTACACTACCGTTTCCTGTGTAGTTGTGTTTGTTTCTTCTTGGGGGGCAGTGGTTTCACCGCATGCTACTATTGATATTGAGAATGCTGTAATTGCTAAACCTTGAATTAATTTCATATTGTGTTGTTTTGTTTTTTTTCCTATTTCGTCATCCCGACGCAGGAGAGATCTGCTCTTCTTTAAAGGAGAGTTATCCCGTTGGTCGAAGTGACGGAGAGCATGTCATCCTTCTCTGGATTTGTCATTCCAAGGAATCGAGGGATCCATTTCTTGCTTCGTTTTAGATTCCTCCTGCGTCGGAATGATAAAGAACTCGAAATGACGGCATTTACTTACTCTTCAATTCTCCCTTCAAATATCCGAGTACTCCTTCTTTTACATGCCGTTCTACCGCTGGGGTATAGGGGCAAACGACTTCTATTTCATAGCCGCCATTCTTCCATTCGGCTTCTGTGGGCAGATAACCTAACCAGCCATTCGTATATCCATAATAGAAAGTATATGGAAAAGGCGAACGTTCCCGGATTTCATTGGAAATTTCGCAGAATAATTCTACCGGTAAACTCCAAATGGCAATATTATCATTTATTCTTAAAAACCGAGCCGGCAGCCTTACTAAATTAGTACCGTTATTGGTGGTACGTGTATAGTTGGCCAGCACTGCCGGCCAGGCCATGTCTTCTCTTCTAGGCGTTTCAATGGTTAATGCGCCTGTGTATAGCGTTACCTGTTGGGTTCCTTTGGTCAATTTAGCATTGGCTTCAATAATACGATCACCGAGCGACACACAAAATTGGTCTAACTCGGAATCCTTGCTACCATACACGCTTTTGTGGACACTATACAATGGTGCCAGGTTCCCCGCTGCACCATTTATGAACAATACCGGTGCACCAACTTTTTTTTCTACATAGGTAGAAACAACACCGGTGACATCACCACTAATTAACAAATTGTCATTACCAAATACCGTTCCATGAATAGCATAGTTTGTTAAAAGGGCGATGGGAGCACCGTTGAGTTTGTCTAACCGTATCAAACCGATTTTACGATCTGTGGCACCATCGGGGTTCATGCCCAGAGAAGCTTTGCCATTGGGTCCGATGGCTCTCCGGTTCATATTTGCCTGCGAAAAACCCCAACCCACTGTTAATGCAGCAGGCTCTAGTTTTTGTATAGATTCTACCACCGCATCTAACAAGGTTTGTTCTACAAAATGAGTATAAGCTGTATCTACTTCGTGTGTATACCGATCTCCCATAAATACTTCCGGCAAACCAGGCACACCTACTTCCGGAGCAGAGTGGGTATGCGTAAGCGTCCACCAAAAATGCTCGGGTGCAATACCAAATCGCTTTTGCAGCAATCCGGCTACATGATCGTACTCAGACGGAGATTTTACACATATTTCGGTAGAGACCAGTACGAACTTAGTTTTACCATCATCCATGACCACCACCCGGTGGTGTATACGGTCATGAATACCTGTAGACTGACGGGCATTATATCCTAACAGCATTTTTGGGCTATCTGGCGTGATGTCTACCACGGTTACAGCCGCTCTAAAATTGGCCCAAGACAGCATACTGCTGCATAGCAAAACCAATACAGCAGTAGTCCTGATAATATTTTTTAGATATAATTGCATAATACTTGATTTGAAGGTTATTTTCTTTTCCGCGATTTGCCTTTTTTAGTGGCTGCCGGTTTGGTAATAGCATCGGATTGCAAATAGTTAGTAACAGCTGTGGTTAAATCCTTTTCTGTCGAAATTACGTAGGGTGATACACCATGCACTTCGTAACCACCCTGATCCCAGGCTGCAGCTGTAGACAGATAGCCCAGCCATCCGTTGGTATACCCCACATAGAATGTGTAAGGATAAGGTGAAGCATCTCGTACATTATTGGAAATTTCGCAGAACAGTTCCAGCGGTGCACTCCATATAGCGACATTATCATTGATGCGCAAAAATCTAACCGGCAGATTTACAAGATTTGTTTTTTTGTCTGCTGCTACACTGGTATATTTTTTTAAATCCTCCGGCCAATTTTTAATGGTTTCTTTACGAGGCGTTTGCACCACCAATTCTCCCGTATATAGTTTAACAGAATCATACGTATCGAAGATATCCTCATTGGCCTGCAGAATTTTATCACCCAGCATCACATTGTACTGTGGCATTTGTCCGGAACCCTTGCTGGGATGAACGCTGTATAGTGGGGCAAGATTGCCCGCTGCACCATTAAGAAATAACATCGGAGCCCCGGTTTTTTCTTCTACATAACTGGCAACACTACCCGTAATATCACCGCTGATACGCAAGTTTTGCGGACCTAGTACAGTTGAATGAATAGCATAATTGGCCAATAAAGCCATCAATGATCCATCTGCTTTTTCTAAACGCAGGAGTCCAATCCGGCGATCTACAGCTCCATCAGGACTCATTCCAAATGTGGCTTTATTATCTGTACCCCAGGTGCGGCGGTTGATATTAGCCTGTGAGAAACCCCAGCCGACGCCCAGTGTCACTGGTTCGAGTTTTTTTATCGCTTCTTCAATACCCTGAATCAGCGTTTGTTCTACAAATTGCGTGTAAGCAGTATCAACAGCATGTTCGTATCTGTTCCCTAAAAATACGGCGGGTAAGCCTGGATCTCCCACTTCTGGTGCTGAATGCGTATGTGTGGCCGACCACCAAAATTGTAGCGGATCGATGCCTAGTTTCTTTTGCAGTAATGCAGCCACGTGGTCGTATTCCGAAGGTGATACCAGGCAAATATCGCTGGATACCAGGCAGAATCTGGAACTACCATCATCCAGTACCGCAATTTTGTGGTGTATACGATCATATATACCGGTAGATTTCCGGGCATCATACCCCAATAGCATCTTTGGCTCCTCCGGTGTGATATCTACTTTTACTATTGCCGCTTTTAGGCGGCCCTTTGATATGCTTTGTGCTGATAATTGATGAGAAAAGACCATCAATACAACACACTGTAAGAATGTTTGTATGGAATGCTTTTTAGTCATAATGTTTATAATTTGTTTCCTACAAAGTGAGGAACCTTATATTGTTTTGATTTGGCCTCAGCCCAACCCTCTCCGAGCGGAAAGGGAGTAAAACCTCTCTACTTCTTCGATTTGTATTTTGCCGGTAACAATTCGTGCACGGTATCTACTATTAAATCTTCAATTGACTCCGAAAACTTAGATGGTCTGTTGTAAGAATACATAGAATATTCTACTTCATACCCGCCCTCCTGTATAATTCTTTTAGAAGCGATATAGCACGGTACATCATTAGCATAAGCGTTTATCCATAAACGCTCTCTTCCCAATTCCTTTTTTAGTCTGATAGCATAATCTGCCACTACCTCACCTGGTAAAAACACCATGGCATAGTCATTGCCCATCGTCCAGACCATCACCGGGTAGGGTAAGCTTTTAGGAATAGGTTCACCTTTTGCTATCTTGTCTAATGCAAGTTTCGCATAATATCCTTTAGATCCGGCTTCTTTGGTTTGTACCACGAACTCTTCAATGTTCGGTACATGATGATAAGGTAATTCTATTGTCTTCATTCTGCCCGATGGCGTATTATTCAACGGCGTAAGTGAAGTTCCTAACAAACGATCTACCTCATCTGCAATTTGTTTACCATGCAGCGTCGTATATTCCAGTTTTAGTCTGGGCTCAGGATTTGCATCGGCACCACAACCTAAAGCTACCAGTGCCGTTACACCGCTATGTCTCTCTTGAATGATACGTTGCGCTTCTCCAATCCAGTCGCCGTGTGTCTTATTGATATCGCCACCCAATGTTGTACCATGGCAGGCGTAAGAAACGAAAACACCTTTCAGCCTGCCGTTTTCATCTTCGATTGCCAATAAAGGTAAATCATGATCTACTGCACCATCGGGTACCGGTCTCATGCCTTTCCATTTACCATTTTCTATCACTCTTCTATTCATGGCAAAACTCGCTGCACCTAATCCACGGTATACATAACACGGTTGACGATTGTTGATAGCTTCTAGCGCAACTTGTTCCAGTTTGTTGGCCAGTTGCTCCAGGTACAAATTAATTCTACCAATCTCTTCAGCCGGTAACTGTCTGGCAAAGTGGTTAATCAGGTTGCCAATTTCCGGACCGGTATGGTTATGCGCGGCACAGATGGCAAATTGCGAAGCAGAAAGCCCTGTCTTTTCTGCCAGCCGTTGGGCTACGTCCTGCGTCATGTATAATTGTATGCCAATCAGATCTACGGTTATCATTACTGATAGTTCCTTTTTATTTTTACCAAAAGCAATGGCTTTTGCATACAGTGGCTGCAATACGCCTTCTGATTCTGATTTTCTATCCCCATAACCCGCCAGCAAAATCGGTCCCTGTGGGGTAATATCAACTGTGGCAATACCTACCTGTAATAGTTTTCCTTTTTTAGGCTGATGTGCAAAAGATGCAACGGAAGAAAACAGCAAGCAATAGAATAACAGATGTTTCATTTTCATACAAATATTTTTAGTGGCTACGCTAAGCATTCTCCAGCCGGAGAGAGTACGGGCTTTAATTCTGTCTTAAAAATTCAATTAAGTCGGCCATTTGTTGGAAGTTGATTTTTTCTTCCAAACCCGATGGCATAGCCGAAAGGTTTAAGGATCGCATACTTTCAATATCCTGCCGGTTAATGGTTCTATCTACCATGCCCTGGTTGCGCAATGTAATGGCGGATGATGACTCATTAGCAATAATACCCTGGATAGATTCCCCGGTATTCAACGTAACATCCCATAAATCAAAACCAGGAAATATCGCCAGGCTCGGATCGAGAATATTCGCGAGCAAATCTTCTTTTTTCCAGTTTCGTACGGTTCCCATATCCGGGCCAATCGCCACACCCATTTCACCTCTTACCTGGTGACAAATAGCGCAACTTTGCAGGAAAATTTGTTTACCTTTTTCTACATCACCTTTTAATTCGAGTGCTTTCTGATATTTTTTATTGATTTCTTTAGCACTCTCTTTTCCCTGGGTAAACACTTTCCGGGCTCTGTTGCGCAAGGCTTCATCCGGTGTTTGCATCATCATCACACTGCGCCAAAAACTAATATCAGAAGTTGGTATCTGCTTTTTCTCAATGGCCTCGATAAGTAACGCTAGTTTTTCTTCAGAAGCCATAAAAATGGGGATGCCATCATTCCGTACTGCATTGCTTAAAGTAGGCCATTCCTTTACCAGGTACTCGCATAACTGTAATGAGTTGGGAATAACATTGAGCGTTTGTAATGCCGCTGTTTGTACATTATACTTTTCACTGGCTACCATGTAGCTGGTTAGTAAATCGAAATAAGGCTGTGGATTATCTAAGGCTATATAAGCAATGGCATCCGCTCTTCGGGCATCCGATTCCGTTTTGTCTTTAGAAATAGCAACGACTTTGTCTATGCTCTCTCTTTTTAGTGTTTCATTTTTAATGCCGGTAGCTTTCAAACCACTTAAAGCCGCTGTTCGTAATTTATCATCGGTGGTATTAAAAAACGTTTCATTTAATAATGCTGTCATATTCTCCGGCATTTCTAAGGTAGGTTTTCTTTTGCGAATACCTCTCGCCAAACCTGATAACATAGAGCCCTGCCAGGCTTGTGCCGGTTGTTGTACGCAAGATTCTTTGATGAGTGCCAATAAGGCATCGTTTTCAGCACTGGCACCCGCCATTTCCGTTAGTCGGGTTACAAGGGATGCATACGCAGGTTCCTCCGCATTGTATTTAGCCAACACCACGTTAAGCAATGCAGCAGTTTGCTCCACTGGTGCAGAGAGTGCCGCAATTTGTACCCACTTGTCTTTAATGTCCCTGAACAGAATATTGTTTCTGATTTGCGTAGCCCGGGGCGATGTGGAAAAGCCGAGCGTCAACAACAATTGAAAACGAACTTTAGGGTCACTGTCGTTTTCCATGGTGAATAGTTGCTGCTCCAGTTTTGGAAAATTGGCACGGTGCAGTTCCGCCAGTTTAATAGCATTGGTTCTGTTGCCTCCTACAGGATCCTTCAACGCAGCAAGGATATTTGCTTCTTTAAGTTCGCCTATGCCTTCCAGTGTCCACAACGCATGGAGACGTCCCATTTCGGAAGATGATTTTGTCATTTCCTGCAATGCAGGAACGGATGCAGGATCTGCTTTTGCCACCAATAACCGTTGGGCATTCATTCGCCACCAACCATTGGTGTTAGACAGCTCCTTTACCAACGTATTCATATCCGCTTTGCCTAAATCCAGCCCTTTTGTCCACTCTGCTTTTTTACCATTCACTGGAGAGATTCTGTAAATCCGGCCCATCTCCACCCCATCGTACAAATTGCCTTCATTAATCGCTTCGTCGGACATCCATTCAGGTGATTCAATAACCCGACGATAATAATCCAATAAATACAGAGCACCATCCGGTCCCACATACAAATTAACCGGCCGATGGTAAGAATCAGTAGAAGCGAGAAACTCTTTGTTCTTCAAAATTCTGCTGGCTACATAACTCACTCCGCTATCCCGCAATACATCCACATGCAAAATATTACTTACTGACTCCGGGATGAACGTGAGCTTACCATTGTAAGGAGCCGGAAATTCACCGCCCAGGTAAGCAGTTAATCCGGATGCAGCCGTCATGGTACCAACATCAGTTAATAGTTGTCTATCGGGATTAGGTGTGATAGGGAAAACTTCTGCCGCATCTTTGTGATCAGACATGGAATGGGTAGCTTCAGACGCGAGTAAAAAGGGATTGCGAACGAAATACCGATTGGCGATAATTTCATGGTACCCCTGATGCGAGTTGTTGCACCCAAACCAATTGCCCCATTCATCAAATGTATGCCCAAACTGGCAACGGCTCGACATCATTTCCAATCCCTTATTCTCCGGTTTAAAGCGGTAGGATCTTCCTTCGGCATTTACCGGCAGGGTTAAACTGTTGTCAAAACCCGGAAAGCGAATTTCCGCTCCTTTACCGCCAAAATCGTCTTTAAAGTTTCTGGTGGGTACCGCCCCTTCATTCGCCACATATATCCAGTTATCCAATCCGTATATAGGATTGTTCATATTATGCTGTGGGTTGGTACGGGCAAAACCGGTCAACAAAGTATCTATCTTATCAGCTTTACCATCATCATCCGTATCTTCCAGGTACAATACGTGCGGCGAATCGGTAATGATGAAGCCATTCTTCCAGCGCTGGATACCCGTCGGCAAAATTAACCCTTCCATAAAAACGGTTCGTTTGTCCATGGTGCCATTTCCATCGGTATCACTCAGCAAAATGATTTTACCCGAGCCTGCCACATCCAGCGGATACCCCGGCATTTCTACCACATACATCCTTCCCCACTCATCTATTTCCATATCTACCGGCGATTTTACCAGCGGCTCGGCGGCTATGAGCTCCAGCTTAAAACCATCTGCTATTTCAAAAGTAGACAGGGCTTCTTGGGGCGGCGTTGGGTTAAAAAGCGGTGGCTTTTGATCGCAGGAGGAAAGTGTCAGTCCAAAAAACAGTATTCCCGCAATCGTATTAATTCTTTGCATATTATTTTTCTGTAACTATAAGAGAGCTAGTTTCTAAGATATGATAATCAAATCAGTCATAAAAAAGTGTTTTTCTTTGATAGAAATAAAAAAGCCCCGAAAGTTATTCGGAGCTTCAGATAATCTTTTAGTGAACTTAAATGGCTCTCTTGTTCTGATACCGACCAGCATTCTTTCATTTTTTCTTTTCGGGCTGCATATTTATTTCTCCAAAAATATTGTGCTTTTGAGAGATGTCTTTCTTTAAGTTGTAGCGTCTTCTTTTTGACTCCAGCCACCTGATCCATTTTCATCCATGCAGACATAATTTCCATGATGTAACGCAATCACCGTTTAGATTTTGATTGCCCAATTAAGTCAATTAGAATTATTTCATCTCTGCCTTCAAGTTTTCAAAGAAAGCCAATGCTTCCGGATTCTTTACTGCTCCGGTATTTACTTTTTTTCCCATCATTAATTTCTTAACGGGCAGCTCCAGTTTTTTACCACTGATCGTATAAGGAATGTCGGGAACAGCGATAACCTTATCCGGTACATGCCGGGGAGAATATTCCTTTCGTAAAATGGCTTTTATGGATTGTATTATTTCGTCCGTGAGGGCTTGCCCTTCCTGCATCACAACAAATAATGGCATATGGTCCCCCCCTTGTGGCAGCTCAATGTTTACAATCAGGCTGTCTTTTATTTCGGGGATTTTGTCTACGGCCCGGTAAATTTCGGCGGTACCTATGCGTACGCCCTGCCTGTTTAGCGTAGCGTCAGAGCGGCCAGATATCACCACTTCACCAGTACCACTAATAGACACCCAATCACCATGACTCCATACGTCAGGAAAGGTTTCGAAATAACTGGAAAAATATTTTTCTCCGGTTTCATCGTTCCAGAAAAATACCGGCATTGATGGCATGGGCTGCGCTACTACCATTTCGCCCACAGCATCCCATATCGCATTGCCATCCTCGTCATAAGCATACATATCACAGCCGAGTGCCCGGCATTGAATCTCTCCTTCTTTAACAGGCTTTAATATACTGCCGCCCACAAAGGCTGTACATACATCTGTGCCGCCACTCATACTAATTAGCCAGAGGTCTTTTTTTATGCTTTCATATACATAAGAGAACCCTTCTGCCGGCAGCGGGGAGCCTGTCGCACTAATGGATCGCAGTGCATCCAGTTGATTCTTTTCAGCGGGATGGAGTCCAGCTTTTTTGCATGCCATAATGAAGGGCGCGCTGGTGCCGAAATGATGAATAGGCAGTTTTTCTGCCAATTGCCAAAGTGTATTTAAATTTGGATAACCCGGGTTGCCATCAAATAGTACAATACTGGCACCACTTAATAGTACTGCATGCAGGTAATTCCACATCATCCATCCAGTGGTGGTAAACCAGAAATAGTTTTCACCGGGTTTTACATCATTGTGCAGGTGAACATATTTTAAATGCTCCAGCAATACACCGCCATGTGAGTGTGTGATGGCCTTAGGTGCACCGGTAGTTCCAGAAGAATATAAAACCCAGATAGGATGATTGAAGGGGACCGGTTTAAAATGCAATGGTTGAGCATTGGCTTGCATAATATCATTCCAATGAAAATTGTCAGCGTTCATTTCCCAACTGACAGCTGCTCCGGTATAAGAAACAAGTATTAATTTTTCTACAGAAGGAAGCGCAGCTCTGATCGCTAAAACAGCATCTTTTCTGTCAAAAATTTTACCGTTGTATCCATATCCATCTGCTGCAATCAAAATGCGTGGGGCAATCTGTTGCAGGCGTTCTATTACACTATCCGCACCAAAGTCCGGCGAGCAGCTCGTCCATATGGCACCGGTAGCAATAGTTGCCAGCATAGCAATACTCGCTTCCGGTATATTCGGCAGATAGGCTGCTATTCTGTCTCCGGCTTGAATACCCTGGCTAATCAACCAACTTTGCAAGGCGGCAGTTTTGTTTTTCAGTTGTTGCCAACTGATTTCTGTAAGTGTTGTCAACTCTGAATGAAAATAGATGGCAGGATGCTGATCGGTGGTATTCCTGAATATATGTTCTGCATAGTTGAGTGTGCTACCCGAAAACCATTTTGTGTGTGGCATCGGGTCGGCACTTACTATTTCGGTATACGGAGTGTGATGTATAACCTTGTAATAGTCAGATATGCTTTTCCAGAATTCAGCAATATTATTGACAGACCATCTGTGCAAAGATTCATAGTCTGTAAAGACAAGTTGGCGGGTTTGGCGTAGCCATATAATATATTGATTGATATTGGAATTTTCTATTATTGTTTTGTCTGCCGACCACAATACAGGAGCTGTCATCGTTATTTTGTTTTCAGGCTAAAATTAAGAAAGAAAAGGGGGATTTGCCTTAGGTGAACAAGTTCATATAACCTTTCACGCAAAGATGACAAAGTTGTGCGCCAAGTACGCGAAGAAGAGTAATTGAATGGTTTTTCGCTCCTTAGCAACTTTGCGATAAAAAGTTTACGCAGTACAATTGAGGGATATATGAGATACTAATTGGGAACTTGCTAATTTATTTCCCGGTGGAAAACTTAATCCTGGTAAAACATTCCGGCACATGCGAATCCCAAACACCATGAGCGCTCCAGGCCCAGCCACCACTATCATTTGTGTGATGTTTCTTTTTATTAAATCTTGAAAAGTCCATTCGCCAAACATCATCGTTGGCCGGGGGCAATGCTCTGCCATCCGCTAATAACGACAGAGACTTCCATGGTATAGCCAACTCAACTGTCCATCCTTTATCCTTGTCAGAATCATCATTTATTGTTCCATTCATATGTACTGCTGATAGTAGACCAGGCATGTCCCAGTTGAAGAACCCTATTCTTTTGCCTCTCGGATGTCTGTATCCGACGCCATTAAACATTTTGGCACCGGGTGCTTTTCTGTCAAATGCCGGCATCTTATCAAACCCTTTCGATTCAAACGCATCCATCCAGAAAAATAGTACTTCATATATAGTGCCGAAAGAGTTGATCTCAAATTCATAGTACCCATCCGGGCTGGCTATAAAAAGTTCCACATCATTATCCTCATATATAGGTGCGTCTCTTTTAGTATGATGGGCTTGTAGAAAAGGCTCCTCCACCCAATAGCCTACATAAAGATATTCATCATCCCAGAGTACCGCAGCCCGGGTATCCAATGCCGTTGCCGCACCGGAAATCAGGTCCACAAAGCGGGGCGATTTTACAGCTTTCTTCCACGCCTTTTCGTTTAGTTTCCCGTCTATTGTGGGCGCTTTTGTGATTTTTAGAGCTGTGTATTCCGGGACTTCCGCATCATTGCAGGGTTGCTGACTTTTGTAATTGGGTTGACTGAAACCAATCTGACCATAAACGAGTAAAAAAAAGAATAGAAAAACTTGCAGACTTTTCATGAGCAGGATTTGAAACTGCAAATATAGCCCAAGGGCACTAATTTATTGTCGATAGGGATATTATCGCGGCTGTTCTGGTAAATAAAAACGTGCATTCGTGGATCGATCAAACGCTACGAATGCACGCATATCTATTATGGAAATATTCTATTTACCCTGCAATTTTACCAGCAACCAATTGTTTAGCTTTTCCCTTTGTTCTGTATAGGTCCAGTGTCCGGTTTCTGGAACAACATATATGTCCTTCGGCGCCGTGATGACATTGTAAGCCGCGTACATGGAAGTGGGGGGACATACTTCGTCGTTGTAACCTAAGGAGTAGTACCCGGGTATTTTTAAACGACGGGCAAAATTCACAACATCATAGTAGCCTGCCGTAGCAATTTTTTCTTTGGTATTGTTGAAAGCGAGATTTGTTTTTTCGAAAAGATGCGGCCATCCACCGGCGCGACCTTTCAGGTAACCCGTTACATCTGACAATGCCGGGTAGAAGGAAGTTAGAAATTTAACCCGAGAATCGAGAGCAGCAGTGGTAATGGCTAAGGCGCCACCCTGGCTACCCCCAGCCACACCGAGATTAACTCCATCAAATTGCGGCAAACTAAAAATAAAATCATTGGCCCTCACACAACCCAGGTAAACTCTTTTATAGTAATAGCGGTCTTTATCATCCAGGTTGTAATTCCAGTAGCCTGCTATTGGACCTGCCATCATGTTGTTGTATACGGACGCATCCATGTTTACGGGTACACCATGAATTCCTATCTGAAACGTGATCAACCCTTTTTCAGCATTGCCGATATCGCCATTGTAGGGTCTGGCACCAGCACCGGGAACATGCAGAATGGCGGGGTACTTTCCTTCTTTTTTAGGTATAGATAAAATACCATATAATCTCGTACCTTCTCTAAAGTTCTGAAGGTTTACATGATATACATTTACTGTTTCTGTACAACGTTCGGGAAGCAGAGTCATTCTGGCATCCATTGGAAGCTTCGCCAGATCTGCTTTGGCATTGTTCCAAAAATTATCGAAATCGGCCGGATCAGTAATTGCCGGCTCTATTTGAGCGGGGCTGAATCCGGCTGTTGCCAGTCCGCGGTAAGATTTACCATCAACTATGGCTGTGGCAATACATCTTACAAAACCCGGCGTTTTCATGGTTCCTCCCTCTACAGTAAGGGTGCCTGATGCTAATTGCAGTGAATCCTTTTTCGTCGGGTCCATTTTTTCTGGCCCTACCTCGTATTTAACAACCGCATTTTTTAATATGTTGCCGCTTTGGAAAACAGTAATGGTGAATTTTGCTTTATCACCGGTTTTATAGGTCCAGTCAGCACGATCGGGTGCTACCACCACTTTTATCAATTGTTCTGCCGGTTGTGCCTTAAGTGCTTGAAAACAGATTACAAAAACAAGGGCGAATAGGGTTCGAACGATAATAAATCTGGCTCGCATAGTAAAGTTTTTCGAAAAGTACGGATTATTTTAGAACCATTGTCATTTGTCCAGTGCCGATTTCTTATTTTGTAATCAGGTTGTAGTAATAATCTCGTTACCATTTTTCTGCTATTTTTTTCCAAAAAAAGTAGCAGAAAAAGCCACCCGACATTGAATACGGCCGATGTCGGCAATGTCTAGATTTAGCTTTTGCACTACCGTTATTTCAGGAATATGCTCCTTAACCGTTTCTGCGAATAAAAGAAATAACTTTTAAAAGTGTAACAATGAGGAATCGTTGTATTCAAAAATTGTTAAATGAAATAGTTTCATATCTTGTAATATTTCAAAACGCATTGGTTATGAAATTGTATAATATATTTTTTCTGTTGTTGTGGAGCATTTTGATGGGATGTAATGAAGAAAATGTGGAGGTAAAAAAAGTAGTGATATTGGCTGGTGCAAAAAGTCATACAGCAGGTGAACACGAATATATTAAATCTGCCCGGTTGATAAAAGTGATGCTGGAGCGGGAGCTTCCCGGGGAGATTTTGGTAGACATTTTTTACGATTGGCCGGAAGATGTCGCCATATTGGATTCTGCCAGTTTGATCATGTGTATTTCTGATGGCCGGGATGGCGATTTATATAAGGAGGCTTCTTTCTTACAGCCGGAGCGAGTACCAATAATAGCCAAGCAAATGGAGAGGGGCTGTGGATTGGTAACTTTTCATTTCTCCACTTTTGCACCAGATGTGCATGGTGAACAAGTGTTGCAATGGGCAGGGGGGTATTTTGACTGGCAGGACGATAAGGGCGATCGCAACTGGTTTTCGGCAATACAACATCTTGAGGCAGATGTTATTCCATTGAGCGCAGAACATCCTGTATGTAATGGTGTGCAGCCTTTTCAATTGAAAGAAGAGTTTTATTATAATATGCGGTTTCAGGATATTGGTTGGACCCCTTTGCTGAGTGTGCCGGCATTAAACAGCGAACAAACGAATGGAAAAGTGGTAGCCTGGGCTATAGAAAGACCTGATGAATCCAGGGGATTTGGCACCACAATGGGGCATCATTTTTCCAACTGGGAGAATAACAATTTTAGAAAATTTGTTTTGAATGGTATTGTATGGGCTGCAGGATTGGAAGTGCCCAATGAAGGTATAGGAGCGAGGTTTTATACAGATTGGGAAGTAACCCGAATCTTATTTGGAAGGGAGAAGAAAGCGCTTATTCTTACAGGTGATAATATCGAGTTGCATGAATGGTCTAAAACAACCGAAGCGCTGGTGAGTTTATTTGACGCTTCATCTTTTCATGCAGATGTATCTACCAACATCTCGGATCTGGGGCAATACAATCTGAAGGATTATGATGTGCTGGTGCTAAACTATTGCAACTGGAATAATCCTGATCCTTTGACGGAGCACGATAAGAAGTCCTTTACAGAATATTTGAGTAATGGTGGCGGGTTAATGATTCTGCATTTTGCAAATGGCGCTTTTCATTCTTCCTTACCGGAAGCAGGTAGTAGTGATTGGCCAGAGTATCGCAATATTTGCAGACGGATCTGGGATCATAATAGTAATAGTGCCCACGATGACTATGGAACATTTACGGTAGACGTGCATCAACCTGTACATCTTATCACCCGCAATCTCAGTAGTTTCTCTACTGTTGACGAACTCTATTATAATCAGAAAGGAACAGCACCCATAGATACACTGCTTTCTGCACAGTCTAAGAAAACAGGAAACAAAGAAGCGTTGGCATGGCACTACCGATACGGTAAAGGGCGGGTCTTTCAAACATTGTTGGGACATAATGCAGCCTCTTATGAATCAGAAGGATTCAGGCAGGTATTATTGCAAGCGGCAGATTGGGTGGCTACGAATGATTAGTGTTTTTTGAGAGTCTGGTAAAACCTATAAGGTTTGCAGTGCTGCAGTCCTGCGCGGCAAACCTTATAGGTTTAGTCTTTTTCGTGAACAATTTTTTTCTCGCAAAGTCGCAAAGGAGCGCCAGTACGCAAAGAGGATGAGGGTATTCGCTTCTTACCTGGTAAAACCTGTAAGGTTTGCAGGGCTGCAATCCTACGCGGCAAACCTTATAGGTTTAGTCTTTTTCGTAAGCAATTTTTTTCTAGCAACGACGCTAAAGAGCGCCAGTACGCAAAGAGGATGAGGGTATTCGCTTCTCATCTGGTAAAACCTGTAAGGTTTGCAGTGCTGCAATCCTGTGCGGCAAACCTTATAGGTTTAGTCTTTTTCGTGAACAATTTTTTTCTCGCAAAGTCGCAAAGGAGCGCCAGTACGCAAAGAGGATGAGGGTATTCGCTTCTTACCTGGTAAAACCTGTAAGGTTTGCAGGGCTGCAATCCCACACGGCAAACCTTACAGGTTTAGAATTGAGATCACTTATAACAGCAAATAAATTCCCAACAACAAAAAGAAACTACAAACAACTAACAGCAAAATAATTACACCGTTGGTTAGGACTTGATGGTAAAATCGCGTGGATTATTGGGATTGTAAACGACAGTAACCCTATCACCGGGCTTGTAGAAACCGCTGATCTCCGATTTTTCGGTTATCCAATCTTGTTTATCAGTTACAAATCGAACAATGGGATAATAGGTTGTTGAGTTAGAATTTTCGTTGTAACTATTGGAGCTTTCTATGTCAAAAACGATACCTTCTGTTTCTCGTCCTTCTTTTCTAAGCCGGTCGTATCTTGTCAAATGCTTACCACCTATTAGCAGTCCAATAATGCCTATAATAATGCAAGCCAATGCTTCTGTCATATTGAGTAAATCATTAGGAGATCTAAATCAATAAAAATATGACATATGATCTAAACGGGAATTAGTTCTTTAATAATCTGCCTATTCAAATATTAGTTCCGCTACAGTTTCTTTTTTACTTTTTTGTGGAAAAAAGTAAAGTAAAAGCCACCCGAAATCGATTACGGCCGATTTCGGGAACGCCTTGATGTAACCGTAGAATTACTGTGCTCTCAACTATAGTTCTTTGGTATTAGAAGCGGACAAGTAATTGAGTTAATTAGGTATTTTAGCCGAGGTACAGTAGCACAAAAGTTACATCAAGGCGCCCCGGGGAATAGCGGTAATTATTCCCCGGCGGCTTTTGGATACTTTTTCCGCAAAAAGTATCAAGAAAAATGATTGAGAGCTTTTCCCTAAATCCAATCCGTAGTTTAATAATATGTCATTGGCACGGAGGAGGAATCTACTCCCGCTGCAATGAACCACATTCTCCGCAAGAGTAGAACCTTCCTGCCTCAGCGTGATACGAGCTGGGGGATACCCTTTTTTCCTTTGTCATTGGCAATGATTATGGTAATGCAAATGCTATGTATGCGTCGCCCGAAGGACCTTTCAACTTACCGCCGCCACAGGCTATCACTACAAACTGTTTACCATCTACTTCATAAACTGACGGTGTTGCATAACCGGCAAATGGAAGAGAATGCTCCCAAAGCAATTTACCATTGCGTTTGTTGAACGCCCGGATTTTATTGTCACGGGTTCCGGCAATAAATACCAGCCCACCTGCTGTGGTTACAGGACCACCATAGTTTTCAGTACCGGTTGGTGCAATGCCTTGGGCACTAAGCTCTGGAAATTCACCCAGCGGAATATTCCATTCGTGCTCGCCAGTATTCAAGTTGATCGCGTTTAACGTACCCCATGGGGGATTGATGGCAGGATAACCCTCGGGTGTTTCAAATTTGTTGTAGCCAGTGAAAGAATAGGGGAGGTTGAGGTAACTGTTGATCGGTTTTTCAGGAGCAAGATATGGATCGTTGTATTTTTCTTTTTGCTCCAAAATATAGGTGGAAACAGCCTGTCTTTCTTCATCCTGCAAGTGTTTAAACCCAGGCATCATCCGTCTTCCGGAGAGCAGGAGTTCATTCACTTGATCTCTATTATACCGCTTGCTGATTTCTATTAAACCGGGGAAATTGCCTGCTCCTTTTCTTTCTGGTCCGTGGCAATTCATACAACTACCCATGTATATTCTTTTGCCAGCGTCAAAAACTGTTTCTTTTTTCTCCGCCTTTGCTGGCGCATCCACCATGGTCAGTACCCAGGGCATCTCGTTTGCATTCACATATAATATACCTGTTTCGGGGTCGTAAGATGGACCGCCCCATTCCGCTCCACCGTCAAAGCCGGGAAATATAAGCGTGCCTGCCTTAGATGGCGGTGCAAACATATGATCGTTTCGGTATCCTGCCAGTTTTGTTCTGACTTGCTGTTGACTGGAATCGGGTACTAATGTATTGATGTCCGATGCTGTAAAACTTTGTCTGGCAAAGGGTTTGGGTAAAGTTGGATAGGGTTGTGTCTTCGCCAGCTTTTCGCCCACGAGTTCTGTATCGGTAGGTACTGGTTTTTCTTCTATAGGATATACGGGCTTGCCAGAGTTTCTTTCAAATACAAAAACAAATCCTTGTTTGGTTGTTTGGGCAACGGCATCAATTTTCTTTCCATCTTTGTTAATGGTTACCAATACCGGTGGGGCGGGTACATCCCGATCCCATACATCGTGGTGTACAAACTGGTAATGCCAGATATGTTTTCCAGTTGCTGCATCCAGCGCCAACAAGCAATTGGCATACAGATTATCTCCCGTTCTTTTACCACCATAAAAATCGAAAGCGGCAGAACCAGTAGGTATAAATACAATGCCTTTTTCGATATCCAAGCTGAAGCCAGACCAGTTGTTGGCGCCTCCAATGAAACGGTAGGCTGCCGTATCTTTCCAGGTTTCATAACCCGGCTCGCCCGGATGTGGGATAGTATGAAACTTCCATTCCATCTGGCCTGTACGAATATCGTATGCCCTAATATGTCCCGGAGCTGCATACTGTGCCTCACTTACGCGTCCACCCACTATCAAAAGATCTTTGTATATAGCCACTGGGGAAGTAACGGTTATGAACAATTCTGCAGCGTCTTCTCTACCAAGATCATTCTGCAGATTTATACCCCCGTCTTCCCCAAAGCTGGTAATCAGTTTGCCATTAGTTGCATTGATGGCGTACACAATGGCGCCCACAGCAAAAATGATTCTTTTATCCGTCCCATTTTCCCAATAACTTACTCCGCGATTTATGAAAACGGAGGAATGGTGCCAACGTTTGTTTTGAATAGAATCCAATGGATTGAATACCCATTTTTCCTGACCGGTAGCAGCATCAACAGCAAACAATTTCAGTTTTGGAGAAGTGGCAAATAATATACCATCCACTATTATAGAATTGCATTGTATTTGAGACTTGCCGGCTGTGTCCGCATCTTTGGTATTGTACTGCCAGGCCATCTCCAGCTTGTTTACATTGCTGGTGTCTATTTGTTTAAGCGAGGAGTATTTTATATTTTCAGCACTCCCACCATAACTTTCCCAGGTGTCAAATTTTGTTGTTTTGGTTTCATTACAGGCATATACAAACGAAATAGTCAGAAGAAGAAATGTGTTTCTAAAGTGTAATAACTGCATAAATTATTCGCTTGGTCAGTGGATCAATTGGGAAATTGGCTATGAATATAAATGAATGCTTGCAATATTCGATACCTTTCTCATTTTTTGCTTTTACGCTTTATATTATACTATCAATATGGCTGATACATGCAAAAGTTGCATTAGGATAAGTTTCAGGCGTCTGAAAACAACTACTCCACGCTTTCATCGGGTTCATTTCAGATTATTTTTTCCGATTGGTGTCTTCACCAATCGGTAGGGCGTCCAACAGGCGGGTGTTTCACCCGCCTGCGAAAAAAGCGTCAGGGCAGGATGGTTATACAAAATGCTTGGTTATATTGCATCCTATTTTCGAACCCGGAAAAAATGCCATATGCAGAAAATCCTTTTGTTGGTTTTAGCCATCAATTTTTCTTTTCAGAGTATAGCCCAGGACTATAAGGTAACTGATTTCGGGGCTATACCCGATGGGGTAACTTTAAATACGGCTATCATCCAGGGTGCTATTGATTATGTTACAGCCAACGGTGGTGGGCGATTGGTGTTTACAGCCGGTAACTATTTGTCGGGCTCCATTTATCTGAAATCTAACGTTATACTTCACCTGGAAAACGATGCCGTATTATTGGGCTCTACCACTGCTTTTGATTATATAAAAGATCCCTATATAGGATGGATGTCATTGGTGTTTGCTTTGAAACAACAGAACATCGGCATTACAGGTAATGGAACCATAGACGGTAGGGGTTTTCATACTGCTACCAATATGGTGGATAATATTCACAAAGGCATTTTCACGGATCCTTTACGACAAAACCGACCCAATGAAACCAATCGCCCACAGAATGTATATTTCCGTGAGTGCGATAATATTGTAATCAAGGGCATTCTATTAAAAGACCCTGCCAGTTGGAATCAAACCTATGACCAATGTGTCAATCTGGTGGTGGACAGTATTCGGGTAGATTCTAAAAACTATTGGAATAATGATGGGATAGATATTGTAGACTGCAAAAATGTAGTCATTACAAATTCCTATTTTGATGCAGCCGATGATGCGATTTGTTTTAAATCGCACGATGCAAAAAAAATATGTGAGGATGTAGTGGTAGATAATTGTATTGCCCGTTCAAGTGCCAATGGTGTGAAGTTTGGTACCGTTTCCGCAGGTGGTTTCAGGAATTTTTCTATAACAAATATCACCGTTTTTGACACGTATCGTTCCGCTATTACTTTTGCAGCCGTGGATGGCGGGATAGTGGAAAATATTTTAGTAGATGGAGTAAAGTCTACTAATACCGGGAATGTGATTTATCTGCGCATCGGAGATCGCTGGAGTGGGGGGAGAAAACCGGCCATGAAAGATATCGTAATCAAAAACGTATATGCTGAAGTGCCTGCCGGTAAAGCCGATGCTGGTTACCTATATGAAGGTCCGGTGGAAGATCTTCCCCGGAATGTTTCGCCATCCGGTATTGTTGGTTTACCAGAATACAAAATCAAGAATGTAACTTTAGAGAATATTAAAATAATATATCCGGGCGGCGCAAACCCCTACTACGCCTATAGGGGCGTATCTAAGGCTGCACTAGACAGTATACCAGAACTGCCCGCGGCTTATCCTGAATTTTCACAATTTAAAGAGTTGCCTGCCTGGGGCTTCTATCTGAGACATGCAGAAAATGTGACCTTTAAAAATGTAACATTGGTGGCAGCTAATAAGGAATACAGACCGGCAATCGTTTCCGACGATGTAAAAAATATTTTCTTCGAAAACCTGAAAACAGAAGAACCGGATAGTAAAAAGAAGAAACAGATTATTCTGCATAAGAGTACCACCCGGAAAAAATAACCATTCAAAAAAGCAGAGAAATGAATCTATATAAAATAATATTGCTTGCTTGTTTGTTGCCATTGTGTTTAGAGGCAAAAGATTATAAGGCTACTTTATTTGGAATAAAATCCGACGGAAAAACAATGAATACCCGTTCTATCCAAAAAGGGATTGACTATATCAGTGAAAACGGTGGCGGACACCTGGTTTTTGAAGTTGGGAGATATCTTACGGGGGCGTTGCAACTGAAATCTAACGTTACGATTAAGCTGGAAGAAGGGGCTGTGTTGGTTGGGGCGTCTTCTATATACGATTATAATAGCGCCACGGGTATCAAAGCCATCGTGTCGGCCAAAGGGCAACACAATATCGGAATATCTGGTAAGGGGGTGATTGAGGGACAACGATCTCTGATATTAGAAAATATGTATGTATTGAAAAGCAAGGGTTTTTTGAAGGACTCTTTATTGACCCAACCTGCTTTAATTGGTTTTGAAGATTGTAAAGGTGTAGTGATAGATTCTATACTATTGATTAATGCAACCAATGTGGTACAACAGTACAATAAGTGCAGTAATGTTTCTATATCAAAAATTGCAGTGAAAAGTAAAGAGTCTGCCACGGCATTTGTTTTTAATGACAATAAAAGTGTTCAATTAACAAACATTTTTGTAGAAGTGGCCGACAAACCCATGCAGTGGAGCGGCGATGGTGAACTAAAACTTGAAAACGCAATTGATCATAAAGGACAGGCAATTGTTCGCTGATTCAATAGCGTCGAAATAAAGCTATTGTTTTTCCTTTCTTGCATTCTGTTTATCACAAATCAATTTAGCTCATTGCGGTAAGTCAATTAACGATCGGTTTTCGATCAGGTGTTTGACTACTGGCTAATACAATGGTATATTTATTCGTTTATTGCTAAGAGAAATCTTGTATATGAAGAATATCATTATAATTGTATTGAGCGTAGTATTAGCTCATTTTAAGTTGCCTTCTGCGTCAACGGAGTATATCGTTGATGACAATGGATTTGATACAAGGTTGGAGCAACTGGCACCGGAATTTGTCGAACTACCAGAGTTGGTTATCAATATACCTGCTCTTACAGTGAAGGAAGCCGAGATACCTTCCAAAGAGAAAATTACTTTTAAGGCTCGAAAATCTATAAATATTCAATCGCAAAAAAATACTGACAATCGAAATTTTCATCAGGAGTTAAGTACGACTAGTCGTGTTGAAAGGTCCGAGAACCTTCATTTTCATTTTGATGATTTTGAATTGAAGAATAACGAAGATTTCAACAAAATACTTTCATTGGCCGATCAACTCATTTTCAATCCCAATTTAAAAGTCAGCCTTTCTGGCAACACCGATTTTAAGGGTAGTGAATATTACAATGATGTCCTCTCTTATAACCGTGTAGAAAATGTAAAGACATACCTGCTTGAGCTAGGTGTTTCTCCAGATCAGATCATCAGCTCTTTCAATGGAGAAACACAGCCTGTGGCCGATAACGAAACAGATGAAGGCAGGGCAGAAAATAGAAGGGTAGAAATAATTGTTTATCAATAGGTTACATTTTCCAGTCGGCTATTTCTACTTCACCCCATTGATTGTCCATCACTACATTCTCAATCTTTAACAACTGTCCGGGTTTGCCAAAGTTTGTAAAGGTCATCTTACGTACATAGTTAGGCGCTAATGGATTCGTGTAATCGTAGTATTTCAATCCAAAGCGATATTTTCCGGGCATTGTTTGCTTTTGTTGATATTCCGCATATGGGAACCAATAGTTCTGGTGTATAAATTGTCCGGCTTTGTCCGCATTCTTCACCGGCTCTTTGATAAATGCGTTTATACCTTTTCCTGTATTAGAACTCAATACCAGACGAAAGTCAACTGGCATGTTGAAAATAATGGCTGCTGGTATGGCGGATACATCAATTAGATGTTTATGCGCACCGATTATAGCATTCATTTCCGTCAGTAACACTACTTTTAGACCATCGTCTTTGATATCTTTCTTAATGCCTGTGAATAGCGTGTTTACAGCTTCCTGGTATTGTGTGTTTTGGTAATAGGACCAGGCTAAATTTCGGCAATGCTGGAGATTGTCTGGATATTCTGCATTTAGTTCTTTGTATATCTGGATCGCTTCTTTGAATAGCTTCCAATCTTCCAGTATATAACCGGCTGCTATTAAAACGGCTTTATTACCTTTGCCGGTTTCTATAGCTTCCATCAGTGTCTCGCGGGCATCGTGTATCATGCCTGTTTTGAAAAAAAGTTGTGCCATATCAAAGAAGAAGCCGGTTTGACCTCCATATCGTTTTTTAGTTTCGGTATAGTAAATCTTTTTCTTATCAATGGAGAGCTCGTTAAATGTCGCAATATATTCGGCATCTTCCATGTCTTTCAAACGATAAGTAGTTGAACGATCTCTGTAATATTGATTGTTGTTTCCTTTTTTGGTTTTTATTACAATCGCACCAAAAGCTGCCCGACTACCATAAATAGCTGCCGCCGACATATCTTTAAGTACTGTTATGTTTTCGATATCAAAACTTGAAATTAATTCATCTATGTTACCATGAACTGGGAAACCATCCAATACCCATAATGGTTGATTGTTCGGGTTAAGCGATGCAGCACCTCTGATATTGACGAATGGCGTATTCCCAGGCTGTCCGGAAGATAAAATTTGTACGCCTGGAACCCGACCTTGCAAAGCTTGGGTAATGTTTTGAAATGAATTTAATTCATAAGATGTGACAACTGTAACGCTGCTCATCAACATTTTTTTAGCACTCACACCATAACCCGTTACAATTATCTCTTCTAATGCATTATTACGTTCTATAGCTATACCGGCGGCAGCGCCCATAAGTTCATTCTTAAGTGCATTTGTATTAGTGTTGATCTGTGGTGCTGCAGTCTGATTAATACTCTCATAGTCCGACCGATCGAATTGTAGGGGCGTGGCAGTATTGTCCCATTGCCTGATGCGTTTATTGTATGCATCTACCACACTGAGAAGAATAGTGTATTCATCATTCTTTCGTTTCTGTTGCCGTTGTAGCCGGGTGTCGCTCCACACATAATTTATTTTACGGCAGGCTTCTTCCAACTCTTTTGGTGGTGCTATTTTATAACGGGCATAGTCTTCCACCCTTTCTAATACAATATAGGCAGTATGGGGTGTCACTATCTTTTCTTTAATGCCGAAGTCCAGTACCATTTCCCAATCTGCTGAATGAATGGTTTTACTGAATGCCGCTAACATATCCAGTCTTGATATATCTACTGTTATATCACTACTGAAAGTAATTTCTTTGATGTAACTCTGTTGTCGGCTACTCCCGTATTCCAGATAGAATCTCTTTTCGCGGAATGGCGCCAATCCACTGATTAATAATGGTTGGTCCAGTCGCAATGGTAGTTTTTGATCTGTAGTTGTTTTCCCGCTGGCAGACTTTATACTTAGCAACCACACCGTTTCATTATTGCCATCCATTACAGCCTCCTCTATGCTTTTTGTAAGCAGATTGATAACATGACCACCACTGGTTCCAATGAGTTCTTCTAAATTTCTTTGATTGGGATGCAATGAAGAATGCACTGCAAATACCATCCCTTTGAGTCCGGAAATTGATTTTTTACCCCATGTGTTATGACCATCAGAAAATATCAACGTGAGATCCGTATCACTGTCCGACAAATCTATTGATCCAAATTGTGTGGCACCGGAGTAATCAATTTGCTTTAATGTAGTTGCCCAGGTTTTGTAAACAGAAGGGCTTTTAATTTTTTTTCTGAACAACTCTTTGTGGTTGAAGGCTATCAATGTCATTTCGCTGATATTGTGGGATAACACATATTGTTTCAGGAAATTGATTTCTTTAGTTATATCTCGTTGATTAGCAGAGCCGGACGCATCCCACAATACAGTTAATTTTTTGTAATTGATTTTTGGTAACACCGAAAGATCGGGCTGAATCTGCAATGCAAACCTTCCATTTCTTTTATCTATTTGAACAGATTCTTTGAAGGGAAAACTAAAGCTGATAGGGCTTTTGAGGGAAATGTTATCACCTTTCAAAACAATTGTTTCATCTTCCAAAGTCTTACTAAGTCCATTGTTTTTAAATAAATCCGCTTCAATATTGATGGTGTCGGGAGCTTTAATTTTGATAGCAACGGATGCAATTTTTTCTTGTATGTTGAAGGGTAGTTGATAATTGAATTTATTTTGATCAGCGGTCATTACTTCCTCTATTGTCATGGTTATTTTTCGGGTACTTCGGGCGGGAACCGGATAGATACGCAGGTTGTATGCATCATTAGCATGCATGGTTAGTAGTGCTGGATCTATTTTCTTGCCAACAATGGTATTATAAGCATTCGTTGCTTTCCATTTTTCTTCAATCGAGCCATCTCTGTAATGACCAAATAGGTCAAGTTGAAAGGCTGTGATCACCTGCCCCGGATTCAGCCTAAACTCATACAAGCCTTCAATTTCTTTTTCCGAGGGGTTAAAAAACTCCATCTCAATAAAGGTGCTGGCTTTGAAGTGATTGGCTTTAATATCTATCGTAATAGATTGGAGCCGCATATGGTGATCCCAGATCCTTTGTGACATTCCTTTGAGGCCAACCGACAATAATAATAATATTGAAGTAATCGCTTTCATACCCTTTATTTAAAAGGTTGATGCGGTTTGCAAGAGGATTACATAAAGGATGTTTGAGATTCGATGAATCTTGTTTTTAATGAGATTCATGTACCTATAAAATAGGTAAGTATTTTGCAAAAGATTTCAAAACAGGATGTTCCCACAAGTCACTTTTCGGCGGCATACCCTGCTGTAAGCCTTTTCGATTAAATAAGGGAAAGCCAGCTTTGATTGCTTTCCCTTATTCGCCAAAGAATTATTCTTTTTCAAAGAGTCCTTTCCAAACCAATGCTGCAGCAATACCGCCAACAATTGGCGCTACAATAAACAGCCAAAGCTGACTTAATGCTTTGCCGCCGGCTAAAATTGCAGGACCAAAACTTCTGGCAGGGTTAACTGATGTACCGGTTATAGGAATAGCCACCAGATGAATTAAAACTAACGTAACGCCGATGGCAAGCCCTGTTAATGGACCACTGCCATTTTTGGATGTGGTGGCAAAAATCACAAACAAAAACAGAAATGTAAGAACGGCTTCAGTAATAAAAGCTGACGCTGTGTTGTAGTTGCCCAGATAGCCCTCTCCCCAGCCATTTGAACCCAGCGCCCACTCTCCCAATCCGGCGTAGTCTGCCTGACCTCTCAAAATTAACAACAATACACCTGCTCCGGCAAGTGCCCCGGCAAATTGTCCAATAAGGTAGTTTACCGCTTCACCCGATTTGATTTTACCTGCTACAAGCATCGAAATAGTAATGGCAGGATTAATATGACATCCGGTGATTGGACCTATTGCATAGGCCATAGCAACAACCGCGAAACCAAATGCAAAAGAAATGCCTAAAAGTCCGATACCGGCAGGCCCCGTAGTGCTAATACCTGCTATAGTTGCGGCTCCGCAACCAAAAAGAACCAGTGAAAAAGTACCTAAGAATTCTGCTGCCAATTTTTTCATGTGTGGGTGTTTTGATTATGTTAACACAGAAGGATATTTTCAACCAATGGTTGCGTTGTAATGACAAGTGAAAAAATATTCTATCTTTCGTTACGTTATAACCGATTAAATATCAATTAAATAATTTCAATAATATTAGAAACAAAAAGATTCTGACCGACAACTAAATATCTGCTTCAGATATCTGTTGAAAAATCTATAAAATATGGGTAGAAAGGAGCCTCTAAAACCATAGGGGTGCATTTCAAAATTTCGCAGGCGTGTGAGACATCGCGTTTAGGACAGCGAAAATCTGAGATACACCGTCTCTTTTATATCAGCGTTTTAATAACATAATTAATTATATTACAAGACAATATAGTACTCCATCATGCGAAAGATTTTCATAGTTTTTGTTTTAGTACTGGTTACACAATTTATTGCTGCGCAAGCCAGGGAACGTTTTGCCGGACTGCATCTGGATTTTCATGCGTCACTACAGGATTCTGGTATTGGGAAAAACTTTACCGCTGAGATGATTGACTCAATGCTTTCTATTACAAAACCAGATTTTATACAGGTAGATTGTAAGGGGCATGATGGCATTTCAAGCTATCCTACAGAAGTAGGAAATCCGGCACCTGCATTTGCAAAAGATATACTGAAAATCTGGCGGGATGTAACCCGTAAACATAATATCCCGCTCTTTATGCATTATTCGGGTTTATGGGATAGCAGGGCTATACAGCTTAACCCGCACTGGGCAAGGATTAACGCAGACGGACAACCGGATAAGAATGCAACCTCTATGTTTTCCGGATATGCTGATTCATTATTGATTCCGCAGGTGATAGAACTGGCTGTGCGGTACGAATTGGATGGGATATGGATAGATGGGGATTGCTGGATGTTGGGGCCGGATTATCATCCCGAGGCAAAAAAAGCTTTCCTGAAAGTGTATGGCGATGTGCAGGTACCGGAGAAGCCCGGAGATCGTTTGTATTTTAAATGGATGGAGTTCCACCGAAAAACATTTAGAGAATATATTGCCCGATATGCAAAAGCGGCGCACAAGGCTGCTCCTTTATTTAAAGTAACCAGTAATTGGTCTTTTTCGAGTTTGATGCCAGAGCCGGTAGATGTACCTGTTGACTTCCTTTCTGGCGATGTAGCCGGTACCAATGGCTTGTATAGCTCGGCATTCGAGAGTCGGTGTCTTGCCCTGCAAGGAAGCCCCTGGGATCTGATGGCCTGGTCGTTTGCCTGGAAAAACAATACGAAGTCCACAAAGTCTGTGATACAATTGCAACAAGAGGCTGCGCAGGTATTAGCACAAGGGGGTGGTTTTCAAACCTATTGGCAGCAAAACCGGGATGGTTCGCCCGAGCCTTACCAATTCGGGAGGATGGCAGAAATCATTCAATTCTGTAGGGATAGAGAAGCCTATACATTTAATGGCGTATCTGTACCGCAAATAGGATTGTTATACTCCACCTATGCCTGGCGCAGGAATGAGACTAAAAATCTTTATTCTGCTCATAATCTGGATGGGATCAAGGGTGTTTTAAATATGTTGCTCGATAGCCAATTGCCAGTGGATATATTGATGGATCATCAGTTGGAAGGAAGAATGGAAAAATATCCATTGTTGGTGATTCCTGAATGGTCTGTAATAGATCCGGAAATAAAACCGCGACTGCTCAGTTATGTGCAGAATGGCGGAAAATTATTGATTATCGGCGCCGATGCAGTAGGTGGGTTTACAAAGGAGTTAGGGGTTACCGTTACTGATTCATTGAGGAGAAATATTGGGTTGTTTGCCGGTTTGGGTGATCGTATTATGATGACCCATACTTCCTATCAACCCTTTGTTCCTGCGGCTTCTACCATTGCCATCGGAAAGCAGATGGAAGCGGATGATTTGCGTTTTGGCACCAAAAATGCATTGGCTTCTATTGCCGGCTATGGAAAAGGAAAGATAGCCGGTATTTATTTTAATATGGGAGCCTTTTATGATCGCAATCAAAATCCACTTTCGCTCACATTACTGAAGTCTGTTGTGGATGCGTTAGGAATAAACCTGATAAGTACAATAAAAGGAAGTAACAAAGTACACCAGGCAATGACCACCAAGAATGGAAAAACCTATATTCACCTGATCAATAGTAACGGACCACACAACAACCCTAATGTTTTGGTGTACGAAGAAGTAACACCTGTTAAAGACATTACACTAAATATAAAACATTTACAGAGACCAAAATCTGTCCGCATACAACCTGGTAACCGGGCACAGGAATTTAAATACAGCAACGGGCTGATAACAACGGTAATTAAAGAACTTACACTTTATGATATCATAGAGATTGAGTAGCTATTGCCGGGTAGGCAGGCTGGTGATTTCCGTTCCAGGTATTTCATCCTGTTGCATTTGCAAATCTTTCGTAGCCTTTCTTTCCATTGATTGTACCACAAAAACATCAACCACTGTTTTTACAATCACCAATAAAGCTGCTACTGCAACAAAACTATTGCCGGTTTTGAAGAAAACAAAACCACCGACGATTACTACAAATTGCTGTGTAATAATCCGAACCCATGGTTGCACAAATAATTGTTGCAGGGTGATGTGCCGGTATTCACCGGGAAGTATAAATTGTTGTACCAATGCAATTAGGTGTGTGATAGCCACTCCTGAAAAAGCAGCCTGCATTTCCGGTTGTGCGAAGAGCCAGCTTAAATTGTGCAACACGCGGTTGGGACCTTCGTAAATGCCCGGGTTGGTATGAGATGCCATCAGGAAAGTGAAAATAGATTGTCCCCAGATAAAACCGAGGAATACAACAGCAAACATCGCTACAACAAACAGGTTGTAGAGCAGGTATACCACCTTGTCTAATTTTAGGCTGCTGAGTATTCCCATTTCATGCTCGCTAAAGTTTTTTCCAACAGATTGTTTTACATCAATTTTATTTTGCCTACCCCAAAAGCAAAGCACCAGCATTTTAAATATACAGAGCAGTCCGATAATAGTCGTTTCAAAAATATACACGAATATCACTGTCTCCGGATTCCAGCCTAAAATGAACAGACCGATCATTAACCAGGCTGCATTCAACCATATCCAAAGAGAATTGTATGAAAGTAATCTTTTCATAACCTGCTATTACTTCTACTAATATGTGCTTTACTCTTAATGCGACTTGTGAAAAGTTGCATGCAGCCAGAGGTTTGTCACTGTTTGAAATCACGAAGGGCTTTTATTGAACGTAAGTTGCCGTATTTTCTTGTGTTAGATTCCAATATAATACCTGTAAAATGGGTAGATTTGAAATATGGTAAGGGCAACATTTCTTAGTATTACAGCATTGCTGGTTTCTTGTTTTGTGTGTGCACAACATACCAGTGTAGACAGTTTTCTGTTGCAACTAAAAAAACACTGTGGTAAAACCTATGAAGGGAAGATTGTGACTGGTGGTAGAGAAGGTGACGGATTTACAGGAAAACGCCTGTTGATGCAGGTGCTTGTTTGCGAACAAAATCAGTTAAAAATTCCCTTTTTTGTTGGAGACGATTTATCAAGAGTATGGGTATTAACACCCCAGCACGGGCGACTTCAACTAAAGCATGATCACACCCATAAGGATGGAACACCGGATAAGGTGACCCGTTATGGAGGATTGGCAACCAATACCGGTAGCGGACAAGCGCAATTTTTTCCGGCAGATCAGGAAACCTGCGATCTGTTACCGGCAGCTTGTGGCAATATCTGGTGGATTACGCTTTCGGATAAAGAGTATACCTATAATCTTCGCCGCATAGGATCGGATCGACTGTTTACGGTTAGTTTTGATCTTACAAAGCCCGTGACCGCTGATTGGACACCGTGGGGCTGGAACTGATGAAAATCCCTGTCGCAAATTGCAACAGGGACACAATTATCATAGAATGCATTATTGTTCTTTCTTCCCCGGACTTTTTCTATCGTTTCCTTTTTTGAGTCTGCCAGCTTCTGCCAGTTGCCTGGAGAGTATCCATTCAATTTGCCCGTTGACGCTTCTGAACTCATCGGCGGCCCATTTTTCGAGTGCCTTGTACATATCCTCCTCTATTCGCAATACAAATGATTTTTTTTGAGCCATCGCAAAACTATTGGTATAAACTGCCGGTATTCAAAATCGGTGTCACTGCTTTCTCTGCACATAGTACTACCATAAGATTACTTACCATGGCAGCTTTCTTCTCTTCATCCAGGTTTACAATTTCTTTTTTACTCAACTCTGCCAAAGCCATTTCTACCATGCCTACTGCCCCTTCTACTATTTTGGAACGTGCCGCTACTATGGCGGTAGCCTGCTGTCTTTGCAGCATTGCGCCTGCTATTTCCGGGGCATAAGCCAGGTGGCTGATACGAGCCTCTATTACCTTTATACCGGCAGCAAATAAACGCTCATTCAATTCCTGTTCCAGTAATTCATTTACTTTTTCGCCACCGTTACGCAGCGTGATTTCCGCTGTCTGGTCCTCCATTTCGTCATAAGGGCAGCTCGTGGCAAGATGCCTTACGGCCGCCTCACTTTGTATTTCTACATATTGGTGGTAGGCTGCCACTTCAAAGGCTGCTTTATACGTGTCACTCACCTGCCATACAATTACGGCTGCAATTTCAATCGGATTGCCCATTTTGTCATTCACTTTCAGTTGTTGTCCGTTCAGGTTTTGTGCCCGTAATGAAATGTTCTGTGTAGAGTACAAGGGGTTTACCCAAAGCAACCCATTTTCCTTTACCGTGCCCACATATTTTCCGAAGAAAACACAAACCCTGGAATGATTGGGGTTGATGATCATAATACCCTTTAATAAAAAGATGGCGGTCAATACCAGTAAGCCCGCCAGCAACATCAGCCAAACAATCCCAATGTTGGCAATGAATAAGAATATACCACCTACTAAGAAGAGAATGGATAGCAGGAGTGCTAAGTATCCGGAGATGGGTTTAATTACTTTTTCCATAAATTTCGTTTTGATATTAATTTGATATCAAAAATATATTAAGATATTGAATATTCCTAATAGTTGGCTTGGGTTTCTGCTGTTATTTATTTAGACGGGAAGTGGATGTGACTTTTTTTGTATTTTACGGACCGATGTGTGGTATAACAGGTATTTTTCTTACATCCCAAACCGGTTCAAAAGCTGTAGAATGTTCATTGGAGGCTATAAAGCATCGGGGACCGGATGAATCCTTTATTGTTGGTGTTGAAAACAAAACACCTGTATTCTTTTCCTGTAATCATTCTTCTGCTTTTTTGAAACAACATTATCCGTCGGCCCAGGCTTTCGAAAGCAAGTCTTGGCTGGGATACAACCGGTTGGCAATTGTTGATACATCATATCAGGCTGGTCTTCCGTTGTATGATGAGGAAGACGATTGTCTTTTTCTAATGAACGGGGAAGTGTATAACTACCGTCAATTAAAAAGCAGTTTTTTAAATGAAGTTTCTTTTAAGTCTGGTGCGGATACGGAAGTGGCATTTAAATTGTATCTGAAATTAGGAGACTCGTTTATTCAACACCTGAGGGGTATGTTTACCATTGTAGCATTTCATCCCGGTAAAAAACTTGTAAAAGTTTGGAGAGACAGGTTCGGAATAAAACCCTTCTTTTACGCTGTCAATAAAGATTTTTTTATTTTTTCCTCTGAAGTCAGCGGAATACATGCCTCCGGTTTTGTGCAACCCGCTATTGATTTTGAGAAACTGGGGCAACAGTTTTATCTGGGAGCCAGCCTCAGCCCCTCTACTATTTACCGTCATGTCCATAGCCTTGAACCCGCGGGTCACCTGGTGGTGAATACCAATACTTTTGATTATAAAACATCTACCTATTGGCAACTGTCTTACCAACCGTCTAAAAAGCCTATTCCTCAAGAAGAATTTGTACACGATGTGAAAGAAATTGTAGATCTTAGTTTGGAGGGAGTAGAAGCGATAAAGAAATCAATAATGATTAGTGGGGGTCTAGATTCGGGGCTATTGGCTTTGTTTTTAAGTAAAGCTTCGGCTAATTTAAAGGGTGCGACTATTTATGACGATTCCGGCAGACAGGTGAATGAGTTGCCCTATACTAAATTGAATGCCGCCCATGCGGGCATTGAGTTGGATATGTTCAGGGTGCCCGATCAGATGTCCGGATCAATGATAGAAGAATTTTGCAAGGCAGAAGAAGAGCCAAATATTTCTCCAGAGCCGGCTTACTTTCTTTCATCACAATTGAGGGGGAAGAAAAGAATTTTATACAATGCGCTTGGTCCCGATGAGTTGTTTTACGGGTATGGACATTATGCGAAGGCTTTGACAATAAAGCGTTGGCAGCCCATGTTACATATGTTATGGGACGGTTGGCTGCCATCCGGTAAAAGAGAGAAGTTCAGAACATTTAAACGATATGGCTTACCTGCACTTCCATTCATTTCACGGTCGGTAGCAGGATGGGAGGAAATAAAGAGATTATTCAGAGACCATTCATCAGCTAACTGGCAACATCCTTTGGAGTTGGTATGGGCACAGGCAAAAGTTCGATTCGCGGATTTTGAGGACTGCGATGTTATGAAGAAGATTTCATTTCTTGACATTTATTTTTACCTCTCTTCCTATCATAGTTTACGATCAGATCGCCCGTCCATGATGAATGCTATCGAGATGCGGTTTCCTTATCTTGATCACTTATTTTTTCAAAAATATTTTAATGTATACGGATCGGAAAAAGGGCTTCAACACAACAACTACAAACCCTTATTTCGGAACTATGCCAGGGACATTTTACACCCGGATATTTTTCAAATGCCTAAGACAGGGTTTAATATGAATGGTATCAACTGGTCTAAAAGTGTGGATTGGGGAGAGATAAAGAGTAAACTACGTTCGGTTGTGTCAGCATCGTCTACTGACAGCTTTGCTACTACGTCGGAGCGAAAGTGGCTGTTAATGTCCTTAGCTCATCTGTTGCCATAATTTTTTCAGCCTGTTTTAGAACATCCGCGGTTGATAGGTTTAATTGGAGTATTAGTGCTTGTAGGCTACTTGGCTACAGACTATTGACTGGTGACCCAGGTCTCCGGTGTCTGCTGACGTTATATGAAAAAATATTGAACTGTTATATTTTTCAATCAAAATCGATGCGTAATTATATTTGTGCAATACTGTTAACTAATTGCTATGGAAATACTACTATATATAACACTGGCATTTGTCATGGGCATGCTTTTTTTCAAAATGGGGCTGCCTTCCCTGATGGGTTATTTGGCTACAGGTTTTATTTTATCCGCTTTTGGTTTTAAAGAGATTGGTGTTTTTGAAGAGTTGGCCCATGTGGGAGTCGTACTGTTGTTATTTACATTAGGCACAAAAATCCGCCTGAAGAACTTTATTCAACCGGAAGTGGCTGTTTCAGGGTTGTTGCAGATTGTTATCAGCGTAGTATTACTTTCGGGCTTTTTTTCAGTGATGGGTATTGCTGCCGGTTTTTCCGTATCGCAAACAATTTTGCTGGGCATTCTGCTAGGGGTTGCCAGTACGGTAGTAGCAGCCAAAGGATTAGATGATAAGGGCGAATTGGATGCTTATCATGGACGGTTAGCCATCGGAATCCTGGTGATGGAAGATATTATTCTGATTGGTATTCTGGCATTCACTGGTTTGGCAGCTCCGTCCCCCTGGGCATTACTGTTGCTTTTGTTGCCTGTTTTGAAGCCAGTTCTCACACGTTTGCTTCGGTTGATAAAAGATGAGGAACTGTTATTATTGTATGGAGTACTGATGGCGCTCGCCGGTGCCTTTTTGTTTGAGTACTTTCATTTGGGGGCTGAGTTGGGAGCATTTTGCTTCGGCTTATTACATACAGGGGAGAAGAAAACAGATGAGTTGGGAGAGAAACTATGGGGTTTACGAGAGGCTTTTCTCATTTGCTTCTTTTTGGATATAGGATTTGCTGGCGTACCGGGATGGAAGGATTTATTGTATGCAATATTGTTGTGTCTGTTTTTACCTGTGAGGGTCGGCATATTTTTTACCATCCTCACCCGTTTTCGACTCCGGTCGCGCACGGCATTTCTTACTGCCACTTCTTTATCGAGTTTTAGCGAGTTTGCTTTGATTACGGGTGCTGTGGCCATCACCGCAGGTTTATTGCCGCAAGCATTAATGGTTACATTGGCTACAACGGTCGCTCTTTCTTTTCTTGTAGGGTCAGTGATCAACAACAAGGCAAATGTTTTGTATGAAAAATTCCATGGAGTACTGGATCGTTTTGAAACCAAAAAAGCATTGAGTGATGCTGAGCCTAATTCTATTGGTATTGCAAACTTTATTGTGGTGGGGATGGGACGTTCGGGAACAGCCGCATACGACACATTGGTGGCAAATAGCAAAAAAGTAGTGGGTTTCGATACAGACCCTGGCGTACTGGAAACGCAACGGGCGGAAAAAAGAAGAGTATTGTATGGAGATGCCAACAGTAAAACACTTTGGGAAAATCTTGATATAAGTGAATTGCAGGGCGTAGTAGTGGCACTACGCGAGGAAGCCGGAAAATTTATTACTATTGAAGCTTTGAGAAGAAGAGGTTTTGTTGGCGCTATTAGTGCTATGGTGGAATCTGAAGAGCAGGTGGAAGCGCTTAAAAAAGCAGGGGTAAATACTATTCTCAATCCATTGGTGCAAGCGGGCGCTGAACTGGCGGAAAGAGTATTTGTGTCGCGTTTGCCTGGGAAGTCCCTTTAGGTTTACTGTTCACCATCGCACAAAGACTGTTCGTTTTCGTACGCCATTCAAAATGGCGAATTTATAATTTATTGGATATTAGAAGGTTACGATATGGCATAATATTAGAATTTCAAGTTGTGTTCAACAGATGCATCAGAAATTCATCACAGATTTATGCTTAAAAATTATTTCAAAATAGCCTGGCGAAATATAAGAAGAACAATTGGGTATAGTCTGTTGAATATCTCAGGACTATCCATTGGCATGGCTGTGGCATTATTGATCGGGCTATGGGTGCATTACCAATACTCTTTTGACAAGTTTCTTCCGGAGTACGAATCGGTACACCGTGTACAACGCAACTACTATAGTAATGGGGATACACTTACTTTTCAAACTACTTCTTTAAAGCTTGCAGAGGCATTGCGTACAGAAATACCTGAGATAGAATATGTGGTAGAAAGTGACTGGACCAGCCATCACGGCTTGATGGTTGGGCATAAAAAGATGTACGTTCAAGGTGCAATCTCCGGAACAGATTTTTTCAAGATATTTCAATATCCATTTCTTGAGGGAAATGCTACATCAGCATTTAGTGATCCCTATTCCATCGTTCTTACTCAGTCGCTGGCAAAATCTTTGAGTCCCCGACGAAAATGACAATGGAAAGTAAAAGCAATAAGTAAGCTTATATAAACTATGATCAAGAGTTATTTTAAAATCGCGTGGCGCAATATGCAAAGAAACAAATCGCATGTTGTAATCAACATTGCCGGACTCTCTGTTGGTATTGCTGCTTCCATATTGATTTTTATAGTACTTCAGTTTGAATTGAGTTATGATAGCTTTCAACCGAACTATAATCGCATATACCGTGTGGTGACCAATACCGTTCACGAAGATGGAACTGAAGCCTGGAATCCGGGTATTCCGGTGCCGGCATATGAAGCACTAAAGAACGACATCCCACAAATTGAAAAGATCGCTGCTATTCAGGAGCAGTCGGGGCGGCAGGTAACCGTACTCGGTGATAATGTTAACATGGATGTTAGTAAAAGTAAAAAGTTCATAGAAGAGGGAAATATTGTATTCACCCAACCAGATTTTTTTGACATATTTCAGGTAAAATGGTTGGCGGGAAATGGGCAAGGCTTAACGGATCCCGGAAATGCAGTAGTTGACCGTAGTACTGCATTAAAATATTTCGGTACGGACAACAATGTGGTAGGAAAATATCTTTTAGTTGACAATGCGCTGACGCTACAGGTAACAGGTGTTATAGAAGATATGCCAGAGAACTCAGATTTTCCGGTTAAGATTTTTGCTTCTTACAAGGCTTTCACTAGCTATCCAGACCTTTTCGGCTATAATCCTGGATGGGGAAGTTTAAGTAGCAATCACCAGGTATTTGTTTTACTGCCAGCTCATACTTCAGCTGCCAGTTTAGAAGGGCAACTCGCCAATTTTGAAAAAAAGTATTATAATGAAAACAGACATGGGCGAAGATTTCAGGTATTACAACCGCTTTCTGATCTGCATTTCAATGCCCGCTATAGTACGATGGGCGACCATAGTACCAGCAAGCCGATCTTGTGGACCCTGGCACTCATCGGGATACTAATTATTGTAATGGCTTCCATCAACTTTGTAAATCTGTCTACCGCCCAGGCAGCAGGTAGAAGTAAAGAAGTGGGCATAAAAAAAGTGTTGGGGAGTAGCCGAGGGCAACTGATCGGACAAGCTATGAGCGAAACATTTCTGGTGGTATTCCTGGCATTGTTGGTTGGGGTAGCCATTGCCTGGCTAACATTGCCGTGGTTGCAACATGTGGCAAGCGTACCTGCTACGTTATCACTTTTCAATAGTAAGAGTGTGTTACTGATGGGCTTATTATTGTTGGTGGTAACCATTTTATCTGGTGCGTATCCAGCAATGGTATTGTCTGGGTTTCGACCGATTTTGGCATTGAAGAATAAAATCAATGCAGCCAATATCGGCGGTGTTTCTTTGAGACGGGCACTGGTGATTACTCAGTTCGGTATTTCCCAGATGCTTATTATTGGAACCATCATCGCTGTTTCACAAATGAATTATGTGCGCAATGCCGATCTCGGTTTTGATAAAGAAGCTATATGGTTGTTACCTGCTTATAGTGACAGTTTAAATCTGTCCCGGATGCAACCCATCAAGCAAGCGCTACTAAAAAATCCTGATATTATAAATGTGAGTTTTGCCAGCGATGAAGCTTCTTCAGACAACAATTGGAGTGGGAATTTTGCCTTCAACAACAAAGCAACCGATGAGTTGTTTCCTCTCTTCCTGAAATATGGCGATGCAGACTATGTGAATACTTTTGGGTTGCAATTGGCTGCAGGAAGAAATTACAGACAAAGTGATACCGCTAATGAATACATTGTAAATGAATCCCTGGTTCGAAAGTTAGGTTTTGCCAGCCCCGAGGATATTGTTGGTAAAAACCTTCGTATGGGTGGTGGCAGCTGGTATCCGATAGTTGGTGTAGTAAAAGATTTTAAAACCAATTCCCTACGCGATGAAGTGAAGCCATTGGCAATTTCTTCTCAAAAAAATTATACCTATACAATGGCTGTAAAGTTAAGAACAGATCAGCTGTCAAAGACCACTGCGGCTGTGCAAGGCCTCTGGGAACGTACTTATCCTGAATTTGCTTTTACAGCTCATTTTGCTGATGAAACCATTGAACGGTTTTATAGACAAGAGACACAGCTAACACTTTTATACAAAATTTTTGCAGGCATCGCCATTTTTATTTCTTGTCTGGGGTTATACGGACTGGTTTCTTATATGGCTGTTCAGAAGACGAAAGAAATTGGTATTCGAAAAGTATTAGGCGCCAGCGTACAAAGTATTGTTATTATGTTCTCCCGCGAATTCACATTGCTGATCGTTGTCGCATCATTAATAGCTGCACCGGTTGCCTGGTATGTAATGAATGAATGGCTCAGCAATTTTGTGTTCAGGATAGAAATTGGTGTATGGATATTTGTGGTGGCAGTGTTTGCCTCGCTGGTAATAGCATGGGTGACCGTTGGATATAGGGCGTTTCGGGCAGCGTTGGCAAATCCCGTAAAGAGCTTGCGAACAGAGTGATATAAATTTGAAAATGGGGGAATTTGAAAATTTGAAAATGGAAGTAGAATGTGGAAATGTGAGAATTTGGAAAATGTGGGAATGATTAAGTCGAATGATAAATTATTCAGTAGACGACTGGTTAGTACCAAAAGTTTGGAATTATTCCATAGTTCCGCTCCCTCTCTATAGGAGAGGGAGAAGGTGGGTGAGGCTAAATCAGAAATCTAAAAATTATAAATCAGCAATCCGATTATATGCTTAGAAATTATTTCAAAATTGCCTGGCGGAGCCTGTTAAAAGACAAGCAGTTCACTTTTTTAAATGTATTTGGCCTTTCTGCCGGACTGGTATGCACACTGCTTATTTTTTTATGGGTACGTGATGAAATGAGCTATGACAAGTTTTTTGCAAACGACGATCGGCTTTACAGGTTGTTGGAGCGAAGAACCTACAACGGCGAAACGATGCACTCCCACGAGTCATCCGGCAGATTGAGCGAAGCTGTTAAACAAAATACTCCGGAGGTTGCCTACGCTGCTGCGGTGGCACCCGCTGCCTGGTTTCCACAAAACACCCTTTCCGTAGCTGATAAAAATATCAAAGCCAACGGACAGTACGCAGATAAAGATTATTTTAATATTTTTTCTTTCCCGTTATTGCAAGGGGACAAAAACAGCGTCCTCGCTACAAAACACGCCATCGTACTTTCTGATGAATTGGCAACAAAGCTGTTTGGGACGATCGATAATATCATGGACAAACCAGTAAGGTTTGACCATGATACAACTTTTTATGTTTCCGGTGTATTCAAAAAAATGCCTGTCAATTCTTCTCAGCAATTTGACTTTGTTTTATCGTTCGATTACTTCAGAACAATGAAGGATTGGGTAAACTATTGGGATAATTTAGGTCCCCATAGTTTTGTGTTGCTAAAAGAGGGTACAGACATCGATGCATTTAATAAAAAAGTGGAGAATATTATAACGGCCAATACCGGTGACGAACGCAGGAAAGTGATTGGGACAAAATTTTCCGATGGCTATTTACATAACTACTATGGTGACAAGGCAAGGGCAGGAGAAAGAGCGCAATATGTGAACTTGTTTACAGCGCTGGCAATTTTTATCCTTGTTATCGCTTGTATCAATTTTATGAATCTGTCTACGGCGAAAGCTGGCCGAAGATTGAAAGAGGTTGGAATAAAAAAAGTTGTCGGGGCAAAAAGAAACCAGTTGGTATGGCAGTTCCTGATAGAATCGCTTCTATTAACGATTTGTGCTATGGTTATTGCAATAGGTTTTGCCGCCATCTTACTACCCATGTTTAACCAGCTGACCGGCAAATCGATTTCATTGCATTTTACGTGGCAAATGGGGATAGCAATTGTGTTAATCACATTGATAACGGGTTTTTTAGCCGGGAGCTATCCGGCACTCTATATTTCAGGATTCAAGCCACTGGCAATTTTAAAGGGTAAGCTTAAGACGTCCACTGCTGAGTTATTATCAAGAAAAGGACTGGTTGTTTTTCAGTTTACACTGTCTACCTTATTAATCGTGGCGGTTACAGTTATTTATCAGCAGGTGCAATTCATCCGGAATACTAACCTGGGATACAACAAAGAGCATGTAGTCCGCTTTACAGCAGAAGGGAAAATTCAGACCAGCCAGGAAACTTTTTTAGCTGAAATGCGACAACTGCCGGGAGTGGAGAAAGCAGCCTATACCTATCATGCAATAGTTGGGCGGAAGTACAGCACTACCGGGCTGGAATGGCCGGGAAAGACACCCAATAATTCAGTAGCTTTTGAAGGCTTTGGAATCAGCCATGATTTTGTAGAGACCATGGGCATGCAAATAAAGTCCGGGAGAAGTTTCTCAACTCAGTTCGGTATGGATTCGCTGGGTCTTATCCTCAATGAAGCGGCGGTGAAGGCAATGGGGCTCACGAATCCGGTAGGGAGCATTCTAAGGTTTCAGAATACAAACTGGCAGGTGATCGGTGTGGTAGGGGACTTTCATTTCGAATCGATGCACGAACCTATAAAGCCTTCTTTCATGCATATGCAAAAAGGGGAGGGAACCATTGTAGCTCGCATACAAGGAGAAAATCAACAGCAGACACTGGCTGCTATAGAAAAGCTGTATAGCAGGTATAATCCCGGTTTTCCATTTACATTCAACTTTTTAGACGAAGCCTATCAAAAACAGTATGAAACAGAAACACGTACTGCAACACTCGCCGGCTATTTTGCCGGATTGGCCATTATTATTTCGTGCCTGGGTTTATTTGGATTGGCAGCGTTTACAGCGCAGAAAAGACAAAAGGAGATTGGTATCAGAAAAGTAATAGGCGCTTCGTCGATTGGTATTACCGCTCTGTTATCCAAAGATTTCCTGAAGTTAATTGGTATTGCACTCCTGATTGCGTTTCCTGTCTCCTGGTGGATGATGAATGGCTGGTTGCAAAGCTATACCTACAGGATCAGTCTTTCTGCAACGATATTTTTGGCAGCGGGAGCATTGGTATTGGTCATTACTTTCATCGCGATAGGTTTACAAACAATCAAAGCAGCTATGGCCAATCCGGTGAAAAGCTTGCGAACAGAGTGATACAATTTGAAAATGGAAGAAGAAAATGTGGAGAGGTGAGAATACGGAAAACGTGGAAATTATTTAATAGACGATTTGGTAATACCTATAGTTTGGAATTATTCCATAGAGCTCCCTCTCTACAGGAGAGGGAGAAGGAGGGTGAGGCTAAATCAGAAATTTAAAATCATAAATCAGCAATCCCGGTTATATGTTTAAAAATTATTTGACAATCGCCTGGCGGAATCTTAAGAAAAGCCGTACTTCTTCAATGATCAATATTGGTGGATTGGCTATTGGAATGACTGTTGCACTGTTGATCGGTTTATGGGTTTATGATGAATTGACATATGACCGATATCACCATAATTATGATAAAGTTGCCCAGATTTACCAACAACAAACTTCCAACGGATATAGGTACACTGGAGAAGCGCTGCCTTTTCCCCTGGGAGAGGAGTTGCGTCAGTCTTACGGTAGTAACTTTAAGTATCTGGCTATGGCTTCCTGGCAAGGCTCTTACATGTTGAGTTTTGAAAACAAACACCTGTATAAAAATGGTATCTATATAGATAAAGATGGACCACATATTCTTTCTTTGAAAATGCTGAAAGGAACAGCAGACGGACTTGCACAACCTAATAGTATTCTTATTTCCGCAAGCACAGCCAAAGCTTTTTTTGGAGATAAAGACCCTATGGGACAGGCTATGAAGATTGACGCCAAACTTGATGTAAAAGTAACCGGTGTTTTCGAAGACCTGCCTTATAGTACCAGTTTTAGAGAACTGAAATTTGTGGCTCCCTGGGATTTGTATAAAACATCTGAAGGTTGGTTTGCTCATGCTGCTACTGAATGGGGTAATAATTCTTTCCAATGTTTTGCACAAATAGCAGATAATGTAAGCTTTGAGGAGGTCAACCGTAGAATAGTAAAAGCCAAATTAGACAAAGTGCCGGATGATCAGAAAAAGTTTAATGCAGGCATTTTTTTACATCCCATGAAGAACTGGCACCTGCGTTCCTCCTGGAAAGATGGTGTACAAACTGGCGGACAAATAGAATATGTGTGGATGTTTGCAGTAATTGGCGTGTTTGTCCTGTTGTTAGCTTGTATCAATTTCATGAACCTGAGTACTGCCCGATCTGAAAAAAGAGCTAAAGAAGTAGGGATCAGAAAAACGGTGGGTTCGGCCAGAACACAATTGATTAGTCAATTCCTTATTGAATCGCTACTGGTCGCTTTCATTGCTTTCGCTTTCTCCATTCTTCTTACGATGCTGGTGCTGCCCTGGTTTAATCAGGTAGCAGATAAACAGGTACATATATTGTGGGCCAATGGCTGGTTTTGGATAATTGGACTGGGCTTTGCGGTTATAACGGGAACGGTTGCTGGTAGTTATCCTGCGTTTTACCTTTCCTCCTTTCAACCGGTAAAAGTATTAAAAGGAACTTTCAAGGCGGGCAGATTGGCAGCATTACCGCGAAAGGTATTGGTGATTACGCAATTTGCAGTGTCTGTTGTACTCATTATCTGTACCATTATTGTATATCGTCAAATACAACATACCAAAGACAGACCTGTTGGGTACGACAGAAATAACCTGGTGACGATTATGATGCAAACACCTGACTTCTATGGTAAATATGATGTATTGCGCAACGAGTTAAGAAGGCAGGAAGCGATTATTGAAATGTCTGAATCATCCAGTCCGCTAACAGGTGTTTGGAGCAATAGCGGCGGCTTTAGTTGGGAGGGAAAAGATCCAAATCTTGATACCGATTTTGCTACAATTTGGGTGACCGCTGAATATGGAAAAACAGTAGGTTTCGAAATAATACAAGGCAGGGATTTCTCGAGAGACTTTAAAGGTGATAGTGCTTCGATGATAGTAAATGAAGCTGCGTTGAAATTCATGAATATTGAAGATCCCATAGGGAAAGTAATAAAATGGAAATATGGGAATAAGTCAGCACTAACAATTGTGGGCGTAGTAAAAGATATGGTGATGTCATCACCTTACAAGCCCGTTAAGCAGGCTGTATACCTTATGGATGACAATAATGTGAATGTGATTAACTTGAAATTAAATCCCGAGAGAAGCACTTCTGCCTCCCTGGCAATAGTGGAGAAAGTTTTCAAGCAGGTGATTCCTGCTGCCCCTTTCGACTATCAGTTTGTGGATTTTGAATATTCCCGGAAGTTTTCAGATGAAGAACGTATTGGAAAGCTCGCTGGCTTTTTTGCCATATTAGCAATTGTCATTAGTTGCCTTGGGTTGTTTGGACTGGCTTCGTTTGTAGCCGAGCAACGCATCAAGGAAATCGGTATCCGCAAAATAGTTGGCGCTTCCGTATTTAACCTTTGGGCGTTACTATCAAAAGATTTTATGATACTGGTGGCCATTGCCTGTTTGATGGCAATTCCTATTGCTTATTATTATATCAATGGTTGGCTGCAGCACTACGAGTATCGGGTAGATATATCCTGGTGGATTTTTGCTTTGTCAATCACGGGAGCCTTTTTGATCACTATTTTAACAGTGAGTTTTCAGGCAATAAAAGCAGCATTGGCAAACCCGGTGAAAAGTTTGCGTACCGAGTGATACAATTTGAAAATGGGGAATTTGAAAATTTGAAAATGGAGAAGAAATTGAGGGAATGGAAGAAGAATGTGAAGATGTGAGAGTATGGAAAATGTGGGAATGATTAAACCATAGATGAATTATTCTGTAGAGGATTAGGAAGGCACGAAAGTTTGGAGTTATTCTATAGTACCGCTCCCTCTCTATAGGAGAGGGAGAAGGAGGGTGAGGCTAAATTATTAAATCAGAAATCTGCAATTCTATCATATGTTCAAAAATTTTTTAAAGATAGCGGTTCGTAACCTTCGTCGCAACAAGGGGTTTACCATCACCAATCTCCTGGGACTTACTTTAGGGATTAGTTGTGCTCTCTTTATTTTCCTATGGGTAAGAGATGAACTTGGCTTCGATAAGTTTCATAAGAATTATGATAATATCCGTTTGGTGATAGCCAACCGGGATTTTAAAAACCGGGTTTTCACAGACTATAATATGGTGTTGCCTTTTGCCCAGGCAATCGAAGGTAAAAACCCACAGATCGAACATGCGGTGGTTACCACCCAGCCAAGCGACAATGAAATATTGTCTTTTGGAGATATCCGACTTAAAAAGACTGGCATTACGGTAAGCGATCACTTTTTTGATGTATTTACCTGGACCTTTTTGCAGGGCAATCCCACAACGGCTCTCAACGACCCTTCGTCGATGGTAATTACCACCAGTACAGCCAAAGCCATTTTCGGGAACGAAGATCCAATTGGCAAAGTGATAAAAATAAACAATGCTGAAGAATCCAGGGTAACCGCCGTCATAGCAGATATACCAGGAAACTCCAGTTTTCAATTTGATTTTATCCGCGCATTTAACTACAACAATGAACACATTAAACGGATGATGGGTAACTGGACAGCCTCATCCTGGCGCTTATACATACAAACAATTCCAGGCGCCGATATAGCTGCTGTGGACAAATTTATTCACGACACCAAAATGCAGAATGATTCCCACGATAAAGTGAGTACGTATTTCAGTTTCCCAATGAGCAAGTGGCGTTTATACAGCGAGTTTAAAGATGGTAAAAATATAGGCGGACTCATTGAATATGTACGCTTGTTTTCAATCATCGCTATAGTTATACTAGTAATAGCTTGTGTAAACTTTATGAACCTGTCTACTGCCCGGTCTGAAAGAAGATCCAAAGAAGTGGGGATCCGCAAGACATTGGGTTCTGCCCGATTACAATTGATTTATCAGTTTTTTACGGAGTCAGTCATCCTGGTGGCTATCGCTTTTATTTTATCAATAGCTACAGTACTATTATTGTTGCCGGCCTTTAACGCAATGGTGGATAAAAACATTTCTTTACAGGCGACAGATCTGAATTTGTGGTTGGGCGGAGCTGCTGTCATTATATTTACCGGACTGGTAGCGGGTAGCTATCCGGCTTTGTATCTTTCCTCGTTTAGCCCGGTGAAAGTTTTAAAAGGTGTTTTTAATGGCGGAAAAAATGCGATCATGCCCCGGCATGTATTGGTTGTGGTACAGTTCACTATATCAATTGTTTTGATGGCAGCTACCATCATTGTTTATCAACAAATTCAGCATATTAAAAATAGAGATCGTGGTTATAATCCGGATAATCTGGTAATGGTACCTATGAACGATGAAATGCGCAGCAACTACAATGTTATCAGGCAGGATTTGTTGGCCGGTGGCATGGTAGCGTCTGTTACCCGTACGAGTTCTCCCATTACGGCTGTTTGGTGGAAGTCAGGTTCACCGGACTGGAATGGTAAACCAGCCGATCTGTCCTTGATTATTTCCGGTATGCGAACAGATGTAGACTTCAGTAAAACCATGGGCATTCAAATGCTGGAAGGAAAAGATTTTTCGGGTATGCCTTCAGATTCTTCTTCGGTATTGTTGAACAAGGCAGCCGTGGAAGCAATGAATTTAAAAGAACCACTTGGAATGGAAATGCGTTTTGGAGAAGATAAATATACGGTAATAGGCGTCACAGATAATGTGGTGATGGAGTCGCCTTTTCATCCAGTTGATCCCATGCTTGTATTTTATGCACCCAATGCAGTTAATTATGTAAGCATTCGACTGAAGGAGAAAACACCTATAGCGGTTGCTATCAGCCAGTTTGAAACCATCTTCAAAAAGAATAATCCTGCTTTTCCTTTCGATTATGCATTTGCAGATACAGCCTATGGAGAAAAATTTGTTACAGAGGATTTGATTGGAAAAGTAACGAACATATTCGCAGGACTCGCAATTTTTATATGTTGTATCGGACTGGCCGGACTGGCTTCATTTACCATTGAAAGGCGATTCAAAGAAATTGGTATTCGTAAAGTATTAGGCGCTACAGTGTCGCAGGTATTGTTACTTATATCAAGAGATTTCCTGAAGTTGGTACTTATTTCTTTTGTAATCGCCACCCCTATAGCCTGGTGGTTGATGAATAGTTGGTTGCAACAATATGTTTTCAAAATACATATCAGTATCTGGTTGTTTTTGATCATCGGCGGTTTGGTATTGTTGCTGGCTTTGCTGGTAGTATGTAGTAATGCTTTGAAAGCGGTATCCACCAATCCGGTAAAGGCATTGCGGACGGAATAAGTAATTTGAAAACGAGAGAAAAAATGTGGAGATATGAAAAAAGTGAGGATATCTAATTTTTGGCTATGTTCCATATATAGCAATCGATTCCTCCTACGTCGGAATGACAAGCCCTTTTTTTGTCATTCCGACGTAGGAGGAATCTAAAAAAACTATAGCCGGGCAGTCAAAATAAGGCTGTTCCGAGTTTCTGACTTCGAACTATATATATTCTTCAGTGATTGGGTCACTGTCTGGGAAATTAGTAAAAGAAAAAAGTTATGTTCAAAAACTATCTGAAAATCGCATGGCGGAATATAATAAAGTATCGCTTTCTCTCTGCAGTGAATATTGTTGGTTTAGCTGCCGGCATTGCGTTTACGCTGGTGATTGGTGCATACGTATGGAATGAACTTCGTGTAAACAGTGGTTTAAGAAATGTTGATCAGCAATATATTATACAAAGTAAGTGGAAGGATGCAACAACAGCATACGAACTTACCAGTGTTGGTCCCTTAGCGAAGGCTCTAAAAGAAAACTATCCACATCTTGTTGCGAACTATTATCGTTGGGATGGTATTGGATCGAACGTGTCTAAAGGCGATAAGGTTTTTAGGGAAAATCTGCAGGTGTGCGACAGCACTATGCTCAATATGTATGGGTTTTCTTTACTTCATGGCAATGAACGGACCGCATTCAAAGATCCCTTTTCTGTAGTGATCTCTCCGGAAAAAGCCGTTAAATACTTTGGGAAAACAGATGTTGTGGGCGAAACAATCACCATAGAAAATTTCTCGGGTTCAAAGCATGATTTTATGGTGAGTGGAGTGTTGGCTACCCCGATTAAAAATTCCGTCACCTGGGTAAATGAACAGAACGATAACCAAATATTTATTTCATCGGAAAACCTGGGTTTCTTTGGCAGAAATATGGATTGGCCGAATGTTTATATCGTAAGTTATATTGAGTTGCAAAAAGGTGTTTCTCCTGCTGAGTTAGAGCAACCAATGAAGTACCTGCTCCAGCAAAATGCGCCGTCTTTTGTTTCTAATGACCTTACACCTTACTTGATGCCCTTAAAAAAATATTATCTCGAAGCCAATAAGGGACTTGTAAAGAAAACGCTCATAGCATTGTCTTGCATAGCTTTCTTTATACTGTTGATGGCGATTGTGAATTTTGTAAACATTACTGTTAGCAAATCGTCTAGCCGCATGCGGGAGATCGGCGTAAGAAAAGTGTTGGGTGGAATGAAAAAGCACCTGATGTTACAATTCCTTACCGAATCTACTTTAGTAGTACTGTTCTCCACTGGAGTAGCCATCGGTGTTTATGCATTGACACGCAATCTTTTCAGTAATATATTAGGAAAACCTGTTCCAGCACTCAGTGAGTTCCCCTTATACTTTATTGTTTTTCCCGCGATCTTTATCATAATTGTGGGATGTCTTGCGGGGCTTTATCCTGCTTTTGTATTGTCTTCTCTAAAAGCGGTTTCTTCTTTGAAGGGGAAAATAAGTTCTGTAAAAGAAAATGTGTTGTTGAGAAAGTCGCTTACCGGGTTTCAGTTTTCCACCGCTACTATTGTTTTCATTTCCGCATATATTATCACTGCTCAAATGAATTTTTTTTTCAAAAAAGACCTTGGTTATGACAAAGATTATATCGTTTCGGCATTGTTACCAAGAGACTGGTCGCAGGCGGGCGTGAGCAAAATGGAAACCATTCGCAGGCAGTTTGAGAAACTACCGCAGGTCAGTAACGTAACCTTGTCATACGAAGTACCCGACGACAATAATGCAGGACAAGTTTTTTTATACAGGCCCGGTAAAGACTCCACCAGTGCCGTAGCAACACAACAATTTACCACCGACGAATTTTACAGATCTACATTTAATATCGCAATGGCGGCTGGTGTGTTCTTTGGGCAAGAAGGCGCCAACATAGATGGCAGTAAAATTGTGATTAATGAAAAGCAGTCAAAAGCGCTGGGCTGGGATGATCCCCAGGATGCTATCGGACAGGAACTTATCTTTAAAGGATTTAACGGCTACAAAGCGGTAGTAGCTGGTGTGGTAAAAGATTTTAATACCGGTACTTTGCAGAAATCTATTCCACCGGTGGTATTTGTTCATGTAAAAACGAATACTATTTTTCGAATGTTATCCTTCAAAATCCGACCCGGTAATATCAGCGAATCTATGAATGTTATCCAGCAAAAATGGACTTCGCTATTGCCAGGTGCTGCATTCGACTACAATTTTATGGACGACAATCTGAAAAAGTTGTACACCTCAGAACTACAATTAAAAAAAGCTTCTTACACGGCAGGCATTTTTTCGTTGCTGATAGTATTGTTGGGCGTGCTTGGTTTGATTTCGCTGAGTGTAGAAAAGAGAATAAAAGAGATTGGCGTTCGTAAGGTATTGGGTGCTTCTATATCGGGAATCATTTCATTATTCATGAAAGAGTTTTTGTTGGTGATGGTTATTGCGTCACTAATAGCCTGTCCGGTTGGTTATCTGATGATGAAGCAATGGCTCAATGGATATGCCTATCGCATTGATATAGGGTCAGCGCCTTTTGCTTTTTCATTACTATTTATTGGGGTACTCACTTGTGTAATTATTGTAGTAAGAACATATAGTGCCGCTTCTGCCAATCCGGTAAAGGCATTGCGGACGGAATAAATAATTTGGAAATGTGGGAATTTGAAAATTTGAAAAGGATAAGGTCTCTGCGGTCTCATTGCGTGAACTATTATTTTCTCTCAAAGACTAAGGTGCGCTAAGTACGCAAAGATGAATGCCTAATGTACTTTTTCTGCGCCCTTTGTGAGACATCTTTGCGCTCTCTGCGTGGACAAATATTTTCTCGCAAAGACACTAAGGAGCGCTAAGTACGCAAAGGAGAATGTTTAACTGCATTTCTGCGCCTTTTTCGAGACATTTTTGCGCTCATTGCGTAAACACCGACTTTAAGTTTAATGCAAAGACCAATGCAATGTTTTAGATGTCCACATATGAACAGATACTGTCCGAAAGCGGACACCTCATCTTTCACAACTTCTCTAAGTGCTTGTAAATCAATTGAAATACTTATGGCATATTGATTGAGAAATAATGTAGAAATGTCAACATTCATCTTTGTAGCTTTTCTTGGATTTTGTGCGGAGGTCTTAACCTTCTTTGTGTGAAGACATGTAGAAGCACAATTGAATTATTCAAGAGAAGATTTGGTTTCATAAGAAAAACGATGGTGAGGCAATATCAGCAATCAAAATTTCAGAGATCGACAATCCGCTTTTATGTTCAAAAATTATTTCAAAACAGCCATTAGAAATCTATGGAAGAATAAAGTTTTTTCTTTCATAAATGTTACCGGGCTGGCGATAGGTATATCGGCTTGTCTTATTATTCTGGTTTTTGTATTGTATGAGCAGAACTTCGATGCACAGCATACCAACAATATTTACCGGCTCAATGAAGTGCAGAAATTTGAAGGAATGGTGCAACCGCAAAATGTCGCATTGTCCATGTTTCCGATGGGGCCGACATTGAAAGCGGAGTTTCCTGAAGTCGAAAATTTTACCAGGGTACGTAAAACCGGACGGTACGATCTGTCTTATAGTGACCGGAAAATATACTTTGAAGAGAGTTTTTTTGTGGATTCCACTTTTTTACAGCTATTCAATTTCTCTTTGACAATAGGCGACAGAAATACTGTGTTGCAGTCACCCAACAGTGTTATCCTTACCGAAGAAAGTGCAAACAAGTTGTTCGGAAATGAAAATCCGATTGGTAAAACTATTGTGCATTATACCGGCGACACGATTAGTTTTAAAGTAACCGGTGTAGTGCAAAATGTGCCGGCAAACAGTCACCTGCAATTCGATGCGTTGTATTCTTTCAGTACTATTATCCGGCCGCAGCATATGGAAAATTGGGGCGGTAATTGGTTGGTAACTTATCTGCAACTGGTACCCGGCACCGATATAAAGGCAATGGAAGCAAAATTTCCAGCTTACCTGAAACATCATATGGCTGCCAATGACAACTGGAGATTTTACGAACTGTTTCTGCAGCCACTGAAAGATGTACATGCAGCTTCTATGGATATCACTCATGACTACATTAACTATCAAAAATTCAATAAAACCTATACCTATCTTTTTTCAGTAATCGGTATAATAATTTTGCTGATTGCTGCTATCAATTTTATGAACCTTTCCACTGCCAGGTCAGCAGAACGTGCAAAAGAAGTGGGTATCCGTAAGTCGGTTGGAGCACACCGATCGCAGTTATCTTTGCAGTTTATTAGCGAATCGGTATTACTCACCTTTTTTGCGCTGCTAATAGCGATAGCATTAACACTTTTACTCCTACCCTATATGAGTAACCTCAGTGGGCGGGAGTTGAAGCTCCCCCTCTTCACTAGTTGGGAATGGTGGCCTGCTTTGTTGACAGGAGGAATAGCATTGGGTATCCTCGCTGGCATATACCCGGCATTTTTTCTTTCTTCATTCAATGCCATAAAAGTGTTGAAGGGCAGTTTGAACGTAGGGAAAGGAAAAGGCTCACTCAGGAATATACTAGTGGTCATACAATTTGCCAGTGCTATATTTCTGATCATTGCCACCGTTTTTGCCGTGCGACAATTACGGTTTATGGAGGAGAAAAATCCTGGTTTCAACCGCGAGCAAGTGATGATCATTCCTCTTGACAGAGCAACATCGCCCAAATTTGGGGCATTAAAAACAGCCTTGAAGGGCAGCCCACTTGTTGTAGCTACTACCGGCTCCGGACAAACTCTGGGTAACAACCTGCATCAATCGGGTTTTGTATTTCACAGCGGAAACGGCCCTGCCCGCAACCTGGCTTCCTCGCAAGTGATCGTAGATCCGGATTACCTGACCCTATATGATATAAAGCTGGTAGCCGGAAGAAATTTCATTGGAGAAAATGCAGCTGACAATGGCAGAACTTATATCATCAATGAGTCAATGGCAAAAGAATTGCTAAAGGATACACCTGACCAAACTATGGAGACCTTGATTGGCAAACGGTTTGGTTTTGGCTTCAATGGACTGGATACTGCAGGAAGCATCATTGGTGTTGCACAGGATTTTAATTTCAACTCACTACATCATAAAATAGAAACCCTGAGTATTTTTAATCAGACTGGCTTTGGTTTTAGCGAAATTGCTGTGAAGATAAATGGTAGTCAGGCAAAAGAAGCAATAGACTATGTGCAATCGGTATGGAGCAGCATATTACCGGGTTATCCTATGGAGTACAGTTTCCTTGATGAACATTTTGAGGAGTTGTACAAATCAGATGCACAGGTAAGCAAAATAGTCGGTATTCTGGCAGTATTAGCCGTTGCAATATCCTGCCTTGGGCTATTCGGTTTATCTTCTTATGCGGCCGAGCGGCGGGTAAAAGAAATTGGCATACGCAAGGTGTTGGGGGCAAGTGTTGCCGGTATTACTACTTTATTGTCAAAAGACTTTATTAAACTGGTACTGGTAGCAAATATTATTGCCTGGCCGGCAGCCTGGTATGTGGTGAATAAATGGCTGGGCGACTTTGCCTATCGCATAACCATTGGCTGGCAGGTTTTTATTTTCGCCGGAGCCCTGGCAATGCTGATTGCATTTTTAACCATAAGTTTCCAGGCTATAAAAGCAGCAATGGCAAACCCGGTAAAGAGCTTGCGGACTGAGTGAGACAATTTGAAAATGGGGGAATTTGAAAATTTGAAAATGGAGAAGAAATAGAGGAAATGTGGAAATGGAAGAAGAATGTGGAAATGTGAGAATATGAAAATGTGGGAATGATTAAGTGGGCTGTTAAATTATATTGTATACGATTTGGTAGAACTAAAAGTTTGGCATGGTCCCGTAGTACCGTTCCCTCTGTAGGAGAGAGAAGGAGGGTGAGGCTAAATAAGAAATCAACAATCCAGCTATATGTTCAAAAGCTATTTCAAAACAGCGTGGCGAAGTTTGATGAATAGAAGGGTATTTACACTGCTTAATATATTAGGGCTTGCTGTAGGCATTGCTTCTTGCTGGATTATATATAGGGTCGTGAGTTACGAAAGTGAGTATGATGCATTTATTCCGGGAAGCGAACGGATTTATCAGGTTGTTTCTGTAACAGGTACTGAAAAAGTATCAAAAATAGCCGCCGCTGCGGCTCCCTTATACCAGGTGATGAATGAAGTGCCGGGTATTGAAACTGTAGTTCCGGTATACAATCAATGGGTAACAAGTGTAGAGGTTAAGAGGGGAAATGAGCTTTTTGTTAAACAAGAACCGGATGGTATAATTGCAACAAAGTCGGGTTATTTTGGCATGTTGCCTTTTATGTGGTTGGCGGGTAGCCCGAACGCTATTTTTGGAGATGTAAATGATCTGATACTAACGAAAAGCAGGGCCGCACTTTATTTTCCCGATCAGTCTCCCGAAGCAATCTTAAATAAAACGATAACCTATTTTGGGCGTGACACAATAACGAGAACCGTGAAAGCTATCGTGGAAGATCTACCGGCACCTACTCACTTTACAGGTAAGGAATTTGTTTACCTCAAAGAACAGGTATATACAAGTAATGAATGGACCAACACCAATGGAAATAATCGATTATTTATCCAGTTAAATCCGGCAGCAGATCCTGGCGTGGTGCTATCCGCGATTAATAAACTTGACATACGTGGATGGAAAGAATTTGAACAGGGCAAAAGTGGCACATTTACAAGAGCGAGGAATTATATCCTGTACCCTATCCGGGATATACATTTTGCTACGGACATATCAGACTACTTTTCGCCGGCCCGTGTGAGCAAAACCGTTATATATGGATTACTAGGTATCGCTGCTTTTTTGCTGGCGCTGGCTTGTATTAACTATGTGAATATGGGCGTAGCACAAATGACACAACGAGGTCGGGAAGTTGGCATTCGGAAGACATTGGGCAGTACCGATGGCCAACTGATTCGTCAGTTTCTGTTAGAAACGATAATAACAGCAACGTTGGCTTGTCTGGTAGCCATTCTATTGAGTCGCTTTGGGTTTGTTCTTTTGTCGGGTATACTGCCGGAAGGACTGCAATTAGGTAGCGGTATCAAAGAGCTTTTGTTATTCGCAGCTTGTCTGATAGCTTTGATTACTGTGTTCGCAGGCATATATCCCGCTTTGTTGATTACGAAGGTTCGTACAGTAGAAGTTTTTAAAGGATTTGGTTTCAAACCCGGAACGCGTTTTGGCTTACAAAAAACACTTATAGTTTTTCAGTTTGTAATTGCACTCATATTCATTACTGGCACTATAATAGTCTCCTCTCAACTCCGGCATGTATTGAAGGCCGATATGGGATTTGATAAGGATGCAGTCGTGTTAATTGATATTCCATGGCAATACCAGCGAGCTCCGGAATATAGGGGAAAGGAGGCAATGCTGCTGGCAGAATTACACAAGCAGACTGACATAGAGGCCGTACTAGGATCTGCGCCTTTGTCTCAATCCTATTCTTCGAGTCCATTTGAAGGAAATCCTGGTATTGATAGAGTACAATTATTTAAGAAAGGCATTGATGCCGGATACATTGACTTTTACCGATTGCAATTGCTGGCGGGCAGAAATGCCATTGCCTCTGATACTTTATCTGAGTATATATTAAATGAAACGGCAGTTAAGGCACTTGGGTTTTCATCGCCGGAAGATGCAATAGGGAAAATGATTAATCAGTTGGGGAACCCTAAGGTCCCAATAGCCGGTGTAGTGAAAGATTTTCATACACGAAATTTTTATACAGCCATTGAACCAGTAGCTATGATGAACAGTTGGGATGGTTTGCTGACTTTAAATATCAGATTGTCCAAAAATGGCGGCTGGCAGGATGCCATAAATAGAATAGAAAAAAGTTGGTATAAGTTCTATCCGCCTGATACCTTTAAGTATAGTTTTTACGATGATGCTGTTTCGGCTATCTATAAACGAGAAAGACAGATAGGGACAATGGTTACGGTGGCTGCAGGCATCATGATTTTTATTAGCTGTTTGGGATTGTTTGGGCTGGCTACTTTAATGGCCTGGCAAAGAACCAAAGAGATAGGAGTGCGAAAAGTGTTGGGTGCTACCGTTCCTGCAATTATTATTTTGTTTGTTAAGGATTATTTTAGGTTAATTATCTGGGCAGTACTCATTGCAACACCAATTGTATGGTGGGCTGCAAATATGTGGTTACAGGGATTTGTCTACCGTGTTGAAGTAGAGTTATGGATGTTTGTTGTAGCAGGAACTGCTGCAATAAACATTGCTGGACTTACCGTGGCGTCCCGTGCCATAAAAGCAGCGATGGCCAACCCGGTGAAGAGTTTGCGGACGGAGTAGCTTAATTTGAAAATGGAGAAATTTGAAAATTTAAAAATGGGGAAATGTAGAAATGGAAGAAGAATGTAGAAATGTGAGAATGTGAGAATGTGGAAATGTGGGAATGTGGGAATGATTAAGTCGGCTGTTAGATTATTCAATAGACAATATGGAACGACTAAAAGTTTGGCATCGTCCCATAGTACCGCTCCCTCTCTGTAGGAGAGGAAGAAGGAGGGTGAGGCTAAATCAGAAATTTAAAAATTAAAAATCAGCAATCCGGTTATGTTCAGAAATTATATAAAAACAGCCTGGCGGAATATCAGGAAAAACCGCTTATTTTCCTTTATTAATATACTGGGATTGGCTATTGGTATTGCTACGTTTTTCGTTATCATGTTATATGTGCAGGATGAGTTGAGTTACGACCGGTTCAACGAAAAAGCTGATCGGATAGCCCGCATTATTTTTCAGGCAGATGTAAACGGCGGTAAAATAAACGAGAGTGTAACTATGGCTCCGGTGGCGCAAACGCTGATGAAAGATTTTGCGGAGGTAGAGGACGCTACCCGCATCATTAACCAAGGGCAGCCCAAAGTAAACTACAATGGGAAAATATTTAAGGGTGAACGTTTAGCGATGGCTGATCCCAATGTATTTGATATTTTCACGCTCCCCCTGGTTGAGGGCGATCCCGGAACTGCATTGTTGCAACCCAATACAATCGTGATTAATGAAACAACGGCTAGGAAGTATTTTTCCGGAGAAAATGCCATTGGGAAAATGTTGAGCATTAATGCGGATACAGTATTATACAAAGTAACGGGGGTGATGCAGGATATACCTGTGAATTCGCATTTTTATTTTGATATGCTTGGCTCCATGACTGGCTACGAAGATGCTAAATCGGACTCCTGGATGTTTGGCGGTTTTCATACCTATCTGTTATTAGGGACCGGTACCGACCTGAAAAAGGTGGAGGCCAGGTTTCCGGAGATGGTAGCAAAATACATGGGACCACAGATACAACAGCAAATGGGTTTAAGCTTCGATCAGTTTGTTACCAAAGGTAATAAGCTGGGTTTTGTGCTGCAGCCGCTTACAGAGATCCACCTCAACTCTCATACCACTACAGAATTCGAACCGGGTGGTAATGCAACGTATGTATACGTTTTTGCGGGCATTGCGGCATTCATGCTCATTGTTGCCTGCATCAATTTTGTCAACCTTTCTACAGCAGGTGCCTCTAAACGGGCCAAGGAAGTGGGCGTTAGAAAAGTAGCAGGTTCGGGAAAGGGGCAGCTCGTCAGCCAGTTTCTTTCTGAATCGATGTTGATTGCTGTTTTTGCAATGGCAATAGCTTATATACTGTTGCAATTAATGCTGCCGATGTTTAACAATATTTCAGAAAAGGAACTGACCTTAAGTTTAAAACCGGCAATAGCTTTTGTTGGCTTAGGTGTAGTGGTTGGCTTGTTGGCGGGTATTTATCCGGCATTTTATTTATCATCATTTAAGCCTATTGCGGTATTGAAGGGAAGAGTAACATCGGCTCATAAAAGTTTTGGACTTAGGAGTGGACTGGTAGTGTTTCAATTTTTTATTTCTGTAGGATTAATTATAGGAACCATCGTTGTTTATCAGCAGATGAAATTCATACAAAATAAAGATGTTGGCTATAATAAGTCTCAAATCATTACTATTCCCAATTCTTATCTGCTCGGTAAAAACGAGAATGTTTTTAAACAACAGCTGCTTGCAGATAAAAGGATCACTAACGCCACCCTTTCCTGGTATAAGCCTGCTGGACCCAGTAATTACAACAATGCAATTGCATATCCCCTGGGAGATAATAAGACAATTGTAAATGGAGTGGACTATCATATAGATGAACAATTTATTCCTACGTTGGAGATAAAAATGTCTTCGGGCAGAAATTTTTCAAAAGATTTTGGCACAGACTCATCCGCTATTATTCTCAATGAAACTGCGGCCCAGGCTTTGGGATGGACACCCGAAACGGCTATCGGCAAAACAGTTGTCCGGCAGAATAGTGCGAAAGGGAATAACTTTAATTTCCATGTGATTGGTGTTGTCAGGAATTTTAATTTCAAATCCTTACACGAATCGATCAGCCCACTTTTTATGACCTGGCACCCGGAAGGTGGATTAATGTTTAAAATTAATACGACTGATGTGGAAGGACTATTGACCACCATGAAACAACAATGGGATACCTACCAGGTGGAGGAGCCATTTACCTATGCTTTTTTAGATGACCTGTTCAACAAAACTTATGCTGCGGAACAAAAAACTGCGACACTGATGAATATTTTTGCTGTGCTTATCATATTAGTATCCTGTCTCGGTTTGTTTGGGTTGGCTACCTACACGGCAGAGCAGCGTACCAAGGAAATAGGCATACGGAAAGTATTGGGGGCAAGCGTTTCTCAGGTAACACAAATGCTCTCCAAAGAGTTTTTAAAACTGGTATTAATAGCTTCTTGTATTGCGTTCCCTATTGCATGGTGGGGCGCCAACAAATGGCTGCAAAGTTTTGCATACCGGGTGGATATCAGTTGGTGGATATTTGTGGTAGCGGCGTTGATAGCCTTAAGTATTGCTTTGTTCACGGTCAGTTTTCAGGCCATAAAAGCAGCTATTGCCAATCCGGTGAAGGCGTTGAAAGCAGAGTGATTTGAAAATATGGGAATACTGAAATAAACCTATAAGGTTTGCCCAGCAGGGTGGCGACACTGCAGACCTTATAGGTTTTTTATACTCTTCGTTGAGTCACTGATTGAGTAGACCTTAAGATGTTTTTGAATAAAAATATTCAATGACTGAATTTAATTATTATCCAATATGATGAATAGTCTGAAAACGAGTGTAAGGTATCTTTGGAAACACAAGGTTTTTTCTGGTATCAATCTGATTGGTTTATCAGTTGGGTTTTGTGCTGTCTTTTTCATGTTGTTATATGTGAAGTTTGAACTGAGTTATGATCGTTACCATGAAAAAGCAGATAATATATATCGGGTGGTTACAGATATTCATTCTTCCACAGGAGTAGACTATCAGAGCACATCAGCTCCATTGGCAAAAGCTGCAGCCGAAAGTTTCCCAGAAGTAAAAGAAGCGGTCCGTTACTTTTTGGATTATTTTATTGTACAAAGGGAAATGAACAGCAGTGATTTTGCGGAAGAAAAAATTGCCTATGCTGAAGCTTCTTTATTTTCAGTTTTTTCTTTTCCATTGATAGGCGGCAATACTGAAACTGCATTGGAGGCGCCTTTCCAGGTAGTGCTTAGTGAATCTGCAGCCCATAAATATTTTGGTAGCAACGATCCCATAGGAAAGACCTTGTATCTTGATGGTAAACTACCTGCCACCGTAACAGGAGTAATGAAGGACATACCTGCTAATTCACATTTCCATGTAGATATGTTGCTGTCTATGTCCACCTTACTAACGGCGTTTAATCCAGGTATGGGATCTAAATGGGAGCGGTTTGGTATGAGTACCTATTTGTTGGTGCAAGATCATGCTGATATTAATCGTTTGAATACTGAGCTAACGACTATAATGAATAATGGTGCTCAAAACAAGAACGTTCAATACGAACTTATGTTGGAGCCATTGAAGGATGTATATCTAAAAGGTAAAGCAAGAGGTAGCCGTACAGGAAGTATCACGATAGGTAACGCTCAAAATTTGTATATTTTTTCACTGGTCGCGGTATTAGTGCTTTTTATTGCCGGCTTCAATTTTGTAAACCTGAGCACTGCTGTTTCTTTCCAGCGTAACAAGGAAGTGGGTGTGAGAAAAGTGATTGGTGCTACCAAAGGAAATCTTTTCGGACAGTTTCTCCTTGATGCGATTCTCATATGTGTATTAGCTTTTTTTCTGGCGCTATTCCTTGCTGCGTTACTATTGCCGGTATTCAACCAGCTTTCCGGAAAAGTCATTGCCGGTAATATCTTTTCAGAATGGCAGACAATCTTGTTGTTTTTGCCCATAACATTGGTATTTGGGATTTTATCCGGCATCTATCCGGCTACGTTACTTATCGGATTTAGACCTGTGTTATCGCTCAAAGGAATACAAGCCCGAACCTCTGGTCGGATCGTTTTGCGGAAATCGCTGGTAATAGCACAATTTGCTGTTTCGGTTATTTTGATAGTAGCCACATTGGTTGCATACAATCAACTACATTTTATGCAATCGCGACCAACAGGATTCAAAAAAGATTTACAATTGGCAATCGACTATCATTTCGCTTTACCACACACAATGTTGAGGCAGGAGTTATTGACTATTCCTGGTGTAAAATCGGTGAGCGTTTCTTCGGCTATTCCGGGTAAGCCTAACCGTAAGATGCCGATATCCATAGAAAACAAAGATGGCAACTTAATTGAGTCCTCTGTTGATATGTACTTTGTGGATGCTGATTTTATACCGCAATATGAATTGCCCGTTGTGGCCGGGAGGGCTTTTTCTTCAGAAATGGCTACTGACAGCAGTACTACATTGATTGTTAACGAAGCGATGGTGAAATCCCTGGGATATCACCATGTTGATGATATAATAGGAAAACGATTTGAGCAGGGATGGGCTAATGGAGGCAGGGGCGCTGTGATAGGCGTATTAAAGAATTTCCATATCCGGTCTCTAAGGGAAGAAATAGAACCACTTGCCATGAGAATTCATCCGGGAGCCTATACTTTTCTCACTGTGAATCTGGACGAATCCAACTGGCAAACAACTTTTGAGAAAATGACAGCTAAGTGGAAGTCTTTTGCTCCAGACTTGCCGCTGATTCATTTTTTTGTAGATGATGCACTGCAACAACAGTATATTACTGATCAACAAACCAGTCGGTTGATTCTTTGCTTTTCTATTTTGGCGGTCTTTATCTCCTGTCTTGGACTCTATGCATTATCATGGTTGTCCATCATGCAACGGATGAAAGAAGTGAGTGTAAGAAAGGTAATGGGGGCTGGTATCACTCAGATAGTAACCCTTCTGACAAAGGACTTTTTACAACTGGTTTTGATATCAGTGCTGATTGGCATACCCCTTGGTTGGTGGTTAACGAACCAATGGCTGCAATCATTTGCATACCGGATAGATATTGGCATATGGGTGTTTTTGGTTGCTGGAAGTGTAGCTTTATTGATTGCGATTTTTGTGGTGGGTGTTCAAACTATAAAAGCAGCCATTGCCAACCCAGTAAAAGCATTACGGAGTGAATGAAGTAATGTGGAGATTTGAAAATTTGAAAAAGATAAGGTCTCTGCGTGAACAAATATTTCTCGCAAAGACACTAAGTAGCGCCAAGTACGCAAAGGAGAATGCTTAAATGTATCTTTTCTGCAAACTTTACGAGACGTCTTTGCGCTCTCTGCGTGAACAAATATTTTCTCGCAATGACACTAAGGAGCGCTAAGTACGCAAAGGAGAATGCTTAAATGTATTTTCTCTTCGAACTTTGCGGGATATTCTTTTGCGAACAACGATTATAAGATTCTCGCAAAAACCAAGGCGAGTTAGATGTACGAAGTCTCCTACTAAATATTTAAACCTCAATTCAATGCCGTTTAGTTAAACGTAAATGGCGTCATGTTGAATAATTATCCCAAAATGACTAACGAAATATTAGCCTTATGGAGTTTGATAAGCCTTTTTTATTCAAGGCACTATAGTTGAGGCGACAGTAGTGCAAAAGCTTAATCAGGGCATTCCGGGGAATTGGGTGTAATAATTCCCCGGCGGCTTTTGGATACTTTTTCCGCAAAAAGTATCGAAGGAAATTGCTTGAAAGTTTTGAAATAAATCCCGTCCGCAGTATAAATTAAAGCCTTAAAAAGCGGTTTAAAACCGAATATTATATCCTAACTCCCCATAATACGGCAACATCAATGTATTTTCGAGTCTTTCGGTTCGTAGTAACCCTCCTTTCAAATACAAATCATTTCTGCCAATGGAGATTCCTCCCTGTAAACCAACATTGAAATTTCCGCCGGTGGGTACTTCAAACCAGCCATCTTTTACATTCGGATAACTTTTTTTATACACTTCTTTATGATGTAAATGTGTAGCTGCTGCTTTATCAAAACCCAGGTCGGCAGCTATAAACCACCCCGAACTATAGTATCCTGCCGCTGCTGAAATCTTACCTCCGAAATTTGACATCGTCACAATTTCATTTTCAGATCTGCGAAAAATGCCTTCAATGACAACACTTGCCTGAATATTAGTCAGGTTTAGTATTCGTATTTGTCCACCGATGCCTGACTTATAATCGTCAAACAATTTGTTGCCTGCCGGTGTTGAAATCGTGGCTTGTAACCATATAGGAAATGCTCCTCTGTTCACCTGGTAACCGTAACCAGCACCCGCTATTATTCCATAGGCAGCTCCGGCATTAATGTTGAATAAACTCCTTTTGTGGTTGAATTTACTTTTCCAGTTTATAGTTTGTGCATTCAGTTTTCCAAACCCTGATAATAACAAAGTCGTTAATAGTATAGTCAGAATATTTTTCATTGTTTTAGTTTTTTCAGATAATCTAAAATAGCCGGTAGGGTAATGTTTTTCCAACTGGTTTGGTCCGTAAACATGCCGGAATGTCCAACGCCGTTCACTTTTAGTGTTTCCTTGTTACGAAAGACAGCACTTATTTTTTGTGCCCAACTATCCGTATAGGCTTTATTGTATTCGCTGAAGATAAAGAGCACGGGAATGTTTAAGTCACTAAGTCCGGATGACATATCCCAGCGATGGATATTTCCTATGCGTAATGATTCTGTATTTATAACGGCCCCGCTTCTCCATGACAAAGCTTCTGCTGGGTCTTCATAAGTGATGTCATTTTTAGAGGACAACAACATAAACTTGTAATCGAGCATATCATGATCATTCTTTTTCGGAGATATAAACTGATCCAGGTAAACGGCATCATTAAGCGTTTCTCCCAGAAATTTAAAAGATCTGGATCTTTTTATGTAGTCTATAATATCGTCCCAACGCAATCCACCGGGTTCTGCAAGAATTAGCCCAGTTATACCCTCCGGATATTTTCCGGTATAAGCACTCGCTAACATGGCGCCCCACGATTGGCCCAATAGAAAGACTTTTTGATCAGGTGATATTTTATAATGCTCAATGATCCCTTTTAAATCATCAAAAAAGAATTTATCAATGGCTTGGTCGCCATAAGTCTTGTCGACAGACTCGTACCAGCTTTTATCAAAACGTTGTGAAAGACCAGATCCCCGTTGATCATAAAATACAACACGGTATCCACTGGCTGCTAAATTTGCAGCGGGTAATAGATAACGATAGTCTCCGCCGGGGCCACCATGCAGACAAATGATGAGTGGATCAGCGGGGTCACCTATGGCTTCTGCATGTAGTATTGCATCATTTATTCTCAGGGAGGGAACTGTTGCATCCTCGTCTGCAGTTTTAGGCACAAGGCTACCGTGTGTATTTTCAATGTTTTTCTTGCATGAGATAATAAATACTACAATGATTAAGATAACGGTAATATTGTAGAGTGACTGAAGCATTGTTTTCATAACAATTATTTATTTATGTGGCAGATTCCCGGTATGCTGCAGTAAATAGGACAATCAACTTTATTGATACCCCTATCAAATTTTCAAAAAAGATAAATTGTAAGTAGATCGTTAGTTAGCTGTGCAGAGAGACGTCCGCAATCGGACAAAAGTTGTTCGTTTTCGAACAGTACAAGGAAGCCTGATTTTGTATACTGCTGATTATTAACGCATTAAATGGCCGGCATATTGCTTGCAGATATTCAATAACAAGTTGAATATTGTTATGATTATAAAAACTGTTTGGAGAAATCTTTGGAGACATAAAACTTTCTCTTTAATTAATATTCTAGGGCTTACAGTTGGAGTAGTAAGTGCTGCACTTATTTTTTTGTGGATAGATTATAGTTACGATACCAATAAGGCATTTAGCGATGCTGAGAACATCTACGTTGTCAAGAATAATCAGCGATATGGCGATGATGTGATGACATTTAGTTCTACCTCCGGACCTATGGGACCGGCTTTATCCCAGGAGATCCCGGGCTTCAAAGAAGTAGCCAGAACACTTCAGTTAGGTGGCGTATTTGGCGTGGGGGAAAAATTTATTTCGGGATCGGGTATTTATGCTGACAGCAGTTTTTTTGATATTTTCTCCTTTCCGGTGGTTAGTCGTTCTACAGATTTCTCACCAGCAAGTACCACCGATATTGCCATTTCTTCCCGAATGGCTACCACATTTTTTAATGATGAAATAGCCATCGGTAAAACGATCAGTTTTAATAAAAAAGATTTGTTTACAGTAAAAATGATTTATGATTTTCCGGGTGATAATATTACCGTTAAACCAGACTTTGTTGTATCAATGAACAAAGCATTTCAGGATACGATGTTTGCCAAAAGTTGGAGTCATTGGGGACAGTGTGGTATGGTTACATACGCATCGTTAAAAGAGAATGTTTCAACTGATAAAATAAACCAACTGCTTAAACCCTTTGTAAAAGAAAAATCGGGACAGCAAGTCAACCACGAAGTTTTTTTGTATCCCGTTTTGAAACTAGCGGTATATAACAGTTTTAAAAATGGTATAGAACAACCAACTGAAGGCACCATAAAATATATTCGTCTATTTGGATGGATAGCGGTGATCATATTGGTGATAGCCTGTATCAACTTTATGAATCTTTCCACAGCCAGGAGTGAAAGGCGGGCGAAGGAAATAGGATTAAAAAAAGTAGTAGGCGCTACAAGAAACCAAATTATAGGACAGTTCTTATTGGAGAGTATTTTTATTTCGTTTGTCGCAATTGTGTTGGCAGTTTCACTGCTGTATATTGTAACGCCGGCATTTGGTCGCATGTTGGGTATAGAGCTTCGTTTTAATGTGTTTGATGGCTTTCATGCCGGAGGGCTTATTCTCATTGGATTGTTCTGCGGACTGCTGGCAGGATCTTATCCAAGTCTGTACCTGTCTTCTTTTAATCCTATTACAGCTATAAAAAAGCAGTTTATCCGTTATCGGACAGATAGCGCCACTATTTTGCGCAAAGTATTGGTAGTAGTACAATTTTCGGTGGCTGTTGTTTTGATTGTGGCTGTTTTCGTTATTTATGGGCAAATAAATCATGCACGAAACAGGGACCTTGGTTATGACCTTACAAATGTAATCTCCTTAAGTATTTCCGATCAGCTTGTCGGCAAACTGGATATACTCCGACAGGAACTCACAAGTAAAAATGTGGCTGAAGAAGTTTCCATATCTACCAGTAGCATCTTAGGTGTATATTCTAATGGTGGCGGTTTCAGTTGGAAGGGAAAGGATGATGCTCAAAACCCACTGATCAGTTTTGTTGGCACCAACGCTCATTTTTTGCCAACAATGGATCTCTCGCTGGCTGCTGGAAGAAATTTCAGCGATAATGTGGAAGCTGAGGCAAACAATGTAATTATTAATGACGCTTTAGCAAAATTAATGGGGGCAGAAGGTAAAGTAGGAGGCATCTTGCGAAGAGGAGACGAAGTTCAGAATATCATCGGCATTACACAGCCATTTGTATTCAACGATTTGTATGGACCGGAACAACCACTGATGTTTTTTACGATGCCAGCAAGTCAAGTGTCGGCGTGGGGTGGAAAAATTTTTATAAAACTTTCGCCTGGCGATATTAGTTCCAAAATCAACAGCGTTGAAGCTGTAACGAAAACCCTGGACGCAAGTTTACCATTTAATTATATGTTTTTGAATGAGCAATATGATGCCATGTTTAAGGGGACCCGTTTCATTGGAGACCTGGCTTTATTGTTTGGGGCGCTGGCCATTTTCATTTCATGCATGGGTCTATTTGGTCTAAGTGCGTTTATGGCAGAGCAACGTATTCGTGAGGTTGGCATACGAAAAGTTATGGGAGCGAGTGTAAGCGGCATTACGACATTGTTATCGAAGGAATTTTTAAAGCTAGTAGGTATTGCAATAATAATAGCCATACCCATAGCATGGTACTATATGAATGGTTGGTTACAAGCGTATGAATATCGCATTGCACTAGATTGGTGGATATTTCTACTGGCAGGCTTGTTTGCTATTGTAATTGCATTAGTAACCGTAAGTTTTCAAGCCATAAGAGCTGCAATTGCCAATCCGATAAAAGCACTACGAAGTGAATGATGGGTTAATATAGAGATACTGATAAAAGGTGAAAATGTAGAAATAAACCTATAAGGTTTGCCGGGCTGCATAGCGATACTGCAAACCTTATAGGTTTTGGTATTCAATCGGGAATAATAGTTGCTATTGCGTAATTTACGATTGCATAAAATGACAGTTTGATTTTATGGTGCAGAAATAAACCTATAAGGTTTGCCGGGCTGCATAGCGATTCAGCAAACCTTATAGGTTTTGGTATTCAATCGGGAATAATAGTTGCTATTGCGTAAT
>CAZRYS010000018.1:66780-109580 GCA_964604365.1 uncultured Terrimonas sp.
CAAACCTTATAGGTTTTGGTATTCAATCGGGAATAATAGTTGCTATTGCGTAATTGACGATTGCGTAAAATGGCAGTTTGATATTGTGGTGCAGAAATAAACCTATAAGGTTTACCGGGCTGGGCGGCGATACTGCAAACCTTATAGGTTTTGGTATTCAATCGGGAATAATAGTTGCTATTGCGTAATTGACGATTGCGTAAAATGGCAGTTTGATATTGTGGTGCAGAAATAAACCTATAAGGTTTGCCGGGCTGTGCGGCGATACTGCAAACCTTATAGGTTTTGGTATTGAATAGGAAATAGTAATTGCTATTGCGTAATTGACGATTGCGTAAAATGGCAGTTTGATATTGTGGTGCAGAAATAAACCTATAAGGTTTGCCGGGCTGTGCGGCGATACTGCAAACCTTATAGGTTTTGGTATTTGATAGGAAATAGTAATTGCTATTGCGTAATTGACGATTGCGTAAAATGACAGTTTGATATTGTGTTTTAGAAATAAACCTATAAGGTTTGCCGGGCTGTGCGGTGGTACTGCAAACCTTATAGGTTTTGGTATTCAATAGGAAACATTGCCAACCTAACCAATTGCTGTTTAGTATGGGTAATTCGTCCAGTTATGAACAAAATCTGTCCGATTTCGTACGGTTTGAATGGTGTATTTGATTTTAGAATATTGATAATCAATTATTTATATTGTCGGCACATCGATTGTTGAAAATCTAAGATTAATCAATCATCATTAGATAGCTATGTTTAAAAACTATATTAAGATAGCCTGGCGCAGTCTACGAAAGAATAAATTATATAGTACCGTTAATATAATAGGTCTTTCTATTGGTATAGCCAGTTGTTTACTGATTGGGTTATATATACTGAACGAAACATCTTACGATAATTTTCATCAGAATGGAGATCGCATTGTAAGGGTCACTATGGAATACCAGTTTGCTGGCTCCAAAAGTGAAATAGCCGTGACGGGTACAAAAGCGGGTCCGCAATTCAAGAGACTCTTCCCTGCTGTGGAGAATTTTGTGCGTACGATGAAATATCCGGTATCGTTGTCGAACGGTGATCATTCTTTTGATGAGAAAAATCTAGTGTATGCTGATGCAGCCTTTTTTGATGTGTTTTCCTTTCCACTGTTGGAAGGAAATAAGCAAACTGTGCTGGATGGACCCAATAAAATTGTTTTGACGGAACAAGCGGCCCGTAAGTATTTTGGTAAGGAAAATCCTGTGGGGAAAGCGATTCGGATCAATGGAGGTACTACAGATTATTGGGTTACGGGCATCGCGGCCAATGTGCCCTTGAATTCTCAAATACAGTTTGATGTTTTAGTGTCATTTAATTCTTTAAATGCTTCAAAATCTGAAGTGTGGCATAACGCCAACTATATAACTTATCTTTTGTTACACTACAAAAGTCAGGTGTCAGCATTGGGTGACGAGATAACGGATTACACAAAACGGGAAGGCAAGACTGAATTTGGTATGGAGCCCACAGGCAACGATTATATGACCTTTAAGCTGGAGCCCTTACGGACGGTTCATTTGTATTCTAAATTGCCGGGTTTGGAGTCCAATGGTAATATAACACATGTCTATATTCTAAGTATTGTTGCTTTAATGATATTGCTGATAGCTTGTGTGAATTACACCAATATGGCAACTGCCCAATCAGTGGGGCGGAGTACGGAGATTGGTATTCGGAAAGTGATGGGCGCACGTCGTACCCAATTGCTTAAGCAATTTTTGGGCGAATCGTTTATGGTAGCTGTTATTAGTCTTGTTGCAGCAGTTATTCTAACTGTACTGGCATTGCCCTTGTTTAATAACATAACTGGTAAAACATTTACGGTTGGATTGTTATTGCGCCCGGTGTTTATTAGTGGAGTTGTGATATTGATCGCAACTATCGGTATGGTGGCAGGGGCTTATCCGGCACTCGTTTTGAGCAGCACCCGCTTGTCCAGTATTCTTAAATCCGGGCTGCGCATTTCCTCTTCGGGTAATGGCGTGCGTAAGTCATTAATTGTGTTGCAGTTTGTAATTGCCATTTTTCTGGTGGCGTCGACCATAATAGTGCTTAATCAGGTGTCGTATATACAACATAAGGACGTGGGGTATAACCGGGAGCAGGTGGTAGTGCTGCCGGTAGACGGAAAGACAAGTGGGCAGTACGATTTATTAAAAGATGCCATTCGCAATATACCTGGTGTGCTAAGTGTTACCGGGTCTTACGAAGAACCTACTTCAATTGGATGGGGAGACGGCATTCAGGCTGCGGATGGTAACGGAAAGAAGGAGTTATCCTTAAATGCCTCTCCGGTGGATTTGGATTATCTGCAAACAATGGGTATGCAATTGGTGGCAGGACGAGATTTTTTGAAAGCGGATTTTATGCTACAGGACACCAGTAATGCATATGCCAACTACAGAGGGTCGTATATATTGAATGAAAAAGCAGCAGCAGAACTGGGTTGGACACCGGAGCAGGCCATTGGTAAAACCATCTCCCGCGGGGTACCGGGGTTAGTAGTTGGTGTGGTTAAGAATTTTCATTTTGAGTCGTTGCACCAGCCGATTGGACCGTTATTGATATTTTTGGATACGACGCAGGTGCAGCAGTTGTTTGTGAAAGTGCAGGCAGAAAATACAATCACCACACTTTCTAGGCTGGAATCTGTATGGAAAAGTCGTGTTACCCATCGCCCGTTTGACTTTCATTTTATGGATGAGGATTTCAACTCATTATATATATCAGAAAAACGCACAGCAGAATTGTTTTCAGTGTTTTCTATGCTCGCTATTTCACTTGCTTGTCTCGGCTTGTTTGCTTTAGCTGCTTTTTCTACGATTCAGCGGACAAAAGAAATTGGTATCAGGAAGGTATTGGGTGCTACCGTTAGCGATATCACTATTCTTGTAACCCGTGATTTTCTGCTACTGGTGGCTATTGCTGTACTGATAGCAACGCCTGCTGCATGGTGGGCAGGCAATACATGGTTGAGTGACTTTGCTTACCGTACGCAGATTGGCTGGTGGATTTTTTTGCTTGCAGGTGTTATAGCGGCTGTCATTGCTTTTGCAACGGTAAGTTTTCATGCTGTTCGAGCCGCATTGACCAATCCCGTGAAGGCACTCAGGAGCGAATGAATTTGTTGTTTTTTGAAGCTTAGCCTGCTATTGGCTAATAGCTTGATTTTTAAAATGTTGCAACCTCAATTTTTGGATGTTGAAGACCGGTAAATGAAAATGCATGTCTTCAGATACAAGATGTATCGTATTTGGACGTTCTGAAAAGGAAAGTACAAATTGACATCATCAACATCTTAATATGCAAAAACGCAATATCCTGCTCGTTTTAATCGCTTTGTTTATACTAGGTTGTGCAAAGAACCAGCCTATACAAAATCCAACGGCTCATCTGCTCTCTGTATATCTTACGGATAACCCTGCAGACCTGGAAGCTGTTAATATCGACATTCATTCGGTGGAGGTGAAGATAGACGAGCATATGGAAGGGGATGAGCAGCAGATCGCACTGCTGGATAACAATAGTAACAACGATAATCTGGGTGCATCCGGACTTACATTATGGCATGGCGGTATACCGGTAGGCGACAGTGATCAGTTTGGGAAATGGATGTCGATTGATTTTAAATCAGGGGTTTACGACCTTTTGCAATTGAGAAACGGCATAGACATGTTATTGGGTTCGGTGGAAGTGGCAGGCGTTGTTCGGAAAATCAGGATTGCGCTTGGCAGTAATAATCATGTTATCAAAAATGGTGCACAACTTTCGTTACAACTGCAGGACGATTCTACCAATCGTCATATTTATATTGATGTGTTGAAGGAAAGTAGAATTACAGACACCGATGGAAGTACCGCCGTGTACCTCGATTTTGATCTGGGCCGATCTATTAAACAGATGGATGGCAAATATCTTTTATTTCCCTATTTAAGAACTTTATCTGCCAACCGATCGCTTGAGATTGAAGGCAAGGTATTGCCTTCGGAAGCTTCTGTACTGGTGAGTGTGTTTAATGAGGTGGATACAGCCACTGCTTTACCTGATAACATTGGATATTTTAAAGTACGGGGTTTGAAACTGGGGCGCTATAGCGTACACTACCACGCAGGCAATAATGCATACAGGGATACAACTACGATTTTTGATTTTACCGTAAATAAAGTCGTCCTACCACCGATAACACTCAATGAGAATTAGGCAGTTTTGGGTAAATAAAGAAATGAATGATTGCGGGGAATCAGCCTGTGTTCGGATGAGAATAGATTCCGGACCAATTTTCCCATGCAGGTTGAAGGAAAATAAATAAAGCCGTGTTGTAAATATAACATACCTTCAAGAATCTCTTCCCAATAAAATCCTGCATATCTTACTGGAACAAGAGATTTAGGATACCGCCTCTCTAAAGTTTTTTTCCGCTGTATTTTCCGTCATTGTTGATCAAAGAAGATTGATATGAATATTTATGTTTCAAATTTAGACTGCTCTACCCAAAACAGTGATTTGCGAACACTCTTTCAAATTTTTGGACGTGTAGAGTCTGTGCAGGCTGTCGTCGATCCGGCTACCGGGCACTGCAAGGGATATGGTTTTATAGATATGCCGATTGATGACGAAGGCATTTTGGCTATAGCGAAATTAAACGGACGCAGTATACACGGGAAAAAAATAAATGTACACGTGGCAAGTGTCACTTGGAAGGCCAGGCGTATTCATTAATGCAAGCGTACAACGTTCCTGGAGAATAAGTTTAGTATATAACATGATACTTCAAAAAAATAACCTGGATATCTACAGGTATCATTGGACTGCATCTGATGAGGAGCGATTCAAGGGACAACCAACGAGGCGAACCTTCGATAAAACCAATGGTTACCAGGTACTATCGCTGATAAATAATCTCTGTATTCTCAACGAACGTTTTACGCTGGTTGAGGTAAGAGAAGCAGAGCAGAAAATATGGACAGATTTACCGGACAAGAATCAAAGCGAGATAACTGTTTTTAATTGGCTCATGCGCCTTGCAATTTAAACTATCATGCTTTTGACCGTGTAAGAACGGAAAAAGAATTTCCACTGAATATCCTGGCCAGCCGTACATCTTTTGTTTTATGCCACTGCTTAATTCTGCTGATATCTACGATTCTCCAAAAATTCTTCCCTTTTAATTCGTTGTAGTCGTTGGTGCGTATAAACAACCCGGTTACTTTAGTGCGACCTTTAAAATGAACATTAATTGCAGTGTTACTTTTAAAGCTTTCTTTTACGAAAGCTTCTATTTTTTCGATATTCATATTGTAAGACATTTGCCAGTACTACGACCTACAGGTAAATAAGGAACAAGAGGTAATGTTTAAATCAATGTGCATTAATTCCAGATACTATATTCAGAAAGGAAAATATTAAAAAGCACACTGTCGGGTAGAGGTAGTTTTCTCTTTAAAGATAAGCAAATATAGCGGTAAGCATTTAAAAATTACAGTTGTGCAAGCTTTGTAGCTTTTAGCGGACTCTTGTATGAACTGCTCTGAATGTAGAATTGAGGCTGCGTATATGGCGAATAAGTAGTGCCAGCATGCCGTTTCGTTCAAGTTTTTCGGGCCCGATTTCCTGAATGGCAGACATGGAAAAGTTATAGGCGGATAGTTCGGAAGCTGTAAATTTCGCTTTGATTTTTTCGAAATGCACCTCTATTTTATCCTGTATTTCACCGGCTATTTTTATATTGGCCAATGTACCCTTGTCTGAGGAAAATTTTTTTATCAACCCTTCAATTTCGTCATTAATCAACATCGCATAATTTACAATAAATATAGATATTTCGTCTGTAATAAATTGTTATGAATTAAATGGAGTGAATTTTATGGAATTGCTATTGCTAAGGTATGCGAGTGTATTGACGATTTAATAATTATAAATAATGGAAATAGTAGTATCTTTTGAGTGTAATTGCTTTAATGGCAACCTACGCTCCATTTCTAAAGGATGCTATGTCTATATCAATAAATATTTATCTCTATTATGAAGACTGTTATTATAGGCACTGGAGCGTATATTCCGGAGATTGTTCGGTTGAATAAAGATTTTGAAGCTAATCGCTTTTTGGACGAGAAAGGACTGCCTATATCAGATTTACCTGCTTTAATTGTAGAAAAGTTTGAGAAAATTACCGGCATACGAGAAAGGCGTTATGTGCCAGAATATCTCCATACCTCAGATATTGCCGCTTTTGCCGCTATGCAGGCAATAAAAGACAGCGGCGTAGATCCTGAAATGCTGGATCAAATAGTAGTTGCACATAATTTTGGTGATATTGACTATCCGGGGGCACAGTCACAACTCGTGCCTACGATAGCAAGCAAAGTGAAACACAAGTTGGGGATCCTCAATCCGAAATGTATAGCCTATGATATTCTCTTTGGTTGTCCGGGTTGGCTGCAGGCATTCATTCAATCTCACGCCTATTTAAAAGCCGGCATGGCAAAAAAAATTTTAATTATTGGTGCAGAAACATTGTCGCGTATTATTGATCCGAGTGATAGGGATAGCATGATTTTTTCAGATGGTGCCGGCGCTTGTGTACTTGATCATCTAGATTCGGGCAATGAAGGGGCAGGAGTGCTGGCAAGTTGCGCTCAAACGCATAGTGGAAACGAGGTTTACTATATCAACATGGGGAAATCCTATAATGCATTAAACAAGGACGGCTTGTTTATGAAAATGAAAGGACGAAAAGTATACGAATATGCTTTGATGCATGTGCCAGCGGCCATAAGAACCTGTTTGAATGATGCAGGCGTCCAGCTCAGTGAGGTGAAAAAAATATTTATACACCAGGCAAACGAAAAAATGGATGAGCAAATTGTTAAAAGGCTCTTTGACTCATACGAACTACCGCTGCCCCCCAATATTATGCCCATGAGTGTGCATTGGCTGGGGAATAGTTCGGTTGCTACTATTCCTACGCTCTATCATATGGTGAGAAAAAAAGGGGTTGCCGCGCACGAGATATCTCCAGGTGATATTGTAATATTTGCATCTGTGGGAGCGGGAATGAGCATTAATGCTATTTGCTATCGTGTATAAATCATAAAATGTGGAAAGAGATATCGAAGTCCTTGCATCGCAATTCAGGAATGAAGCAGCTTCTTTGTTCCGGTTGGTGTTTGAGCAATTCGAACGCAGTGTACAAAAATTAAATCGTCAACACGACGAGAATGTTTTTCAGCAAATGAAAGGACATCATGCGCAGAAATTAAAGGAGCAATTACAGCAGGTTGCCGAAAAAACACTAGACAGGTTACAAGGATATGTAAGTAAAAATACACTCCGGTTGGAACTGACACGTCAGGTAGCCTATTACGTATTGGAATTACACCTGAAAATAGATGCGATGTAGTTTCGCGCTACAGTTTTTTTTCGCCGTATTCCGGAGCCACAACATAGGCTGGTCTTCTGCCCATTTGTTTAATAAAACGAAAGTGGGAAGCTACTGCAGCCCTCATGGTGGGAATACTATTATAGGGAAGCTGAAATTTATTACATGCGGCTTTTACAAGTTGACTGAGTGCGGGATAATGGATGTGGCTGATTTTCGGGAAGAGGTGATGCTCTATCTGGTAGTTAAGCCCACCCGCAAACCATGATATGACTTTGTTGCCGGCTGAGAAGTTCGCCGTTGTTCTCACCTGGTGTATAGCCCATTCATTTTCTATTTGTTTATCATTGTTACCAACAAACTCAAATGTTGTTTCTTCAACTACATGCGCCAATTGAAATATAATGGAAAGAATTAACCCTAAGCCAATATGCATGCACAAAAAGTACAACAACCATAGTTTCCATCCCAATAACAACATGGGAATAGCCAGGTAAAACAAAATATACAGCACCTTACTTCCCCAAAACAACAAATGATCGCTGCCAGACATTGTTCGGAGCTGTGTGCCACATATCTTTCTTTTGAAGTATTTTTCGAAGTCTTGGTATAAAATCCATATCATCGAACTCAATGCGTACAACAAGGGGGTATATAGGTGTTGTATACGATGTGCAGAAACCCATCGCTGAGTACCACACATACGAATAAACGGACTTTTAGCAATGTCGTCGTCAACGCCATCAATATTCGTATAAGTGTGATGGATAATGTTGTGTTTCTGCTTCCAGATAAAATTGTTGGCCCCTAAAGCGTTTATCGTTAATCCCAATGTTTTGTTAACCCATTTCCTGGAGGAATAGCTGTCGTGGTTGGCATCGTGCATGACGTTGAAGCCGATACAGGCTAATACCCCTCCGAAAATTATACTCAATACGATGCCCAAAGGGGTAGGTAGATTGATAAACAAAAGTGTTGTGTACAATGCGAGGGCTGCAAGAATAAAGATTGCAGATTTAACATACAGGTGTATGTTGCCGGTTTTATTTAATCCGGATTGTTTGAAATACCCGTCAACAGATTCTTTAAGGAAGCTGTAGAATACGGCATTTTGATTGTTGTAGGTAACCTTAGCCATAGCGAATTATTTGAAACCTTTTAGCACGTGCGAAACAGGTTCACCTTAAATAACGGGTAAGTCATTAGCCAGACGGTATACCGTTGATAACCTGCAAATCTACAGATGATCATTTTATTATCTGCAGACTTCCTTATCCTATCTATTAAAACTAACTTTTTGATTCAGTAATAGCTGTGAAAGACGCTCCGTTGAATATTCTCGCTACATTAATATCGCCTGTTTCTAACCAGTTCTTCAGTCGCGATATGTGTACAACACGCCAGAAGTTTCTTGATTTGAGTTCGTCGTAGTCGTTGGCACGAATAAAAAGGCCGGTTATGGAAGACCGACCTTTAAAATGAATATCTAAAGTCTTTTTATTGCTGATTCTGGATGTCACATAGCCATCGATCTTTTCAATATCCATATTCAAACTTAAATTTTGTTTGATGATCTAAGCTAGTCAACTACCAACGTTTACCAGAGTAGCCACTGCTACGACTCTGATTTTCATCTTTAGCTCTGGCTTCGGATACTTTCATAGAACGACCGTCAACCATAACACCGTCTAACGCTTTGATCGCTTTTTCAGCAGCCTGGTTATCCGACATCTCAACAAAACCAAACCCTCTGCTTTTGTTCGTATACTTGTCCATAATAACTTTTGCGGAAGAAACACTACCATACTCTGCAAAAAGTTTGCTTAAATCTTCATCCTGGACACTGTAGCCCAGGTTTGACACATAAATGTTCATAATTGTAAATAAAATTAATTAGTAGAAAATATTTGAGAAAAATGGCAGATGTAAAAAGTAGAAGGAAAGAGTCTTTACAAGAGCGACAGAACTCAAAGATTAGCTAAGCTAATGTATAAAGTTGATTAATTGTTTTTTTTCTTTTGATTTAACAAATAAAAGCGCTGTTCTGTCGGTGCATTTTAACCTGAAGTAAATGTTGCTTTTTGCCCATGCAATTCAAAGGCGAAAATCTGGACAAGTACAGGGTAAATCAGAATACATATAGCAGGGCATGAACTATACACCACCAGGCAAGTGCGCAATAGCCACTTGCAGGCTTTAGTATCGCATCCATGTCAAGACTTACTAAAACTGTTTTTTATAGTCATCTGAAAACCAATCAGTTTTTGAATGTTTTTCAGCTCGCCCCGTTGTTCTGCATCGCAGAATGAAATTGCCACGCCTTCTTTTCCGGCTCTGCCCGTACGGCCTATCCTGTGGACATAGGTTTCCGGAACGTTGGGTAATTCATAATTCACTACGTGTGGTAACTCATCTATGTCTATTCCCCTCGAGGCAATATCGGTAGCGACTAACACTCTTATTTTGGAATGCTTAAAGTCTTCCAATGCTTTTTGCCTTGCATTTTGTGTTTTGTTGCCGTGGATCGCTGCAGCATAAATGCCTGTTCTGCCTAATTGTTTTACCAGTTTATCTGCACCGTACTTGGTACGGGTAAATACCAGGGACCGTCCTATTGAGGTGTCTTTTAATAAATTAATAAGCAATCCGGCTTTCTCATTTTTTTCTACAAAGTAAACAGACTGTTGCACGGTCTGTGCTGCAGAAGATACCGGTGTTACTGATATTTCTACTGGCTTATAGAGGATGGAACCAGCAAATTTTCTGATGGCTTGCGGCATTGTTGCCGAAAAGAATAGTGTTTGTCTTTTCGCTGGAACTTTCGCCAATATTTTTTTGATGTCATTAATAAACCCAATGTCGAGCATGTGGTCTGCTTCATCCAAAACCAATATTTCAATTGCGGAAATATCTACTAGTTTCTGCTGCATCAAATCGATGAGTCTGCCGGGAGTAGCAATAAGTATGTCAACTCCCTTTCTAAGGGTGGCTACCTGTTTGCCTTGTGGTACGCCTCCAAAAATGGCTGCCGACCGGATGTTAAGATGTTTTGCATATGCATTGCAGTTCTCTTCAATCTGTAAAGCCAACTCCCGTGTGGGAGTAAGCACTAATGCACGAACGCCGGATTGTCTTTTTGATAGCTGCAATTGCTGCAAAATAGGAATTGCAAATGCAGCCGTTTTGCCGGTGCCGGTTTGCGCACATCCCAGTATGTCTTTTCCCTCCAGGATATGTGGAATAGCCTTCTTTTGGATCTCAGTAGGCGATTGGTATCCTGCTTCAGCCAGTGCACGAAGTAGGGGAGGCGTCAGGTTCAATTGTGTAAAGTTCATATTTCTTGTTTGCCAGAAATACTGGCCTTTTAGACTAAACATCTCACTTTCTTACAGAGATGCATACATTCAGTTGCAGACATAATCTTCAGATCATTGCAAAACATTTCGGAAATGCGACTTGCGATTGCCTGCGAGGAACGTTTGTAAATAATAATTGTTTAAAATGTAGCCACTGAAAAAGCGAAAACTGAGAGAGAGAAGTAAAATTCTAAACTATACCAGAAAACCCGAATACAGAAGCTTGTCAAAATTTTGACAATGCAAAAGTAAGCTATTATGCGAATTGTTGTGATTTTTTTTGCTTGTGACCCCTTTTCGGGTATTTGATTGTATAGTTTCCCGGCTTTCTTTTTCGCGGCTTGATACTGGTTAACCTCCTGGCTTACTGTTATTTGCCAGCCCTGCTTATCGATATTATAATAACTGACAGTTGGAGGTCAAATGACAAGCTGAAGAAAGTATTTATCAGTCGGGATTACGAATAGAAGTTTTATCTTCAGTACTAATTTTTACTTTAAAAAGATTTAAAATGATTTCATCAAGCCGCCGACATTTTCTCAAAAGCAGTAGTTTGGCTGCGTTGGGACTGGCTCTGAGCCCTTCTCTAAAAGCAATAGCGCCCAGTGATAAATTAAGAATAGCCCACATCGGTTTGGGCGGTATGGGCAATGCCCATATGAACTGGTTCGCCAATATCCCCGAAGTAGATATTGTGGCATTGTGTGATGTGGATGCGTACCATTTGAGAGATACGCATAATAAACTAAAGGAGCTTCGTCCGAAAGGAGCGAAAGTAAGATTATATGAAGATTTCAGGAGAATTTTAGATCGTAAAGACATAGATGCTATCACCTGCGCTACTCCCGACCACTGGCATGCCGCCATAGCAACATTAGCCTTTCAGGCAGGAAAAGATGTGTACGGCGAAAAGCCGCTGTCGTATGATATTGGGGAAGGAAAACTAATGCTCGAAAATCTCAATCGGCACAACCGCGTATTTCAGATGGGCAACCAGATACATGCGGGAGACAACTATCACCGGGTTGTGGAGTTGGTAAAGTCTGGTGCTATCGGAAACGTACATACGGTAAGATTATGGAAAACCGGCGCGCCCCCTGAACTGAAAGATACGTTGCCGGCGGCTGTGCCTTCTCAGTTGAACTGGGATATGTGGCTGGGACCTGCCCCTTTTACGGAGTACATTCCTGCTAAATCCCATTTCACTTACCGATATTTTCTGGATTATTCTGGTGGGGTGTTTGCCGACTTTTGGTGTCATATTGCTGACATCGTTTTCTGGAGTTTGCAACCCAAAGGATTAAAAACTGTAAAAACCAGGGGCGAAAAGGCGGAAGGAATAGCTGATGTGCCAAAATGGTTGGAGGCCGATTTTGAATTTGATAATCTGAAAATTCATTGGACAACCACACCACCCGATGTGCCCGGGGCAGCCGAAAGAGGAATTGGTGCTTATTTTGAGGGTGACAAGGGAACGTTGATTTGCGACTACAATACCCGTTCAATTACCATCGATGGAGAAACAATGACGGATATTGCGCATGTACCTATGTCGGTGAAACGGTCGCCTGGCCATCAGCAAAATTTTGTAGATGCAGTAAAAGCCAGAGCCCAACCCGAATCTAACCTTACCTATGCCCGTGAAATGACTTTGCCTATGCATCTTGCATTGATCTCTTACAGACTGGGAGGAAGAACGCTACAATGGGATGCTACTACAGAACAGTTTGTAGGTGATGCCGAAGCAAATGCATTTTTGCATCGGGAACATCGGCAGAAATGGAAGTTGATTTAATAGCCATTTTATAAAAGTTATATCCAAACCTATAAGGTCTGCAGGCTGAAATTTCGCACGGCAAACCTTATAGGTTTTACCAGACTAGAAGCGAATAGGCTCATCTTCTTTGCGTACCTGGCGCATTGGTAGATGTGGCTGGTAAACAGCAGATAGCCATTACAGGCGGGCGTATGATTTCTGATTGATAGAATACAAGAGCATAAACTCTTACCATCCGATGTTGAAAATCCACAATCACAAAACTTCGCAATAAAAAAAGGGTCGAAACCGACCCCTTTTGAAGTAGCACCCGTTTCCTGTTAAAACTTAATTATTAGCTTTTATATAGGCTATCAAATAGTTGTTGTATTTATCAAGTGCATTCAATGCTGCGGCTTTATAAGCAGCGGGGTTTGCATAAATGGTGAAAGTGTTTTCAGAATTACCTCTTCCTGTTTTTACAGCTCCACCCGAAAACAGAGAAGCCATATCGCCAGCAAAAGCACTCTTAAACTTTTTCATACTCTCGGGTATTCCTTTCGCCTTTTCCAGGTCTGCAGCGTAGTTGATATCAGAAGTGATTACATAAGCCCCTTCCAAGATGGCGTTGCAATACCCCCAGTTCCTACCTGTAAATTTAGCATATGTACCATCGCCTTTCATTTTTCCAAACGATATATTGGTCATTCCTTCTATTCTGATAACAGGCACAATACTGGTTTCAAATTTATCGCTACGGTAGCCCCACAGGTCGGTAACACCACCAGATATCTTTTGATCAATACCAATAAAGTCAAGTGTGATCAGGATTTGGCCAACTGGCATTTTTAAATCGTTCCCTAAGGAAGAATGAGCGCCCATCATACCGGTTGGATATTCTATATAAGGAGCATTATTGGCTGTAACAATTTTGGAGACACCCCAACTCTTTTTTTCTATTTCGCGTTCGCGGTCCGCATTACCCTCCACCAGCTTTTTATAGGCGCTGGTATTCAGGTAGGTATCACTCAGAGTCAAGCCTTCTTCTTTGAGTTTGCTCTCCAGTCGTTTGTAATATTCGTCTGCAATTTCCTGCATCAGCGACTCTTCTATGCCTTCCAGTATACCCCAGGTAACAATGGTGCCTACCCGCCGTTTTTCTTCTGTTTGCCTTGTGGCTAACTTAAACTGCAAATTAACACTGGTAAGTGCTACCTCCTTGGCTTTTTTGAAAGGGGCTCTATGGGTTCCTTTGGGGGCAAAAGCCTTTTTTAAATCTTTGCTTATAGGTTGCTGAGCTAGTGCACCTGAGATGGAGAGTCCGGTAAAGGCAGTAATGACAATGGTTTTGAAAAATGTATTCATATATATTAGTTGATGGGTTGAAACAAATTATTTGTTGTAGACAATCACATATTGTCCACGATTGAGTAAAAGCAGATAGAATTTACCATTGCTTTCTATTGCATCGATCAGTTTCGAACATGGATCCAGTATATCCGGCAACTTGTAGTTGAGTCGTCTAAAATTTTGTCCGTCATAAATTCCGAGTTCCAGACATTTTAATTGTTGATCTCCAATGACGCTGTATATTTTTCCATTTTTGCTAATTATATATCCTCCTTCTGTACGAAACTTCCTGTCTTCGGGGAGCTCTACTACCGCTTTGTCCTGATCGAAATTTTGAAAGCGGTTATTTTTAAAACCATACAATTCCCCTTTAACCGTGCTATAGAATAAGTGTCTGTTGGAAGCAGGATTACCATCTTCTTCAAAGAAAACATGCACATTTCCTTTTGTAAATGTGGTGCCGTTAAAATAATTACCCCATACTTCTTCTTCTATATATATTTGAGTAGACTTTGTTTGCCAATAGCTGGTAAAGGAAATTCCTTCATTATCGATAGCAAGATATTGGCTCACACTTATATTTCCTGATATAGACTGTTCCACCAGTTGGTCTTCAATCATAGTCCAGACTTTCAATTCGGTAGCCGTCTTCGCCAGCATGTGTAGTTTTCCGTTATGTTCCCAAAGTATATTGTTTGTTAGTGGCGAGTTGTCCTGATGATGTAGGTCGGTGTATTCAAGTGTGTCAAGGTTTTGAAAGTTGTCATTTTTCCATTTAAATAAAAAATAGGTATGCTTATGGCTTTTTACAGCGCCATTCATAAATGGAATCATTCTCTCCGTTATACCATAGAGTTCGTTTTTGAAAATCTTCAAGTTGATAATAGCTTCGTTGCTGGAAGAGTACACATAGTTGTTTGCTCCGATAGAGTAGAAGAAACTACCTTTTAGATCCTGAAGTGAGCCACCACTACCCGGTTGAATTCCAAAATTCCCATATGTTGAAAGAAATACTTTATCATCGAGAATAGCCATTTTGGCTACCGAGTATGATTTGTCCTGCGGGTAGTTGCTGTAAATCTCCCAATTGGCAGCTTCTAATTTGGTGCCAGAAGGATCTTCTTTTTTACATGAAATCGTACAGATTATTATTGTGGATACTGCATACATACGCAGTATCCATCGGGTTGATAAGAACATGGTTTTCAGGTATTGGTTTTTCAATAAAATACAGTGTGTAAATTTCTGATTTAGCCTCATAATCGTCAATACGATGAATTGCGTATTTTGAATTTTCGGTGTTCTTAAAAGGGAATGAGTAATGAAACTTTTCCTGTCTATAGATCAGAAAACACTAACCTGAAGTCGCGTGGATTAATCTTTACTTTCAGATCATTTCGTATTAGCAACTCATATATATAAGTACTATTGTTGATGCTACCAGAGTGCAGAAGTTACATCAGAGCGTTCGGGGGAACAGGGGTAATAATTCGCCGGTGGTTTTTGGATACTTTTTCCGCAAAAAGTATCGAAGAAAAATTTGAGTGTGATTACGATTTTTTAAGCTTTCTATCACTTGGGATACTTTTGCTAACGGTGACACCAAACGAAGCACCGCATCAAATTTGAAATCGCTGGAAACTAGGCGAACAGTTTTTCCTATATTTGTTTTCCAAGATTATTACCTCTGATGAGATTGTTATGCGGTATCCTTATTTTTAGTTTTCTCCCCGTTTTTACCTGTTTTGCGCAGCAGTTCGAAAAAAAAGTAGAAAAGGTTTTAATATCTCAATTACCGATAAAGAAGAAGGTAGATAGTATTTACAATATTGGTTTTGAGTTTTATCATGAAGACTACGTCTATTTTAAAAAAGTTGCAGACTCGATATTACAGATATCTAAAGGAGCAGGATACCAGATAGGACAAGGGAAGGCTTATATATTATTGGCATTGGTATCAGAAGGAACCGGAGATCTGTCATCGTTGGATAGATGTTCGAACCGGGCGGTCGAAATATTTTCAGCCGGGCCTTTCAGCAAAGAGTTGAGTTTGGCATTTTTTTGCAAAGGTTCTTATCTACGCAGAAAAAAAAGAGATAAAGAAGCGACAGAAATGTTTTTGCGATGCCTGAGTGTTGCTGAAGGGGTGGGAGATAAACGAATGGAAGCAACAGCCTACACCAGCCTGGGGATTGTGAATGTAAGCCAGGGAAACTATGATAAGGCGCTGGAATACTACGATAAGGCATTAGACATTTCGTTGGCAACCGGTAACAGGGGGCGGATGCAGCGTACCTATACCAATATGGGGATAGTGTATATGCGACAGAAGAAATATGATGCATCTATTGAGTCGCATAAAAAAGCCCTGGCATTAGCCATGGAACTTGGGGGAGAACGGGATGAGGCGTTTGTGTATAATGATTTGGGGGCGGTGTATCTTAACAGCGAACTTGATATTGCCGCTGCGATCAATTACTTGTTACAATCTATTGCAATACGGGAAAGGTTAAGCGAAAAAAGCGAACTTTCTTATACCTATAATTATCTCGGGCAAGCATATGCAAAAACAGGCAATAAGGGGGAAGCCGAACACTGGATAAAAAAGGCCCTGACCATTGCGAGAGATATTGGTAACGATAAACAGCAGTATGAGGCGTTGGAAGAACTAGCAGTGCTAAACAGTAGATTTAACCAATATGACTCAGCCTATTATTATTTAAGAAATCACAATGAGTTAAGGGATTCAATACGCCTGGTAGAACAATCGGAGGCAATTGCCGAGCTGACTATTCAGTATGAAACGCAAAAAAAGGAGCAGGAAATCGCCTTGCTTACACAACAAAACACAATACAACAACTGGATATCAGGCAACAAAATCTCTATCTTGCTATAGCCGTATTGCTACTGGTAGGCGTTTCTTTCTCTACCTGGCTGATATACCGTACCAGAAAGCTGAAAGAGGAGAAGTTGAAAAATGAAGCCTTGCTACAAGCTGAACTTCTAAAGTTGGAGGCACAAAATGCATTGCAAAATGACCGGCTACGGATATCAAAAGATTTACACGATAATATAGGCGCAAATCTTACATTCATTCATTCTGCAGTTGCTGAAGCTAATACAGATAGCAATCTTCAGCAATCGCAATGGCAGGATGTACAGGAGATGTTGCATAATACGATCGGCGAACTGCGGCGAACGGTTTGGCTAATCAATAAACCTTCTGTTAGTTTTGAAGAATGGGTGGTAAAACTTCGCGAGTACTACAAAAAGGTTAGCAGGGTAATCATTCAGTACAATCAAGCATTCGGAGACAAGCAGCTTACCTCAGAAGAAGCGACAATCCTTTTCAGGATTACCCAGGAAGCAGTTAACAATAGTTTGAAATATGCGAATGCAGATCACATTAAGATAGTTTTGCATGCTGATGATTTCGGCATTGCGATGAACATTACGGACAATGGTAGGGGCTTTGATATCCGCAATATAGCGAAGGGGTTTGGACTGGATAATATACAGCAGCATGCAGCGGAGTTGAATGCATCGTTTACAATAGAAAGCGCTTTGGGAGAGGGTACGGATATTTCAGTGAAAACTCCCTGGTAACAATTTTGACCGAAAGAAAATACTGATTATACTTGCTTAAGTTTAGTCCTTATATATGGATAAAATAACTATTGCGATAGCGGAGGATAATATCGCTGCTTTAGGGTCTGTCACTAAAAAGCTTGCAGCGTTCAACGAGATTGGCGTAGCGATTGTAGCTCATGATGGTTCCGATTTATTGGGAAAGTTGATGGTTACGCCTGTTGATCTGGTATTGATGGATATAGAAATGCCTGTATTGGATGGAATAGCTGCCACTAAACTTGTAAACGAACGGTATCCGACTACTAAGGTTTTAATGCTAACGGTATTCGATGATGATGAAAAAGTTTTTCAATCAATTCTTTCAGGAGCGTCCGGTTATTTACTAAAAGAGGAGCCCATAGAAGTTTTAGTGAAAGCGATTGTTGACATACATAATGGAGGGGCAGTAATGTCTCCCGGCATCGCGCTGAAAGCTATTCATTACATAAAACAAACGGCAGTCTCTCCCCAAAAATCTTCCCAGGATATCTCCATATTATCTCAACGGGAGACTGAAATCCTGCAGGAATTAAAAAATGGCTTGGGTTATAAGCAGATCGCCCATCAACTTTTTATCAGCGAAGGTACTGTCAGAAAACATATAGAGAATATCTATCGTAAGTTGCAGGTGAATAATAAAATGAGCGCAGTAAAAGTAGCGGCGAGTAACAATTGGTTGTAGGCGGGTTGGTCTTTGGTGTGTATTTCAAATCTTCGATGTGCACACTTTTTCAATCGCTGGAGGGTCCGTCGGTAGGGGCTATAGGCTGGTGTCTCCTGCGTAAATCTGAAATGCACCCATTCTTTGACCTATTATAGGAAGCAATCGATTATTCATTATCTTTAGCATTGCACAAACGATTATTAACAGTATTGCGGTGTTATGAAACGGTCTCTTGACAACCAAAAAGAGCTTTTGAGTGAGATCAAAAGTGGTGATATTGATGCTTTTGATATGCTCTATTGGGAATGTCATAAGGCTGTTTATGCAAATATTTTTAGATTGGTAAAGGATCAGGAAGCGGCTAAAGATATTTTACAGGAAGTGTTTGTTGCACTATGGATAAAGAGGGAATCGCTGGATGCTGCTGTTAATCTTCCAGGATGGTTGTTTACCACCAGTTATAGAAAAAGTATAGATTATCTTAGGATCGCTTTGGTGCAACCACTCGGGAAAGACCTTTTAGACGAGTTGGAAGACGAGGCAGCTCATACAGACGAAAGTCGGTACGAAGCGATACAACTAGCTGTTAGTCAATTGTCGCCCCAGAAAAGAAAAGTATTTGAGTTGTGTAAGTTGAAGGGCAAAACCTATGAAGAAACCGCCAAGGAGCTTAATATTTCCAAGCATACGGTAAAGGAGTATCTCTCTGCCGCCATTCTCCAAATCAAGGAATATATTCATCAATTACCTAAGTCGGCCATTTCAATATTTTTATTTTTGGTCTTTCACCCCCCCGTTTTATAAATAACTCCGTTTTGAGAATAGGGCATGTGTTCTTGCCTGGCAGAAATAATCATTTTTCAAAGGGTAATACTATCAATGGACGATTTAAAAAATAAGCTGACAATATTATTGGCTAAGGATGAATGGTCAGACGAGGATAAGCGATGGATGGCTGATTACCTGAAGGAGCATGGTGAGGCTGAATTGCAGGAAATTTTGAGAACGCAATTTGAATCGGGTGTATCTGATCAGCATTCACCCGAAGATTCTCTTGGAATATTACAAGCCATACATCAGAAGGCTGGTATTGAAGAAATTGAAAGAACTGGTGTAATATTATCTCTTAAGAAGTTTCTGGTAGCGGCTTCAGCAGTTGCTATTGTTTCTTTAGCGGCTTATTTTTTTTGGGGTAAATCAGTTGCAGAACCTGAAGATAGCAAGCTGACAGAAATAGTGACAGACGTGTTGCCTGGTGGAAACAAAGCTATTTTGATGCTTGATGATGGTTCAAGTATAGTATTAGATGAAGCAGGAGATGGAATGCTTACACAACAGGGCGGAGTACAAATAGAAAAAAACGGTGACAGAGTAAACTACAGAACAACGGACGAACGAAATAGAAAACAGGTGTTCAACACAGTTATTACTCCCAGGGGGGGGGTGTATAATATAAATCTTTCGGATGGTACAAAAGTATGGTTGAATACAGCCTCCTCGATCAGATTTCCGGCGCTTTTCCCAGAGAATGAACGCGTGGTCGAAATTACAGGAGAGGTTTATTTTGAGGTAGCGCCAAAGAAAGAAACTGGAATAAATATTCCTTTCATTGTTAAAATAACTGGTGCCAATGGAGAAGGAGGAGAGGTGAACGTACTGGGGACCCATTTCAACATCAATGCGTATACCGATGAATCATCGGTAGTAACCACATTATTTGAAGGAGCTGTAGAATACAAAAATAGTAACTATAGCCGCCGGTTGATGCCCGGCCAACAATCTGTTTTTTCTAAAAATGAAGGCATCAGAATAGCAACCAGTCAACGTATCGCTGATGTCATCGCCTGGAAAAATGGGTCTTTTCAGTTTTATGGCAGCAATCTTGAAGATATGTTGCGGCAATTGGCAAGATGGTATGATGTAGATATTGTGTACGACAGAAAAGTGTCTGACAAGTTTTATGCGGAGATACCCATGCACACCATGTTATCAGATGCCTTGAAAGCATTGGAATTGACCGATCTCGTAAAATTCAAGATAGAAAATAAAAAAGTGATTGTTTACTAAACCCCATTATATATGAGATAAAAAAGTCTGATCTAAAATATTGTATTAAATAAAAACCGGAAGTGCGCTAACACTACCGGCAACATTTAGCTAATACAATTAAAACCCGATGTAGCTCTAAATTGTTTAACCAAACTGTACAAATCTATGGATTTAATTGCTTGTTTCCAACTGGCTAAGTTGGAGCGTAAGGTTTTATTCAAAAACCTTCTGTTTATGAATGTTTTTACCGCAGCTTTATTAATGCTCTGTATGTCGGCTAGTGGAAATGTCTTTTCACAACGAGTTTCGTTGTCTGAAAAGAATGTTCATTTATCAAAAATCTTTGATAAAATAAAAAAGCAGACAGGGTACACTTTTATTTACTCCGAAAAGCTTCTCAAAGAGGCAAAAGTAGTGACAGTATCTGTATACGATGCGTCATTGACGGAGGTGTTGGATGCCTGTTTTGCCAACCAGCCATTTACATATTCTATTTTAAATAGGATGGTGATTGTTAAGGAGCGTCAGGAGGTAGTATCGCAGTTGAGTCCATTAGAAGTTAGCGCTGTAGATATTACTGGTAGAGTTACTGATAATGAAGGAAACCCACTAGGCGGAGTAAGTATATTAGTTAAAGGTACTTCGCAAGGAACAACTTCGGACGACAATGGTCGATTTTCTCTGCAGATCTCCGATAGAAATGTTTCACTTGTTGTAAGTTTCACGGGATATTTACCGCAAGAGATAAAAGTTGGTCAGCAGACCAATATAAGTATTAGTCTGCAACTGTTGGAGCAAGAAATGCAGGATATTGTTGTCGTTGGTTATGGAACCCAAAAAAGAGGAAATATTACAGGAGCAGTTTCAGCTGTATCATCCAAGGAATTGGAAGATATGCCCGTGGCAACTATTGGGCAAAAGTTGCAGGGCAAACTCTCGGGTGTAAGAGTTATGCAAACTTCCGGTAGGCCGGGGGAGGGAATGAAGTTTCAGGTAAGGGGAGCGGTTTCCTTAACTGCAGGTGCAGATCCTCTTTATGTAATAGATGGCATGCCCATAAGTGGAGATATCAATTTTCTCAATCCTGATGAAATCGAAAATATTAGTGTATTAAAAGACCCTGCTTCGGCATCCATGTACGGATCCCGTTCTGCAAATGGCGTGATACTTATTACTACCAAATCGGGAAAGTCTGACAGGGTCAACCTGAATTTCAACAGTTATTACGGAATTGAAAAAGTACCACAAAGCAGAACACTGAAAATGATGGATGGAAGGCAGTATGCTCAATTTCAGAAAGAGATTGCTGAAACCAATGGTCGTCCGGTAGATCCTTTTTTCGAAAATCCTGAACAATATGGAGACGGTACGAATTGGTTTAATATGTTGACCAGAACCGGAGCTATACAGAGCTACAACCTCTCTTTGAATGCAGGTACTCAAAAATTCAAAACTTCCGCAACAATAGGTTATTACGATCAGGAAGGAGTAGTTGTAAACACAGGGTTCAAAAGAATTTCACTGCGAATTAATAATCTTTATAAACCAACGGAACGTATCACCATTGGATTAAATGTTGCTCCAACTCAAACCATCAGTCATAATTTTAATACAGATGGAGGACCTTACGGGACTGAAAACATCGTCTCAAGTGGTATAATTACGACTCCTCTGGCTAGCCCGTACAATGCAGATGGTACATTGGCTTTGACAGCATCAGATCCGGCTACATTCGGGAACCCAAACTGGTTAAGGGTAGCCCATGACAAAGTTTACAGAAATAAAGATTTGAAACTTCTGTCCAACGCTTATGTGGAGTATAAAATACTTAGTGGACTAACAGCAAAAACTACGATGAATTTGCAAACAGGCAACCAAAACATTTTTCAATTCAATCCCTCCACCATCGGAGCACTCTTTTCGCCACCGCCACGTATCCCCTCCGGTAGGAATGACACAAGGCTGTTTTACAATTGGATGAATGAGAATACAATAAACTATAATAAAGCATTGGGAGACCACCAAATTGAAGCTCTTGTGGGTTTTACAGCACAGAAGTACAGATACGACGGGACTTTTGTGACAGGAACTAATTATCCGGATGACAGAGTTCAAACTATCAATGCAGCCAGTCAAACATTAGTTGCTAGCGATGTACAAAAATGGGCTTTGCTATCGCTTATATCCAGAGTTAATTATAGTTATAAGAACAAATATTTGTTGCAAGCTTCATTTCGTAGAGATGGATCTTCCCGATTTGGAGAAAACAATCGCTGGGGCAATTTTCCAGCTGTTTCTGCCGGCTGGGTGATTTCGCATGAAGATTTCTGGAATGTGGACAATCCTATAAGCTATTTAAAGCTTAGGGGTAGCTATGGAGTGACCGGAAATTTCGAGATAGGTAATTTTACACACATAACAACATTATCCAATACTTTTTATGCATTTAACAATACGGTCAATTCAGGTGCTGTGCCAAGCAATCTTGGCGATAAAAGTTTGGGATGGGAAAACAACAAACAATCAAACGTCGGTGTAGACGTTAATTTTTTCAACAACAAATTACAACTTAGCTATAATTTTTACACCCGAAGAACAACAGATTTGTTATTCAATGTCAGCGTTCCTTTGTCTTCAGGATATAGTAACCTGCAATCAAATATTGGAGAATTGAAATTTTGGGGACATGAGATTTCTGCAAATGCAGTTATTCTTAAAAATAACCAGTTTAACTGGGATGCCAACTTAAATATATCATTTGATAGAAATCGGGCTGTGAGTCTAGCCACAAGTTCAGGTGTTCTCCCAAGTGGCGTAGATCTATACGGCTTTTTGAGTCACAGAACTATTGTAGGACGTCCAATTTTACAATTTTATGGCGCTGTATGGGATGGTGTTTATGTGAACCAAGATGATTTTGATAAGTCGCCTAAAAATGAGGCTTCTCAGGTAGGTACCATAAAATATAGAGATCTTAATGGGGATGGAGTTATTACTTTCCCGGAGGATATGGAACTTATAGGTAACCCATGGCCCAAGTTTACTTTTGGATTGACGAATAGTTTCCGGTACAAAAATTTCGATCTCTCCTTTGTGCTAGCTGGATCTTATGGAAATCAGATTGTAGCTTTCTATGAGAATTGGGCTACTAATTTAGACGGTGTTTTCAACGTCTTGGAGGAAGTTCAGCACAGGTGGAAATCAGAATCGGACCCTGGTCATGGAAGATATGGAAGTGTAGAACAAGGAACCACTTTTCTTGAACGTGACAGGTGGAGTTCGAGATACCTGCAAGACGGAAGTTTTATATCGCTGAAGAATTTTCAGCTCGGTTATGATTTAACATCACGAAGCAATAAAATGTCTACAAGGGTATATGTTAGCTTGCAGAATGCTTTAATACTGACTAAGTATAAAGGTGGAAATCCAGAAGTAAATACCAGAAATAGTGCAAGTGGTGCTACTCCTGGTTTTGATGATAACTCTTACCCATTACCTCGTACCATATCTTTTGGCGTCAATTTCAATCTTCGGTAAACTGAAAAAGATTATGAAAAATATAACTACAATATTAGTCGGACTGACTATGTTCAGTTTTTGTTCCTGCGAGAAATTTTTGTCGGAAACACCAGAAACCACGGTGGCTCAGCAGAATTTTTATAATACTCAACGCGATTTTGAACAAGCTGTAACTGGTATTTATAGTCCCCTTAGGGAAATTTACAATTTCGCGTGGCAGATGAGTGAAATGCGATCTGGCAACACCTATTTTATATATGATGTTGCTCAACGAGGTCCCAAACCAGTAGAAGACCTTGCTACCTTCACAGTTGAAACCAATAACCCGAGCGTGTTAAGAAATTGGAGAAACAACTACCTGATCATCTCAAGGGCTAATCAAGTACTAACAAGGATTGATGATATGGAATTCGATCAATCTGCTAAGAATAATATAAAAGGACAAGCTTTGTTCTTACGAGCTTTGTCATACTTTGATCTTGTAAAGAACTTTGGTGATGTTCCATTGTTTTTGGCTGCACCGGAATCTTATGCAGAAACATTTAAGCCAAGAACCTCTAAGCTGGATATTTATAGTCAGGTTATTAATGATGCTTCTGAAGCAATACCATTATTACCCACCGGTCCTGGCAATGCTGAGGTTGGGAGGGCAACGGCAGCTTCTGCAAGTGCTTTATTAGCCGATGTATACATAACGTTAGGCCGCTGGCCGGAAGCGGAAAATGTTTTAAGACCAATTCTAAATATGGGGTATTCAGTTCTTCCGGAGTATCTTGACGTGTTTCGCCCATCTAATAAAGGAAATGCAGAGATACTATTTGAGGTGAATTTTTTAGAAGCAACTTCACAACCCATGTTTAGTACTTTTCCTTATGCTTTTCTACCAGATCTGGAAAACCCTTCTGTAATAACGGGCATTAGCCCAGAAGCAAGAAACGGAGATGGGTCATTTAATACACCAACGCCTGAGATATTAGCTGCATACGAGGATCCGGTGTCAGATAAACGATATGAAGCGTCCTTAAGTTTTTACACAGGATCATCCCCCTTGGTAGGAGTAGAATATAACAACACGCCATACATCAAAAAGTTTCAACACCCTCGGGCTATTTCCGGGCAGACCAGCCAAAATTGGATTGTCTATCGTTATGCAGAAATTTTGTTAATGATGGCTGAAGTACTCAACGAGCAAAACCAATCTTCAGATGCATTGCCATTCATTAATCAGGTTAGAGCGAGAGCGGGGCTACCTTCAATAGTTACAATCGATAAGGACGAACTTAGGACAAAGATTATGGATGAGCGAAGAGTAGAACTTGCCTTCGAAAATAAAAGATGGCATGATTTGGTAAGAACGGGCAAAGCTGTGCAAGAAATGAGAGCATTTGGTGAAAGAGTAAAAGCTGCACCTGAGGTATACTACTACGCAACAGGAAATGCACCCCCTCCAAACGCATTTGATGTGAAGGAAGATTATCTTGTCTATCCTATACCTATAACTGAAATCGTGATAAATCCGGAGTTACAACAGAACAGAGGATATTAGATAATAACCGTGTAGTAAATCAACAAATAATGATAGTTAGAAAATTACTTTCAAGTAGCAAAATTATTTGCCTCGTAAGTCTCTTGCTAGCAACTTACGGGCAGTCGATTGCACAAAAAAAGGAAAAAGGATTTGTGAATATTTTTGACGGCAAAACACTTACTGGCTGGGAAGGTGATCCTGTATATTGGCGTGCAGAGGACGGAAAAATTATCGGAGAAGTAACGCCGTCTACGCTTCTAAGCCGGAACTCCTTCTTGATTTGGAGAGGTGGAATTGTAAAAGATTTTGAATTAAAAGTATTGTACAAAGTTTCAGCAGAGGGAAATAGTGGAATAAATTACAGAAGTGAAGAGGTTGAAGGATTATCACATGCATTGAGAGGATACCAAGCAGACTTAGAGGGGGCAGACAGGTACAGTGGTAGTAATTACGAGGAAAGGCGCCGAACAACATTGGCCTCAAGGGGACAAAAAGTTGTATTAAATACTGTGTACTCAAAAGAAAATTCTGATTCTCTGAAGAAGTATTCAAAAAATAATTTTTGGATTGCGGCAAAATTGAAAAAAGAAATAGGGAGCCTTGAGGCACTGCAAGCAAAAATTAAAAAAGAAGATTGGAATGAATATCATTTAATTGTAAGAGGAAATCGCTTAAGGCACTTCATCAACGGTGTTTTGATGAGTGACGTTGTGGATAATGACACAGTTAATAGGAGGTTTTCAGGCTTGCTTGGAGTTCAGGTGCATATCGGACCGCCGATGAAAATTGAATACAAGGATTTCAAAATAAAGCACCTATAACCTTAGGTTGTTTCTAAAATTCTATTGCCTAACATTCTTACAATTCGAGGTGTATGCGAAACAATTTTCTACGGTCAATTTGTCTGGCCGCAGTATTAAGTTCTTGTACTCAAAAAAATGGTGAAAAGCCTGACGATAATAGGTTTTCAAAAGTTGTTCTGGCTACAGACCTTGATGAACCCATGCAATTTGAGATTCTAGGAGATGAGCGTGTGTTGTTTGTAGAGAGGAAAGGAAAGATAAAACTATTTGACCCTAAAAAAGAAGAAGTCGTAACAATTGCGGATATCCCCGTTCGTCATACTTTTGATGGTGTCAGTGCTGGTGGTACAAATGAATCTGAAGATGGAATACAAGGCGTCTTACTGGATCCGGATTTTGAAAGGAATAGCTTTATTTACGTTTACTATTCCCCTTTAGAAGGGCAGCCTAGATATAACTTGTCACGATTTTTTTGGGATGGAGGAGACCTGAATTTGTCCAGTGAAAAGGTTATGCTTGAAATAGCTATGGATACAGGTGTTTGTTGTCATATTGGTGGTGGAATGGTATTTGATGAAGATGGAAACTTACTCTTATCCACCGGTGAAAACTCTCAGGCAAAAGATGGCTATTCCACAATTGATGATCGACCCGGACACGAAACCCAAGATTCCCAGAAGTCTTCTGCTAATACCAATGACTTAAGAGGCAAGATTCTTCGGATTCGACCAGAACATGACGGGACTTACACCATTCCTGATGGAAATCTATTTCCGATTGGAATAGCCAATACCCGTCCGGAGATTTATACCATGGGTAATAGAAACCCATGGCGGCTAAGCATTGATTCAAAAACTGGGTGGCTGTATTGGGGAGAGGTAGGCCCCAATGCCAGCGTAGATAGTGATGAACGGGGGCCTAGGAACTATGATGAATTTAATCAGGCCAGAAAACCGGGGAACTTTGGATACCCATACTTCTTAGGGAACAACTATCCGTATCGAAAATATGATTTCACAACCGGTCGTTCTGGAGATAAGTATAATCCAGAACGGCCCGAAAATCATTCACGAAATAATACAGGACTTACACAACTACCTCCGGCACAAGCTGCACTAATCTACTATCCATATGCCAGTTCAGATTCTTTTCCACTTTTAGGCAGTGGGGGCGCCAGTGCAGTCGGTGGTCCAATTTTCAGACGACGTAACTTCAAAAATGCCTTACGTTCATTTCCTGACTATTATGAAGGAAAGTGGTTTATTACAGATTGGGTCCGAGGTTGGATAATGGCAGTGAGTATGGATGGTCAGGGAGACTATTTGTCTATGGAACGTTTTTTGCCGGATTTAAATCTGAAAGGTCCTATAGATATGGACTTTGGGCCTAACGGAGATCTTTATGTATTGGAGTATGGTAACGGTGTATTTAAGGGAGATATTACGTCCCAGCTTGTTCGGATAGAATATAATGGTGGAAATAGAAACCCTGTAGCTGTAGCCAAAGCAGATAATCTAGCCGGCTCAGTGCCTTTTGAGGTTAAATTATCTTCTTCTGGCACACAAGACTATGATGGGGACAAATTAACTTACCAATGGTCTATTGTGCGAAATGATAACATTGAAAAAATATTGTATGATCCAGATCCCACGTTGATTTTGGATCATCCAGGCGAATATATAGTTACTCTCACAGTAACAGATAGTAAAGGAGCGAAAGATGTGAAAAACCTGACCTTATTTGCTGGCAACGAGCCTCCACAAGTCACCTTCGATTTAGCAGGAGCCAATCGTAGTTTTTTTTTCAAGGGAGATGAAATGTTTTACAATGTAGATGTGAAAGATAAAGAAGATGGTATTGAAAGCTTGAACGACAAAGATGCTTCTAAGCCTGATATAAGTATAAGCTATTTGCCACCAGGATATGATCAAAAAAAATTGAGTAAAATAGGTGGACCAATTGATCCTATTGTAGAATATGGCACTCAATTGATTGACAAAAGTAACTGCAAATCCTGTCATAGTTTAAGTACAGCTTCTTTGGGACCGTCGTTTAAGAATATTTCCGAAAGATACCAAAATGACGAATTTGCGGTAGATCGGCTAATAAGAAAAATATTGGAGGGAGGAAGTGGTATTTGGGGAGAAGTCATGATGCCTGCTCACCCATCTATACCGCACGTAGAGGCCAAGGCAATTGTAAAATACATTCTAGGACTGGGTGCTGAAAAGTCGTCATCCTCCCTGTCATCCAATGGGAGATACTTGCTAGAGGTTCCCGAAGGAGAAATGGACGGAGGTAGTTTTGCTTTTAGAGCGAGCTACACTGATAAGGGTACTTCGCAAGCTCCTCCTCATACAACTACAGAATTAATAATATTGCGAAGTAATGTTGTACCAGTTATACAATTTGATGAGTTCTATGGAGTAGAAATCAACAAACATGTTTTTTACAATATGTCCGATATCTCTCCATCTAAAGAGAGAGGATACATTAAACTAAATTCAATTGATCTTACTTCTATTCAAACGATAAATCTAGAAATATATCCCGTTGACAAAAATGCTCAATTCGTAAACGTGGACATTGAAATTCGACTTGATTCTACAACCGGTAAGCTAATTGGTAAACAGAAAATAGTAAGTTCCGAAAATCAAAACATAGACATTGATGTGGTAAATAGAATACAAGACCTTTATATTTTGTTTAAGAAAGGCGAAGGAAAAACAAATATGAAACTAAAAAGTGTAACTTTTTTAAGAAACTAGTTGTTAATTTCTTTTTGAGTATATTATTTCCCGACTTCTCTCAGGTGTTATCAACAGTGTTTTAATAAAATAATTTAAAACAAGTATTTCAATGAGGAGACAGTTTTTGCTTGCAACAGTAGGTGTTATTGCGATAGCTTTTTGTGCAGCATGCCAGGGCGGCAACAAAGAAGAAAGTAAAGAAAGTGCAATTTTTGCCCCGCCGGATTGGGGTATGGACAAATGGAAGGATTTGCCAGAAAACCCTTTGATAGATCCTGAAATATATAATTTACCCGAATTGGTAATTGGTGATCCGCAGATACTAACGCCGGGAGAATTTGATGAGCAGTGGCATGCTTTTTTTCACGGTTTTTCACACGACGAAAAGGGCTGGCATACCTGGTTTTTTCATTCTGTGTCTCCGGATGGACTAAAGTGGAAGGAAGTTTCCCGCGAAGAAGGTGAGATCGGTATACAATATCTGTTTTCTGATGGTGAAAAATGGATACAATACTATACCGCCACCACACACGCTATGGGCGACAAAGCGTTGAAAAAGAAATATGGCACCATCATTCGTGCCAGAACAACCACCGATTTTGTAAACTGGACAGAACCTGTTAACCTGCTGATGCCTGAGCTTCCTAAAGAAAGAGAAGGTTCCAGCATAGAAGCCCGAAACCCATGCGTAATACAATTGCCAGATGGACGTTATCGCATGTATTACAGTGCTGGTATGGTGTACCTGGACGATGCCGGTTATGGAGAACCTAAATATATTTTTTGCGCCGAAGCAGACAACCCTTTGGGACCATTTGTAAAACGCGAACAGCCAGTACTAGCACCGGATGCAAATTTGCCGTTTAGAAATTATGGTTGTGGTGGATTTAAAGTATTTGGCTATAAAAACGGATACCTGGCTTTCTACAATCCTATATACATCGATGAAGAAAAAAAATCCCGTTCCGAGATTCGGATGTTGTATAGTGAAGATGGGCTAGACTGGAAAGAAGCGCCTTCTAACCCCATTGTACAACCGGATTCAGCATTTGCCTGGCGTTCTGCGATTATCTATCAGTTGGATGTAGTGCCGTGGAAAAACGACTTGCTGATGTATTTCAATGCCCGTGAGGGTTGGCGTGGTGGTGCAGAAAGAATTGGTGCTGTACGGCTTGAGCTGGGCAAAGAAGCCTCACTGGTAAAACTGAAGAAACCTATCATAAAAAAATGAAGTGTCATATAATTTTTATGCTGTTTTGTTTATCGGCTTGCGCTGGTAAACAAAATTACTGCGTCAGTACTGCTACGGGAGCTATTGCTATAGATGCAAATTCTGAAGATGCCTGGCAACGCGCTGATACGATAACAGGATTTATCAATCCCTGGAACAATGCTGTTTCCCCTTATACATCTTTGCAGATGCTACAGGACGAAGAGTATCTCTATTTCCAATTTATTGCCAATGATACCGATCTTGTAGTATTGGACCAATTGACAAATGAACGGGATATTGAAAAGGAAGATCGGGTAGAGTTGTTTTTTTCTAAGGACGATCAGATGAAAGAATACTACTGTTTTGAAATTGATCCTAAAGGACGAACACTATCTTATAAGGCCAGTCATTATCGTCAGTTTGATTTTGATTGGGAAGTTCCTGGGCGGTATAGCGTCGCCGCTAGAATTACTCCAAACGGATATACTGTGGAAGGGGCAATCCCGCTTTCCTTTTTGAAACCATTATCTGCAAATGGCATGATTTATTTTGGAGCCTATCGGGCCGCTTTTTCAATACAAAACGGTGTATTGGTTGAGAACTGGCTTACCTGGATTGATCCGAATGTTGCCGAACCTGATTTTCACGTTCCTTCGTCATTAACATCACTATATTTTAATAAATAGTTTGAATTTACAGACCTTCCACAATATTCATAATTCGAGGGTAATGAAATATTTGTAGGCAGGCGTTACCAACGATCCGGATATTGACGAAGGTGGGGATTTTTGAAAAAATAATTCAATCGAAGAACAAAAAATTGAATCTTGTAAATGTTCAATAAAATCCGTTCAGTCCGCTTCTAGGGCCGCTATGTTAGCGGCTGTTAGTATTGGTTCTCCATTATCCATTCCGTCATTTAAAAGAAGGAGAATCTTCGTCCAGGAGAAACAAAACTAATTTTGCTTTCTCTATTGCGTTTGTTTTTAGGATTATTGTACATCCTGAACACTATAGGTTTTAGTCCCGTTTATATACAGTGAAGAATCTTTTGTATCAAATTTGTACATTCCATTCTCATAGATTTCTTTATTAGAAGTTTTTAAAAGGGCATTGTTTTTGTTGCTTGGTAAAAACAATTCTACTTCCGATTTGTCATCGTTAAACAAAACAAAAGCGCTAATTACCGCTTCTCCTTCCATGATTTGGATTGGGTTTAAACGCTGTCCCACATCGAAAATGCGAATACAGCTTTGCTTAATTTGACTCCAGGTTTCTCCCGCAGCGGTAAGACAGCCATGTTCGTCCTTTTCACCGCCAACGGTAACCGTTTCTCCTGTTTTAGTTTGCTCGTTGTCGCCTTTGGAAGTGTCGTTGTTTGCATTGTTACAAGCACTCAATGCAAAAACGCTAATTAAAATAAATATTGATTTTCTCATTGTTCTATTTTTTAAATTGTTTATCTGTGTTTTTTTAATTTCCGCTAACGGGCAGGGGCTTTCTGCTGTGCTGGTATTCAGTGAACCATTCCGCCTATGCAGGAGCCCAATAGTGTTTCTAATGTTGAAGATATGCACTTTTTTTCATCAGTGATGCTGAAGCTGGAACCAATACCGTTTAGTTAAGGTTTTTATTTAAAGGGGATGAGATTTATTTCAAAACGTTCAGTAATTTTTCTTCGATACTTTTTGCGGAAAAAGTATCCAAAAGCCGCCGGGGAATTATTACACCCAATTCCCCGGAACGCCCTGATTAGGCTTTTGCACTACTGTAGCCTCAACTAAAAACCTCTGAATAAAAAAGATTTGCAAAACTTCATAAGACTGATATTTCCCCACTTATTTTTGGATAATTGCTCAGCACAAAGCTATTTGTGCTGAACAAAACGGCATTAAAGCAGGAACTAAAGCTGATTGGCGATTTTCTGTTAATCTCTGCCAGTATAGCAGAAAACACATGATACCTGCAGTTTATGTTAATTTTGAATGAATTTTATCAACTAAGTCTGCTAAAATTGAAATTAGTTCATCTAGAATATCACCGAAATATTTTACCGTCTTAATCGTGCCGAGTTGATTAACTAAACTCAGGCTCTCAAGATAAATTAAGACGCCCTGATCGTAATGTGCTCCGGCTTTGTTTCTTAACGCTACCAACTTAGTATCATACTCTATTTCTTTTTTAAAAGCTCGTAGCTTTATGGATAGGTCGCTATACCGATTATGGAAACCACGGTTCTCCGAAAATAAAAGTTTTGTAATTAGCTTATGATTTACATGAAATATTTTTATTGATTCGTAAATCGAAACATAAGCATTTTTTAAATGAAATTTCCTTTCCAATTTGTCTTAGGATCAATCAGTGCATTTAATGCGGACGCGATATCCAGAAACGATATTGTAACGAATGCCAAATATCTGGCAAGAGACAATGTGCTTTCAACTGTTTGAGAACTTGATTAGAATTTTTTTAAAAATGTCTCGTCAGACAAAACAGTTATTAGAGTTTCTGTTTCTACTAACTCTTGTTCATAGTGCTTTATGATTATTAATAAATTTTCACGGAGTTTAGTAGAGGCTGAGTCCATAATAGCCACCAAAGATTGTATTTACACTAAAATACGCTATTAAATGATCCGCATCAATTTTTATAAATCATGAAAAAACAATTATTTTTAAAAAATGCGCACCTCAATATAGAGTAGCGCCAATACAACCCAGTCGCCGTGTATAAACGTTTCCATACGGATATTTGACAGAGCTTCGCCCTCTCAGTCCCATATGCATTTTGTTATACACACAACGACATCCAGGTTCCGATTCTGATCTATGAAATATGCTACTAAAATACAATGAGGGATTTTAGTAAAGGATACAAAATGAATAATAAGTTACTTCAAGATAGTTGATATTTTGCGATTGTCAAATTTTTGATCTGCGTTCCAGATATTTAAAACAGGGTGGTAGATTTTTCAAAAGCTGGTAGTGTTTGTTGGACTGGAATATCCTATTGCTGCATTCGGAAGACTTGGCTCGCTCCCGTTTTTCGGCAATCATTGTCAACTGCTATTTTGCTGATTGCCGATTCCTTTTTAACTTGTTCACTTCCTGTAAATGTTTGTACTATGAGATTGTTATGCTGTTTCTTTTGTTTCTTCTTTCCTTTCCTGTCTTCGGCACAATCGGGTGATTTCACCGACAGAGAAAAGATAGCTACAGAAATGACATATGCAATGAAAGAACTGCAACTGGATAAGTGGTATCCGCAAAGTATTGATACTGTGTACGGCGGTTTTATTACCAGTTGGACCTACGATTTTAAGCCGGCAGATAACCAGGATAAAATGATCGTGTCACAAGCCAGGCATGTCTGGGTGAATGCGAAGGCGATGGAGTTGTATCCGGAAACAGCGTATTACAGGCAGGGCGCTCGTCATGGTTTTCTGTTTCTAAAAAATGTGATGTGGGATTCTATATATGGTGGATTTCATACACTGGTAGATCAAAAAGGTAACGTAAAAACTAATGGGCCGGTGCAAAAAGAAGCCTACGGCAATGCTTTTGGTATCTATGCAGTGGCAGCCTATTACAAGGCTACAAAAGATCCGGAAGCGCTGGAGTTTGTAAAAAAAGCTTTTATGTGGTTGGAGAAACATAGCCATGATCCGAAACACAAAGGTTATTTCCAACACATGTTAAGAGATGGGACACCTGTTAAAAGAACCGCTGAAACGCCATCTGCTTCCGATCTTGGATATAAGGATCAAAACAGCTCCATACACTTGCTGGAGGCTTTTACCGAATTGTATGAAGTATGGAAGGATCCTATAGTACGGAAGCGATTAAACGAAATGTTATTACTGGTACGGGATAAAATTACATCGCCAAATGGAAATCTGGTATTGTATTTTCAGCCGGACTGGACGCCCGTATCTTTTCTGAAAAAGGACAGAGCAACCATACTGACGCATAAAAAGCTTGACCATATTTCGTTCGGACACGATGTGGAAACTGCTTATCTGATGCTGGAAGCTTCTCATGTTTTAGGAAACAGGAACGATATACAAACGGTAACAGTTGGAAAGCGAATGGTGGATCATGCTTTGAAGAATGGATGGGATGCCGAAAAAGGTGGCTTTTATGACGAGGGCTATTATTTCAATGGCGAGAAAAATATTACCATCATAAAAGACACCAAGAACTGGTGGGCGCAGGCAGAGGGTTTCAACACTTTACTGTTAATGGCTGAGCAGTTTCCGGATGACCCGATGCATTATTACGAAAAGTTTCGGCAATTATGGAATTATACCAATACCTGGCTGATAGATCATGAACATGGCGATTGGTATGCCGGGGGACTAGATAAACAACCGGAGCTAAAAACGGCACTCAAGGGACATATATGGAAAGCTACCTATCATACTTTCCGATCCCTGAACAATTGTATACAGGTTTTAAAGAAGCCTTGATAATTTATGGCACCCTTGTAAAATATAGATCATGAAAGTCATAACTAAAGTCTGTTAACGGTGAGATGGCTTTCATTCTTATGTGCTCCGCTGATCCGTTTTCGTTGAGTTGGAAACTAACAAATGCATCTGCATCCATACTTCTGTCTTCCCATTTTACTACAAATGTATTGCCCTTATAAAAAAACATTTCACCGGTTAGTTTGAATGATCGTTGTGACGTAAACCACATTTTTCCGTTTTTGGAGGAAATGATAATTTCGCCAAACCATGGATCTTTATAAGTGCCAAGGTAGTTTTTGACATCCGGACTTTCAGTTGATTTGCCCGTTGCTTCAATAACCGTCCATATGGAATCTACCAATTGACCTGCTTCGGATAACTGGGCTTTACGCCGGGCAGTATATTCTGCAACCCTGTCTGTGCCTTTCATATTATAGTAGCTGTCTTTCACCTGGTTGGTGATAGCGGTAAACGCGCCACCTTCCTGTTGATTGGTCAATACAATTATGCCCAGGTTCAGTTCAGGAATCATCGTTATCTGTGTTACCATGCCTTCCAGCCCACCAGTATGTGCAATTCTTTTGTAGCCTTTTTCGTCGCTCATGCCAAAGCCAAGTCCGTAAGCGGAAAAATGAGTATTGTATGGACCAGGACCGTTTAGAGGTAAGATGGTTTGCGGGTTGGTGATTTCCCGGTACACATTTTCAGAGAACAGTTGTTTGGACAAACCATCGCCATATTTTCCTTTATTGAGCCAGAGTTGCACCCACTTGCACAAGTCTGTAATATTTGAATTGAGTCCACCGGCTGCTTGTCCAATCCGCAATGTATTTCTCCCAATTACCTGCACTTTGCCATTCACCGGTGCATGGCCATCGATGATATTTGTTCTATCAGTCAAACGGTCGAAAGAAGTAGCCGTTTTAGTCATGCCCAGGGGGGTAATGATGTTGTCCTGTACAAAATCATCCCAGCTTTTTCCGGTCACTCTTGCCGTTACTTCGCCGGCTACAATATAAAGAAGGTTGTCGTAGTCGTATTTGGAGCGGAAGCTGGAAACGGGTTTCAGGTAACGGATATTATGGATGATGTCTTTCAATTCGAAGTTAGAGGAATCAGGAAAAATCATCAGATCACCCGCACCTAATCCCAGTCCGCTTCTATGGGTCAATAAATCTCTGATGGTAAATTCTTCGGTAACATAGGCATCATAGAGTTTGAACTCCGGAATATAGTCACGCACTTTGTCGTCCCAGTTTATCTTACCCTGGTCTACCAAAAGCCCCAATGCCGTGGCTGTAAAAGCTTTACTGTTAGATGCAATGCCGAATAAAGTATTCGCATCTGTTTTAAGATTGCTGCTCAGAGAACGAACACCATACCCTTTAGCATGTAATACTTTTCCGTCTTTTACAATTCCCACGGCTATACCCGGAACGTCAAAAGCCTTCATCGTTCGTTCTACCAGCTCATCTATGGCTTTAGGAGAAAGTTGGCCAAAAACGAATACCTGGCAAAGCAATAATAAGCCCATTAGTAAATACCGATGCATAGAAATCTTTTATCAAAAGTAATTAAATAGCCTGTCTGTTGGTACTGCAAAGTAAAACGAGGATATCTTCCGGCTGCAATACTGTCCGATATCGTACAGCCAGGCGTTCGCAATCGTACACTTACGCCTGGAAGTGTTACTGTGCTATTGAAAGTCAATATATTAGACTCTGGCATGTGGGTTGATTCAGTAAAATGCTGTTCCGACTTTGTTCTGTTGATCCTAATAAAATAGCCACTATGATAAAGTTTTATTTTTCAACGCTAATCAGAAGCCTCTGGCGCAACAGGTTGTTTACTGTATTGAATGTATTTGGTTTGGCTGTGGCTATTTGTGCCTCCTGGATAATATTCCGATTGGTGGCTATGGAGCACAGTTATGATAAAGGTGTCCCCGATAGCGACCGAACTTATCAGCTGGTGATTCAAACGGAAGCAGGTGGAGCTGCAAGAGGATTTGCAGGGGTTGCCAGGGGATTGTTATCTGAGTTGAAGAATACAATTACTGGTTTGGATATAGTTGCACCCATGTATTTTCAATACAATCAAAGTGCAACTGTAGTAGACAAACAGGGTTTAAAAAAAGATATAGAGCCATCCAATAAACAAATATCGACATTTCAAGATTACTTCGATCTGTTGAACTATCACTGGCTTGCCGGCGATAGACAAAACGCTCTGGCGGATATCAATTCAATCGTTTTAACGCAAAAGAGAGCAGCGCTATATTTTCCGGGAAATAGTCCTGATGAAGTTGTAGGGAAAACAATCACGTTCAATGATACTACGTTAAGGAGGGTAACGGGCGTCATCGCTGAATTGCCATATCTCAATAGTTTCGATGCAGACGAATTTATTGCAATAAGTCAGCAAGATATCAGTAGTAATGTATGGAGTGGTTATTCTTCCAGTGATCAGTTATATGTAAAGCTCAATAAAGGAGTTCAGCCCGGGGAGGTACTGTCGCAGATCAATGCCATAAATGCCAGCAGAAACAAAGAAGACTTTGTCAAATACAATTTCAAAAATTGGTACCATTTGCTACCACTGTCGGAAAAACATTTTGCGACAGACTACGGAGCCAACACTAGGGTGGCTAATAAAAATGTATTAAATGGTTTGATCTTAATAGCAGGATTTATTTTGCTGTTGGGTTGTATCAATTATATCAATTTAAGCACTGCATTATTGCCTCAGCGGTCCAAAGAACTGGGTATACGCAAAACACTGGGCGGGTCATCCAGGCAACTGATAGCAGGATTCGTGTGTGAAACGGCGATGATTGTATCAATAGCTATTTTGCTATCGTTTGTATTGTCTTATCTTGTCCGGGGAATAATTAAGGATTTTCTTCCGGAATCATATGCTGCCTATATCAATATTCCACTGTTTGTTACATTTCTTGCTGCTCTGTTAGTGATCATCACACTGATAGCAGGTTATTACCCTGCATGGGCTATAACAAAAATCGACACTGTAAATGTTTTAAAAGGTCAGATCAACAGTGCGTCTGGTGGTAAGAAGACAATTCGAAAAAGCCTCATTGTTTTTCAATTTGCTATAGCACAGTTTTTTATTATCTGTGCGGTTGTTATCGGACAGCAATTACATTATGCAATGCACAAGGATTTTGGCTTTGATAAGGAAGCTGTAGTTACTATAGAGATTCCTTACAAGGTAAAAGTAAAAGATGAGTACAAAGAAAAATATATTCCACTAAAGAATGTGCTCCTTACAACTGCTGGAATTTCGGGTGTTTCGGTTGGTGACCTGCCAATGAATAATTCGATGATGTCGCATATGTTGAAGCTGACTACCGATACCAGCAACGCTGCCAATGTACAGGTGCACATAAAAAGCGGTGATTCGGATTACGTACATTTATACGATATACACTTGCTGGCTGGGAGGAATATCAGGACTGCTGATTCGGGTCGTGGATACCTAGTGAATGAAACAGCCTTGTCGAGTTTGGGACTCAAAAATCCAGACGAAGCGGTGGGGCTGTATCTTACAGATCCCGACGCCACTCAAAATTTTCAAATCGTTGGTGTTATAAGAGATTTTCATCAATTTGGGGTGCGATCAAAAATTGAACCGCTGGCTGTTAGACCCATAAAAGATTATGTTAGTAATATAAGTATTAAACTATCGGCAGGTACAGGATGGGCGCAAACCCTTAAAAAAATAGAAAATACCTGGAAAGAATTTTATCCCGGAATTGAATTCAAATACAAGTTTTACGATGACGTAATAGAAGGACTTTATAAGCAGGAAGAACAGACGGCAGCACTCGTGAAACTGGCTACCTATATTTCCATTTTCATTAGTTGTCTTGGACTATTTGGGCTGGCAACACTGACGGCTTTTCAACGTACAAAAGAAATTGGTATTCGTAAAGTATTGGGAGCATCATTATCTGGCGTCGTGGGGTTACTTTCAAAGGAGTATATCAAGCTGATATTTGTATCGATACTACTAGCCGCACCTTTAGCCTGGTGGGTAATGAATAAATGGTTGGAAGATTTTACATTCAGGATACAAATAGAATGGTGGATGTTCCTGATTTCCGGAACAATCTTACTGCTGATAGCTTTTATAACGGTTAGTTATCAATCCATCAAAGCTGCTGTAGCAAATCCGGTGAAAGCATTACGGAACGAATGAGTTTGAAAGTGTGAGATGTTTGGTGAAACGTAACGATGTGGAAATTTGAGCATTTGAAAATGTGATCAATGTCGAAATGTGGGAATTTGAAGGTGTGGAAATGCCAGTCAAGCTGTACGAAGTCTCTGACTTCTTCTTAATTATGCTCTCCCGATCTCCATATCCGCTTAACAAGTTATTCCTTTCTTCAATGGATTTCGACCGCTTGTGTAATTCTGTTTGCGCTGCAAGTACAGAAAGTTATATTCGTAACCGGTCTAAACTCCTGGAACGAACATCTTAAACTTTGTCTATGTTCAAAAATATTATCCGCGTTGCGCTCAGAAATTTCAAGCGTGATAAATGGTATAGCCTGCTGAACATACTCGGACTGATGATTGGAATAACATTCAGTTTGTTCCTGATTTTTTATGTAAAAGATGAGCTCAGTTATGACCGTCACCATGAGAAGGTTGACCGGATCTTTCGGGTGAACTCGCATGTTAAGGAATCCGATCAGGATACCATGCATTGGGCTATTACGCCGTATGTGCTGGCACCGGCCTTGTCAAAAGATTACCCGGAGGTAGAAGAAGCGGTGCGATTTGTGGGGTCTGGAAGAACGATGTTGCGCAACGGAGATCTTCGGTTTTATGAGGATAAAATTTATTTTGCTGACAGCAACGTATTTCGGGTGTTCACCCATCCTTTTATAGAAGGCAATCCTGAAAAAGCCCTGCAGGAGCCACGTTCACTGGTATTGACGCAATCGTTGGCTGAAAAGTATTTCGGAAAAAATACGGCATACGTAGGGAAAACTTTACAGAATGCCCAAAACGAAGTATATAATATTACAGGTGTTATAAAGGATTTGCCACCCAATTCTCATATTCTATTCAATGCGTTGGTCTCTACGGCTACCTTACCCCGTGACTTTGGCAATAGCTGGGGCAATTTTGGTTTTTATACCTATGTGCTCACAAAACCCAACGTACAACCAGCATCCCTTAGCAAAAATATGGAAGGGCTGTTTGATAAGTATATGGCGCCAATTTTCAGTCAGTTTAATATTAAAATCCGGATGGATGTGCAGAATATTGCTGATATCCATTTGCTTTCTGCCACCACTAATGAACCGGAAGAGCTGGGTAGCATGTCCTATATCTATATATTTTCGGCGGTTGCGATTTTTATGTTGCTGATTGCCTGTATCAATTACATGAACCTTACAACAGCCAGGTCGGCCCGACGGGCAAAAGAAATTGGGGTGCGTAAAGTGACGGGTTCTTCCAGGGGACAATTGGTTACACAATTCCTGGTGGAGTCTACCCTCACCAGTACTTTCGCCTTACTGATGAGTATTGGATTAATCGCATTGTTCCTGCCTTTATTCAATACACTTTCCGGAAAACAAATTTCTTTCTGGACCTTGCTGGAGCCGGGCACTTCACTGATTTTGTTAGGCGTGGCGATTTTTGTTGGGCTGGTCGGCGGTAGTTACCCGGCATTATACCTTTCCAAATTTAATCCTATCAGTATATTGAAGGGGAGTCTTTCCAAGAGTTCCAGCAATGTTACGCTTAGAAGAGTATTGGTGGTTACGCAGTTTAGCATTGCCATGATCATGCTTATCTGTACCTGGATAGTGTATGCGCAGTTACAATATCTCCGCGAAAAAGATTTAGGGTTCAACAAGGAAATGGTGTTATCCTTACAGGCAAATGCCAACCGGGATATCAGGGGACAGATCCTTGCCTTTAAAAATGATCTTAAGAATAATCCGCAGGTAACGGCTGTAAGTACTTCTCAGAATATTCCGGGAAGTCCGAATATGAATTTTAATTTGTACAGCATAGAAACTAATTCCGGCTTCACAGACAAAGGCATTGATAATTACGCGATAGATGAAGACTATATTCCAACCCTTGGTATGCAGGTAGTAAAGGGTCGAAACTTTTCAGGACTCAGTGACACCTTACGCAGTGTGATGGTAAATGAGATGATGGTAAAAGAATTTGGATGGGGCGAGCATGCCATTGGGAAAAGGGTGAAATTTCCGGGAGACACTTCTGCTTTTTTCCTGGAAGTAGTAGGGGTGGTAAAAGATTTTAACCAGAAAGCGCTGTATAATCCAATTGCACCGCTGATGTTTTTCTACCGCCCGAACAATGGCTTGTTACAGGTAAAGCTAAATACTTCGGATATCACAAACACCTTACAGCGGGTGGAGACAAGTTGGAAAACTGCCATGCCAGACCTTCCCTTTCAATATACTTTCCTGGATCAGGATTTCAATTCCCAGTATGCGGCAGACCAAAAAAGGGGTAAGATTTTTACCGCTTTTTCAGTGCTAACCATTATCATTACCTGTTTGGGTTTGTTAGGGTTGATAGCTTTTATTACTGAACAGCGGCAGAAGGAAATCGGCATCCGAAAAGTGATGGGAGCGGGAGTAGCACAGATCGTTCCGCTGCTGACCAGCAATTTTGTATGGTTGGTAGCTATTAGTTGTGTGGTGGCCTTCCCGGTTGCCTGGTTGTTTATGCAAAAATGGTTACAGATATTTCCATACAATACGGGTATCACCGTTATGCCATTTGTGTTGTCGGCTATAGTGATTCTGGTTATTACACTGAGTACGGTTATTTTTCATACACTCAAAGCGGCATTGTCTAATCCGGTGAATGCATTAAGAAGCGAATAAAAGTACAACCCGTACATTTGTATAAATAATCAATTTGTATGAGCCTGCTTTTTTCGCCGCTGACCATAAAAAATATTACACTTAAAAACCGGTTGGTTGTTTCTCCTATGTGCCAATATTCTGCCGTTGATGGTTTTGCCAACGATTGGCACCTGGTACACCTGGGCAGCCGTGCGGTGGGTGGTGCCGGATTGGTAATACAAGAAGCGACTGCTGTAACTGCGGAAGGCAGGATTTCTTACGGCGATGTAGGTATCTGGAAAGATGAACATATAGCGGCTTTACAAAAAATCACCTGGTTTATTAAAAACAACAGTGCGGTACCGGGTATACAATTGGCCCATGCCGGCAGAAAGGCCAGTTGTGAAATTCCCTGGCTGGGCGGCGGACAAATTAAGGAAGGTGCTCATCATTGGCAAACAGTGGCGCCATCTCCAATCCCGTTTCAGCAGGATGATGACATACCGCATGAATTAACCACCGCGGAAATCAAAGAGATCGTACAGCACTTTAAACTTGCGGCGGGCAGAGCTTTGAAAGCTGGTTACGAAGTGATAGAGATACATGCCGCCCATGGTTATCTGATCAATTCATTTCTATCGCCGCTCACCAACCAGCGATCTGATGCTTATGGTGGTAGTTTTGACAACCGTATCCGTTTTCTGCTGGAGATAATAGATGCCATACATACCGTTTGGCCGGCTACTTTGCCTGTTTTTGTGAGGATCAGTGCCAGCGACTGGAAAGAGGGCGGCTGGACGATAGCCGATTCCGTGCAACTGGCAACGGTATTGCAAACAAAAAATATCGATCTTATTGATTGTTCTTCTGGCGGGGTGGTACCGGATGCTACAATAGCAGCGGGGCCGGGTTATCAGGTACCCTTTGCAGAAGCGGTTAAAAAAACCGGTATGCTAACAGGCGCTGTTGGCATTATCACGAAGGCTGATCAGGCGGAAACTATTTTGCAATCCAATCAGGCATACCTGATTTTTATGGCCCGTGAATTTCTCCGCGATCCTTATTTTCCATTACATGCAGCAAAACAGTTGGGGAGTGATGTTGTATGGGCAAAACAATATGAGCGGGCTAAACGCTAAATTTCGATCAGGATGCACTTATGCAGATTAAAACCGTTTGGGTATATAGGGGAGTTTCCGATTTAACCCGTTTTATGCATTAGGATTTCCCCTAGCGTCTTGTCAGCATTTTTGAAAATCATCGATGTAGATGTTACCCGTATAGCTGAGCATACAGTAGTAATGTAGTTGATCGAAGCGATCGCCAAACGGCCGTATATCGTCTACGCCTGAGGCGAGACAAGTTATGATGTGCTTTTGTAAGCTCCCCTAAAAATAGGACAGTTTAAAATTAGACTTTCATTAAATTTAA
>CAZRYS010000019.1:0-102445 GCA_964604365.1 uncultured Terrimonas sp.
AATTGCAAGTTTTTTTAAAGTTATCGCAAATTCTTGTAATATTTTATTATCCCTTTTTAACCAAAATACATACTGGATAAGCATCGCAGAGTTTTTGAGGGACGACTAAATAAAGCCCGGCTCTGTGCCGGGCTTTATTAGCTTTATTATTTTCAGGGGCTGACCAAAAAGGTCATTGAACCTGTGATTTATTCGGGTAGGTATCGGAGACCTGTAATCGTTTATGCGATTCTCGAAGCCTTCATTTACCTTTTTGGTCAGCCCCAACTTTACTATAACTTAAAATCATTTTACTGGTTTGCAGACTAAGAACAACAAAGATATTCTGTTGCTGCGGTTGCCTCTCTGCTAACCTACGCACAACATCTTCCATCAGCTACATAGATTGTATGATTAACTGTTTATCACTTCTTCATCCAGCCGACCTGCTATTATCGCCTTTTCTAAGTGCCCAACTGTCAACTGCTCTACTTGTCTATTCTGAAAATTAAACACTCCTGGCTCGTCATAAAAGTATTTTGCAAATTCGAAGTTAGAAATATTAATGTTATACTTTTTACTAAAAGCAATTAATAAATCTTCTGCATCATCACCTGTTACACCCAACTCATCCTCAATTAACGTTTTTCTTGTAATAAGAATATCATATACACCTGTCTGCTTTTTTAAAAAAGCCACAAGTTCATCTAATAACTTTTCATCTGTATTATGTAAATTCATTTTTTTACTTTTAATGAGGTAAATTCGCTATCCAATTTCCTGAACGCTTGTTAGATTCATGGTATCTTGCAGCACCATCCGACATTGGTATTAACACATTAACGGTGGCATCATATAAACTATACACAATAACTCCACGGCCAATAATTTTAGTCCCCCACCTACCTAAATATCTACCCCAAGTGCTTGCATACCGTTTTGAACCGTTTAATGTATGAGTATATAATTTTTTCTTGCCAGCTATATTAATTGGTGTTTTTACCTTGCCTAAGGTATTTGATAATATCGTTGTATATTTAGACGAGTTCGGCAAAACTGGGCCAAACCATTTTTTGGGTAGAGGTGCTGCTAATGTTCCAGTGCCATAAACAGTACCTCTGAGCCACCATGAATCATTAGTATTATCGTTATTTTTATCACTACGTTTCGCAGTAACAGTAACAGCATAAGACATCTCACTATCAGTTAAATTAACGGGTTTCCCATTAACTACAACTGTCGTATCAAGTCCAAATAAGTCAATATATTTCATAGGATTATTCAACACGTAAGCATACGGACTCATATTATAATGCACAGCAGAATTTTCTGCCGTTATTGCATTTGTAGGATTAACAAGCAAACTGTACACAAAATCATTCCTGTCGCCCCCTGATATATCATCATTTTCTTGCAACTCCTCTCCACCTAACTTCTTATTACTCTTACCCAAACTCCTCTCGCTGGTATATTCATCTTCTTGCAATGGGTCTTGTACGTGCCACCTTCCTATCTGCGCATCATACATCCTTGCACCATAATCCATCCACTCCAACCCACTTCCATCGCTGAACTCTTGCCTTTGTTCTTCTTTACCGTTATACTTAAGCCTATTTGTCGGAGAGTTGTTTAATGATTTCGAGGATATTCCGCTCATAACTAATCCGAACGGATAATAATGCGTTTCCTCCAGTATCGGTCCAGGTGTATGCGTTACCAGTAAATTATCAAAGAACACAGCCAGATTACTCTCATTGCTGACGTAAATATACAAATATCCGTTCTTTTCTACCTCTACCGGTTCGTTACCATCCGTAAACTTTGTATGTAATTTATGACCACCGCCGGATTGTACAATATCTGCACCCCCCGCAACATATTTCAGTTGGTCATCAAACAATATCCAGTTTAAATGTGCTTTGGCAAAACTGCTATTCGGCGGCGTGTGTTCACCCATAAAACCGCTCAGCAACGCATTGTTATTTCCAAAACCACTAACTGCTGTGGTGGTTAATACTCCTTTGGCAGCCGTTATCGTACCACTTGCTGTTAATGCTCCTAACAAATCCGCTAATGGCAACGTATAAGTCGGACCCACTCCTCCGCCCGGCATATCGTAATAGGACTCTGCCGCTATACTCACTTTATCACCGCTCATTACTTTTAATACTATGCCTAAACCTGTCTTTTCATCCGTTGTGTTACCATGTGTTCTATAAACCTTGGAGCCAAGGGAGCTGATTCCCGTTGCACCGGATATCTCACTAACCTTTGCTATTCTGCTATCTGTTATATCATACAACGCTTTCTCATCAGCTACGGTGGAAGGCTCTAAGGTTGCCGGCAGGTAACAGGTATTTTCCTGTGCTTCCGTTAAAACCATGCGTACATTGCCCAGATGGTCTTTTAACATATAGTCGTACACAAACCTGTCCGGTAAAGGCGGGCAGGTATATTGGTTGTCTGTGGCTTTCACCAATCTGATTCTACCTTCTTCCATGCCCATAAACTGTAGCTTATCTACGTAACCCAAGGCTGTATTTACTGTCGCATTGCTATAGGCTTTGCTCTCATACACGGCATTGCCTATATAAGTTGTGTTGGTGGTAATATTGGTACTGAGGCCGTTTACCGTGGCAGCATCTTCAACCGTTGTTTTTTTAAGCTTGTTGCCGCCGGCATCGTAGGTATAGGTAATCGTTCCTTTAATACCTCCCCCTGCTTTTCTTACCGTTATTTGTTGGGGTAAGTTTAAATAGTTGTAAATAATACCTGTATTCCCACTATTACCAATATCCTTATTGTAGTCTTTCACCATATTGCCATTGTCGTCATACACATAGTCGGTAGTAGTACCCAGTGTTGCCAGGCTTTTGGTGCTTTGCTGCGGATGAAGGGTGGAGGTTTTAAAATCACCCAGTTTGGTGTCCATTTCATTAAACACATCAAACACGGCTTGCAGTCTGTTACTCTTATCTTTATATTTATACCGCAGGTCGTCTATCTGCACACTGGTGTTTAACTTTAAACCCCATTGCTGCATTCTCTGAATATTACCGTTATAATCATAGGCCGTGTTCGGGTCTGTACCATCACCCATTTTTACGTCGTAGATTACACCTGCTGTCTGGTTGAATGCAGCACCGGTGTATTGGGTAAAAATCCCTTTCATTAAACGGTTGGCCGCATCATAATCAAAATCATAACGACGTTTTTCGTTATCGCCTTTACTTTTCCATACCATACCCGTTATATTACCATTGTACTGCGCTTGGTTGTAAGAAAGGCTGCCTACGAGGTCGTTGGCAGTTTTGTCGTAACCCAGGTTAAAGCCAAAGTAACGGCTGTTGTCTGTATCTTTTACATAATCATTGTTTACGCCCAGTAACCAGCCACGAATATTGTATTGATAATCTAAGGTCTCCAGGCCATCATTGTCATCATTATCTCCATCATCATAAGCAGGAGCAATGGTTTTTGTTTTTAGTTGACCTAATGCATCGTATTGGTTTTTAGCAATGGTTTTATAATCACTCATGGCATTACCACTCACTAACGTATTCTGTAACCTCTTATCAGTGGCTATTAATCGGCCAAGTTCATCGTAAGTCATTTTGGTGACCGTTACCGTCGTCTGTGCAGGTGTACCTGCCTTCTCCTGTTTATAGGTAGTCTTTAATGGTTGACCCGCCCAACTGTATTGGGTGGTAATTACATCCACTCCGCCGCTGATATTATGGCTCTGTGTCTGTATCACCCTTCCCTTATCATCATAAATCATTACTGTTCCTAAATATTGGTTGACGGTGCCCAGCACCTTTACTTTGCTCCAGGTAACCATACCCTTGGTCAGCTCACTTTTCTGTGGCATTTGCGGGTAGGGGTAGGTGTCGTTGTCGGTATTGTCGAAGTGAGTATCCCAGTTGGTCTGGTAGGTGGAGCTTAGTCCGGATGGTATACCGGTATAAGTATCATAACCCGTTTGTGTGAGTAGTTCATAACCCGTTGTGGTAACAGGGTAAGCACCGGGTGCTGCTGCCGCAGCATTGTTCCGATGGGTGTTAAAGGCAATATTGTTATTTAATAGACCCGTTTCTATCGGACGGTTCAGGTTATCGTATTTTGTCACCAGCCACTTAACTGTTCCTACACGCATGTTGGCATCCTGAGTCATGATTAAACGGTCTCTTGTATCATAGACCATATACACTTCACCCGCCCCCGGTACTTTTTTCATAATCATACGGCTGCGGTGGTCATATTCGTAACGGAAAAATTGTTCGGCCAGCACGGTTGCAGACAGGGATGCCGCTGTCCAGTTGGCGGTGTTCAATGTCTTTACGCCTTCGGGTTGGATTACTGCTCTCAGTCTGTTTAAGTCATCATAAATATAATACGTACACAACCAGCCTGTATGGCCGCTACCGGTCTCATCTTTGGCGGCTGTTAACTGTACCTTCTTTAGTATCACCAGCCCGCTTTTGTCCTTAAATTCGATTACCTGTTTACCATGTTCATCCTCTGTTACATTTTTGTATAACTCTCCGGCAGGGTAAGTACCGTTGCTTGCGGGTGTGCTGTAAGTACCAAACACACCTGCTGCACCATCGGTTACATTCCATATTCTTACCGCATCAGTAGTTGTATTAATACGGTAACTGACTTTTACTGATTTTTTGGTGGTACTCTCAGAACCTACCCAGCTTACACCGGGGGCATAGCTCTCTAAGGGTCTGTTTAACGGCGATGCTTCGAAGTTAGTTTTACTATATGCCCAGTTGCTATTGCTGCCGGGTGTCTCGCCTGTTTGACCTGCTAAGTAAGCAGTGTAAAAATTTTGTTGTTGTTCAAAAGGGTTTAGTTTAAAAAGACCGTTGTTTATATTGGAGTTGCTGCCTGAGTTGCTGGACGGCGTCGGAAGGTACTTTACCGCTTCTCTTCCAAACTCATCGTATAAAGTCATGTCGATCATATCCACCGATCCGGCAGCTGACTTGGGAGCATCAGGATCGGTTACCAACGAACCTTTTTTTATCACCGTCTGGATCGGACGACCTAAACCATCAATATACTGCGTCGTCATCCTCGCTGTCGTTACATCCGTCGCTGTCGTTAAATCGTTAACATTGGTCGTAGGCTTTACCACATCCCAGGTGCGGACATAGTTTACCGGAGCAGCCCCGTTGTAGGCCGGCGGTAACGGACGCGGGGATTGTGCAGACAACTCCTGTGCAGCTGTTAACAGTAGCACTAACCATACATACCGGCCGCTTAAACCTAATTTATTTCCTGGTACTTGCATACGTTTGGTTTCGGATGGTGAATACGTCGGTTATACTTGCTGCTGAAAAATGATATGCAGCACAAGTGTGCGACGCAAGGAACGATGACTGGTGTTACTACTGCTGGTAACATAATTTTTTATTGCTGTTATTAGTTCGCACTGATCAGGTAACGTTTCTTTTGTTTATACAATAAATACTTCTCACTACCCAGCACCGGGTGGTACAACGAGTCACGTGTGTTCTCAATACGCTGCAGCCGCACCCTGATAGAATCATTATCTGTGGTTGTTTGAAAGACTGCTGCTTTTTGATTGGCAAGGTGCATGTTCACCTGATATAATACCACCCGCTGCGAGTCCGTTAACTGCAGGCTGTCTCTCATCTTAAAAGATACGCTGTTCGCATGATCCTCCCGTATGGAAGTTTGTCCAAAACAGGCGATGGTACAAAAAAACAAGAGTGCCGCTATTATATTTTTTTTCATCTATTTTTTGTTTTAAAAAAACCTGATTACAAACATGGTGTTGATGAGTAGTGGGTATAATCTATCGTCCACATCCCGTCGCCCCACTCATAATGGTAGGTACATTCATATTGACCAAGCGACGGTATCCACACAGATTGAGTATATACTTGGAACCCTAACTCACAAACGCCGTTAACACAACGTTGATTAGGGCGGTTACAATTAGTACATACTGGTGTACATCGTCCGTTTTTATTCGCATAATACTGCCCTAATCTTTCTAGCTCCAGCAAGGCCAGGTTATTAGCCTCGGCAACCGAGTTGGCAGACGAATAAGTTTCTTCAGGAACAATGTATTTAATTCCTGATGGAGTAAAACCAGCCCCGCAATCGTTTTTAAGAAACACCTGAAATTGTTCAGTATTATAGTAGTTACCGTTGCCTATCTTTTGTGTTAAACTATAACTGATCTTTTTTACCACCTGTCCTTCCACATCTGTGAGTAAAGACAACCGGTGCTGACCATCATAATGGTAGTTAACAATATTATTATTATCACTATTGGCTGTTATAATTTTACCCAGCGTTGGTTCATAACAATACGTTACCATCCGGGCATCTACAGGTAACAGGCGTAACTCATCTATATTTCCATTACCCATTACATCTGCATTGTTAGCTCCCGTTATTGTATGATAGTACAAGGTCCAACCATTTTTGGTAACCAGTGCCGTACCTGGTGAGCCGTTCACATAAACATCACTGGTCGTACTCCAATACGTTACCTGGTAGGTTTTAGCCGGGTTAACAGCCTTTCTGATCTGGGTACCCGGGCCGCTTAACACATAACTTCTTTTACCGGTTAAAGCAACGGCTGTACTATAAACATCACCGTGTATACTCCAGTTGCCACTTTGAGCCGTTTCAAAACTGGTATAGGCGATATCGGCCTGCTGCGCATTTGTTACCTGGGCAATAGGAAGGGTATGGCCATAATCCCATATTATACCGGTCGGTATATCATAGTTATAGTATTGTAAAATGTTCCCGTACCGGTCATATTGATCTATGATACTCTTTGTCGTCAATGGATCATTACGTAAGGCTGTTTCGTGTTTGGTTAAGGCTATTAAACTGACTCCATCCACCACCAGTTGTCCATAGCCGGCAAGGGAAGTAGCCAGTTTGTTATCATCTTTATCATATACTTCCTCCTTTATTTTAGGTGTCAGTAATTTATTATTAATCATTTGCTGGTAAATGCCGGTGGGGTCCAGGCTGGATGCCACCATCTCATGAGGATATTTTATTCGGGTGGTAGTAAAACTCCGGCTATCCAGTTTAGTAATCCGAGTTGGCAACATATTTAAAGGATTGTCATAATAATACGAAGCCGTTTGGGTAATAGGTATTTCACCGCTATAAGTAGTACTGCTTTCGGATACTTTCTGTATCACGTTCTCCTGCAAAACATCAGATATATATATACCGGGGGTATACATTCTGCAACCTTCATACCCATCAGTAAAGGAAGCATACAAGGTCAATGCAGGTGACATCACATCCAGTATCACCGACGCCTCGCCCTGTGTAAAATGATTATATGTTGTCTTGTCCTCGCTTACTATCTCATAAGCATCGGTAACCTCATTAAATTTATAGGCAGTTGTTTTGGTTAAAAAAGGGCTAAAACTATGTGGTAAAGTAACTACCTCATATTTATAAGTCGTCAACAAATCAATACCTGCTCCCTTTTTTCTTACCTCTACGCTGTCAAATGCCCGCCCTGTAGGGTATACCGAAGACAGCGGTACCAGAAAAGAACCGGATGTTCCATTACTGGAAACCACTTTTCGTCGGAATGATACTTCCCGCAGATCTGCCAACATATTTACCGGGAAAGCCTGGGTTCGTCCCGTCCCATGTGAATATTTGTAGGTTGATATGGTTTGCTGACCCGACACATGATCGTATTCCATCAACTCCTTTAACCGTATACCCTCACCAAAAACATTGCTCACATCTGGCTTATTGGGTTCATACGTAAAATCGCTAAAGCCACCTGTGGGATAAATGATGCGTTTTAAGGTTCCCAGGTGAATGGTCTCGGGGTTTATATCCCGGTTGGCACTGGGCAAAGGATACATAGGATCCGAGGTAGTAATTAAAAACTGATTGGTTTTGCCGTTAAAATACCCGAAAATATCTTTAGACCGGGAGTTTAAACCCGGTAATGGATATCCAATTGATTCATAGTATAGCAGCCTTGTCTCTTCCACATCACCGCTCAACAAATCAATGGTTCTTACTTTATTTAATTTTAACTGCTCATTGCCAGCAAATAAAGTATATAACAGGTGAATCCTCTTTTTAACCGTACTATCTACCAAAGATGTAACCACCAGTGAGTCCAGCTTACGTTTCCAGACTTCAGCCCCTGTTTCATCCGAGTAATAAAAGTCAACACGGGTATCTCTGGTCAGTATTTGTTTTACCAGTGAGTTCTCATAAGTGTACTGGGATGAATGATGGTACATCGCTGTCGGGTAATTATCGCCGCAAGTCACACAGTCAGGAGCGGCTAAAGGCACGCAGGCAATAGGATTGTTTTCATCCCCAATTAGTTTATCATACACATCCGTTGTCTGTAATGTATAGTTAATAGTATATTTTTCATAACTGAGCTGTAAACTATCTATACCCTGGTATTTTATTTTTGTCAGCTTCCAGGCGGCCGGCCCAAAAATTAATGGCTGCGGCGTTGCTGCGTTAGAAGCCCTGTTGGTAAGAAAAGAATAGTCTTCCTGTTCAAAAAAATAAGTAAACCCGTTATAATCTCTGGCTTTATAATAAACCTGATTATCGGAAGGCCTTCTCAACATCTCTAAGTCAAAAGGCTCCTTAACCATCTGGTGGATAACCTTACTGCTGTCATAATAAAAAGTGCCACCATAACCAGCAAAGTTATAAGAATAATCATCTTGTGTAAAGTCAAGGCCACTCATCATGATATTATTAGCCTGTAATGTACCATCCATGTTCAAACTGTCTGCGTAGTGCATAGTAAGACGTCTTTCTAAATGCCAGTCGTCTGCTCCACCCCTGATCGTCCGCTGCACAGCGCCGCCTGCGTTTAAAGTCCAGCCTAAACCTGTTGAAGCTGATAACTGGTCTACTTTTATACCCGTAGCATGGTAGTTTAAAGAAATGGGCAAACTTAGATTACCTGTTTTTACATCAAATAAGGGTATAGATACATTTGCTATACCTGTTGCATAGTTTACCGGAATTTTCACTTGCGTTTGTAACCCAGCCGCTTCTGGGGAAGGTGGAATGATTTTATTAAACTCGGTTGGGCTGGATAATAGTTGCGAAGCGGCATTCTTGGTAAGCGCCATTAATAAAATACCCGTTAACAACAGGCTACAGGCTTGTACATAATTTTTTTTTCTCATCAGCATTATTACCGTGTTTATAATCCATACCCTACCCTAAACAAAATAGGTTGTGTTCTGGGTACTTGCTGGTAACTCAGAAAATCCCATAACAGTTTTACGGAGGTTCGTTTAAATATTTTTGAATTCAAATTGACTTGTTTACTAAGACCTATCAAGCCACTCTGTTGCCAGGCGCTCAGGTCTTTTAGTACTGCAATGCTGTTGAACTGCTGGCGATAGTTTTGTTCATACCCCCCCGTTAACCAAAAACCACCTTTGATCTTCCAGTCTACATAACTCCTTAGTCCGATACCCTGATGGCTAATGTTGATATTTTGTATGTTGCGGCCCCAGCCTAGCTTATAAGCTGCGCCAATGCCGATAATACTTTTGTCATTGAGTTTATAACCTACCGATAATCCGATATCGCTGGTGGTGGGAAAATAACCATTACTTCGTTGGCTCTGGAAGTCCGTGTTGTATTCCAGTCTGTCTTTGAAGCTTTTTACTTTTTGTTGATTGGGTCTAAAGCCATCCGGCATAACCTCCCCTAAATCCCCTCCTGCAGAGGGGACTTTGAGGTATTTTTCTTTCAAACTGTTCAACTGCGATTGGGCATCCTGCATGTTTTGTTGAAATTGTTCCATGGCTCCCGGTGCAGACAGCTGTTGCTGTAATAAGTTGTTTACCTGCGCTCTGGTTTGTAAACCGGCTAGTGAGGCGTTTAAGGCAGCAGGGTCTGATGGGTTGTTAGCCGGTAGTCTGAACAAAGAAGCCAGCTGACTGTTTTTTTGCATGAACTCTTTAAACAGTTTGGTTTGGCTTAATAGTTCTATGGCTTTACGTTCTGCTTTTTTATGGTCCTTTAGTATCTCTTTGTATTCATTTACCTGCGCCTGGTAATAGTAAACCTGTTTGTTGATTTGTTTGAGCTCTTTTATAAAACCAATGCCTTGTAATTGGTGGGTGAGTGTTTGTTTGCGTTCTTTGATAAATTTCTTGACCAGTTCTGCTTTGTTAAATTGTTGCTGTAGGCCCTGTACCTTATCCATCGCACCGGTTAGCTGACCGGCATTGTCTTTTAGCTTTAGTAGCTCCGGGTTTTGTTGTAAGAATTTTAAACTACTTGTCAGTGTATCTAAGGAGGGAATATAGGTATTGCCTTTCTTACCGAGTTTGGTAATATTTTGTTCCAGTTTTTTATATTGGGCTTCGCTTTGTTCTAGTAAAGCTTTGGCTTTTGTACTATCATTCTTTTGTAGTTTTTTGTAAATGCGGGTTTCTTGTTGTTGTAGCTTGTGTAGGAGCTTGGCTGTTTTTTTATCCAGTTTAGATTCTAATGTAGCAGCAGTAGCACTTACTGTAGCTACATATTTGGATGGCAATGAAATTGCTGAGGTATCATCAGAAGAGAAACGCTCTTGTGCATGAAGCGTTATGCAACCGTAGGTACATAACAATAAACAGATGAGTTGTTTGGTCAAGGTTCTTTTCAAGTGACTTGGGGTGGGGGTAAATAATTTTGGGCGCAATCTATCAAAGTCGCTACAGCACCGATATTCATTGTCCCAAAATAAAGGATTAATACATATTTGGGACAACAGGAAAAACCCTTTATATCGCAGGGATTTTTCCTGTTTTTACCTAGGATGTTTTTCCTGTAAGCTATAGCGTTGTTGATATATACCTTTATATATTCACCATGAAGGAAATGCGAAATTTTCAACATGGCGTTTTAATTTATGTATTACTGATTAATGGCTGCCGGATAGCAGCGGAAAGCCCGGTGAGGGTTTGTGTGTAGGCTTTTGTGCCGGACTTGGAATGAATAGCCGGAACTGTAGTTGATGGGCATACTACTGCTGGCAGCCCCTGATTATTTAGTTGCTATTATTTTGCTTCTTCGGTGGGGATTTGTGACAGGTCAATACCTAAGTTTGTGAAGGCTGAAATACCTTTTGGGGTGAGATAATAATTCCGGTCTGCTTCGTTTTTCTTTTTTATCCAGCCCTTAGTTATGAACTGTTCCATAAGGAGTGTGCCTAAACGACCACCTATGTGGGAATAACAGGGTTTTGCGGGAATGTTTAATTTGGAGTTTGCCATAATCATTTCGATGATGTGCTAAGTTAGGACTATTCATCGTGGTAGGCTTTCTTTTCCTGTGTGTTAGTCCTCTTCGTCCATTTTTTCTTCGAGCCGGTTGCGCAACTCCTGTAAAAAACTGGTGCGGCTTTTTTTGCGCATTTTCATGTCCTGGTAAAAATTTTGGTAATCTTTGAGCTCTATGCTGAAACAATACTCAAAGGCATGGATAATTTCCTTTAACCGGGCTTGTCCGTTGTTCATTACATTAGTGGCAAAAAGGCTGTATACTAATTCTGTAGCTGCAATTTTTGAACCTGTCCACCTGAGTTCCGGTGGCTGCCTAGCCAGTGAGACTTCCGGCATTTGTAGTTTCAATCCTTTTAAGGTGGCTAAAATATCATTTTCCAGTTTTTGGTACGCATTCATTTTTGCGATTTTATAGGTTGCCAGCGGGCAAATGCCTGTATCTATCATGAAGGCGTAATCTTCATTGCTGTACAGGATATCCTGGTGTCGTCTGGTGAACAACTGCTCATCTCTATCCTGCATGCCTGTAGCATAGTAAGACAACAGTTCCACATTTGCACAATAAAAGTAACCGATCTTTTTATGCTCCATCCGTAATTGCTTTTTTTGCATGGAGAGATTAGCGGGTGTATTACGGGTATGTAACTGATATAATTTCTTAAAATAGATAAGTTGGCTAAATATTTCCGGAGCCTGGTGTTTAAAAAAACCGGTTTCTTCTTTGATTGTTTCGAAGGTGTAAGTAGCGAGGAAAACCCTGAGTTCTTCAATGGCTTTTTGAATAATACGGATAGCGCCGGCTGCATAATCTGTTACCGGCAAATTCCTTTCCAGGGTTAATAATGCATCCTCCGTCTGCTGCAAGAGCAGGTTGTAAAATTGTTTCATAGATGGTTGTTTGGTTAATAGTGTCTAATAGAAACAACTGTTGCCAAGCGGCAAATGAGGTACTTAGGTGGTTGTGGCAATTCCGGAAGTGTACACTTTACTATCCCCTTTTTTTATCCTGTAAATGTAGGGGTTAAATTGTGGGGTTGCGCTTGTACTATTACAAGTGAAGTAAAAAACACCTTGTAAAAATACAAGACCTATATGCTTTCTTTTATATCAGGCTAGAACAATCTACCTGTACCGCATTTCCTGTATGTTCAGCACTTTGTGTTTCACCGGCTCATCCGCTCCCTTTTTTACTTTTCAACTTGCTCAGGTAGCCATCTGTCAATCCCAGGTAGGATGCAATATCGCGGTCCGGTACCCTGCCCACCAGATCGGGAAAGGCAGTAGTAAAGTAATGATAACGAAGACCGGAAGGTTTGATACGCGATATATAGTTATACTTTGACAGTACTGCCATGTACTGTTCTGTTACCATACGACCCGCGAGGTTGAAGAAAGGATATTCATTATAGATCGTTTGTAAATCTTGATGATGAAGACATACTACCACACTATCTTCCAGTGCCTGTAATTTTTCAACGGAAGGTTCTCGGCCATAAAAACTTAACGGCACGGTGAAGATGTCATTCTCCTTCATAAACCAATTGGTTATTTCCCGATTACCGGGTTTGGCGCAAGAACGAAACAAACCGGATTTTACATAATAAATACAGTCGCATAACTGTCCTACTCTTAACAGTTGTTGCCGTTTCTGAACCTGCTTGATGGTGAGCCTGGTATAAAAAAACTCGACCAAATCGGGAGGAAGTGCCACGATTGATTGTATTTGACGAACAAAGTTTACCATGTGTGTAATAATTAACAACCTGATGTGGCTTCACGTTTTTGCGTTACACGATAAGGCCTTAGTGCCACCGTAATTTTATTCCTGTAAGTTTTCATTTTGTGATGCCCTTTCATTTCCTGTTTACTGCGGAGTTTGTCCGATTGCTATTAAAAAACTGAGGGCATAACTTTCTCCTATTGGTATTGGTTTTTTACCGGATTTCATGATGATGGCCCCTGTATTTACCCGTTGGATATTTTTTATGGAAACAATAAAGGAGCGGTGTACCCTTACAAATTCATCTTCCTGTAACTCCTTGATAATTTCAGTAAAAGAATAACGTGCTATAATATTTTCTGAATAACAATAGATGATGATATAGTTTCGTAAAGCCCTGATGTATATGATGTCATCAAAATCGACTTTCACCAGGCTTCCTTTTTTTTCTGCACGTACAAAGGTGTACCCTTTCTTTAGTTTTTCGGTTGGCTGGTAAGTTACTGCCATATTTTTGGCCAGTTTGTGAATTGAAAATTCAAAGCGATCAAAAGCTATTGGTTTTTTCAAAAAATCCACCGCTTCCACATCATAACTGTCGACGGCAAAATGAGCATGGGCGGTGGTAAAGATGATTTTTGTGATGTGACGTATTATTTTCGCTACTTCCAACCCATTCATTTCCCTCATTTCGATATCCAGGAAAACGACGTCCGGTTTTTCTCTGGTTATTATTTCAATGCCTTCCAGCGGACTGGTTGATTCCCCTACCAAACGAAGCAGGGGCACTTTTGCGATGAACACTTTTAACAGGTTGACAGAACGTCTTTCATCATCAATAATCACGCATTTAATCATCAGCAGGATTTTATCAGCTATAGCCGTCGTGCCCCCATAGCCATGGTTTAATAATTATCTTGTTGGATGGTCAGTGTGACCGTATACCACTCCTCTGTTTCGTTTATGGTTAAGGTGTAATTATTCTGAAATGCGTCCGTTAATCTTTTACGAAGATTGACGAGCCCTATGCCATGTGATGCTTTTGCTGCAGCCACCCTGGGATAGCCCCGCTTTTTATTACTGCATAAAAAACGAACAAACTGATCACGAAAAACACATTTCAGGTTAAGGAACCCTTTTTCCCCGTAGTCACCATGTTTCATCGCATTCTCCGCAATTGTTACCCATGCCATGGGGGGTATCAGTTGCATGCCCGGCTCGCCGTCTTTTACGATTACCATTGCCGGGGTATCCGGCTGGTAGCGAAAATTATACATTTCCAACAAACGTTCCAGGTGAGTTAATTCCAAGGCCACCGGCACTTTATCGTTATGCGCTGAAGTACTTTTCATCGCGTATTCCATTATTTCTGCCAAGGTGTTGATGGTAGCGGATAACTTTTCGGAGTAAGTAAAGACCTCACTACTCAGTGCGTTTAATGTATTATGCAGAAAATGCGGGTTTATCTGTGCCCGGATAAAAGCATTCTCAAACATTAATTTTTCCTGTGTGGCCTGCAGTTCCTTTTCTTTCAATGAAGCAATCAACAGTTCTTTCTTTAATGCTTCTTTTTCCATGATGCCAATTTCCCGTTCTCTTTTCAACAGGCGGGGAAATACATAATAGATAGCCGCCGCCCCAAACATGTATATAAAACCCCAAATGGCTTGGGAAATAAAATTATTCAGGTCGCTATGTGTAAACAGTACTACCCCTACTGCCGGCATCAACCCATACATATAGGCGTAAGTCAGCACCGCCAATACGAGGAAAGCCAGTACGAAAACAAGTATTCCCACGCGTACTTGTTGTGCCTTTAATAAATAGAAACCAGACAGGCTTACATAAAAGGCTACTATATAAGGCACCATGGCTGATACGGTATCTGTAAGGGTTACCACGGGTGTTACCAGCCGGTGCGTAAGGTTCAGCAAGAAGCCGTACATGATCCATGCCGTAAGATGGAGGATAAATATTTCCCAGGTGGCTACCGCCTTGTTGGTTTTGGCTTTCATACATGTGCAGTTTAGTTTATATTATTCCCTTAGCAAGACATTGTTCTCCACCAATTCCTGCAGCAGTTGTGGTTGCATCAGGGATTTACCTATGGGTGTATAGGCCGCGTTTAGTAACAAATAATAGATATCTTCTTCAACGGAGAAAGAAAGAAACCCGCTTTTGCGAAACAGGAAGTAAGCCGATGTCTGTTTAAAAATACCAAACTCCTGGCAATTGAAATAAAACCTTTCGTAATCAGTGCCCGGCTGTATATCCGGATTTCGAGCAACCTTCTCCTCACTCACGATATGCAACATATTGTGTATATACAACCAACCTTCCCATTGTTCAGGGTATAAATATGTTATATGAGCTAATTTACGGTATATCTCATACGTTGTATTTTTTACAAAGAGTTGCCTGGGTATGGCGGCATCCGGTTTCAAGGGGCAGTCGAAGTGCAGGTAAATATCATTAATGGTTTTCCTGTAACTCCATACCGGCAAAATAGCTGTACCCGTAATTGCTGCCAGGTAAGCAATGCCGGTACGGGCTTTTATTGCTTGTGCTAAGAATGGTACCACGCAACAATTTTTATTGTCATGATTTGCAGCGCCGGTGCCCGTATTCCCATCGGCATATAGTACCAAGGTTTTTCCGGCTTTTAACTGCCGGATCATTTTCAACAATGCTCCTGCTTCCTCTGCATTGATGATGGTTAAATCTGTATTTATTTTTTTTTGCTCGTTGAAGTTGTTTTGAATTTCTTTTTGTTGTGAACGGTACATTTTATCACTGATGACCAATACAAAATCTATTTTGTGGTGTGCTAAAAACAGGTTGATCGCCCTGTATGACCCCGTGTGGTAGGTACAAAGAATACATCCCTTGCGTAAATATTGCCAGTGTTCGGCTGTCAGGTTCTGGCATTGCAAATGATCCGTTAGTTCGTGACAATATTGTTCCATGCTACTGAGTTGCTGATGTAAGTGCACGCCTTTGAACACCTGTGCATGCCTACTGCTCGGTAAAGCCGGTAAAAAATTACTTAACCCGGCACTTACCAGGTTGTATTGCATCTGGTAAGCCGGTATGACACCGGGTCCCAGGTATTCATTAAAGGAGGACAGGAGTTCCCTGCTTTTTTCAAAGTATTGGTTATAGTTCATTACCTCTGTATTGATGGATGATGTAGAAGGATTATTTATACTATTCCTATTAATAAAAAAGGAATCCTGCGAGATTCCTCTGGTAATTTTTTTCACCACCCTGTTCAGTTTCCTGTTTGCGGCGGATAAGGCGGCACCGGTCCCATACAGGAGGGTGTGCTGAGTATGATGCCGAGTATACCCGGTGAGAGCATATAGCGCTGCCCGATCTCCGCAATGGTGATTGCTTTGTGGAAAATCTTTTCTGTTTTTTTCATGTTACTTGCTTTTGAGATGAATTAAAAGTTGTGTACATCAACCGTGTTACCCTTCAAACTTCTCTAATGCCGTAAACATTTCCTTAAATAAGGGACGAACAAAGTCTTAGGCGGTACGAAATGCAACGGGCAACTGTTTTTATTATTTTATTGTCCTGCGCTTTTCCCTACCCGTTTTTGCGTGCTCTTTTTTTTTTACGGGTAAATGCCTGATTACAGGTAGGTTGACCATAAAATGCTCTTACTTGCTACTCATTAAAAAACACCTGAAAACCGACCTTGTCATTGTTTGATGCAACTCTATACCTTCCATCGGGTTGCAGGGAATTTGGGCTTATTTCCCTTGGGACGAAATGGCTTTTTGGCGGTACAAACGTTGCGTTTAGCGATACCAATATCACTTGAAAAACCCGTTGGTTACGAGTGAACTCTTTACATTGTGTGGAAGAGGCTGTTGTTACCACCCACCATTAACCGACACAAATAAACGCTTATGGAAAAAATTATATTCCGCGTGGCCGCAGGAGACCCTATTGTTTTGAGCAGAGCAATACCTGAATACCTGCAATCAGCTATTATACCCGGTAGTATTGTTTTGTCGGCCCAAGACTGGTATGGCACCCTCTTATACCAGGTGATCAAATTTCGGGACTGCTATATGGGTTATTGGCTATTTGATTGTAAAAACACCGTTAGTTTTACTGTACAACGCGACCGGTCCTTTACCCTTTTACTTATGTGTCTGGCACAACCAAGTAGCTGTTTCTTTAACGGGTTAGGGCATATACTGTTACCTACCCATGGACATTATCTTCTTCATTTATCCGAGCTGGATGCTGTTTTACATTGTCTGAAAAACAACCGTTATCGTTATATAGGATTGGAATTTACACCAGCTATCTATACCGATTTTTCACGGGAAGATATTTTGTTACAACCATTCCAGGAAAGCATTACCCGCCAACAAAGTGCCTGTTATTTATATACGGCTACTTTTTGCGCTTACAGTAACCTAGGGTTTATTAACGCGTTGCTGGCGGCCGATTACACTTCCCGGGCTAAGCTACTGTATGGCAGTGTGCAAACCAGGGCGTTGTTGGGTTTATTATTAGGAGAAAAAAGTTCGGCACTCCTGCCGCCTACTACGCCACCCGATGTATTGCTCCGCCTGCGGGATCATATTCACGATCATCCCGGCTATGCCCCAGATTTTAGCGTTGCCGCAGTTACCTACCATACCAGTAAGGCTAAGCTTATCAAAGATTTCAAGGCATTATTCGATTTACCTCCTTACCAATACTGGCAATACTACCGCATGCAATTTTACGCCACCCGGCAGATAATGGAAACCCATAAAAAGGTAAAAAGCCTAGTGATGGAGATGGGGTTTGGCAAAGAAGCCGGTAATTTTAACCGCAAGTTTAAAAGCTATTGCGGTGTTACCGCGAGCAGGTACAAAAAAATGTATTCCTGAATCCGGGGACTTAGCTTACCCGTTGACTGTTTTTTATCCCAGTTTTTTACTAACTGCCTGTAATACAATGCCCGGTTTTACAACCGGCCAATACAAGAAATATACGAGGTACTCTTTTTGCGTACGAACTTTGTATGAGGAATGTTAGCGGTTAGTAAACCATCCATTAAGGCAGGTTGTTTATTAGCCCCTACTTTCCAACATACCCTTACCGGCACTTAGGTACCCCGGTGCTTCTCCCATACCCGTTTATCTTACTCGGCGTACCCGCATATTGTTTACCTGTGCTAACCAACAGGCCGCATTGATCACCACTTCCCGGAAGTGCTGTTTACTATTAAGTACCTGCCATGCATACTATTGTTTATAACAAATGGAAACCTTTACTGGTACAAAACGGTGCTGATATAATAGCGGCGCTGTTCATCCTGCTGTTTGCCTATACCGGGATTAACAAGCTGCTGGGTATTGAGGGGTTCCGGCATGTGATAAAGGATTATCCCCTTATAGGGCGCTATGCGCCTGCTATGGTCTGGTTGGTACCGGCTATGGAGCTGCTGGTAGTGCTGTGGCTGCTGATACTCCGTACCCGGCTGCTGGGCTTGTATGGCTCATTGACACTCATGATAATTTTTACTGGTTATATTGGCTACCTGCTGCTGTACACCACCCAAAAATACTGTACCTGCGGCGGTATGCTGCAGCAACTGACCATGCCTCAGCACCTCGTTTTTAATATCCTTTGTATCCTACTGGCCATTAGCGGCATCTGGCTGTATAAAAAGCGCCGACGGCGAGCCTTGCCCTGAACAGTTGCAGCATGAATAATGCCACCATTTTTTTACAATAAAACCATTTTTTATGAAACATTATTTATTGGGCATAGTAGCCCTTTGTATGGCTGTAGGGTTTACAGCTTTTAAGGAAATATCAAAGAAAACCGTGGCAGATGTAGATATCTATTTTGACGGAAACCCACTCGTTCAAGATGAAATTGAAGACCCTGCAAACTGGAAACAGATGTCACCAACGTTTACATGTGATGGAAGTCTCAAAGGATGCAAAATAACTGTAGACAGTGAGGATGTTGTACCAGGCATACCTAATAACACATTGAGAACTGATGCAGAAATTACTTCGACAGGAGACGAAGATGATGGTTTTCGCCCGTTGACCGTTACTGCTGACACCGAGAATATACTTACCGATATTATTGAAAACAGGGATTAAAATGGTTGAAGAAAATAATAGGCTACCTTTTGGGTAGCCTATTGTAATTGATTAAACTCCCTATCAAGATAAAGGGAAAATATGCACTATCAAAGTTGCATTAACTAATTTTGAGGAATGCCTGTCAATGCTATAATGTCTGCAGGAAAAGGCAGTGCGTACCTTGGATCATTCGGAGGAAGTTTAATAAACTCTCCATGAAGAAACCTGGTTGGTATTATTTCCCGTCCTTCCTTGTTCAATCGTTTAATATCAATCCATCGAAGCCCTCTTGAAATAAGCTCCTTTCTCCTTTCTAATAATATTATTTCAAGTGCAGTTTCTATGTCTTCTGCTTCAAGCGGCACAAATGAATTTATGGTATAGCGTTTAGCTAACAAAGTATTTAATACTCCCATCCCTTGGTCTATTTTTCCCAATCGCACAAGGCATTCAGCTTTATTAAGATATATCTCATCAGTTGCAATACCAGTAAATATTGTAGCTCCTCCTGTGTAAGTACGTTTTCTAAGAAAATAGCCAGCACTTGGTCGAAAGAATGCTATTTTTCTTAAATCTTCAATTTTATAGCTGTTGTATAGAGTAGTATCTACAAATGAAGCGGAGTTTGAAATAATAGTCAAAAAATCCGTACTCATGCTAGAGTGAAAAATAACTTCTTTATTAAACAACTTAAATGGTATCATCGGAGCATTTACTTCTACATCTGCCGGATCATTAAAATCCAGCAATTCGTTTTTTACTGATAAGCATAAGTCTGTGTATTTATAAGCACTATCATATTCTCTCATCGACATATACACTCTTGACAATAACCCATATGCCGCTGCTTTAGAAGGTCTTCCAGGGTTAATAGGCGTAGATGGCAAGTATGTGATTGCCTCTTTTGTATCCGAAATAATTCTATTATAAGTTTCCTCTACACTTGACCTAACAGAGGGTACATTAAAATCAGAACCTAACCTTAGTATTATTCCTAAATCAGATTGTGCTGTAGTTTTGTCATAGGCTTTTGCGAATGTCCAGGCAAGTTGTGAAAAGTAATACGACCTTACGAATAAAGACATTCCTTTAACATTATTCCATTCGTTTGGGTTCATTGTACTTTTGGGAATATCTTCGATTCTTTCCAAACACAGATTCGTATAATATATTGGCTGAGATGCTCTGTCCCAATCGTTGGGAAAAATGTACTCCGGCTTTTCCCATATATATGTTAGCGCATTTTTATCTCCACCATAAGTATTATACCTGGACTCCAACAAAAAATAGTCATCGGCACTGGCTTCTCCAAAACAAGGCGTTACTGCATTTATCAATCCAAAATTATCCAATAATGCCTGCAAGTCTTTTACCGTAGAAGGTACAACTAATGAAGAATTAACTTTTTTATCCAGGTATTTCCTGCATGACAAGGATAAGGTAGTTATAAATAATAGTATCGTAATTAAATTTATTTTTTTCATGGTATAAGTGTTGTAAGGTTAAAAGAAACAGGCTCATATTTTACATCCGGGTTCTAATTCCAAATGCCCAGGTAGGAACCGGTCTTATCGTAGCCGGGTATTCAGGGTCCAAATTTTCCTTATTAGCTCGCCAGAGAATGCCCAGGTTTGATGCGTTGAAATACACTTGTATTTCCTTTAGCGGTAGCCGTTTCCACTCCTGTTTAGTAATAGAATAACCCACGTTGATATATTGTAAACGAATATGATCGCCCTTTAAAACATTTACTTCAGATTGTCTGTAAAAATTTTCCCTTTGACTGGAGAAAGGATAGATGAATGAAGGAATATCTGTTATTGCTTCGTCTCCTGGCTGTTGCCATCTTTTATCGAAGTCACTATGCCCTCTACCGCTTAGAATCAAAGTGCTGTAATCAAGATGTGACTTCCTGAAATAGTATCCCAATTTATAAACAATATTAAAGGAGATGTTTACTCTTTTGTATGAAAAAGTGTTGATAACAGAGCCAAAAACAGTTGGCAAAGCAGATCCTTTATAGATTATATTACCATCTTCTCCTTTAAGCTGCGCCTCCGAAACAATTGCAGCGTAGTTTGTGCTTTTTTCCCCATCTAAATATCCTTGTGGATTACCTGATTGATCAAGCCCTCCGTACTGGTAGGCTGCTATGGCATATAAAGGTTTCCCTATAACAGGCGTTATAACACGACGGTCGGTAAGCATACCCAATCCTGTTATAGTTTGTGGGAAAAAATATTTAGTTGTCTTTTGTGCCTGGTAAGTAAAGTTGAATGTAGTGAGCCACTGAAAACCTTTATCAATGTTCCTAGAATTTACTATTACTTCTAATCCTTTACCTTTCATGTTCGCAACATTTCTGGTAATAGACTGGGTAAGACCAAATGTTGTATAATCATAAGGGGAGGGACCATATAAGTCGGTTCCTTTTTTTTGATAATAATCAATACTACCAGAAATTTTATCAGACAATGAGGAAAAATTAACTCCAATGTTAGTTGTGGCAAGCTGTTCCCATCTTAGTTCAGGATTGTTTAAACTATTAATCCTTCCCCAGGGAAGATTAGTAGTGGAATTATTAGTAGTAGCGTACACAGCTACAGGAACTGCAGATCTTGATAAATCAACATTACCGCTATAACCATATGTAACTCTAAGTTTAAGGAATGGTAACCAATCCAGGTGATAGAGTTTTTCCCTCGATATTTCCCATCCACTACCGAGAGACCAAAGAGGTTTCCATCTGTCGTTAGTCTTTACTCCAAAGGTATTAGACCCGTCCCTTCTTGCGCTTAAGGATAAGCTGTATTTGTCGTTAAAAGAATAAACGACGTTAGAGTATAATGATACGAATCTATTTGTGACTGTAGATGCATTTGCAGGGCTGCCAGGAATAAACTTGTTAGATCCCTCAACAAAATCTCTATATGGCGTCAGATAATTGACTAAGCCATTTGATAGCGGATCACTATTATAACCATAAATGGAATAGCTGTCACCCGTACTTTCTCTACTTCTTGCTTCGGCACCTATAATGCCATTTACTTTATGTAAGGTCCAAGCATGATTAAAATCTATCTGCCCTCTTAAAGTTTGAGAATTAATGACCTCATTATTTATACTTTGTATGCCTCCGCGAGGTATGTTATAAGTCACAGCGCCAGTTGTATAGTTAAGTTGTGAGGCTCTATTTATTAAATCTCTGGCATAAAAGCTTTCAATATCCCGTAATTGTTCATTTGCTGCCTGCTGACGTTGATATTGATAGTTGACATTAATATTTAAAAAGCGAAATACCTTATACTGAATCGCCATATTCCCGAATAAGTCATTAATGTCAGTTTTATTCCTGTCGTACCGATAGTTCTCTAAGGGGTAATAATTCCAATCTAACAACTTTCCACCACCCACTGTATCAGTGTAAGGTGTAGATAAAAATTGAGCTACAGGCAGAGGGTCTCCATTTTCGTCTGCTAACCGCAAGTAAGGTGGCTGCCTAACTCCAATAGCAACATTACCATAACCTGGTCTGCCTGACTGCGAACGACTGTTGTTATAATATACCCCCAGCCTTAGTTCGAGGTTTTTTAAAGGTCTGAATATATTATCTACACGTATATTCAGCCGTTGGTATGTTTCGTGTAAACTGCCAATACTTATATCATTACCGACAGACAGCATATAATTATTTACATTACTTCCACCTCGTAAACTAATCGCATACTGCTGAATCAATGGATTACGATACACGTATTTATTGAAATCGTTTCGGATATCATGTTCTTTAAGCGCATTTATTTGGTTCGCTGAATCCTCAGAGGTTATTAAACCTGCTGCACGTTTACGAAAAATATCCACTGCCGGTGTCATGGGAGTAAAGAATAACATTCCATTGTAGGCACCATTCCGATATAATAACTGCTCTACGTCTATATAATCAGCAGATGACATCTGTGGAATGTATGATAAATCAGGCTTATTACCAGTGATAAGTCCAGCACTGAAATTTATAACCGGTTTTTGATTAAAATTTCCTTTTTTAGAAGTGATCACTATTACGCCATTACCAGCACGTGCTCCCCAAATTGATGCAGCTGCAGCATCTTTCAGGATAGTAATATTTTCGATCATTTCCGGATTTATGTTATTAATATCTCCTTCATAAATGAACCCATCCAAAACGATCAGCACATCCAATGGACCATTGATCGTACTAAACCCTCTTACAGATACATTGTTTTTTCTAATATTATCAGCGAGCTTATTATCGAATTGAATACCCGTTGTAACTCCATCCAAACGTTGCAAAAGATTTAATCCGACCTGCTGGTTCAGCGTTTTATTATCAATTACATTCATCGCACCATTTACCTCGTTGGGTTTTACCCGCTGGTAACCGGTGTTGGCTTCTATTACTACGTCGTCAGTTTCGCTTATTTTAATTTTTGCCGTTAATGACAATTGGGTCCTGCCTTCCAGCTTTATTTCAAAGCTTTCTATACCTACTCCTGTAATAACCAGTGTAGCTTGTTCGTCAACGTTCTTTAACTCAAATTCGCCCCGGTCATTGGTATGGGCTCTTTTGGTAGTACCTTTTACGGCGATGGTAGCATTTACCGGATCGTCGTTCTCATCCGTAATCCTGCCTTTTACATCAATGGGTGGTACTACCGTTATAATAGCCGGCTCGTTTACGCCTATGGGCTTTAGCCGTACCACGATGTATTGGTCCACTATCGAAAAAGTAAGCGGTTGGTTTTTAAAGCAGGCGTTCAGCGCATTTTTGAGCTCCATGTTTTTTACATCGAGGCTTACCGGCACGGCGGCTTTTATTTCCTTTTGCGTATAAATAAATACAACGCCGGTCTGCTTTTCAATAGCATTAAACACTTTTTCCATCACTTCGTTGCTGCAGTACAGGGTAACCACCTGTGCCTTGCCACCGGCGGCAACGTGCAGGTTAAACAGTGTTAGCAATACAATGATCAGCTTCATGGTGCGTAATATTTTCTTTGCCGAAAACAGGGTTTGCCCCCGCCAAGAGGGCAAAAGTTTGCCCGTTGCAGTTTGTTGCATAATTTTGCAGTTGTTAGGGTGAACAATACAGTTAACTTTCCACAGTTATCATTAGGGTAGCCTTAACCAGCCGGTAGCGCTCCAACACTACCGGCTTTTTATTTCCAATGGGTATATATTTTAGTTTTGTTTACAAACGGGTACCCGGTTCCGCTATCATAAAACAATCCACTTTCCGTTTTTCCTCGGTAAGCGTAAAGCCGTATTTGCTTAAGGCTTCCTGTAATGCGGGAATATCGGTCAGGTCGACAGGCAGCTCCATTGTAATATTACCGACGTATTTTGTTTCATCTATTACAGGAATCGTACTCCTTCCATCAAGGTATTTTACCAGCACTACTAAAGGCTGGTTACGGATATACCTAGCAACAGCATTTTTGTCATTTAAGTTGTTTCCAGCAACGCCCTTCTCCGTTGTTCTGCGCTTTTTTTTATTTTTCAGTACCAGACAGGTCAACTCCTTTTTCCCTTCCCATATTTCGTAGCCGAAATACCTTTTCAAATCCTCCCGCATCATTTGTTTTGCCTGCCGAAAGGTTACTGGTGGCGTGAGCAGCTCGTAACAATAGAGGTAGTCCCTTTTGTCATAGCCATGGTTATTACGGGGGTAGAATTTATGAGGTTCATTTATCTGTACCAGCTTCCTATTGTTAGGGTATAATCCCATTTGCGGATAGGCAAATAAATAAAGCGATTGCAGAGGCATATTTGTCTGGTGTATTTTATTCGTGAGGTTATCATCCTGTAATGCTCCCTGGTAAGAGCCGGGTAAACCCGAGACATAACCTGTGAGCAGAGAACGATGAATATAGCTATCCGGCTCACCTCCGTTGCCTTTAAAGAACAAGGGTTGCTTGTGATCCAGCTTGCGATCAATCTTTTCTCTAACGGCAAAATCTTCATTCTTAATGAATGACCGGATGGTATTAGCAGTTATATCGTGCAGCCCCGAGAATGACTGCACTACACCTTCGGGGCTAATGAATACATAGTGCGGCAGCAGCCTATGCGGGAATAGCTGTTCCGTGATAGTATCATAAGCGATAGAAGGCATGGGAAATTTTTTACCGGTGGCTTTTTCCCTTTTTATAAAAAACTCCTTTAAACGTTCCTCATTATCACCGGTGTTGGAAGTGTTAATCAAAACTACCGTAAGCTTATCGGCGTGTACCTTTTGCAAAGAATCCAGCAAAGGCACTTTAATTAAACAACTTGTACACCAGGTTGCCCAGAAATCTACTAAAATATGCTTGCCCAAATAATCGGAAAAACGTCCTGTAGTTTTTTCGCTGTTCACCAGTTGGAAAGAAAAATCAGGGACCGTGTCGCCCACCTGTAAAGCCTTCCATTCCCTTACCGGTTGGGCATGAATAATTTTACTACCCAACAGCGGCATTACCCCTAAGGCTACCGCACAAAACAATATGTTGAAAAAAGTTGTCTTCATTTTTTATTTTTAGTGATGATTGTACCGTTGTTCCCCCGTCCTGAAAAGGACAGGAGAAACGGACGGTTCACATGAGAATAACTAAACTATCTGCATGGTACATTGGTGAAATATTTATTGCTTTCAAAGACGTTTCTCCGCAAAATTTATATGCTTATACTATCCGTATCCTGTTCCATGAAATAAATTCTTTAACCGACACATGCTCCAATACTACGGAAACACATAATACCTGGTAGCGGTTCTTACTACCTTGCTTAACCACATCAATCAGCCCACAGGTTTGCTTTTTGTCGCAGCTAAAAAAATAGTCCCGCTTATCTATCAGCTTTTCGTATCGCTCAATTAATTTCCTGGCTTTTTTTTCTGTGTAGTACTTTACCTTTATTTTACAGAAACAACTACGGCCTTTCATAATTCTTTTCTTGATACTGCCATCAAGGCATTACCGTCACAACCCTCCCCTCTATTGTAAACCGAACAAGCCCGGTTAATTCTAAAATTTGCAACAGCTTAGACAGTGGTTCGTTCCTGGCTATTTTACCTCTTAATTCTTCCGAAGGCATATTGCCTTTGTATATCACTTCTACGTTATACCATCGTTTTACCTGCAGCATGATTTCTTTTATATCGGCGTTCAATAAAAAATAACCGTTTTTCCAAGCCATTACCGCTTCTAGATTGACATTGTTTACTACGTCCATTTCATGGTTGGTGCTGATGCGTGCCTGCTGCCCGGGTTGCAACTGCACCACTTTGCTACCGGCATTTATTTTTACAACACCTTCCAGCAAAGTGATGTTGCGTGTAGCAGATTCGGGATATAAATGGATATTAAAACGGGTGCCCAATACCTGTACTTGCTCGTTATTACCCATGCTTACCGTAAAAGGAGCCATTTCATTTTTAGCTACTTCAAAGTAAACCTCACCGGTAATTTCTACGTTACGCTCATTACCCATAAACACTGCGGGAAAACGTAAAGACGATGCGGCGTTTAACCAGGCTTTGGTACCATCGCTTAAGGTAATAACATATTGCCCGCCATTGTAAGTATTTACCTGATTATACAACACTGCATTAGGAGGTATCGTATTATGGTCATACACCAACTGACCATTTTTGTATTCCATTACCATACCTCCATCACCGGTAATAGTGCCGGAGTCGGTGCTGTCCAGCTTGATGGTCCTGCCATCAGCCAGGGTTAAGATGGCTTTGGTGCTTCCGGGTAATACATCATTTTTGTACCTGCCATCAGTCGCCGCAATAACCGGGTCAGCGGTTTTTGCGGTTTGGTTTTTATAAGTAAAGTATATAACTGCTGAAAGCATTAACAGGATAAGCGCTGCCGCCGGTAACCATATTTTTTGTACGCTTTTCTTTTTGGCAATGGGAACTACAATCGTCTTTTCAACTACCATCAAATGACGATGCGCTTCCAGGGCTTTGGTTAAATAGCTGTCCATTTCGCCTGTTTGCACCAGATGAAAGAACACTTCCAGCTCGTCCGCCGTAAGGGTGTTATCCAGGTAACGCTTCGCCAGTATTAATTTGAAATTTTCCTCCATACCACATGCCTTGTATTATAAAGACACATGAGGAAAGAGGTAGGGACATAGGAGAGGGGATTTTTTTGGAAAAAAAATTATATTGTGAATATACAAGCACTTTTAAAACTGACTGAGTCTCTATTATTTTGCCTGGCTTTACAGTGAAAAACTGCGGCAATATATAAACCCTAACAATTTTATCACTTTAACTCATTAGCATGTTACCACTACATCCCATACTGGAAGATTTTTTAAGAGGTAAATCGCCGTATAAACCCATCAGGAGAATAATCGATATAATATTCTCTTGGAGCATCAGTTCCTTTTTGTTTGAGAAGTTTTATTATGCCTATTCGTTTTTGAATATCACCGACTATAAAGAAATTGCCGCTTTTTTTATTCGCGGCGAGTTCTTTGTGCCTTTCATGTTGTTTATCCTAGTGCATAGCACCCTGCATTTTTCTGGGTATGCCATCTTTACTTATACTACTTACCGACAAAGCTCCAAATGGACCCAGTCTATCCTAAGATGGGATTTGAAGATAAAAAGATACGCCCAGATTTTTAAAGAAGTAAATTCAAGAGGAGTCGTTCCTTATAAAATATCCGCTGACTGGTTTTACAAGACCTACTCACTGATAAAAGCAAATACAAAGCCGGAGCAATGGCAACATGCTTACAACGTACTAAAGGAAGAACAAAAGAATATCCGGCATAATTTTTTACTGGCTTATAAAGCGTTTTTTGCAGTTATCGTTTACTTTATTACCGTTCCCTATTTTGGCTGGCTGTTTTTCAGCATAGTGCTGCTACTTATTATCACTTTCCTGGTGCTTCTTTGGTATATGTATAACTGGCTTGAGGTGTTACCCTTAAGCATAGCAAAGGCTGATGAGCAGTTGAGTAAACTGTATAGTGATAAAGCTGAATAATTTTAGTTGCACAGTCTGCGGCTGCCCGTATTACAATTTATAGGATAATATAATACGAAGCGCGGCAATTTCATATTGGCTAAAAGTAATATTCAATATAAATCAATTGTAATAAATCGGTAATTTACAAAATTAAAGACATCGTTAATGGCTGTATTAGGTTATTTTAAGAATATTCAACGTTGCTTACATATATACGCCGGGTTAATTGAACATTCAAATTCATTAGGATTATTAGATGAAACAGTAGAAGCTGAAAAGCTATTTTGCCAATTACTTAACCATTTGTTTAAGTGGAACCTGATCAGGGCAAGTGAAGAAAAGTTTAACCAGGACACTTTCGATCTGATTGACGATAAGAACGGAATAGTGGTCCAGGTAACATCGAACAAAAGTCATTCCCCCAAACTGAAAAAGACGGTTTCATTATTTAAGAAAAATTACTCTAATAAGAAATTTAAGCGCTTAATTGTTCTTTTTGTTTCGACGAGGTGTTCCAAAAATGTTCTTAAAGAATCGGATGAAGGTAGTTTTGTATATGAAGGCTATGATATTCGAAAGCTATTAGATAAAATATATAGCTCCTGCCAGTCAGTTTCGCAACTATCAACATTAAATAATTTGGTTGTAGATAGGATAAGCCCCGTTATAATTAAGTCTATTTTTCTTCCATCTAGACAGCTAAAACAAAAAATAGGTATTCCCATACAGGATTCACCTATAATTTCTAAAAACCGGCTTTACATTGGCAGACAGGAACTCATTAGCAGCATTTTTCATTTTGTCCAGGAAAATAACGGGTTATTAACCGGTAAACCCGGTGTTGGCAAAAGCTTTACTATTGAGGAACTCCAGCGATACTGCTACAGCAAAAATGTACCTTGTTTTATCATCAGGATAAACGATTTACATAGTGGCAGCGATGAAGAGCTTACTAAAGAGCTTAAAACCCCAAAAAACTGGATCGATAGCTTAAGCGAGGTTGTTTTAAAAAATAAAAACGTTAAATCAATCCTGATTTTTGATGCATTTGATACTGCTAAGGATGAAAATATAAAAGCAAGGGTATTAAAACAAATAAAGGACGCTATCCACCAACTGAAGAATCATTGGAGCATTTTAGTAAGTGTGCGAACTTTTGATGCAGAGAAATCACCACAGCTACAAGAATTATTCCCTAACAATAATATAAAAGATAGGATATTTTGCCGAGCCCTTGAAGTTCCTGTACTGTCGGATGTAGAGTTTATCAATGCCATCAACTCCACTATTGAATTGGCAGATATTGTTTTTAAATGTCAACCCGGTATTCAATCTCTCTTACGTATTCCCTATTTTTTAAGACTATTTGAGGATATTGTTGCCGACTCCAAAGAAGCAGGAAATAAGGTACTTTTACAGGCTGATACGGAGGAGCAACTACTTGAGATATTCTGGAATAAGAAAATATCCGATAACCTGGCAAAAGATGTACTACTATCTAAGCTGACAAAAAAACTAATAGATACGGCAAACCTAAGTTATCCCAAAGCTTCATTAATATCAGGAACTCCTGATGCCAAACTAATGGAAAGCCTGTTAAGCGCTGGAATACTTACGGAATCTTCCATAACCAAACAAAATATTTCGTTCAGCCATAACATACTTCTTGAGTTTGCCATATCAAAATATCTTATCCAGGAGGACGTAGATGTTTTAATAAAGTTCATTGATAAGAATGAAAAGCTACCATTTTTATTCAGGCAAAGCTTTTTCTATTTTTTCAGCAAGCTATGGAAATATGACAACGTTTTGTTTTGGAAACACTATTATGCCTTTGGTGCCATTAACAAGCCATTGTATAGGTTAACCCATCAAACGATTCTTAATTACACCCTGGTAACCTATTATAACAAGATTGATGAATTAGACCCCATATTGGTTGTTACGAATGAGGAGGAAAGAGGCAGTATTATAAAAAAGGTATTAGAAACCATAAGGTTTACAACAAAGGAAAGCATAAGAGAGCAAGAGCTGGCATTGTTCCTTAAAATATCCGAAAACATTCAAACCACCTTCCTATGGGAGTTAGGTTATCTCATACATCATGCCATCAAGGTAATATACAAGGAAAGAGAACCCGATAAAAAAGCCATTTCAAAAGTTTCGGAAGCGGCTTTAAACTACTTATCCTTTGTGTTAAATCAGCGACAGACTTCTTCAAATAAGCATTTGATTGAGAATAACGGGGGGCGCTGGGGGATTCAAAATGTGTGTACAATTTTTAATGCCAATAAAACCCAGGCCTCAAAACTGTTGTTACAAGTTCTGGATGTGCTTAAAGAACCTGACTTCCCCATTTATTTTATCTTTGATTTAAGCCAGTATTTACCTCAGCTGTTCGAATATGACGTTAAGCTATCCTTAAAAATTTACGAAACTTTATACCTACATGTAGAGGATAGCGACAAACAAACGTTTCTGGGAAATTCGGTTGTCCTTGGGCTCAAAAGCAATCGCCGTCAGGATTATGAATTAATCCATCATAAACTTGAAGGAGATTACATAACGCTTATCCCAATCGCACCTGAAGCATTAATTTCTCTAGGCATTGGAATTGTTAACAGGGTTAAAGTCAAAAATATTCATTACAGGAATACTAAAAACATTTTCAAACTTTCTATCGGCGATATACAAGCAAAGCTAATTCCCGATTTTTCATTTATAGAGTCAGCGCATGATAGGGAATATGGACTATTATCTTACCTGCATAAAACGTTCGAATACATCAATGGTCTGATTGAACAAGGGGAAGCTGATACTGCTCAAAATTTATTAGATGTAATTCTAAAAAAGAGCGAAGCAAGTATTGTTTGGAAGGAAGCATTAAAATTTTTAGCAAAACATCCCCGCATTTTTATCAAACAGTCCTTTCATATTCTTTTAAATATGGAGGTTTATGCTTGTAACGAAACCGTTTATGAATCAACCGAACTGGTAAAATCATTATGGCAACACCTTTCCGGTTCGGATAAAAGGAAGCTGGAAAAGCTGTTTGTAAATCTGGATAATTCCGAATTATTCCACAAAGATGCTGAAGTAGCTAATAGAAGGATTAAGCGGTTGCTAAGCTGTATACCTGCAAATGATTTATATTACCCAAAGTCTAAAAATTTTATAGCCGAGTTTGGCATTGCAGAAAATAAACCTTTAATAGAATACTCCGGACTTCAATCTTATACGCCTTCAGATGAAGAATATATGTACGACATAGGCGTACAGCCTTCAAACGAAAAAGAGAAAAATATTGTTTTATTAACTAAAACAATTGACTCATTTATTGAAAAATTTGATAACAACAATAACGCACCAACCAAAGATGAATATGCGCCCTATCTGGAAAACTCAGCAACTCTTTTTACTATCTGTACATCAGGATCTCTGCAAAATGTACAACTACTGGAACAGTGTGACTATACTGTAAGCCGGTATGCCAAGCTTATTTCAAGGAATGGAAATAAGATAAACAAGGATACCAGGAAGCTGATAGAGGAAATTGCATTTTATTATATTCACCAAGAAAGATATAAGGTGGCAACCTTTCAGTCGGCGGGACTAAACGACCACTTTGGAGCCTATGCTCCGAGCCCCCGAACAGTTTCGGTACAAATCCTTATAAATTTATTTAACTCGGACAAATCGGGAAAAATTGCACCCTTGTTGTTTGAATTAATGAGTGATAATGTCTCAATCATTCGATTTAAAGTGCTGCACACAGCCGGATACTTCTGGCAACATCATAGGGAGGATTTCTGGAAAATGATGTCGGACCGATGCGCACAGGAAAGTGATGGTCTGGTTATGCATATGCTTATAAAATGTATTTGCTTTGATATTATGATGAAAGAGGACATAGCCAGCGTAGAAAATACGGCCGACATTATTATAAATGCGCTTAAAGGGAGTGATAAGGGTGTTAATTCGGATATCTGGAGTTGCTATACGGTACTCTTACTAAAATTGGCTATAAATCATAATAGCGCTGCCGCGCTTAACATTATTAATACAAATCTCCTTCTTAATGAATTTGCTCTACAATTAATCTATGAAACCCGCAAGCTTTTTGAGTATTATAACAACAGCCCAAGTCCGTCAGAGCAGGAAGCCAAATACTTTATTTTAATTACAATTTTAACGAAGATTGTTAAGGACTACCACCAATCTATACATGATAAAAAATCGGAAGGACATAATGCAGATGATGATTATAGTATTATTGATCGGTGTGTTCAACATGCATATTTCGCAATGGTGCCTCAAACCAACGAAAAAAGAGTTGCACTTACAAAAGAGGCAAAACGACATTTTTATTTTAAAATAAAGCCTTTGCTCCTTCTTATACTAGAAGAATCTGCCAAAATTGATTCTGGCTATATGGTGGCCCATACAGGGTATTATTTTATGCAGTTGATGAATAACGTACTTCAAGAGGACACCCACGATGTTCTTGCCATGTCAGCGAAAATTGTCAAATATGCTTCAGCCAGCGGATTTACCTACGATCAGACTACATTACGCGAAGTAATAAAATTGGCCGAACATATTTTAGCGGATCATAAAGGACTATTATTAGCGGAGGGCAGTCTGAACGACCTGCTAACTATCCTGGATTTATTTGTAAACTCAGGTTCACAAGAAGCATTACAAGTAACCTGGAGGTTGAAAGATGTATTTTAAATACAAAAATTCCTCTTACAATAATATGCCCCATAATCTTGTTGCCGTACAAGCGAGCGTGGCAACAGGCGGTGATAGCAGTACTACAGCCGGTAACAAAATAAATGACTACCTCCATTTTAGATGAGAAAAGGTTATGGTATTTGTTTTTATCAACGCTTTTGAACCGCGTTTGCCGGGAAGAGTTATGGAAGAAAATGGTATTTATAAAACTTACATAGCCCTGCCTACGGCATATTTTCGATTCTTTCAATCTCTATATGCTTGATCGTTTGTATGAGGCCGTTATCTTTTGTTTGCTTGTATTGTTTGGCATTATTACTTGAAACAAAAAACCAATCCATGATTTGACCATTCGACATGATTGGCCCAAGAATTATTCCATGCAATTCCTCTCGGTTTTTGAGGAGGATCTGCACTGCTATATTACTGTGAGTTCGCATTATTTCATAAGGATCTACTATAGCTTCTGATCCCGGTATCATTGTATGACCAAACAGCGCCAGCATCTGGTTTACCTTATCCAAGCGAAGAGACCGTTTTCCCTACTCCAGCTCCCGAATAAAACGGAGCCCTACTCCAGCCTTTTCTGCCAGTTGTTCCTGGGTCATGCTGTTTTTTTACGGTTGGACTTTATAAAATATTGAAATATTATTTTCTGTCATGAAGTATACCCTTTAAGGTATAAATATAACAATTATCACTTGAAATATACCCTATCAGGGGTAAAATTGTGTTAATCCGGTATGGTTGCTGTCGATATGTAAACATAATTGTTTACATAATTTAATTTATAAAACTTTGCTTATATTTGTACATATGAATAACCTGAAACACTTAAAAGGTATACATCCCGGTATTGTATTAGAAAGGGAGCTAAAGAAACGAAAGCTTCACAAAGGTCCTTTTGCCCTTTCCATACAGGAGTATCCGCAAACTTTAAGTGCCATCACCAGTGGCAAGCGCAGTATGAATACGTCTTTGGCATTGCGTATTGAACATGCTCTGGGTATGGAAGAAGGTTTTTTAATGATGCTCCAGGTTTTTTATGATATAAAAGAAGAAAAGAAAAAGGCGGGTATGACGGGTACACCTGATCTCCGCAAAATAAGACCTGCTCTTTTTTGGGATACGAACATTCATTCCATCAACTGGCATACGCAAAAAAAAGCCGTTATTGAACGGGTATGGCAACGGGGTTCGACCGAAGAGCAACAGGAGTTTATCCGTTTTTATGGTCAGGATGAGATTAACAAAGTACTTTCTTCACTGCAACAAGCGGGGTAGAAAAAAGGACTTTTGGGATATACATGCTTTGCTTGAGGATTTTTCAATTAAAAATATGATGGCTCTACATAAAGCCAGGTATCCCTATGCGCATGATGAAAAGTTGATTATGGCAAACTTTACCCATTTTATTTCGGCAGATGATGACTTTGACCCTGTTTGCCTGTTACAAAAACACTGGGAGATTATTAAATACGAGATTGCTGAGGCGGTAGATCAGTCCGGGCTACCGGCTTAATACCTCATGAAATGTTATTCTCCTTGTGATATTAGGCATTGCCAGAAAAAAGTAAATACAGCAACGTTAGTTTTATGCCCAATTCCTTATCCACTGAGTCTTTAAAGGCTTTGTTAGATTTCATCATATGGCGTTTTACCGCATCACGGGTAATGCCTAAAAGTTCGGCAATTTCGTCGTGAGTTTTATGCTCGAGGCGGCACAGGGTAAATACTTCTCTAGTTTGGGCGGGTAAGGTATTTAATACAGACTGGATAAAATCCCAATAACCCTCGAGTATTAATTTTTCCTGCACATTGTTTGTGGTGGTGGGAATCCGATTAATGATAGCCCCTTTGGCAGCAGTTTCGTTCGCTGCCTTGCGCAATACATTCAGGCTATGATTACGGGCCATGATAAACAAGTAATTACTGAAGGACTCTACCCCAGCTAACCTATCCCGGTTTTCCCAAATTTTGATAAAAACTTCCTGGGAAACATCATCTGCCAGTTGGTCTGACTTTAATATCAGTTTTATGAAGCCCGTGAGTGGCGTGTGGTATTGCACATACAGGTTGGCAAAAGCCTTTTCGCTTCCTTCTGCTACCTGCTGTAATAGTAATTTTTCGCTATGAGTGAGTGTTGATGTCAAAATACAGTTGTTGTAGATAATGCTAATGTATGTAAATTAATTTAAACAGGTATTACTTACCGTTATGAAAGACAATACAACCTTATCGTTTGCTGCATGACTACCTATTGATTATACCATATACTCATGGGTATATGGTATAGCGTTGTATTCGTTTATTTGTAATGATACAATTGACTGTTTTTATACCACACCATATGCCTAAAAAATTTGAACACAATTGTTTACATTATTTAAATCCTATTGAATATTTCCTTCACTGACTTTTTTTTGATACGAACTTTACATAACCAAGAAAGACAAGCTTTAGTACTGCGAAACAGTCTGGATACCCATACTGCTTTATATCACTTATGTTCTTTAATAAAAGCTTTCAGGTAAACCTATTATTTCTATGCTCAGCACAGTAACACGGGATTAAATGTTCCGCGATTGTGCGAAAGCTTGATTAGCGGGATAATATATTCCTTAACCTCTAAACCTCAAACAGTATGAAAAAGCAATCGTTGCAGCATACCTGCTTTGTATGCACTTACCCGCCTTAGCTGGCTTGATGCCTTATTTAAAAAATGTATGCATAGCGCTTTATGGTGTAAAGCAAAGGTATACGAGCATCCCTAAATTTATCTTATCATACGTAAACTCTATCAATTATGAGAAAGTATTTATGGGGCATATTTGCCCTTGCTTTAGTTACCACAGTGGTATTTGCATTTGCAATACCGGGTAAAGTAAAAGCGAAAACGGTTGAAGAACCTGCGCAGACAGAATGTAGTGATGCGCAAAAAAGATGGTTTGTGCTGAATTTGACCTGCGCACAGCAAGCAGCTCTGACTCCAACTGCTTTATTTACAGCTTTAACTAATCCTGATAATTATGGAAGTCCACAAATGTCGGCACCCAGTTGTATTGGTATTTCTTGTGTTTGTGCCATATTAGCTTGTGTTAATGATGGACAACCTGATTTTGGCCCACCTGCGAACCGGTATCGCATATACGGTGAATTACAGGCTTGGGTAAGTTCAGGCACTACTCACGCTGACATACTACTTAAAGCACAATAGGTAGCAAAATATAAAGGCTGCCTTGAAATTAGGCAGCCTTTATATTGTTTATTTTTTGAATACCTGCGTTATTCTGTCCCGAATGTCCTCCAAGTGATATCGTGTATCTTTTTCTTTTATTAATGGTAATGCTTGATTGATTTGTACGTTTATTAGTTTTAACTCCCCCTTAAGACAGGAAAAGACATCTAAGTACTTATTATTTCCCCCGTATAATACGTCACTTAATACCAATGATTTGGTTGGATCTTTTTCCAGAATGTCAATAATTGTTTCTGTATATTTTTTTTGAAGATTTCTACGATATACATTAATTGATTTACCGGTTTTTAATTCATGAAATATTGCCATCCTCATATCGTTCATCAAATCACCAATAGCGTAAGTACCTTTGTTTATTTCTTCCATCATTATCAATCTTTGCAAGACACGGGAATTAAAAATTCTATTTAAAAGCTTTGTTTGTATATCCATTATACTAAACATCCCACCTTTTGAAATCCTAAGAAATATAGCAGTGTCCAATAGCCATATAGGAGTGTTAAAAACTTCTCGCTGAAAAAATGCCATTGCCTCCTTTTGTTTTTGTTTAGGCACAACTTCAATAGTAGCCAAATTTTCCTCACTCATCCGGGGTGTATATTCATTCGCCGAAATATAAGTTGATACATGCCGCAGGTATTGATCAAACTGTTTAATTACCTCTCCATACATTTCTTCCAGTAATGTATAATCCTTATTAGGAGCGCTAGTCCACTCAATTAAGTTAGGTACAATACGTTTTAGGTTTTTGATGCCATACTCACTGGATCGAACTAAATCATTTCCCAAATCTTCACTTTGCTTTCTTGGATCAAAAGACTCTAGTTCATTGCCAAACCAAAGACGTTTGTTGGATTCAAGGCTATCCATTATCCAACGATTAAGATAGGTTGATTCCATATTGTCATTTTCCCACTTTGGGAACCACCTGTATCCCCACTCAATAGCCCATCTGTCATAATCACCAATACGGGGAAATAGGTTGTGCTGCCGGATGCTATCTTCTGGCTGGGCTACATAATTGAACCGGGCATAGTCCATAATAGATGGCGTATGCCCATACTTTTCCAACCAGGCATTGTCCCGCAGTTTTTCAGTAGGTACTGTGGAAGAAGATCCAAAGTTATGGGTAAGCCCTAACGTATGTCCGACCTCATGCGCTATAATGAACCGAATAAGCTGACCCATTAATTCTGTATCATAATTAATTTTACGGGCATTGGTATCCACAGCCGCACATTGAACAAAATACCAATTACGAGCCAACTCCATCACATTATGGTACCAGTTGATATGTGTTTCCAGTATCTCACCACTCCGGGGATCATGCACATGTGGTCCGCTGGCATTGGCAACGGCAGCGGCTTTATATACGATTACATTATTCAGTGCTGACTCTAAACTCCAGGTGCTATCTTCTATTTTATCTGGAGCCACTCGTGCCATGATCGCGTTTTTAAAGCCTGCCTGTTCAAAAGCCTGTTGCCAATCCTTCACTCCCTGGATAAGATATGGCATCCATTTCGCCGGTGTTGCCGGATCAATATAGTAAACAATAGGAGTTATGGGTTCAACCAGTTCTCCTTTTAAATACCTGGCTTTGTCTTCATCTTTTGGTTCCAAGCGCCACCTGGTAACCATTGATCTCGACTGGGCTCTATGCGGATCGAGATCAAAGTCAATATTTCTTACTGAAAAGTACCCTACTCTCGGATCATTATATCTTGGTTTCATAGGTATTTTAGGCAGAAGAATAATGGAGCTGTTCAATTCAAATGTTGAGGTGCCAGATACAGGATCCGCTTCTGAAGTGTAGCTTTTCACAGTACTAATCTCTATGTTCTTAGAGTGAGCATAGGTGTTTTTAAGGTAAGATTTATCCGCCTGAAAAGCGCCGATTGATAAAAGGGACTTAACAGACTTTGCGAAGAATAAAATGGTATTGTCCCCATTAAGAAAATCTGTGACATCAATTACAAAAGAGGTTTTTGTATCTGAGTACGCTTTAATTGAAAAAGCTGCTCCAATAGGCTGTAAATTAGAGTTTAAAACAGATCGGTACATACCGTCAGCAGAAGAATCCCGTGAGGTATAAAAATAAGATATCACTCTCAGGAAAATTTTATGACCAACTCCTTTCTCAAACCGGACTACACATTCGTTGATCTGGTCACCACCATATCCTAACATGAATTTCATATCCTTATTCCCTGCAGCTGCCTTTGATATCCTGGAAACGATCAATATGTCCCTATTCAGCAACGAATCATTTAATTCAAAATACCATTTCTGATCTACCTGGTGCACCCCCCAAAGTCCTGCCTTAGAAACAGCGTCGGATGTTATCACTTCTTTGTATGGCTTTGGTATATCTCCTCCTTTCTTAGCATTAACACTATCGGTTTTCAGCTTGGTGGTATCCTGTGAAGACACACTTTGCGTGGACGCAGTCACGAAAAAAATTGTTACGATAACATATCGGGTATTGCGAATAAAAAACTTTAGAAAATTAAACTTCATTGGTTTTATTTTAATGTGCTGGTAAAAACTACTTGAGTACAAGTTTTAATAGCGTATCCGTTAATCGGCTCAACGTTGACTAACAATTAAAACAGATGTAACTCTTTTTTCTTTTCTGAGGCTAAGTCCGAATTGCTTAAGTTGCTTGCGAATAGCAGGTATATCGGCGACTGAACGGATAATAATCTTACCGGTATTATCGGCAAATAATAAAGGTATCCTGATTGGTTGATCATAACCAGTTTCATCTATTACGGGTGTAGAATTGAATGTTGAACTTAGCACTTGCATCAGTTCGCGAATAGAGTGATAGGTTACGATGTGTTCTTTAGACAACCTATTACTATATTCATCCACTTTATAGCTGGAATTTCTTTCATCACCCCATAGCTTTTTTACATCCGTACCCGTTCTGAATAATACCCAGCAATCTGCCATCCTGTTCTCTAAACGGGTGGTTAATCCCATATAACGTTCCATATCTGTTTTCAGATGATTCATTACACTGTTGTAACTAACGGTATCAGGTATAACCAGTTCATAACAATAAGTACTTTTGCTCACCCACTCATCCTCATATTCATTATTTACATTGAAGAAGAGTGTAGAATCCTGTACCTCGAAAAGCACTCTGCTTAGTAGCCCCTGCATAGTAGTTTCACCCAAGCATCTCCTGATAAAACTGCTGAAAGGAAGGTTTATTTCTGTGTATCGTTTTGTGCGGTTTAAAGTATCATGATACATATTTGTTATAGATCGCACGCCAGGGATATAAGGGGATAAAGCGCTGTAAAATATTGTAGCCGGGTTATTATCATTAGATGCTTTTAACAAAGCCTGCCCAATGGCAAACTCACTGTTTGTGCGTAGTCCCGATATGCCCTTCCAATCTCCTGCCTCGCCTGATAAGACATCCCTGATATTTTGTGCGGTAACTGCCTCATGTCCTGTAAAAGCAATCACTCGCCCAGTTTGATCTATCCATACTTCGTAAGGGTTGGCGATATGAGGAAACAGTTTTCTTAAGCTAGTGTCATTTACCACAGAGGGAAGGCTAGTGTCTTTGGTATTTTTATTCCCTTTCCAAAACCGACTTACTTTTTCATAAGGCTCCATTGTAACCGGTAATATTTGAACCTTGTCGCCAAACACCTGCTGTAACGAGTCAAGGTATGGCATAGCCTTAATGCAGGGAGCACAGCTTGTCATCCAGAAATCGAGAATAAGCAATTTGCCCCTGAAATCAGACAGGTTAATTTTATCATGGTCGTAATTGATGACTTTCAAAGTTACTTCGGGGCATTGATCGTTGATGTTTAATTCCTGTGCCTGTAGGAGACATAGGTACATAAAGATCCCGCCCATGTAAATGGTGACTTTTGCTTTCATGAGTTTTTTATTTTGTATTTAACCTTCTTACAATGCGAGGCAGTTAATTTTGGGGCATGCCGGTACGATTAATGACAGTTTGAGGAATTTGCAAAACATATCCTTCGCTATCGGCGGTCAATAAAAATGTTTCACCGTTAATTATTCTTTGGGGGATTACAGCAAAATGAGGGTCGTCCTTCAGTCTTCTCAGGTCCGTCCACCTTACACCTCTCCTAATCAACTCCTTTCTCCTCTCTCCTAAGATCAAGGCAATAGCTTCATGTTGAACAGTTATTTCATAAGGTGTAAAGGTTCCCGATTCCCACCTGTTTTGTAATAAGCTATTCAGGGTATTCATGGCAAGGTCTGTTTCCCCCATTCTTGCCTGACACTCGGCCAGGATCAGGTAAATTTCGTCTGTTACAATACCGGCGAATACGTAGCCAGTGCTGAAACCAGAACCATTGTAATCGCCCTTAAACTCGTAAGTATCATCTGGGTTCTTACTAAAGAGTATTTTCTTTCGCAGGTCATTCTCGTGATAAGACCCATATAAAGTAGAATCAATTTTTGCTATTGAGTTAGCCAGGGAAAATGCCGGAATAGATAATAATTGAAAAATGACCTCTTCATTGAATTGTTTAATAGGAGCATAAGATAAACTATCCAACGTGTTATAATCCAGTAGCACATCGTATAAATCCAAACACAGTCTGGCATATTTTGCTGCAGAATCATATTGTGCCATTACCAGATGGGTACGTGCAATTGCACCATACGCTGCCGGTTTAGTCGGTCGGGATTTTACCGCAGCCTGGCTGGGAAGTAATACTACGGCCTGTTTAAAATCCGACAAAATACGATCGTATGTTTCTTGAACACTGGCTCTTTCCGAAGCAGCATTAAAGTCGGCAGTTGTCCTCACAGGGATACCAGGGTCCGAATAAGCAGACTGGATATTGTACGGATTGGCAAATAACTGCGCCAGGCTATAAAAATAATAACTCCTAAAAAAAAGGGCACTACCCAAAACGTTGTTATAAGCGTCCTGCTCCGCAGTTGAAGCGTTTATTTTTTCCAATTCACTTAATATGATGTTGGTCGTGGCAATAGCTTTATACGCACTATTCCATTCAGCATCTGTATTAACATCTTTCTTCCATAAGTATATATTTCTTTCCGTTTGATTGGTCAACGCCTGCCAGTTATCTGATAATAAATAGTAGTCATCAGCAGCGATTTCAGATGCTTTTGGATACTGGACATTCATATCCATATATCCATCCAACAATAGCTGCATATCAGTAATGGAAGAAGGGGTTGACAATGTTTTATCAGGTTTTACATCCAGGAATTTTTCACACGCAGTTAATGTGAAAACAGACGTAAGGAATATTATAAATGCGACAATATTATTTTTCATAATCAGAGAATACATTAGAATTAAAAGGTAATATTAAACCCAAGTGTGAATGAGCGTGGTGGTATTAAACCACCGGGATACCCAGGATCTATCCCTTCTTTGTTTGCCTTCCACAATAGCATATTAAGATTAGATACATAAGCGTAAACAAGAAATTGCTTAAAGGGCATATTTGTCCATCTGTTCCTGTCCAGGCTATAATTGAGCCTTATATCCTCCAGTCGGATATGGTCAGCTTTGTGAATATGTATTTCTGCATTTTCATAAAACATATCCCTTATTCCGTTTACCGGATAAGTAAAAGAAGGTACATTGGTATGCGACTCATCACCGGGTTGTTTCCAGCGGTCAACATAATCTTTATGTCCCCAATTATAACTCACTAATGAAGTATAATTGATTGAAGGTTTTTTAAAAAAAGAGCCGAACCGGTAAGTAATATTTGCTGACAGGGAGAGCCCACGCCAACTAACCGTATTAATAATATTACCATAATACTTTGGGAGGGCAGAACCATGTATGTTTTGCTCTGTTAAAGGCGTGTAATATGTAATGCTATCATAATTCTTACTAATATTTTTTTCAATATATCCCTGTGGTTCACCCGTTAATGGGTCTAAACCCGCCCATTTATAACTAACAACTACGTAAGGATTGTACCCCTCTATAGGAAAAACAAAGGAGCCATCACCAGCGAAACCATTCGTATTGACAGGTAACAAATATTTCCTTATTTTAAAATCTACGAAGCTAAAAACAAAATTTGTTCGCCACTTGAAAGTGCTATTTCCCACGTCCTTTGTCGCTATTTGAATATCTACTCCACTACCTGATATATTGGCTGAATTTGTATGCAGAGTGCTTATCCCCACTGTAGGATCCAGTGGACTTATTCCGATTACGTCTGTTGATTGTTTTCTGTAATATTCTATACTTCCTGTAAGCAAATTATTACCTATGCCAAAATCCAATCCCATATTCATTGTCCTGACTTTCTCCCACCTCAGCTCCGGATTTGGGTAGCTAAAAATGACGGCATACGGTAAATTAGTGATCTGCCAAGAACCTGGACGAATACCGATAGTGGTCAATGCTGACATTGAATTATTTACATTCCCATTATATCCATAGCTCCAGCGGCCATTCAGGTAAGGCAACCACGTACTTTTATAAAAGCGCTCCTGAGATATTTTCCAAGCCAGGCCTGCAGACCATAACGGCTGCCATTTATTATTTGATGTTACGCCGAAAAGGTTGGAGGCGTCCTGCCTTCCGCTCAATGAAAGAGTATACTTTTCCAACAATCTATACACGGCGTTTCCATAAACTGATACAAATCTGTTCACGTATTCCCCTTTACCGATATTTGAAGGAATAACATCATCTCCTGCGCCAGTATATAATGGAAAAAAGTTAACGTAATCTATACTTGTCGAGCCAAACCGACTTTCATTGTAGCCATAGGCTCTCGAAGAATGGGTTGTTGTAACTTTACTTCTGATTTCCCCACCACCTAATATCATCAGACTATGCTTATCTCTCCAAGTACGTTTAAAATTTAACTGTCCTCTCAATGCATAAGCTTCCATTTTTGACCCTGTGTAATCCAAAATACCATCATAAGGAATAGGACGAATGACCCGCTGCCCATCTATGGCGGTGAACAGGTTCACCAGGTCCCGCGTAAAATAGGTATTTGCATTATAATAGTTTTCATCAATCCCTGAAACCTGCTGATATCTGTATTGTAGATCCGCAGTCAGAGAACTTGTCAGGTTATAGAGGATACCTAAGTCAGTCACGAAGTTGCGCGATTGATTTGTATTGTCCTTGTTATTTAATTCCTGTACGGGTCGGTATTTCCAGTCAAGCAGTCCGGGGTCTAATATATCTGTATATCGACCTTTGTACCGCCAGTCTATAGGCAATGCAGTACCATGTTCATCTGCTAACTCAGAATATATTGGCATTTTCCTCGGGCCTATGCTATAGGTTCCATAACCCCCAGGACTATTATTACTCCTACCACCATGTACATAGGAAAGTGCCACCCTCACTTGCATATTTTTAACCGGTACAAAACTGTTCTCTGATTTGATCGTAATCCGGCGATTATCATTTCCAATCAGGTTCTCCAGAGTCTTATCAAAACCGGCAGAAAAAAAGTATTTTGCCTTGCTACTACCGCCTGTCATATTGAGCATGTATTGCTGCAATAAGGATTTTCGATACAGGTATTTATTAAAATCGTTACGAACATCATTACTACGAAGGCTATTTATTTTGCTATCAGCATCCTGTAGAGATATGATACCGTTACGGACATCATCTAAAATCTGGACAACAGGAGAAACCGGTCTGACCATACTGTTGATATCCCTATTATACTGTCCATTTTCAAACAGGTACTTTTCCAAATCAATGTAATCGGAAGCCGGTATTTCCGGTATTCCGAACAGATCGGGTTTGTCGCCCATGATTACATTGCCTATGAACGAAACAGAAAGCGGTTGGTTAAATTTCCCTTTTTTGGTAGTCAGTACGATTACCCCATTGCCCGCTTTAGCTCCCCATATGGCGGCGGCAGCGGCATCTTTTAAAATGGTAACATCCTCTATATCGTTGGGGTTAATATCGCTGATGTTGCCTTCATACGGGAAGTTGTCAAGTACCACCAACGGCTGCGCTATATTTTCGGTTAAGGTATACAATCCCCGGATCTGGATATTGGTCGGGTGGTCTATATTCCTTTTGTCAAAAAGTACACCGCTGGAAATGCCATCCAGCCTTGTAAGTACATGACTCCCTACATTGCGGTTGAATAGCTCATTGTTGACTTTTACAAATGAACCCGTAACAGTATTTTTATTCAGTTCCTGGTAACCCGTATTTACCGTTACGTTAATATCTCCCAATTCAATAACACTAAACTTTAATGTTACCGTAATATCCCTTTTACGTGTAAGGGTTACTTCGGCAGGTTGGTACCCAACGTTGCTGATTACAATATTGGTGAACTCTTCTACATCTACAACGCGAAATTGTCCGTACTCATCTGAAGTAATCGTTATTGGAAGTGCCTTTTTAACTAAGATGCTTGCATTAGCAATAGGTTCCCCTCTTTCATTTAGTACCTTACCCCAAACGGTAATTTTAGATAGCGTATCAATTATTTCCTGTTGTACTCCGTTCCGGAACTTATCATTGGGCTTCACTACAATGGACTCACCCACGATGATATAGGTAAATGGCTGATTTTTAAAACACAAATCGAGCGCCTGTTTCACAGGGGCATTATTCACCTGTAGGGTGACTTTTTTTGCCTGAGCCAACCAGGCGGTTTTAAAGAAGAAATTCAACCCTGTTTGCTGCTGAATTTCGTCAAAGACATTTTTGAGGCTGGCCTCTTTTACCGAGAATGTAACGGTTTGGCCGATTCCCCGTGCCTTTACCTGCATACAGGCCATAAATAAAAAGACAGTGATTAACTTCATGACCAGCCAGGTTTGAGAACGCAGGCAACAAAAGTGCTGCATACAGGCAGCCCCCTTATTACCTGTAACAAAATGATTCATACATTTGTACAGTTAAGGTGAAACAATTGATTACGATCCGCTAGATTGTGTACATTGGCATCATCTTATACTACGGAAGTGCGGCAAACACTTCCGTTTCTTATTCCATGTATCTGTTACAATTAAACAATCGCACCAGACTACCCAAAAATTCCGGGTAACACAAAGACAATCATTCGTTATTGATGTATTATTCATAGCCTATGTTAGCTGAGAAAGGGGAGTTGAAACACCCCCTTGACAGATTGCTTTTCAGGCAATAACATGAGAAGACTACCTATCCAACTATTGTTAAAGACTTTCTTTATTCATTTACCGTTATCAGGTTACCATTTACCGTAAAACTCACCTCCGATTCTTCCAATACTTTTAATACTTCTGACAACTTAGTGTTCCTCTTTATTTTACCATAATAAGTTTCCTTTCGTTCTCTGTCACTGTACTTTACTTCCATATTGTACCACCTTGCTATCTGACGCATGACCATTTTAATATCCACCTCATCGAATATAAAGTAGCCCTCCTTCCACGCCACAACGGCGGCAGTGTTTACATTTGTCTTAACGGATACAACGGCGTTTTTATCCATATTCGCCTGTTGTCCCGGTTTCAGCAGACTGGTTCCTCCATTAGATATCACTTTTACCGAACCTTCAATAAGTGTAGTTGACATATTATCTTCTTCCGCATAACTATTAACATTAAATGATGTCCCTAACACTTCTATCACCGCCTCATTCACTTTTACCTGGAAAGGTTGTCTGCTATTTTTTACCACTTCAAAATACCCCTCACCCGATAGCTCTACTATTCTGTTATTGCCTGAAAAAACTACCGGAAATTTCAAAGACGAGGCGGCATTTAACCACACTTTACTCCCGTCAGGTAAGATTAAGGAGAACTGACCGCCTCGTGGAGTTGCAATCGTATTATAAAGCGTATTGCCGGGACTGGTTCCATAGGAATTAATATTATAAGCAAGCTGCCCACTATCGAGTTTTACAATTTGTGTATTACCTTGACTTCCAAGATTTCCATTGGCTACGCTGTCTACCAGGATGATACTACCGTCAGCAAGCGTAAGCGTGGCTCTATCCGTGCCGGGTAATGCATCGTTTTCAATGGCTATAGCGGTAAGCGATTTATTGTTTTTATCATTATCACCAACAGGATTTACCCAGTAATAAATGCCTGATCCCAGCAACAGCATGACTGCGATAGCAGCGGCAAACCTGATGAAGCGTTTTACAGGGTTCCTTGCCGGCATGTCAATCACTCTGGCGGGCAATGGTATCGTGTCTTTATCAAAACCCGGTATAGCACTGGTAAGCTGCCATTCCTGAGCCATTAGTTCCTTGAGGTAAACTTCTTTATCGGGCAGTAACAAGACATCATACAGCCTGTTAAATTCCTCTTCAGAAACTTCGTTGGCTATGTATTTTTCGTACAAAAGTTTAAGTTCCTGATTATGTATCGGTTCATGGTTTGTCATACAAGTCCATTTATAGAACAATGCGCACGATATAATAACCAATACACCAAAACGGACGTAAGGGAGTAGTTAAAAAGAAGGTTTTTTTGAAAAAAGTAATATTAACTACAGGAACCCGAAATATAAGCAGCTATTATTAGGTAACTGAGATCGCTATGCATACGCATAAAATCCCTGATTTGACGCGTAGCTTCCGTCATGTGTTTTTTTACCGTAAGCGGTGATAGGTTCAGCCGGTTGGCAATATCCGCATAACTAAGTGACTGCTCTTTATTGAGTTTATAGATGATCTTTTTTTGTGGCGGCAGTTGCTCAATAGCTTTTTGCCATGTTTTATGGAGTTCTTTTGCAAAGAGATCCACTTCAGGGTTTTCCTGAATGTGCTGTACATATTCAAACAGAATAGAGCGTTTTTTTACATCTCTTGCTGTATCACGCATCAGGTTAAACAAGTGATTCTGCGTAATGCGCATAATATAACCCTCTAATGGACTTCCGATATTAATACCTGCCCTTGCCTGCCATAATTTAATAAATACATCCTGTACCACTTCTGCTGACTGCTCTTTCGATTTGGTGTGCTTGTAAGCGTAGGCGAATATTTTTCCTTTAAAAAGGTCGTACACTTCCCGGAAGGCAAGTTCATCACCGTTAATTACCTGTAATAAAAGGTCGTAGTTTATATGTATTGCTGAACCAGCCAATATAATAGTCTATAGCCAATAGGAAACGCATGAGTAAAGGCTTAGCAAGGCATTGCTGAAATGTGTTTTTCATCAGGTGTTATTACAAATGTACAAAAAACACTTAAAACTTATTAACTAATTGCATCGCCTGTCTAAAAATAGTGATACCAACTTTGGATAAGTATTTTCATTGAAAAACTCTTACATCAGATCACTAAATGGTTTATTTCATTACGGTTTTCATGGGATATTGACTTTAATGAAGGATAGCATTTCCACGCAGTTTTTTTTAGATTTAAGGACTATTAAGGCAATACCCGTAGATACATTCTTAATACGTCAAATGAAAAATTTTGACATCAGAATTATCGACTTTAAAGGTTTAATACTTTTTTGTAATTTGTATTTATAAAACCTCACTCCCATGATTAGATTTTCTTTTATCATATTCTGTTTGATCTTTTTTTGTACTTTATGTATAGGTCAACGCAACTGTATTGCTCCTAATATTTACAGTAATACAATACAGCTTTTCCCAAATTTGAAAGAGAAGTTTGCTGCTATTAATATCGAATCTTTTAAAGCAAAAGAGTATTTGTCTGAGGTTATGGGAATTATAACCATTCCTGTAATTGTACACATAGTGTATAAAACTGAGGAGCAAAAAATTTCATTAGATCAAATAAATTCTCAAATAGAAGTTTTAAACGAAGACTTTTCCGGTACAAATAAAGACATTGTAAACGTACCAGGCTCCTTTAAAGTAAGACTTGCCGGCGATTGTGGAATAAGATTTAAATTAGATTCGGTAATTTGGAAAAAAACCGAAACTTCTTTGTTTGTATTTAACACAAACCCTTTAACATACCGACCCGAAGCAGAAAGTGAACCCATTAAATTCGCCTCAAAAGGAGGTAGCAAAGTTGTTTCCCCACTAACACGATTAAATATATGGGTGGGTAATATTATACAGGATTCCGCCGGAAAGCGAAAATCATTAGAAGGGTACGCCAGCTTCCCGCCAGGTATTCCTGAAGATGTTGATGGCATAGTAGTAAATTATCGAAACTTTGGACGCCTTAATTTATACGGCCCTTATAATAAGGGGAGAACAACGACACATGAGGTTGGCCATTATTTAAACCTTAGACATATTTGGGGAGATGCAGAATGTGGAGACGACTTTATCAGTGACACTCCCGTTCAGCAAGCGGCTAATCGCAATTGTATAAACGGCGTAAAAACCAGTTGTAATAACGGACCTTTGGGTGATATGTATATGAACTACCTTGATTATGTTGATGATGATTGTATGTATATGTTCACAAAAGAACAGGCCGAATGTATGAGAAGAACATTTGCCCAATACAGGCCAGGATTTTTATTAGTTAGTACTCCCGATTATTTACCACAATGGCAAACAATACCTCGCTTTTCTTCCACAATAAAGGATTTGAAACAAGGTACTGATACAGCCTACATTTCATTACTAAAATCTATTTCAGATGAATCTGTAAAAGTTTATCTGAAAGAGGTTACCGGAAATAACTGGATTGTGGCAACAACAAAAGATTCAATACTTAATATTACCGGATTAAAACCGGAAGTTCTCTACGAATTAAAAATAAAAGACCCCAAAAACAATTCAAAAGAACTTGAGGATATACCATCCATAATTTTTATGCCGCGAAAAGAAAATTTTCAATTTAAAAATGAAAATTTAAAACTCAAATAAGTTATGCGCAATTTCTAATTTTACTGCCGAAGTGTTATATTGACTGGGTTTAAACGTCCTTTTTCCAAAAATACCGGTTCACCAATTTTCTTAAAAGATATCGTATCAGCCTGCAGGATAGCATTAACGAAGTACTGACCAGAATTTAATACAAAGGTGGTTGCACGCCCATAGTTATCTGCTTTTATATTTAATGTAGCCGCGGTACTATCATTAATTCTGGCTAGGACTTCGCTGGAATAAAAAGAAACCTTTGTGCCCGGCATGCCACCTCCTAAAGTATCAATACAATTAACAATAGCTGCAGTTAAATTAATGGTATCTAAGTATGCAATAACTGCCACCTGATCATCTCCACGAGTGACAGGTTGCTCTGCTTTATAGTAAAACCCGCCAATACTATCAGCATATCTAATTACAAAATTTTTATTTCCGTTTTCAAGTAATTCAAACAAAAAATACCCTTCTGTATCAGTGGAATCTGTATAGAGATAGTTAAGTCCATCATCTGACGTATTAGCAATCATTATCTTTTTTTGTCCTAATGGAAGGTTAACCTTTCGTTGAATCAATGTGTCAGTCAAAAATAATCGCCCTCGCACATATAATTTGTTTTCCAAATTATTTTTAGAACAACCTGGGAAATGCAAAACTGTAATGATAAGAAAAAAAGAAATTATGTATTTAAGTGCAGCTAGTTTCATATTAGTTAGATTTAAACACATTTAAGGTTTTTAAAACACCAACCGGGTCCAGATGAATTGCAAGAAAAGGGAAAGTCACGTTATATCGTAACCGCTCGCTAATAATAGTATTATTTTGTATTTCATACTTGTTATGCTTATAAAGGTGTATTCCAACAATTGTTTTAAGACCTGGCAAAAAATCATAACTATAACCCAAGTAGATATTTTCAAGAGGTTTAGGAATTCCGATACCCACATATACAGAAGAACGCTCTACAAAGTTCCCCGGAAATCTATTATCCTTTAACACAAGCCCTTTCCCCCAATGTACATGTGCACCAACCGTAAATCGATATTGTTGAAAACTATTTGAAATAATAATTCGCCCATTTTCTTCCCTTGCGCTCGATTGCGTTACATCTCCAAATGTGTAACTAATGCCTGCGCTTAACTGGAAGCGGTGATGCTTGCCACGTTCATATGAAAATGTGGTGATTTTCGTTGTATCTTTTTCCGACTTTGAAGTAAAAACAGTTATTTCTTCCTTTTGTGCATCCGTAGAAGGTGGTGTTGTCAGGATTGCACTATAATAAAGCGGTTGCTTATTTTCTTTAGCATTTAATTTTGTGGGTGGCAGCGTTGAGTTTGCAATAAAATCATATAATACCGCAAGATTCAGGCTGTCCATCCTTAATTTATCATACAATTTTTTCGCTGCGATCTGCGTATACTTATCTAAGAATTCCTGTGCTTTTGCTTTATGTGCAGGATTACTCTCATAATATGGAGTCGCTGCATCAATTTCCATCTCATTGACAACAACTCTAAAAATTGAGTCGTTGTCATATTCTTTAATACTTTCTTTCAAGCAGTCTAACATTAACGGGCTCCTGCCTGCAAGCCGCTCTTGTGTTGAGGTAGCACTCACAATTTTTACTCCTCCTGTATTTTTTGTATTACTAAAGAAATTAAGAACACCCGCATAAGGAGAGAATTGCCCCGCCAGCAGACCTAGTTGTACTGCAATTCCGGCAACCGTATCTGTAATTTTCTGTACTTCGGATATATCCGGGCTTACTATCGTTTTGACTGTTGTTCCGCCTTTTCTATCAGCGGGAATATTATGCAATATGATTGTCTTAGATTCTTCTTCCGTTAAGAGTTTCCCCAGATAGGACCGATTGTTATTGGCGGATTTAAAATCTCCAATCGCCGTGAAAGAATAATGAACTTCTTTTTCGGGTATCACAACCTTATTTACCAATCTTTCGGTTTGTTGTAGGTTCGCTTGTGCCAACTTATTAGTCTCAGTAATTGTTTTGATCTTATCTGATAAGCTGTAAATATCTTTACCAGCATCTTTAAGTGCCAGAATTTTTTTTAACTCTTCAACCTTGCCCAAAGAGTCATACAGTATATATCTCTCAAGTACCTGATCAATATATTTATTGAAGATAGAAGCTTTCGTGGCATCAAATTCCGGATACTTTTTATAAAAAGATTCGGTAGTAAAGTTTAACGGATTGAGCCTGAGTTGTCCGCCACGAAACCAAAACCAATGTTTAAACCATGGATTTTTAAGGAGGGCAATAAGTTCTGTATACTCAACAGTGTTAGCAAGTATGGAATTAAATTCATTGATTTCCTTTAGCTGCCTCAATGATATTTCTTTTTTTGAAGCGATTAAATTTTTAATAAGAGAATCCGACAAAGGGTATTGACTATACACAAAGGAATTATAACGCAATAGCGTTGACATTGAAAAGTCCCTGATAATGGGTGGCATGGATACACTGTTATAATAGTCAATAGTAAATTGGTTTAATGGAAACCTTCTCCATAACTCAATTACATGATGAGCATCCTTCAGATATGGATCTTTTATTTTGAAAATGCTTTTGGAACCAGAAAATAAGTTATTTTTTATCGGTTCGTTGATATTGTTGATTACAGTGAGGGCAAGCGGAGCGCTTTCTCCGTTGCCAGAAAGGTATGCTCTTGTATTAATCAAATCATTTCTATAAGTCTGCAGCTCCGATGCCCAAATATTTTCAAGGAAAATTTGTAACCCACTTTTGTCCGTATTGTCCGGATCTAAAAGATTTATGGTGCCGTCTAACTTTTCAATCAAGATATCCCTATCTGATTTCTTAAGTGCTACATCAATTTCGACAAAGTCCTTGATCTCTCTGGTTGGGAAGTTCCGGTAGTGCGACTTTTTTTTCCATTTTATTAAACCGAGAATCTTTTTTTCGGTATCCTTTTTCGCAATATCATACTGAGAATTTAATAAAAGGCCGGAGGAATCAAACAGTATGTTCTGCGAATTTGAAGCTAAGGAAAAGCAGGATATAAATATCACAAACTGTATTTTGAGAAAGACTTTTCTCATAGTATTAGGTAGTTTGGTTATAATGGTTGCTACTTCAAATATAATTATTTTTAATAATACCCAAATGCTATTTTCCCTTTTTAGAAACAATATTTTAGATCCCGTCATGCATACCATTAAATTTGACAGATCAGCAAGTATTACAGATACTTTTACAGCCATTGGCAAACTATTATAGATATTATTCTTATTACTTCTTCATGTTAAATACGTCAAATGAAAGAGTTAACTTTTAGTTTCGAAGCAGTATACAAAAGGTATACGACTCATTTATATAACTTTAAAATAACTTCAGCTATGGTTTAATCTTTGGCAAACGAATTAGATTCTCTGATTTTAGTGTTAACCATTATACAGAAGATTTTAAAAATGATCCTTACAGTAAAGTTAACTGATGCGATCTCAAGGCTTTCATAAATGAAAATACTTATTCTGAATTTTATTATTCCCCTACTGATATGTTTTGCAGTTAGTTCCTGTAAACAGTTTTCAACGGTTTATCAGCCATCTGAAAAAGAAGCGGCTTACTTAAATGATTACACACCGTTGGATTTTTTGACAGTTGCAAAGTAACGTTCCTATTCTTCTATTTTTTTTATTATAAAGACCATAACTGTGGGTTGAATATCCAAAGTATTGTTTGTTTAAACATCAATTAGATTTCTAATTCTCATTGTATGGCGTAAAAATGCTTGAAATGAGCTATAGGGCAATCTGCCCGAAGTATTTTTTTATAAAATACTTTGTTTTTGATATATTAATCGTAATATTGCGATATATAATTAAAATATAAAAATGGGCCTTACTAAAACTGAAATATTTACGAAACAGCAGAACCGTTTGGCAACTTTGCTAAAAGCGTTAGCCCACCCTGCCCGCATAGCTATTCTACAGTATATCATTAAGCAAAATGCTTGCATTTGCAATGATTTAGTGGAGGAACTAGGATTGGCCCAGGCTACCATTTCACAGCATTTAAAGGAGCTTAAAAATATTGGTATTATAAAGGGAAACATTGAAGGAACCAGTGTATGTTATTGCATTGATAATAATGTTTGGCAGCACATTAAAAAAGAACTCAATGCTTTCTTTGTAGATAATGTAGGGGTTGAAAAATGCTGTTAAGCATTTTTTTTACATATATTAATCGTAATAAAGCGATATAACAATTAATAAAAAAATGATGAAACTATCAAAAATCAAAGAAATCTTACCCGCATTGCAGAATGTTGAATTTTATTTAGAAAACGGAACAGTTGTGCCAGAACATTTTCATGTTACAGAAGTAGGCGTAATCACAAAACATTTTATTGACTGTGGAGGAACCATAAGAAATGAAAAAGTTGTGAATTTCCAATTATGGAATGCTAACGATTTTGAACACCGATTAAAGCCTACCAAACTATTAAATATCATTAAACTATCTGAAGAAAAGTTAGGTATTGAAGATGCCGAAATAGAAGTAGAATACCAAAGTGAAACGATTGGTAAATACGATTTAGATTTTAACGGCGACCACTTTATATTGAAGAATAAACAAACTGCTTGTTTGGCTCAGGATGCCTGCGGTATTCCTGCCGAAAAACAGAAAGTAAAATTATCAGACTTGAATAATGCTTGCTGTACACCTAATTCGGGATGTTGCTAAATACCGTAACAATGGAGATTAGACCAATTGCAAAAGATAACTTTTCAGAAGTTGCAGAAATCTATAAACAGGGATTAGCAACCAATATAGCCACTTTTCAAAATGATTTACCTCAATGGGAAGAATGGAACAAAGGGCATCTTGACTTTTGCAGGATTAGTATTTATGAAAACAATAAAATGCTTGGTTGGGCAGCATTAACGCCAGTTTCAAGCCGTGTTTATGTAGCACAAGACGAAAGAGGTAAAGGCATTGGAAAAATCTTATTGGATGAATTGATTAAACAGAGCGAAGCAAACGGAATATGGACATTACAATCCGGTATATTTTCCGAAAACAAACACAGTATCAAATTACACGAAAAATGCGGTTTCAGAATGGTAGGTTATAGAGAGAATAGGAAAAAAAAGACGGCATTTGGAAAGACAATGTATTAATGGAATACAGAAGTAAAAACGTTGGAATAGATTAAAAAAAATAGTAAAAATCAATAAAAATGAACATTGCATTATTCAGCGACATTCACGCCAATCTGCCCGCATTAGAAGCATTCTTTGAAGATGTAGAAAAAAGAAATCCCGACAGTATTTATTGCTTAGGCGATTTGGTAGGCTATAATATTTGGGCTAATGAAGTAATAAACGAAATCCGTAAAAGGAAAATACCAACCATTGCAGGGAATTATGATTTTGGGATTGGACGTATGAGCAACGATTGCGGATGTGCGTACAAAACAGACGGAGAAAAAGATAATGGAAAAATCTCTATTTCCTTTACCAACTCTATTATTAAAGATGAAGAAAGAGCCTATCTGCGTACACTTCCTGCACATATCAAAGTAGAATTTCAGTTGAACGAGGATAAGCTCAATTTACTATTGGTACACGGTAGCCCAAGAAAAATAAACGAGTATTTATTTGAGGACAGGGAAGAAAAAAGTATGCTTAGAATAATGGAACAGGCAGACGCAGACATTATGTGTTTCGGGCATACGCACAAGCCATACCACCGCATTTTAAATTCAGGCATTGACGGACAAAACCATTTCAGACACGCCATAAACATAGGTTCGGTAGGAAAGCCCAAAGACAGCGATGTAAGGGGCGGTTATGTAATGCTTACTATCAACGAGCAAAGTTCTGTATTGGATAAAGACAGTATCAGTGTAGAATTTATACGCTTTGAATATGATGTTGAAAGAGCAGCAAAAGCAGTGGAAGAAAGCCCTTTACCCAATGAATACGCAGAAAATTTAAGGAGAGGTTATTAATCTAAAAATTTATAAAAATGGAGTTTCCAAACGATAGAAAGTATTCAAAAGAACATACGTGGATAAGCGTACAGGACAACACAGGTACAATAGGCATCACGGAATTTGCACAAAGCGAATTAGGCGAAATCGTATATGCAGATTTACCAAACGTTGGATATAGTTTTCAGCAGGACGAAGTATTCGGTTCTGTTGAAGCGGTTAAAACGGTCAGTGATTTATTTATGCCTGTATCGGGTAAAATCATTGACACAAACCAACTACTGTTAAAAACACCTACCCTTATAAACGACAATCCTTATAAAGATGGTTGGCTAATAAAAATTGAAATCAAAGACATTGCAGAATTAGAAAACCTACTCACATCAAACCAGTACAAAGAACTTACAAATTAGCCACCTAATGCAGCCAAAACTAAAATTCCTTGACCGTTACCTTACCTTATGGATATTCCTTGCAATGGCAGCAGGTATAGGTTTAGGATATTTCTTTCCGGGAATATCAAAAATCACAAATGTTTTATCCGTAGGCACGACAAACGCTCCTTTGGCAATAGGTCTGATACTGATGATGTATCCGCCATTGGCAAAAGTGGATTACTCATTATTGCCCCAGGCGTTTAAGGATAAAAAGGTAATTGCTATATCCTTATTGCTCAATTGGGTTATCGGTACAGTATTGATGTTCGGGTTAGCCGTTTTGTTTTTACGGAACGAACCCGATTATATGACAGGCTTAATATTGATAGGTTTGGCGAGATGTATTGCAATGGTAATCGTATGGAGCGACTTGGCAAAAGCAAACAGAGAATATACAGCTATGTTAGTGGCGTTAAACAGTATCTTCCAAATACTTTCTTATAGCTTCTTAGTTTGGCTGTTCATTAATGTATTACCTGCAAAATTAGGCTTAGCCAATTTCAATGTAAGCGTATCAATGAAAGACGTAACAGAAAGCGTATTGATATACTTAGGTATTCCTTTTTTAGCAGGTTTTATAAGCCGTTACGCATTGGTAAAATCAAAAGGCATAGAATGGTATAACCGGAAATTTGTACCCCGAATATCGCCCATCACATTATATGCCTTACTGTTTACAATCGTATTAATGTTCAGTCTGAAAGGCGATAAAATATTAGAACTGCCAATGGACGTAATAAAAGTAGCCATACCGTTAATCATCTATTTTGTACTGATGTTTTTTGTCAGCTTCTTTATCAATAAATCCCTAAACGTTCCTTACGATAAAAACGCCTCGATAGCATTTACAGCCACAGGAAACAATTTTGAACTGGCAATAGCCGTGGCGATAGCGGTATTTGGCATTCATTCCCCACAGGCATTTGTAGGCGTTATAGGACCGTTGGTAGAGGTTCCGGTACTTATATTATTGGTGCGGACAAGTTTATGGTTAAAGAAGAAACATTACGCTTAAAATAAATAACAACTCACTAGCGTTTTGATATTAATCGAAGATATTCAATTGATTATCTTTTTGTTCTTTGAAATATTGTTTTTGAGTTTTCTGAAACAGTTGATTTATGGGCATTCTTTCAAAAATGGAGATGCTTAAAATTTGTATGATTTCATATAGTGATTGTTTTAGCATAAATTTTTTCTTAGCAATTGCTATTAAAACATACACGGTAACAGCTATCCATACTTGCGTCTTAACAGCATTTTCAGACTGTCCCCAAAAGGATTTTATTTTTAGATGTTGCTTGATCCATTTAAAAAACAATTCTATTTTCCATCTGTGTTTGTATAGTTGTGCAATATCAGTTGCAGGAAGATGAAAATTGTTTGTCAAGAAAATAAATGTCTTTTTATTTTCCTTGTCATAAAACTTAATGCGCCTTATTTTTTCAGGATAGTCCCTGGCCGGATAAAAGTTGTTCAGCAATACACTTTGATCACAGATCACTCCATTGGTTTTGTCAGCCGGAAAAGATTTTACACGGCGGCAATCCATTCTTTCTTTTGCACGTGTGACAAAGAAAGCGCTACATCTATTGATGGTATAAAGGCGCTTGTAGTCTACATATCCCCGATCCATTATGTAAAAACTATTTGCTTCAAAAACCATCAGGTCGAGTGCATTTACTTCATGAACTGCCGCAGTAGAAAAGTAAATAAATTCTGGAATGGCTGTTTTTAAATCCAATTGCGTATGCAACTTTATACCGCTTTTAGTCCTTCTGAATGTAGCCCAGCTAAAGGTAGATAAACATAGGTCTATCGTGGTGGCGTCTATGGCAAATACGTTACTTTCCAAGGATACTTCAAGGTCGCTATCGCCCAAATATAATTGCTTTGCTTGTTTTATTAAAAGCATTGCTAAATCATAAAATATAAGGCAGGATCGATTTTCATTTGCTGTCGATAAAGTACTTTTCGATACCACATCGCCAATACCGAGATGATAAGTTTTGTCGGCATTTGCTTTAAGACATAAAATCGTATCACTCAAGCTTTCCCTGTGTGTAAGCTGTCCGAATGCCATGCATAAAACTGCTTCCAACAACTAAAATCTTTTACCTTGTAATCCCCTTTATGGCGTCTGACAAGGGTTTGGAACTGTTTGTGCGATATTAGGGCTATTACTTGAGAGAAGATATATTTACCTTGATTCATAACAATTGAATACCAATGAATTAAAAAATTCAAAGTTTTCAAAAATTCAAATCGTTTCCAACATAAATTTCCATGAAACTCAATACAGACAATATTTTCAAAGAACTTGTTACTTAAACATCAAAACGCTAGTGATAACAACTATTGTATTATAGAAGAACGTTCAAATATAAATGTAGTAATACCAGGTTTTTATAATACCATATACCTTTACACTTTAAAACAAGTGGATTACACGGTTTTGGCAGAAGACCTCCTAAAGGAAGTGTTGCTCCCTATAAGTCAGGCACACAATAAAAATACCCCGTAGATAATGTCAGGGCATGGCTGTACCCAACCACTCGTTTTGTTATTGCAGACTCTTTTATAGAAAAAGCTAAATTAAACACTTATTTGTCGGATAAAACTACAGCGCCAACTACTGATTAAGAGGAAACCAAAGGCATTCCTGTTTTCAACGGCGGTATGCCGGCCGTCATTAACCTTTTACCAGAGAAGTATTCAAAGCCATAAAAATGGAATGATATTGACGGTGTACCAAAAAGATTACAACAAAATTGAATTTGTTCCTTTCTGCAATGAAAATACTTATCCATAGAGGTCGGGAAAATCTCATCAACTTCTTACCGAATGTTGCGATACCATTTGCGACAAAAATGTGCTTTTGTATCATGTGCCATAAAGTGATTTTGTAAACCGCGCGGGGAGATTGTAAGCACCACCTGTTCCACAGGTCACTGAAAATAAAAAACACCCGGTGAGGCGCAGGTAGGGATTTTTTTTGATCGCAAACCCCATAGGGATCAAAACCCTAACATGCCTGCTTAAAGCCGTTAAACAAAACACGATTTTTCAATCATGTATAACTTTTCCCCGCCCTTTTTTAGTGAAAAAAATATTTCTCCCTACTAGGGAAAAGGTATGGAAAAAAGGGTTTTTGTCAATAGCATATTTGCAATGTAATACGCCGGATAACAAAAACGTAAAGCATTTCAAGTATGTTAAACAATATCTCCTGGTACCAATATATTCTATATAGTTTTTCGGTCATAGGCGTTTACTACTCTTATGTATTAATTGTTTACTACCGAAAGGATCTAACCAAAGCAATTACGCAAAGATCCCCCGTGACATATGACAAGGGTAAAATGCCTGTATCTGAAAAAACAACTAGTAAAAAAACAAGTCTTGATTTTTTAGATCCCGATTCCATCGACCAACTGTTTAGCCAGGCTTTAGCACTATCGGACGCTATTAAAGGGATATACCAGGAGGTTTCCTATAACGAAGGCAATACAGACGATCTATTGTATCAATTAAAAAAGAAAATATCCAACCATCAGGGGTTAGCCCAAACACCTTTTATGGTAGCTATCAATAACCTGATTATTACTGAGGCTGAAAAATATCAAATCGAGATAACTGATAAAAAATTGATTCATGCATTATGGGTTAGGGGCAATCCATAGGGACCTGTCTGTTTCCTAAAGCCGGAGTGCTTGGGGTTGACAGCAGGTTCCCTTATTTGTAACAATTAAAACACTTTATATGAACAAACATGAACTTAAATCAACTGACATCAACCAAGTTTTCAGAAAGCTACTCATGCTTTCGCTATTGGTTTCGGGTAGCCTATCCCTATTTGCCCAGGACGGCGTCGCCGGTATAGAGGAAGCTAACACAAGGGTTCGTGGCTATTTTGAAGTGGGCTGCAATCTCATGTATGCCATCGGTGCCGTGGTAGGGTTGATCGGGGCGGTAAAAGTGTACCAGAAATGGAACCAGGGTGACCAGGATACCAGCAAAGTGGCCGCCAGTTGGTTTGGCAGTTGTGTGTTTTTAGTAGTGGTGGCTACGGTGATTAAGAGCTTCTTTGGACTGTGATATATGAGCAGCAGTGTATACCAAATTAACAAAGGGATTAATCGCAGTATCGAATTTAAAGGTTTGAAGGCACAGTATATCTGGTGGCTGGCAGGTGCTGTAATCGGGTTGCTAGTACTCTTTGCCTTACTCTATATCGTCGGTGTAAACACTTTTATCTGCCTGGGTATTGTAGGTGGTACCGGTGCCTATAGTGTAATGAAAATTTATGCCATCAGTGCGAAATATGGGGAACACGGTATGATGAAACAAATGGCCCAACGAAATATTCCGCAAGTATTAAAATCCCGCAGCAGGAAATTTTTATTTGCAAAACCGATCACTCCTAATCATTAATAAAGGCAGCCCCAGCTTTAACAGTAAAGGTATAAACTCTTCCATCCGGAAGCAATCAAGTTATCTAACAAGAGCTATGTGCTGTTGAAGTATACCCAACAGCCGGTCTACTTATATTAAACAAAATGGAAAAACAATTAGCAGATATATTACCGATTATGGGCATAGAACATGATTGCATTCTTTCCAAACAAGGGGATGTAACCGTTGTATACCGTGTTGAACTGCCAGAGATATTTACACTCTCCAATGATGAGTATGAAGCGTTTCATCAGGTCTGGATCAAAGCGATCAAGATACTACCTAAACACTGTGTCTTTCATAAACAGGACTGGTTTATTGACAGCCATTACCAGCCCGATTTTGAAAAAGAAGAGAATAGTTTTTTATCGAGCAGCAGTGACCGACATTTTAATGAGCGGCCTTATTTAAGCCACCGCTGTTATATCCACCTTACTAAATTGCCGACAAACCGAAAACCTGCTACTTCTCTTTTTTCCAACCTCCTGAGAAATACGATTGTTCCTGAAGAAACATTACAGCCGCAGGCACTGAGCGATTTTACAGACAACTGCGGACAGTTTAAAAGTATACTGGAAGACAGTGGTTTTGTCAGCATGAAACGTTTAACGGAAAAAGAATTATTGAGTGATGAAATGAATGCAGGTTTAATAGAACGGTACCTGTATTTATTGCGGGAAAATGAGCCACCGCTGCTAAAAGATATTTCTTTTACCAAGGGTATCCGTATTGGAGATCAGCACTGTCAGTTATTCACGCTTGCTGATGCAGCTGATTTGCCTGGATTATGCGGGTCACGTATCAATTATGATAAATATAGTACCGACCGCACCAAATTTTCTATTGGCTTTGCCTCGACCCTGGGGCAGCTACTTCCCTGTAATCATATTTATAACCAGTTTATTCTAATTGGGGATACCGCCGCCACCATCAAAAAATTAGAAAGCAAAAGACTGCGGTTACAATCCTTGTCTGCTTACAGCAGAGAGAATACCATCTCCCGTGATGCTACCAATGATTTTTTAAATGAAGCGATAGCGGAACAACGATTGCCAGTTAAAGCGCACTTCAACATTTTGGTTTGGACGGATAATAAGGAGGCAGAAAAAGACCTCAAAAACCTAGTATCGAATGCCCTGGCCCAAATGGATGCGACACCGAAGCAAGAGCTGGACGGAGCACCGCAGATTCATTGGGCGGGCCTACCAGGTAATGCGGGAGACCTTCCACAAAATGAAACCTTTGACACTTTTGCCGAACAGGCCAGTTGTTTCCTTAACCTGGAGACCGGCTACAAAACATCATCAAGCCCGGTAGGCATCCGTATGGGGGATCGGCTCACAGGCAAACCAGTGCATGTGGATATTTCAGATGAACCAGTTAAAAAAGGTATCTGTACCAATCGCAATAAGTTCATTCTAGGCCCCAGTGGTTCCGGTAAAAGTTTTTTCACTAACCATCTTCTGCGTAGTTATTATGAGCAAGGAACACATATTGTACTCGTGGATGTGGGGCATAGCTATAAAGGATTATGCGATCTCGTGGGAGGTTATTACTTTACTTACTCGGAAGCTAACCCCATAAAGTTCAATCCATTTTTCATCGGTGAAGGTGATTCGCTGGATACGGAGAAAAAGGAAAGCATTAAAACCTTGTTACTATCGCTATGGAAAAAAGATGATGAACCTTTTACCCGCAGTGAATATGTAGCCATCTCCGATGCTTTACAGCTCTATTTTGAACAACTGGAAAAACATCCTGATATATTCCCCGGCTTCAACAGTTTTTACGAGTTTGTTCAAACCAGTTTTTTGGACAAACTAAAACGGGACCATGTAAAAGAAAAAGATTTTGACATTAATAATTTCCTGTACGTCTTAAAGCCTTTTTATAAGGGTGGAGAATTTGATTACCTACTTAATGCGACAGAGAGCCTCCACTTGTTACAACAGCGTTTTATTGTTTTTGAACTGGATAACATTAAAGACCACCCTATCCTGTTCCCGGCCGTTACGCTTATTATCATGGAAGTGTTTATTTCCAAGATGCGAAAACTCAAAGGCATCCGAAAAATCATATTGATTGAAGAGGCCTGGAAAGCCTTAATGAAAGAAGGCTTTGCAGAATACATAAAGTATTTATTCAAAACCGTGCGAAAATTCTTTGGAGAAGCCATCGTGGTAACGCAGGAAGTAGAAGATATTATTTCTTCCCCGATCGTAAAGCAGGCCATCATCAATAATAGTGACTGCAAAATATTATTGGATCAAAGTAAATACCAAAACAAGTTTGACCAGATACAGGAATTATTAGGATTAACAGAGAAGGAAAAAGCATTGGTATTATCTGTAAATAAAGCTAACGACCCCACTAAAAAATACAAAGAAGTTTTTATTAGCCTAGGTGGCATGCTCTCGCGGGTGTATCGAACGGAAGTGAGCCTGGAAGAGTACCTGGCCTATACCACGGAAGAAATGGAAAAGTTAAAAGTGATGCAGTATGCGGCGAAGTACGGAAGTATAGCCAAAGGGATTCGTGTATTATCCAGGGAGATGCTGGAGAGTAGCGGTTAAACAAAAATAACGATTCATACAAGCAACCATTTATTCACTTAAAAACAAACACAATGAAACAACTCATCATGGTAATGGTCACCGTTTGTGCCATCTTCTCCTGCACCAAAAAAGAAAAAGAAGTAGACACCTCCGATCCGCTTCCTGCCTCGGTATTTAAGCAAGTGGATGTTTTACAACAACCCTTTCAAATACCCAACACCAATGTAGTGTTACCTAAAGGCACCCAAGTATTTATTGATCAAGCGAAGTCGGAAGTCAGGGTACAATTACCTGCGGGCTATAGTTTTTATGCTAAGGGTCAATCAGCCCGGGCTACTACTTCGTTAAAGACATTGCCTGTGATTATTATTGGCAGTTATACCTGTAAATGTGGGGGGCAGGACGGAAGGTGTAATGTATTTCACTTATCAGTAGGCGGTTTTGGCTGCCTGCACAATAGTTGTACCGGTACTTGTTCAGGGCATTTTGTAACCATTGATAACCTTGCGATAGAAGGTGTGCTTGGTTTAGATAACAGCAAAGTTTCCTCCACCCAGGAGCTATTCTTTCCTAAGGCAAGTGTAAGTGCAACAGGTAAACAAGATTTTTTCAACCACCCGATTGTGCAATCCGCTATCGCCGAAAGGCACCGGGCTCTGTTCAAGGGGCTTTCCATTCCCCCTGTTGAAGGTATAATAACCGACAAGTTATTACAAAAAGATTTTGTATTGATTAAATCCTATTTGTATGGTGTGGCTTTTTATCAACCGGCTCCCAGGAAGGCCTTATTAAACTTTCCTGAAGTCGAGCAGATTGAGATTGGAGACAATAAATGTGCTTGTTCCGATGAAGGAGGATGCAGGATTCAAAAGATGTCTGTAAAAGGAGCACTCACTATTCACTGGTGTGAAGGAGATTGCCCTGCCTGTGTGATGTCTGTTTAAATTTTAAGTTATGAAAAAAATACTCGCTGGTTTATTGCTGTGTATGGTCCTTTCAATAGCTCCTACCCAACCGGCAAATGCCGCGTGGTGGGTGGTCGTCAAAGAGGTGTTGAAAAAGGTGATACTGGCTATTGATGCCCAGGTACAACGTTTACAAAACAAAACCATCGGTTTGCAAAACGCACAAAAGGCATTGGAGAATACTTTATCCAAACTGAAGTTTGAAGAGATTTCTGACTGGACGGAAAAACAGCGTGCGCAATACGAGGAATATTTTGACGAACTCTGGAAGGTAAAGAACCTGATTGCCACTTTTAAAAGAGTAAGAGAAATTACCACACTACAAATAAAGTTAGTGAAGCAATACCAGCGGGTATTTGAACTATTACACAATGACCGGCATTTTACATCGGAGGAACTGGATTATATGTTCAAGGTATATACCGGTATGATTGATGCCAGCCTGCAGAACATTGAACAAATCACCCTGGTGATCAATGCCTTTAAAACGCAGATGTCGGATGGGCAAAGATTGTCTGTTATTAGTGAAGCAGCTTTGGATATACAACGCATCAGCAGTGATATGCAGCGGTTCACGAACCAGAATATCCGGTTGAGCCTGCAAAGAGCCCAAGATGAAAAAGAAATCAGTTCTATTAAAGCATGGTATGGACTTCCTTAAAGTTATGAAGCTATTTTTTACGATCACCATCCTGTTGGCGTTTAACGTGTCATCCGTTGCGCAAAACCAGTTCAAACTTTTAATTGAACGGATCGCCTTATTGCAAGTGTACCTGGAATATCTCCAAAAGGGATACAGCATTGCGAAGAACGGTTGGGAAACCGTTCGCAAGATTACTAAAGGTGAGTTTGACCTTCACGGCAATTATTTTAATTCACTGGAATCGGTCAATCCGGAAATAAAAAAATATGCCCGTATCGGAGGTATCATCAGCATTCAATTGAGGATGGTAAAAGCCTATAAGGAAGCCTATCGGTTTGCTAAGGACAGCAACCAATTTTCGTCTGTTGAAATAGATTATTTACTGCGGGTATATGAAAAGCTGCTTGGTGAAACGGTAAAGGATATGGAGCTATTAACTGTTATTATTACCGATAACAAAGTTAAGATGGAAGATAAAGAACGGATTCATTGGATTGATCGGGTATACACGCACCTGAAGGATAAAGAAACGTTCCTGTACACCTTCAATGCTGAAATATATGGACTGGCACAAACCAGAAGTAACGAGAGCCGTGATGTCAGAATGTTACAAAAAATCTATCAACCATAAATAAAGATATGAAACGTTTGATGATCATTGTCCTGATTGTGGCGCTCTCTATTCCGGATAAAACCGGGGCACAGGCACAGGAGGCTATGCAACTGGCTTTGAATATACAGAAGCTATCACAACTCCGAAAAATTCTGCAAAATATGTATGACGGGTATAAAATACTCACCAATGGATATAACAGGGTTCGCGATATAGCTCAAGGTAATTTTTCCATCCACGAAATCTTCCTGGACGGATTGATGAAAGTTAACCCTGCTATTAAACAATACAGGAGGGTTGGTGATATCATCGCCTATCAGGTTAAGATCGTAAAAGAGTATAAGGAGGCACTGCAATATTTTAAGGCAAGCGATTTGTTTTCGGCGGATGAGATTGAATATATCGCAAGCGTGTATCATCGTCTTTTTGATAAAAGTTTGGACAATCTCGACGCTTTATTCATGGTCATTACAGCCAATCAACTCCGAATGTCGGACGATGAAAGACTTCAAGCTATTGATAAGATATATGAAGAGATTAATGATCAGCTTTCCTTCCTCCGGTACTTTAACAATGAGACCAAAATGATCGGATTGAACCGGGCAGCCGAACAAAAAGAAAGTATTCAAATGCAATCTATTTATGCGCAATAATGATGATTTATGCAAAGAATTTTACATCTATTTATCTTACTTGTTTCAACGGTGTTGATCCCCATTCATAGTATGGCACAAGGGATTACGGTTGAGGTGAAAAGCCTGCATAGTGTACTGGACTCACTGTATACTGAAATGATCCCATTGTGTAGTCAACTGATTGTAGTGGGTAGAGGTATCGCAGGCTTCGCTGCCTTGTGGTATATCGCGTCCCGTGTCTGGAGACACCTAGCGAATGCAGAACCCATTGACTTTTATCCCCTGTTCCGCCCTTTTGTTATTGGCATGAGCCTTATGTTATTCCCTTATGTGCTGGGACTGATCAATGGGGTGTTGCAGCCAACGGTAAGCGGTACCCATGCCATGGTGGAAAATTCGGACAAAGCCATTGCTGCCCTTTTACTGGCAAAAGAAAAAGCTATTCGGTCAACCGATAAGTGGCAGATGTTTGTAGGAGAAAAAGGCGATGGTGATTACGGGAAATGGTATAGTTATACTAACGATGGGGAAGATGTTTCGGATGAAGGCTTTTTCGCGGGTATTGGTAATAGCGTAAAATTTGCCATGTCCAAAGCAATGTATAATATCCGCAACTCCATTAAGGAAGTATTATCGCAGATACTACAGTTACTTTTCGCAGCCGCTTCCCTTTGCATTAATACCATCCGGACCTTTAACCTGGTGGTGCTGGCTATTCTCGGACCACTTGTTTTTGGACTAGCAGTTTTCGATGGCTTCCAGAACACTTTACATAACTGGCTGGCCCGGTACATGAATATCTTTTTATGGCTTCCCGTTGCCAATATATTCGGTGCCATTATCGGCAAGATCCAGGAGAATATGTTGAAAGTAGATATCGCTCAACTGGCTGATAACGGTGATACATTTTTCAGCACAAAAGACATGGCTTATATGGTGTTTTTAATCATTGGTATCATTGGTTATTTCACCGTACCCTCCGTAGCTAACTCCATCGTACAGGTAACCGGTATTGGTTCTATTACTTCCCGTATAACATCCCTTGCGGCTTCATCCGTTCAGTCTGTTGGTGGCAGAATGGGACAAGGTGTTTCTAACACGATTGCTGCAGGCAAATATTACCATGAAGGTTATTCAGGAAAGAATGAAGGCGCTGGTGCACATGCTGCTGTTGGTGGCAGTATCGGTTCAGGCGCAGCAAAAGCCGGCTCCTATATGAAAGACAAACTATCGGGTAACCATTAATGCTAAAACGAGTAATACAAGATGTTTAAACAAATGAAAAATATTGATACCGCATTCAAGCATATAAAACTATTTTCCTGCTTGTTTCTTTTGGGGTGCGTAGCGATTGCTTTGTATGCATTGTATCTCACGCAGCAAATGACGACTAACGCGCAGAACAAGATTTTTGTGTTGGCGAATGGGAAAGCACTGGAAGCTTATGCCAGTGAACGGAAAGAAAATATTCCCGCAGAGGCAAAAGACCATATCAATACTTTCCATCAGTTGTTTTTCAACATGTCTCCGGATAATAATATTATTCAACGAAATATTTCCCGCGCCTTGTACCTGGCAGACCGTTCAGCTAAACAACATTATGACAACCTGAAGGAAAACAGTTATTATACGAATATCATTTCCGGCAATGTAAGTCAGGAGCTCTCAACAGATAGTGTTTATGTAAACCTGGATGCGCATCCGTATTATTTCCGTTTTCATGCTACTCTTCAGATTATCCGGGCTACCAGTATCGCCACCAGAAGCCTTATCACAGAAGGGACACTTCGCTCCATTGCCCGCTCTGAGAATAATTCCCATGGCTTCCTGATTGAACGATGGAATATTATAGAGAACAAGGATATAAAAATTCAAAACAGATAGGTATGCGACTGTGGAAAAGGAAACATAAAAATGAGGAAACATCCAAATGGCAGGAAAGTATTGCCTGTATGATTGTAAATGGCTATAGGGCTGTACAGTATCGTTGGGTTAGGTTAATGGAGCGCATCGTTGGCCGGTTGACCATTCATGCTCAAAAAGTCGGATGCGTTGCATTATTGCTTGGTGGCGCTATGTATTGCACAACTATTATTTATAACGGGATCAAAAACAAGGATTCTTATCCCATTAAAGTGGATGCCATCAATCCGGGAAAACACCTGGGAAAAACGGGTGAAGACTATATAAGGAATCATCAAGCTCTCCCATACACAGACTCTCAACACCTGAAGCATTTCATGGACTATCTGGATAGTTTGCAACAAAGCCCAACAGGCAGGCACAGGTATGATTCCATTGCCCGCCACCGTCCAGGTTTACTGGATAGTATTTCGATACTCAGAAAAATATACTTCGATCAATAATATATTCTATCACCATAAAATTTAAAGATATGGAAACACAATATTCTGCCCGATTTTTTCGCAAAAGAAAATTGATGCTGGTACTACCCTTGCTGGTGTTACCCTTCATCACCCTGGCTTTCTGGTCACTGGGTGGCGGCAAAGGAAACGGAGAAGATGAATCATTAACGAGCAAACCTTCCGGTTTAAACCTTACCCTTCCTGAAGCTTCTTTTAAAGAAGAAAAAGTGCCGATGGATAAACTTAAATTTTACGAATTAGCCGACCGTGATTCCACCCGCTTGCAAAAGTTAATGAAACAAGACCCCTACTATTCCATGGCATATGTAAAGGATACCGGTGATTTTTTACAGACATTCCCTGCTGCCGGTACCAGCCCATTCACCCCTTCGTTTAACGAAAGAGCATTGAACAGGACTTTCCCTGTTAGAAGTAAATCTTCCTATTCTGATCCGAACGAAGCAAAGGTGATGAAAAAACTGGAAGCTCTTACTAAAGCCATGGAGGAGCAGGAAACGTCTTCCGGTAAGCTATCTGAACCTGCAGCTAGCCCGTTTCAGGATACCGAATCAGACAAGTTGCTATGGATGATTAACCAGTTAAGCAACAGCGAAAACAATAAAGATCCTGAATTGGATCAGTTGGATAAAATGCTGGATAAGATTATTCATATTCAGCAGCCCAACGAAATAAAAGAAAGAACCATGCAAAACAATTCTTCCGATAAAGAGGTACCACTGTCCATTCATTCAACCAATCAGACCGCCCCAGTTAGTTTGCTTGAAGGGGTTTTGATGGACACCAACGGCTCCATACCGGCCATTGAACCCGAAGTTGGATTTTACGGCTTTAGTGAAGAATTAAATAATGAAGAAACTGCTTCCGGCAACCTGCCTACCTCCATTAAAGCAGTCGTGCATGAAGACCAGATGCTTGTAAATGGTTCGACTATAAAACTGAGACTTATCCAGGATTTATCTATTGCGTCCACTACCATACCCTCGGGTCAGTTTATTTATGGAACCGTTAGTTTAAACAATGAACGGTTACAGGTAGAGATAAAATCGATTCGTGCAGCAGATAATATCTTACCGGTTAAGTTAAAGCTTTTTGATATAGATGGTATGGAGGGTATTTACATTCCCGGCTCTATTGAACGAGATATTTCAAAACAAACAGGAGGCAATGCCTTACAATCCATCGACCTGATGAATACCATTAACCCGTCTTTGGAAATGCAGGCTGCTTCATTAGGCATCCAAACTGCTAAAAGTTTATTGAGCAAAAAGGTAAAGTTGATGAAGGTGCAAGTCAAAGCAGGTTACCAAGTCTTCTTGCAAGATAAAAGCGTTCTACGATAGTTATTATAGCCATAAAACAAATAACATGAAATACTTACTATTCATCCTCATAACAGGATTATTATCTCATCCGGTAATGGCACAGGTTGCCGCAGAAAATAAAGGTATCAAAAATACGGTGGCCTACCCCGTTAGTATCTCCGCCGGCAAAACCAGCAGCATCGTTTTTCCCTTTGACATTATTAGTGTAGACAGGGGACGAAAAGATATACTGGTTCAGAAAGCAAAGGGCGTAAACAATATATTGTTACTGAAAGCCGGTACATCATTATTTCCTGAAACAAATTTAACCGTGATTACCGCCGATGGCAGGTTATATCCCTTTGTTATACACTACAACGCTAACCCCGATAGCCTCCATTTGCATATTGAGGCACCTGTTGATGATTTTAAGAAAGCCGGGGCTGTTGCTGAGATGCACGCCCATTTAGACCGCATCCAAGTCGAAACAAAGCGCAACAGTTGGTTGAAAGCAAGCCGGTATGGCATCACGCTCAGTTTGTACGGCTTATATGTAAAAAACGATATCATGTACCTGCAGTTCAGGCTGCGTAATTGTTCCAATATTGACTTTACGACAGCCTCTTTTTCTATCTCTATAAAAGATAAAAAGCAAAGCAGGCGGACGGCGCGGCAGGAGGTGTTTATTGAACCGCTGGCGCATCAAGGAGATTATCGTGTAATTAAGGGTAAGGCGGCAAAAACAATCACCCTGGCCGTTCCTAAGTTTACTATCCCGGACCGAAAAAAATGTCTTATCCGCATCATGGAAGACAACGGAGGAAGACATATTACCCTGCGTGTGAATAATAACCGGATTATTAAGGCCCGGCCTGTTTTTTAGCCCGCACCTCACACAAAAAAAATGAAAATAGAGCCGGATAAATATGACTCATTACTGGAAGCTTTTCATAAAGAGAGGTTTTATAACGGCAATGAATACCTGTGCATCGAGCGCAATCAGCTCGTGCTTGACAAATATGATATTCACTTTGTTGCTACCGACCTGGAAGCCATCGAATATTGCCGTGAAATGACGACTGACTTTGACCAATACAACTTTCTGTCTCTTCGTTCGCTTATTAAAACAATGCAGGAAGCGATGCATGATAAGCACCTGATAATACGAGAAGATGGATGGATAAACCTGGCATCAATGGTCCATAATAGAACAGAGCGACTTTTAGCAAGAAATACAATTTCCGCATCCAAAAATTATAACATCATGAATGAAAAAAATTATGCGTTCTTAAAGAACCAAATTAAACTTACCGGTTTTGGTGAAAACCACGCAGACAATCTAAAGGTACAAATAGAAAAACAGCAGCCTGACTTTGTATTAACACACAAAGCTATGTTCGGTAAGGACGAAGTTGTAGCAACCCTTCACTTCCGAAAATCGCAAGAAACCGACATGTACTTTTTTAATAAGTACAATGTGCTATTGCAAAAAGAGGGCGATGACAATGTGATGAAGCAAATGATTTACCTGCGTAGCAAAGACGATAATATCAGCTTTAAAGAAGCTTATAATCTGATGAGTCAACGTTCTGTGTTCAAAGAGAAAGTTACCAAGGAAGGAGATAAATACCTTACCTGGGTTAAACTGGATTTTAAAGAAACAGACAAGGCCGGAAACTTTAAGTTAAAGAGCCAAAGCTTCGGGTATGATATTAACAAAGCCCTGGAGCAGTATCCTATCATGGAGATCCAAGACCCGGATGTTAAAAAAAGCATTATCGATTCACTGCAGCGTGGCAACCGTCAAGAAGTGACTTTTGAAGCAGATGCCAAGCAGCGTAAAATGTTTATTGAGGCCAACCCCGCGTCCGGGGTTAATCATGCATTAAAAGTGTATGACAGTGACATGCAGCGTGTGCATGCGGTGCGGAAAGGAGAGGAGCAAGGTCAGACCCAGGGAAGTAGGCAGGAACGGAAAAATAAAGTAAAAACCGGAGAGGATGATACTGGTGAACGAAAACCCACACGTCGAAAAAGCAGGGGAATTGCTTAACGTTATATTGTATGGAAAAATACTTACCACTTTTGAAGGGGTTTTATGAAGCAGTTGCCGAAGATGCATCGCTTTCAATATCCGGCAGCTGCTTATACCTCTGTTTTCTTTACTTGTACCTTAGAAAGGATGGTTCCGATTTTTTGTTGGTTAATCGTGTAGAAGTAGAAAGGTATACCCGCTTTTCCAGAACAACTTATTATAAGTCTCTTAAAGAACTCCAAGATCGTGGATACATTCAATACACCCCTTCCTATAACCATTTTTTGGGTAGCATGGTAAGGTTCTATGGATTTCCCGAAACAGTGATGACCATTAAAGTTAACAAACATGAAATACTTCTTACTACCAGACAAGGATAAGAACACCGGCAATGACTTTAAAATTGTGAAAGTCCAACAGCAGGATGTGGACTCTTTTTTAGTCAGGCATGGTCAGGAGGTTATTCTTGAGGGCAATAGTATTAGTGAGGTTTTGATGGGGTTTAGCCAGAAGGTTGACTTAACTAGGAATACCTGATTTTTCTCCGTAAAACTTTTTTTAAAGTCCAAGCTCTCTTTTCCTATGAATGAACCAATAACACCACAGATGATTGTTTCTATCCTAAAGGAGAGTGGAACCAATGTGTCAACAGAAGAGGCACAGCAAATTCTATCATTTATGATCGAGCTGGCAAAGATTGCCCTTGCTCAAAACGAAGATTGTTGTTGATGGCTTTCAATATTCATCTCCGCCAAAAGCTTTAAATCTGGTAAAAAATGGTTTGAAAAAAGTCCGGAAAGGGGCACTTAACGAAACATCCTAAACTAGGATGTTTCGTTTTTTTATGCCAATAGCAGATGCTAACCAAGGATCAAGTTAAAAAATTGGGGGATTGATTTAATGTTTTGATTTTTGTGCTTTAAAGACAAAAGGTTGGTTGAAGTTGAGCGGACGCGGCTCGCTCAGTCTATTTAAGGCAGGGAGACTGGGGAGGAAAGCAACAAGTGTTATAAAGCACATGCACAGGTGCTTGTGCATTAGAGAGAATCCTGAGTTACAAACTCAAGACAGCAACTTACTATTTTTCAACTTACGCAACGTCCCCGGCAACTATATCTATATCTTCAACTACTTTGCATTGGGGAGACGTTGCTTGGAATTTAAATTTAAAGCACGATTTGTATCAATAACTCTTGATGTGTCTATTATTTCCCGCGCCCCTTGCTACAAAGAATAAGAATGCATATACAATATGCCACTTATCCCCCGACTTAAGACTGTGGGATTCTGATCGGGACAAATAGATAAGCCCGCCGCCGAACCGCTTTATTTTTTTGATGTTAAAGGGTGAATTTTTTAATTAAATATTTTTCAAAAAAACCTAAATAATATGCTGATAGGTGAAAAACTATTTCCAAGTATTTATTATACCGTTCAATATTTTCCCAACTATTTGTAATCACATATTTCATTTCATCTTCGAGATGATAAATAACAGGTTGGTCATTATAAGGAGTTACACTCTTGATATTATTGGCGTCATCGAGTAGAATTTTATTCATGTCAAAATAGAAAAAAAGAAAACTACTTTCACTAAGAAAAATGAATTGCCTTATGTCCATTTCCCACATCCTCAAATAATCATTTCCGATTTTCAGGCTAATTTCCGGAAGCCTGTAATCAACTATGCTAAAAATAGCATGATGTTCTCTCTTGTTGCTTAGTTCAATTGATATGGAATCTGATAGCTTTTTTTCCCAAGTATTCTTCTTTATTCTATGATAACCCGATAGCTGTCCAAATAATATTTCATCAAGCTTTGAGACATAATCTGGTTGAAGTAAATAATATGCTTGAGGGTAATTTTTTTTCGCTTCACTGTAGTCATTAAATTCCATTTTAGAAAAGATGGTATATTTATCAATCTCTTTCATTTTAGATTGTGCCCAGAGAATACTATCAATCTCTGTTCTATTACAGAAATCCTGTTTGAATTGTTTACCCTTGAATTGACAATGAAAAAAATCTATAACTTCTATATTTTGAACCCACTGTCTTATATCACATTGTTTTGGAAAAAAAATTTGATTTAATAAATATGTGTGTTTTTTATTGTCGTCAAGGTCATCTAACAACATCTGTAAATACAATGGGAAATCAAATTTTGCTATTAGTCTCTCATACAATTGGCGATCGATTTTCATAAAAACTAAGTATAAATTAAGCTTTATAGATATAGTAATCTATACAACGCTTACGACAGGATTTACAATAATATTGTTACCTACTGGTTTTTATCCCACCATTTTCTGTAATGTGCAATGCATTGCAATGAGGATACTTTACCGTATCACTAACTCTGGAACATTATCACAGGCTTGCGATATACTCAATTGTAATTTCATTATGTTATAGAAATGTCCATCAAATGACTTCCGAAACTTAATCCCACTGAATCATACTTTTTACATCCCCATTTTCATCTATCATATCTGACTGGTATTTTTGTTCGACGAGTGGCGCGGGGTAAGGTAAGCTCAACAGATAATCAATATCTACCAGTGTCCATAAATAGGCCATTTCAGCGTCAGTAATTTTTTTATAATTAGTTGTAAAAAAAATCCCAATCGCTTCATACATTAGTTCTATAGTTTTTAAGTACTTGTTTTCGCTTGTATCGATTAGTTTCATTGGAATTAAAAATTCAAAAATCTTTACGTTTTCCTTTGCAACAATTATTGGTTTTTGAGGCTTGGAGATATGCTCAGATTTATATCGTTTTGTTTCCGGAAGAAAGGCCAAGACTAAATGTATTTGCCATTTACTGTTCGTAATGATATTCTTATTAACCAAAATGTGTTGATAAATAAAGTCTTCAAAATATTCTCGAACTTTAAATGATATTGGTGGCCGTTGTAATACCGAGAATGAAGACTGAAATATTTGGAATTGCTTTTTCATTTTACATATTTTAATATTGGTTTTAATGCCTTTATTGCACGTTTACTCATACCAGACACTCCGAATTCTTCAGCCCACTTTTCGATCTCTTTGCTGTTACCGATTGGAATTCCATTCATCAATGCATAATTCCTAATCGTTTCGGATTCTAACTTTAGAACTGTTGCCTTTAAAACTTGCATCTTTGGAACGTAACTATACGATACGTCCAGCTTGGGTCCTAGACGATCAATTTTGCTAAGTTGTTGTGCTAACCTTTCTGGTAGCCCTGCCCAATCGCCTGCTTTTCTTGTTCTATCAGCATCCGCAATTCCATATTTAAACACTTCTCCATCTACTTTTATTTCATATAATACCCAATTTCCAAAGGCATTTTTTGAATTCTTATGTATGGCCCCCGCTACTATGCCTGCGCCTGCTAACTTGTCAAGCGTTATTCCATTACTTAGCGTTAGTGAGTTTGAGTTTCTTAGAGTTGTTCTAAGATCGTTTACTGTATTTTCATAATACCTTAAATATCCATTAAGTTCGTTTACCTTGTCATTAAGTCTATTTATTTCTGAAGCAAGCATATCTGCCCATCCATCGGAAACACTTTTGCCTTCATTTAAAAATGCACTAAAAACTAACTCCGCTACAAATCCAGCAGGATTAAATCCAAATGCTGTTTCAGAGGTTAGACTTTTGAGATATTCCGACTTCGTTTTTTGGATAAACTCTTTCGATAAATCTATCTCTTTTTTTAAATGACTGATATAGTTTTCAACTTCATTTAATTTTTCAGAAGTGGCAGATACAGTCTGCTCTGAAATATTATTTTTAGTTGTATCGCCACCGTATTTATCAGCAAACCATATAGGATTATTTGCAAAGGTGGCATATGGACTTTCATGAATTTTAACAATAGGGTCAATATTCCATCTGCGACCCACCCTAGCATCGTACTGCCAGAACTCTGCTGTCATACTATTTCCACCTGCATAAATTTCAGGACTTTTTTCCTGCCCATTGAATCCGTAGCGATAATTTCCTGCATTAAATTTCCTGCCGGGCTGTTGCATGCCAAACGGATAGTAGTCATTCGCACTGCTGATATCCGCTGTATAATAATCAATAGTACTACCTCCGGCACTAATCGCTATCTTCCTATCCGTTACAGTGACCAGCACATTCCCTAAGTGATTACTTAATTCAAAGAGCTTCTCCCCTCGTATAAAAATACGCTTTATTCCACTCACAAATCCTCCCCATAAAACTTCACTTGTGTCAGGTATCGAGTGCAGTGTAGTCATTCCTATCCTGCTACTGCCATATAAATGCAGTTCACTTTGCACCAATGCGCCACTGGCAGGCTTACTATACACGCTCATTACGTTCCCACTGGCGTCTCTAACATAAATAGTGGTGTCCGAAGCCGTTTGCTTCATGATACGGTTACCGGCAGCATCATACACATATTGTATTAAAGAGCCGGATTTTGTGATCGTGGCTATCTTGCCGTACACATTCCAGGTAATGTTTGTAATGCCCTCCGCATTGTCTTTTACCAGGTTGCCGATCTCATCATATTGATAATTGTCATCTGCCTGCCCCTGTTTAATGTCATTGTATTTGCTGTAGTCACCCGGAGACGCATCTGTTGCATCATCTGTTACCTTATGCAAACGGTTGGTGTTGGCTGTATAGAAGTATTTCAAACTATCCATTGAGAGCCTTGCCGCATTGCCATGCCTGTCATACGTTAAAATGTTTCCATTGGGGTCATAACTTACTCTTTCCCTGTAGTCGCTCACACTTATCGGGGTAAATGTGCCATTGTTTACATTTAACCCATTGTATGCATCCATCGCTACTATGCGGTTCAACTGGTCATAATGATAATTATATACTTTGTTTGTTCCCAGCTTGGGTATGTTTACCGACATGGCAGCGATATTGCCGTTGAACAGGGGGGCTGCATCTGTTGCCAATCCACCGAGCACACTTGTACCCTGTGGTGTATAGCCGATGGCTTTATAATCGTTCTTATAATAGTGCAGGCTGAAGCCATATACATCCTGTGCGATGGGAAAGTTTTCGGTAGTGTCTGTGCCATTGGTTAGCGTTCCTCCCATCGTAGGATTAATACCTTTCAGCCATCCCTGCAAGGTATATGCATAGTCCTGCTTCTGCACCTGTAACTGTCCGAGTATGGTTTGCGCCAGCGGGCCGTGCTTATAGTAATTGTAATGCGCTTCCCGTTCCGGGAAGAACTCCAGCATCACGCTGTCCCTGCCGGTGTACACATCGGTCAGCCTGTTCTCCGCATCGTATGCATAGCGGTGATAGTAAGCGTCTGCCTCTCCGGGCTGATAGCTCACCTGGTTTACCTTACCGCTTATAAGGTCATAGTTATATACTATTTTCTTAAAACGGTTGCCACTCTGGTTCATGGCGTTTGCAATGCCGCTGCTGTTGCCAAGGTCTTGCAATAAGGTATCTACATTGCCATGTATATCATAGGTGTAGTAGGTGGCGCCGGCCGGATAAGTATCAGTTGCATTATTTATGATTTGTGTATAGCTTACCCGGTTCCTCAAATTCTTTTGGCTAAGGGTTACGCCGTTTATCGGGCCGTATTCCACATCATAGATCGTTTGGGTAACCTGGTTGCGGCTGTCGGTTGCATCGGTAAGACATCTTTGTAGGTCAGTCTCATTTTTAGCGATCGCATTTGTAATATGCCGTGCTGTAACGATAAATCTTCTATGCTCCATATTTTACGCGGCTTACTTGTATAAGCTCAGATTTAATCTGACAGTTATTATCAACTTTAATAACCGTAAACTATTATAGGGAACCGCCAGTCAAAATATACCCGGGACGTATATTTCATATCAATCTAGCAATACCTGAAAAGCTAAAAATAGCATTCGACGAATGCATACAATGTTATAAATCGTATTGCAATACAGCGACAGTTAAAAAAAAATTAGGCTGTAGGAGTTGCGATGATCTCAGCACAATAAGATCTCTTGTCATAGGGCAAGATAGAATAGACTGTATATTTATATATTAGCAGGATCAGCACCGCTACCTTTAAAATGTAGTTATTGGTTTGTACAACAATTAAAATATAAAAATATGAATCCGGAGTTTACAGCAGGAATTAACATCGCTATAAAAGTACCTAAAAGTAAATACGAAAAAACGATTTCCTTTTACAGGGAAATTTTGAAGTTGCACGTGGAAGAAAGACCAATAGACAATCCAACTGTTTCCAGAACGCATGAAGTGAAATTTGGTACCAATGTCCTTTGGCTAGATTGTGTGGACAATTACACACATTCTGAAACTTGGTTACAACTTACCGTTCCAGATGTAGAAGAAGCGGCAAGCTATTTGCAAATGAAAGGTGTGAATACTTGTGATGAACTGGAAGAATTACCTGAAAACATGCACTGGATCACAGATCCCGCGGGCACCGTTTTTAATCTACAGAAAAGAGGTACAAAATAATACGAAGTGTAGAAAACATACAGTATAGTAGTTCCTTCATCCATTCAAACGCTAAACATTTTCGAAAAGAGAAGTAGAAACAGTATATCTGTTGGTAAAATAAGTAAAAAAATAGTTGACATGACAAAGAGCACATTAATTGAAATGAACAACGTTGGTATCGTTGTAGAAGACCTTTACAATACAATTGCTTTTTTAAAGAAATTGGTTTGACTATTGTTTCATTGGTAATATTATCCTCTCCTTCACCTGTCCAGCAATTTGCATTTGACCAACCTAACATGTTTATTCTTGAATTTCCGTATGCCCTTTTCCCAAGCTGTATTGTGCCTGTGTTTTCGATGTCACATATTTTATTAATTAACAATAAAAAGCAGTGATTAATAGGTGTAAAAAGCAATATTTTTAAATTTAAGTTGCCGCTTACCGGCAAAAAATCGGCACCTTTGTTACCACCGTCTTCAAAATTGTATCTTCGCTGGTCGGAATTATACAGTGAATACAATGAGAACAAGCCCGATTGAAAAGGTTACCAAGCCTATTCAGAAATTTATACAAAATGAAAAAGCAGGTGGAATTGTACTGGGTATCAGTGTGACTATTGCCTTGATGATAGCTAACTCGCCTTACGCAGCAGAATACTACCATTTTTGGGAACATAAATTCGGCTTTCAGTTTGACGGCAAGACTTACCTGGAATATAATCTCCATCATTGGATTAACGACGGCTTAATGGCCTTGTTTTTCTTTGTTGTGGGTTTGGAGCTAAAAAGAGAAGTTGTAGCTGGGGAGCTATCTAATCCCCGGAAGGCATTACTGCCCATTGCCGCAGCATTAGGAGGCATGTTGGTACCAGCACTTATTTATCTGGTATTTAACCAGTCAGGTGAGGTGCATAGTGGTTGGGGTATACCTATGGCTACTGATATAGCATTCGCACTGGGTGTTCTTTATTTATTGGGCAATAAGATCCCGTTGTCCTTAAAAGTTTTTTTGACAGCCTTAGCGATTGTAGACGACCTGGGAGCAGTTTTGGTCATTGCTTTCTTTTACACATCGGATATCTCTATCGTGAACTTGTTGTTAGGCTTTGCCTTTTTGCTGGTTATGTATCTTGGTAATAAACTGGGGGTGCGACATATTTTGTTTTATGCCATTTTGGGAATTGGTGGAGTGTGGGTGACATTTTTGTTATCGGGTGTTCACGCTACTATTGCTGCGGTATTAGCTGCTTTTACCATTCCGGCTGATGTAAAAATTGGGGAAAGTTACTATGTTAGTCAAATAAATAAATTGCTCCATAAGTTTAGCGAGGTAGATTCAAATAATCAAATTCCTACACTTACGAACGAGCAATTACATATATTAGATGAGATCAAAAAAGATACCGACAAAGCTATTCCGCCATTACAAAAACTAGAACATGCATTGCACCCCCTTGTAACTTTTGTTATCCTCCCTGTTTTTGCATTAGCTAATGCAGGTGTTTCTGTGATCGGCATTAATATGAGAGAACTTTTCAGTACAAATGTAGCCTTGGGTGTTGCAATGGGGTTGCTGTTGGGAAAAGTTGTAGGTGTGGTAGGTTTTACATGGTTGTGTAATAAACTTAAGATAGCTCCTTTTCCTAAGGGGATGAATATCAAAAACCTTTTTGGTCTGGGACTGTTGGCTTCGATAGGCTTTACTATGTCAATGTTTATTACATCTCTGGCATTTACCAAAGAAGCACATATGACACAGGCTAAAGTCGGCATTTTTATAGCTTCAATTATCGGAGGTGTATTGGGTTATATAGTATTGAAAAAACAAAGCAAATAAATATGCCTGAAAAGAAAACGGAATTAATAGACGGACTTACTATAAAGTATCATGTCAATGGCGATACCATTTGGTCTAAAGGCCGGATCATTGACGGAAAAGCAGACGGATACTGGGAATGGTACAGAATTAATGGAACCATAAAACGTTCCGGATATTTTGAAATGGGTGAGCCGATTGGTGAATGGATTACTTACGATACAGAAGGAGCTGCATATAAGAAAACCAAACGGTAATGCTAAAGCAAACGGAATAAATGTTTCCGCAAATTTTTCCAGTTTGGAAGATTAATCAGGCGTGTTTATTTTTATCCTCTCCACCTGTAGTTAGGATAGGGTTATTCTATAATGTTTATCTTTCATTCTGCTCACTCGCAGCCATCTTCCATAAGAAACATCGGTGGAGAAGAAGCAAAGTAAAACTACAATAAGTTGATCAACGGTTTCTTCCTTCGTTAAAGGGGTACCTATTGGCTATCGGCCGTAATTGAAAATGAAGTATATTATGACTCCGATAGATTATCAGCTTATATGTTTCGTTCCATTAATATTCGAGGTGTCTTTTTTTGAAACTTCTCACTTTTTATAACATTTTCAAAATTGCACCGGGCATATTTTCGGTAGTAATTTAGATTACATTATCAATTCTTTAAACTGAAGTGCCCATTTAAGCAAAGCGTTGTTTTCATCTTTCAGTTCCAATTTTCTGCAAATACTATGCCTGTGGTTTTTTACAGTGTATGGACTCAAAAATAAAGCTTCTGCTATTTCCTTACTTGTTTTTTGTTGTAGGATAAGTTGAGTGATTTTTCGTTCTGTGGGACTAAGTAATTCATATAATGAAAAAGGTTCTTGTTTTTTTCCTAATCTGGTATTTGTTACAATTAATAGGAAAGCCAATTTTATAGCTGCATAAAGATCGGCTTCATCAACTGGTTTAATCAGGTAATTTAACGGCTGGTACTGTAAAGCCCTTTCAATAATAACCTTGGACTGGTAGGAGGTAATAAAGATTGTTTCAAAAGCAAATTGTTTTCGGAATATATCGATCAATACAATACCGTCATTTTCTTCCTTAAGGTTAATATCACATAGCACAAGATGGGGCAAAAATGTCGGTAAAGTATTGTATACCTCCTGCTGATTAACTGCGATAGTAGTGCTGCAGTTAAAATTGGCCATCAGTTGTTGTTCAATAAACCGGGCAATAATTATCTCGTCTTCTATAATAAGTATGCGCATTTAAACGGGATTAGGAAAATTAAATAAATAGTGAACGCCGCTGCTTTCAAGGAGTTTATAATGCCCCTTCAACTGCCGGGTAAGGTCGGCAATTAGTGTAAGTCCAAAGCTATTGCCGGAAGATGTATTGATACCAACGCCGTTATCCTGGTAATGCATTTGCCAAAGATCACCGGTATGCAAAATGGTAATAACGATTTGCGGCTGAGATTGTTTGGTAAACGCATGTTTATAAGAATTGGTAAGAAGTTCCGTTACAATAAGCCCCAGGCATAAACCGCTGGTAGCATCTAAAACTAGTGTTTGATCTATTCGAAGAGAAATATCAGCAGACCCCGATTGGGTAAATATTTTTTTGGAATGCGCAGCGATATCGGCAATAAAACCCGCAGGTAATATATTTTTTTTATCACTGTTATTACCCGGATTAAGACTGTCGTTAACCAGCATCATGGCTTTGATACGAGCTACATTATCCCTCAATATACTGTCTGCATACACATCTTTACTTCCTGCCAGTTGCAGGCTATTAAGACTATAGAGCAGTTGTAAATTATTTTTTACACGGTGATTTAGTTCGTTCATCAGTAGTTCAATACTTCTATTCCTATTCCTAAGTTCATTGGTACGTTCGATTACACCGGCTTCCAGAAGTTCATTCTGCTGCTGTTGCAACTGGGTGAGTTGGGTTAGATATAGTGCTTTATCTTTTTCATTTTGCCAGAGTTTTCCGTTAATGCCGATTAAAAAAAGCAGGCTCACAATTACCAAAATACTACCAGACAATATGGAAAATACATTAAAAATTGATTCGCCAATAACAAAAAGTCCGATGGTAACAGATAATGCTACTAAAAGATAAAGAATAACACCATAGCCCAAAAGGCGCTCTTGTTTATCAAAACTTTTCCATAATAACAATAGACGTAATAAGTAAATAACCTGTATAATGAGGAAAAGGCCATTAACCTGGCTCATTATCCTAAAATTGGCTGTATAATAATAGATGACGAAAGATAAACACGAAAGAAATAAAATAACAGAAAGAACATTTTTACCCCATTTGTATAACACATAATTTTTCTCTTTTATTTTCCAAAAATCAAGTATCAACAAATACAAGCCTGCTAAACCCAAATGCATAAAATGGATGGTAAACTTCCATCCTAAAGAGGGATACGAGGAAAAAAACCAGTCGATAAAATAACGGCTTAATGCAAGGTTGTAGAACATAAGACCGGTAATAAACATTGCCAGCCATAAGTAGGGATTATAACGCGTAGTGAACCAACTAATCAGTACATATAACAGCAATAACATTGCTGCGCCCTGGAACCAGAAATCTATTACTTCCCGTTGACGTTGAACTTTATTAAAATTATAGAGATCATCCAGTTCAAAATCAAACACGGGCTTATAATGTTTAGCATGTTGACTACGAATAAGTACAAGGTAAGTTGTCTCTGCTGCAAGCCGAAGTTGAAAATGGAAGCGACTATCTCCCGAACTTAATTGTTCTGCTGGTCTGAAAGCACCGGCCAGCTGCTTTGAATAGACAGCACCTGGCGTATCTGGCATAATATAAAGATCACAATCGGTAAGATGCCTGAATGACAATGCCACATCAACATTACTGCGGGTGTGAATGCGTGTGAAAAGCCAAAAAACATTGGAATGATTTGTCGATTTAAAGTTTTTAACAGCAGTAAACAAATCAGGCTGTGCAAAAAGTACTTCAGGGGTATAGATAGCATTTGTGTCTTCTGATACACCGAAATAAGGTCGCATAGCCGTAGGTGATACTACCGAGTTAAAAACAATACTGTCAATTGCAGCATGTGATTTTTCATACAATAAAAGAACACATATTATGAATGATACAAAATGTTTCAAAGTTGAAATTTTGTTATAAAATAGGCATAAGCCGATCGTGTGTTATTGATTGACAAAATCAAATGAAAATACAATACATATACAAACTGCAATGTAAATACAGTGTAATTTCTTTATGGAAATACTGGTTTACCATTATTTGCTTATCAAATTAAGACCCCGGGGTCTATTTTGGGAGGCTGTGTCGCCGGGTATCTTTGCTTTATCTGTTAACATCCTTTTATATATGAGTCGATTAAACTTACTATAAAAGGTACAGTTGGGCTGGTATATGGTGTTTGAACAGTTACTGAATATTTCTTAAGAAATGTTTGGCAGTGCCTAAACCTTTTGATCTACACCCATGTCATTATTATCCAATTAATCTCATTATAAAACCCAAATATCCTGTAAAATGATCGCTCTTAAAGTGCATCGCCTATGCTTTTTTTGTTTTACATCCATTCTTCTTAATCTATCCGTCTTCGCTCAGTCGCCTGGTGGTGTATCTTCAGGTACCGTTAGGGGGTGGAAAGTTGAACACTTTGACGGCACATTTGGTACTAATTTTAATGGATTTGGTACGGGCAGTAGTAATACAACTCCGGGTGTTTGGGGTTATACCGGTTATGTTACAGGGGAAGAATTTTCAGGCTATGACGCTACTAATTTTGGTTTGCAGTATAGTGGTACGCTTGAAGTACCACAGACGGGTACCTACACCATCAACGTGTACAATATAGATGACAATGCAACGCTTTATATAAACGGTGTTCAACGGGCTATTTATACCTGGTCGGGCTCCAGGGGTAGTGTTACCGCAACCGTTAGTCTTACCGCTGGCGACCACAATATTCTACTTAAATTCATTCAGGCAGGCGGACCCGGCGGCGTAAATATTCGTTGGAGCGGGCCAGGGATAACAGCTAATTCTGATTTGGATGGTCGTTTTGTGCGGGTGGATAATGCCCAACTCGCCGCATGGTATAAAGCCTCCAATGTAAATATAACGGCGAACTATAGTGGCGTCCGTTCAAGAGTTAACAACTACATCAATCAGGCTCCTGCATTTACTAATACGGGCAACCTAAGCAATACAGGCACAGGCTGGGCGCCACTCAATGAGGCCTATGTAAACTTTAACCCTACTGTTCATTTCAGTGGCGATGACCGTTTTAGTAGCACCGCTACACAATCTGGACTGGCGTTTAGAAATGCGCCTCGTACTTTTGTGATGGTTAACAGCTTCAACAATAATTTAGCAGGGTCAGGCTGGCTTATGGGTCAGTCTGGCGGTGGTACCGGAGCCAATATGGTGGGCTTTTGGAAGAATAACGGTATGCAGACGGCTATGGCAAGAGACGGAGCCGCAACGCCGCTCTTAACTTCAGCCTACCATCTTAATGAACCCAAATTACTTACCGGCGATATCCTTTTAGGAACAGGTAATGCTGCATCTGCTAATAACAGTCGATCTGTCAGCGCTAATGGTGGTACTGCTTCCATTCTTGGCTTTACGGAACGAATAACCAACTATAATAACAACGGACGTGCATTTGAAGTGGGGGCAACCGGAAGCTCTTTTACTTCAGGAAGTTTTATCCCGGAGGTAATATATTATCCCTTCGAACTGACTGCTGCGCAGAAACAAAGAGTAAATACCTATCTCGCCATCAAGTATGGTGTTACATTACAACATAATTATGTAAACACATCTGGCGGTATTTTATGGAATACGACAACGAATGCGGCTTACAACAATCGCATTGTGGGTATTGGTCGTGAGTTGACAGTACAAGGACTGAATCAAAAGCAGAGCCAGAGCCAGATGGCAGGTTCTCCCGGTTACAATTTCCTGGTTTTGAGCAAGGGCGCTATCGCCACTACAAATGATGCCAATACAGGTAGCCTTAGCGATGGCGACTATATGATAACGGGGGATGACAATGGTGCATTAACGGCACAGACTACTGAAATCCCGGCTAGTTTTGGCAGTGGTTGTGTGGCGTTGCGTATAGGGCGGGAATGGAAAGTACAAATTGCTGGAAACCCCGGCCCCGTTACCTTGCGTGCTGGTGCTGCGGGAGCCTATCTGTTTCCTGCTTCCGCAGCAGGTATTGCTGTATTGATAGACACAGATGGCGATGGCAATTTTAATACAGGAACCGTAACAACCTTGCAAGCTTCTTCATATGCGGGCGGAGTGGCTACTTTTAACAATGTAACGATACCTAATGGAGCTGTCATTACATTTGCGTGGACCTCTACTTCACCGGGTGGTGTATTTAGCAGCCTGGCCTTATGGTTAAAGGCCGACGGAGAATTATATAGTGACTTGCTGGGCAATACACCTGTTACCGACGGAAATACAGTGGCATTATGGCGTGATGGTTCTACTTTAGCAAATAATGTTTCGCAGGCGACGGCAGGTAGTCGTCCCACCTACAGAAATAATGCCGCTAGTTTGGTAAATTTCAATCCGGTATTGCAGTTTACCATGGGGTCCTCTTACCTGCAGACTTCATCGGTTTCATCAGCATTGAATAACAATATAACTGGTTTTTCTGCGCATAAGTTTGGCGGCTCTACAAGCAACTGGAATGCAGTTATGGGTTCCCGGCGGGGATCGCCCAGTACAGGATGGAATATTTATATATCAAATGCAACGGGGCAATATTCTTTATGGACTGCAATCGGTGATGGCTGGACCCAAACAACCGCCACAAATGCTGCGGGGACACTGCCAGACCTGATTTCTTTTTCAGCGCTGCTAGGTGGAGGGGCCAAAAACCTTTATGAAAAAGGACGTTTAGCTGCCAATCTCAACGGCGCCTATATAACAAATACTACCAACCAGTTTCAGGTGGGGTCTAATGGCGATAATAACCTGAATTTTGGTGGAAACATCTACGAACAAATAGTTTACAGCTCTGTGTTGAGTGATGCAGACAGGCGAAAGGTTGAATCTTATCTGGCCATTAAATATGGTACAGCATTGGATCAGACTACAACTCAAAATTACCTGAGCAGCGATGGTACGATCGTATGGAATGGTGCTGCAAATGCAACGTACAGAAACAGTATTTTTGGTATCGGTCGTGATGATTGCAGTGGTTTGATGCAAAAGCAGTCCAAGTCCACTACAGCCGGCGACAATATTATATTAAGCATTGGCAACATCGCTATATCCAATGCTGACAATACAGGTAGCTTCCCCGCTAACAAACAATACTTATTGGTTGGGCATGATGGCGCAGCATTATCTTCGACAGGAACAGATGTGCCGGCTGCGTTTATGGCAAGTAGTTGCAATGCCCGCCGTTATGCAAGAGAATGGAAGGTGTCGAACATCAACGGAGTGGACAATGTGACATTAACCATTGGTGATGCTGTTAATAAAGTGAAGACGAGTATGACCAACTTGCATCTGGCAGTAGACACTGATGGTGATGGCAATTTTGCAACCGGAACCGTTACCTTATATCCATCGGTAAGCTTGAGCAATGGAGTAGCTACCTTTAATAATATTAGCTTACCCCACGGTTCAGTCTTTACGGTTTGTTGGGGCGAAGCAGCGCCAGGTGGTGTATTCAGTCCATCTGGGGGTACAAGCCCTTTAGGGCCTAATTATTTGAACGGATTGACATATCAGTTCTATACGGGTACCACAACGGAATATCCTTCAGTACTTAGCCTCGGCGGATTGTCGGCTATGCCCGGCACACTGGTTTCCTCCGGATACCTGAGCGAACTTACGAATGTTCATAATTTATTCACCCAATATGCTACAGTGAATATGGGGATAGAAATAAAAGGAAAAATATATATTCCGGCTACCACAAATACATACCAGTTTAGAGGTGAGGCGTTGGATGATAATTTGAGTGTTAGAATCGGCGGTACACTGGTGTTTGAAGGCAGCTACACTTCGGGAAGTAATGTTACTGGGGTGGACCAAACGCTTACACAAGGTTACCATGATATAGTAATACGTTTTAGCCAGGGTGGCGGCGGTGTTATTTGGCGGCTTTCCTGGAATGGCGGATCAGGTACAGACTTTTCTGCTATTCCTTCCACAAATTTATTTACAACTTTCGCCGGTCCCTCCGCCTGGTATGCAGCAGATGATATCCAATTGCAGAATAATACTGACGGGACCAACCTTGGTGCGCTGGCTGGAACCAAATGGGCAGATATGAGTGCCAATGCCAATGATATGATTACCGCATCAGGCAACCCAAGGTATTATAACAGCAATACATCTTACCTGCGCAATTATAATCCTTCGGTATATTATACAGCAAACAATCTGCAATCTGCTGACAATATCAATGGCTTTGCCTTGGGCGGTTTGGGGAAATCGGCATTTTCTGTAGCTGAAAATTCGGCTAACACGGCGTTCACTGTATATAGTTCTTTTGGTAGAGCCACAGCTGGCAATAGTTTCGGCTTGGGGAAAAGAGCCAACAATCAACTCACCGTTTTTACCTATGCTGCTGATTTAAATGAAACGTCCGCTTTTTACACAAACTCAACTGCATCTACCGACATCATAGGCACTACTCTTAATGCGGCGAGGGCGGCGAATATTTATGCTAACGGAGCACAGCGGGCAAGTAATGGCGTATTGTATGGAAGTACAGCTTTCAATACCTTTATGCAAAGGTTGTATGTTGGTGGAAATATAGAAAGTGCGACGTTAAATTATACAGGAAGAATGAATGAAATCATTCACTATCCATGGGCGCTTTCTGCTAATGAGCAGCAGCGTATCAACAGCTATCTGGCTATTAAGTGGGGAGTCACGTTAAACCAATCTACTCCTACCAATTATTTATCTGGCGACGGTACTATAACATGGACAGGCAATGCCACTTTTAAGCATGACATTACTGGCATAGGAAGGGATGATTGTAGTGCACTAAATCAATTGCAATCTACTTCTACAGATAGTTTAGATATCGTTACCATATCGAAAGGTAACCTGGCTGCCACCAATTATGCTAATGCATCGAGCTTTAGCAACAACAAGCAATTCGTAATTTTTGGGCATAATAATGGAACTATTAATACGCTGAATGCTACTAATATGCCAACAGCTTTATTAAGTATTTCTGATTGTTATCAAAAGCTCGGAAGAGTGTGGCGTGTACAGGAAACCGGCGGTGCCGGAGCGGTACAGGTACAGTTAGGGAAATCTGGATTGTTTTTATTCAATAAATCTTACTACAAACCGAAACTGCTCGTAAGCTCCAGCAGTACAGACTGGTCTTCTGCAACGGTTATAGATGCAGATTCTGTCAGCAATGGTATAGTGCATTTTGGAAATATAACATTTAGTGGGGTACAATATTTTACGATTGCTATTATTCAAGCAGCACCAGGGGGTGTAGCCACCAACCTTAACTTATGGTTGTCTGCCGACGATGGAACCAGTACTACTACTAATAATACGGGTGTAACAAGCTGGTCTGATTTAAGCCTTCAAAATATGCACGCCACGGGCGTTAGTAATCCGATATACCGTTCTGGTTCAAGTGAAGGTGCGGCTAACTTTAATCCTTCTGTAAGTTTTAATGGATCCAGCCAGCATTTTACATTGCCAACAGGATTCAGTAATTTTACGTTGGGTACAACAGCCTTCAGCGTTTTAAATACAAATTTTGGAACATTGGATAGTTGGGGTAGATTATTTCATCTAGGTACTGCATCCAACTTAAATGCACTGGCTTTTAACAGGAATGACGCAACGAATAATATCTCGTCGTTTACAAGTAATGCTTCTAGTGGTAGTGGCCATTTGTCTACTACCAGCAGCCCGCTTGCTACAACCAACGGATTTAATATTTATGCATTTAGGCTACAAGCCGGAACCGATGGACTAGCCAATAAAACCGGCAATGTATACGTAAACGGATTAACAAGCGCTGCAAGTTCTACGCTTTCTACCCCCACCACTATTTCCAGAACGCATAACTATGTTGGTAATGGAACCAATTCGGAATTTATAAATGGGTATATGCCCGAAATCATTCTTTACAACAGGGATTTGACATACCTGGAAAGTAAAAAGATTAATAGTTACCTGGCAATTAAATATGGACGTACATTGCCTGATACCGTTACTAGCTATATTAATAGTGCAAGTAGTGTCGTTTTTAATTATGCAACACATTGGAACCGGGTTACTATTATTGGGCGTGACGATTGCCAGGCATTGGAACAAAAGCAATCTAAGTCTGCTGAAACAGGTGCAATGGTAACAATAGGAATTGGTAACAGCCTGGCGACAGAAAACACCACCAACATTAATATGTTTACCAACGACAAAAGCTATGCGGCCTTTGGCGATAATAATAAAGCAGCCACCTGGACAGGTGTAGATAATTTCGGGAATGGATTGGTGCGACTCAACAGAATCTGGCGTATGAAGGAAACCGGTACCATTGGTACTGTATATATTGAGGTGCCCGGACACAATAGTGTTTTAACAGCTAAACTGCCAGTAGGAGACAAACCCAGCGATCCGGTATATCTTGTCATCAGCAATAGCGGAAACTTCAAAGCAGGTGTTACATGGGTAGAAATGATTCCCGACGTAGTAGGTCCTACTACCCGGTGGTACACCACGTATGATTTTGCAGATGGGGATTATTTTACGTTTGGTACTAAAAAATTATGTGTAGGTCCTGCTGGTATTACAGATGGATTAACAACCTGGTACCGGGCAGATAATAAATCGGAAGGGGCAATTGCTCCAACATCAGGTAAATTGATTGATGAAACAGGTGCGCATACACTTACTCGTAATGCTAATGGCACAGCCAATGTAATTGCCGGTAGTGCAACAAGTTTTAACTATAACAGAATTATTCGTTTTGCGAACGATGCTGATCTTACAAAAGGAAGTTTAACAGTAAATGATGTATTGGCATCCAATGCGGGTTCTTTATTCGGCGTTTCTACGTCAACTTCAAATGGATTGTTTGGCATTGGAATCGGCTCAAATAATAGTGTTGTTACAGGAGTAGGAAGTGGTGCCAGGTTTAATGGTGTTAATAGTGCTTATACTACTGGCACAACTGTACCCGGCAAGCCTAATATAATGGTCATGCGGGCACAAACGGGCGTAGGCGTTCAATCTTACCTTAATGGCACGGCAGGATCTGTAACGCCGCTATCTTCAGCAAGACCTACGGGTTCCTGGACAATACAACTAAATACCGTATACTACGATAGCTGGAACAATGCGGACTTTGGAGAAGCATTCTCGTTTAATCGTCGTATTACCGATGCAGAAGCAGTAGTATTAAACTCGTACCTGGCTTTGAAGTATGGACAAACGTTGAGTCATAATTATTATACGGCAGATTATGATGGAACGAATGCATCTTCAGCCACTATTTATGATATCAGTTCTTATAACAATCGCATATTTGGAGTAGGTGTTGACAGTACAGGTTGTCTGTATCAGAAACAAAGCACCAGCCAGTTAACAGGAAGTATGTTAAAGATGAGCATTAGTAACGCTATTGCAGCAGACAACATATCCAATACAGGTGTGTTTACGCTCGACCGTACTTATGTTGCCGCCGGTGATGACGATGGTGCTATTAACGCATGGGTTGTCGGTACAACTCCCGCTATTTACAACACGGGAATGGGCAATTGTAACCAACCTCTAAGAGTTGTAAGGCAATGGAAACTTAAAGCTACCAACAATCAACAAACAATACTGATTACAGTACCATCCAGCAGCAATATTGTTGCAACAACTAAATTGCCTGTACTACCTGTAGGGTCAACCAAACTATACATGGTAGCCAACCAAAGCGGAGACTTTAGCATCAATGCCAGTCAGGAAGAACTGGAAATGACCTTCAATGCAACCAGCAATGAATGGGAAGTGCTGTATACTTTGCCCAATGGCGTATACAAGTATATTACATTCGTAACTAAGCCCGATCTGGCAGGTTTGCAACCGATAGTAGTTGGCACAGGTATTCAGGACGCTACCAGTGCCGATTGCAATGCAACACCGTATATTTATTATCGCGGCACCACCAATAGCAGCAATGCTATTATCGCCATCAATCCAAATAATAATACATGGGCGCCCACCAGTCTTACTATCGATAATACGGGTACGCACACCGGCGGCACTGGTACCTTCAGTAACTCGGGCATTGGTTACTACCAAAGTACGGATGGCTTGAATACTTATCGCATTACTAAACGCCTGCATACTATTGTTGCCTCCGGCACTTACGATCTTAACGATGGTGTATTAGTAAGATTATATTATGCCGACGCGGATACTATGGCAATGCTTACTGACCCATTACCCGGGGGCGGTACTATACAACGCAAGGGCTGGTTCAAATATGCTGGCAATGCAGCGGCAACGGTGGCATCAATGCGGCCGCCTGATCCCAATGTTGGAGAAGAGTTAATACCTGTTGCATGGGGCACGGAACAAGGTGTGAGGTATGCGGAGTTTTTAGTTAACAGTTTCAGCACCTTCGGTTATTTTGCAAAAACAACCAGCATGGCATTGCCTGTTGTGTTGGACTATTTCAAGGGTAGGGTCGATAATTGTGAAAATATATTGAGTTGGAAAAGTGAAATAGAACAAAATTTTGCATACTATGAATTGCAGTATAGCGTTGACGGGGCTGCATTTACTGCTACGGGAATGGAGGTTTCGAAAGGAGACGCATCGGCCTATGAAATGAAACATACTCCACCTGGCAGTACAACCTACTATCGATTAAAAATGGTAGATAAAGATGGGACTTTTAAATATAGTGCTATTATAAAACTTGTAAATAATTGTGAAATCAGCTCACTTCGTCTTTATCCAAATCCGGTACAAAATGAGCTTTTTGTTTCAGGTGTTAGGCCTGGTACTTTAATAAGGATATCAGACATTAAAGGGCGGGGCGTTATTACAATTAAAGCCAATACTGTTCAGGAGAAAATTCATCTGGGTAATCTAACAAAAGGGATTTATATCGTCGAGTTTTTTAATAACCTAAATGATGACAAGAGAGTTTTTAAGATACTCAAGGAGTAATAGCTGAATGTAGAAATAGCGGCTAATTTAGGTTTTGTCATTAACATTATTTACACCGTAGTTTCTCTTGTATCAAACGAGCTCAACTCTTACCCAGTTATTGTTTTTGCAACAACCACTTTGGCATAGTCATATTATTCATATAATAAAATCAATAGAAAATTGTAAACAAAATTATTTATTCACTATGTTAAAAATATTATGGAACAGGGACTGTTTAATGAAATATTTGTTAGACAATTCAGGCACCAAAGAAATCGTGCATCGTTCTAAACCTTACGTCTTCTATGAAACTGCCGTTTTAAATTGTTACCCTGGTGCAATAAAAACGCAATACACCAAAATTGGGAAACATTTTTCTCAAAATGCCATTCATTCATTCACGGCAAAAGAGTTTTTCAGGAACACCGGGAGCAGAAAGCGAAAAGAAGTTGGACGAATCTTTAGCAAAATAAATTTAGAAAGCTATCAAGTAAAAACGGCTCTTTTTTCGATAAACCAATAATCAACGATCATTAAACATTGGCTTGCAAAAAAAATATACAGTAGTAGTTTATAGTTAGTCGTTAAATGCTTCGCGGATTTTTTTAGAACTATTATGCCATAAAAATCACTTCAAACCATTTTCATGAATATGCAAACAAGGGAAAAATGGGTAACCTTAAAAATGAATTATCCGTTTATCTACTCCGAGCTAAAACGGCAGGCCGAGAAACATTTTTCAGACGATATGGACAGTTATTTTGTAGTAGTCTATACGTTGCTTAGTTACTTACAAAATGAGCTTCCAGATAATAGACCGGAATTAGAACAGGCAATAATAAACCTGCACGAAAAAAATTGCACAGTAGTAAAAAACAATTTAAATATTAACCTGGTACAAATAATGGCACTAAAAGAATTTATAGTTAGTATTAACAGTACAGAAAAAAAACCGATTATTTCCCCACCATTAGATCAAACTGAAACAATAGCAAACGCAATATTCGACGATATTTATTTGAAAGGTTTACACGAGCAGAAAGTAGTAGAAAAATATAATATGGACAGTAACCAGGTAGCGGAATATTTTTATATTGCACTAAGGCAACGTATTGCGCTATTGCATGGAATAGGTGTTTAATTTATTTCAGAAGGGGGTAAAAGTCGTCCTTACTTACTAACTGAAAAGAGGACATTATATAGAAAAAGTCGCTGTCTTGAAGCACGCTTTTTAGGAATAGGAGTACTAGGCTAAAATATGGAACTAAGGCGGCAAAGATGTGCCCGAAGTCGTTTTTAAGCTAATAGCTAAGTTGGATGGGCGCTGCTGGATCCAGAACCGCATAAATATTTACAATCAGCTATAAAATTTGGCTATATTATAAATAGTGATAATGACAAATAAAACTTTTTCAATTGCGCTTTATTAATCACTAAATTCTAAATGTGCAAAAAGCTTCACTTTAAATGCTGCATTGCGAAATTTAATCTACTGTAATGTACCAGCAAATACTTCATTCTACTCGCACCCTATTTTGTCCAATGTATAGTATGGTGCTGAGCAAATGGTCATAAATCGTCGGGTTTGATAAGGGAAATGCTTTTAGCATGTAGTTTTGTTCGTTTGCCCTGCGCTAAAAGGAATAAAAAAATAAACTATAGCTACCCGTGTCAATATACCAATACCCTTGCTACGTGTTGTCCAGCTCGAAGAAAATAAATGCCTGAGAATAAATTGTCTACTATAACTTCCTGCCCGGATACTAAGTTTAATTTCTTTATAATCCCTCCATTTAAGTCATAGATAAATGCATCAGTGATTTTTACATTTGCGTCCCCTGATTCCCACTGCACTATCAACCCTCTCGTCCCTGGTATGGACCAACTCTTTAACTTAGCCTGGCGAGTAGTATTTAAAGGAAACCTTACTACATTGGAATAAGAAAATTTACCGTTCAAATCATGTTGTTTTATTCTATAATAGAAAGAACCTTCGGAAGAATAATCAACAAAATTATAGGTATTAATCGATTCGTTAACCGTAGCCGCTGTTACACTACCAATGGTGTTCCAAGTAACGCCATCGGATGAGCGTTCTATAGTAAAATGGCTATTATTTATTTCATTCACCGTCTCCCAACGAATATTTACTTTAGTGTCTACTCTAATTCCAGTAACAGATAGAAACTCTAATGGCAAAGCGGTGACACTATTCACTGAAACTAGTGTTAAAAACCTGGTACTACCAAGCGGAATCATCGAATTGTCTATATTATGTATCGTAATGGTATTGCCAGTTACAGATATGGTGGGATTGTACATAGTGGCATTTGTAAAATTATCGTCATCATCCACTAAAATTCGAATATGCGCCGGATTTACGACATTTGTTGTAAGAGTAATGTCCATAGAAAAGGAGCCGTCAAATGCTGTGTTGCTGATCTTCCACTCTCTGTCTATTCTGCTATGAATTCCTATACCATTGGGAAATTCGATGCTGCCGGTGGAGTGCAACGCAGCACCATTATTTCCTGTTAACACAAATTTTAAATCTCCACTGAAATTGCCATCATTTTGTATATTGGTAGCCTGAAGGGAAGATAGATATATCCTGAAATTGTCACTTACAGTATGAGATTGTTTTTGAATCAAACCAGAATTGTCATCTCTCCCGATCCCAAGAACGTCCCTATGAAAAATGGGAAAGTCATGAGCCGACCAGACAGTACTACCTTCCGAAGATAAATAGTTTCCATGAGGAAGTCCCGCTGTATTATCAAGGGTCTTGGCATATTTAATAGCGAGATATGATTCAATACGTCTTCTTTCAATTGCAGTTAGCGCCTTATTAAAGATTACCAACTCTGCCAGGTAGCCACCGAAAGAATTGTGAGCGCCTTCCGTACCTATAGCCTCTCTTCCTACAAAAAATGCTCTGTCCCTGGAAAACCTGAGCCAGGTGCATAAAATGTGTTCCCCATATCTAGCTGCTTTCCATTAAGCATGAATGCTCTGTTGGCGTTAGAATTTTGGCCGTATATGGATGTAAGGCCACCGTTTAAAGCGACAATGTTTGGAAGCAATCCTATTTCATTGGTGCTGCCATTTAACCTGTATGTTGTAGTTATATCAAATGTTGCAGAAGTATTACCGCTATAGTTAAAGTAGTAAGAATATCGGGAAAAACCGTCGGCGCCCTGGTATAGAAGCCAATCCATATTATTCGAATTCAGGTCCTGGTAAACTACATAGGTATTGATATGCTGATAGGGAGCGCCTGAAACTCGAAAAACACCCGGGCTAGCTACACTAAGAAAATCACTCTGGGCTTCGTTACCATTACCATCGAAAGAAAGTATAGGATTATAATTGAAGCTATTGTAAGCTCCTGTTAAAAACAGCGGACTATTGGCAGCTACCAATTGCTGCAAATGCAATGCATTACCGCTTAAGTCTGTCCAGGTCTTCACACTATTGTTATTCGTAGCAGGAAAATCAGCACTATTCAATACGCCCTGGTCCGCCTTTACCCAAATACCCGGAGCCGAGATACCGCCGGGTGTTTGGGCCTTAACTCCTGGAATGCATAACGTCAAAATTAAACTCAACGCTGCAAATAAATTCACTTCTTTCATGTATCTGGTTGACATTGGTTGAAGTTTTATTACAACAACATACAAAATGAATTAGTATTGCCCGATAAAGAGATTATTTATTAAAATAATAGTTAATGTGTATTGCATAGATAATGGGAACCCTTAGCCTAGTCGACTACCCCTGCTTTTAATACCGTTTAATTAGTGTTTTTTATTTAGATCTCGGACTGGATTTGTCGAAAAGTTTTCAACCATTTTCATGGATACTTTTCTGCAAAAATGATCGAAGAAAAATTAAGCAAAAAACTGAAATATAAGCTGTAAAAATTCCGATGTGTAATAGGAGGGAATTAGCTGAAAAAGCAAGATGATTAATCAAAAGCCAATCAACAAAATCTCATCAGCTTTTCTTTAATTAAGGCTTTCTATTTGCCACTAATAATTAATTGCCATCACCCTTATTCTTAATAATCGAGAGAATCAGATAAGCATACTGACAATGATCTTTTTTCCTTCAAAACCCATATTTTTTGTACTCATTGCCAACAGTCCTTAGTAGTTGGCTGTTATTGCGGCTATCTTTACGATTGTAAAGCGCAAGAGACCCGGCAACAGTACAGTAAAATGGATTGCATTACTTGTATTTCTATGTACGGCTCCGATTACTGTTGTTGTACTTTGGATTGTGCACTTTTAAGTAAAAAACAGACGAAGCCTTAACTTTGATTAAAACAGCAAATGATACCGAAAGGAAGGCGGATTAGATAATTCTGTTCCAAAATCCATCATATCTTCGAATGACCTTCAATGATACGGCCAGGGAAATGTTTTGTTAAGCGCCGTTCGTCTCGTATATCTGTACGTTCACCGGATGAAAACGGCATTTTACAGATAATAGAAAGTAGACATACAATATAAGTGGAAATTACGTTCATATATCTATGAGAGTTTTCACTTATAAACAAATTTTGAGCTTAGTCCTTCCAATTGTTACCGGATTAAGCCTTGCAAATCCGGGACATGCTCAAACCGTAGCAAATTGGGCATTTAGCAACAACCTGACAGCCAGCATTGGAACCAACAATACCGCCAGTAATAGTGTATTAAGCCCTGCTATTCCTACTGCGGCGTTTAATGGAGGAAATCTTTATTATGGTCAGGGTGGATGGCCAGCAGGCACAACCATCAATACCAATGCTTATCTGGAGTTTTCGGTTACACCTAATGCTGGTCATCAAATACATTTGCAAAGTGTTGAACTAATTATAAGAAGAAGTAATCTCGGTACTCCGTCCGGAGGTGGCCCACGGGCTTGGGCACTCCGGTCCAGTCTGGATAATTATACAGATAACCTTGGCACCGGATCTATTGCTATCGCCAACAGCACGCACACTATTAATTTAGGAACGGAATTTATTTATCAATCAAATACCATCACTTTCAGGCTGTATGGTTATGACGTTCACGTTAACCCGGGAAGTGAAAACCGGTTTGTGTTTGACAATATAAGAATTTCAGGATTAAGTATTTTGCCGATAAAGTTCAACGAGATATCGGTGCATATGGAAAAATCACTACCGGTAGTAAAATGGGCTGTTGGATCTGGAGAAGCTTCAAATTACACCGTAGAACGTTCTACCGATGGTAAAGTATTTTCAGAAGTAGCTGTAGTAAAAGGGGATAACAAATTGCAATATACTGCTGAAGATCGTTTCCTCAACAAAGACATCGCAAAACTATATTATAGAGTTAAAGCCACTCTCCGAAATGGCGAAGTACTTTATTCAGATATTGTAACACTATTTCAAACCACGGAACAGAAATTAACCATTAAATCACTGACCTCGCAACAATCTAAGTTGCAGGCAAATATCTTTTCTCCGGAAGCAGCTCCGGCAGTAATAAGAATCGTCAATTCCCAGGGCATTGTAACCCTTCAACAGACTCTTCCGTTATCCAAAGGGTTGCAGGAGATAAGTTTGTATAATATTCAGGGAGTAGGTATATCAACGCTTGTAGTTACAACAAGCAAGGAATTGGTTAGTAAACAGTTTCTCCAGCAATAGTATTCTTAGCGTTTTTTGTTTTTCTGCTACAAATTTCAAAGCATATTCAGCGAATTTGAAGAAATAGCCGTTTTGAATAGTTTTATACTCCATAGTTAAATTCACGCATTTCTTTGGTGATGCACAACATCTAACAGCTGTAAATGATACAATCATTCTGGCATCAATACTCAAAAAATATATTGAAACTGTATTGGTTTTGGAGTCAGCTTATCCTACCTAGGTGCATGACTGTGATGATTCTAACTTTCGTTAGATTTTGTACTTCTTGATCATGGGAGCGCCGAACTCCTCTTACGGATGACTTGACCAAGATAGGTAATGCATCTCTTCCTGCATTTGCCTTCAATTAGCTACACAATTAATAGAAACCACTTGCTAACGGAAAAGAACAAATTATAATTTGTTATAACAAAGAAACTCACTATCTTGAAGCACGCTTTTTAATCCATTTTTTATTTTTCATAACCCGCCACTACCCAGGAACCCCAAGCAATAGTTTTAGTGGCTTTTATTGAGTTTATTTCCGTCAATAGCCGGAAGGAGGATGTTTTTGTGTATGCCTTTACCTCATCGGTGAAATTGTGAGGCTATTTGTCGAATAGCTGAATCATAAGTATCACTGTTGAGACCGACAGAGTGTGAGGCTACCTATGGGACTGAGGAGGCGAAGCTGTGCGCGAAGCCGTTTATAAGTGCTTATAAACGTTTATACACGGATAGCCAAGTTGGATTAGCGCTATTACACTCAGACCCGCGTAAATATATACAATTAGCTATTAGTCAATATGTTAAAAATATTTACACCGATAATTAAATAGAGTATAATAGCGTAAATACAGACATTAGCTGCCCCCTTAATCAACTGCCATGACTAAAGAAACAAACATAGACTCTGTTTGGAAGAATAATACTGAAACAATTCGCAACTTCCTTAGTAACCTTGAGGATTATTCGCAATTATGTGCTGAAATTGCATATATATTAAGGAAAAGATTGACAGAGTCTAATATTGAAGTATCCTCTGTAACTAATAGGGCTAAAGCTCTTAATAGTTTCCTAGAAAAAATAGTACGTAAAAATTACGCAGACCCATTTCAGGAGATTACTGATTTTGCAGGGGTTCGAGTAGTGTATTTATACAAGAGCAATTTCAAGAAAATAGAAGAAATTATTAATAAAGAGTTTTCTGTGATGGAAAAAGTAGATAAGTTAAATGAAAAGGGAACTGACCGGTTTGGTTATGGCGCTGTTCATTACATCGTGACATTAGGAAAGAATTCATCAGGAGCAAGGTATGATGACCTAAAAAATCTTAAATGTGAAATACAGGTAAAAACTGTATTACAAGATGCTTGGGCAATCATAGACCATCACCTTGTTTACAAAAGAGAGTCAGACATTCCATCTACTTTGCAAAGGAAATTAAATAGCCTTGCTGGACTATTTGAAACTGCTGATGACCAATATGATAGTATCCGAAGAGAACGAGAAGAGTATCTCAAAAAGTTGGACATAAGCAAAAACTCAAAGGAGTATTTGGATAACGAACTTAATCTAGACACTTTTATATCGTATTTGAGTTGGAAATTTCCGAAGATGGAATTAAAATATTTTGATAACCAACCAGAAGTAATATTCAATGATATTAAGAAACAACAGTTTAAAATTTTAAGAGAAATAGACACAATAATCGAAAAGTATATTGAAGCAGTGCCTGAAATAATGAAAGTTCTTGAAGACGAGTATAGAACTATTTATTATGAAAACAATGACCTTCCTTCTTGTTTACTTGTAGATACAATTTTAAAAATTGATGACCCGATTTCTTTAAACAATGCAAATCTTCCCCCTGAGGTAAAAGAATTTATCAAGACAAATCTTAAAAAGGAAAATCTTCTAAAAATGAAAAAAAAAAGCGGCAGCTAACATGACTTTGTGTAAGTTGGGCAAGACATTGGAGCCTCAACTAATTGCAAATCCAGACGGGGGTTCTGGCTGGACAAACAACTTTCAACTTTAGTTCTTAAATTCAGCTTTATTTTTTTAATTAGCAGCGGTCGTCGGCAGACGGAATACTAATTTCCAATCTGAATAAAGCCCTGCTTGTTAAGCGAAGTTTAAATCGGCATTAAATTAATAATGAAATCACAGAAGAAGGCAGATAGGACTAATTCAGTTTACAATAAGGACGCAAGGTTTATTTTAGACACATTAGGTTCAAACGTGGAAGTTACATCAACGATAACTTCTCCTCCATATTATGACATGAAGGACTATGAATCTAAAAATCAAGTTGGATACGGCCAAACCTATGAGGAATACCTTAACGACCTTAAGTCTATATTTAAGGACATTCTATCTATTACAAAAGAAGACGGCTCTTTATGGATTATCATAGACACATTTAAGAGGAATAATCAGGTTGTAACCTTACCATTTGATCTTTCTAATAAATTAAAGGAAATCGGATGGCTGTTGCAAGATGTGATAATTTGGAAGAAAGATAAAACTGTTCCTTGGTCGACAAACGGCTTTACTCAGAGAAAGTTTGAGTATATCCTGTTTTTCACAAAATCAACGAATTTTAAATCTAGAAGAGATAAAGTAAGGGTTTACGATACATCCCATTTAAAAAGATGGTGGGTGAAATACCCAGAAAGATATAACCCCAAAGGGAAAGCTTTAGATGAAGTTTGGGAATTTCCTATTCCAACTCAAGGGTCGTGGGGCGACAAATATATCCGTCACTTTTGCCCTTTGCCAAGAGATATGGTAGCTACTATGATTGAATTAAGTACAGAAGAAAATGATATAGTGTTAGATCCTTTCGCAGGAAGTGGAACTGTTCTTAGTCAATCTGCCTATATGAAAAGAAACTATATAGGGTTTGAGCTAAATAAAAAATACATTGATATGTTCAATTCGTATTTACATTCAACATATGAAGCAAACAAAAGTGAGTATGAAAGAATCCATGAGAATAAAGGGCAACTAAATTTTGAAAAAACGATACTCAATTTGAGAGCTCTAAAATATGCGAAAATTCTTCTTTCTCATATACAAAAGAAGCTACCCAATAATAACTCTAAAATATTTGTTACAATAAAACAAAAAAGCACTATAAAACATAAGCTAATAAAAGTGCAATATGATTTGATAGATGATTTAGATAAGTTAGTCATCTTGCCATTCCTAAATGACCTTTCTAATAAAAAGCCATTATCAAAATTTGGCGTAGAACCAGTCTTTAACTTGGTGAAGAAAAAAAAACTAGATTTAAAACATGTATTTTTTTATACTGAGAATAATACACATTGCTATATCAAAAATAAACATCTGAAAACTGAAAAAGGGAGAATCATTAGTGAAATAAAAGTAAATCTTAACGAAAATGATTACATATAATGACTGCCAAGATTAGAAAGAAGACTAAAAAAAAGAAGGTTGTAATAAAACTTTCCGCTGCTGAAAAAGCTAAACAGAAAGAGCAGCGAATCCAAGAAAAAGAGATCATTACTGTTTTAGGAAATATCGGTTTCCAAAGAATTGGAGGGATTGAAGGAAAAGAAGTTGTTTATGGGGGAAGAACAACTGAAATGGACGATATTTTTGTTTATGAAAACATAGTGCTTGTTATCGAATATACGATAGGTGATCCTGGAAAGCATTTATTAAATAAAAAAATCTTTTACGATAAGGTAAACAGCGACAAAAGAGCATTTTTAGAATTTTTAAATACTGATCCCAAGTTGAAATCGTTCAGAACCTATTATGAAAAAGCAGTTAAACCCAAATATTCATTAAACGAAATTCAAGTTAGAGTTTTATATGCTTCCAAAAAAGATATTCAACAGGAACATAAAGATTTAGTTGAAGATATAATTTTCTTTGATTACCACATAGTCAAGTATTTTTCTAGCTTAACAAAAGTAATTAAGAGGTCAAGTAAGTTTGAGTTTTTTGATTTTCTTGACATACCATTTAATAAGATAGCCGAGAATGTTAAATCGTCATCAAGAGGAACTTTAGAAACATTCTCGGGTCATATATTGCCAGAGGAAAAAAGTTCATTTGAAGAAGGCTATAAAATAGTTTCCTTTTACATTGATGCAGAATCTCTTTTAAGAAGAGCATATGTACTTAGACAAAATGGTTGGAAAAATATGGAAAATGTAGGGCATTATCAAAGGATGTTATTGTCAAAGAAAATTGCAGGAATGAGGAAATATCTTGTTGAAAAAAATAGAGTTTTTATAAACAATATTATTACCTCTGTTTCAATAGATAAAATAAAATTGTATGATAATGACAAGAATGAACTAAAGCTTCTACCTAATGGACAATTCAAAGGTGCTCACTCCTCAGATGTAATACCGGCTTTTATCGAAATAAATAATGAATCAAATATAATCGGAATTATCGATGGTCAGCATAGAACGTTTGCTTACCACGAGGGTAGCGATATTTACGAAAAAGTTATAGCACGTCATCGTAAAATTCAAAACTTGCTAGTTACCGGAATATTATTTCCTAAAAACGAGCCACCAGAGAAGAGACTAAAATTTGAAGCAAATTTATTTTTAGAGATAAATGCAAATCAATCTAATGCTACTTCGCAATTAAAGCAGGAAATAGAATTAATGATAAATCCAATGTCTTCTGTAGCAATCTCCAAAAGAATTTTATTAGGACTTAATAAAAATGGTCCCCTTGGCAAATTAATAGAGCAATACTGGTATGAAAAGGGGAAATTAAAAACCGCTTCAATTGTAAGCTATGGATTAAGACCCCTAGTGAAAATAGAAGATACCAAAGCTAAAGACAGCGTCTTTTACATATGGAAAAATGTAGAAAAAGCAAAATTGAAAAAGAAGGATAATGAAGAATTTACATTGCTTTCAAAGTATATAGACTTTTCAATAGAAAAAATAAAAGACCTGTTAATTGCATTTAAAGAAAAACTCTTACCTGAACAATGGGGGACATACTCCCCTTCAAATCCTCAAGGGGTTTTATCCGTAACCTTTATTAACGGGGTTCTTAATACATTACGCTTGCTAATAGAGAATGAAAAAGTAACAACAAGTGAAGGGTACATTGCACAATTAGACAACGTAGATAAGTTTAATTTTAAAAAATATAAATCAAGCCAATACCGTAAAATGGGTGAAGATATATATAATAAATACTTCAAATAGGCTTCGCCTAATAACTAAGATTCTGTGTTTAAAACGAAATGCTTTTTTATTTATTTTTATAGCTTATAAGGCGGCTTAAAGCCAGCCTGTGTTGGGTGAAGTATTTGTTTGCTCCCCTCTTTTGTAATACTGCATTACTATCCCCCCATTATATGTAAGGTATTTAGTATTGTAAGCTCCCCTAAAAATAGGACAGTTTAAAATTAGACTTTCATTAAATTTAA
>CAZRYS010000020.1:0-97002 GCA_964604365.1 uncultured Terrimonas sp.
TAACCAAAATACATACTGGATAAGTATCGCAGAGTTTTTGAGGGACGACTATTTAAATATTATTTGGATTGTAAGAGGAAAATTTATTTGAATACCCATAGAACACCAAGGATAAATCGCACCATAATATACGCTGATTTATCTGAAGTAATAAAACTATACAACATCAAATAATATTAATCAGCATGCAAACCCGCTTTGAAAAGCAAGTGTATTCCTATAGGTGTCTACCAAGATAAAAGTTTTGCAATTGAAAGTGTAATTCTAATATTCTAAGAATATTAAAAAATGTAGATGATAATCCACGCAAATAGCAACTGCACATACCAGGCTCTTTACGCGTATAACGCCTTAGTTAGAATTGACGGGAATAAACCAATGACAATAATAAGAATAGCCGCAACTAAAAGAGTAATCTTAAAAGTTTGTGATACAGGCTTCACTTCCGGATTACCTTCTTTAAAATACATTGCCTGAATTACGCGGAAATAATAATAAGCACTAACAGCCGCCATCAATACGGCAAATATTACCAGCCACAGGTGTTGTCCGCTTTTTACTGCACCAATCAACACATAGTATTTGGCGAAGAAACCGGCAGTTAAAGGAATACCGGTAAGCGACAACAGGAATATCACATTCATCAGTGCTAAGAACGGGCTGGATTTCGCCAATCCATTGAAACCTTGCACAGAATGATCTTTTAATTTTATCAATACAGCGAAGCTACCTAAACTGGCTATGCTATAGGCTGCTGCATAAATAATCAACCCTTCCCGTCCGAATGTATTTAACGAAAAAATAGACAGCATCATAAACCCTGCCTGGGCAATACTAGAATATGCCAGCATTCTTTTCACACTCTGCTGAAATACCGCTGTAATGTTCCCGATAAACAAAGTGGCTGCTGTAAGTATTGCTATCAACAACTGCCAATCGCTGTGGCTCCGGCTGAAGGCACCATCAAATAATTTTAGAAACCCGATAAAGGACGCTGCTTTTACGATTGTAGCCATATAGGCTGTAAAAACAGTAGGCGTTCCATCATATACATCGGGGGTCCAGAAATGGAAAGGAGCGGCACTTACTTTAAAGGAAATGGCAATCAGCAAAAACACCATGCCTATCGCCACCATCGGCTCCATGCCAGGCGTATTGGGTGCGCCTACATAGAAAGATCCAGTGGCACCATACAAGAAGGCTATTCCCATCAACATGATACCAGTAGAAAAAGCCCCCATTAAAAAATACTTCAACGAGGCTTCATTACTTTTTAAATTCTTTTTATCGCTGCCTGCAAGAATATACATAGGGATAGAGATCAGTTCTATTCCCAGGAACAACATCAGTAACGAATTGAAGGACGAGACCAGGGTTACACCACAAAGCGAAAGAAAAATCAACGCATAATAATCAAATGTATCTTTCCCTACTTCTTCAAACTCTTTGCCATTCAATAAAAAATAAATCAAAGTAGCACCGAAGGCTATGGTATTAAAAACAGTTCCAAGAGTGGTAAACTCCTGTAAACCGCGGGTATCGAAGTTTATTCTCCAGATATTATAGTATTCCAGCGCGTTCACCAACAATAACAGAAGTACACCAGTAACGGCAATATATTTGGCCGCTGCCTTGTTTTTGATGTATAACCCGCTAAACATCATTACTACGCCCCAGATTGCTGCTAAAATTATTGCCGCCATAATATTAAAATACCCTTGTGATTATAATCCTTTTAACTTGTTGAAAAACAGGTTTACCGAATCCTGTGTCAGCTCCAACATAGGTTTGGGATATACGCCCGTTACAAAAACAATTACTACAACAATCGTCAATGCTGTTACCGCTCCCTTGCCTAATACCGGTGTACCCACACCTGACAGTGATGTATTGATATCGCCATAAAATACTTTTTGGATCATATTCAAAGTATACACCGCTGCCAAAATAATACTTACCAGTGCGATCGCCGTAACCGTCTTACCATGTTCAAATAAACCATTGAACATCAAAAATTCTCCAATAAATGCATTGGTAAGTGGTAATGCTATATTTGCCAATGCCGCAATTACCAGGAATACAGTTAACGTCGGCGCGGTATTCGCCAATCCGCCTAACTCTGAAATTTTTCTTGTACCGTAGTTGCGTTCAATCAACTCTACGACTATCCATAATGCAATTACATTTACACCGTGGTTAAACATTTGAACCATCACGCCGTCCAGTCCGCTTTCGTTTCTGGCAAAAATAGCCGCACACATTAGTCCTATATGTGCAATAGACGAATACGCAATCAACCGCTTCAGATCATTTTGCTGCCATGCCAGGAAAGAAGCATACAACATCCCAATAACGGATAACCAGATGATCAGATCTGCAAATGCCGCCGTTTCGGCTGGAAAGACTGGAATCAACCAGCGGATAACCGCATATATACCCATCTTCACCATCACACCGCTTAATATCATGGTAACACCTGTAGGGGATTGCTCGTAAGCATCCGGCTGCCAGGTATGAAAAGGAAATATGGGCATTTTAATAGCAAACGCTATAAAGAACAACCAAAAAACAAACTTGCCTTGCGCTGCTGGTATACTCGCCTGCATAAAAGCGTTTAAAGAAAAACTTTGCTCGGCAGTATGCAGATACACATATATAATTCCTATCAGTAACAACAGCGAGCCCGCAAATGTGTAAACGAAAAATTTAAAAGTTGCCTGTATACGTTTTTCCCCACCCCATATAGATGACAAAAAATAAACAGGAATAAGTGCCAGTTCCCAGAAAAAATAGAACACCAACGCATCCATGGCACAAAACACACCGGTTAGCCCTGCTTGTGTAAGTAACATTAATCCGTAGAAACTATTGGCATTTTTATAATTGTGCTTGTAAGTGGATAAGAACACCAATGGGAAGGCTACAGCATTCAACATACAAAGTAAACGAGCCATGCCATCGTACTTAAGCGCAAAACTGCTACCTATAGAAGGCATCCAGAAATAACTGACATTATTCAGGTTGAAATATTTGCCGGTGTCCATAAAAAACAGGCTCACTATAGCAATTAACAGCGTTATGATAGACGATGTCACCGCCCAGTTCTTTGCACTGTTGCCATTTTTCAGGGAAAAAGCGATCAATCCGCTAAGCAACGGAAACCACAGCAGCAATTCGGGAAACGTTATTAATACATCTTTTGGATCCATAGCCTATAGAAACAGTTGAATAATAAATAATACAAAAGCAGCAATTACCATCATCAATAAGTATATGCCCACCTGCCCGCTCTGCACAAGCCGGAGCTGACGGGCTCCATAATGCACCAATTTTCCGACACCGTTCACCGCACCATCGATGCCAAGTTTCTCCACTATATTGTTCAGAAACACCGAAATGACACGTAAAGGCTTTACAACGATAGCATCATACAATTCGTCCACATACCATTTGTTCTGCAACACTTTTCCAAAACCTGTAGCTTCTTCCAGATCAGGCTTTTTGCTAAAGCGGCTGATTGCATACAATATGGCTATGGCGGCAGCCCCTACTGATGCCCCCATCAACATATACTCAGTTGTGTGACTTAAATGATGCGCTTCTTGCAGTTTTGTAGATCCGGCAAAGATTGGTGCCAGGAATTGCTGTAACTCATGACTCCCCCCCAACACTGCTGGTATACCTACAAACCCTGCCACTATTGATAATACAGCCAGAATAATCAATGGCCATGTCATAGCCGCAGGACTTTCATGCAAATGATGCTCCTGCTCATGCGTACCTCTGAATTTTCCAAGGAAAGTAGTAGCATACAAACGGAACATATAAAATGCAGTCATAACAGCACCTAGTACACCTATAACCCAATAAGCTACATTAGCAGAGAACGCAGCCGCCAAAATTTCGTCTTTCGAGAAGAAACCGCTCAATGGTGGAATACCTGCAATGGCAATACAGCCGATTAGAAATGTCCAATGTGTAATAGGAAGATGTTTTTTCAAACCACCCATATTACGGATATCCTGCTCATGATGCATGGCGTGAATAACAGAACCTGCACCCAGGAATAATAAAGCTTTAAAGAAGGCATGTGTCATCACATGAAAAACAGCCCCGGTATAAGCACCCACACCTAAGCCCAGGAACATATAACCTAATTGGCTAACCGTAGAGTAAGCCAACACTTTTTTGATGTCATTTTGTTTCAATGCAATGGTAGCTGCCAGTATAGCCGTAGCCAAACCAACTACAGCTACCACTCCTTGCGTTAATGGCGCCAGCGTATATAAAATATTGCTACGGGCAATCATGTATATACCAGCCGTCACCATTGTAGCTGCGTGTATCAAAGCAGATACCGGTGTAGGACCCGCCATCGCATCGGGCAACCAGGTATACAAAGGCAACTGTGCACTCTTACCAGTAGCGCCTAAAAACAATAACAACGTGATACCAACCAAAACGGTATCATTCATATTCATTCCATCCGCTTTGGCAAATACCTCCCCAAAAGTAAGCGTGCCAAACTGCTGCAACATCCAGAACAAAGCCAGCAAAAAGCCAAAGTCACCAATCCGGTTCATGATGAAGGCCTTTTTTGCTGCATTACTATAGTCGTTGTTTTTAAACCAATATCCTATCAACAAATAGGAACACAAGCCTACACCTTCCCAACCAATAAACATGATCAGGTAATTGCCACCCATTACCAGCAACAACATAGAAAAAACAAAGAGGTTCAGATAAGCAAAATACCGTGCAAAATGTGCATTGCTTTCTTCATGCATATAGGCAGTGGAATACAGGTGGATGAGGAAACCCACTCCTGTAATCACCAACAGAAAAATAGAAGACAGTTGATCTACCTGAAAGCTGAAAGGTATGCTGAACTTATCAGTATTGATGAAATCAAATAACGTGACAACCGCCACATTACCACTTTTCACCTGTAGAAATAATAATACACTCACAACAAATGAAGCAAGAATAACACCACTGCCAATAACACTTGTCAGTCCTTTTGAAAGGCTGTTTCTTGCCAGACCGTTGATCAAAAATCCGATCAGCGGGAACAATGGAACCAGGTAAACTAAGTTGCTCATATCAGGTTAAAGTATGCAGACCTTTTGGCCGTTCTACATTAATGTTTTAGTCTGTTTAAAAAATTAGCATCCACCGAATGCGTATTCCTGTACATCATCACGATAATAGCCAATCCCACACTTACTTCAGCCGCTGCTACCACCATTATGAAAAACACAAATACCTGTCCTTCTGACCCGGCTTTGCTTGTGGCATCAATTGCTGTAGCCGCCAGGTTATGCATTTTTGAAAATGCCACCAACAACAAATTCACCGCATTCAACATTAACTCAATGCACATGAAAATGATAATGATGTTGCGACGGGTTAATACCCCTATAACACCTATGCTAAACAATGCAACCGCCAGGAATATATAATGCTGAATCGTCATGTTAGATTGTAAGCTGTTTAGTTAGTTTTTATGTCGTTTCGTTTTTCTCTTTTTTGCCAATTATCATTGCCCCCACCATGGCACTCAGAAAGAGCACACTGCTGATCTCAAAAGGCAACACATAATCTTTAAATAAAACCATACCCAGGTTATGAATCAACCCGATATCGCCCGTTTTCATCAATACATCACTGCGCATTACTGCGGTATCCTTTAGGGCTGCCGTAAGCACCAATAACAAACTACCACCGGAAATGACGCCAGCAAAGCCGAGCCATTTATTCTTCATTGGAATGGCAGACGCATTCAAATTCATCAGCATCACCACAAACAGAAACAGTACCATAATAGCCCCGGCGTATACGATGATATTTACAATAGCTAAAAATTGAGCGTTTAATAAAACATAGTGACCAGAAATAGCAAAGAAAGTAGCTATTAGCCAAAGTATACTATGAATAGGGTTCTTACTAAAAATCACCATGAGTGCGCCGCTAAGTGCCAACACTGTAAGAAACCAGAAAAGTAGATGTGTTATGGACATTTCTTAAAAGATCGTTCGTTTTGGTGAATCAGGATTTCTTTTTCTTTTCAATTAAACCTTTCGCTATATCAAACCCTTCTTTGTTAGTAACCGGATCCGGAATTAACATGTCCTTTTTCGCATAAATAAAACTTCTACGGCTATAGTTTGCCGGTGCAAAAGTTTCACTTAAATAAATCGCATCTTTCGGACAGGCATCCTCACACAGCCCGCAGAATATACAGCGCAACATATTGATTTCATATTTAGCGGCATATTTCTCTTCCCTATACAGGTTTTCTTCTTCGGGTAAGCGCTCAGCCGCTTCCATGGTGATGGCCTCAGCCGGACAAGCAACCGCACACAAACCGCAGGCGGTACACCTCTCCCGTCCCTCTTCATCTCTGTTTAATACATGCAAACCTCTAAATACGGGGCTAAAAGGTCTCGTTTTCTCCGGATATTTTACAGTAGCCCGTTTCTTAAAGAAATGGCTGAATGTAATAAGCATACCCTTAAAGATATTCCACAGGTATATCCTTTCCAGCAGCGTCATCGGCTTCCGGTCTACCTGTTTGGATCTTTGCGTTAACGCCTCCATAATTATTTCATTTTATCATCCTGTTGGTATCAAACAACAGGATTAAGTACAAAAGTATTTTTATCCGCCATACCAGCCAACTATTCACTAGCCTTTCATTGTCCACAAAATCACAGCACCGGTAATCAACATGTTCACCAAAGCCAGTGGAATCAAACTTTTCCAGCCCAGATTCATCAACTGATCATAACGAAACCTCGGCAGTGTCCAGCGGATCCACATGAATAACAATATAAGTAAAAATGTTTTCGAGAATAATGCAGCAGCTCCCACAATGGCTGCTGTAGACGAAGATAAGGTTGACTCATCTACAAACGGCATATCATAGCCGCCCAAGTACAACGTGGCTATCAATGCACAACTGATAAACATATTGATATACTCCGCAAAAAGGAAAAAACCCAACTTCATAGAAGAATACTCCTGGTGATACCCGAAGTTTAATTCACTTTCTGCTTCCGGCAAATCGAAGGGGGCGCGGTTACATTCTGCCAAAGCACAAACTAAAAATATTACAAAGCCTAACGGCTGGTAAACAATATTCCACAAACCCGTTACCTGTTGTTCCGTTATTACACGTAAGCTGAGGGAACCAGAAATCATTAATACGGCAATCAACGACAGCCCCAAAGCCAGTTCGTAACTGATTGCCTGGCTGGCGCCCCGTAATGCCGCCATCAAAGAAAATTTGTTATTACTGGCCCAACCGCCGATCATCATACCGTACACGCCTACACTCACCACACCAAATACATACAGGATACCAATGTTAATATCTGCGATTTGCAGGTTAACAATTTTTCCATCTATCTCTATCGGACTGCTCCAGGGAATAACCGCACTGGTCATCATTGCTGTGAGCATCGCCAGGCAAGGTCCCAGCACAAACAATAACTTATTAGAGTTGCTGGGAATAACTTCTTCTTTGAAAAAAAGTTTCAAACCATCTGCCAATGGCTGCAGCAAACCAAAAGGACCCGCACGATCCGGTCCGTATCTATCCTGTATGAATCCGGCAAATTTACGCTCAACATATGTTGCATACATGGCTACTACCAACGAGATGGTTACCACCACAGTAATCAACAATAATTTTTCCAGTATAAATTCCCACTCCAAGGTTAAATAATTTGAGATTTAAAATATATATCTATCTGTTGTTTACTTCGCTTATAGTTATTCGTTACCTATCTCCTTTGCAGCATTAAAGTCGGTTGAATGTGCCGGTCCTTTAATTGCGGACAAACTTACCCCCGGACGATTGACCTCACTTACACTATGGATATCCATCAATAACCGTGGGTTTCTGCCATTCATTACCTTAGTAAAGGTATCGTTCGGTTTATTGAGTCCTACATAGTGCCCTTGTGAAATAACGGAATGACGATTTACTTTTACCGGTCCTTCAATTGTCCAATCTTTAATATCTTTTTTCTCAAAACGACATTCGTTACAAATCCAATCTTCTACCTCTCCCCACTCGTCTTTACGGGCTGTTACCCTTAATACTTCATCCCCCCGCATCCAAAGGTGTACTTTACCACTGCATTTATTACAATTGCAGGAAGCATTAACAGGTTTGGTAAACCAAACACGGTTTTTGAAGCGGAAGGTTTTATCAGTAAGTGCCCCTACAGGACATACATCAATCACGTTGCCGATAAAATCATTGTCCAATGACTTTTCAATATAGGTAGCAATCTCAGCATGGTCGCCTCTGTCCAATATACCGTGTACTCTTTTATTCGTAAGTTGATCGGCGGTAAATACACAACGGTAACATAATATGCACCGCGTCATATGCAACTGAATATAAGGTCCCAGGTCGTGTTTCTTAAATGTTCTCCGCGAAAACTCATAGCGGGTACCTTCCTTGCCATGCTCATAACTCAGATCCTGCAAGTGACACTCTCCCGCTTGATCGCAGATGGGGCAATCCAATGGATGATTCAGTAAAAGAAACTCCACCACACCAGCCCTCGCATCCTGCACTCTTTCACTGGTGATATTCTTTACGATCATGCCGTCCATCACGTTGGTACGACACGAGGCAACCAACTTAGGCATAGGACGAGGATCGGCAGTGGACCCAGCAGCTACTTCCACCAGGCAGGTACGACATTTACCGCCACTATTCTTCAACTTGGAATAATAACACATAGCCGGAGGTGTTACGTCCCCTCCTATCTGCCTCGCAGCATTCAGGATGGATGTACCCGCCGGAACCTCTATGGTAATATTATCAATTGTTACTTTAAACAATGGTGTTTCAGACATGTAAACACTATTTATTTTTAATTAACTATTTCAATTTAGATTTCAATACATTAAAATTTACACCGATAGTTCCCACGAACTCTGTAAACCAAAATGCTTGCTTTGCCCTCCCGTTCACCCCTTTCTCGTGTAATATGATATTGGGCATATTAATATATCCCTCTTTCGCCTCAAATTTTATGTTCAGATTCTTAATCACTACAATATCTACTCCTGCTTTTACACTCATTCCCAAACCTGACAAATGAAACCGGTCGTTTCGGGCATAATCCAAAAACTTTGCATTTGTTTTAGGAAGCAACACACCAGCGCCGGCACCTAATACTAATCCTACACTCAAATTGCTATGAAAAAGACCTTTCAAATGTTTATATCGCTCTACTTCTGCATTCACATAATTCAATCCATCTGTATGCTCAAAGGTTAAGAAATCTTCCTCTAAAACGATATTATTGTCATACACCCCTTTAAACTTTCCCTCTCTTTCTATTGTTCCCTTGGCATATACCGTTTGATTATTTTCCATCACATATTTCATGTGATCCACTCCTAAACTCACGTTCCAATTGTCCTTAAAAAAATAACCGACCCTCATATTCGTCTGAGGAATCGTAATGTTAGACAACTTAAAATAGTCATTGTAGTTAAAAAACGGGGTTGTCATTCTATCATGTGCTCTCACATTATGCAACTTCATGTTGTAGTCGTCTCCACGTAGGGTTATATCACTATTGCTATATAATCCACGATTCCAACCCCAGTAGGCAAACATCCTTCCTTTTTTATAAGGTTGAAATGTTGACTGGGCTGTAACATTACTCCGCGACATAAGTACCAACAACACCACCTTAACAAAGAACTTATACTTCCCGCATCTAAATACAGCTTTTTTCATGGTTCCTCAGGTTTTAAAAATAGGGTGGATAAGATTTAGCTTTCTAATTTCAAGCAACTACCTCCAGGGCATCGGCATAATGCGCCAAACCGTAATTTCTTCTCAAACACTCATCAGGATTATCAATATGCCATTCAAACTCATCACGAAAATGACGAATAGCTGCTGCAACCGGCCAAGCCGCCGCATCTCCCAGTGGACAAATAGTATTACCTTCTATCTTCCGCTGAATATCCCACAACAAATCGATATCCGAACGAGTACCTTTCCCTGTATCTATTTTCTTTAGAATTTTTTCCATCCAACCGGTTCCCTCACGGCAAGGGCTACACTGCCCACAACTTTCATGACGATAGAATCGAGCCAGCGTATAAGTATTTTTTACTACACACTGGTCTTCATCATACACAATAAATCCGCCACTTCCCATCATAGTGCCGGTAGCAAAACCACCATCACTTAAACTCTCATAATTCATATAACGGGTCTCTCCTTTTGCTGTTTTCAACAGCAGGTTCGCGGGGAGAATTGGTACCGAAGAACCACCTGGAATACAAGCTTTCAACCTTTTACCATTGGCGATACCACCACAATATTCGTCACTATAAATAAATTCTTCAACACTAATGGTCATGTCTATTTCGTATACGCCCGGCTTATTTATATTACCGCAAGCAGAAATCAGTTTGGTACCTGTAGAGCGACCTACACCAATTTTTGCATACTCTTCTCCTCCGATATTCATAATGGGTACCACCGCCGCCAGCGTTTCCACATTGTTTACTACGGTAGGACGATCCCAAACCCCTTTCACTGCCGGAAATGGCGGTTTGATACGAGGGTTTCCTCTTTTACCCTCCAGTGATTCTATCAATGCAGTTTCTTCGCCACAGATATAGGCTCCAGCACCTCTTTGCACATATATTTCACAATCAAAACCTGAGTTTTGAATGTTTTTCCCTAACCAACCATTTGCTTTTGCTTCGGCTATTGCCTGCTCCAGAATTTCCGGAATCCAGGCGTATTCACCACGTATATATATATACGTAGCATTACTGCCCAAGGCAAAAGAACTCACAATCAATCCCTCTATCAAAAGATGAGGAAGAAACTCCATCAGGTAACGATCCTTAAAAGTACCAGGCTCACTTTCATCCGCATTACACACCAAATGACGGGGTACACCTTCAGGCTTAGCAATAAAACTCCATTTCATACCGGTTGGAAATCCGGCACCCCCACGACCTCTCAATCCACTTTTCTTCACTTCCTCTACAATCGCCTCGGGTGTCATCTTCAATGCCTTTTCCACACTGGCATATCCACCATTTTTCCGATAAACATCGTAGTAGCGAATACCCTCAATATGTGCTTTGTCAAGTAGTAATTTAACTCCCATATTTTTTAGCTTTCCGCTTTTATTTTTCTGACTGACAATTTAAATGACAGTTAAAATATTAATTATTCACGGCAGCATTGCTTCTGCACTCTTCTATGATCGCATCTACTTTTGCCTTTGTCAGATGCTCTTTGTAAAACTTGCCCAGTTGCATCATTGGTGCATAACCACAGGCTCCCAAACACTCCACGGTTTTCAAGGTAAATAGTCCGTCATTCGTTGTCTCTCCGGGTTTGATGCCTAACTTCTCTCCTATGTATCCAATAATATCATCACTACCATTAATCATACATGGACCTGTCTGGCATACTTCAAAAAGATATTTACCAACCGGCTTCAGATTGAACATTGAGTAGAACGTAGCCACTTCATATACTTCTATAGGCTCCAGCTTTAGCAATGAAGCCACATAGTCCATTGTTTCCGAACTCAACCAACCAAATTGTTCCTGAGCCAGATGCAATACCGGTATCAACGCACTTTTTTGTTTCCCTTCAGGATACCGCGCCACGATTTCGTCTACTTTTTTTAGTTTATCGTCGGAAAATTTCATTTTTTCATTTTCAAATTATTGTTTCAGCCCAACGTCCCTTCTATGTCAATTGCCTCTCTCAATATTACCTCGAAGTTTCAATTACTCACCTGCTCAAATTTCCACATTTTCAAATTAACTTAAGCATCCATCTCCCCTGCTATAAGATTCAGGCTACTCAACACGATCACTGCGTCTGCCAGCATAGAGTCCTTTATCAACTCCGCAAAAGCCTGATAGTAAATAAAGCAGGGTCTTCTGAAATGTAACCTGTAGGGCGACCGTCCGCCATCGCTAATCAGGTAGAAGCCCAATTCGCCATTCGCGCCTTCCACACTATGCCACACTTCACCCGCAGGAATATTGGTTTCACCCATTATAATTTTGAAATGCCAGATCAGCGCCTCCATCTTCGTGTATACGTCCTGTTTAGGAGGGAGGTAATACTCTGGTACATTGGCATGGTATATTTCAGATTCCTGTCCCTTAAATTGTTGAATTTTTTCGTATGCCTGACGGATAATTTTGAGCGACTCCCACATTTCCTGGTTACGCACCAGCCAACGGTCGTATACATCTCCCGTAGTTCCCACAGGAACTGCAAATTCAAAATCCTGGTAACTACAATAAGGACTCTCTATTCTTACATCGTAGTCAACTCCGGCGGCTCTCAGGTTAGGTCCTGTAAAGCCATAGTTCAATGCTCTTTCAGCACTGATAGGACCAGCACCGATGGTGCGATCCATAAATATTCTATTACGCTGCAACAGGTTTTCAAACTCTGTCAGCGCTTTGGGAAACTCATTCAGGAATTTCTCTAATTTTTCCCAGGCAGTTGCATTAAAGTTTCTTTCGAAACCACCGATTCTTCCAATATTAGTGGTAAGCCTCGAACCGCAAATTTCTTCGTATATTTCATAAATAAGTTCCCGGTACTGCATCACATACAGAAACACAGACAAGGCACCAGAGTCCACCCCGATAACAGAGTTGCAAATAATGTGATCAGCCGTCCGGGCCAATTCCATTATAATCACACGCAGATAGTCTACACGTTTGGGTGTTTCCACATGCAATAACTTTTCGCATGTCATATGCCAGCCCATATTGTTAATGGGGGCCGAACAGTAATTCAAACGATCCGTAAGCGGCGTTATCTGATATAAAGGTCTTCTCTCTGCAATCTTTTCAAAAGCCCTGTGAATATATCCGACAGTCGCTTCAGAAGAAACGATTCTTTCGCCGTCAACCTCCAGTATATTTTGAAATACGCCATGTGTAGCCGGGTGTGTTGGACCCAGGTTCAATGTAGTAGTTGTCTTTTCTATCGACCCTTCAGGAAGCTTTATATTGCCCTTCGTATTCTGTTGTAATACTTCTTCTGTCATTTCTTAAGCTTTAAAAAGTACCGCCCCTACCAAACATTTCGTCGTCTTTATCAATCCGGGTCTGATCTTCCATTGGATATTCCTTACGCATCGGAAAATAATCCATTTCATCCACGTTCAGAATACGCTTCAGATTGGGGTGCCCTAAGAAATTTACGCCAAAGAAATCGTAGGTTTCTCTTTCCATCCAGTTGGCACATTCATACAAACGGGTGGCGGTGAAAACATCCGGTTTTTCTATATCTGTAAATATCTTGAACCTGATTCTGCTGCGGGTAGTAAAACTATGCAAGTGATATACTACCGCTAATTCGCGCCCCTTGTCATCAGGATAATGCACGGCCTGTAAATCGGTAAGAAACCTAAACTTCAACTCTTCATCATCATGAAGGAACTGGAGCAGTTTCAGATTCATTTCCTTGGGCACTTCAAATGTGAGCATACCGAATGGCTCAGAAAAATTGGTTACTGATTCGCCAAATTTTTCTGTCAATCTTTCCTTTATGCGTTCGTTCGTCAATCCCATCTAACAATTTATTTATTGAATTCCGTAGCTCAACATTAACTGCTGGTACCGGTCGCTATTGCGGCGTCTGATACTTTCTTTACCTACCAGGTCCTGCACGGCCAATACCCCATCAAGGATCGCTTCCGGACGTGGCGGGCATCCCGGTACATATACGTCCACCGGAATAATCTGATCGATACCCTGTAACACAGAATAACTGTCAAAAATGCCACCGCTGGAGGCACAAGCACCTACAGCAACCACCCAACGAGGTTCGGCCATCTGAATGTACACCTGACGTAATACAGGTCCCATTTTTTTTGCAATGGTTCCCATCACCAATAGCATATCGCATTGGCGGGGGGAAAACCCCATACGCTCAGCACCAAAACGCCCCAAATCGTAATGTGCGCCCATTGTTGCCATAAATTCAATGCCACAACAAGAGGTAGCAAATGGCAACGGCCACAAAGAGTTTTTGCGAGCCAATCCTACTACTTCGCTGAGTTTAGTAGTAAAAAATCCTTCACCGGTATACCCTTCGGGAGCATCTACCAGGCTTATATGCCCTTCGCCATCTCTCGGCTTCGGTGTAATATTAAATCTTACGGGACGTGCCATAACATATTTTTTTTATACTTCTAACCACCTAGTCTTCCCAGATAAGGGCTCCCTTTTTAATAACGTAAAAGAAACCGGTAACAAAGAAGCCTACAAATGCTAATACTGCCATAAATCCTTCCCATCCCAACTCTCTGAAATTAACAGCATAGGGATAGAAAAAGATTACTTCAACATCAAACAAAACAAATAGTATGGCGACTAAAAAGTATTTTACAGCTAATGGCTGACGAGCATTGCCCACAGCATCAATTCCACTTTCAAAATTCTCAAGTTTTTCGGCAGTAGCCCTTTTGGGTCCCAGCAAGTGAGTTACAGCCATCATAACAGCCACAAAACCAATGGCTACCAGAAACTGTATGGCGATAGGAAGATAATCAAACGAAGAATTGGCGTCTGCTAGAGATGTAAACGGTTGGGACTGAAGTATATAATAATTAATCATCTCGTCTCAAGATTATCTTTTACAGTAAACGAAAACCGGGAGTCAATATTTGCATATGCTTCCGTTCACTAAATATTTGTAGAACAATCCAACGCAAAAATAAGGCAGCATACTTGAAAAACAAGTATTTATTGCATTAAAAAACCCCCGGAATCAATATCGATTCCGGGGGTATGTATTAATTAGTGATAAGTTATATATTACCTACTTGCAGACCTCGGTCTGGGACTTTTTAGCACCTGCTCCAAAACTTCAATATGTTTTTTCACATCTTCATCCTGGGGGTTCAATTCTAAAACTTTGTTGAGATAGATCAGCGCCGTTTCAGCATCTTTCAACTCATTATTAGTATATCCTGCCATATATCTATATGCAAGTGTTAAGGCTTGTTTATTTTTCTCTTTATCCACTTCTGCTACTTCTATAAACTTCTTTGCATCTTCTACTGGTAAAGCTTGGGTAGATGCGTCTGCAGTATCAACCAGCGCCCACTTGGAACGGAACGCCAGGTACCAGCCTTGTGTTTCGTCGGGGTATTTTCCTTTATAGATGCTGGCTATGCTGTCTGAAGTTTGATAGTTATCACCGTAGAAATTTTCCCAACCGGCATAAAAAAGCTCGGTTTTTGTATATGTATCAGGTTTTAATGCCAACACCTTCGTCAACCACTCCGCTGATTTAGCGTAGTTTTTAGTTTTCTTGTACATATCAGATGCCGACTTGGCATAGGCTACACGGTTGCTGGTGATAGTGTCTACATCAAACAATTTATGGATATAACTCTCAGCCTGGTCAATTTTATCCGGAAATTTAGAAGATATATCTGCCATTTTCACGAAATTATCCGGCATAATATCGTCTGGGTGTGCTTTGGCAAAAAATGTTTCCATATTTTGCAGGGCATTCACTGAATCTCCCAGTTTATCATATGCGTAAGCCTTTACACGAAATAATTTAGCATCCGCTTTATCACCCTCGGCTTTTATTTTTTCGTCGGCTTTGGCAATAGCCCCGCTAAAATCACCGGAAGCATATACCAAGCTGATTTCCTCTGCTTCTACTGAAGGAGTAAAGTCTGTATTGGCTTTATATTTTGAAAAATAGTCCCTGGCTTTATTTACATCGCGTGCATACCAATATTTATACAATTCATAATAAGCAGGCGCATAAGCTGGATCCAGTGCTATTGCTTCTTCAAAATTTTTAACAAAAATATCCGCCTGATCGTTTCCCTGGGTAAGATAAATTTTACCAACCTTGTATTTTGATTCAGCATAGCTAGGCTGTATCGCCAATGCCTGATTGTAGGAAGTAACAGCTCCACCACCATCGGCTAACTTACGATAAGCATCTCCCATATTAATAAATACAGAAGGCTCTTTAAACTTCTTAACTTCAGTAGCTGTTTTTAATTTTTCGATGGCATAGTTGGCGTCTCCCGCAGCCGCATCAGCATTGGCACGCCCTATAGCATTCAATACATCTATATTTTTATTCTTTGTTGAGCTGATCGCCACTTCGAACCTTTGGCGTGCTTCGTTTGTTTTATTTTCCAACAATTCCACATGCCCCATTCCTACCAGCAAAAGCGGATCACTACCTTTTGACTGCAATGCTGTTTGATATACACTTTTCGCACCATTTACATCATTTTGTTCAATCAATGTTTGTCCCAACCAGTAAGCAGCGTCAACATCCCCCGGTTTAGCAGCTAAAGCTTTTTCAAGTGTTTCTTTAGCACTCTGGTACTTCTCATAGTAAAAAAACTTTTTTCCATCGTCTACGGATTGCGCAAAAGCAACATTGCACAAAAGCATCGCCACTACAGAAAATCTGATTGTTTGCTTCATCATTTTTAAATTTTAGAATTTTGTTTCGGTAAATATATCAAATTTATTCTTCTTTGAGGGCCGCCTCCCGTACAGAAAAGTTCATCTTTGTAGGGAAAAGGTACGCTCTGTGAAAAATTAACTGTCCTTTTTCATGTGTCAAAAAGTTGGCAAAACCTCTTCCAAGTCCATTGTAATTTTCCTTCAATATATAATACAAACCCCGTACCATAGGGTACCGTTTATAGGCAATATTTGCCTGAAAAGGTTTGACAAATTTATCTTTATCACCCCGTGCCTCAATAGAAGCGATCGTTACACCTTTTATAAAATCCAACTGGTCCTTGTCGTCTTTGTCTCCAACCCAGCTAACCCCCAGAAAACCAATAGCATTTTGGTTTTTGGAAACAAAATCTATCAGCTCCTCTGTGGAGGTTGCTGCCATAATCTCCTTACTTAAGTCAGACTGCCCCCCCCCCAACACAGAATCAATCATATACCTGACAGTGCTGGTAGCAGTGGTGCCATCCAGTACGGGTCGGAGTTTGTATCCACTGGTTCCGTTCATCAGTGAGCGAATATCTCCCATTGTGAACAAAGAATCTGGTTGTTTGGTGTTTACAATTACAGCAATGGCGTCATTGGCCACCTTATTCCAATAAGGAATGAAACCCAATGAATCTTTCAGCATATTCCCCTCTCCTTCGCTCAATCCCCTGGTTACTATCACCATCCGAATGCTATCGTTCAACAGATCCTTAAGACATTCGGCCTCAGACTTGTAATGCGCAATAATATTAGCCTCGGGATACAACGATGTAAATACCTTGATTTGAGAATCTATCACTGGTTTAAAGGACTCATCAACACTGATGTGAATGGTACCCGACTTTAAATCATCGTTGCCGGCTATTACCCTCCTCTTGGTATCGCCGGAACAGCCCGCTGCTCCTATTAATACAGCGCCAACCCATAGCCAGGTTGCATATCCCAATGCCTTTCGTAAAAAACTCATCTTTGAAAATCTTTTTGTTTGTACCCTCTATACAACCTGAATAAACCATACACCACTCCCACTACTCCAAAAACATTGTCGATAACAGGATCACTTTTTATCCACTCAATATCCAGCGGCTTATTGAGCAAAAAAAGCAATCCAATGCCCAACCAAAGCACCCCCATGACATAATTATACATAGTCATGAACGACTGTTTCCTGTTTTGCTTCCGATCTTCCCAGTTTTGTTGTACAGACATAGATACGTTTTATGGGATTGGCAAGTTAACAATTCCTTTCGAAATCCTTCCCCTATTCCGAAACTTTATAGATATAAGACTGTAAAAAACACCGACACAAGTTAACAAAATCATAATATTTAAAGTATTTACGATCACCATCCTTGTGAACTAAGATGCAGGTATTGGCCATTTCCATAAACAACAAAAGTTTCCGATTTCGTAAAGAAGTTTTTCCTTTCTTATAAGTCGCTGTTTTATCATTTATCGTCTTTTGTGTTTCAAACAGATATAAAAAATATGTGCAGATTTAAAAACTGGTATTCTGACGAAAATGGATATGTAATCCAATGCGAAGATTGTCTTCATTTACAGGTGAGCTTTGGAACAACAATGCTGACAATGGACGAAAAACAATATAAACAATTTGCCCAAATGGTATTATCCAAAATGGATCATCAACAGCCAATGCAGGACACCAACTGCAAATGCATAGTATTACAATCACACGTGGACGCCGTACACCTGATATTAAGTGAACATGAACTCATGCAATTGCATGATATGATGCAAGCTGTAGATACTGAAATGCGAACGAAAGAATTGATGGATCTTTTTTAAGATGCTATAAATACTTACCCGTATAGCTGTTTTTTACTTTTTTCAATTCATCGGGTATACCTTCAAACACTACTGTCCCTCCTTTGTCGCCTGCTTCCGGCCCCAAATCAATTACCCAGTCTGCACTCTTGATTACGTCAGTATTATGCTCTACCACCAGTATAGAATGTCCCTGGTCTATCAATGCATTAAACGACGAGAGTAATTTATTGATATCGTGGAAATGCAGCCCAGTCGTGGGCTCGTCAAATATAAAAAGTATATGTCCCTGTGCTTTTCCTTTTCCAAGAAAAGAAGCCAGCTTTACCCGCTGTGCCTCGCCGCCCGAAAGGGTATCACTTGATTGCCCCAACTTCACATATCCCAATCCTACATCCGTCAACGGTTTCAATTTTTGAATGATGTCTTTTTCATCTTTAAAAAAATCCAACGCCTCATCTACACTCATTTCAAGCACATTAAAAATATTCTTCTCTTTATAGGTGACATCTAATACCTCTTCTTTAAACCGTTTGCCGCCACATACTTCGCAGGTAAGATGCACATCCGCCAAAAACTGCATCTCCACAACCTGCTCTCCCTCTCCTTTACAGGCATCGCATCTTCCTCCATCTACATTAAAAGAAAAGTGTTTCGGCTGAAAGCCATTAATCTTACTGAGTGCCTGTTTTGAATACAGGTCCCTTACTTCGTCGTATGCCTTTACGTAGGTAACCGGATTGCTACGGGAAGATTTTCCGATTGGATTTTGGTCAACCAATTCTATTTGCGTGATGTAACTGATATCACCTGTTATAGCTTTATGCAGTCCTACTTTTTCTGTAAACTCTCCCTTCAGTTTCTTCAAGCCTGGATAGAGAATTTGTTTTACCAAGGTTGTTTTCCCGCTTCCGCTCACACCACTCACTACACATAATACCCCCAGCGGAAAACTAACCGTGATATCTTTCAGGTTGTTTTGCCGGGCATTTTCAATCGTTACACTTCTTTTCGATTTCCGGATTTTTGCCGGTGCTGTTATAGCTAATGCTCCTGACAGGTATTTTCCGGTCAGGCTTTTTTTATTTTTGATGATACTGTCATAGTCGCCCTCCGCTATCACTTCCCCTCCAAGGTAACTGGCTAATGGACCCATATCTATTATATAGTCGGCCTCCCGCATCATCATTTCATCGTGTTCCACCACCACAACGGTATTACCCAGATCCCGCAGTTGTTTCAATACTAATATGAGACGGGCTGTATCTCTTGAATGCAGCCCTATCGAAGGTTCATCCAGTATGTAAAGAGAGTTGGTAAGGTTGCTGCCCAGGTTGCGGGTTAACTGTATTCGTTGGCTTTCACCACCACTGATGCTATTGGCAAGGCGGTTAAGCGTTAAATAACCCAATCCCACATCTAGCAATACCTGCAACCGTTGGTGGATTTCGATCAAAATTCTTTTTCCCACCTGCTGCTCATATGCATTCAGTTTCAGACTATCGAACCAGTTTTTAAGATCAGACACCTGCATTTCACACAACTGACCGATGTGTCGATCGGCTACTTTTACATATAATGCTTCTTTGCGTAAACGATAGCCATTACACTCCGGACAGGTAGTTCGGCCCCTGTATCGTGATAATAATACCCGGTATTGTACCTTATAAAGATTCTGTTCTACCTCGTCGAAGAAATCATCTATTCCTTTGGCATATTTATTACCCTTCCACAACTGCTCCAACTGTTCTGCCGTCAGGTCCAGGATCGGCTTATGTATGGGAAAGCTGAAATGTTTGGCACCCCTAACAAACTGGTCTTTCCAGGCACTTAGCTTCTCTCCTTTCCAGGGTGCTACCGCTCCTTCGTATACACTCAACCTGGGATCAGGAATAATCAGGTCTTTATCCAAACCTAACACCTGCGAAAAACCCTCACAAACCGGGCAAGCACCATAAGGATTATTGAAAGAAAACAGATTCGGTACCGGCTCCTCAAAGCGGATACCGTCCAGTTCGAATTTATTAGAGAATGATAAAAGCTTGTCACCATTCACTTCTACCTGTACTTCGCCGTTACCTTCAAAAAATGCTATCCCTATAGAGTCGGATAAACGATGAATATCATCCTCCTCCAACTCTTTTGCCACAATCCTGTCTATTAATATATATGTAGTAGTAGAAAACTTCTTTTTAAGAGTTGTATCCTTCTCTTCCAGCAGCTCCTCTATATATATAGTCTCATCTGTTTCCTTTCCTTTTATATATATTCTTGAAAATCCCTTTTGAAGCAAAATATTCAACTCCTCTTTCAGATTCCGCTTTCCCTGTAGCTGAAATTTAGCCAATATCAAGACCTTATCGCCAACCGGTAGTTTCCGAATAGCCGCAACTACATCATTTACATCGTCTTTCTTCACTTCCCTGCCACTAACCGGTGATATTGTTTTGCCAATACGGGCATACAACAACCTTAGATAATCATATACTTCGGTCATACTCCCCACCGTAGATCTTGGGGTACGGGTAATTACCTTTTGTTCGATGGCAATTGCGGGACAAAGCCCCCGGATGTAATCCACATCGGGTTTATCCATCCGGTTCAGAAATTGCCTGGCATAGGCACTCAAACTCTCCGCATAACGACGTTGTCCTTCGGCAAAAAGAGTATCGATGGTTAAAGAAGATTTACCAGAACCGGAAACCCCCGTTACTACAATCAATTTGCCACGGGGAATTTCTACCGTAACATTTTTCAAGTTATGAACCCGGGCTCCCTTAATTAATATATTGTTTTGCGAAGGCTTATTAGATGCTGTCATAGAAGATTTGCAAAGCTAATACTAAATTGTTTAGTTTTATTAACTTTTGTTAAAGTGCTGCTATTTTTAATTTTCTGTAGGACCAAATTGATGGGTTAACCCGGTACATCCCCCTCGATTTGCCTACATTGTGTTGATAAAATAAATGACAAACGATTTCTATATGAAAAATAAGAAAAAATTGAACGCATCGGAATCAACAACCTTGCTACAGACGCTAAAGAGCAGGTTCGAGAAAAACATGGTGCGACATAAGGGAATGGACTGGTCAAAAATAGAGGTTATATTGAAGAAGTCGGATAAATTATGGTCGCTACAAGCCATGGAAGAAACCGGCGGGGAACCAGACGTAATTGCCTTCGACAAAAAAACAGGTGAATATCTTTTTGTGGATTGTTCAAAAGAAAGTCCCAAAGAGCGGCGAAGTATTTGTTACGACTCTCAAGCATTGGAGTCCAGAAAGGAGCACAAACCCAAAGATAGTGCTGTTGGAATGGCCGAAGATATGGGAATAGAACTGCTGGACGAAGAACAATATAGAAACCTGCAGCAATTAGGAGAATTTGATATAAAAACTTCCAGTTGGGTGAAAACTCCACAGTCCATACGTGAACGCGGCGGTGCTATATTTTGCGACCGACGATATGACACTGTTTTTATGTACCACAACGGTGCTGAATCATACTATGGAGCCAGGGGATTTCGTGGATTTGTAAAGGTCTGAAATGTTATGGGCTAAAAGGTCTTGCCATTAATCTATTGTCATGTATTAATCACTCCAATAGCAGCAGCGTAATATAAAAAGTCATATTTTGTGGTCTATCAAATGCTTGAATCATGAAACAGGTTTCCTATGTGCTGATGTTTTTGTTATTAGCATGTAACAATGCCGTAAAGGAGGATAAATTACCCGATCCGTTCGGACCAACACCTGACGCAAAGCAATTAGCGTGGCATGACCTGGAATTTTACTGGTTTATACATTTTGGTCCCAATACATTTACCGATAAGGAGTGGGGACATGGAGATGAACCCGCAGATGCATTTGCTCCATCTGCGTTAGATTGCAAACAATGGGCAAGCGTGGCCAAAGAATCCGGGGCAAAGGGAATTATTCTTACCGCCAAACACCACGATGGTTTTTGTTTATGGCCGAGTCAATATTCCAGGCATACTGTCAGGGAGAGTAAATGGAAAGATGGAAAGGGAGATGTAGTGAAAGATCTGTCAGAAGCCTGCAAAGAAAATGGACTTTTGTTTGGTATATACCTTTCCCCCTGGGATAGAAATCATCCTGAGTACGGCACTGCCGGTTATAATGATGTGTATGTAAATACGATGAAAGAAGTGGTAACTAACTATGGTCCTTTGTTTGAGTTCTGGTGGGATGGTGCTAACGGTGAAGGACCCAATGGAAAGAAACAGGAGTATGATTTCAATCGTTTTGAAGCAACCATTAAGGAGGTTGCTCCCGAAGCTGTTGTTTTTAGCGACATCGGACCGGATATCCGGTGGGTAGGTAATGAAAGGGGTATAGCGGGTACTACTAACTGGAACCTCCTGGATACGGCTGGTTTTACAAGGGGGGCTGGTGGACCTTCTACGGATACGCTCAACAAAGGAAATATTAATGGTAAACATTGGATTCCGGCTGAATGTGACGTCAGTATTCGTCCGGGTTGGTTTTACCATGCTGAAGAAGACGATAAAGTAAAGTCAGGAGAAACGTTATTTGACCTGTATCTCAAATCCGTTGGCCGCGGGTCCAACTTACTCTTGAATATTCCACCAGACAGGCGGGGATTGATAAACGGTGTTGATTCTGCAGCGTTAATGGCGTTTAAGCGATACCGTGATGAAAGTTTCAGCAAAAACTTACTGACCGCATCTACAGTTACTTATACCAATGCAGAAGGTGCCGCCATAGAGAAAAAAAGCGGAGTGGGATATTTGTTGCCTGCTATAACTCAACCGCTACAGGTATCGTCGGCTGCTCAATCAATTAATACAATCGTATTAAAAGAACATATCGCTTTGGGGCAACGTGTAAGCAAATTTACCATTAAACTAAAAAACGGGGACGCTGTTGTAAAAACAATAGAAGGAACTACAATTGGACGAAAAAGAATACTAACATTCCCATCAACGGATATAAATGCTTTTGAACTGGTTATCGATGAAGCCAAGGCTGCCCCTGTGCTCAACGGTATAGAAGCATATAAAATTGATGAAAAATTGCTGGAAAAGGAATAGACCAGTACAGACAGACTATTCACCATTTACTTTTCCCTTGTCCATTCGCACAAAAGAAAACATATCAAATTTTTCTTCCGTAGTATTTCCGTCGGCCTGCTTAGTAAGTCTAAGCATGCGCTGGCCATTTTCACCCGGTTCATCTACCGGAATGACCATAACACCACCCGGTTTCATTTGTTCTATCAATTTCTCCGGTATATAAGGAGCCGCAGCCGTGATCAGTACTTTATCGAAAGGAGCAAACGTAGGTAACCCTTCATACCCATCGCCATAAAAAAACTTGATTGAAGGAAATCTTTTAGGATAGTCAAATCTTTTATTTTTATCGAAGAGTTTTCTCTGCCGTTCAATAGTGAATACTTTGGCGCCCAATTGCGCCAACACACAGGATTGATAAGTACTACCGGTTCCTATTTCCAACACCTTATCAAACGGCTTCACATTCAACAACTGTGTTTGATAGGCTACGGTATAGGGCTGAGAAATAGTTTGATCTTCCCCGATAGGAAAAGCTCTGTCCTCATAAGCAATCCGATCCAGTGCCAGGTCCATAAAAAAATGACGGGGCGTATTGTTAATGGCGTCAAGAATTTTTTCGTCGGTAATCCCTTTCTGCCTGATAGTATCTACAAGTTTTTTCCTTAATCCTTTGTGACGATATTCATCTTCATACTTTCTCATACGCATTGCAATATAGAATGAAAAGATGAATTGTCAGGAGTGAATTTCTGATTTGGAGATTTTTGAAATTTGGATGTAGCAGCTAAGTCAACAATATGCTTACATTCGTAACAATGAAGTACTTTATTTTAATGCTGTCTTTTTCTCTAATCTCTACTGGTATGCTGTCCGCTCAATCTGTAAAGTTGTTAACGGAAAGTAGAGATGTTTCTATCCGTGGATTGAGCGTAGTAGACGACCGTGTAGTATGGGTAAGTGGTACCAATGGAACCGTGGGCAGATCTGTGGATGGTGGCGAAACATGGAAATGGATAACCGTAACGGGCTACGAAAAGACAGACTTTCGTGATATCGAAGCATTTGATGGCGTAACGGCAGTGATAATGGGCATTGCCAGCCCCGGCTTTATTTTAAAAACCATCAATGGTGGAGAAACCTGGAAGCTCGTATTTGAGGATCGTCATCCGGATGTGTTTATGGATGCTATGGAATTTTGGAATGAGGAGAGTGGCATTGTAGTGGGAGATGCTGTTGACGGTAAAATATTTGTTGCCCGTAGTTTTGATGGTGGCAGTTCCTGGCGGAAAATGCCTTTAGAAAAATCTCCGGAAGGAGAGGAAGGAGAAGCACTGTTTGCCGCCAGCGGAACGAATATTCGTCCGATTTCTTTATCAGAGGCTGCATTTGTAACGGGAGGCAAACGATCAAGAATTTTTATACGGGATGAAAAAATAGACTTACCGCTGCTGCAGGGTACACAAACAACCGGTGCTTTTTCTTTGGCAGTATACAATAATAAGAAAAACAAACGGGCTTCCCTACTCGCTGTGGCAGGCGGCAACTATGCTGTTGATACCACTCGCCACGGCAATTTCGCCATTAGTCGCGATGGTGGAAAAAACTGGCTGCTGCCTGTTACACCACCTCATGGTTTCCGGAGTGCTGTGGAATTTATTTCAAAAAAAAGATTAATAACCTGTGGCACCTCGGGGGTAGACGTATCGGAAGATGGAGGCATGAACTGGAAACTGATTCATACTCAGGGGTTTCATGTGTGCCGGAAAGCCAAAAAGGGGAAAACTGTTTTTTTGGCGGGAGCGAATGGCAGCGTCGCAAAACTGGTCTGGTGAGCACTCCCCGGTTCATTAAAATTTGAAATGTAGTATCTTTGCCTGATGTTTGAAAATGGGAGAAAACATATTCGGGTAGCAATACTGGACCTTTATGAAGGTGTTGCCAATCAGGGTATGAGGTGTATCAGGGAGATCATCAACCAATACAGTGAAGCCAATTACCTGGATCTGGAATGGCACGAGTTTGATGTACGACAGAAACAGGAAGTACCCGATAGCTCTTATGATATCTATATATCAAGTGGTGGTCCTGGCAACCCACTGGAGTCTGAAGGATCCGACTGGGAAAAAATATATTTCACCTGGTTTGAATCAATGCTGGAATGGAATCGCGCAGAAAGCAATACCAACAAAAAATACATATTTTTTATTTGCCACTCCTATCAGCTGGTTTGCCGATATTTAGAAATTGGTATTGTTAGTAAAAGAAAATCTACCTCTTTTGGTGTATTTCCGATTCACCCGTTGCCTGCGGGGATGGAAGAAATTGTTTTTGAAGGACTTGATGATCCTTTTTATGCTGTAGATAGTAGAGATTTTCAGGTTACCGAACCCAATCCAAAAGTATTGAATACAATAGGTGCAACCCTGTTGTGTATAGAAAAGGAGCGTCCACATGTTCCACTGGAACGGGCTGTGATGGCGGTACGTTTTAATGAGTTTATGATTGGTACACAGTTCCATCCGGAAGCAGATGCAATTGGTATGAGTATGTATCTGCAGCGAGAAGATAAAAAACAGGATGTGATCAAAGTACATGGCGAGGCCAAATGGGCCTCTATGATTGAGCAACTCAATGATCCGGATAAAATTCTTTGGACCTATTCACATATCCTGCCGAATTTTTTAAATCAGGCAGTAGAACACCTACAATTAGTTGCTGCCGTAAAAGAATAGCTGTGTTTATACTGTAATTGAGTATAAGCAGATAATATTCAGCCTCTATTAGGTAATTATCCAAATCTGATAGAAGTAATAATTCTTTTACATTCGTATTGGTTCTAAATATTACATTTATATTTTGTTTTGCACCGTTAAACATTTTTATTGATATGATGAGACATGCTAAAAAAGTATTGCTGTTTGCACTGTTAATAGTAGTTAAAACCGGGTTTGCTCAAACAACGATTCCCGCACAACCGAAGATTGTAGTAGGAATGATGGTAGACCAGATGCGGTGGGATTACTTGTATAAATACCAGGATCGATACGTTCAGGGTGGTTTAAAACGGTTGATCCGCGAAGGATTTTCCTGCGAGAATACACATATTGATTATTCTCCGACTGTAACTGCATGCGGGCATACCAGCGTGTATACCGGCTCCGTACCGGCCGTACACGGGGTGGTCGGCAATGGTTGGTACGACAGGGCATTGGGTAAAGATGTGGAATGTGTGCAGGACGAAAATTACAGTCTCGTAGGCTCGCCTGGTGCTACGGCGCAGTCACCTCACAATAATCTCTCTACTACCGTTACAGATCAATTAAGGATTGCTACCAACTTTCAGAGTAAAACTGTGGGTGTAGCAATAAAAGACAGAGGCGCTATTTTTCCGGCAGGGCATACAGCAACAGGTGCTTTTTGGTTTAATGGTAAAGATGGAAATTTTGTAACCAGCACCTATTATATGAAAGAATTGCCGGATTGGGCACAAAAATTTAATGACAAAAAAGTAGTAGACAGTTATTACAACAATGATTGGGAAACATTATTTCCTCTGGAAACCTATACACTAAGTACGGCTGACGACAAAGACTATGAGAATACTGCTAACGGTGAAGAAAAACCGGTATTTCCGCACAGATTGAAACAATTTAAAGGCAAGAACTATGGCGCTATCCGCACAACGCCTTTCGGTAATTCTCTCACACTTGATTTTGCCAAAGCTGCTATAGAAGGTTATAACCTGGGTGGCGGCAAAGTGACAGACTTCTTAGCTATTAGTCTTTCCAGCCCCGATGCCATAGGACATACTTACGGTCCCAACTCAATAGAAGTAGAAGACAATTACCTGCGCCTCGACAGAGACCTCGCTGCTTTCTTCAGCTATCTTGATAAGCGTTATGGAAAAAACAACTATCTGTTTTTTATAACGGCTGATCATGGTGTTTCGGAATCACCCGGTTTTTATCTGGAAAACAAAATGCCTTCCGGTGCCCTGGTAGATAAAGAATATGCAGAACCGTTAACAACTGCGCTCAAGGATAAATACGGCGTAGAGAAACCAATATTGGCATTTTCCAACTATCAGATCTATATGAACTGGAATGCGCTGGAAGCAAAAGGAGCCACGCGGGCAGAAGTTGGAAAAATAGTAAAATCCATTCTGTTGAAATCAAAAGGAATAGCAGATGTAGTAGACCTGGAAACCCTTGGCTCTGCAGCTTTGGTCAACCCGCTAAAAGATATGTTGATTAAAGGGTATAATGCCAAAAGGAGTGGTGACTTCATGATTATTATACAACCCACCTGGAAGGGCGGTAGTATTAAGGGGGCAACACATGGAGCCTGGTATCGCTATGATACACATATTCCACTGGTTTGGATGGGATGGAGAGTTAAACCCGGCTATACCAACCGGTTAACGGGAATGACAGATATTGCTCCAACCGTTGCAGCATTGCTTCGTATCCAAATGCCAAGCGGCGCTATTGGTCTTCCAATATTTGAAGTTACGGATGCAAAATAGCATATAGTTCCTTTCACAGATATTTACAAAATAACTCACTTTTAACCAGCTCATCCAGCTGTTAGATAGTGAGTTATTTTATGTAACGCATGAGAAAACGGGTCTTGAATAAATGACATGTATGGTAGTCAAAAAATTACTCCTGTTCGTAATAGCCGCCCTTGTAAATGCAGGAGCAATTGCACAGTCGAACCTTGACAGCATTTTATATGATTTTCACAACCGACCTGATCGGATACTGGTAGTAGCACATCGCGCCGCACATATTCATCACCCGGAAAACTCCATTCCTGCTATTAAAGAAGCCATTGCCATAGGCGTAGATATTATAGAGTTGGATGTCAGAGAAACAAAGGATGGGGTATTGGTGGTGATACATGATAAAACAGTAGACAGGACTACTACGGGTAAAGGTTTAGTTGCCAAAATGACCTTTGCGGAATTACAACAACTTAATTTGCGTCATAACGGTGATACAACGTCGGAAAAAGTACCCACTTTAAAAGAGGTATTGCAAGTGGTAAAAGGCAAAGTAATGCTGGACATCGATTATAAAGCGGACGGAAAACGGGCTGCAAAGAATACAGCAAACCTGTTGAAGAAAATGAAAATGGAGCAACAGTGTTTATTCTTTTTGTATGACTATACCGATATAACCGAACATAACAAAAATAACAGGAAGCTGCAGTACCTCGTCAGGGCTAACAACAGCCAGGAAGTACCAACGATTCTGTCGCTTAACTATAATATACCAGCAGTGCATGGTGACGACGAGTTTTATACAGACGAAGTGATGGGACCGATTAGAAGTCGGGGAAAACGAGTGTGGATGAACGCTCTCGGTAAATATGATCGGCTTGAAAAAGATTATCCCGGGCAGGGTTTCAGACAACTGCTTTTACTCAAGCATACCAACATAATACAGACTGATTTGCCCGCTGAACTACTGGCTTATTTGCGGAGCATCGGCAGGCACCGATAGTAGAATTATTCCGCTATGCCTTGTGGGAAAAGCAGCTGAAACCTGCACATGGTAACAGACAGCATTTAGCTGTCAGTATGCAATTCTAAGTAATGTGGCAGCCACCATACCCGCTGTTTCAGTGCGCAAACGGGTGGCGCCCAGAGTCACCGGTTGAAATCCGTTTTCCAATGCTAAAGCTATCTCTGCCGATGTAAAATCTCCTTCAGGGCCTATACAAATTATATTGTCGTCCGTACCCGCTTTCAGTTGATGTTTTTCACTATCGACACAATGAGCTATCCATTTGTTGGCTACGCCTGATTTTGTAACCCAGTTTTTAAACACTACAGGCTCCTGTAGCTCAGGCAACCAATATTGTTGACTTTGTAACATAGCACTTATCAGTATACTTTTCATTCGGTCTGCCCTGAAATGACTTTTCTCTGTTCTTTCACAAAGCAAGGGAATAATGGTGTTAACACCAATTTCCGTCGCTTTCTCTAGAAACCATTCCAGCCGGCTTGTATTTTTCACCAGTGATATGGCGATACCAATCACCGGTTGTCGTTTTTCTATCGACTCAACAGCTTTTACCGAAACTGTACAGGATTTTCTATCCTGCGCCACAATAGATGCGGTAATCTTCTTTCCCCTACCATTGGTTAATTGCAGGGCATCGCCATTCTTCATACGTAATACCTGATTGATATGACGTGAGGTATTGTCATCCAGCACTATTAAGTCCGACGGTGCTTCAACGTCTGCAAAAAACAAAGCCATCCAAAATTTTGTTGCAAATAAACCAAAGTTTATGGAATTAACCGATACACAGCATATTCAAAAAGGAAAATTATCTGAATGCGCGACAACTGATACTTCCTCTCAAAAAATTTCCTCTTTTTTATTATAGCTATAGAAAGTGAAAACCTGCCATCATCGTCAATAACGCATGCCCCCTCTCCTAGCATATTCCATGGGGCTCGTATTGCCAAACAGATGCTGATATTCCGGAGACGATGGAAGAGCAGAATAGTTACTACAAATCTACATTTTCACCTTCCCGTATTTCATTATTGGCCATTTTTATCAACACGTCTCCGGCACTCACTTCGCCATACACTTCAATATTCCCATTTATCTCCCGCCCCTTATTTATCATCACCTTTTTGGCCTTGCCATCCACCACTTTAATAATATAAACACCTTCCGCAGCCGCTACTACGGCAGAACGCGGCAACACAATTGTACTATCTCGTCCAGGAAGTGAAAATTGCACATTGGCAATCATACCTGGCAACAATTTTCCGGCCGAATTATCTACATCAGCTTCTACGCGTTGCGATCTGATTCGTGTATCCAGGGCACCGGCCAAACGCTGTACCGTTCCTGAAAAAGCAGTACCCGGCATTGAAGAGATGCCAAAAGATATTTTATCGTTTACTCTCAGGTATTGGTTGTAAGCTTCTGGAACGGCCACTACAAGACGAAGCTTCTTTTGTTCCTGCAATGTAAAAATCGGTAGTTCAGAACCTTTGCCTGCAGGTCCCACATAGGCACCTGCACTTACATTACGAGCCGTGATAACTCCACTAAAAGGTGCCCTTATGGTAAGATAATTTTTATTATCATTTATCTCCCTTTCCGATGCTTTGGCAGCCTGCAACTGCGCAAAGTCTGATTTCTGACGTGCCAGGGCCATATCCAGATCATTGGGTGAAATAGTGCCCGGCGTTTTACTTGTTTCTAACAACCGCTCGTAATTGGATCTGCTGGCGGCATAGGTTGCCTCCAAGGCTTCCAGGCGGGAAGCAGCTCCCGACAATTGCGCATTGATTTCAGGTGCGTCCATTGTTGCCAACAATTGCCCTTTTGTAACAGTTGATCCTACGTCTGCATGCAATTGCTGCACAAAACTATTTACCTTAGCATACAGGTCCACCTGCTGAAAAGCTACTAATTCACCCGGAATCTGTACTGCACCGGAAAGGTGACCATTTTCTGCCACTATCACTTCTGTCTTCTTTTCCGTTACCTCTTCTGTTTTTTCTTTTACTGGTTCATAACATCCAGCTAAAAGCATGGTGCCAGAAATGACCAATAAAGTACTCCAATAAAAGCCTGTTGATAATCTTATAAACATTGTATGCTGTTGATTATATACTATTCGTTTCCTGAACTTTATTATAAAATTTACTCTCGGGATCTTCTGGATCCAGAGATACGGATTTAGTACTGGTTTTGAATTGTACCCACGCAAAAACCAACGGTAAAAAAACCAGTACTGCAATAGTAGACGCGATCAACCCTCCGATCACCGCACGACCCAAAGGAGAAATCTGATCACCACCTTCACCATGCCCTATTGCTATCGGTAGCATCCCCATCACCATGGCTACACTCGTCATTATAATGGGTCGTAGCCGTAAGCCGGCAGCTTCTTTTGCAGACTCCACAGAATTTCCATTGTGTTTACGTAAATGCTCTGCATTGGTTATCAGCAACACTGCATTAGCAATAGATACCCCCACCGACATAATAATCCCCATGTAAGATTGAAGGTTGAGTGTAGATCCGGTAATCATTAGTAAACCTATGGCACCTACCACTACTGCCGGTACTGTTGCCAAAATCACAAGCGGCACTTTAAATGATTGAAAGTTAGCAGACAACATCAGAAAAATCACTACGATAGCGATAATTAGACCGGATTGCAGACTGCTCAACGTTTCAGTTAATACCGTACTCAAACCTATACGATCTATAAATAGTCCGCGGGGCAATTCGCCAAGGCCCGATATCATCTCATCCACATCTTCTGTGGCTCTTCCCAGGTCCATATCAAAAAGATTTGCCGTAACAGACACATAGGGAACAGCACCCAAATTATCGTTTTCACCGTAAGTAGTATCCGGAGTAATGGTAGCAACGTCCCCCAGCACTGGTCTCAAATCGTTTCTACGTATCGGAATACCTTCCATATCTTCTATCCGGCTCATTTGATTGAGTGGCACTTGCACCTGTACGGCGTAAGGCAGATTCGACCTTTCATCTATCCAGGTATTCTTTTCTGTATACCGGGACGATGAGGTTGCTGCAATTAAAGATCTGGATATTTCACTCATATCTACACCTAGTTGTGCAGCACGGGTACGGTCTATATTTATATTAAGCGCCGGGTATTTTATTGGTTGTGCAATCTGTACGTCCCGCATGTAGGATACCTTCTTTAATCCTTCAATTACCTTATTGGCATATTCTTCATTCAACTTTTTATCCTTTCCGGAAATTCGTACTTCCACAGGCGTAGGTGAGCCCTGACTTAGCACCTTATCTGTAAGTTCGATGGGTTCGAAAGACATTTTCATTTCAGGAATCGCCTTTTTAATGCGTCCACGCATTTCCTCTTTGAACTGATCCATGTTTCCATGATAGTCCTTCAAACTTACCTGGATGACAGCTTCATGGGGACCACCCATGAATAAGTAAATGGGACTTACAGAATACAATCCCGGATGTTGACCTACATATGCTGAAGTAATACCGATATGTTGTTTACCAACAAATGCCTCCAACTCATCCAATACCGTCAATACTTTTTCCTCCGTGCGTTCCATACGGGTTCCATCGGGTAACCGTAGGCGCAATTGAAACTGACTCGAATTTACCTTAGGCAACACATCTTTCCCTATTCTGTTCAACATAAATATTGCGGTTCCTGTAAGTATAATGCAGTAAGCCAAAACAATAGGAGTTCTGTATGGCATCATCCTGTTTATAAACCGCATGAACCGATTCCGGAAACGTTCAAAGGCGCTGATTCTGCCATCGTTGTTAAAGTCTTCCCGTTCTACCAACACTTTCTTTTCGTCCCAGGTATCTGCACCAGCAGCCTTAACAGTGTGTTTTACCTTATGCGGCTTCATAAACCAGTTGGCCATGATGGGTACAAATGTTTGGGATAGAAAATAGGAAGCCACCATCGAAAATCCGATGGCGAGCGCCAGTGGTAAAAACAATGCTCCGGGAATGCCGGACATAGTAAATGCCGGTGCAAATACCGCCAGTATACAAAGTAGTATCAACAACTTCGGAAATGCAATTTCCTTACAGGCATCCCATATCGCCTGCGCTTTGGGCTTACCCATATCAAAATGCTGGTGAATATTTTCTATGGTTACCGTACTCTCGTCCACCAGTATACCAATTGCCAAAGCCAGTCCACTCAGCGACATAATATTGATGGTTTGCCCAAACAGCTTTAAAAACAGTACACCGGTGATGATGGATGTTGGAATGGTTAATATTACGATCAATGCAGCTCTTCTGTCACCCAAAAAAAGCAGCACCATCAAACCGGTTAGGATAGCGCCTATGGCACCTTCGCTCACCAGACTTTTAACTGCATTGATAACATATACCGATTGGTCAAATTCGTAGGAAATAGAAACATCTTCAGGGAGTGTACTCTGAATACGTGGCAGGTAGGCTTTTAATTGTTTCACCACCTCCCAGGTAGAAGCATCCGGAGACTTGGCAATGCCCACATATACCGATCTTTTTCCGTTAATCAACGCATAACCGTTAGTGATATCCGCACCATCTTTCACCGTTGCTACATCGCGGAGATATAAGTTTTGAACACTGCCTTTAAACAGTGGAATATCTTCAAACTCCTTCAGCGTTCTGATAGTATTGTTTGTGGGTGTTATATAGTTTACATCACCTATCCGAACATTGCCCGATGGAGCCGTTTGGTTGTTCAAACGAATGGCCTCTACAATCTGATCTGGCGTCAGATTGTACATACGCAAAGTATTGGGATCCACATTTACTTCTATTGTACGTGGACTACCACCAAAAGGTGGGGGTGCCAACAACCCGGGAACCGAAGTAAAAGAAGCTCTTACATATACGTTGGCCAGATCCTGCAATTGATTGTTATCTCTTATAGGACTGCTCAACACCAACTGTCCTACTGGTAAGGAAGATGCATCAAAACGGATAACAAACGGAGGCTGAGAACCCGGCGGGAAAGCAGCTTGTATTCTGTTCGTCAACGCACTCACCTCCCCGGCAGCCTGTGCCATATTGGTCCCTTCATAGTAGGTAAGCTTCATCAGCGTTAGCCCCTGTGTATTCTTAGTTTCAACAGACTTAATCCCATTGGCAAAAAGCAAAATATTTACATATTGTTTGCCAAAATAGGCTTCCATCTGGTTAGGTGTATAGCCACCAAACGGATGCGCAATATAAATAACCGGCAAATCCATTTTGGGTAAAATATCCACCTTGATATCGTCCACCGCCTTAATGCCAAAAAAGAACAATCCGGCTACGATTACCAAAATAGAAATTGGTTTCCTTAATGCTGCTCTGATTAAATTCATTATTAATTATTGTACCGTCAACAGTTTATTTAAGCTCATTCAAAAACAAAGACAAATCACCATGAGAGGCTGCCTTTATTAAAAGCGATTGCCACACATTGTTATAAATAATATCCCTGTTGGTTTCGGCTCTATTTAATACATACAATGCCTGCGTAACTTCTACAATGGTTCCAAGTCCATTCTTATATAATACCGACTTTTGTAGAAAGGCGTCTGAAGCTGCTTTAACCTGCGCTGGTACTTCGGTATAGGCAGACAGTGCATTTTTAATTTTGTTTTCGGCCAATATCTGCTGTGCCTGTATCTGCTGATCCACCACTTCGTATTCGTGTTGTAAAGCCTGACTGATGAATTGTTGTGATAATACTTGTTGATTCACCCGATAGACAGATGTAAAATTCCAGACAACACCCACCCCAAACAAATAATTAGTTCTGTTAGGTTTTATTCCCTCCCAATAATTATGGTTAAATGCTGTTTGATCAACCGCATAATTAGAGCCAAAACCAGACCCCCTTGTTTGAACGATGCCAAACAATGAAAACGAAGGATACTTGAGTGTGTTATAATACTTTGCCTGTTGATTACTTACATCTACCCTGCTCTTATAAAACCGTAGCAAAGGATGTTCGTTGATTTCGCTACTGGCAAAAGCTGACGGAATACCTGTAACAAAATTGGTATCCAATACAAACTTCTCTTGTTTTACACCCATCAAAATAGCCAGTTTGTTTGCTTGCTCTTGTTCGTTATCCAATGCTCTTATCCATTCTACACGGGCATTAGATACTTCTGCATTGGCCAGCGAAGAATCTACACCCGCTATCAGTCCGTTCTTTGCCCGGGTTACAATCACGAACCTAATTGTATCAGCCCTTGCCATGTTGTTATACTGAGATTGAGAAAGCCTTTGTGCTGCCAAAAGATTAAGATAAGCTGCAGCCACTTTTATCTGATGTTGAAAAAGCTCCTGCTTTTGATCGTTGGCTTCTCTTTCCGCCACAGTTTGGGCAGTTCGTATTTTTTCGATTGCCTTTCCAAAAGAAAAGAATTCCCAATTTACATTAGCAAGATATAACGCACCAAAAGCAGCATTCCAATTTTGACTGGGTAAAGGCAATCCGGAAGAAGCTACCCCATAACCCCCAAATCCATACAGGGGTCCGTTTTGACCATTAATAGTTCCATAGTCCTGCTGTGCTGAAAAAACCAGGTTGGGCAGGTATTCACTTTTGGATTGCTGCACTGCAGCAAGTGCGGCTGCACTATAGGCTGTTTTAGCTTTTATACTCCCATAATTTGTTGTTGCTGTTTCCAAGGCCTGTTTGAGTGTTAATACCTCTTGTGCCTCGGCAAGGTTACCCATCAAAAGAAAATATAAAAACATTACGCCGCACTCTCTCTTGAAAATAAATGTAGAAAAGGGATATCTGCTTTTGAAATACATTTCCAATTTATGTTAATGTCAAATCTTGGTAATTATCCGGTTTAAAACCGTCAATTTTGTTTCCGTAAAATTTTTCACGTGGACTAAGCAAATAATTTAAAAAAGCCAGCAAGTTTCTTTATACTTTGAAACAAATAGCAATCTAACGAATTACTTATTTTTCAAAAAGCCATATGATACATTAATTTAAATGTAATTCGAAAATAAGAACACATTAACACAAGCAGATATTCCACCTTCTAAAACAGGAAAACTGGTAAACAAATCCGGAATAGGGTAGCTGGCTAGTCAACAGGAAACAACAAGGTAATTTTGCACATTAAGGGGAATATAGAAGTACATTCATATTCAATTCGAAGTACTTTTCTTCTGCAATCTCAATAAGTAAAGGAACCAGTTGTATCCGGTTAATGTTCGCTTCTTTTCTCTTCGGTTACGGCTTCGGTTTTAGTCATAGGTTGCTGTTGAATTGAACTACTGGATTCCATCTCAACTTCTTTGATCCAAACTGCATATTTATTAGGATAGATATGCGAACCGGTATGGACTGCATAGACTCTTGTAAAAATGGCACCGAAATACAAAATCACAGCAGAATAATACACCCATAATAAAATAATAATAACATATCCGGCAGCGCCATAAGCGGTAGATAATTTGTTCTGTCCAAGGTAATATCCAATGATTAGCTTGCCTACCAAAAATAAGAAAGCTGTAGTAAACGCTCCGGCTTTGACATGTTTCCAGGAAATTTTGGCGTCCGGTAGCACCTTAAAAATCAACCCAAATAACACAGCGGTTATAGAAAACGACAACAGAATATTGACCACATAAGCCAATACCACCTGTGATTCGGGAAAGATTGAAGTCAGCCTATGAATCAGGATATCCATAAAAGCATTCACAATCAGTGATACCAACAAAATAAATCCCAGCGAAATAATAACAGAAAAAGAAAGAAGGCGGTTAATTATCAGTTTGAGCCAGCCCTTCTTAGGTTTGGCTTTTAAATGCCAGATCATATTAATGGAATCCTGTATCTCACTAAAAATGCTGGTAGCAGCAAATATTAAAGTGGCAGTACCGATAATTCTCGCAAAACCACTTTGATAATAGAGCGTAGCATTTTTAATAGTATCCTGTATCTGTTCTGCGGCACCCGACCCTACCAGCCCACTGATTTGTCCATATATAGTGCCTTCTATAGCCTGCTGTCCATAAAACAAATCGCTCACCCATATTACCAATATCACCAACCCGGGAAAAGAAAAAATAGTGTAATAAGCCAGGGCTGCGCTAAGTTTCATTACGCGATTATCAACAAACTCGCTACCTGATTGTGTAATAATTTTCCAGATATCTTTTAGTTTCATAAGCTAACTTTTAAGAAGATTACTGAAAATAGTCTCCCAAGTGATAGTCCGAAAATTTCCCGTTTAAAATCTAATTAAAGGTAACACTCCGTTTCGATGAAAATCAAACGGGTTTATAAAAATCCGATAACATCTCCTAAAACCTGGTAACAGAAGATTATATAAGTATATCTAGCCTCGTTTGCCTCCACCCAGCACCCCCATCTCCCGGGCACACTGGCTTTATCTCACATTTTGCGATTGTTAACCGGACAATACTTATAGATCATCATGAAATACAATCTACACCAGGGAAACAATCTTTGCAACATTCCATATATCATCCGGCGTTAAACACAGCGATTGTCACCGAAAGACTATAAAAGACTGCAGGTTGAAGTAACACGGAAATAGGATTCATCTGCAACTATACTATCTCCCAATCCTCCACTCCCCCTTCCACCAATCTAAACATTGGAATAACCTCAGGCATCTTTAGTTTTTTCTGGTTTTTATACCTGTCCTCGTCCCTTACTTTTAATTTCTTTAACAAGTGCTGCCACTCATACTGTAGTTGCCCAGTATGCAATTTCATCCTCGTTTTAGAAAAATTTTGATCAACTTTAGCAATATTGAAATTATATCCCCGGGCGGTGGCTTCTTCGTGTACTACAGACAGATACTGATTGATAGCATGTAAGGGGTTCTTAGTTTTTTTAAATCGGTTCAACTGAGGATGATTGGTGTATCCTTTGGTTTTCCCTTCCAGTACGTGTTTAGCTAACAAAGCTTCCCGCCATAAAGCTACTATCCCTTTAGTATCGAGGTATTTTGGATGTAATGACCATAAACGCATCTGCCAAAATTATCAGAAAAATTTCATTCGCTGTATTCTCACCGCATTTAATATAGCCAACAATGCCACTCCTACATCCGCAAAAACCGCTTCCCACATGGTTGCCAGTCCTCCGGCACCTAATATCAACACGATTGCCTTTACGCCGAATGCTAATGTAATATTCTGCCAAACTATTTTCCTGGTTTCCTTACCAATTTTTATGGCGATGGGTATTTTAGAGGGTTTATCATCCTGTATAACTATGTCTGCAGTTTCTATGGTTGCATCACTACCCAAACCACCCATCGCAATCCCCGCATCACTTAAGGCTACTACTGGCGCATCGTTTACACCATCGCCTACAAAAGCCACTTTTTCACCAGCCTCTTTGATCGACTTCAGGTGAGTGACTTTATCTTCCGGCAACAAATCTCCAAAGGCATTTTTTATCCCTAATTGTTTTGCCACATGCTGTACCACGTTTGATTTATCACCACTCAGCATGGTCGTTTTTACATTCATCAGGTTCAGTCTGTCAATTGCTTTCTGTGCGTCCTCTTTTATTTGATCTGCAATGGTAATATACCCGGCAAATACACCTCCATAAGCTATTGCAATGGTAGTATAAACAATTGTTGCGGGATCAACATCGTAGGTAATGCCAAATTTCCGGAGCAGCTTAAAATTACCCACCAGCAATTGCTCCCCTTCAATCGTTGTCTTTAATCCATGCCCGGGTATTTCTTCTGTGTCGATCAATTGCAATTGTGGATTCTCATCACCTACATATTCGTGTATAGCCGTTGCGACAGGGTGAGTACTATGACGCTCCAAGGCATTGACCATCTCCAGTAATTTCTTCTTGTCAAAAGACGAATCAAGTATCACCTCCTGCACTTTAAACACACCTTCTGTAATAGTACCCGTTTTATCCATTACCACATGCCTGGTATTGGCAAGGATATCAAGAAAATTACTCCCTTTAAACAATATTCCATTCCGGCTGCCTGCTCCGATCCCGCCAAAATACCCCAATGGAATTGATATCACCAAAGCGCAGGGACAGGAAACTACCAAAAACACAAGGGCCCGGTACAACCATTGATCAAATGCATAATCGGCTACAAAAAAATATGGCAGCAGGCAGATACCGATAGCCAGGAAAACCACAATAGGCGTATAGATGCGGGCAAACTTTCTGATAAACAATTCTGTCGGCGCTTTTTGTTTAGTAGCATCCTGCACCAATTCAAGCAGCTTGCTAAGCTTGCTATCTGTATAAACAGTTGTCACTTTTACTTGCGAAACTGTATTCAGGTTGATCATGCCGGCAAAGACCATTTCTCCTTTTGATTTGGTATCCGGCTTACTCTCACCTGTAAGCGCCGCCGTATTGAAGGAAGCTGCGTCGGACAGCAATTCCCCATCCAATGCCAGCTTCTCACCCGGCTTCAATTGAATAACATCGTTTATAACTGCTGCTTCAGCTTCAATGGTTTCTATCGTCCCGTTACGCAATACCGCTACGGTATCAGGCCGCTGATCGAGCAGGGCTTTAATATTTCCTTTGGCGCGGGATACAGCCAATGTTTGAAAAACCTCTCCAACAGCATAAAATAACATCACTGCTACCGCCTCCGGATATTCGCCTAAAGTAAAGGCGCCGACCGTTGCAATCGTCATCAGAAAAAATTCAGAAAACACATCGCCTTTTGTTATACTGCTCCAGGCATCTTTAATCACCGGTACACCAACAGGTAAATATGCTACAACATACCAGATAATACGCTGCCATCCGGAAAACCAGGACTGTACAATCCAATTATCCAAAACGATGGCAGTCATCAGCAACACAAACGAAATAATTGCCGGCAGAAACAGGGGGATAGTGCCATCTTCTGTACTGTGTTCATGCGAATGTCCCTCTCCGCCATGGTCATGATCATGGCCTTCATGCCGATGATTGTGTAGTTTTTTAACGCTACCGGTTACCAAGCCCTCTTTTGCACAGCAGGGTATTTCTTCTTTAATGTCTTTGGCCGTTTTGCTCTCCATTGTACCAATCTTTTTATTTTGATATAAACCCTCTTGTCGAATACATGCTACTTATTATCTAAATACAATCTTCCACTCGTCCACTCTGATTTCACAAAATTAAAAACTACCCGTGTGCAATGCAATTGCAAACTATTTCATACAAACACTTATTAAAATTTTAAAATACCTCTTTAACAAAGCAATAAACCTAAAAATTAGTGCGCAAACCAAGCATTTTTCAGATATATAAATGCATAATATAATTAAAAATCAGTTTGGCCGTAAGACCATTTACTTGCTTAAACACTGTACAGCAAAGGACTTAAGAAGTCAAACTCCCTTTAGCGATAAAAAAACATTGCAAAACTTGTATTTTATTACATACTCAAGCTACCTACATTTGCATAGCAGTTGAGGGAAAAAAGAAAGGAAGCATCGTGCATTGGGCAAGTGTCAGGAGCATCAGTTGAAGAGCCCGACTGCTACAGACCAGATTTTTTTAAGATTTTCATATGGCAAGCAATCGTTAGAGGTCATCTGTTTCTACAGAAGACCTTTTTTATTTGCTTTCAAACAAAAGGATTAAATCTAACATTTGAAAGCCTTACGTAATAGCTTTAGCGGAACTTCAAATTAGTACCTCCTACTCCTAGAAATCGCGGAAATACATTTCAAACAAATAAAAAGATAGAAATACAGATTACTTTATGGCCCGCATTCTAAAAAAGCATTCATCAACAGCAGTTTATTGGTTTTAAAGCCAACAACAGCCTATCGCATAAACAAATAAGGAGCATAGCATCCTTTTTGAATCAACAGGATTCTCAACGTCGAACGCTACTACTTCTTTATACCTAACAATTATTTCAGGGTACTATAGCCGAAATTACAGTAATACAAAAGCTACACCAGGGCGTCCCCGGGGAATTGGGTGTAATAATTCCCCGGCGGCTTTTTGATACTTTTTCCGCAAAAAGTATCAAAGAAAAATGATTGAAAGTTTTGATAATAGTGCCGTCAGCCGTTATAAATTAGAACCTTAACTAAATAGCATTAAATATGGGATTACAATAGCCTGTGGTCAAAAAAAGGAACGTTCAGCTGTGTTGATATTAAGACTGAATCGTAGGATACAACGCATATGCATATACGTAAACAAGAAAAAGTAATAGCGATGATCCATTGAGCATGATCGATACCCCCTATACCTGCTGCTGCGTTTTTTTAAAGGTGCTGCGTCAATGAAGACAAATTACTAAACCAACTCTACCAGCAGCAGACTATGCTGACAACGCTTATACATGTTGTAGGTCAAGCCGAACTTATTCATCCGAGGATTGTTAGCAGTCTGCATAATAGCATGGGTAGGAAAACTATCTGTCTGGCAAGCCAGCCAAAGTGCCAGGGCAGTACTGGTGCCAAATTCGCCAAACATATGTTTGTAGCGAACGATGGTGCAATCGCGTAGTCGCTCGTATACTGTATTGTAAAAATCTTTAAAGCGGTTATCTCCGTTTTCCCCGGAAACCAAAAAATCGATTGAGCTGCCCGCAGGAAGGTGCGTCACCAGAAACCCATCCAGTAATTGTTTTATATCAACAGGGTTGTCAGTATGGAGTGTCTGTAAAGCTACTACCCGGGCTATGGCCCCCGCTGCCAAATTATTTACCAAAAAGGCAGCAACACCCTCACCGGCAACGGTGCCGTTGGTGTCAGTATATAATCCGCTATTGGTTACGGGCTCCCCCTTGTACCATCCATCCAGGAAATCGATATTGTAATTATAAGTAGATATTTCATCCAACCCTTCCAATAAAACAGTAAAGCCAGGATGCTCTTTCAGCAACATCATCGCATCCAGCAAGGCATTTTCGAAAGCAAGTCCTCTATGCACATGCGTAATATTGTAACCATGATTGGCAGTCATTAAACCGAGCTGGGCAGCGGTAGCATTAGGTGTACTCTGTACAAAATTGCCCGGTGTCAACATTCCCTCTTCATAGTCCATAATCTGGTTGAGAAATTTGATACAATCCTCCATTCCGCCATTTGCTGACCCCACAACAATTGCGTCCACATGTTCATTCAGTAACGGCAATGAACACCCTACTCCCATACGTACAGCACGCCCCATCCGTCTCAACATCCCGGGCGGTAGCCCTTCATAAGCCGGCTCTTTTGCGTACAACTTATTCTCTACAACCGGCAACAATGTTTCCAGATCGATGCTGCCAAAAGTCTGTTGTGATGAAATACAACTTGTTTTATGAATATACATACCGGTCGGTTAAGTCATTTTATTGCCGTGCAGAAAACACCAGCGAACTACAGTTACCACCAAAGCCGAACGAGTTTGTCATTATATGATGTAACTGTTGTTGACTGTATTGTTGTACGGGTATCAATTGTGTAGATTCTATCGGTGTATTGAAATGAATAGCGGGATACACTTCTCCGTAATATAAACCAAGTATTCCATACACCGCTCCTATTGCACCGGCAGCGCCCAAGGTGTGCCCTGTATTCGCCTTAGTTGAAGCAAATAAGGGTGGTGTTCCAAATACCTCCAGCATGGCGCGGCTTTCAACCAAATCATTGTTTTCGGTAGCAGTACCATGAGCATTTATAAAATCTATTGATCCGGGTTTCAACCCTGCTTCCTGCAACGCTTTTCTCATTGCCAACTGGGGACCAATCCCCCTATCGGATAACGATGAAGGGTGAAAAGCATCATTGCTATTGCCATAGCCTTTCAATACTGCATATGATTTTCTGTCTTTTACATCTTCTGCTCTTTCCAGTACTAAAAAAGCTGCTCCTTCGCCAAGGTTCAATCCCTTCCGATCATTGTCGAATGGCGTACACTGCGCAGACGAAAGAATATGCAAAGCATTAAACCCGTTAATTGTAAATTTTGCCAGGCTATCGGTACCACCAGCAATCACTCTTTTACAGAATCCCTGCTTCAATAGCCTGGCACCATACATAATAGCATTAGCAGAAGAAGAGCAGGCCGTATTTATGGTATTCACCCATCCACCAATGTGATATTTTTTTTGCAGGTACAATGCGGCGGAAGCACAATCGTACTGACCAACATATTCCGACCCGTCCATGTCTTTATTAGCATCGTGGTAGAGTTCATCTGTAAGACACATCCCCCCTACCGTGCTGGCACCAATCAGGGCGGTACCAGGCTCTTTCAATTCGGACTGCGTTATACCCGCATCTGATATAGCTTCTTCAAATGCGTGCAAGGCCAATAAAGAAGTACGGGTGACGCCACGTTCTGATGCTTTCAATTGGGCCTTAAAAACATTCGTATCCACTTTTATTTCGCCGCAGGGGCGCATACCCGCATAACGGGTTTTAAACAAAGACAACTCACTAATGCCGCTTTGTTTCTTAATTAAAGCAGCACGATTTTCTGCTGTATTGTTACCTACGGCTGTAATAATGCCCAATCCCGTAACGAGTATTTCAGGCAATTGTAATTATTTTGTTCGGTGTTCGGCAATGTAGTCCACCATCGTATTGATATCCACCAAAATTTTCCGCCCTTCTTTAGGATCCTGAATATTAATACCATACTCCCTTGATAGTAATACAATCAATTCGATAGAATCAATAGAATCAAGCCCCAGTCCTTCCCCAAATAAAGGCTCATTGTCTTTGATATCTTCCGGCTTTACGTTGGTTAAATTCAGAAACTGTATGATTTGCTCTTTCAACTGTAATTTTAACTGCTCTTTTTCCATTAGCTGAATTTTCAGATGAGATTTTTCCTTTTTAGTCCATAAAATGCAAACAATTGCAATAATAAAGCAATGATTAATAAAGGTATAATATTCGGAAGAATATCTTTTAATTTACCCCCTTGCAGGAACAATCCATAAAAAGCCTCAAGACACCAATGAAGTGGCGATATACGCATAATTATCTGAAAGGCTGCCGGCATAGCGAAGGATGGAACCAACAGCCCCCCAATAGCCGCCAGCAACACTATGGATACTGCACCAAAACCATTAGCCTGTTCCTGTGTATTCGCGTATACCCCCACACAAATAGCAAAACTGGCAGCACACCAGCCGCACAACACTACCACCAATAGTAATGCTATTTTATCAGCAGGGAAATTAAGCGCCGGTAATTCTAAGATTGGAAACAACCATGCACCGATCGCAAATATAACAGCCGCCTGCAACATGGTGATTGTCATATAGGCAGTCTGTTTGGAAATAATGGCGATAGAAAAATTGGTGGGCAAAGTTCTGAGGCGAATAAAACTACCATTCACTTTCTCTCTCACAATACTACTCCCCAGCGAAATAACAATGAAGAACATCGCAAAAATGGTCCATGCCGGTATATTATGCTGTGTAGCATTGGGGATCTGTTTCACGTTATTTTTGGCAACCGCTTCCTGCAATACTGGCGTCTGGCTGGCTATAATCTGATTTTCCAATGATGGCGGAATGAATTCGTCATTTATATTTTGATACAGTTGCTGAACAATATACTTGCTTTGTATTACTTGCAATGCGCTTTGTAATCCACCATCTACACTTTGACGAAAGGCGTTCTGTAAAACAGGGTGATAATACATGGTGAGTGCATGTTGTTGTATAAGCGTATCAGCATTATTGGTTTCCTCCATCAGGTTTTTTAACGCCCGGGCCGCTACCACGGTTGCTTTTTGTTTAACATCAGAAGAATACTCTGCCGGAATAATAATAGCCACCAGGGCATCTTTAGTATTCACCATATCTTTCAATGCCAGATCCGTAGTGCCTGATGGGGCATTTCGAACATAGAACATCCCCGTGTGTGCCAGGGCATTTTCTAATTCGCTTGCCACCTGCGCGGTATCCCTGTTGAGCAGCAAAACCGGAATTCTGTTCTCGTTCACCAATTCAAAAGTACTGTTCTGTACAGAAGCAATAATAATCGCCAACACTACCGGCATTAAAAACATAATAGCTAACCCGATTTTATCGCGAAAAAGAATTCTGAAGTCTTTAACAATAGTCGAATACAACTTAAATAACACCTGGCAGATTTAGTTTTGCAAGATAGCTTGTCTTTTTTATATGTTATCAGGCATCCATTTCGCCCGGCAAGAAACCCCAACTATCCATTAAATGTTGTTTTTGAACTGTCGGCAACGAAGACTGGCCGTAGTGTCCGGCTATTTTTTTCTGCCGGTAGGCTTCAAAAATAGTGACAGCACAGGCTACTGATATATTGAGTGACTTAATGATCCCCATCTGTGGAATAATAAAATTGCCATCCGTATAAGACAATAATTCTTCGCTTATTCCCGAATGTTCATTGCCAAATACCAATGCGATAGATTCTGTGAAATCTATGCTATAGAGATCAACAGCGTCAGCACTTAAATGCGTTGCCAAAATTTTGTTGTAGCGGCTACGCAAAACACTAAAACACGCTTCAGCATTATCATATTGATGGACTGTTAGCCACTTAGCTGCACTGGACGAACTTTTAGCTCCCCATTTTTTGTGGCGGGGTATTTTTGTATTCAACACGTAGACATCCTGAATGCCCACGGCATCGCAACTGCGCATAACTGCTGAAATATTATGTGGATCAAAAACATTCTCCAATACAACCGCCAGGTTACCCTGTCTGTTATTCAATACATGCGTCAATCTTTCCTTTCGCTCAGGCGTCATTAATTTTTGTTTGAGCCGCGAAGGTATATAAAATGCGGCAAGAGCACTATGATGGCTAAGAATGCCTAACTAGCGTTGGTGTGTTATACTATTCAAAAAAGCCTATCAATATGTAAAAGTATAACTTCCCACATATTCGGCGCCACGGGTAACGCGGCTTGTAACAACCTGTTTGGCCTGATTGAATGTATTCTGTACATTAAATACCCGAATTTCGGGATAATCTACTCCATTAGGAACAGAGCGAACCTCCCGTAAGGCTCCATAACGATGCATCAATGCGTCTAGTTCGATACCAGCATCGCCAAGAATAATGAACAGAGGGTGAAAGAAAATTTTCGTATCATCGTAGAAGAGGAGACCTTCAAGATAATGCCCGTCCTTACCACCCAACACCATAAATAAGCTATCCAGCCCACTTCCGGAGTCTCCGTACGTATAGGACGTGCCATAGTAGGTATTACTCGTTTTTAATGAAAGATGTTTCTGACTGTTATAAGTAAACTGGTATGAAGGTAAAAATACATTGGAGCTACCTGAAAAATCTCCTCCTCTGATCTCCTTCAACAGGTTATCCTGATAAGTATATCCAACAGTTACCGGTGTATTAGTAAAATATTTACCATTGACCGTAAGTGTCGTATTTCCTGCGGCCTGCCCAAAAGAAACGTTCATTGTATCTTTTGAGGATTCATTAGTCAATTGATCCACATGTTCAACAATAACTCTACTGATCGTCGTTCCACTCCGCTCCACCACTACCTTGGCCGACATATCGCCGGCAGCATTAAAATACTCAAGCTGTTGAAGATACCCGTCGTTATAGGCATAATGCGCCGCCGGCTTATCATTCAATCTTACATTAACAACATTGGCTGTGGAATAATCGAATTTAATATTGTATACCTGCCCACTTCGATTCTCAAAAACTATCGAAGCCGGTGGTGCCGACAGCGGATAGGTGGTAATAGTATCCGAAGGGTCAGGCTCGGGTGGCTCTATAGGTTTGTTTTTTCTGCAAGAACTTACCACCACTAAAAGAAATATTACGCTCAAAAATTTGACTATCAACTTCATAGTACTGTTTGTAAACACTGCGTCCGTAGATTTCGTTTATTAATAATACGATTATAAATCAGTAAGGGTTGAGTTTATATGATAATTTTCGACTAAAACCCTTCTGCACTGTCATCCCCTCTATTATCTGCAATAGCTTCAAATCTATACGAATTATTATTTTTATATATTCTTATAAGTTCCGTTCTCCCTATTGCTCCCCTCGGCGTTACTGTATAGCCCATCGACAGAAGAGCGTCAATTGTTGACTTCGGAAAATTGTTCTCCACAAATACCTCGTCCGGTAACCATTGATGATGAAATTTCGGCTTATTTACGGCGTCTGACGCCGATAATCCAAAATCTATAATATTTACTATGCTCTGAAAGACAGAGGTCGGAATGGTTGTTCCGCCCGGTGTCCCTACCACAAGATAAGGAGTATCCTCTTTCAACACAATGGTTGGTGTCATAGAACTCAGCATTCGTTTCCCCGGAGCAATAGCGTTGGCTTCTGTGCCAACCGCACCATACATATTAGGCACTCCCGGCTTTACGCTAAAATCGTCCATTTCGTCATTCAACACAAAACCCGCCCCACTCACTACTGTTCTGCTGCCGTAATGATCATTTAATGTGGTAGTAACCGCCACTACATTGCCCCACTTATCGGCAATGGATATATGCGTGGTTTCTTCACTTTCAGGCTTGCCTGCCCTTATTCCCTCGCTACTACCGGCTTTTCCCGGAATAAAACCTGACATTCTCGCCTCAAGATAATCGTCCTTTACCAAACCAGTTACCGGAACCTTGTAGAAGTCGGGGTCGCCCATATATTCTGCTCTGTCTGCATATGCCCTTCTTTCCACTTCCACCATCAATTGTACTGCCGCCGGAGAATGCATACCCATTTTCGCTATTCCACGGTTGGCTATCATCTTCAAACACTGTTCAATAATAATGCCACCACTGCTTGGTAGCGGCATACTTATTATTTTATATCCCTGGTAATCAAAAACAACAGGCGTTTTTTCGTTGGCTGAATAGTTTTTCAAATCGTCTTCTGTAATGATGCCATTCCTTTTTTTCATTTCCGCTACAAGCATACTTGCCGTCTCTCCCTCATAAAACCCCTTTTGTCCATCTTTTTGTATACGAGTGAGTGTCGCAGCCAGCTCTGTCTGTAGCAGCGTATCCCCCACTTTCCAATCAGTGTCTTTTTCAAAAGCGGTTTTTGATGTATTGTATTTTTTAAAATCTTCTTTCAAACGATTCAAACTATTGGCTTCCGATTCCGTTATGGCAAATCCTTTTGCAGCAAGGTCTATAGCCGGTTGTATCAACTTTTCAAAGGGCAGGGTGGCATATTTAAAAGACGTAAATAATCCGGCAACAGTGCCTGGTACCCCCGCAGAAAGGTGACCACGCTGACTCCATTCCATTATTGGGTTACCCGAACTATCAAGATACATATCGCGTGATGCCGCCGCCGGGGCTGCTTCCCGGTAGTCAATTGCAATATTTTTACCATCACTGAGATGCGCCACCAGGAATCCACCTCCACCGATGTTTCCGGCACCGGGGTATACAACAGCCAAAGCCAACTGTACAGCGATGGCTGCGTCGACTGCATTTCCTCCCTGTTTCAAAACGGCTACACCTACCTTGCTGGCAAGCGGATGAGCAGATACCACGGCACCATTATTAACCGTAACTGATTTTTGAATGGAATAATTATAAGGCTGAATTGATGCGGGTACTTTGCACGAAAGAAGAAATAAGAAAAAAAGGAGATGTCTACATTTCATGAACCATTCATTCAAACAAATATACAAAACTATTGATTCTGTAAGCGTTTACTCCTTTTGTCAGAATTTCTCCAACCAAAGTCCGGGCTCTGTATTATTTTCCATTAAATTGCCTTTCTAATCAAAACTATCATGAAAAGAGCTGTTTATTGCAGTATTATTTTGCTATTCTCCTATTCTCTTTGTTTTGCTCAGCTACAATCACCGGAAGTATTTCTGGGATACCCTCTGGGAAAGCAGTATACACCACATCATAAAATCATAGATTATTTTCAACACGTAGCCGCCAGCTCACCTCTTGTACAATTGATTCCGTATGGAGAAACCAATGAAGGTCGGCCATTAATCACCACGTTTATATCCAGCCAGGAAAATATCAATAACCTGGAAAAGATAAGAATGAACAACCTTCGGCTTGCCAACATTGCAAAAGACAGGATGGCTGCAGATACAACGGCACCAGTGATTGTGTGGTTAAGTTATAATGTGCATGGAAACGAAACATCCTCTTCAGAAGCCGCGATGCTGACTATATACGAACTCGTAAATCCGGCAAACAATAAGACAAAAGAATGGTTGAAAAATACAGTCGTCGTAATTGACCCATGTATGAACCCCGATGGACGGGACAGGTATGTAAACTGGTTTAACAGCATTGTGGGCAAACAATATACTCCGCAACTCATTGCCAGGGAACACCGGGAGCCATGGCCGGGGGGACGCACCAACCATTATAATTTTGATTTAAACCGCGACTGGGCCTGGCAAACACAAGTTGAAAGCCGTCATCGGTTAAAACTTTATCAGCAATGGTATCCCCATATCCATGTTGACTATCACGAACAGGGAATAAACAATCCCTATTATTTTGCGCCGGCTGCTCAGCCCTATCACGAAATAATAACGCCGTGGCAACGAAGCTTTCAGCAAACCATCGGAAAAAACAATGCCAAATACTTTGATGAAAAAGGATGGTTGTATTTTACGAAGGAAATATTTGATTTGTACTATCCCTCCTATGGAGATACTTATCCGATCTATAGCGGAGCGATCGGCATGACTTATGAACAAGCAGGAGGCGGATCAGCAGGGCTCGGTGTTTTAAAAAAAGAAGGCGATACCCTCACCCTTCACGATCGGCTGATACACCACTATACCAGTGGCATCAGTACCATTGAAATATCTTCACAGAATGCGCCTAAACTGGTGAAGGAATTCCAAAACTTTTACAATAACGCCGTAGCTAAGGGTACGGGAGTTTACAAAACCTATGTAATTAAACACAATCCCTTGCAGGAACAAAACATACAATTCCTGTTAGAATTACTGGACAAAAACAACATAGAATATCATGCCGGCAGCGGTAGCGGAAAAGGCTTCAACTATACAACTGGCAAAGAGGAAACGTTTAGCATTGCCAATAAGGATATTGTAATAAGCGCACTACAACCTAAATCTACACTGATATCCGTGCTATTTGATCCTCAACCTAAATTGGTTGACACCGCTACATATGATATAACCGCCTGGGCATTACCCTACGCCTATGGCCTTACCGCCTATGCCTCTAAGGACAAAGTGGGAAATCTGACTGCTTATAAAACGGAGGCTACCCAAAATGTAATATCCGATACCTATGGATACATTATACCCTGGGAGGGTATAAAAAGTGCGAGAATTGCCAGTCGGTTAATGCAGAAAAAAGTAAAACTTCGGTTTGCAAAAAAGGACTTTGAAGTAAACGGGCTTTCATTTAAAAGAGGGGCCATATTGGTATTAAAGACCAGCAATAATGGTTTTGACAATGCCGAACTGTGGAAACTTACCACCGATATCAGCAATGCAGAAAATATAAAAATATTCCCTGTTAGTACCGGATTCGTAGACAAAGGGTATGATTTCGGTAGTCGCAATGTGGCTTATTTGAAAACGCCGCGTATTGCTTTGCTTACTGGCTCTGGGGTGTATTCCTATGCCGCCGGGGAAGTGTGGCATTTTATGGAACAGGAGCTCGACTATCCAATAGTCCTTATCAACAATGATGATATTGGCCGGATTAACTGGAACGAACTAGATGTGTTAATAATGCCAGGCGGCATCTATCCTTTTTTGCAAGACAAAAAACAATGGGAATCCATAAACAACTGGATTTCGCAAGGTGGGAAATTAATTGCGCTGGAGGGCGCCGTAGCCGAACTCGCAAAGTCTGCGGGCAATCTGAAATTTAAAAAAGAGGATGATTCCACCCATAAAAGTGATACCTATGCGGCACTTAAGATCTATGAAAACCAGGAAAGAGACCGCATTTCGGATAACACCCCGGGCTCTGTATATAAAGTACAGTTGGATATTACCCATCCCCTTTCTTTTGGATATGCAGACACCATCTATTTTACATTAAAAATGGATGATAATTTTTACGAATTTATTGATAAGGGTTGGAATGTTGGTGTCATTAAAAAGAACCACCTGGTGTCAGGTTTTGTTGGCGCAAAACTGAAGCGAAAACTAAATGACGGAATGATTTTCGGCGTGCAGGACATTGGACGGGGTAATATCGTATACCTTGCAGACAATGTGCTGTTCAGAAACTTCTGGCAAAACGGAAAACTGTTTTTCGTTAATGCACTTTTCTTTGTAGGACAACAGTAAACATCATTGCTGATTGATTGATTGCTGATTTGGTCGTTGAATTCCAAAATAAAAAATCAGAAATAAAAAAAAGAGAGAAGCCAAATTGACTTCTCTCTTTTTTATGGCAAGTTGTCTATTGTGTTACTATCAATACTATCACCCGCTTGTCATCCAATACCAGTTCTGCAAAGTATTCTCCTTTTGTAAAACCTGTAAGGTTTATTTCGTTGACTGTATTCGATATATGTGTCAGCAATATTTTGCGACCGCTCCTGTCAAAAATGCTCAACTGAATTGGTTTAGACGGCAGTTTAGACAGTACCAGTTTCGGTTGACCAAAACTTGGGTTCGGTGTTACTTTCACTTTTATGTCACCCAGGTAAATTTCACCAGACGGCACATAGAAGTAAGAAGCCTCTCCCTGGCAGGTTCCGCTGCCCACTACAACTTTATATGTGCCATAACCTCTGGTTTTCAGTTTTTTGCCAGTCGCGCCAGGAATCAATTCCCCTCCTTTATACCACTGATAAGAATCTGCATCCGTCGCTATCAGTTGATTGCCCGATAATGTAATAGATGGCGCGGGTGCGCTGCTCGCAACAACGGTGATTTCGTCAGATACAGTAACGCCACAAGCAGTTACATCTACCGCATAAGTACCACTTGTTGACACAACTATTGTTTGCGTTGTAGCTCCTGTACTCCAAACGTAGCTGGCACCAGGATTACCGGCATCCAATGTCAGCGCATTTCCAAAGCAAATGGTGGCATCACTACCCAAGTTTACAGCAGTAGGCACTTGTATTACGTCTATGTTGACAGAAGCTGTTCCGGAACAACCGCCATTGGTTACAGTGACAGTGTATTCGCCGGCTGTAGTTACCGTGCGGGTTTGTGAGGTCTCATTATTATCCCACAGATAAGTGGCGCCGGGGTAGCCCGCGTCCAGTGTCAGATTCGATCCGGCACATATTGTAGCATCGGGTCCTAATGTCACCGGTATGCTGTTGGTCACATTTACTCGTCTTTGCCCATTACCGACGCATCCATCTCTACTCACCGCCACAGTATAAGTTGTACTTTCCGTGACCACAGGAGATATCGTTCGACTGCCATCACCTGTGCTCCAGAGATAAGTAGCGCCGGGGTAACCAGCATCGAGTAATACGGTACTGCCAACGCATACAGTAGTATCATTGCCCAAATCTATATTAAGATTACTGATCACATCCACCTGTATACTATCCACAGTGGTACATCCCCCTACTGTAACCAATACTTTATACAAGCCGGCAGCAGTTACATTCAGGGTCTGTCCGGTGTTACCACCACCCCAATCGTAAGTAGCGCCGGGGAAAGCACCTGCATCCAGTACTAATGTATTACCCTGGCATATGGTAGTATCATTGCCCAGATTAACCAGAGCACCCGAACCTGTCACCGGAACTTCCATACTGTAAGAACTTGAATCACCAAGATCGTTATGTACCGTTAGCGTTACATTAAAGGTACCCGTACTCAAATAGTTATGTATCGGATTGCGTTGTGACGACGAGATGGGGGCCGAATACGAAACAATATTTCCATCCCCAAAATCCCAGGTAAATTTGTTTCTGACACCACAGTCTATCGAAGTGCCAGCGGAGCTAAACTGAACCCTGAATGGAAGACAGAAAGATTGCTGCGTTGCACTAAACGAAACGTTTATCCCTATTCTGGGCGAAATCACAATCGTATCCCTGACGGTACATCCACCGCGCGTTACTGCTACCCAATAGGTGCCTGGCGTTATCGGCGTAACTATAGCTGCATTGGGTTGAACACTGGAACCGAAGAAAGGATCCTCTTCTTTTCCCCATTCAATGGAAGTGGCGCCGGCATCATCTACTGACAATATAACCAAACCACCCGTACGGCACATGGTCGCATCAGGTCCCAAATCCACCGTGAAAGCGGGAGATGCAGTTACATTGACAGTATCGCGTGCAGAACAACCACCATTGGTTACTTCTACCCAGTATTGACCAGGACTTGTTACGTTGATCGTTTGCGTAGTTTCATTATTGCTCCACAAGTAGGTAGCACCGGAAAGAACACCTGCATCCAGCACGGCATTGGTTCCCGAACATATTGCAATGTCCGGACCAAGATCAACCGAGAAGGCGGAAAACGTTGTTACTTCAATTGTATCGCGTGTTGAACACCCACCACTGGTTACATCTACCCAATATTGGCCAGGACTTGTTACGTTGATCGATTGTGTAGTTTCACTATTACTCCATAAATAGGTAGCACCAGCATGAAAACCAGCATCCACCACCAGCGTGGCACCCTGACATATGGCAGTATCATTTCCCAGATTAACTAGCACACCTGAACCTATCACCTCAACTCCCATACTGTAAGAACTAGAATCACCAAGATCGTTATGTACCGTTAGCGTTACATTAAAGGTACCCGTACTCAAATAGTTATGTATCGGATTGCGTTGTGACGACGAGATGGGGGCCGAATACGAAACAATATTTCCATCCCCAAAATCCCAGGTAAATTTGTTTCTGACACCACAGTCTATCGAAGTGCCAGCGGAGCTAAACTGAACCCTGAATGGAAGACAGAAAGATTGCTGCGTTGCACTAAACGAAACGTTTATCCCTATTCTGGGCGAAATCACAATCGTATCCCTGACGGTACATCCACCGCGCGTTACTGCTACCCAATAGGTGCCTGGCGTTATCGGCGTAACTATAGCTGCATTGGGTTGAACACTGGAACCGAAGAAAGGATCCTCTTCTTTTCCCCATTCAATGGAAGTGGCGCCGGCACCATCTACTGACAGTGTAACCAAACCACCCGCACGGCACATGGTTGCATCAGGTCCCAAATCTACAGTGAAAGATGCTTCAACATTCACGGTAACTGAGCCGGTTTCAGAAACTCCACATTTGGTTTTTGTAACTGTATATAATTGCGTAGCGCCAGGTGAGGCAATAGGATTATAAATATTAGGGTTGCTGAGCCCTGTAGCAGGAGACCAGCTATAAATTACACCGGGTTCGTAGCCGGCATCCAGTGTTACACTGCCGCCTGCGCAAATATTTTTATCCGGTCCAAGTACCGGCGGCACCACCGGGTCGCTGTTGGCAAAAATCACATTTATTGGAATAGTTGTCTCTCCTAACACTGTACCATACGATGGGTGATAGGCCGTTATTTTCACATCGCGGGCCCCCTCCGTATCATATGTTAAGGTAAAATTACTAAAGAAAGCTACAGGAATTCCGTCTCCATTATCTACCTCAAAAAAGTAGCCAGAGGGAGGTGTACCACAGGATGCCTCTGTTGATATATCATCAAACTGTATTTGTACCTGTCCTCCACAATTTAAAATTTCATAATTCGAAAAATTCAGATTTAATGTAGGACTTCTGGTTATTACAACTGTATCCCTAAGACTGCAAGTACCATCCAACATTGCAACTTCAACCCAGTATTCTCCGGGTTGATCCGTATTATACATAGCAAAACCGTTGGCAAAAGGATCACTCCAGGTATATGTCCAGCTACCACCAGGTACACGTGCTTCTAACGCTATATAATTTGCAAGAACATCCTCACAAACCTCTATATCCGGTCCAAGATTGGGTGCATTGACATATATCAAGTCCTCTTCAAGGTGTGTGTCTGTGGCACCCCCTGCAGTTCTTACGGTAAGCCGAACATTCCAGGTATGGTTATCAGGAGGTCCGGCTGACGTAAACGTGTGGGTTATCATAGGGTCGTCGGTGGTTACAGGTATACCATCCCCAAAATCCCATTCGTAGCTAACGATAGGATCACTGAGACTACTGGTAGAAGTACTTGTAAATGTCACCGCCAAAGGCGCACAGCCTTCGGTAGTCGAAACTATAAAACTGGCCATAGGAGCCAGATTTTTATCGCCCTCACCGGCGAAAAGGTTAGCACATATTAGTAAAAACAGTACTTGTAACCGTATAAATTTCTTCATAGGAAATTATTCTAGTTATTCGAGGATATAGACAACAGTGGTAATAACGAAGAAGCGTTTGTTAAATTGTTAACAACCATCGGCTAATAAAAAAATGTATTAATATTCTGATGTGTATTAACTTGTGACATTTAATTCAATTGTTTCCTTGATTTCTCAGCATACCATACAACAGATACTTTCCAGAATTGATGTCATCGACATCGTTGGTAGCTTCGTTAAACTGAAAAAAAGAGGTGCCAACTACCTGGGGCTCTGTCCTTTCCATAACGAAAGAACGCCCTCATTTACTGTTTCACCCGCCAAAGAAATATATAAATGTTTCGGTTGTGGACGCAGTGGCAACAGTATCAGCTTTTTGATGGAGCATGAGAAATACAGTTATGTGGAAGCGCTTCGATGGCTGGCCGGACGTTATAACGTTGAAATTGAAGAGACCGCAGTTGACCCTTCCGTAAAAGAAGCACAGCAAAAGGCTGACAGTCTTTACATCATCAATGGATTTGCCCAACATTTTTTTACGGATGCCCTGCTGAAAACGGAGGAGGGACAGGACGTTGCCTTATCCTATCTCAAAGAAAGAGGGTTTACGGATGCTGTGATCGAGAAATTCCAGTTGGGCTATTGCAGCCAGGAAAAGGATGATTTTGCACGTGCTGCCATTGCAGCCCAATATAATAGGGAATACCTGGTACAAAGTGGTCTGGTAGTAGAAAGAAACGAACAACTGGTTGATAACTACCGGGGAAGAATCATCTTTCCGGTTCACAACCAAACCGGCAAGGTAACCGGCTTCGGAGCCCGTATTATTGGTAAAAGCGATAGGGCACCCAAATACATCAATACGCCTGAGAACGATATATATATCAAGAGCAAAATATTGTACGGTTCCTATTTTGCCCGTCATGCCATAGACAAAGCCGATGAATGTTTATTGGTTGAAGGTTACACAGACGTCATATCACTTCACCAGGCCGGTGTTGAAAATGTAGTTGCCAGCGGAGGCACTTCTCTAACGCCTGACCAACTGCGATTGGTAAAAAAATATACGCGCAACCTGGTAATTATATATGACGGAGATGCCGCGGGAGTAAAAGCAGCTATCCGGGGATTGGACCTGGCACTGGAAGAAGGGCTGAATGTACAATTGGTGTTAATTCCGGACAAAGAAGATCCTGATAGCTATGTACGAAAGGTAGGAGCAGAAAGTTTCCGGAGTTTTATTACCGAGAACAAGAAAGATTTTGTTTTGTTCCAGCTTCAGGTATCCCTGTCAGATGCCGGCGACGATACACACAAAAAAGCAGCGGCCGTTAATCGAATTGCCGAAACCATTTCCAAACTCAACAAAACAGAAGATTTCACCCGGCAACAGGACTATATTCGCCAATGTGCTGCATTGCTCAATGTAGATGAGGCAGGTTTAAATACCCTTGTTAATAAATTCATCCGGGAGCGCATCACAAAGCTGGAGACAAAGGCAGCCAATGTAGCCAATGAAATACCCCCACCTGATATTATTGAAGACGACAACGATACCATCGGGCTGCTGAATAAAGATGAACAGGTAGAACGAAATGTTGTTCGTGCCTTACTCGAGTTCGGAAATTATCAGTGGGAGGAAAATCAAAAAGTAAGTGAATATATTTTCAGCGAATTTGAAGAGCTGGCTGAGTTGATTGACAACAAACAAATGCTGGCCCTGGTGGAGACGTATAAACTTTGGGAACAGGAAGGCAAAGAAATTACACCCAAAACTTTTTTGTACAACGAAGATATAGAATTGAGCAAGCTGGTGGTAGGTCTAATGGATACCCGTTATGAATTAAGCGCGAATTGGAAGGAACACTACGATGGACCACTACCTACCAGGGAAGAATTGTACAAAGAAGAAGTATTTTCATCACTCAATTACCTTAAAATAAGAAAAATCAAAAGGTTGATTGATGAAAACCAGAAAGATCTCAGCAAATCCACCTCGATAGATGAACAAGTGATTTTGATGCAAACGCATCAGCGGCTGAAACAAATGGAAGTAGAACTTATAAAAAACTACGGCACCGTTATTTTAAAATAAACGACCCCAGCTGGAGTCCTGTCTTCCTACAATTAGAAATAAACAATTTTGAAATCCAGGTTGATTCCATTCCTGTTCTTCTCCAATTATTTTATCGGTCTGCTGGCCGTTGCCCTTTCTTTTGAAACGGTTTTCCAACTTGGACTACCCTTTAATAATTTCACCTTCTACCTGATATTGTTTTCCGCCACAGTTGTATTTTATACATTGGCTTATATTCCTTCTTCCACTATTGTAGCCACAAATCCACGAACAAACTGGTACATAAGGCATAAGCTGTATATCCAACGAAGTCAGTTACTGTTGTCTGCCCTTTGTGTTGGCGGTATCGGATGGCAACTGCTTTATATCCAAAATTTTTCTATACTTTCCTTTGGGCAATGGCTGGCACTATTATCAATCCCAGGCGCCGCAATTATGTACTATGGATTATGGAGTCGGGCACCTCAATTGCGTAATATTGGCTGGTTAAAACCTTTTTTAATTGGTTATGTATGGGCTGGCGCTGTGGGATTGTTACCCGTTTCGCTATTGCTATTGGAAAACAAGACAACAACTATTCCGGAAAATTTTATGTATTGGTTGTTTCTCAAAAATTGGATGTTCTGTACTGTCAATGCAATCATCTTCGATATCAAGGATTACGCCGACGATTCCAATAGAGAAATAAAAACATTTGTTGTGCAGGCAGGTCTTCGAAAAACAATATTTCTGATTATTATCCCACTGTTAATAGCAGGTTTTCTATCCTTTCTGTTGTTTGCCTTTTACAATCAATTTGGATTCCTCCGTATCCTCTTAAATGCCCTCCCTTTTTTGCTTCTGCTATACATTGCATTCAGTATGCAACAACGTAAAAAAATTTTATATTATCTTATTGTTATTGATGGAGCATTGCTAATTAAATCAATTTGCGGAATTGCTGCGGCAGTGCTTTCGGCTTAGCTCAAGCTTTATTGGCAAAAAAGGCTATTTATCACACAGAACTTAATTTAAACAAGAAAATTCCGGAACTTGTCAATAACATTTCAAAGTTAGATTATGAAGCAGAAATCCATTGTGTACGATGGCAGTCGTATCAACTATTATATTTCGAATAACAACGAGCCTGCAGTCATGCTAATTCATGGTTTTGGGGAGGATGGTACTATTTGGGAGAATCAGATAGCTGCCCTACAAAATAAATTTCGCCTAATCATACCGGATATACCGGGTAGCGGTCATTCAGACTATATGAAAATTTCCGGAATCTCTTTTCTGGACAGATATGCAGAAACACTTTATCAAATTTTATTAACTGAAAAACTCGCCCCCGTTACATTGATAGGACATAGCATGGGTGGTTATATTGCACTGGCTTTTCTCCGTTTGTACAAAGAGTATACCCACGGCGTTGGTTTTGTACACTCCAGTATTTTTGCAGACAGTGAAGAAAGGAAAGGGATGAGAAAAAAAGGAATCAGCTTTATTCAACGATTGGGTGCTCATCAATTTCTAAAGCAATCCATTCCTAACCTGTTTGCATCAGATTTTGCCGTTAGTCATCCGGAGGTAATTGAAAAACTGGTACAAAAATCATGGCAATTCACAGCCGACACTCTTATACAATACTATAAGGCCATGATCGAACGGCCAGACAGTTGCGAAATGATAAGAAATTATCGGAAACCTGTATTATTTATTATCGGCGAGGAGGATAAAAGTGTATATTTACAAGACAGCCTCAAACAATGCCATATTCCCTCTATTTCCCTCATTAAAATACTTCCGGGTGTTGCCCATATGGGTATGTGGGAAGCGAAAAGCCAGGTAACCAGATCCCTTGAGGACTATCTTAACTATTTAGATGGCTGCTAATTCAAAATATCTGACGCTTCTTTTGTGTCTGTCAATTTGTGTCTGCGCGCAAGCAAGACATATAACGGGCGGCGAAATGATGTATGAGTACGTAAGTACCTCGGGCAACAATATAACGTATAGAATCACGCTAAAATTGTATCGGGATTGTTACTCTACGGGGGCTCAACTGGACCCCTCCGCTGCCATTAGTATATATTCCTATACTGCTTCCGGTGGCACCAACCATGTGACCACACGTAGTGTAACGATGTCTGGTAAAAACAATCTGAATCTTCGGGATCCGGGCAAATGTATAGATAATCCGCCTGTAGTTTGTTACGAATTGGGTATATATACATTCACCATCGAACTACCCATTACAGACTATGGTTATGTGGTTTCGTACCAGCGATGTTGCCGCATCGAAAACATGACCAACATCCAGGGTTCGGGACAGGTAGGTGCTACCTATACAGCAAATATTCCCGGCAGAACCATCGATGCCACGGCACCCACCAATAGCAGCGCCAAATTCTCAACAAAGGACACCGTAGTAGTTTGTGAAAATAATTTCTTCATGTATGACTTTAGTGCTACGGATATTGACGGAGACTCCTTATCCTATAGCCTCTGTCAGGCATACTCCGGTGGCTCTATGCGGGATCCGCAGCCGGGTCAGGCCAGCCCGCCTCCTTACTCCTCCGTACCTTACGGTTTCACTCAAAATGCCAGTTTTCCACTGGGTAGTACCGTAAGAATCGATCCAAGAACCGGTATCCTATCTGGTATAGCACCGCGGGCAGGCATATACGTAATTACCGCCTGCGTTAGCGAACATAGAAATGGAAAAATAATCAACGTCCATCGAAAAGATATTCAAATAAAAATAACATCCTGCACCATTGCGGAGGCATCGCTGGAGCCAGAATATATCAACTGTGATAGCCTGAAGATGAAATTTGTAAACAGAAGTAATAGTCCACTCATTAAATCCTACTATTGGGAATTTGGTGATCCGGCGGGTACTACCTCAGAAGAAGCCAGCCCTTCCTTTACCTACCCGGATACAGGCACCTACAGGGCGCGATTAATTACCAACAGATTTGAGGAATGTTCCGATACAGCCAATACGCTCGTGAAAGTCTACCCCGGTTTCAATCCCCGCTTCTCTTATCGGGAAGGTTGTAAAGATGTAGCCTATAACTTTACTGATCAAACAACCACGAGATATGGAGTGGTGAATTACTGGCAGTGGGATTTTGGCGTACCCAATGTGTCGGATGATGTATCCAACAACAGAAACGCCCCTTACACTTACAACACTTCAGGTACATATAATGTATCGCTGACGGTAGGCTCCAGTAAGGGCTGTATGGCAACCATCAATCAGGAATTAATTGTGCGGGACAAACCGCAGTTTAGTTTGCCCAAAGACACACTGATGTGTAATATTGATACTATCTCCATCACCGCTTCTGGCCCGCCCGGCACCTATGAATGGTCTCCATCTTATAATATTAGCAGTCTTACCGGTCCAACCGTACAGGTAAGTCCGCAAAACACCACTACTTATTCCGTTAGTTTAACTACAGTTCCCGGGTGCACCACCAGTGATACAATCAGGGTGAACGTGGTAAACTTTGTATCGTTGGAAGCAGGTGTCGACTTTACCATGTGTTTAACAGACTCAGCAGTACTGATACCCGAAAGCAACGGCTTACGTTATGAATGGCAACCTGCTGGCACCATACTCAATCCCAATACCAAATACCCCGTGGTTGTACCGACTGCAGAACATACTACCTACGAAGTAACGGCCCATATCGGCAAGTGTAATGCCAGAGATCAGTTAACCGTCAGAACGGTTCCCTACCCCGATGTCCGCATCTCAAATGATACGGCTATTTGTTACGGTGAAAGCGTTCAGTTGTTTGCAGAGGGGGGCGCCTTTTACAACTGGACACCTACAATTGCTGTCAACAACAATCGGATCAATAATCCAATCGTATCTCCCGGCAACACCACTGTATATTCCGTAAGTGTAACAGATGTATTGGGATGTCCGAAACCGACCGTCAAAAATGTAGAAGTCAGTGTTGTTCCACCCGTGCCCGCTTTCGCAGGAAACGATACCGTAGCAGTATTGGGGCAACCCCTGCAGTTACAGGCCAGTGGTGCCGAATTTTACACGTGGAATCCGGGCAGTTACCTGAGTGACACCAGTATTGCTAATCCCATAGCCGTATTTGAAGGTGATGTAGGAGAACTGGCAATATATTCCGTAAAGGTAACAACACCCGAAGGCTGTTTTGCATATGACACCATCGCCATAAAAATATTCCGCACTTCTCCAGACATTTTTATGGCTACAGGATTCACTCCTAATGGCGACGGACTTAACGACGGTTTCAGGGCCATCCCTGTTGGTGTCAAAATATTTGACTATTTGAAAATATTTAACCGGTGGGGGCAACTACTTTTTCAAACCACCGATCCTAGAAAATCCTGGGATGGCAAATTTAATGGCATGGACCAGGCGGGAGATACTTACATATGGATGGTGAGTGGTATAGACTATTTAGGCAACCAGATATCCAAAAAAGGTACGTTTATACTTATACGGTAGTGTATTGGCAGCAACAACGTTCTCCGTAATTGATGTTTGCTAAATTATAATTCGCGGCTTAGCTTTGATGCAAATTAACATATGGCAAAAAATGTATTCATCACGGGAGCTACCTCCGGATTTGGGCAGGCAACGGCTGAGAAGTTTGCAATGGAAGGACATAATGTGATTATAACAGGGAGGCGCGAAGACCGCCTGCTCAATTTAGCAAAAAAGCTGCAGGAAAGCTATAAGATCAAAGCATTACCACTAAAATTTGATGTGCAAAACCGGCAGGAAGTTTTTGAAATTATTTCCGGATTGCCTGATGAATGGAAAACTATAGATATACTGATCAACAATGCGGGCCTTGCATTGGGCAGAAGCTTCTTTGACGAAGCCAACCTGGATGATTGGGACACGATGATCGACACCAATATAAAGGGGGTGCTATATGTTTCAAAGGCAATTATACCATTGATGACAGCGAAGAACAGGGGACACATCATCAATATAGGATCGGTGGCCGGAAAAGAAGTATATGAGAAAGGTAATGTATACTGCGGAACGAAATTTGCCGTAGAAGCCATCAGTAAAAGTATGCGTATTGATCTGCTTCAACATGGTATCAAAGTAACGGCTATTCATCCTGGTGCAGCCGACACCGAATTTTCTACCGTTCGTTTTCATGGGGATATCAAAAAAGCGGCTGAAACTTATAATGGACTGACGCCACTAACTGGCAAAGATGTTGCCGAGGTAATCTATTATACGACAACGCTTCCCGATCATGTATGCATCAATGATCTGGTATTAACCCCTCTGCAGCAAGCCGACGCCATTTTTTTCCACAGGAAATAATTGTATCGCATTTTTCGTTTTAGTTGGGTAACACAATTCCGTAACCCAAGAAAATAAAGTACCATGAAAAATGCAGGTACGTATGTTTTATATTTAATTATCCTTCTGCTTCCTTTTCAAATGGTTGCACAAACCAAAACGATAGACCCCTGCTCGATTGGTAGCATTTTACGACAGGCTGACAGTATCAAACAATATTATACCAAAGAGGGTTTTACCGTTTTAAGAGAAGCATCGGTTTCTATGGACAGCGAATATGAATTGCCTATATTAATGCCTATGAAACAAGGTGAACCTTACGAAATTGTATTTATCGGAGATGCCAGGTCAAATATCTGTGAAGTAAAAATGTATGACTACCAGGAACAGCAGGTGGTATACCAGCGAAAAAAAGATAACGAACCCGATCAACATATTATCCGCTACGGTTACAAACCTAAAGCCTCCGAATACCATTTGGTAAAACCTGTGCAGGTAAACGAACAACAGAAGAAGAATCTTTGTGGCTATATTATCTTTCTTCGGAAAACCGGACCTTCACTTACGAAGGCGATTTTATAAGTGATTAAAAAACTTCACCCGCTTAGCAAAGAGCAACCGGGTGAAGAAAATGATTAAATGCAATTTTAATAGTCCACCGCAAAGGTATTGAGTATCGCTGCTACCTGAAAGCAACTACAACATTCTATTATTTCCCAATTCCAGATTAGAACAGAGAACTTTGGCAGCATCCAAGCTATAATTATTCCCGTCGGAGCTGCTGATGCTTCCACCTTGATCCGTACGATCAACGAAGAGTGAAATACCTTGTTTTGTGGAGCGCTACGATTCACACCATGCAACTTAAAAGTATAAGTTCCCCGCCAAGGCTGTCGATCGATACCGAAGCTTTCACCGCCCAGCCGATCTTCTACGTGCCTGGAACTAAAACACTGCAACAGCAAGCATAATCCAAACAGTCCTCCCCGATTTCATCCGACAATCCTGGAAGAAAGATAATTGTCATCGGGCGGTTTAGAAAGTATACCGTATAGAAGCACCCACATTGCCCGCATAAAAGCTACTATAAAAGGCATAGGGCTTTATGATTGATATAGTGGGTCTCAGATCTGCACTAACATTCAGTGGTATATTGCCAAATTTATAATCTACGCCACCTGTTGGAAAAACACCTAATCCAAAACCTTTGTAATCTTCAAACTTTGAAAAAGTATTATAAGCCGTGGCGCCGCCACCAACAAACCATCTTAATCCTTCCACAGCACCAATAGGAAAATGATGTTGATAAGAGGCTGACAATGAGAGATTGAACCAATTGTAGGAAGAAAGGTAACTATAAGTATATGGTCGAAACCCAAGATTGAGTTCTAAAGCACCGGAACTCGTAAGAAAAGTCTTATAGGAAGCAGAGATCAAATCATAGTAACCACCTCCACCACGAAGTCCGATGGCATTTTTATAATCGCCGTCCTGCGCAATAGAAGCCACCGAAATAATCAATGTTGTAAGAATCAATAAAAATTTCTTTTTCATCCTGTTTAATTTTGTTGATTTAATGTGAGGGTTGATATAAAGGGGTAAAGCTTTTGGGCTTATCTGACAAGTATCGAACGGTTTATTATTTGATACCAAAATCATACACACGTGGACTGCTGCCGCCCTGCGTAGCAGTAGCCCCCGCATACATAAATCCATATTCGCCCGGCGGAAGCGGATTCTCGAAATACAATTCGTAGACCCCTTTCTCTAATCTTTTAAACTTGAAAGAGGTTTTGAATTTATCGTCTATTCCCTGGGCGTCTTCATATGCGTTAGCCGAAGCCGTTACTACAGCTCTTGAGTTTTTCACTTTCTTATTCTCAAATTTTATTAGCAAAAACTCATTAGGGCTGGCAACATTGGCAAACCAGGTGGGAGCTTGTTCGTTCAGGCTTTTGTTTTCCGGATCGAAATAAAAGTAAAAAGTAGGTGTACCTGTTGTGAACTGAACATTCGCTTCGCTACCGCTCACTGACATTACTTTACTCGATTTAGCAAAGCCATAGCTAATTGCCGTGGCAAAAGTGTTATTTTTTGCCTGCGAAAACACGGTAGATTCCAATTCGTACACTTTGGACTCTGCGGATTGATAGTAGTATATACCACTTCCCTCCTGTTTCAACATGGAGATGGCTCTAGACGCAGAAGGTGATGCAGATTTCGAAACAGCATCCGAATTGGCAGCATTACTTGCCTTGGACGCAGCAGATGTTTGTCTAACCTGCTGGGATGCCATTTTATCCATCATCGAGTTTATGATTCCTTCATCAACTTTCGCCTTTTTCAATGCCACCAACGATTTCGTATCCGTTGAAAAATTGCAAGGCGACTTTTCAATTTTTGCGAGAATTAATTTTTTACTGATCCCCCCTCCTACCAGCTCAATTATCGATTCGTTCGTGAGTATTTCTGACTGCTGGGCGGAAACGGAAAAGCATAACAAAATGAACAAGAAAGAAAATAAATGTTTCATATTCTTCTAATTAGTGATTAAAGAATGACATATAACGTATTACCAAAAGCAAATGGCTGACGGAAAAACGTATAAGGTTCAAAAAGGGTTTCTGAGGACTTGAATAGGTAGATATCGATCGTTGGTCGAATGTAGGATATAGCGAACTTTCGTTTTTAATCCATTTATTTTACGTGACGCTCTATTTATTATTTGTAAGTATGTTATTCAATAAAATATTAATATTATCTTTCCTATTTCATTCATGTTTCAGAATGTCTTTATGCGCTTCAACTCTTTACTATTACTTTTCATTTCGTTGAATTTCAATTCTTTTTCGCAGCAAAAACAATTGGATTCGCTTCTTCGGGTGTTAGATAATCATTCCGGACAAGACAGCATGAGGGTGTTGATCCTAAACGAAATAGTCTACGCCTACCATACAATAGATCCGGACAAGGGACTTGCGATCGCCGATCAATCTATAAAGCTTGCCCAAAAAATAAAAATACCTATACTTATAGCTGCAGCCTACGCCAACAAGGGCACAAACTATTGGGCAAAGGGTAGCGATAGTCTTGCCAGAGAAATGTACTTAAATGCCCTGTCCATACACGAAAGTATAGGCAATCAAACCGGCATGGGCCGTATGTACAACAATGTTGGCTTACTTTATTTTAATAAAGCGGACTATTATCATGCCATTAATTATCATAAAAAAGCACTTGATATTTTTACTGAAAAAAAAGACAGTTTAGCGATTGCCGTTACAATGGTCAATATTGGTGTAGATTATCAGTATTTATCAGACTACATGGCAGCACTCGACTACTACCTTCAATCCCTTGCTATTTATCAGAAAATTGGAGATGCAGATATCTATGGAAGTGGATTAGCAAATACGCTTAATAATATTGGTATTATTTATAAAAACCTGGATCAGCTTGATAGCGCCCTATCATACCAACATAAAGCAATAGCAGTATACGATGCCATCCAGAATCAACGGGGGTTAGCAGCTACGTATGGTAATATTGCCATTGTACATGAAAAATTATCGCAGCCGGAGAAGTCTGTCGAATACCTTTTGAAAGCACTTTCGATAAATAAACAATCTGGCAACCCTCGACGAATAGCCGCTGACCTAAGTAACCTGGGCTCTGCATATATATTGCTTGGCGATTATAAAGCAGGATTAGACAATTTATCGCAGGCAAGAAAAACATATGAAACAGTAGGAGATAAACACAATCTGAGTGTGATACTTTCAAAACTAGGAGACACTTATCAAAGCGCCCCACCTTCATTTTTTGCTCACCAAAACATTGGTGTCAACAAAAGATATCAAATTGCCATGGATTATCTGAAACAGGCATTATCTATAACCAAAGAGATCGGTGCATTGGATCAGCAAAGCGAAAATTTGAAGAGCATAAGCGAGGTATACGAAGCACAAGGTGAACCGATTAAAGCATTGAGTGCGCTTAAGCAGCACCTCTTACTGCGGGACAGCGTGATGAACGATGAAAAGCGGATAGCGTTGGCCAAACGGGAGACCGCATATGCGTTTGAGATGAAAGCCTTTCAGGAGAAAACGGAGAATGATAAACTAATGGCTATAGCCGCTGCGGAAATTAAAAGGCATAAAACAGTACGCAATGCAGTAACCATTTCGTCTATCGTTGTGATTTGCTCGATTATATCAGGACTTGCTTTTTATAAAAGAAAAAAGGACGCAGACAGTCTTCGTAAAGAAGCTGAACTCAACGAGCAAATCCTCGATGCAGAAATGAAAGCTTTTCGATCTCAAATGAATCCTCATTTTGTTTTCAACTCACTTAACTCTATACGTCATTATGCCTCAAACAACAACTATCAACTCGCCGACGAGTATCTTGTAAAATTCGCTTCTCTCATGCGCCAGGTTTTCGAAAACGCTGACCAGAAAAAAGTACCGCTCTCTGAGGATTTGAATGCCCTAAACCTGTATGTACAATTGGAAGCATTCAGACTCAACAACAAATTCGAATGCAATATTAAAGTAGACAATAATATCGATAAAGAGAACACGCTGGTGCCACCATTAATACTACAACCCTTTGTGGAAAACAGTATCTGGCATGGAATAGCGCCGGGTGAAAAAAGAGGTGTAATTTCCGTACAAATCAGTAAAAATAAAGATATGCTTTGCTGCCTGATTGAAGACGATGGATTGGGTATTAAAAATGGAGACAACAAACCTAAAAGAAAAACATCAGGTATTAATGTTACCCATACCCGCATCGAATTATTAAATAAATTGCATAACACCAATGCTTCAGTGAAACTGAGTCCATTGCCTATAGGCACCAGAGTAGAAATCAATTTGCCACTTGAATTAATTTATTAAGATGATCAACTGCATTATAGTTGAAGACGAACAACATAGCATGGAAATATTAACCCGCATGCTTCTCGATCTTTTTCCCGATATCATCAATATTGTTGCTCAATGCACAACTTTGGAAGAAACCAAGCGTGCAATAATAAAATATAAGCCAGAACTTGCTTTCATGGACATACAGGTAGGCAACAGGACAAGTTTTGAACTGTTGAAAGAATCGGATACCGGAAATATGGATATAATTTTTGTAACGGCTTACGAAAAGTATGCAATACAAGCTTTTAAATTTAGCGCCATTGATTATTTACTAAAACCGGTGGATGCGCCAGCATTACAAACAGCTGTTTCCCGTATTCTTTCCGCACGAAACAATGCAAACAACTATAAAAAAATAGAAACCCTGTTAAAAAATCTCTATCAAAAAGAGAAACAGAAAATCTGCATCCCAGATGCAAACGGCTACCATATTGTTGATGTAAAAGACATCATTCGTTGCGAATCTAAAATAAACTACACTACTATCCACATCACCAACAGCCCTCCCATTACAGTAGCCAAAAGTCTCAAAGAATTCGAGAAAATGCTCGAGGACTTTGACTTTTTCAGACTCCACAATTCCCACCTTGCCAATCTTAACTACATTAAAAACTACAACAGAAACAAGGGTGCTGTACAGCTGTCCAATGGAGATGAAATAGAAGTTTCTTTCCGAAGAAGAGACGAATTTTTGAAGAAAATCTCAGCATTGAAGGCATAAAAAAGTGTTCAAAATTATTCACCGACTAAGATTAAACATCCTTTCTGACGGGATGTAATATATTCGCTATCGTCCTTCCCTATTGATATTAATAATAGACAAATCAACGTATTTAAATACGCTATTTCACCTATTCCCGAGAGAAGTTATATTCATTTTATATAAACAAAATCATGTTGTATGAAAGAAAAAAACCCTTAGTGTGTTAACTATTATTAAACACACTCCATTAAACTATTATTCCAAACCAAAAACTATTGCTCGTATGAATTCCATTCTTATCTACGCAAAGTATTCAAATCGTTTATCATCATCCATAGTGTATCGCTGGTTGATGATTATCTCTTTTACTATTTTTTCATTTCTTGCGTCAGCACAATCAACTGTAAAAATCACCGGAAAGGTGCTTAGCGATGCAGGAGATGCGCTTGGCGGCACGACCATTACCGAAAAAGGCACCAGCAATATTACGTCTACAGCCGCCGACGGTAGCTTCAGTATAACGGTAAATAATCTCAATAGCACACTCATTGTTAGTTTTATTGGGTTCAATACAAAGGAAGTGCCCATTTCAGCACAAGAAATGACTATCCAGTTAAGTCCATCCGCAACGGCGATGGAAGATGTCATTGTTATTGCCTATGGCACACAGAAAAGAGCTTCGTCCACGTCGGCGGTATCCTCCATAAAAGGGGAAGAACTGGCACAGGCACCTGTAGCGAATATATCGAATTCTTTAGCGGGCAGGGTAACAGGTATAAGCATGCGTTCCAATGGTGGACAACCCGGCCGTGACAATCCAGACATCAACATTCGTGGTATTGCAACCACGGGCAATAGCGCTCCTTTAATTGTTGTGGATGGTGTTATACGTAATAATATTAATGAAATAGACCCACAAGCGATTGCTTCCGTTACTGTGCTAAAAGATGCAGCAGCAGTGGCTTCATTCGGTCTCGGCGGTGCAAATGGCGTTTTACTCATTACGACTAAAAGGGGACAAACCGGCTCTCCTACGCTTACATTTAACGCCTACTATGGCAACCAGACCCCTACTTATATTCCCAAGGTACTGGACGCCCAGGATTATATGCGTTTGCGAAACGAAGCTTACCTCAATGAAAATCCCGGGAGTACTCAGTTTCCCTTCGCGAATGATCTCATAGAAAATTACAAAACACTAAATGCAGAAGACCCGGACAGGTATCCGATCAGCAACGCAGTAAAAGATGTTGTAAAATATAACGCGCCTATGCAGCAGGCCTCCGTACAACTGTCTGGCGGAACCAAAAATCTAAAATATTTCGGCGGTCTTGGATATTTTAACCAAAAGGGAATGTTTGATCCACTAGGCTATGAACGTTTTACCTACAACCTTAATTTGGAAGTAACGGCAACGCCTACCACCACGGTCCTGTTTAGTATCAACGGAGCCGTGCAAACCACCAAAGGCCTGGATACGGCCTCCAATACAAATCAATTATTTAGAAGCACATACAAATTTATTCCCATTGCCAATCTTTACTACTCAAATGGTCTTTGGGGAGAGTTTGCAGGGAATGCTCCGGTCGGCGTATTAAACGGCGGCGGATACACGCGGCAGTTGAACAACAATTTTTTAAGCACCGTTTCCATCGAACAAAAACTCCCCTTTGTTGAAGGACTTAGTATCAAAGGAGCTTTTAGTTTCGACCCAAGTAGTTATACCCGAAAAGGATGGCATCGTCCGTTCTATTATTACTCGCAAGACCTGTCTACAACACCATATACGTATACCCGCCAGATATCTACACAGGAAGGTGGTGCCGCGACGTTTACATGGTTAGCGCAAGATTATTTTCAAAACACCAATTTCACCTACCAGGGCTTTGTTAATTACAATCGCAAAGTTGGTAAACACGATATCAGTGGCTTGTTAGTAGCCGAAATGCGTAATAACAAACAAATGCAGTTTGGCGCCCGAAGAAATAATTTCGCCGCCGATATCGACGAGTTAAACATGGGCAGTTCCAATAAACCTGATTTCGACAACAGTGGTACCTCTTCCACTGGTAGCCAGGTGGGGTATGTGTACCGCGTCAGTTATGGTTTTGACAACCGGTACTTCTTGGAGGCATCGGGCAGATATGATGGGCACTACTACTTCGCACCCGGAGGAAGGTGGGGATACTTTCCTGCATTTTCTGCAGGATGGGTACTATCGAATGAAAAATTCTTTGAGGGTATCAAGACCATAGATTACCTTAAATTAAGAGGTTCCTGGGGAAAATCAGGCAATCTTGCAGGTACTGCATTTCAGTATCTTAGTGGCTACACGCTTTATGGAAATGCATACGCCTTCGGAAATTCTACTATCGTTCAACGTTCAAACCTGGACAGAGAGCCCAACCCTTTCATAACCTGGGAAGTATCTTCCAAATCAAATATTGGCTTTGAAGCTACGCTATGGAATGGCCTGTTGAAACTGGAAGCAGATTATTTTTCTGAAAAACGTACAGGAATGTTGTTACCTCCTGCTATAACCGTCCCACAAGAATACGGATTGTCGTTATCCGATGAAAATGCGGGTATTATGCACAACAAAGGCTTTGAGATTACCGCCGGCACGCAGCACCAATTCCAAAATCAGGTCCGTATAGGCGTAACCGGCAACTTCAGTTATGCAAAAAACAAAATGATACAGGTATTCGAAACCGAAGTTACCCGTAACGACCCTAAACGTAGCAGAACTGGCAGGAGACTGAATGCATTATTCGGCTATCAGTCCCTTGGATTATTCACCACAGCAGATGATAAAAATGGAGATGGCATAATTAATGCCGACGATGGCTATGAGGTAGCTCAATTCGGAACGCTGCATCCGGGAGATATTAAATATGCCGACCTTAGTGGACCTAACGGCGTTCCTGATGGCAAAATAGATTCCTATGATGAAACTGAAATAGGATATCCGAATTACCCTGCTATCACCTATGGCTTTTCAGCAAATGGAGGTTGGAAAGGGTTTGACCTGGAATTATTCTTTCAGGGAGCCGCGCTTTCCAGTTTCGATGTTCGGGGATTTAATACTATCCCTTTCAACAACAACAACAGTAATTCCAGCTACGAGTATTTTGATAATCGCTGGACAGCAGAAACCCAAAATGCGAGATACCCGAGAGCTACCCAGTCTCCCTATAGCAATAATAATCAGGCTTCAGATTTCTGGATCGTCAATACTAATTATCTGCGCTTAAAAACAGCCGTGCTGAGTTATACCATTCCGGATAACATTAGCAGGAAGCTTCGTATGTCAAATTTGCGGGTATATTTTTCGGGGCAGAATGTATTTACATTCAGCAACCTCAAGTTCATGGACCCTGAAGTGGGCATCACAACTGAAGTATCTTATCCAACCCAAAAAGTATACACATTTGGTATTAGCGCCTCCTTCTAACACTTCAAAATTTATACAATGAGAATACTCAATATAAAAATTTTTGCTTTCTATATAGCTTTCGGTTTCATATTCAGTTCTTGTGATAAATCACTCGACAATCTTGAAAAGTCGAGGCTAACAGAAGAAACGCAATGGGCAAACGACGATAACGCAGATTTGTTTCTTAACGAAATCTATAACAACCTTCCACTTCTCTATAATGATGCCGAAAATCTGGACAACTTTACTGACGACAACGATGCAGGGTTTTATTATGGTTCCTGGAATTTTAAACAGGGAAATATCGATCCGGCATCAACTAATTATTCTATTTGGGGAAGTGCTGTAGGGCCGGCAGATCTTAACAGACATAATTGGCCAGCTTGTTACGCCACCATTCGGAAATGCAACACTTTTATTCAGTCCATAAATGAACATAAGCAAAACTTTTCCGAATCCTGGTTTAACCGGCGCCTGGACGAAGCCCGATTTTTGAGAGCTTATTACTACTCCCTTTTATGGCAACATATAGGTGGTGTTCCACTCATAACATCACCACAAACGAGAGAGGGGGATGATCTGTATAAAGCCAGGTCAACTTTTGAAGAAACGCTCAATTTTATGACATCCTCTTTAGATACAGTAGTCAACAACGGGCACCTGGCTGTAAAATATAATAATGGAGAGTCCAATGCCGGAAGAGCCACTTTAGGCGCCGCTTTGATGCTGAAAGGATGGCTGGAGTTATATGCAGCCAGCCCGGCCTTTAATGCGCCAGAACCGGCGGCAGGACCAGATCCACATAGTGTAGCAGGATTTAACAATTTTAACGCCGACAGGTGGAAAACCGCCGCCGCAACATTTAAAAGATTCATCGACGAATACAGCACTACCTATTCCCTGTTTCCGGATCCTGGCAGCTTATGGTACGAAGCAAATGAATACAATGTTGAAGTAATTTGGGACAGGCAATATGTGGCAAATATCATCGGCTCAACCTTTGAACAATTTGGAGGACCAGTGTGGGTATTAGGGGCATACTACACATGGGGCAACTATAACCCGACGCAAGAACTCGTTGATCAATTTTTTATGGAAAACGGGTTGCCCATTACAGATCCATCTTCCGGATACAACCCTCAAAATCCATATGTGGGCCGCGAAAAACGTTTTTATGACTGGATAGTATATGATGGAACTCCCTATAAAATGGATTGGATGCCAAGCGAGGACACCATTTATACAAGGATAGACCTGGTTAATCCTTCCAAGAATGAAATTGATTTCGGAAATGATGATGTCGGTAATACAGGGTATTATTTCAAAAAAAGATTGAATCCGTTAGTACGTCCTGGTGGTGGCGCCATCAGCGGAGCAAATTTCATATTCTACCGTTATGCCGAAGTGCTTCTTGGTTATGCCGAAGCACAAAATGAAGCCGAAGGACCTGACGCTTCGGTATATGCAGCGATCAACGAGGTAAGGCAAAGAGCCGGATTGCCCGATTTAACGCCCGGTTTGAGTAAAAATCAAATGAGAGATGCTATATGGCAGGAAAGAAGAGTTGAGCTGTGCTTTGAAAACAAACGTTTTTATGACATCATCCGATGGAAAACCGCTGAGACAGTAATGAACGTTGACAAACATGCGATGAAAATCACCAACACATCACCCGCAAATAACAGCGGGGTGTGGAAGTACGAAGTAGTGCCCCTAAATCACCCGCATGTATTTCGTCAGAGAATGTATTTAAATCCTATTCCGCAACCGATTCTGGCCCAAAATCCTGAGCTGGTACAAAATCCAGGTTACTAGCTTTTTTTAATAAAAAGCTCTACCTGCAAAAGAACCAAAATCCGACGGGTAATTTGCTTATATGGAGTTGATTGATTAGCATATCAATCAACTCCATTTTTGTTCAAAAAAACAACTATGGAGAAAACCAGGCATCTTAATTTTTTTTCCTGGTGAGCACCGCCACCGTCAATCGACTGATACAAACCAGTTTATTATCTTCATCGTGTATACGAATATCCCACACATGTGTTGTAGAGCCCAGGTGAATAGGCGTAACCGTTCCTGTTACCATACCCGATTGTACGCTCCTGATATGATTGGCATTAATCTCCAACCCCACACAAATGGATCGATCCATATTCAGCACCAACGCAGAGGCAACACTGCCAAGGGTTTCAGCCAACACTACAGAAGCCCCACCATGCAACAGTCCGAACGGTTGCCTGGTCCGTTCGTCTACAGGCATCGTGGCTTTGATAAAATCATTGCCTACTTCTGTAAAACGAATGCCTAAAAAATCACTCATTGTACCTGCACTCATTCTTTGTAATTTCTCTATTGAGAAATCTTCTTTAAACCAGATAATCTCCATGGCTATATGCTTTTATTCAGATAGTAAATAGCTGTTTATACAAAAAATAGTTAAGATGGCGGCGCACCTCAGCTATCAATGCATCATTTCAATTACAGTGGCTTCGTCTTTATCTGCGTAATTAAGTATGGCATCTGTAAACCATTCTTTTGCCACGCAGCCTAATTTGGGATTAAAACCAGCCCGGGCAGCCAGCGAAAGAGCATAGCGGGCATCTTTTTCGCGCAACGCCACTGTAAATGACGGATCCTGTGCAAAATTCCTCTCCGCCATTTTGCGGGCATATCTTACAACTTGCGGACTTGCGGCTGCGCTTGTCTCTATAGAAGCCGCCACCACTTCACGATCCAAACCTAATTTCTCTGCCAATGCTATCCCTTCTGCTAAGGCAGCAATCTGTACAGCTCCCATCAGGTTAATAATTAATTTATAGCAGGTGCCTTTACCTACTACCCCAAAGTAACGGATTGATTTGGAAAAGAGTTGCAACACAGGCTCCACCTTTGCCAGATCATCAGGGGCAGCACCTATCAGTAGCGTTAACTCACCTTTTGCCGCGGCAGCAGGAATACCCGTAACCGGACAATCTATGTAATGTATTTTTTTCTGATGAGCAAACGCTGCCAACTTATATACGTATGGCAACGAAAGTGTAGAGCACTCAATCAAAAAGGCACCCTCCCTCATATTACTCAAAGCACCATTGTGTCCTAACCAAACAGATTCCGAAGCGGTATCATCCGCCAACATAGCAATTACAAAATCGGCATCTTTTACGGCCAATGCCGGACTCTTCGCAAAAATGGCTCCTGCGTCAATAAGCTCAGTTGCTTTTTCAATGCTTCTGTTCCAAACCGTCAACCGATGGTTTGCCCGAAGAATGCTCAAACCAATACCTAACCCCATTTTACCAGTCCCCAATAACGCTATAGCAGGCATACATTAATTATTTACTGAAGAAATAAAGATAGACCATAAAAACAAAACACCTCATCGCTGAAGTGTTCCTGTATTTGTAGCTTAAATGTTAAAGCCTATTCTGTTTTTTGCAGATCAGTCAAACTTACATTTTTGTTTACGTCCAATTTAGTAACGGTCGCTTTGATTTCTCCCATCATAGGATTGGAAATAACCGTAGTGTACGGAAATACAAAGCCTTCCGGAGTCTTCTTGTAGTCACTCATCGAGGTCACAGCTTCAATCTCCTGTCCCTGTACGTTGGATTTGATTACGGACCGCACAATATAGTTGGTAGCCTGATCGATAAATACCTGGCTGGAAGTACCATCTTTTTCAAGCGTTAATTTATACGCTTTGGCGCCATTTACCTCTTCGGTTCCATTTAAGGTAGCTTTGAAGCCCTGCTCCTTATATGCAGATAGCTCACGAGCTGGTGAGAAACTGGCCGCTGCTCCTTTAATAGCTTCTTCCGGCAATGGTTGAGGAGTTGTTGATCCCATCATAGGATTCACGTTCCAGCCTTTTTCTTTATCGATATAAGTGATAATTTTTTGTCCCTGAATATCAATTTCCTGGCGCATGGCAGTATTATAAATCACCCATGTTTTAGACCCCATTTGCATCCCCATTATCTCCATACTCATTTCAATATAAGTATCTTTAAGCGTGGCCAGTTTCTTCTCTCCTCCCAATGCTTCTATAGCTTTCTGGATAACGCTTTCAGCAGTTTGTGCCTGTCCAATATTTACAGACATTGCAACGATTACGGTCAGCAAGGCAAATTTCAATTTTTTCATGTATATGTTTTTTGATGCTTAAATATCACATCCAACCCGCATAAAATTGTCTCTTTTTGTTTGCCTTAGATATAATTCTAATACGTTCTGATATGTGTACGTTAATACGCACCAAAAATAGTGCAATTCTACTGTTTTGGATATACCATTTATCCATTACCTTGTCCGCATTTAATATAGACACCTGATTATGAGCAAGTATATTGAAGGTAGATTAGTAGACATTGTGATAGAAAAGATATATGCTGTACGGATAGAAATAAAGGATGGAACTATCCAATCTATCGAAAGAATAAGTTCCGAAGATTCATTGCCTTATATCATACCTGGCTTTATCGACTCGCACGTACACATAGAAAGTTCTATGCTCATCCCTTCTGAGTTTGCAAGACTGGCAGTAGTACACGGCACGGTAGCCACCGTAAGTGATCCCCACGAAATAGCCAATGTCTGCGGCATGGAAGGGATTGAATATATGATAGAGGACGGCAAAAAAGTCCCCTTCCATTTCTATTTCGGCGCCCCCAGTTGTGTACCTGCTACCGTTTTCGAAACAGCCGGTGCCACCATTGGCGTAGAAGATATCGATGCACTGTTGCAAAGAAAGGATGTAAAATACCTGAGCGAAATGATGAACTTTCCCGGAGTATTGACTTCGGATCCGGAAGTATTGGCAAAAATCGCTATTGCCCAAAAATACGGTAAGCCGGTGGATGGACATGCTCCCGGATTGAGGGGCGAAAAAGCAGCACGTTATATCGCTGCCGGCATTTCCACGGACCATGAGTGTTTTACCCGGGACGAAGCCGAGGAAAAATTACAACTCGGCATGAAAATACTGATTAGGGAAGGCAGTGCAGCCAAGAATTTTGAAGCGCTAGTGCCCTTACTGCAGGATTATCCGAAGCACATTATGTTCTGCAGCGATGACAAACATCCCGATAGCCTCGTAAAAGGCCATATCAACGAACTCTGCGCCCGGGCAGTTGCCAAAGGCATCGATGTATTCAAAGTATTGCAGGCAGCCTGTATTAACCCTGTTTTGCATTATAAATTGGATACCGGCTTACTTACAAAAGACGATAGCGCGGATTTCGTTTTGCTCAAAAGTCTCGAAACATTTGAGGTTGCCGCCACCTATATTAAAGGACAACTTGTTGCTGAAAACGGACATTCTCTAATACCGTCCGTACAACAAAATGTTCCGGTTAACCATTTCTCCTGTAATCAAAAAACTGTTGTTGATTTTTCTGTAACTACTGCCAAAAATCAAACACAACCTGTAATAGAAGCACTGGACGGACAACTCATCACAGTAAAACATATACCGGCCGCCTGGAACGGCAATTTCGATCTGTCAAATGATATTTTAAAAATCGTTGTTGTCAACCGTTATAAAAATGCCCCAATAGCAACTGCGTTCATCAAAAATTTTGGTTTACAATCCGGCGCTATTGCCTCTTCGGTTGCCCATGACAGTCACAATATAGTAGCAGTGGGGGTAGACGACCAAAGCATCTGCGAAGCCGTCAATAACATCATCCGGCACAAAGGTGGCGTAAGTCTTCATGCTTCCGGGAAAGATATGATTGTCCCGCTTCCGGTTGGCGGTATCATGAGCCACGGGGATGGATATGCGGTTGCAAAGCAATACAGCGAAATAGATAAGGCAGCAAAGGCGTTAGGATCAAAACTGGCTTCTCCCTATATGACCTTGTCATTTATGGCATTGCTGGTTATTCCACATATAAAGCTAAGCGACAAGGGACTGTTCGACGGAGACAGTTTCAGCTTTTATTAGAAACAATTGTGAAACCTTATTCAAACGCTATCCGAAGTCTGCGATTTCGGATTCTTATGTTGTTCAAAGACATTAAAAACTGAGCATAAAAAATGTCCTGGTTGAAAGCCAGGACATCATTAGAAACAGAGCAAATTTCTTACGCTTTTTTACCAACTTTATGACCAGCAATTGCATAGTATAATATAAACAGGTAGCAGGGCAAGGCGATCCAATATGCCTGATGCGCACCAATAAACTGAGACAGTTTTCCGTAGAGCGGAGGCAACACAGCCCCGCCGGCAATACCCATTACTAAAATACCGGACACAGCTCCTGTAAATTTCCCAACTCCCTTCAGGGTTAAAGGCCATATAGCAGGCCAGATGAGTGAATTAGCCAGTCCGAGCAAAGCAACACAATACAAAGAAGTCATACCACTGGTGAAAACAATACCGAATGTAAATAAGATACCCAGTGATGAAAATAATTTCAGGGCTGTTTCCTGTGTCATAATCTTAGGAATAGTTATGATACCAATGATATACCCTACCACCATAGCAATCATCGTAAACCCGGTGAAAAATTTTGCTTCGGAAAGTGGCACTCCAATAGATTTACCATAAGAAATGATAGTATCACCGGCAATTACTTCTACACCTACATACAGGAACAACGTGATAAAGCCCAATACCACATGCGGAAATGCCCAGGCACTTTTCTTTTCAGAGCTACCGTCTGCAACCACTTTTTCTTCATCCGTATTAACTTCCGGCAGGCTGGTTTTTGACAGCCCGTAGGCGAGAATCAACAACACCACTACAATACCTATATAAGGGTTCACTACCTGCAAAGCCAGTTGACTCAGCGCGGCTTCTTTCTCATCTATACTTAAAGTACTTATTTTTTGAGTGATTTTGTCTGCCTCATTGAGGTTAAGGAAGTATCCCATAATTATAGGGGCCAATGCACCAGCCATTTTATTACAGATCCCCATAATACTGATACGACGGGCAGCGGTTTCCACCGGTCCAATAATGGTAATATACGGATTGGAAGCAGTTTGCAATATTGCCAATCCTGCACCAATAATAAACAAACCAATAAGAAAAATAGCATAAGTACGGGTGTAAGCAGCGGGAATAAAAAGCAAAGCACCTACTGCCATTACTACCAGCCCCACAGACATCCCCTTCTTAAAACCAAACTTATTTAAAACCCTGGTGGATACCGGAGCCATTACCAGGTAAGCTATATAAAACGCAGTAGTCACAAAATATGCCTGAAACTCAGATAACTCACAAGCAATCTGCAAATAAGGAATCAGCAATGCATTTAACCATGTAACAAATCCGAAAATAAAAAAGAGAGAACCAATAACAATAATAGGAGTTAAGCTGTTTTGGGGTTTCGTTTGAAGTCCTGTGCTCATGCGATTGTAAAATTTCCCGAACTTAACAAAGAAATCCGGTAAAAGGTTCATCATTTACAATTTTTTTGTCGCAAACGATTGTTATGCTTTAATTTCACCCTCCAATCATTAATAATCTTCTAACTGTATGTCTACTAACAATCAAGCAGATATCCTGACACTGCCAACCCGAAAACCCACCAATACCGGTGCCCTCAGCATCCTTGTTATTGTTTTTTTCTTTTGGGGATTTATTGCTGCCGGCAATGGAATTTTCATTCCTTTTTGTAAACATTACTTTCAGCTTGATCAGTTTCAGAGCCAGTTAATTGACTTTGCTTTTTATGGAGCTTATTATATCGGGGCTTTGGCTTTGTTTGTTGCGTCTGCAATAAAAAACAAAGATATCATGAACCATTGGGGCATGAAAACAGGTATCGTGTATGGGCTGATTATTAGTGCTGTGGGCGCCTTATTAATGTTGCTATCTTTCAATTTCGGCGGTTTCGCCGGTATACTGGTTTCTTTATTTATTGTGGGGCTAGGCTTTTCGTTACAACAAACTTCTGCTAATCCTTTTGCCATTGCCCTTGGTGATCCTTCAACAGGCACTCATCGGCTAAACCTGACGGGGGGGGTCAATTCTTTCGGTACTACAATCGGTCCCATTATTATGGCCCTGGCACTTTTTGGCAAAGCATCCGCCAGTGATACAGATATTAATAATGCTACCATCACTTCCATGAACTCCTTGTATATCGTAGTGGGTATCTTGTTTATCGCTTCTGCGGTTATGTTTCATTTCAGCAAAAAATTACCCAATGTAAAAGAAGAGGGCAGTTTTGAAGCAGCTCCCAAAGCTATGTGGCTGCTCATATTTATTACCCTGGTGATGCTGGTCGTTTTCGGATTTATTTTTGCGAGCTACCGGGGTCTTGGCGACAACGAAAAATTACCGGCTGCTGTAAGCTTGCGCAACATGTGGTTGTTGGTGGCCGGACTTGTCGTTATGATTGCCAGCTTTTTTGGTGCCAGTGCCAGTGCTCAAAAAAACGGAAACGGCTGGGGTGCCATGAAGTATCCCCAGTTGATATTGGGTATGCTCGCCATATTTATGTATGTAGGCGTGGAAGTTACCATCCAGAGTAACCTGGGAGAACTTCTGACTTTACCCGATTTCGGTGGCTATAGCGAAACACAGATAGCTCCTTATATATCCGTTTATTGGGGCAGTATGATGGTGGGCAGATGGGCTGGTGCCATTACCGTGTTTAACCCGTCCCGTTCTGTTCGAACCTTACTTTTTATTATTGTTCCCTACATTGCATTCGGCGTAGTCATTGCGGCTAACCTCGTAGCCGGCAACGACTTCACACCATTGTACGCTTACGCCGGTGTAATCCTCTTTCAAATCGGTGGCTTCTTTTTAGGTAAAGAAAAACCGGTAGAGACACTGATGATCTTCGGCTCAATGGGTATTATAGCCATGCTGATAGGGCTGTTTACTACCGGTCAAACAGCTATATATGCATTCCTGAGCGGGGGACTTTTTTGCTCCATCATGTGGCCCAGCATCTTTTCCCTTGCCATTGCCGGTTTAGGAAAGTACACAGCACAAGGCTCAGCCTTTCTTATAATGATGATTCTTGGCGGTGCCATTATCCCCCCCCTGCAAGGCAAACTTGCGGACCTTCCGTCTATCGGAATTCACAGCTCATATTGGGTGGCAGTACTATGTTTTGCGTATATTGCATTTTATGCCGTAAGGGTAAAATCCGTTTTAAAAGAGCAGGGCATTGATTATAGCCATGTTGAAGGGGGTGGTCACTAATTGAAAACAAATACAACAGTAACATAAAACTTTTATGAAGCAGCAGTATGCAATTGGCATCGATATAGGAGGAACTAATACAGTATTCGGCATTGTAGATCACAGAGGGACCACATTGTACCGTGGTGCTATATCCAGTAGAAAAAACGAAGACGTAACAGATTATATTGAGGAATTATACCAGGCACTTGAACCCGCAATCGACCAGGTAGGTGGCATCAGTGCCATAAAGGGAATAGGGATTGGGGCTCCCAATGGGAATTATTACACGGGCACCATCGACTATGCACCTAACCTGATATGGAAGGGAATCATCCCCCTGGCAAAAATGATTACTGAAAAATTTGGAGTGCCTGCGGCACTTACCAACGATGCCAATGCGGCGGCAGTAGGTGAAATGATGTATGGGGCTGCTAAAGGAATGAAAGACTTTATCATGATTACGTTGGGAACAGGTGTGGGAAGCGGTATTGTTGCCAACGGACAACTAATTTACGGGCATGATGGCTTTGCAGGTGAGTTAGGCCATATTACTATAATACCCAATGGCAGGTTGCACCCTGGTACTAATATGTATGGTTCGCTGGAGAGTTATGCGTCGGCTACGGGTGTAGCAAACACTGCCCGGGAATTTCTGAACGACAATCCTGACAAAGACAGTCTGCTAAGAAATTATCCCATGGAGGAAATAGACTCCAGAATAGTATATGAATGTGCCATGCAGGGAGATGAAATTGCCAAGGATGTATACCAATATACGGGCGAAATACTCGGATTGGCACTGGCCAATTTTGTTATGTTCTCTTCACCGGAAGCTATTATTTTGTTTGGCGGTATGACCAAGGCAGGTGACCTTATAATGAAACCTACAAAGGAACACATGGAGAAAAACCTGCTTTCAATTTTTCAGGATAAAGTGAAACTGATTTTTAGCGAACTGAAAGAAGCAGATGCAGCCATTTTGGGAGCCAGCGCCTTGGTTTGGGAATTTAAATCTTGATCATTTTAATTATACATTCCATGTTCATTAAAAAATTATTGACCTTATCCGCAATTATATTGTCTGCAAATTTTGTTATGGCACAAAAAGACACACGTTACTACGAAATGAGAATCTACTATTGTCATCCCGGCAAACTGGATGCGCTGGTAGAAAGATTTACCAATCACACAACAACTTTGTTTGAGAAACATGGAATGGAAAATGTCGGTTATTGGTTGCCGATAGACAATAAAGAAAATGCTTTGTATTACGTATTATCATATCCCGACAAAGCTGCCCGGGATGCTTCCTGGAAAGCCTTTAGCGCAGACAAAGGCTGGCAAAAAGTAAAAAAAGACTCAGAGAAAAAGGGAGCTATCGTCCAGAAAGTCACGTCTATTTTTATGGACGCCCCTACAATATCACCGGTAATACAAGCATCCCGAACAAAAACGGATCGCGTGTTCGACTTAAGAACATACTATTGCCACCCGGGACAACTAGGCAAACTAATCAGTCGTTTTCAAAATCATACCCTGGCGCTTTTTTCAAAACACGGCATGACCAACATTGCTTACTGGACGACTATTGAGCCAGATAATAGTCAGTCGAAACTCGTTTACCTGGTTGCACATGAATCGCCTGAAAAAGGGGCTGCTTCCTGGGATAACTTCCGTAAAGATCCTGAATGGATAAAAGTAAAAGAAGCTTCTGAAAAAGAGACTCCGATCGTGGAGAAAGTAGAGAATATTCAGATGAAACCATTGTCATTTTCGAAGATAAAGTAAATCTGATCTATTTGGAATAGTAATACTCTTCGTAAAGTCTCATAAATATCTGCGTTCGATGTAACTTCAGATATAGCAAAGCAAAGGAGCCAACGCCAACAACAGGAGAGGTGTTAACAAAATTCATGAAACATGCAGCGCTATTCTTAGAACGGGTAGCCTATGCCGATGTTGAAGACAATATTCTGGCTGCGCCATTGACCGCTACCCAGATTAATCTCGTCGAATACCCATCGTTCATTTTCCGGCAGCCAGGGTTTGCGCACCGGAAATGCAAAATCGAAACGTAACACTAAAAAGGATATATCGAACCGAAGACCGGCACCCACCCCTACCGCCAATTCTTTGAGAAAGTCTTTTGTAAAAGCACCACCAATTTTGTTACTGTTTTCATGATACAACCATATGTTGCCGGCGTCCACAAATAAAGCACCATGTACGATGCTGAACAACTTTGCCCTTAGCTCCGAATTGAATTCCAGTTTTATATCGCCCGATTGATCTGGTAAAATCCGATTATTTGCTTCCTCAAAATAGGTGCCCGGTCCCAACGCTCTGCTTCTAAAAGCCCGGATACTATTGGTACCGCCGGAAAAAAACTGTTTTATAAAAGGAAGTTCACGGGAGTTACCATAGGGAAGTCCCACACCTGCTATAACACGATTTGCCCAGGTAGTTTTGGGAGAAAGCCTGGAATAGTGTCGAATATCGGTTTCCACTCTTACGTATTGTGCAAACACAGCCCCCAATATCGTTTTAGGATCATTGGGATTGCGGGCGCTGGTAAGCAAACCTGCAATATTTCCGGAGAAGTCAAGGTTGCCATTAAAGTAAATGCCGCTGAGCGAAGTTCTGCCGGCTGTCTGGTTATAGTTGTAGTTATAATTGGATCCGATAATAAATTGTCTTTCGACTACCTTACCCAAAGTCGGATTGGTTAAAATACTATCTGCATACAACTTACTGATTGTTCTGGGTTGCACAAAATTGATGGCTACCGGATTAAATTCATGTTCTTTTGTTACAGTTTCTTTCCAGGCATACCCGTACCCTGCCCGAAAAGAATTGATGGTGTACAACTGTTCCTTTGCCAGTATATCATATGCCAACAGTACATTTGTTTTAGGAATAAACCCACTTCGGGTATTCATATTTACGAACGGAATAATGAATCGGGGAAAAGTCAACCGGGACTCTAAACCGCCCCGATATGTGTTAAATCCCTTCAACTGACCGCTAAACTGCACTTCAAATCCACCGGTGGCATTAATATTAAGCAGTTCTCCTCCTCTAAAGGTATTACGGTGACGCCAGCCGACTGTAAGTGCAGACCCTGTTAAGTTATTTGATTTTGTATTGGCATTAATATCAAACCGAATAGATTTTTTAGGAAGGGAAGTGAGATAGTAAATTACATCCAGCTTTGCTGTATCATTTACCAATTTAGGTTCAAAATTATTTCTTACAAACTTGAATACGCCCAGGTTTACCAGCCTGTTTATACTCTGCATATGGTATTGCCGGCTGTAGATATCTGAAGGTGCAAAACGTACAGCCTGCTGAAACATTTTAGGCTTATAGGTATTGCGTGGATCTATTACATAGTACCCATTGTAAAATACTGCATTGCGCCTGGTGGTATCATTGTTTGTAGCCGCCAGGCGATAGCCAGGATAGAGATAAATATTATCAATCCAATACACCTGCTTTGCTGTGGCAGGCGTTTCCGGCTTTACCTTTACATACAAATTCACTTTATTGCCCCCGATTGTACTATCAGCTTCAATAATCAGGTAGTCCGGATCGAAGTAATAGTAGCCCTGTTCTTTCAAAAAAGCATCTATCCTTTCCCGCTCCAGCTTGATGGTAGCCAGGTTGAAATACTGACCCTTTTGGAGCAATGTTTTATCAAACGAAGCTGTGATATCCCGATACAATCCGGAAGAATCCGTTTCCAATACTACTTTGTCTATAGCATACCGGTTGCTGGTATTTACTGCATACACCGCTTTGGCTTTCTTTCTGCTTACAATTGTATCCCCTGTTACGACGCTGTTAAAATACCCCTGATTTTCCAGGTTACTTTGCATCACCCTGTTGTTATACTCTAGATTAACAGCGCTGAGTAAAACAGGGGGTTCTCCCCATTTGTATTTCATTTTGCCGGCGAAAGAGGTCTCCCTTTTCGGATTTCCCGCCATATTATATATTAATAACTTAAACGGTATCCCTAAAAATTTTTTATTCGGTAGAGGTCTCACCAGGGTTTCCAATTCGGATTTTATTCGCCCCCGTTCTTTTTTATTAACTTCCCTATCCTTTACCACTACAGAAGCTCCTTTATACAGTGCGTCACCCGGCGGTATTTTGGCAGTAGTACTGCAACCAATACTTCCAACTATCAATACATATATTATTATATGACACCAATTCTTAAACATCAGATCAATCATCCTTTTTTTTAGTCGCTTCCTTTTTTTCTTCACTTTTTTTTGCAGCCTTTCTCTGCCCTCTTTTCTTTTGAAACACTTCCTTAAAGCGGTTATAGTCCATGGTGATGGTAAATCCTATACCGGTTTCAATCACATATCCTTCAATAATGCCCTGGTACTCGTTTATTCGATATCCCCTCAGCATATACCGTCCATCCTCCGACAGACGGTATTGAATATTTACGTTGCCTGCAATATTATTGCCTCTATTGTTATTTGCCTGTGGACCATCCAACTCAAAGTTAGAACCCACCGTAACGGTCAGCCGGTCATTAAACAACCTTTTCGATAATCCCACATTAAGATCAGTTCTATCCAGCCGTTCTCCGGTGGAATAATCGTCCGTAGACTCTAAATCAAAATTGAGGTCTACACCCTTAATCAGATCTGCTGCTAACTTATTCAATTGGTCGGCCATTATTTTGTTTACACTTTGCCGCATCAGTGTGGCCGTGATGGCGCCACTGCTGCTGCTAAAGGGATCTTCGGCAACAAACCTGTTTAGTAATAGTAAAGCGAAAACCTGTTTATTCATTTGTGCTTCGTCCTGCCGCATCATATCCAACTTTGCATTCACCGTGCTGGTAATGACCGGTGAAACGCCAGAGATTTTATCTTCGGGCAACACAATATCGAAACTTATTTTCGGACGCATCAGCTCACCCTCCATTTTCAGGTGCACATCAAAGGGAAGTTTTTGCAAATAAGTGTTCCTCTCTTCAACGGCAACATCCGCTCCTAACTGATTTTTTACCAGGTCCAGGGGTGATGTACTTGCTGAATAAATGGCTGTTATGTCTACCGTTGCATCCGTTGGTTCGCTCCCCCAGGTGATCTTGCTTCCCTGCTTTATAGAAAAAGCTCTCTTCAAGAAATTAAAGCTGAAATCATAACTCCCTTTGTCTATTTCATACACCCCGGACATTGTGATTTTTCCGCCAGGTTCAATGCCTACATTCAATTGGGCTCCACCTTTGATCTGCAAATTGTCTCCACTCCCCTCATCCACCACCACTGCAAATGCTGCCTCTTTGTCAATTTCCACATTTACGGAGAGGTTGATATCCCGTACTTGGCTAGTATTGAGTGAATCGTACCGTATAAAAAGTGAGTCATTTTCTTGCAAACTCCTGTCTACAAATACCACCACCCCTTCCCGCTCCACTACCCCAGGTTCAGCCTGCGGCAATACAATCGTCATCGCTGTTTTATCATTAATTTTTAATCGCCCTTTCACCGACGGAGCGGTTTCTGTTCCAGCAACCCTAAGATTGGAATCAAAAAACAATTGACCATAAAAAATATCATTGTCCCTTCTTGTACTATTCAATGCTCTGAAATTATCTGCCTTAACTGTCAGATCCAGGTTGTAATTGCTGAAGTTGGACGTTGCCGCAATTCCATCCAAAACGAGTTTGTTATTAACCGAATCTGCCACCTGAAAATTATTGAAACGGATACCCTCCTCATTCACCAGCAACTTTTGCTGATCTATCTTGAAATAATTATTGAGCATGCTCACGTTAAAAGCTGCTTTATCAAAATTCAACCCGCCATTCACCGACGGCTGTTTGGTGGTGCCAGTTATTGAAAATTTTCCGTTGATATTTCCTGAAGTATTTCGCACCGCCCCGCTGGTCAAGGCTTCCACGGTGGCCAGGGGAATAGCCTGAATATCCAGGTTCATATCGAAAGTACTATTGGTGGTTTCGTAACTGCCCGCTAATTGTACATCATTTCCCTGCCCGGATATGGCTATATCCGCATGATAGATATTGGCTGTTGTATTATTCACCTTCAGGGCAATATTGCCGATTGTATCTTGTTTAACTGACAAATCATTCAGCAATATATCGCCGATAAATACCGGGCTTGAGGTAATATTCCGCAATTCCACATTACCATTGACACGACCATCCACGCCAATAGAATCTGCCTGCACAAAACCAGTAATCGTAGATACTCTGAAATCAGAAAACGTTACATTAATGGGTGCATTGGGGGCAATGGATTGACTTTCTATCTTTATAGCCTGACCGTCTTTCCCGATAGCGAAATTATTGATATGAATATCATTTGGCGCAATTGTTATTTTATTATCCGCCGATGCCGCCCAAACCTGATAATGCAACAGAAGACTGTCTGGCGCAAGAGAAATGTCATAAACGCCATTGTTTTCTTTATTTATAAGCAGGTTGATGTAATACTTATCTCTTTCTTCTTTGTCCTTGAGCTGCAAAACAATATCTGCTTTATTGTTTGCCATGCGTCCTCCGATATTACTCTTAGACAACTGCACAAAGTCGCCGGCATGTACACGCTCAGCGCCGAGATTAAACACTAATGCAGAATCGACGGTCTCCGCATTAATCGCAAGCCCCTCTACACTGGTTGAGCCATATACAATTGCGGGCGCAACCACATTCATATGCCAACCGTCATCGGAACTAAATCTCCCAGCGATTTTAACGGAGTCGAGCTGATTAAGGTCAGGCGTGATAGCAGTAAAAACAGGGCTATTATTAATAGCGGCCTCTAGTATAAAATCAAAATCGCTACCAGTTGACTTTGCCGTATCAACGAAAAAATAGGGATTGATCAACCGGGAAGTTATATTCCCCATTTCCGTTAATTTGTATTTCCCCTTTAACAATGCAGATACCACATCACTCTTCAACGCTACAAATTGCAGGCTATCTCTGTAACCAGCTTCTAAATGAATAGAATCCAACTGTACTTTATGTTGATTGTGTACCAGTAAGGATTGTAATATAAAAAGGTTGCCCTCCAGACTGTCGGGGTTCGTCGATGGAAAATCAGCACTCACTTTTCCACGATAAATCAATACATCTTTTGTTAAATGGAGTGCCTGTGCTTTAATACTATCGATATCAGCAACCAGTTGAATGGAAGGGTAATTTTTTGTCAGATCAGCCGCAGCACTTAGCGTAATATGAATATTGGAATCTGCTATGGCTGCATTGATATGTGCTTGTTGTTGCGCAATGTCTCCTTCGATGGTGAAGTCCTTGTACCGGTAGTTATTAACAACCGCATCCACTATCTTCCCTGAAAACTTTGCATCGGCATGTTTCAGATCGTAGGCTTTCCCTTTCGCAGCAAGCGTAAGCGATACGGGACCCAGCATGTCGTTGTTTTGCAGTATAGTACCCAGGTCTATACTTTGCGTCTCCAGCAGGATATCATACACAGCTTTTGCAGGGTCTGCCATTTCTTCCAGGTATCCTTTCATATTTACGTTACCCAGGTCTGTTTGTAAGGTCAATGAAGTATTCATCTTCCCTCCATTGCCTTTCAGATGGCCAAAAAGACTCATTGAAGCGGGCAAGGTAATGTTGGCTGGCAAGGTTCCCCTGGGCATCAACTTTATTAAATCTGCTCTCGTGGTCGACAACTGTGTGATGTTGAGATTGGCGTTCATAGTATTGATGTTTTGCACACCTTTTAATGAACCATGTATATCCACAAAAGTATTTCCAAGCCCCGTGAATTTTAATACAGGGATAGTAAGATCATTCACCGTTCCGCTGATACGACTGTCAATTCTTAATACATCAGTACTGCTGCCCAAAGACAAATCCAGGTCTGGCACAAACGTATGGATATCCTTCAGTTGTATCTTGCTGTTTTCCAGATTGATGTCAAAATGCAATAAATTGATGTCTTTCTGAAGAGCAGCGATCGACGGATATTGTACAACCAATGAATTTTTAATTTCGGTTCCGGGCGTTTTTATCAAAAGCTGTTTCAGGTATGCCTGGTTGGAGGCGTATAAAAATGCTGTATGTAATTCATCAAGTTGAAATCCACTTTTTTCTTTAAGCTGTCCTTTTGTGATAACGCCTGCAATACTATCAATACTATATAGTATATCTTTTGCATGAAAAGAAAGTGCATCTGCTTTCAGGTGCATGTAGTCCATTCCGTTGGCCTGTTTCGGCGATTTATCGTCATCAAATTGAAAATTAATATTATTGAGCTGCAGAGAAGAAGCCGCCACCTTCCAGCCGGTTTCTGCTTTTGTTTCGTTTGATGAGCTAGCGGTGGTTTCCGCTTCATTCGGTATCTCGGATTGTTCCAGTCGGATGACAGCAGTTGTATTGTCAAGATTTACCGATTCTATATCGATCAGTTGTCGCTCAAGGTCCAGCTTATTTGTGCTAATGGTGAAATTACCCAATTTCACCATTCCATACAATGCAGCCGGCGCAGAACCGTATTCGATATTAATATCTTCCAAGACAACAGTTCCGAGCTGAAGCGCGGGCAATACGGTTTCCGATGAAGGCGATACTTCTTCTTCCACCACTGTTAGTAGGGGATAATTTTGTCTCACAACAGCATGCACCCCTTTCAACTTTGTGTCGCCGGTTCCGAATTTCATTCCCTCTAAATCAAATGTCTTCATTTCCGTTGTAAAATGGCTAAGATGAAGAACAGCATCATATCCCGTAACAGTATCTTTATAAACAGCCCGTATATTTTCAAGATTCAACATTCCCAGATTGATAGCCATGGGCTTACTATCTTTCTCCACCTTAGGTGAGTCAGATGCAAATGCATCGATGATATATTGAAAGTTGAACGTGGTATCGGGCAACTGTCGGTTAACGGTAACAGTAATATCTTTTAAATCAATAGCCTTAATATCCAGTCCCTTGCCTGCAATCAAATTAAATATACCGATATCCACATGTATACTGCCCGCATACAACAATGTGTCACCAGATTGATCCTGTAGGTAAATGCCATCTAGATTCACCGTTTTGGGCAGACCTATATAAATTTTATTAATAGCTACTTTGGTGTGGAGTTTTCCTTCCAGAAAGTTAACCGCAATTTTTTTGATGAAATTTTGTACCGGTGGGGTCAGTATAAGTAAACAAATGAGAATTAAAAGTAAAAAAATAGAAAGAATAATCCTGATGGACCAACGGGTGACTTTTCGTATAAAACTATTTTTCTTTTTTTCTTGCATATCACATAGAGCCGGTATGGGAGTGATGCCAAATACAACTCCCGACTTCTCTTGCAAAATAACAACCAAAAATGCTGTTTATGCCTGGAAAGCAGAAATAATAACTAAAAACACAGTGTTGCTTATTTTTTTAACAAAACAGCTTGCTGTTCCAGGTCATCTCCACAAACGGGCACCTCCTTTGATACCATCCTGATTATTCGCCAGGGTGATATTTTTATCCAATTTGAATTTTATTTTTTTAGCGTTGCCGCCGCTAATATAGAGATGATCGTAATTGAAAACAGTTTTTAGTATCTGGATCACTTTTTCCACTCTTTTGTTCCACTTAGCCTCTCCTATTTTGATGAGTGTTTTTTCACCAATGTAGTTGTCATAATTTTCATTCTTTGCAGGATTCACGGGATGTTGAGAAAGCTCTAAATGCGGAAGTAATACGCCATCGTTCAACAAGGCCGTTCCAAATCCCGTTCCCAGCGTAACTACCATCTCCAGCCCCTTTCCACTCACAACACCCACTCCTTGAAAATCAGCATCATTTACAACCTTGCAGGGTTTACCTAATAGTTTCTGTATGCGTTCCTCCAACTTGGTTTTGGCCCAGGCTTCGGTTCCTAAATTAGGGGCCGTATATACGATTCCCCGTTTTACATACCCCGGAAATCCCACTGATATTTTCTGATAGTTATCAAAGTTGGACGCCAGTGACTTGATGGTTTTTAGCACATTTGCAGGAGTGGAAGGTTTGGGGGTTGTCAGCCGTTTATATTCCTCCAGCAACTCTCCTTCGTTGTCCAGTATCGTGGCTTTTATTTTTGAACCGCCAATATCTATACTTAAAATTCTTCCTTTTGATGCCATAAAATTGATTGCAATTATCTGATTGATTATATAAATGTATGTATTCGGGGCCTTTTTGGTTATAATTGCTCAAAAGGTTTTCAACAATTTTTTCATAATGCACAAAATGATCAGTGGCTCTCTATTGCTCCAAAGATAGCCTTAAATGAGTGCCAAGGTGTATTTTGCCCTCCGGAAGCATCCTTTGAATCCTGGTAAAAACCACGCATAAAGGGGGTGGCTCCCGACCAAACAGTTTGTACCACTCCATAGAAATTTTTCTTCATCTGAGGTGTAGCATGCTCCCTGAAATTGATCATATCCTGCAATTGCACAAGAGCAAACTCGGGATTTCTCCAAGGGCAGGTAACCACTTTAAATCCTTTCATAGAAAAATAGACGGCTGTTTTATCGGGGCGTTCGTAATGCCAATCGCAGATCACCACGTCCTTCGGAATCATATCTATTGCAGGATGCGTAGCATTGGTGCTGGCTTCCCACATCCCCAACCCTGTAACATCGCCGTCGAGCAACCGGTCGCCCCAAATCCAAAGTTCACGATTTGCCAGAAACAGATGGTTGCGTATCCTCGCTACCTCGTCTGCAAATAATTTTGCCCTATCTTCTCCCTTGCAACGGGGACATTTCTCATCACCTATATAAAAGACTTCATCCATCCCCGCATGAAAAGCATTTGCTTCAAACACTTCACATATTTCGTCTACCATAGCAAATACAATCTTATGAACATCCGGATGAAGCGGACAATAGCTTTTACAATACAACCCGTCGTCATTGGGCCATTTGTATTTTGCAGGCATCTTTACATGCGGCGTTTCATCGAATTGTGGATATACCCTCAACAAATTGAGCGTCGTTTCCGCCCAGGATTGATGTCCCAGCAAATTAATCTGGGGAATAATCCTGATGCCTCCGGATTGACAGACTGTTACGATTTTTTTAACCTCCGCTTTAGACAACGCATTTTTATCCCTCAATTCAGGATGAGACAGGTATTGATAGTTGTAATCTACCCGCAAAATCAGGGTATTCAGCTTTCGGGGAATCAATTCATTTTTAATAAACTGAACAAACGAATCAACGGCTTGTGAAGAGGGTGCTGCAATGGCAAGACCACGTACCGGTAAAACACTGTCGGGATATTGCTGTGCATTTACCTGAACAGCCATCATCAAAAGTATAAATATGATATACCTCATAAGCAATATTATTGATGAATTATACAGTAAGTTACAAAAATGCAGCCTAGAATGGATGTCTTTAATAGCCTGCAGTCAATGATAAAGAAAGCGGGGCATTTAATCTTAATTGTCTTCATGCTATTTAGCCTTTATTTTTGCTTAAATTTTTGAAAGTTATGCAGGCAAAAAAGACGCAGGACTCCGAGATTATCATGACTGAGCTGGTACTACCCAATGATACTAACGTATTTGGTAACCTGATGGGTGGCAGACTGATGTATTGGATGGATATCGCAGCAGCACTGGCGGCACAGAAACACTCAAATTCTCCGGTAGTTACCGCTTCTGTCGACAATATTTCTTTTCAACATCCTATTTTGCTCGGCAATACGGTTCATATCAGGGCCGTGGTTAGTCGTGCCTTTACCAGTTCTATGGAAGTACATATAGAAGTATGGTGCGAAAACTTTGTAAAAAAGACCAAATACAAAAGTAACGAAGCTTATTATACCATGGTAGCCCTGGATGAACAAGGAAAACCAACGCCGGCTCCGCAAGTCATCTTCGAAACGGAAAAAGAGCAAAAATTGTATGACGGAGCGCTGAGACGCCGGCAACTGCGTATGATACTGGGTGGTAAAATGAAACCCAGGGATGCAGCCGAATTAAGAGCACTTTTTATAGAGTAAAATATCTTCGTTTCACCGACTTTTCGAAAATTCATTATTAGTTTTTGCAAAACATGTAAATCATTCTTGCGGTTTTTGCAAAAAGTCCGGAATCAGGGAACATTCCTTATTGATATTTACTTGTCAAAAGTTTCATTCTTTGATTTCTTGGCAAAAAATACACATAAATACTGAAGTACTGCGTTTGGGCAATTAGTGTTCTTTACGGGGGAATTTTAGTTTTGAAATATCTAAAACATCCGGTATGACAAAAACTCCATCCAACTACAGCATCTTCCTGTTATTTCTTTTCGGATTTATTTTTGTATTCTCAAACAGATCCATCAGGGCACAAAAACTATTCCACAGTTTAGGCCCCAATATATCATTAGTAGAAACGGGAGTCTTTGAAGCTCCTTTACCTTATGTTGCAGTTTCGTATACCGCAAGATTCAATGTTTATGAAAAAAAAGATTATGCTGTTTCAATTGGTATGCCAATCAACATTGGCGCACTTGTATTTTCTAATCCCGGAAAAACGTCTGAATATTTTAGCTGGGAGGGCTATCTTGTTTCCATACCTGCAGTAATCAACTTCAATTGGGGAGCCGATGCCACCAAAGCTTCGTCAAGCAAGTTAGGATATTTTTTAGGTGCAGGACCGGGTTACTTATACCGGCAATATTCAGACCTGTCAGACCAATCTGTGATAAATGGATTGGCTGGAACAGTTAATACCGGGCTTAGATTTAAGGTAGGGAGAAGACCCCAAAAACGAATGAAATATATGGAACTAAGAGGAAGTTATACATTACCCTTTCAAAATACAAAACAACATTTGTTTGGAGCGCATCTGCTATTTTCCTGGCGTCGGTTATAGTAAGACCCTTACGCTCTGCAACATAGGGCGAACGAATAAAAAACAGGTATCAATCGAAAACACTTTCAATCGATACCTGTTTTTGTTGCAGGTCTATTTCAATTTCATATCGGTAATGATCGCTTGTATTCTTTGGTTCAGTTGATCATTTACTTTATCATATGCTTCCGCACTATTCAGTTGAGTATTCACGCTGAAGTAAAACTTAATTTTGGGTTCTGTGCCGGAAGGGCGTGCCGATATCTTAGTACCATCTTCCAGTATAAATTGCAGCACATTTGATTTCGGCAATTTGATTTCCCATTCTTCTCCCGTTTTAGGATTTTTGCCTTTACCGGTTTCGTAATCGAGCAACTGTACCACTGCTGATCCATTGATGGAGGTAGGGGTATTATCCCTGTAGGATTGCATCATCTCAGCAATTTCCTCCTGCCCGCGCATTCCTTTTTTTGTGATGGAAATAAGATTTTCTTTGTAGAAACCATATTGAACATACAGATCTATCAGTTTCTCATATAAACTACGTCCTTTATCTTTCTCATAAGCTGCCATCTCACTAAGTATGGCTACGGCACTTACAGCATCTTTATCACGAAGCTCAGGTCCTACCAACAATCCATAACTCTCTTCCCCCCCTACAATATAGTCTTCTTTTCCTTCTTTTTCCTTTATCAATTCTGCTATCCACTTAAATCCGGTCAGCACATTGTAACAGGCAACGCCATTCTTTTCCGCAAACCTGTCAATCATATCGGTTGTTACAATCGTTTTTACAACCATATCAGTTGGCTTAGCTATTCCTTTTGATTTTCTGGCTTCAATTAAATAACTAAATGCCAACACCGCAGTTTGGTTGCCATTTACCAATATCCACTCTCCCTTTTTATCTTTAATGGCGATGCCTACCCGGTCTGCATCAGGATCTGTACCCAACAATATGTCTGCGTTTATTTCTTTGGCTTTGTTGAGACCAATACTCATAGCCTCGCTTTCCTCCGGGTTGGGGTATACTACTGTAGGGAAATTGCCGTCCGGTTTTGATTGCTCTTCAACAAGCGTCACATTAGTGAAGCCATAACGGTTTAGTAATTCCGGAACCAGCGTTATACCCGTTCCGTGAATGGGTGTATATACGATTTTAAGATCATGTTGTCTTGCGATAACATCCGGATATACGCTCAGGGACTTTGCCATTTCCAGGTAAGCATTGTCTATGTCTTTTCCTATGATCTGGATATTGGCTTCACCGCCAGCCCATTTTACTTCATCCACTGAGGCAATCTTATCTACTTCTTTAATTACGTTTTTGTCATGTGGGGGCACCAGTTGCCCGCCGTCATTCCAATATGCCTTATATCCGTTGTATTCTTTAGGGTTGTGCGAGGCAGTACATACTACGCCTCCCTGGCATCCCAGGTGCCTGATGGCAAAAGAGAGCTCAGGTGTAGGGCGAAGTGCTTCAAATAAAAAAACTTTAATGCCATTGGCCGCCATTACATTGGCTGTAATTTCCGCAAACTGTCGGCTATTGTTACGGCTGTCGTGTGCAATTGCCACCTTCACTTCCTTACCTGCATAAACGCTATTCAGGTAGTTAGCATAGCCCTGGGTAGCCATACCTATTGTATATTTGTTGATCCTATTGGTTCCCACCCCCATTATGCCCCGTAGCCCTCCCGTACCAAACTCAAGATTCCGGTAAAAAGCATCCGTTACCTCATCGGGATTATTCTTCAATGTTTCTTTCAGTTGACTTTTTGTAGCATCATCAAATGGACCATTCAACCAGCTATCTACCCTTTCTTTTATTTTATTATCCATATAAAACAATTAGAATTTTAAAGCAATTTAAAATAACATTACCCAATATCGGGGAAAACAAGAACTTATACAAGTTTTTGAAGCCCGTTTCATTTGCACCAAATGGATGGGTAGCACTTTTGCCGGCTTTCCTTCCAAGCCCATTCTCATTGCTTAGCCTTGGGGCTGGAGGACTCGGCTCAAATTACTTTATTCCGGGCGACGTTTCTCCGGAGTCTTTCGCCAAGCTGAACGTTGCGTTGTCTATGTAAACCGCCCCATCATCCACAACTATATGCTCAACAATTGAATATTGGGAGACGGTGCCAGGAAGTGAAGAAAACAGTATACACCCGTCTCATTTACCGCCACAGTCCCTTGCCTACTCCATTACCTGCACACGAGGAGACTGTGCGGGGAAATGAATATTAAAACGGAAAATTAGCGCACACTCGGGAGCGAATGGACACGTCAACAATGGTTCACTTGCGTTCAACTCAGTTATACTCATGCAGTACAAACGCTCAGCACCTTAGCTTTTGACTAAAGCACCTTTGTACGCATTTACCAACACCGCTGTATCAGCCTTGGTGATGGACCTACCATCATCTTATATATAGCACTCAAAGATCTATCTTCGATTCATGGCACACAGACTCGGCTCGGAATAGTAAAGGTTTGTACAGCCCCCTTAATAACTTGTACGATGGACCTACCATCATCTTATTTACAGCACTTAAACAACTACTCAATGTTGCTTAAGGCGTGGCACACCTACAGATAGCTTGAGGGAGCGAATTGCGATGGATCTGGATTATTTCTTTAGACTTGCGTCAGATGCAACTTCGAAATACGCCCATTTTGATTTTGCGAAAACCCGATCAGTTGAAGTGTGGTATAAGAAATGTACTCTTACCCGATAAGGTCTTTTTTGCAACATATATATATCTTGAATTTTGCATTTATACACTTTCGAGTTCTGAGGATTCAATGTTTCCAATTCTGAAGGACGGTAATCTTCCAGAAAATTATACCCTATATCAGATTCAATTCGTTTAAAACAATCATCCCATATAACGCTTAGTTCCAGCTTGATCTCCCCCAGCACATCGTCGTACACAGAAAATTTAGGATCTGAGGGGATTCTAATTGTTTCATTCGAATGATTATTGATAGTAACCATCATCATTAAATTTTCACCGTTAATCACCCTAAAACTGTCAATATTGATTTGAACGTATACAGAATCTTTTTGACATATTGCAGTTTTAACTGAGAATAGAGCAACTAAGATTAAGAAACTACTTCTCATTATTTATTTTTTTAGTTTGTTATACAAACCCATCAATATAATATGCTGGCTAGAATATTCATTTTTTTTGCTTTCAGTCATTGAGTCGTAGTAATTACCAACAGAGATCTTTTTTCCTTCTTTATCAAAGCCGTATGATTCATTAGTCAAAACCAGACGTAATTGAGATAACAAAGTGTTCCTGCTATGAGCTGGAAGTGTACTGTTTGTTAATGATTTATAGTAGGCATCAAACTCTCCCATCCCCATCGCTATCCTGAGTTTGTAACTCAGGATAATCATAATCACAACTAGAAAC
>CAZRYS010000021.1:0-94296 GCA_964604365.1 uncultured Terrimonas sp.
TCGATCAAAGCAAAATTTAACATTTGAATGTAGGAAATCCGCAAGGTGGGTTAACAGTAATAGATGAAAATTTAATAGCTGCGGCAACAACCGTCAATCATACTGTGGGGCTGCCACATGGCGATTCTGGAGTTTGTTGTGGTACCCCGCTATTTCAATAGCATCTCAAACAACAATATCTCCTCCAAAAAAGAATAGGATGATTTTTCAGTTTTCTATGCTCTTGTTAAATTAAATATGATATGGCGTGACCGAGTTGATCTTTTCAACAACACAGCAAATGAACAAATAACGTGCCTCTTTAGCTGTCTCAATGATCGTTAAATACCCAAAACAACCAATGAACTGGAAGGTTATTTCACTCCTCTAAAAAGAGAACCAGACCTGCACAAAGGACGGAGATTTGAAAAGAAGAAGAACTTCATAAAATGGTATCTCTATTTCAAAAATGAAGTATAATAAAGAATACAAAAAAATGAGGTCAGGAATCCTGACCTCATTTTTTTGTATATACACCAACTATTGCCATCAGGCTCCTCCTCAGCACAGCTTCATACCCTTCATTTCGTCAGCTGAATTAGATACCAAAAAAGCACCATAGTTATCAATACCGTACATAATAACATCAATTTTCCCAAAAGCCTTCTGCGAACACATTATTACAAAATCTGTTTGGTATCTGTCATGAATACCCTGGTACTTACCGTGTAGGTACCACCGTTTACCGCTTTATATTTCAGGTCTACATAAAAAGCCCGGTACCCTGAGGCGGGTAAAGCTTGCTGAACAACGAATGATTTTTTGGCCGATATATTTAGTGGCTTGGAACTCCATTTGTCGTTTCTGAAATCGGTATCCTCGGAATCTGCATGCCATAGAATAACATCTACCAACTCATCTTTACTGGCCTTGATGTTTACATTTACTGTATTCTTCTTTACCGATGTTTTCCAGGTACATTCGGGATAGGCAGTACCGGTAAGTGTACTTCCAAAGAAAGCGCTCAGTGCTTCCAGTGCTTGTTTGCCATCGCCCAGATTGTGTCCCGCATTGGGTACGTAATGCAACAGGTTTTTCCCTGGAATATCTCCCAGATAGTTTTTTACGTTATCCACCACCCAGTACTCATCATTGGTACCCATGAAAATCAGCTTCGGCATGGTCAAGGCAGCCCGATAAGACCATGGGTCTACCATAGTGCTAACAGCCATTCCGCTTTCGGTTTTCGCGCCCTGGGGAATACCCAGTCGCACATAGTCTTCTATTTGCACACTGTATCCTCCTAATGCTTTTATCTGATAATCCAGGCTTACAGGCATATTTAGAATGTCTATCACCATTGGAGCAATGGCTTGCGCCCTTTTGTCACTCGCACCTGTTAACCAGGTGGTCCACCCACGCTTGGAAGCGCCAGAGATAACAAAACGACTTACGTTGTGGTTCAATTGCTGTTTGCTGAACTGCTGAATCGCATCCATTCCTTTCACGGCACTTTTAACCATAGGAAAAAGGAGCGGCCAACTATAATCATTATCCTGCTTGAAATTGTGCAGCGTCATAGAAATCAGCTCATCCTCTGTTTTGCCACCATACAGCGGTTGATTGGGTACTTGCCTGATCACGGCTACTATGGCTTTGTTCATCGTTGCTATTGCACTCACACTCTTCGTAAACTTATCGTCTTTTCCGTTCCAACGGGGCTCCCCGTCTTTTACAGAACCGCCAGTGATGTATAATAGTGCCCCATCAAATTTATTTTCTTTGGGGACCAATATCGTTAGTTGATGTTTCCATATATGATTCTTCCAGTTTTGAGAGGTCAACAGCAGGTCGTAGGCTTTTACCCCGTCAATATTGTAGGAGTCTTTTAACTCCCATGCAAAACTGTTATCTCCGTTTTCAAGATAGGCTTTCAATGCGGTTTCGGGAGTTGTCTGGCTATGGACTTGTCCCGCAACTAAAGTCCCCAGCAATATAAAAGCAATAGCTATTCTTTTCATCCTTCTTTATTTTGGCTTTTTCTTTTTGTTAAATATCCTTGGTATTCATCTAATACATTGAAATTACTGATAACCGTCTGCCCCCGGATTTTCTGATATACATTTTAACGCTTCATTGATATAAACCTCTCCTGTCATTTCCCCCAGACTGGTTCTGCTAACGTATTCGTACCGTTTAAAGCTATTAAAATCCTCTTTGGTCAACATATAACCGAAAGCATCATTGGTCAGTCCAAACAAAAAGGCCTGTTGGGTTTTCATTTTTCGCTTGACATAATAACCAATGTTGGGCAATGCCTCACCGGGAATCGTTAAGACCTGCGCGCTACCGATATTTACAAGATTCAATTGTGTTGTGGCATAATCCATATTGGGATTGTCGCCTGCCAATTTCAATGGTGAGTTGGCAAGGATATATTTCATGACTGGAGATTCTATTGGAAACCGAATGGTTTTGGCTACGCAATACAAACCGGGGTTGGTTTGTACCGGAGCCTCAGCAATAATGCGTAAGGCCTCATCTGCCAATAATCGCCCTATCCTCCCACATTCTGCCCAATGATTGGCTTCTGTATGTTCATCAATCCTGGTGTCGGCGGTTACCATGCCGCCCTGAGCTCCGTTCATGAAGAGAGCTACTCCCCCTGTTTTTTCCTCTATCCTGTCATATAATGGTCCGCATAAATCCGGACTTAAGATTCCCTGTTTGGAACCGATAACTTCCGGGTGGATGGCATAGTTAACCAAGGTAGCTATTGCCTTACCGGCATTCTTGCCGGTAGTAGCAATCGGTTGTATGATGCCACACCTGGGATCGTATAAATCCGGTGCATAATAATTATATGCAATCTTGCCCTTTGCCTCCCCTACCGCTGTTTTCAAACTTGCCGGCTCCATTTTTTTGAGCGCTTCATTTACTGCATCGGCTACTTGCTGTACACACCAGTCCAGGTACTTTAAATCAGCATTCGATTTCCCTTTTTCGTCCGGGAAGCCATACGCGTCTGGTCCGCTGTGTGTATGCGTGGCGCCGATCAGAATATTCTCCGGTGGTATCCCTTTTATAAGTGCTCTTGATTTATTACCTAACGCTGCCGGCCAACCTAAGTTATCGATGTTAACAATTGCCACCCGTGTAGAACCCTTTTCAAGTACCAGCGCTCTTACATACAGATCTCCTTGTTTAATAGTAGCAGGCTTGGGCGTACCAATACCCCCTGATACCGGCAGTAAAGGGTCTGGGGTAATGACCCTTACTGCGGCTCCGGCTCTAAAGGTTTGGGAATTAGTGTTGAAACCGAGAAAAAATATGAACAGTACCTTATATAGGATAATCTTTTTCATGTATGCGCAATAGTTATACTACCAGGGTTTACCAGTGCCCTGGATAATCCAGGGTTTGGACCAAATTCCATTTTTACCATTGTTCAGAAACGGATCATTGTAGGACGACAGTTCAAGCCGATCTATAGCAGCATTTACGTTTGCTGTATTCAGGTTTCTTTCTTCCAGTGGATAATAGAATCTTACGGGCAAAACGCCTTGTTGCGTTGCTCCTTGCAATACCGGATATCCGGTTCTTCTCCAATCAAACCATGCTTCGGCGGCAACACTCCAACTGGCTATCCATTTTTGTGTAATGATTTGTTCTTGTGTACCATCAAATGCTACAGCGGGCTCCAATAAATAATCCTCTGCAGAACCAGCATTCCAAACTGCAAATGATGATTGAATAGCTTTTTTATAATGATCTTCTGCATCGCCGGTAGCCCAGCCATATACAGCAGCGGCTTCAGCCAAAATGAAATGGACCTCGGTAGCAGACAGTATTCTCGCTTTGATCCCATTTTTTGCGTTAGCAAAAACAGTGTTTACCCAGGATACATGTGGATTCCGGGATGACTGTGTCTGGTCGGTGCTTAAGTTATAGGCGTAGGGTACGGAAAGAGTCAATGGCAATCCTACGTATTCGGAGTTTTGATTCAAATCAGCTACACTTACAGTGGTCGGCAAGGCACTTGAATGTAGCTTTCTTACAAGACGAACTTCACCATTCGCCATTAAAGTATCCTCCACTTTGTCTGTCCCGGAAGGATATGTATCATCTACATGCAGGAAAACCCGCACCCTATTTGCAAAAACAGCAATACGAGGATCGTTCAGCGCCATCATTTTCGTAACATAAGTATTCGCCATTTTTATCCGGCGATAGTTGGTGCTATCAGTATCGTATGTCGCATTGGACGGCCAGGAGTCTCCGTTATTGTTTCCGGGATAATTCATAGCAGCATCGTCGTCGGTTGACAAAATCAAAGGATATTTACCTGGATCGGCCACTATCTTTTCTATCCCCAGCTTAGCTACATCCGGCGTTTTTTCAGATAACCGCATGTAATACCGCAAGGACAGAGAATTAGCGAATTTTCTCCATTTGGTGGCATTTCCATTGAAAATAACATCTGCATTGCCCACTTCACCAGTCACGTTTTCAGCCAATAGCGTATTTGCTTTTTCCAGGTCGGCTAAAATACCTTCGTATATTTTCTGTTGCGTATCATATACAGGAAATTTATTTTCAATCCCTTGTTCCTTTGCTTTCAACGCTTGAGAGTAAGGAGCATCTCCCCACAAATCAGTGATCAAACCAAACATCAGCGACTTCATTATAATTGTAATTCCCTGTTGCAACGTATTGCCGCTTTCAACGGCCTTGTCGTAAACAAACTTGTTATTGCGAAGGATGTCATAATATCCAGACCAGCCATTACTCCCCCCCCATTCATAACTATTATGTCCTCCGCCCCAGCCGTCTTTTTGTGTATGCTGCATTACGCCGGCGATATCCTGGTAGCCAAGATTTATAAAAGATTTAAATGATTCTGTTAACACTGTGGTTAATACCAGGCGAGGATTGGCGTTATCAGGACCTGCACCATTGGGATTTTCGTTCATCTTTACCAAATCCTTGGTACAAGAATTAAATCCTATCAGGCATACGGCAAACAGTATTAAAAATTTACTAGCTGCTTTCATTTTTTAATATTTTTCACTTAAAAAGTAAGATTCAATTTGATACCAATTGGAATAACCCAGGGGGTTACATTGTATCGTTCTATCCCTTGTTTCAACTGTGTTCCACCTTGTACATTGGTGGAAGGCTGAAATGCATTCTCAGGATCTACATTTATTTTTGCTGCGGTCCATAAAATAATATTTCTGCTGTAAACAGAAAAGCTGGCATCTTGCATCCTTAAGCCTCTCACAATACTGGAGGGTATTCCGTACGTGAGTGAAATCTCTCTCAGTTTCAAATAGGAAGCTGAGAACAAAGAAGGCTGGAGTAAGTCCCAATTGATGGCTGCAGCGTAGGGCACAGGCTGCGTTCCGCTTCCGGCACCAGGCTTAGCGGTCGGATTGATGTTTTCACCCAGATTTTCTTCATACGCAGTAGGGTTACCGTTTGCATCCCAAGCAGTGGCATATACTCCTGGTACAATGACTCCGCCATATGGCAACACTGCCTGGTAGAACATTGGGAACGAAGTTCTCTCCGGTGTAGGCCAGCCAATGATTGTTCCACTATACCCATTTTGTCCTTTTATCAACTCGTCTTCATTGGCTACCAGATAGTCACGCAATTCTTTTCCAGACATCAATCCTGCGTCCATTGCGTTCATCAATGGTAAAAGAGTTTGACCATTACTCATCCCGTAGCGGTAGGTTTGAGAAACAAATTGTCCGCCATTACGCCAATCCAGTGTAAAATTCAGAGACCAGTTTTTCCAGGAAACAGAGTTCTGGATTCCCATAATAAATTTAGGATTAAAATTACCCACCTTATTGCGGCTGGCTTGGCCTTCTTTTGCTACAGCATAGGTTGCCCACCCATTATCAGGATCAAGTTGCAACAATGGGTATCCAAAATAGGGAGACCCCTTGTCTTCTACCACTCTTACCTCCGGCGCATATATGTTTCCGATATCTTCTCCCGGATAGGTCCAGGCTCCCCCTTTAGCCTCCTCCCAGAAGGTGAAGAATGGCATTTCCTCTGGCAGACTCATGATACGGGTTCTGTTACGGGTAAGATTGACGCTTACATCCCAACGGAAATTCCGTGTTTGAATTGGCGAGCCGCCAACAGTAAGTTCCACCCCACGACTTCTTAATAGACCTGCGTTGATGATTTGGGAAGAATATCCTCCTGATGATGTCAATGGAGTGTTGAATATTTGGTTCTTGTTATCCAATAGATAGTAGGTTGCCGAAACACGAAGTCTGTTCTTTAACAACGCCAGATCAATCCCGGCTTCATAAGAAGTCGCTGCTTCAGGGGCCAACAATTGGTTATATAAAGTTGAAGATGTTGTCAAACGGGGAACATCACCCCAGGTACCAGCATTGTTTAATATTTCCTCCAACATATAGGGACTCGCATCATTACCTACTTGTGCGTACCCACCTCTTAGTTTAATAAGGTTAATGTTAGAAGAGGTAATACCCAACACTTCATTAGCTAATACACTCAGTGAAGCAGATGGGTAAAAATAGGGTTTAGCGTTTAACAGTGTACTTGACCAATCATTTCTACCCGTTACGTCCAGGTACACCATATCCTTATAACCAAAAGTTCCCATGGCGTACAAACTATTCACACCGCGTTTGTGACGCCAGCTGCTGAAATCGAGATTGGATGGTAAAATATTCTGCAGTGTATAAACCCCGGGCACAATCAATCCGGTTCCATTGATGGTAGCGGTCCGAATATTACTGCCGTTCTGACGACGTGCATTACCACCACCAGATACCGACACGTGGAAATCTCCAAGGTTCTTCTTGTAAGTCAACAGAAAGTCTGCATTACCTTCAAAATGTTTGATATTATTGATGCCGTAAGCGCCTCTTGCATCATTAATGTAGCTATAGGGAACTTTCGATTCTCTTTCTTCCGAATAAGTATCCAGTCCATAACGCATCATCAACGTAAGGTCTTTAGCCAGTTGCCAATCTGCCTTGATGTTGCCATAGAGCCTGTCTCTTACAAATGAGTTACTTACTTCATACGCCAGGAACCACGGATTATTATACGTGCCATTTCTGGGTGTACGTTGTTGAACGCCTTCCTGTTCTGGCTCCCAATAATCTTTTAAGTCCATTATATTCACGTGCGACGGAATATTGTACGCCCACTGCAACGGATTCGTTCCCCTTTCACTGGCGGGTCTGTTATTGGAGTTGTTCCGGCTCAGATCGATACTGGTACTGAGGGTAAATTTCTTACTTACTTTAAGACTGCTATTGATGTTGAGCGTATTTCTAAACAAATCAGAGTTCGGAATAATCCCCTGATTGCGCATATTGGAATAAGAAACCCGATAGTTCATTTTCTCGGTACTGTTAGCTACCGACACTCCATTGGTAGTAGTGATACCGGTCTGTACAAAGTTTCGCACGTTGTTAGAATATCCCTTCAGTTCAGTTGGAATTTGTCTTCCATTCTCATCCCTCGGGCTATTCCATTGGCGCTCCAAATACCCCTTATCTAACTCTGCACCGAATAATCCACCAGCTCCTTCATCTATCAACCTACCCAGCGGATTGGTCAAAGGAGAGCCTGATACTTCAGCAGGAATACCAGAAAACAAACCTGGTCCATATTTATATTGCCAATTTAAAAAACGATAAGGCTTATCAAAAACTGTATTGGAGAAAACATTTACAGTAGTTTTATCCATCCCTCTTCCACTTTTGGTAGTAATCAATACTACACCGTTTCCTGCACGAGAGCCATACAATGCCGCAGCACTGGGCCCTTTAAGGATAGAAACATTTTCTATATCATCAGGGTTTAAACCGGCAATCGCATTTCCGTAGTCTACCCTATTGTCGTTCCCCACCTGCCCTACATTGTTTAAACTATTAGCTATGGGTACCCCATCGATTACAAAAAGCGGTTGATTATCGCTACTTAAGGAGGTTGCTCCCCTAATTATCATACTCACAGAGGAACCAGCGCCCCCTGTTTGGTTGATGGTAACGCCTGCGACTTTTCCAGACATAGCATTTAGCACATTCTCCTGTGCCACCCGTGTCATTTCTTTGCCTGCAACTTCTTCCACGCTATAACCGAGCGATTTTTTCTCGCGGGTTATGCCCAATGCCGTTACCACCACACCTGTGAGTTCCTGTGCCTCACTTTCTATAGTAACGGCAATATTAGACCGGCGGTTTACAAAAACTTCTACGGTTTTATGACCAACAAATGTAATCACCAGCGTACTAGTGGGACTACTTACGTTCAACGAAAAACTACCATCATTACCGGTGGTTGTAGCATTGTTAGTCCCTTTTTCTGTGATAGTGACGCCACCAACAGGACCGCTAGCGTCCGATACGATACCGCCTACCCTAAAGTCAAAATGGCTTTCATGAGCAAAGGCAGAAGAGACATTGAGTAAGCAAACGGCTAACATTAGTGATAGCAGATTGACGATACAGTTCTTTCTCATAAATAAATATGTAATTAGTATTGATATTCTAATGGCAAACCTTAAGTAGGTTTACTTTTCAAGGGTAATATTAATAGGAACCAAAGCACCGCCTTTGCCAGGATCGGCCTCGAGTATTAAAATGGTATTGGTTAGGGTCCAGGACTTTTCAGTCATTGCTGTAGTAGTATAAGGCGTGGCGCCCAATTTAAGTATGCCACCATTCAAAGCCAAAGACCAGCTGCCGGATTCTCCGGCGCCAGGAAAAACCAGATCCGTACAACCGGAAATATTATAGCTGAAATTAGGCGTAAAAGAATAGCTTGCCTCTTTTACGCATTTTATCTTGGGACCCGAAACTGGCAACATATCTGCTAAGTTGAAAAGACTAAATCCGACTGGCAGACTTTGTCCCCCAAATTTAACAGCGTACGCAAGTGTCAGGTCTTTCACCTTCCAGCTACCAGCAATATTGTTCTTTCTAAGGTCTTCTATGGAGACATCTTCCTCTTTTTTACAAGAAGAAAATATGCCGGCAAAGACAATCAATAGGGTCAGGCATAGACAATGTCGTTTTTGCATGAGTATGGTTTATGGTTATGTTTAAAGGCAAAATTGCGGTGAGAATTCATACGTTCAAGCCATTCATGAAAAAATAACATACGTTCGTTATTTTAACAGATAAAAAAAAATCACTCCTAATTAAGTACCAATTTTATTAAAAATCGCTACCTGGCAAATGTTATTTCTTATTAAAAGAATAGCATAAATTACTATCACTTTACTCCAATTACCCATCAAGGCAACTTTATCCAGTTAAATGCTGCACATTTCCTGTAAAAGAGATTACATCTGTCTTCTTAAACTCAACATCGCTCTGAAAGCAAGATTATTCACGGACTGATAGTTCATGGATAATTTTGCTGCTATCTGTTCATAGGAAAGTCCTTCAAAAAAGCGAAGTTTCACTACCTGCTTTTGCCGGCTGGTTAACTGTCCTATAGCCTTATTTAATTTATTCTTTTGCTCCGTTGCAATGTCTGCAGAAATAATAGACTCTTCAATGTTTTCTTCTTTGAAAATACCCTGGTCTTTTTCAACAAGCTCTCCAATGATTATTTTGCTTTTTACTTTTTTAAGTATTATACTTTTCAAAACCTTCACTAAATAGCCATATGTATGCTGTACATCACCAATACTGGCACGATAGTGCCATACCTCTATAAATACCTCCTGTAGGGCATCTTTAGCCAATTCACGATTATCGGTCATCTTTAAAGACGCCTGAAATAACCGATCAATATAGTTGTCGTAAAAATAACCGAGTGCTTCGGAGTTCCCGGCCTTTAATTGCTTCCAGCAAGCAGCGTCATTAAGGTAGATATATTGAGGCATAATCTAAAAATAAGCAGGTAAAAAATATTCTGTTTTGATAAAATTTATCCCGAACTGCTATATAATTTCAAAGTTCAATTTTATTCCAATTTTAAAAAATCACCAATAGTAATTCTTATGAAAAGGATAGCATAAATTATTCTCTCTTTCTGCAATAATTACTTTGGCAATAATAGGGCATTTCTGCAATTGCAGGACCAGCCTAACGTAAGCATAACTTTTACTTAATCAAAGCAGGTATAATGTAAGCTTCTTTTACTGTGGGACTTTGCAAGAATTATGATTAATTTCCTTGAAGAGTGATATGAGCCCATATTTTCTGTACCGAAAATTAATAAAGACCGCCACCGCGTATTGCAGGAAACATCAGATACAAAATACGGGTCTATGGTTGTTGTAAATACTATGATACTAGTTTTATCATTCAAACGAATAACCTTCATACTTATCTACCGGTACAGCATAGACTTTGTTAATATGGAGCTCAATCTTTTATAACACCCAAAGATCTACTTTGGAGTGGTGGCACACGCTGCAGAGAACAAGGGACAACTTGCCAGGAGTATATCTGGCAAAAATTATAAGAGGGATGAACCGGCAAATTCTGTCGATCTATCCCTCTTTTTAAACAAGCTCTTTACTTCTTATATTCCAGACAGCGTTCTGATATAGTCCCGGGCTATTTTCGCATACTCCAACGGATTGGCTTTCGCTGGATCCTGTTCAGCTTCTACCACTACCCAGCCGCTATAGTTTGATTGCTTAATAATGTTGAACAAAGCAGTAAAATCTATACAACCTTCTTTATCGCCAGGTACCGTGAAAACACCGTCTTTCACTGCATCCAGAAAACTCATCCTGTTATCTTTCACCTGCTGCAATACAGTTGGCCTGATATCCTTCAAATGTATATGGGCTGTTCTTCCTATAAATTGTTGTAAACAGGCAACCGGATCTTCTCCGGCAAAATAGAAGTGCCCACAATCATAGTTCAACCAAACGTTTTCAGGATCTGTTTCATTCAGCATTCTTTCAGTTTCCGCTTTAGTCTGAATACAAGTGCCCATATGGTGGTGAAATGCCAGCTTTATATCCCTGTCGCGGGCTATTTTGCCCAACTCATTTAAGCCGCTCGTAAATTTCTTCCAGTCCTCGTTTGTATTCAACATTCCTTTCCCTTCCAACACTGGCACGTCTTTCTTCCCTTGACAACTGTTGCCGGTTTCGCCACCACCGATTACTTTGGCACCCATGGTTTCTAAAAAATCAAGTAAGGCTGTAAAACTCTTTACATTATCAGCAAGGGATTTAGTTGTAAGTTCATAACTGTTCCACTGATTGCAAATTTGCAATCCCCTTAAGTTTAATGCTTTTTTGAGTACTGCTGTGTCACGGGGAAACTTATTTCCTACTTCGCAACCAGTAAATCCTGCCAATGCCATTTCGCTGATACATTGCTCAAAGGTATTTTCTGCACCTAATTCCGGCATATCATCATTGGTCCAGTTTATGGGAGCTACACCTAACTGTATATTCTGAAAATCCATATATTGTTTTGTGTTTTTTTCTTTTTAACGGCTTAGTCTTTATTTACTTATCCGGGACTAAGTCCCGGAGGAACATATTACATCCGTAGTCAGAGACTACGGACAACGGGAGAACATAAAACATCCGCAGTCGGAGACAACGGACAGCAGATATAGCGCTACAAAAATATCCGCTGTTGTTTCTTGTTCTCTTTATAGGTTTCAAAAGCCTTTTGCACATCAGTTGATGTAGACACTTCAGCAATAGGAACTTCCCACCATGCATGATATCCTTTTACTGTTCTATGCAAATGTGTTTCTATGTACACTACGGTTACCCGGTCCTGTTTCTTTGCTTCCTCCAAACCTTTGCGAAGAGATGCTGCATCTGTAGCCCTTATAACAACAGCACCCAGGCTTTCCGCATTTTTTGCAAGGTCCACAGGCAACACTTCTCCCGTCAACTGCCCACTTGATTCGTCACGATATAAATATTTAGTTCCAAATCGATGGCTACCGATGCTTTCACTCAAACCACCAATGCTTGCAAAGCCATTATTATTGATGAGTACGATGGTAAACCGAACTCCTTCCTGAACGGCCGTAACGATTTCGTGATTGTTCATCAGGTAACCACCATCGCCACAAATCACATAGATCTCTCTTTCCGGTGCCGCCATTTTAGCGCCCAGACCAGCGGCTATTTCATACCCCATTGTAGAATATCCATACTCGAGGTGAAAGTTCTTCGGATTGGTTGCACGCCACAGTTTGTGCAGGTCACCAGGAGCACTACCCGAAGCATTAATCATGATATCTTCCGGATTCATGAAGCTGTTTAATGTTCCTATTACCACGGCCTGGTCAATCGGTGGCGTATCACCGTTACCTGTGGCATAAATTTCTGTTACTTCCTCATCCCAGGCTTTATTAACATCCGCCATTTTTTTGCGATACGCTGCCTCTACTTCATAGCCATTTAAGAGATCCTTCAATTCTTCCAGCGTGACTTTAGCGTCCCCTGTTAGCGCCAGCGCATTCTGTTTATATGCATCAAACTCGTTTACATTAATATTGATGAATCTGACATTCGGATTTTTAAATATCGACTTTGAAGCGGTAGTGAAATCACTGTAACGGGTACCAATACCAATCACCAGATCGGCCTCATTGGCAATATCAATCGCATACTTAGTACCGGTAGCGCCCAATCCGCCAATATTGTAAGGGGCGTTATACATGGTTGCTCCTTTGCCCGCAAAAGTTTCACCCACCGGAATACCTGTTTGTGAAGCAAAGGCATCCAGTATCTCACTTGCGCCACTGTAGATAGCACCACCACCTGCTACTATCACCGGTTTCTTTGCAGCACTGATCCAGCCTGCGGCTTTATCCAAAGCACGACGATCGGGGCGGGCACGGGGAATATTCCAAACCCTTTTTTCAAACAATGCAACCGGAAAATCATAAGCATGCGTTTGCACATCCTGCGGAACAGAAAGCGTAACAGCACCGGTTTCAGCCGGTGAAGTCAATACACGCATTACCTCCGGTAAGGCATATATTAATTGTTCCGGGCGATTGATACGATCCCAGTATTTAGATACTGGTTTAAAACAATCATTTACTGATATATCCTGCGTTGCAGCACTTTCCAATTGCTGCAACACTGGAGCAGGTTCACGAGTCGCAAATATATCTCCCGGCAACAACAATACCGGTAAGCGGTTGATGGTTGCCAGTGCGGCTCCTGTAAGCATGTTGGTGGCACCGGGCCCGATAGAAGTGGTACACGCGAAAGCGCCCAGCCTGTTCTTTACCTTGGCATATGCCACAGCTGTGTGCACCATACTCTGTTCATTGCGGCACTGGTAATATTTAAAATCCGGATTTTCCTGCAACGCCTGACCGAACCCTGCTATATTTCCATGTCCGAAAATACCAAAACAGCCAGCAAAAAAAGGTTGCTCTATACCGTCCCGCTCCACATATTGATTCTTTAAAAATTCTATTGTCGCCTGAGCAACTGTTAGTCTTTTTTTCATAACAGATTTATTAATGTCAATAATCTTTTTCTTTATTGAAAGTCACTATTCTTATCAACCGTTTGCAGCAATGCAAACTTTTGAAGCATAAACTCCTTATAAGTATTCATAAATATCTTACCTGGGGTGGTTGGCGCAAACTCCTCTGGTTTATCTCTAAAAAACTCCCGGTTTACCATGGTCCACAATAATCTTGTATCTGTAGCAATATTTACCTTGCAAATCCCCAAAGGAATGGCTCGCCTTATTTCTTCTTCCTGCACACCTTTAGCATCGGTTTTTAATTTTCCGCCTGCTGTATTTATGCGTAACACCACTTCAGCACTCACATTGGACCCGCCATGTAACACCAGTGGAAAGCCTGGTAACTTCTCCTGTATGGTTTCGAGTATGCCAAATTGTAAGCCTTGCCCACCGGAGAATTTATAGGCTCCGTGACTTGTACCCACGGCAATAGCTAAAGAATCACAACTGGTAGCTTTCACAAATCGTTCTACATCGTCGGGATTGGTATAAAATGAATGCTGCTCATCAACAGTCAAATCATCTTCTACTCCCGCCAGCACGCCCAACTCCGCTTCTACTGAAATATTTTTGGCATGCGCTTTTGCCACTACCGCTTTTGTACGTTCTACATTTTTATCGAAATCATCGTGAGAGGCATCAATCATTACTGAACTATATCCTCCACTATTAATGGCATCCCAAATATGTTCTTCGTACCCATGGTCCAGGTGGACTGCATAAATCACCTCGGGGTAAATTTTTGCAGCAGCTTCTATCATAGCCAACAACATTTTTGCATTGGCATAATCCCTGGCAAAAGGAGTTGTTTGTACAATAAAAGGAGCTTTGGCTTCCTGTGCTGCCGCAAACAAACCATGCACTTCTTCCATAAAAAACACATTTACTGCCGGTATAGCATACCTGCTGTAACACTTTGAAAAAAGTTGCTTTGTTGTCAGCATCATAATATTCCTATATAATTAATTTCAATTAAAATTCTACCAGAAGGCAGCATATAAAGCACCCAGAATACCACAAATGATTAACGCCAGTATCATAAACCCTTGAGACACTTTAAAAGATGGCATTGCCAACGGTTCCACCGGTTTCGATGTTTTGTCAAAGAGACTTAATAATACCATCACCACACTTAATATGATGAAGGCGATACCCATCCGGTTGAGAAACGGTACTTCAGGTATCCAAAACTTAAACAACACAGACAAAGGAATGGTCAATATGGCTGTCACCAAAGCTGCATTTCCTGTCGCTTTTTTCCAAAACAAACCAAATACAAATATCACCAATACCCCCGGTGCTACAAAGCTGGAATACTCCTGAATAAACTGATAGGCCTGACTCAACACCCGCAATTGCGGTGCAATCAATGCGGCTATAATCATCGAAATCCACACTGCCCATCTGCCGATACGAATAAGGTGTTTCTCAGAAGCATTTTTATTGATATATAATTTGTAAATATCCAATGTAAAAATAGTAGAGATACTATTAGCCTTGCCAGCTAAGGAAGCAACAATAGCCGCCGTCAGCGCTGCAAACGCCACCCCTTTCAACCCTATTGGCAACAGGTTCAACAATACAGGATACGCTTTATCTGGTTTAACAATGCCGGCTGCATCCACCATTTCCGTTTGAAACATTCCATTCTGATGTAGTACATACGCTGCTATTCCTGGCACTACCACAATCAACGGAACCAATAATTTCAAAAAAGCAGCAAACAGAATCCCCTTGCGGGCTGTATTAAGATCTGCCCCCAACGTACGTTGAATGATGTACTGATTACAGCCCCAGTATGCCAGGTTATTGATCCACATAGCCCCTATAATCACGCTTAAACCCGGTAAATCTTTATAATGTTGGCTATCTTCTTTAATCACCATATGAAAATGCGAATCAGCTTGTTCTTTCAACGTAACAAATGCTCCGAGTATTCCGGTATTTCCAAAACGTTCAGATACCATATCCAACGCCAGGTAGGTTGTAATTAAGCCGCCTACTATCAGTACTATTACCTGTATTACATCGGTATACCCAATTACTTTCATACCACCTACGGTAATGAGTATGGCAAATAAGGAAAGTGCAATAACGGCAACTGTAAAATTAACACCGGCAGTTACCTCCAACGCCAAAGCACCTAAGTATATAATAGATGTAAGGTTAACAAAAATGTACAACAACAACCAGAATACAGCCATGGTAGTTGCTACCAATGGATTATACCTTCGCCGCAAAAACTGCGGCATCGTGTAGATATTATTCTTTAGATACACCGGCAGGAAAAAAACAGCTACCACAATCAATGCAGCCGCTGCCATCCATTCGTACGAAGAAATTGCCAATCCTATTTCAAAGCCAGAGCCAGACATGCCGATAAAATGCTCGGCAGAAATATTAGACGCTATCAAAGACGCTCCGATAGCCCAGAAAGTAAGTGAACCTTCTGCTAAGAAAAATCCCGATGCCGTATCCGATTTTACTGTTTTCTTCTTATAAATCCAGTATCCATAAGCAGCAATAATAACAAGATAGAGCGCAAATACAATATAGTCGAGCGTGTGTAGTCCTGTTTGCATCGTTAGATTTTAGTTTGTTTCAATGGAACCAAGCATCTTCTTGAAGTTCCAATTTACAAGGTATGGCAATATAATAAAGCGTCAGAAACTTGGCTGCAAGCTTCGTCCAACAACTTCTTCCAGTTTCACAGGTCTTCCTTCTCTTAAAGATACACCTGCAGCAATTCCTATGGCTGTTGCCATTAAACCATCATGCGCATCTACGGGTGAAGGCTTGTCATTCAGCACACAGTCTACAAAGGTTTGGATACATGATCTGTAGGCAGATTCGTATCTCTCCAGGAAAAAGTGCAATGGCAAAGCACTGTGCCCACCTATACCATCAAAATATACGGTATTATCGGGCGTATTATTCTCAGCTTTGGCTACGCCGGCAGAACCAAACACTTCCACTCGCTGGTCATAACCATATACAGCCTTACGGCTATTATCTATTACGCCAACAGCACCATTGGCAAAAGTTAATACGATTACTGCTGTATCGATATCATCATATTGGCGGATACGTTTGTCTATCAATGCATCGCCTTTCACATATACCTCTGTTACCTCACTACCTGTAAGAAAACGAGCCATATCAAAATCGTGAATGGTCATATCCAGAAATAACCCCCCGCATATTTTTACATACTCCAGTGGTGGCGGTGCCGGATCACGACTAGTTACCCGAACAATATGCGGCTCCCCGATATTGCCATTTTGTACCAAAGATCGCACACGAGAAAAATTGCTATCAAACCGGCGGTTAAATCCTAACATCAATTTGATATTGTTCTCACGCACCGCTTCCTGTGCTAACTCAATAGCCTCCAATGTCACATCCAATGGTTTTTCACAAAACACATGTTTTCCCGCTTTTGCCGCTGCTACGGTATAGGGTACGTGCTGTGGCGTAGGTGCGCAAATAATGATAGCTTCCACTTCGGGGTGATGGATAACATCCTCAGCACGGGTAGTTACCTGCACTCCCGCATTTATGGCAAATGCATGGGCAGCTTCAGAAACATCGGAAGCGATTACAACATCTGCATTAGGCGTATGATATAAAAGATTAGAAAGATGAATTTGTCCTATCCGGCCAAGGCCGATTACACCAGTTTTTAATTTGCGGGACATATACTATTTGTATGTTTAAATTTTAATCTGTTAAAACTTCCGGGTCCATTCTTTCAACCACCTTTCAATCACCACTTTCGTTTGTGTATAAAACTCTACGGCATGTTTTCCCTGACCATGCAGATCACCATAAAAACTATCTTTCCAACCACTAAAAGGAAATTGCGCTACCGGTGCAGCCACACCAATGTTGATACCGATATTACCTGCTTCCGCTTCACTTCTGAATTTGCGGGCATGTAAACCGCTGCTGGTGAAAATACAAGCCATGTTTCCGTACTTGTTGTTGTTAACAAGTGATATAGCTTCTTCGATAGTATCGATATGCGTGAGGCTCATTACCGGTCCGAAAATTTCTGTTGCCGCCAATTCACCATTCAAGGGAATGTTTTCAATGATGGTAGGTGCTATAAAATTCCCTTTTTCAAAACCGCTGACCGAAGCATTGCGGCCATCTACTAATAATCTTCCACCCTCTCCTATTCCTTTTTCAATCAACGATTGTATTCTGTTCTTACTTTCAGGCGTAATCACCGGCCCCATCTGTACATCTGTGTCCAACCCAAAACCGGTTATGCGTTTGAGACTTGCCTCTACCAGGCTCTCTGTAATCTGTTTGTGCGCTCCGATGGTTATGATATTGGAAGCCGCCAGGCAACGCTGTCCCGCACATCCATATACGCTGTCTACTACAATCTGCGTGGTCATGTCTATATCTGCATCCGGTAAAATAAATACGGGGTTTTTAGCACCACCCTGCGCCTGCACTCTCTTACCATTGGCAGCTCCTTTGGCATACACATAACGGGCTATATTAGACGAACCAACAAAACTTATTCCTTTGATTACAGGATGCTCCAGCAATGCATCTACCACTTCCTTTCCACCATGTACCATACTGATAACGCCCTTGGGTAAGTCTAACTGGTGTATTAATGCCACCACTTTTGTCATGGTCAACGGCACTTTCTCCGAAGGCTTTATGATAAAAGTATTACCGGTAGCAATGGCATAAGGCAAAAACCAAAAAGGTATCATACCCGGAAAATTGAACGGTGCTATACAGGCACAAACACCTAATGGCTGTCTGATCATGTATTCATCGATGCCCGGAGCAATATCTTCAGAAAACTCTCCCTGCATCAGCGTAGGAATCCCACAGGCATTTTCCACATTTTCAATCGCCCTTACCCATTCTGCCTTGGCTTCAACATAGGTTTTGCCGGACTCCAGCGTAATGGTTTTGGACAACTCATCCAAATTGGCTTCCAGCAACGTTTTCAACTTAAACAAATACTGAATCCGTTTTCCGGCAGGCACTCTTCTCCACTCAGCAAAAGCGGTTGCAGCCGTACTAGCAGCGGCATCCACATCTGCCGCAGTGCCGCCCGGAACCTGTGCCAACACTTCCTGGTTGGCTGGATTGATAACATTAAAAAAGTCTGAGCTTTTGCTAGCAACCCATTCGCCGTTGATATAATTTAAAAGTTTTTCCATATCGTTCTTTTGAGAATTATTTAATTTAATCACAATCCACCCCTATCCTGTACAAATGCATTTACTTCATCCAGCGTTGGCATAAAATTGGCGCAGCCTTCACGAGTAACTATAATGGCACCGCAGGCATTTGCCATTCGCACGCTTTTATAGAAATCCCAGCCCTGTAAGTAGCCATAACACAAACCACCACAAAAAGCATCACCAGCTCCCAAAACGTTTAACACCTCTACCGGATACCCCGGAACCAGTACTTCGGGTTTTCCCTGCTGAAAAATAGAAGCTCCTTCTTTGCCCCTTTTTACAACCAATGTCTCCACTCCCAAATCCATAATTCCTTTGATAGCATTGTCTATATTCCCTTTGATCTCAGGCGCAGAAATTTGCTGATGTTTGATAGATACCTGGTTGCTGTCCGTTAAAAAAGTAGCTAGAATTTCTTCTTCTGTACCCAATACAATATTAAACTGTGGAAGTACATTTCTGATAACAACGCCAAAACTCCTGGGGTCGTTCCATTGATCGGCCCTGAAGTCCAGGTCAAGAATTTTTGTAACCTGGTGTTGGGTCGCCAATTCCAAAGCATACAACATAGCTGTTCGGCTCGGATCCTTACTGAAAGCCGTACCCGAAAATGCTGCCGCCCTGAATTCCTGAAAAGGAATAGCTTGTACATGGTCCAGGTTCAATTGTATATCTGCACAATTATCCCTGTAATATACCAGCGGAAATTTATCCGGTGGCTCTATCCCTAAGATAACCGCAGAACTACGACCGTCGGGAATGACGGGGATAAAGGCTGTTTCTACTTTCTCTTTTCTCAAAAAGTTACTGATAAAAGCACCTACCTGGTCATTTCCTACTCCTGTCAACAAGGCCACTTTCAAACCCAGCCGGGTAGCGCCCACCGAAATATTTAGCGGGCATCCACCGACAAAGGCATTAAATGCCTGTATGTCTACAAATGGACTCCCCACATTAGCGGAATAGAGATCTATGGAAGACCTTCCGAGGGTAAGCAAATCGTATTTTCTATTTGTACTCATGTTATACTTTATTATTCATATCTGCTGTTACCAATGGCAGACGGGGGTCCTGCCCTTTCCAGGTGCCAAAAATCCATTCCTGTTCAGGGTCGGGTGTATTTGCCAGCGACTGATCGCTGCCTGCCAGAAAATTCAGATAATATACATTGTAACCATGCCCCGCCACTACCGGGTGATACCCTTCAGGCACCAACACAGCCTCATTATTGCGCACTTTTACCACCTCATCCAGGCTACGATCGTCATTGTATACCTGCTGTATAGCAAAACCTGCAGGTTTGTCTGTTTTATAAAAATATATTTCCTCCAGATCAGCTTCCAGTAGAGTTCCGTCAGCAGCAACCTTTCTTTCATCATGTTTGTGTGCCGGATAAGAGCTCCAGTTTCCTGCCGGTGTATACACTTCTACGCAAACTATTTTGTGACAATCAAAACCCGGCTGCAACAAGCTGTTTATTTGCCTGTTGGCATTATCGCCACCTCTGAATTCGATAGCGGCTTCTTCCGGCTGCTTCAGGTAAGCAGGATGGTCCTCATCGGTAGCCACCCAACAAATAGCAATATCAGTATTATCAGTTGTAGCGGTGAAGGTAAACTCTGTATGACGTGGCAAATACAAGGTATGAGCGATACCATGAAAAACACTTTTCCTACCATTAAAGGTCTCCCAATTACCTTTATCCGAATTCACCTTGAAATTACCGCTTAGCAAAACGATACAATATTCATTGTCGCCGGTTGATTCGGTAAATGATTCTCCTTTCTGTAATAAGCGGGCTTTAAAGTTCAGGAATTCCCAACCAGCCTTTTCGGCGGTCAGATAATGATAGTTCTCTCCCTTTCCAGGCTTTATCAACAAAGATTGTTCTGGCATAGCAATTTTAATTAGGCAGTAAACTTACCACTATAATTCTATTAACGCTTTCTGCAAACGTTTGAAATTTTTATGAACATAATAAACTGCTCTGGTATTAAATACTTCGCAGATGTAAAAGGAACTGTTTTTTGTAATTTGATAAAAAAGCTGAAATTGAGGTGGATTTTTCCAGCATGAACAAACCTGTCACGATAAAGGATATTGCCAAAAAGTTTAAATGCTCACCATCCACCGTCTCCCGTGCGTTAAACAATCACCCGAGTATTAACGAAGATACCCGGAGAAACCTGCAGGAATATGCCCAAAAAGTGGGATACCAGCGGAATCAGGTATCGTTGAGTTTACTAAATAAAAAAACAGCTAATGTTGGCGTAATAGTGCCCACCATCAACAACTATTATGAATCGGCTATTATTGAGGGAATGGACGAAGTGCTGCAAAATATGGGATATACCCTGAATATTTGTGTAACCAACGAACAATATCTGCTGGAGGCGGAGTATGTAGAAAAATTGCTTTCAAACAGGGTGGAAGGCATTTTTTTGTCGGTATCGCAGGAAACCTATGATTCGGGTCTGTATGAACACCTGGAACATATCGTTAAGCGGGGCTTGCCATTAATATATATCGACCGGGAGTATGAAGGTTTTGCTACGGGCAGCGTTACCATTGATGATTATCACGGAGCATTTGCAGCGGTAGAACATTTAATACTAACCGGTCGCAAACGCATCGCCCATTTAAGAGGCCCCAAAGGAATGGCATTGGCAGAACAAAGATTCAGAGGGTATATAGAATGTTTACAAAAGTATGATCTGGCAGTTGATGATTCCCTGATTATTACAACCAATTTTAAAGTTGAAAGTGCTATTGAACCCACCGAAGCTTTGCTGGCGTTAAAGCGACCGCCCGATGCTATATTTGGTGCAAATGACCAGGTAGCCATCGGTGCTATGAAAGTTATCCGAAGTAAAGGACTTAGTGTACCCAAAGACATTGCTATTGCCGGATTTGATGACAGCCCCATCTCCGCCTATATAGATCCATCCTTAACTTCCGTTGCCCGCCCGGGACGCAAGATTGGAGTGGAAGCTGCAAAAATTTTCAAAACCTATCAGCAAAATGGGCAGATCTCCAATAGTAGCCTGGTTCTACCATCGGAATTAATTGTTAGAGATTCCTCTGCCCTAAAAATATGATTTATGGAACTTGTTTATACAACACTCATCGATGTTATAAATCAATGCCATTTAGTTAAGGTTTTTATTTAAACCGCGGACGGGATTCATTCAAAGCTTTCAACCATTTTTCCTGCTACTTTTTGCGGAAAAAGTAGCCAAAAGCCGCCGGGGAATAATTACCGCTATTCCCCGGAATGCCCTGATGTAGCTTTTGTGCTACTGTAATTTCAACTATAGTACCCTGAGAATAATTGTTTGGTAAAAGCTATTTGTTTAACTACCCCCGCTATCCTGAGTTTGTAACTCAGGATAATCATAATCACAACCAGAAACAATTAAAGCAACTCCACCTCCAGCAAGCCGCAGTTTTTACCATAATAATAATCTTTTGCACTGCTGTATAAGTATTCTTCAGCTTCTTCTACTATACCTGCTTCTACCGGATTGTTGCTAACTTTTGATCTGTAAAATGCTTGCTGTACATTAGTTTTGGCTGATTGTCCTGCCGCCAAAATTGATGACTAATATTACGACTATTTGATTCTCCGGCTTTTTTAAATATTGCCAGCATCCATTCTTTTCTGCTTTCTCCCGGATGATCTGTTATTGCTTTTATAATCTGTTTACTGGTATACTTTTTAAAATCCCGTAATATTTCGCTAATATTTTTTGAGGTGGCTGATACCACCAAATGCACATGATTACTCATCAAACACCAGCTATACAGTATTAACCCTTTTTCTTGTTGGCAATATTTTACGCTCTCTAATACTACATCCCTGTATTCTTTCCTTGTAAACACATCAACCCATTCTACTACGGCAAACGTTACAAAATGAATACCTTCTTTATCGCGTATTTTATATCCGCCATCGCTCATAGGCGAGCTTTTTATAAAGCTAATAATTTTATTTAGTACTTATATAAGTCCTGAGTTGCAAACTCAGGACAGCAGCTTACTACTTTTTATACAACACTAAGTATAGCTTGGGGACCATCGCTCATAAGCGAGCTTTTTATAAAGCTAATAATTTTATTTAGTACATATAAGTCCTGAGTTGCAAACTCAGGACAGCTTACTATTTTTTATAGAACTCTACGGACAGCTTGTGGGTTTGTACAATCCTCCTCAAAGGCTTGTACGATAGGCCAACTATCATCTTATTTACAGCGACTAAACAACCACTCAATGTTGCTTAAAGCGTGGCACACCTACGGATAGCTTGGGTGCTCGGAACGACCAACTATAACTCTACGGTTAGTTGAAAACCAAATTCTTCAGTTAATACTTCTATAATTTTTTCAAGATTTTGAACTTCTTTTATATTCTTGTTATTCCACGGCTGCCAATATTCGTAAATCCGATAAAAGTTTCGCCCACCAACTTCAACGACAACTCCATCGCTATCTCTTGCGGACTTATAACCGACGATTTGTGTACAATCTGGAAGTGTGAGTACCTGTAAATCTACAAGACGACGTAACAAGTCAATCCATCCATTCTTTGGCGAAAGAGTTCGAATGGTTTTGAATTCCAGTTCGTATCTTTCAGAACCTCCTTTTACTACAAGCGGGGTAAAAAAATCGATTAACTCAGCTTTGCATACAGAATCTATTATAATTCGTATTATTTGAGGCGACTGTCTAAAATAATCCAACCGAACCCTAATCTCTAGGGAGTCAACACCGTGTGAAATATTTCTCAATTCAAGTAATCTTTCGGTTTTTCTCGCCAAGTCAAAATTGTAATTCGCACTGCTATATTGAGAGAAAGGAACTTCCTTTTTGAAAGATCCCGTATTTAAACTATCTAAAATCTTTTCCAGTTTATTGTTATTAGCTTTTTGCCCACAGGACGAAAACAGCAGCAATGCAAGTATCAACCATTTAAAACTTTTGAATTGTATTTTCATTTGAGTCATCGCCATAATTCTTCGTTGTATGCGGAGGTAAATTCAATATCGGCTAAGGTTAATACAGATTTGTTCGGTCGAAGTTTTAAACCGGACCTTAACTTTTCTAGTTTGGGGTCATGATAAAAGCCAGTTGCCATTATTTCTTCATCACTCCTATTCCACCTTTTTACCTTCAGTTGACCAGCCGCATTTGCTAAATAAAAATCAAGGTCATTGTTTTTAGCCATTAACTTTCCGTCATAGCCATATCCTTGAAGTTTTCCTCGCGAAAAGTTTAAATCTGAATCATAAACAAAATCCCCATGGCTATGAATATAACCCACAAGAGTATTTTTTGAACCAACCTCGCGTTCGGCTTTTTCTCTGGCAAACGGTGCTTTTTTTGTTCTAGATCCTTTTCCCTTATTCGGGTCTCCAACAACATATGTGAAATTGAAATTTTTAGAGGTGTTATGTTTATAAATAAATGACTCCAATTCATAGCTTACACCGTTTTCTCCCTTAATTGACTTTTCATTGTACAATAAGGTCCATGCAACTGCAGCTGCATCCGCACTTGAATAACCTTTTCCATTCTTCTCCTCTTCTCGTGCTTTTGAAGTATTTTGCATAGATCTAAATAAAGCTTCAGCATCTTGTCCTGTAAATTGCCAGCCTCCTTGAATAGCTACAACATCCATTCCATCAGGATCAATAAAACGTATTGGATTATTAAATGTATAATTATACGGCGACCATCTCCGCATTCGATCCGCCAATGGATCTATTACATGCCACCTCCCTATCTGATTATCATACATCCTCGCTCCATAGTCCAGCCATTCTAACCCACTGCCATCACTGAACTCTTGTCTTTGCTCTTCCTTACCGTTGTATTTAAGTTTATTCTCCGCTATCCCGTTCAGCGCTTTCGATGATATCCCCGCCATTGTGAGTCCGAACGGATAATAATGGGTTTCTTCCAGAATAGGACCTCTCGTGTGGCTTACCTGCAGGTTGTCAAAGAGCACTTCTACCGGACTTTACTTCGTAGCACTCATTTTTATGTGGTCTCAGTGAGGGCTTCGCCGTTCATTGCTCACGTAAATATACACATATCCATTCTTCGTTACGGGTTTATTTACCAGATCGGTATGGGTTGTAACAGATCCTGCAGTGCCTACTTTGCTGAGTTCACTTTTTACTACCCCGAACTGCTCATCAAACATTGTATAGTTGATATAGGCTTTGGGTATTTGGGGGCGCTGAAGGTTGTTATATAGGGAATATTTTCATTTATTTGGCATTCCTATTATCCCTGTCGACAAAACAATGAATATCATATGTAGTAATTGTGGTGGCAAAAAATACGGGAACAAATTCAACGAAAAACTAATAGAGCATTCAGAAGATATAAAACATGATATACATCATCCCTGGTGGACTTATGGCGGAATCACTCTTACCCTTATCTTCGTGCTGATAATTATTGTTGCCAGCATCACATAATACCAGACCATGAATCAGAGTTTAAAGTCTTTTACAACTATTGCCTTTCTAGAAGGACTGTCTTATATATTACTGCTATTTATTGCTATGCCGCTAAAGTACATTTTTGACATGCCCGCCCCAGTAAAATATGTAGGTTGGGCACACGGCGTGTTATTTATGGCTTATGTAGCACTGCTACTCATTTGTGGCATTCAATATAAATGGACCATCAAAAGAATGGCATTTTATTTCGTTGCTTCCCTACTTCCTTTTTTGCCATTTTTTGTGGAGCGAAAATTGAAACAGGAATATTCCGGCGGTCAGGCAAAATAGACTTATTTTCGGGCTTTAGCACAAAATAAAGTCCGACATGAGTTCCAGACGTAATTTCATCAAAAAGTCAGCATTAGCCGGTGGTGCAATAGGCATAGGCGGTATCTTGCCGGCATTCAGTGCCCAAAGCTATCGAAACATAATCGGCGCTAATGAAAAGCTGAATATTTCAATGATGGGCGTCAACTCACGGGGAAATGCACTCGCTCAAAACTTTGCTGCTCAACCCAATAGTCAGGTTATCCATATTTGTGATGTTGACAGTCGTGCCATTGAAAAATGCAAAACTACCATTAGTTCCTTTCAACAAAATTCGGCTGTTGGCTTCGAAGATTTCCGGAAATCACTCGAAAGTAAAGATGTGGATGCATTAGTAGTAGCCGCACCAGACCACTGGCATGCCCCAGCCGCCATATTGGCTTCACAAGCCGGAAAACATGTATACCTGGAAAAGCCCTGCAGCTATAACCCACACGAAGGCGAATTGCTGATGAATGCTGTTAAAAAATACAAGAATGTTATTCAAATAGGCAACCAGCGTAGGTCTTGGCCCAATGTTGTAAAAGGCATCAAAGAAGTACATGCTGGCACTATCGGTAATGCCTACTTTGCCAAAACATGGTATGCTGCCAATCGTCCGTCTATCGGCATCGGGAAAGAGGTTGCAGTTCCTTCCTGGCTGAATTACGAGCTCTGGCAGGGACCAGCCCCCAGAAGAAAGTTTAAAGACAACCTGGTACACTACAACTGGCACTGGTTTTGGCATTGGGGCACCGGAGAAGCGCTGAATAATGGTACCCATATGGTGGACCTTGCCAGGTGGGGCCTGCAGGTAGATTATCCAACTAAAGTAAGTTCTAACGGTGGCAGATATGCGTATAAAGACGATTGGGAAACACCCGATACGCAGGTAATAAATATAGAATTCGGCAACAATAAACTATTAACATGGGAAGGAAGAAGCTGTAGTGCTATGCCCATGGACGGATCGAATGTTGGAGTGATATTTTATGGAGACAAGGGTTCACTGCAAATTGATGCCGGCAACTCCTATAAAGTATTCGATACAAAAGGTGTATTGGTTAAGGAAGTAAAAGATACCGGACCTATAGATGCCGCCAGTACGGTGAGCCCGTCCCAGCAACTGGATGCCATCCATATACAAAACTTTTTCTCCGCTATAAAAAATGGTACCGCCCTCCACTCAGAAATTGTTGGCGGTCATCAAAGTACCCTGCTTGTACAATTGGGCAATATTGCGCTACGGGCACAAAAAACCTTGTCCATTGACCCACTTAACGGGAAGATCAAAAATGATGATGCTGTCGTAAAAAAATTCTGGAGCAGAGAATATGAAAAAGGCTGGGCACCCAAAATATAGGTTTAAGCCACGGCAAAAGCTGTAAACAAATGAAAAAACTGATTGTTTGTTTTCTGTTTTGCTGTAGCAATCTCTATGGGCAGCAAAACTGGTGGGATTCAATCAGTCCGTATTTTACACCACCGGACAGCCTGAAAAATGATTTTGGCAACTATCGATCACCGCTACTTTTCGAAGACAGTAGTGAAGTGACCACCCCTGAACAATGGCAAATCCGAAAAAAAGAATTGTTAGCTGAATGGGAAAAGCGGCTTGGTAAATGGCCAGCGCCCATCAAGGATCAGCAATTTGTTTACCTTGATTCGATTACTAAAGGGGGGTATACGCAGTACACCGTAAGCTTCTGGTGGACACCAGTAGAAAAAACGACCGGCTACTTGCTCGTTCCGCATGCAGCTGGCATTAAAGCAGCCGTCATTACGGTTTTTTATGAACCCGAAACAGCGGTTGGTATAACGGGAAAGCCCCACCGTGATTTTGCTTTACAACTAGTAAAAAAGGGATTCGTAACGCTTTCTATCGGCACCAAAGAAGCTTCTTTAAGAAATGAGTTTTCCATATACTACCCGAGTATTGATAGTGCCACAGTGCAACCACTCTCTATGCTGGGATATGCAGCGAATAATGCCTATTATGCATTAGCAAATCGTTCTGATGTCGATGCCAAAAAAATTGGTGTTACAGGACATTCTTTCGGCGGAAAATGGGCCATGTTTGCTGCCTGTCTTAGCAACAACTTTGCTGCCACAGCGTGGTCAGATCCGGGTATTATGATGCAGGAAGACCGCGAATCTGTAAACTATTGGGAACCCTGGTACCTGGGATACCATCCCAAGCCCTGGCGCAAACGAGGATTGATCACTGCGGATAACCCTGCTTTTGGCATATACAATCAATTAAAAAGTGAAAACAGGAATCTGCACGAATTGCATGTTTTGATGGCACCCCGCCCCCTTTTAGTATCTGGCGGTTCTGAAGATCCGGTTACACAATGGAAAGCGCTTAATCATAGCGTTAAAGTAAATGCGTTACTGGGCTACAGTAATCGGGTTGCTATGACCAACCGCCCTACGCATGATCCTACACCGGAATCGAATGAAATATTGTGTACTTTTTTTGAATATTTTCTTCAATAGACACGCATAGCTCTTTAAAAATATTTTAAATAGGAGCATCATTAGAAAACGGTAACCATTTGCAAAAAATAAGCTATCTTTTAGTTTCACTATTTATCACACAACTATGCTACATATTTTTTTTATTATCCTGTTTACACTGAATCAAAATAAAACACCACAGTTTAAAGAACAAACGATCGACAGTAATGTGTCTATCGGATATGGGGTCACCCTTGGTGATGTGGACGGAGATGGTAAACCTGATATTATTCTGGCAGATAAAAAACAGTTTGTATGGTATAGGAACGGCGACTGGAAACGATTTTTACTGGCAGAAAATATTACTGAGCATGATAATGTATGCATAGCAGCAGAAGATATTGATGGCGATGGAAAAGTGGAAATTGCCGTAGGTGCCCAGTGGAATCCATCCGAAACAAGTAACGACAAACAATCCGGTGCGGTATTCTACCTGGAAAAGCCAAAAGATGTTACACAGCCGTGGACGCCTGTTCGATTGCACCATGAACCTACTACGCATAGAATGCGCTGGGTGAAAGGACATGACAATAAATACTACCTGATTGTACTTCCTTTACACGGTGTGGGCAACAAAAACGGAGAAGGACAAGGCGTAAAAATTATTGCGTACCAGTATCCGGGAAAAGCAACCGGCAACTGGAAAATGTTTACATTGGACGAGTCGCTACACCTTACTCATAACTTAGACATCGTAAAAGAGAATGGTAAAACAATTGGTTTGTATATTGGCGGAAAAGAGGGGGTATTATTCATTTCTAATGACTTCTCGAACCCTAAAAGAGAAAGTAGAAAAATGCCGGGAATGACGGACCCGGTAGGAGAAATCAAAACGGTAACTACACCGGACAAAAATCCGTGGATAGCCACCATTCAGCCTATGCACGGTAACAAATTGGTGGTGTATAGCGGCGCAGGCGGTAACGCTACGCTAATTGACCAGGACCTAAAAGAAGGGCATGCCCTGGCTGCCGGCGATTTGTTGAAGACAGGAAGCCCACAGATAGTAGCTGGCTGGCGCAACCCTAATGCTGAGGGAAAAGTAGGTGTAAAATTATATGTAGAGGAGTCTGGCCAATGGCAGTCTTTTTGGATAGACAATAATGGTATGGCATGTGAAGACCTCCAGGTGATGGATTTGAATAACGACGGCAAACCGGATATAGTAGCAGCCGGAAGAGCCACCAAAAATCTTAAGATATACTGGAATCAAACCGGACAGTAATTATTGTCACAGCAGCGTGATCCACTGGCAATACAAAACAAAAAAGAGGCGGGAAAGATTACAAATCCTCTTCCCTTTCCAGCATCAAAATAGCACTTTGCGGAACAATAAAGTATTTTTCGTTCTCGTACATTACTTCGGTAGCGCCGCTTACCAAAAAAATGGCAAGATCGCCTTCCCGGGCCTGTAAAGGAATATATTTCACCTGCTCCTCTTCCGGCTTCCAACTTTCATTTTCTACCGGCATAGGTATCGCATAACCCGGTCCATGTTTTATTACATACCCTTGCTGTACTTTCTCCCGCTCCTGCACGCCAGGCGGCAAGTATAAGCCACTAGCTGTCCGCTCGTTTCCCAATGCTGGTTTTATTAATATCCGGTCACCTATTACAACGAGTTTCTTGAATTTGTTTTCCGGGGTCAATCGCATAATTTGTTCCAATTAAAGCTACAAAAATAAGCATCAGCAGATAAATACAGCGAATTAAGCAGTTTTTGAAATTTTTCAAAAAATAATGGTTTAACAAAACATTATTAGGCTTATCTTACAAATAGAAAATGATTTTTATTTATTTGTTTGAAATAAACTAATAGTATGGAAGCTCAAAAACACAAAATATTGTTGTGCGAAGATGATCAGAATCTTGGATTGGTGTTGAAGAATTATCTGGAACTTAATGACTACGATGTTACCCTGGAAAGAGATGGTCGCCTTGGATTGGCCGCCTTCCAACGGGAGAAATTTGAATTGTGCCTCCTGGACGTGATGATGCCGAACATGGATGGCTTTAAACTGGGTGAAGAAATACGGGATATTAATCCTGATGTGCCGCTGTTTTTTCTTTCTGCAAAAACCATGAAAGAAGATATTATCCAGGGGTATAAATTGGGTGCTGATGACTATATCACTAAACCTTTTGATAGTGAAGTACTGTTGATGAAGATAAAGGCTATCCTCAAAAGAAATGATGACCTGAGTAAGGATACCGGCAATATTGAGTTTGATCTCGGTAACTACCATTTCAATCCTAAATTGAGGGAATTAAGTATAGCAGGCAAAACCCAAACACTATCCCCCAAAGAAAATGAGCTGCTGAAAATGTTAGCAGAATATAAAAATGACCTATTGCCACGTGAAATCGCTTTAAAGCGCATATGGGGCAGTGATACCTATTTTAACGGACGAAGTATGGATGTATATATAGCCAAACTCAGAAAGTACCTAAAAGAGGATAGTTCCATCGAGATTGTGAACATTCACGGTAATGGCTTCCGTTTGGTAGTAAATGAGGCGAAATAATCAACCATTTTTCACATGGGAAGAAGAGACCACAATGGTCTCTTTTTTATTGAACAACACTTCACGACAATTTCAAATTCCGCCAACTTATCACAGTTCTAATATAAGATTCAAGTAAAAGTTATGCTCTTTAAGAATATACGAGTGATAAGTTAATAGCCGATCTGCAAAAATATAACCGGCTTCCAGTTTAAAGATCCTGGATATCCGGTACTCTATAGTAGATCCCATACGATTATGATCATAAAAATGATTCCGTTCAACTCCGGCAACATTCACAAACAGCTCGTCATACACACTTAGCTTCAAATGCGAATTTACGTTGTACCGAAGGCCGATACGATGCCTCACCCGAGTTATTGGTTGCATGTGTGCCATAAAAATCCGGTATTCGGCCGCACTACGGTTATAGATGCCCAGCGACTGCGTTAAATCATTTTGCCAGTCAAATGCTACTGTGGCTCTATACTCTCGGTTAGGTTGCCTCTTTTCATCAGCTTCCGACTCAATAACACGATAATGGGAAAACCAGGTAAACGGATTCACAGAAAAACGAAGTTTTTTATTATGCTGATAATGCACCCAATTGCGCATGGTGAACATCAGGTTCTTTTCCAGAAGATTATTGTTTCCCCAGCCGCTCTGCCGCCGGTGCTGTAACTCCACATCTGTTTTTATCTTTTCATTGATTGAATAAGTTGCCGTAGCTCTGAACCATGCATTATGATATTGTGCCCTAAGACTACCTACAAAGAAAGACAAGGCCGCAAAAAACAGCAAACCAAATCGCCACATATAATTTATTTAATGCGGGAGCTTGTCCCTTAACAGCCCATATACCCAGGTGCCTGCAATAGCACTAAGCAACGTAACAACTATTACGGTCGCCCCCGTTCCTATCTGGGCAAATAAAGGTCCGGGACATGCACCGGTTAACGCCCAGCCAAACCCAAACAACAAACCTCCATAAACCTGTCCTTTATTGAACTTTTTGGGTGCGATGGTGATGGACTCACCATATATGGTTTTGATCTTGAATTTTTTAATCAGCCAAACGGAGATAATACCTACTACTACCGCACTGCCAATAATACCATACATATGGAAAGATTGCAGACGAAACATCTCCTGTATCCGAAACCAGCTAATCACTTCCGATTTTACAAAGATGATTCCGAACAATATGCCAACAATTAAATACTTGAGATTATGATACCATTTGTGTTGTAATTCACTCTCATTCACACAAACAGCATCTAAAGACCTGATTGCTTTTTCTGAAAATTCGGTATCGGTAATATTATCTTGTCTGCTCATTACTGTCATTTTATTTGTATACAACTCATGTTACAGGGAAAGTACAAGGGGTAATATGAGGTTGGCCATAATAAAACCACCAACCATAAAACAAATAGTAGCAATTAAGGACGGCAATTGCAAATTAGATAAGCCCATGATGGCATGTCCGCTCGTACAGCCCCCCGCATAGCGGGTACCAAAACCCACCAAAAATCCACCTACAACCATTAATATAATGCCCCTTGCAGTAAACAATGACGACCAGTTTATTATATCTACCGGCACCAGATTGCTATAATTGGTAATACCGTACCCTGCCAGTTCTGTTGCAAGTGCCGGGTTTACTACTACCGGCTCAGGGTTTGAAAGTAATGCCGCTGTTATTACCCCACCCAGGAAAATACCCAACACAAAAAACAAGTTCCACACTTCTTTCTTCCAATCATATTTAAAGAAGGGAATATTAGCAGGTATGCAGGAAGCACATATATGCCGCAAAGATGAACTGATACCAAAGGACTTATTGCCCATGATTAGCAGCGCAGGTACAGTTAAACCAATTAATGGTCCCGCCACATACCAGGGCCAGGGTTGTTTAATAAATTCCAGCATGTTTATTACGATTTAGATCAAACTGACACAAAACTCAGATTTTGTAGCATTAAAATAAGTTACTTTGGTTACACTTCAATAATAAAGTGCCCGATTTTGGGGTCAGTAGCCAAGCGGGAATAACGGCGGCTGTCAAACGGAGATTGTCTGCAGCGCAGGCTCGTGTTTTCCCTTTTATAAGATTTCACCTTGTATGCCAATGTCGGCAGAAAGTGATAGCAGCAAAAAGTAAAGAAAAATTACCGGAACAGCACTAAAACGGTTTGAGTGTCGGTACTTCTAATTCAGTTGTTTTCTTACACCCGCCTCGTTTATATAGCCAACATTACTCCAGGTAAGTTCTTTATTACGGTACAGTTTTAGTGTAGGCAAAGCTGTTACATCCAGCTGTTCACACAATTCCGGGTTTCTGTCAGCATCTATTCTAACAAGGATTATCTTGTCTTTCAGTTCTACCTCCAGTTTTTTCAGATACGGTTCCATTTTCTTGCACGGACCACACCAATCCGCATAAAAATCAACCAACGTCAACTTGTCGGCACTCAGTAAGGATTCGTATTGCTCAAAAGACAAACCTGCCATCCTCGCAACGCCCGCTTCCGGAAGCTTTTCTTTTCTCCATTCCATCATCCCACCTGGCATTTCGTAAACCTTTTCAAATCCCTGCTCCCTAAGAGACGCTGCCGCGGCCGAACTTCTGCCGCCGCTGAGGCAGTATAAAAATACCGGCTCCGACTTACGCAATGGTGCAATCCTATTTTGAAAATCCGTTCCGTTCCAGTCTATATTCATCGCATGCTCCACATGTCCCCCGGAAAACTCTTCAGCACTACGCACATCTATTAATTGAGGGTTCTTTGTAGTACGCAATAACTGCGAAAATTCTTTAGCAGACAGCTTCTCTTTGCTTGTATTCTGCTGCCGGCTGGATTGACAGCCGACTCCTAACCAAGCTACCATCAACAACAAAAGGGTTATTCTCATATTATGCATTCTCGTTTATAAGTTTTTCAAGTTCTATGGCCTGCGATACGCCCGACCGACGCCAAATTACTTTTCCCCTCTTAAAAATTACCAAAGTTGGCACTCCCTGTATCTGAAACTCACTTGCTACCTGTTGATTTTTGTCTACATCTATTTTAATAATAGATGCTTTATCTCCTACTCTTTTCTTCAAATCTTCAAGTATCGGTGTCTGTAACTTACAGGGACCGCACCAGGTGGCGAAAAAATCCACCAGTACTGGTTTATCCTGATTAATCATTTCCGAGAATGTCATTTTGTTTCATTTTTCTTTGAAAAAATAGAAAATAACAGTCCGCCCATTGCTGAGCCATACAAAGTACTGTTGACGGGCCGGGAAGTAATTGCACAAGAGCCCGAGTTACATCCCACAAAATGCCAGTAAGCATACCCCGCTACAGCACCCACGGCCACCCCTATTACCGCCAGCATATTTTTTTTAAGGAAGGTTTTCATATACATTATTCATTTTAATTCTCCATATCCCTCTCAAATCACCCAGTACGTAACCGATGGCTTTGTCGTCCGGGTAACTTTGCCGAATGATCTTTTCCGTTGCCGGTTCTATATCTTTACCTGCTATACCATGACAATTAAGGCAAGCGGGCATGGCAATATGGATAGCCTTATAATAATAAATATTATCCTGGTGTCTGGCAACGAAATGTTTCTCTTTCACAGTACTATCCAGCAGTAAGGCCTGCATCTTTACCCAGGCTTCTTGGTCTGCTTCAGCAACAATAGCATTAACAGGATTCCTGTTTTTGTTACTGAGCCGCCTTACTTCAAAATCGCCCCCGGCAGAATCGGTGAGTACGATTGCTTTCTCGTTGCAGAAACGAACAGCTCCAGCCACTCCAAAATCCTGGGCCGCGTTCGTTACACTAGTCAACAACATAACCTGCACCTGCCTGGCAACACTATCGCCTTTTTGTAGTAAAACGCCTTCTTCTTCTGAACGATCAGCAGATTTTATGCTGTTGCAACCCGTTGCTGCTATCCCCAGCAATAGTAACACTTTTTTCATGATTGCTCATTTCACCTCTTCAAAGATAACTGGCGCTGCCGACTTTTTTCCCTTCTCTTTGGGAACCCTGCAATTACCCGATGTACAACATCCAATATTAAACACCGACATCAGGGTAAACAAACCACCCAAAGCGGCTAATGTTCCATCTTTCATTAAGATTGCCTGTACAAAAATAAATATTCCCAGTGTCAGGCGGAACACTCGCATAAAGTTCCAGTTATTCACGATAATATTCTTCATCAGGATGTTTTTTTAGCTTTTTTTAGGGTATTGATCCGAAAGGGTATATACAATGGACAAAAACTGATCAGTGATGTCAGTATCAATATAATCGAAAAAACGCCCAGCGCAATCGCAAGCGTGCCCGTTATTGTATTAGTAAAATATAACACAGCAATTACAATGGCAACGAGTAAACGAACAATTTTATCAGCAAAACCTACATTACATTTCATTTTATACTGTTTTTTTAGTTGCAAAAATTCTGGTAACTGCTGCCCTGCCAACATGGCAACTCCCTTCGCACAATTCAACATCTGTTTCCCGGGCATCCATAAAATAAAAATCTTCGAAATCTTCCTTCAAAAGATCAAGTTCATACAACATCGACATATCCTTTGGACCCCCCGCCTGTGGATTCTTGCGCTGATTATTTACATGATGCTTGCTAAACCCTTCCAGTATCAGTTTTCCTCCCGTCTTTACATAGGAAATAAGTTTCCTGTGAAATTTTCTTCTGTTTACTTCCGGAAAGTGAGCATATACTAAAACCAGTAAGTCAAAATAAGCCGGGGGATAAGCCACCTCCTCCATTTCTATAACCTTGTATTCTAATTTTGTCCCTGTTTTTTCAGCCAGTTGTACTGCTTTTCTTTGTGCCTGCTCACTTTGATCGAATGCGGAGACCGTCCACCCAAGCCTCGATGCAAAAGTCGCATTCCGTCCTTCTCCTTCCGCCGCAAACAGCGCCTTGCCCGGGGCTAATGCTGGCAGTATAGATGCAAAGTAAAAATTGGGAGTTTCCCCATATAGATATTCTTTCTCAGCAAATTTTTCATTCCAAAATGTTTTCATATTAGTTTCAAAATAAGGACGAATAAAACTAACGGTCTGTAACCTGGGTTACAGAAAGTGAATTTTGGGGGAAATAGATGATTTCGGGTTGAACAACATGTTCCCATCTCATTTCGTGATAAAGTAATATATTAGCAACTTAAGCTTGTATAAATATGATGAATTCTGTAAAATCCGCGCTTATAATAGCGGTTTCAGCTTGTATATTTGGTTGCTCATCGCCTGAAAAAAAAGGTGAAATTTTACTGTTTAATGGGCAAGACCTGACAGGTTGGAAACAGATGGGGGGAGAAGCCATATATACAGTAGAAGATGGCGCCATCGTTGGCACAACGGTTTCGGGAACGCCTAACAGCTTTCTGACCACTGAACAACATTATGGAGATTTTGTATTGGAGTTGGAAGTATTACTTCCTGATACGACTACCAATTCGGGTATCCAGTTTCGCACAAACTATAATCCGGCTGCAAATGAAGGAAAAGGCAGGGTTCAAGGATACCAGTACGAGTTAGATCCGTCTGCCCGTGCCTGGACCGGGGGCGTATACGATGAAGGACGTAACGGTTGGTTGTACCCGCTGGACCTGAATCCGGCAGCGCAAAAACTCTTTAAACACGGCGAGTTTAACAAAGTGCGTATTGAATGTATTGGCAACACCATTAAAACCTGGTTGAATGGAGAACCTGCGAGCTACCTGGTTGACCCTGTTGACACCAGCGGCTTCATTGCTTTGCAGGTACATAGCATCAGTGATAAATTACAACCGGGCACCCGTATAGTATGGAAAAACATAAAAATTCAAACGGAGAATATTCAGCCAACACCATTTCCGGCAGATATTCATATTGTAAATAAACTCAACAACCAATTAACCGCTGAAGAAGAAAAAAATGGTTGGAAACTTTTATTTGACGGCAAAACAAACAACGGCTGGAAAAGTAGTCGCAGCGATAGTTTTCCGGCCAAAGGATGGATTATAGAAAATGGTGAAATTTCTGTCATCCCCAACAGAGGCGTAAAAGAAAATAAAGGCGGCGACATTGTAACAAGGGAACAGTTCAGTGCTTTTGATGTATCATTTGATTTCAAGCTAACAGATAGTGCTAATAGCGGATTTAAATATTTTGTATATACCCCAGAGGGAACAGAAAGCATTGTGGGACTGGAGTACCAGGTATTAGATGATGAAAATCATCCCGACGCCAAAAATGGGATTGCGGGCAACAGAACGCTGGCTTCATTATACGACCTGATTGCTGCACAGAAAAATAAACGGATGGTAAAAAAGGTCGGGGACTGGAATACCGCCCGTATCGTAGTATACCCTGATAAAAAAGTCGTACATTTTCTGAACGGCGAAAAAGTATTGTCATTTGAGCGCGGCTCAGAAGACTTTAGAAAACTGGTAGCGGGCAGCAAGTTTAAAGATTACAAGCATTTCGGAGAGATAGCAGCGGGGCCGCTAATGATACAAGATCATGATGATAAAGTCTTTTTCAGGAATATCAGGATACGGGAGCTGAAATAATAGCTTTTCAATTCATCGACTGTTGATAGCTGAAAGCTCATTTTCAGTTTTTCACAAGTACAAACAGGAGTTGGCTGAAGGTGTTTCAACCAACTCCTTATCAACGCTTAACAAGGAATTCCTGCCTATTTCCGCACTTTGATAAATAAAACAACTAAGGATTACCGTTATTTTATTATCTGCTGTATTCTTAATAACTCTTTATGATAACGTTCAGGTTCTTCCCAGGCAGGATCATGCCCTGCATTTTCGAATTCAATCAATTCCTTTTGGGGTGCCTTTAGCCCATTAAAATAGGTTTTAGCTAATGGTGTAGGGTTAATGTAGTCGTATTTCCCTACCAAAAAGAAAACAGGTATTCTAACTTCCGGTACCTGTATCCTAAGATCGAAATTATTGAAGTCTGCATCCTGCATAATATGCGTGTTGGTAAATTCTGCTGATTTCAGATAGTTTAATTTTTCCTGAGTAGAATATTCCGGAGATTCCTGAAAATTGGCGTATAAATCCTCCACCGTGATACCGTTGTAAATCACCTTATTCAACTCCAGCAAGATAAATTTCTGTATTGAGAAACCTTCCGGACTAGCATACATGGTTCGGTAATCGCCGCCAACCGGCTCGCCTATACCCTCCAGTTGTTGCACGTATTCTGTTTTATTTAATTCGCGAGCCTTGGCTAAACTGTATCGATAGGATTGCAGTTCACCATCAGCCGCAGATACCTCTTGTCCCGTGCTGACAAAAGCAGAAAAGTGATTGGGATATTTGTTCACAGCCAGCATGCCAAGCCGTGAGCCCCATGAATGTCCTACCAGCAGTATTTTATTTACCTTCAATTCCTGTTTCAGATAGAGCGCCATCGAATTAACATCTTCTACATACTTACTGACTTTTATTTCGGAAGGAGCAAAATCCTCGCTGAACGACTTGCCGGCATTACGCTGGTCCCAATACACTACCACAAAATGTTTTTCCAGATTCTTGTTATATTTCCTAAGTCCTCCAATTTCAGAAACACCTGGTCCACCATGCAAATGTAACAACACCGGGTTGGTGCGGTTGGCACCACGAATCATAACAAATTGAGCATGTCCGTTCAAGACTACCGACTTCGATTCAGCTATACTTTCCGCCGGATTTGAGTTTTCCTTAGCACACCCCATGAATAGTCCCAATAGCAGAACTTGAGTAATAATTGTTCTCATTTCATTTTTTTAATTAGGTTCTTGATATTTTTTACAAAGCTCGCCTTGCAAAAACTTCGGGGTATTCACTTTAGTTAATAAGTGCAGTAACCTAATGGTTTTATGACTGATTCCTGGTTTTTGAAAAAATGGAGGGTATCAATTACTGAGCCTCAAGCCAACCGCATGAGAAATAATTGAGAAGAAAGATAACTACCGGATGGAGATCCGCTTCCTGATTCTACTTAACGATTGAGGAGTCATTCCAAGATAGCTGGCTAATATACGTTGCGGCACCCTTTTTATTAATTCGGGCTTTTGGTGGAGCAGACTAAGATACCGTTGTTCGGGTGAAGAAACGATGAAGTTGGCAAACTCATCCTGCGTTCTACCAAACTCCTGCTCTGTCATTGCATAAGCGATTTTCTCCAACTTGGGAAACCTTGCGTACATCTGCATTTCCTCCTCCGGGTTTCCTATCAATAATAGTGCATTCTCCAAAGTAGATAAAGAACTTGTTGCAGGTATCTTACTGGTTTTACTAGTGAAATAGTTTATAGCTTGACCTTCTGTATAAAATGCAATGGTTTTTTCTATGCCATCTTCTACAACATATTGTCTCAAACATCCTTTTAGAACAAAATAACACAAACGGCAAACTTTCCCAGCATGCACGAGTACCGTGTTCTTCTTTATTTCATGTACTGTAATTATATCTATCAGCTCTGCTATTTCTTCGGGAGTAAAAGCATCAATTTTAGATAAAAATTGTAGAAGCTCTTTGGACACTTTCAATTATTTGGATTACAAAGATATTGAAACCTCCATTCAAATTATCAGGGTGCTATATTAATTGTCGGTTCAACAATTATTAAAAACCTTGCGATTTCTACCAAATACTTTTCAAGTGATCCAATTGGAGCGTTTGTATCTTTAATCCATCTGCAGATAACAGCGTTATGTTTGTATAGTCTGATGTTGGAAAAAATATTCCGGTCATTACAGACAATCCCTCATCTGCAAAAAGCTCTATCGAAGCATTGTCTATCACCAGAGTGATATCAAATGATTTGGCGGATGTTAACCGGGGTGCTACGGATCTGCTGGCGAATTCTTTAAGAAAATCTACTTTACCAGATTTAGTACGATCAAAGAAGTATTCGTTAGCCGATTTGTCATACCCCACACTAACTTTTTCCCCGGCTTTGTTGGAAAGCTCTACGGTAAATGATTTCAATTCGTCAGTCCCTAATTTCAAAATAGCAGGTCCGGAAAGTATTCCACCTTTGGCAGACAAGTCATATTTTTTTCCCTTGATATTTTTGGCCGTAAAAGTTTTAATCAACTGCCTATTCAATTCCTTTGCGGGTTGCGAAGTCAGGCGATAGCTGTTTCCTTGTTTTGTAATCCCCAGGTCTCTCGCTACAGTGCAAGCACTCCGCCAACTTTGTGTGGGCACTTTATTGGCATACATCCAATTACTCATCCAGCCGATAAATACTTTACGATCGCCGGTATTAGACCAGGTAATACCGGCATATTCATCCGGACCATAATCCAACCATTTAATATCCGTTTCGTCCGGTACAAATGTATTGCCGTCAAAACTTCCGGTAAAGTACTGCGTTGCAGACCCCTTATTAGGCCCGCCAGGATTTAAATTTACAATCAGTACCCACACTTCCTTACCGTTATGTGTCAACGAAAATAAATCCGGGCACTCCCATACCCCGCCATGGGCTCCTGTTTCTTTTCCAAATTCAGACTCCTTTTTCCAGTTTTTTAAGTTGGGCGATGAGTAGAACGTAATCCGATCCATTGTTGCCAGTGTCATGATCCATTTTTGAGTTGCTTCATGCCACATTACCTTAGGATCGCGAAAGTCTTTTATACCCGGATTGGGCAACACGGGATTGCCTCTGTATTTAGTCCATGTTTTACCTTCATCTACACTATAGGCTATCCCCTGGGTTTCGTAGGTGTCGAAAAGCTTCTCTCTTTCAATTTCATGACTATGATTGGTATATATCGCCACCATAGCATTCGCTCCAAAACCTGCCGTATTATTTTTATCAATAACGGCACTGCCGGAAAAAATGGTTCCCAAAGCATCGGGAAATAGCGCTATGGACAGCTCTTCCCAGTTTACTAAATCAGTACTTACCGCATGCCCCCAATGCATAGGTCCCCATACAGTAGAATGTGGATGATACTGAAAGAAAAGATGATACTTGCCATTAAGAAATACCATTCCGTTCGGATCATTCATCCAGCCCTTTTTAGGAGAGAAATGTAGCTGTGGACGATGTTGTTCCTTATAGGGATTTTCCTGGGAACAAAGCACAATGGAATTGATTAGAAAACAAAATAGCAAACAAACATTCTTTCCAGTCATATTTTTTCAGGTTTCAATACCTGCTAAAAATACGGACTTTCGGACCAAATTGTACTTTCTAAGATAAATTGAGATCATGTTGCCGGAGCAAAGGGGTTACTCCTGGATTTTCAATCCCATGTCACAGCAGATATCAGAAATTTTTGCCTGTTATTATATTGGCATTCGATACCGTTTAGTTAAGGGTAAATAGCTTCATATTAAGCAATTATTAAGGGTACTATAGCCGAAATCACATAGTGCAAAAGCTACATCAGGGCGTTCCGGAGAATTGGGGTAATAATTCCCCGGCAGCTTCTTCGATACTTTTTGCGGAAAAAGTATCGAAGAAGAATGATGGAAAGTTTTGAAATAGATACTGTCCGTGGTTTAAATAAAAAAATTATCTAAACGACATTGAGTTTGGGTTAAGCATCGTTTAATAAATTCTTTTCAACTGTTGGCAATTCAATATCTTTTCCACGAGATCTTGTTGCACATAGTAGTACTGATTAGACGCTTCAAAACCAATCCGGGAGTCTTTACCCATTATTGCAAACAAATCGGCGGCAATGGCCATTTCCTCGCTCAAAACTTTTTTGAGTTGTTCTTTGACCGGGCGATTGGCTGGTGCAAGAACCAGGCTATCTCTAAGCCGGACAAACAGTGCCTGGTTAGCTACCGAAGCAAAATGCAGCCAGGCAGCTTTGGCGATATTACTTTCTTCCCCTATGTCCTTACGTTGCTGATCAACTGTTGTTAAGGGAGCTGCATTGGCTAAATGTCCTAACCCATTTTTCCAGCCGTCTGCTAGTTTTTTCATTTGCCCTATATACACATCCGCAGGATAAATACTTCTCCAGGAATTCAGGTCATCATACGGGATACCCACCATAGTCGCTTTATACCCGGTGGGTTTTGCATATAGCAAATTAGAAGGTCCATATTGTTGGGGGGCAGTATACAACGTGGAAATATGATAAGGGAACTCACGGAATGCATCGCTGAATTGTTTCCAGGCGTTTAGCACCTCGAAGGAAGCAGGTTTACCATATTTTCGTGTAGCCAGTTCAGTTAGTACTTCATCGATACTCGCAGCAGGGTTATCAGCAAAAGCTTTTGCTATTTCCAGGTTGGGAGAAGGATAGCCACCCAGTGACCAACTCAGCATCAATCCATTGATGTCTGTTTTTGCCAGGTTAGCAGCATGTTCAGCAATCAGGTAACTCACGGGCAACCACGGCACTGCTGACAATTCCCAGGTATTGTTAAACTGTACTTTGGCTACGGTTTTCAAACCTGCTTTTTTTGCCCATGCCCAATGTTGTTGGGAACGACTACCCGGTCCTGGTGCCGAAATGGAGTACTCTCCTATTTTAGAGGTTATGCCGCCTCTTTCTATTTCTTTTGCCCATTCACTTACAGACATCAACCAAACATCTTTGGGTAAACGTTCTATTATGTCCGGTGCCAATCCATGTCCATGCCAGCCCCAATCCCAGGCTATCACTTTTGCATCAGGATTTCCGGCATGTACCCCACGACTGATAATAGCATTCACATCCGCAATGATGTCCGCATACTCTCTTTTACTGCATCGCTCGCAGGTTTGCTGGTTGTTGTGCGAAGCACAATGCGTATGGTTTTCTGAAGCGGTAATAGTAAAAACACCTCCTAAATGTGGCACTGTTTTAAAAACATAGGTAAGCGCCTCTTCCATCCACCGCGCCACCGCAGGATTAGCAGTACACATGGCCCGGAAATCTCCCTGCACCGCACCCAGCATATCTTTTCGGTTGTCAAAAAAAGCCAGTGGCATGGTACGGGGCTCGTTCATATACAGGTAAACAGCAATGCCATATTTCCTGGCTCTCTCTGCAATCCGCTTTAGATTCGCTATACGGGTTTCGTGCCCGGCACCAAACTCCGGAAACAAATCTCCGCCCGGCGCCATTTGGTTCAATACAACGTGCATCCACACACCTGTTACCCCCCTGGAAGCCAGTTGCGCCAACAACCCCTCTGGATAAGGATCCTGCAACGTGTCAATCAGCGGGTCACCAAAAACGCCAAAGTAGGAATAGATATAACGAAGCTGATCAGGCGCAGTGGAATAGTCTTTCGATTTTTCAGGTACGCTTTTTAGCGCTTCTACAAAATCGAACGGCTGCTGATCACCCGCAATACTTCTATTAAAATATTGTGCGGCAGTAGCCTTAATTTCCCGTAGTCGTTTTTTTTCTTTCGGACCAGGTGCCGTGTACACCACCCGATCGCACCGGGGTTTCAGGCTTCCCAGTTTTATAAAAAGAAAATCATCTTCTTTGAGCGCGAATTCCAGCTCTTTTTCAGAAAAATTCAATAATGTCAGCAACTGGTCATAGGGCAGCAGGTGCCAGTTTCTGCGTATAACGGTGATATAGATTTTCTTTTCAAAATCCGGACTCAGCGAACGGGCTTCAGGCAACCCCATAGACACCGCAATATCCTCCACCTCCTTAGCCGATGCGCCAATAGTAACCGCAATTCTTTCCACCGGCACCAGGTTCCAGTTGCGCCAGATAACAGCATATAGTTTAGAGGGGAAATGATCGAATTCCAATGCCTTTGGATGACTACCAACCGGCAATGTCTCCTGCGCACAAACAGATGCATGACTTAAGAATCCAAGCAACACTATCGTGAAAAAAAACATTCTTCCCATAGAAAATCTATTGGGATGAAGATACTCAAAAAAACAAACGGACTAACGGAACTTTCTTTGTTCGATTGCACCTTTAAACCGTGGGTTCAAGACATCGTTACTATACTCCAATAGTTCATCTGTCTGCTGCCGCGGCGACACGTTTGAATAACTACCCGTACTGATATAATGTAATGCACTGGCAAGGCAGGCTTCCTCAATATCGCCCCAATTCTTATCCAGTCCATCATTCACATTGGCATCTACCGTCATTCCATTAAAATAGTTTCCCTGGTTATTTTTATTGATGGTTCTAAATGATATCGGGAAAATTAACCAGTCTCCGGCACTCAAATTGAAGGAGCCAACAGCCTTTCCATGGGTAGGTTTTCCCACCAGCCTGGTCTCCATATAGGGCTGCAGGCTATTAATCAACAATTCACTGGCAGAAGCACTGTTTTTAGTAGTGATAAAAAATATCCGATCCAGATTTAACGAACCCTTTTTGCTGAAATTGATCGTTGTATCCATCATGCTGTTGTACTTGTCATTAAAGATCTCCTTAATCATCACATCTCCATTCCCGGCAGAAGGAACCAGATAATTAGCCAGTTCGTTTTGAAGCTCCACATACCCCCCACCATTGTATCGCAGATCTATTATCAGCTCATCGATATCTTCTGCAACAAAATTGGTGAAAATAGCAGCAAAGCGATTTTTAATGCTTTGGATATTGCCAAGAAAAGAATTGTATACCATGTACCCCACTTTTTTGGTGCCGACGGTATATATCGAATCCAGATAAACCGGGCTTTCATTATATTGCTCAGCGGTGAGGGTGAGGCTTACCTCTCCTCCATCAGGTTTTACAAAATCTACCCGAACAGAAGTACTGTTTCCAATCGCATTTCTTATTCGTGTTATGGTTGCATCCTGTGTGTTGATTGTTGTATTTCCGTTTATCCCCACAATACGCCAACTTCTGCGAACACCTGCCCTAAAAGCCGGTGACGCAGGTTCTACGTGAGAAACACGGAGATCTGTTTCGCTTTTGAAAAAAATACTGATCCCGACATCTTTGGAAATGGCGGCGCTCACATTATCCCATTCTGTCTTTTTCAAGGCAAAGCTCCAGCGATCTACCGGATCCGAAAAACCCGGCTCGACACTATATTTTCTAATTGCCTGCATTAATGCATTGGGATCTTCATAAGACCCCACATTGAGGTTGGACGGTAACGACTTGTACCAAAGATAGACTTCCTGAGTATACGCCCAGGAGGTATCCATAATAGCTCTACTGGCGCCATTTGACACATTATCTTTACGGCAACTTCCCAGCAATAGCAATACCAGCATCAAAGAAATGATCTGTTTCATAGCTCAAAGATTGGAGTACTTTGTATTTAAAATATAATATTAAATCGGAGTTAGCCTACTCCCCCTCTAAAACCCCAATTATAACTCAATATTATCATTTTGATTGTGTAACAACTGAAAATCCCCTCTGTATATACAGGAAACGATGCTCGTTAGCGGAGAATCCGGCCATACATCCCATTCATATTGATTTTGCCTGTTAGCCCATCAGGCTGTACATTTGCCATCTATTTTATTATTAACATTAAAAACAATATCAGCATGGCGGAAAAAATAAAAGTTGCTAACCCGGTTGTGGAATTGGATGGTGATGAAATGACACGAATTATCTGGAAATTCATCAAGGATAAACTGATCCTGCCTTACCTGGATATTGATATTAAGTATTATGACCTCGGTGTTGAATATCGTGATCAAACAGACGACCAGGTAACGATCGATGCTGCCAATGCCATCAAAAAATATGGAGTCGGTATAAAATGTGCCACTATTACGCCTGACGAAGCCCGGGTGGAAGAATTTAAATTGAAACAAATGTGGAAAAGCCCTAACGGAACCATCCGGAATATTCTGGACGGCACCGTATTCAGGGAACCCATCGTAATGAAAAATGTACCGCGCCTGGTGACCAACTGGACGGCTCCTATCATCGTGGGTCGTCATGCTTTTGGTGATCAGTACCGTGCTACTGATACAGTAATAAAAGGAAAAGGTAAATTAACCATGACCTTTACCCCGGAAGGTGGTGGTGAAGCACAAACTTTTGAAGTGTACAATTTCAAAGGCGATGGTGTAGCACTGAGCATGTATAATACCGATGAGAGCATTTACGGATTTGCCCGTAGCTGCTTTAATGTTGCGCTGAATAAAAAATGGCCTTTGTATTTGTCTACAAAAAATACCATTCTTAAAAAATACGATGGTCGTTTTAAAGATATCTTCGAAGAAGTATATCAAAACGAATTCAAGGCAAAATTTGCAGAAGCAGGTATCGTGTACGAACACAGGCTTATTGATGATATGGTAGCCAGTGCATTGAAATGGGAAGGTAATTTTGTATGGGCTTGTAAAAACTATGATGGTGATGTACAAAGTGACACCGTAGCGCAGGGTTTTGGTTCTTTAGGTTTAATGACATCCGTATTGGTAACACCTGATGGCAAAACTTTAGAATCCGAGGCAGCACACGGCACCGTTACCCGCCACTATCGCGAGCACCAGGCTGGCAGACCTACCTCTACCAATCCAATTGCTTCTATATTCGCCTGGACAAGAGGTTTGGCATTTCGTGGCAAGCTAGACGGAAACCAGGCCCTGATTGACTTTGCTGATGCATTGGAAGCAGTATGTATAGAAACTGTGGAAGGTGGAAAAATGACGAAGGATCTGGCCGTGTGTATACATGGTAACAAAGTAAAACACGGCGAACATTATTTATACACAGAAGAATTTTTAGAAGAAATCAATAATAATCTTGTACAAAAGTTGAAAAAATAAACTTTTACTGATACTTTTGTACCTGTATTTCCCTAAAAATCTAATTGCCCCACACTTTGTGTGGGGTAATTTTTTTATTTACATCTCTGTTAAAGTTATCTACCAAAGAGCCTATCCAAGTTGTGTACAAGGGCTCGCTTCATACGTAACAAAAGCCCGGCGTATCTCAGTCGGGGTAGAATACGAATGGTACATACGGCCGGGAATATAAAAGCATCCATCACATTCATGTTGCTTTTTCTTTAGCTACTTTCTATCACAATAAGCTTTTGGCGCTCCAAAAGCTACATAGAAATCAAGATAATAAGTTAGCGTTGATTGCCTCTTTATTCCAGCCAGGCTCCCGTCACTTTATCGCCTTCTACTTCTACAAAAATATGCTCTTGCAGTGTAGTAGCTATAGCAAAACCCACATAGTCCGTATGAACAGGAAAGGTTTTATGGGTTCTGTCTACCAGCGCCAGGGTTTGAATTTTTCGCGGCTGATCCTTCAGGAAAGGCTGCAAAACATATAACATCGTCTTCCCACTATTTGCCACATCGTCCACCACAATAACCGATTTTCCACCAAAGCTATAATCACCATCCAATGTTATTTTACCAGGAAATCGTTTATCATCCACTTCAATGGTTATCACATCTACAATTCCGGGAAATACGCCATTCAGTAACTGCTGAAGTCGTTTGGCAATCACTACTCCATTATCCTTTACTCCTGCCAATATGAGATTGTTTTCGCCTGCGTTTTGCTCGGCAATTTCATAGGCCATTCGCTTCAGCTTTTTTTCAATGAGTTCGTAGTGCAGTATATAGTTCTTCATTGTTTTGTTTAATCATTTCAAAACTAAGCGGTATTGTTGAATAAAACAATTCGTACTAAACATCTTATCTTAGCGTTACAATTACATTATGCAGATCGTGTTACAAGTTTTGTTTACAGCGGTTATTGTGGGCGGACTTAGCTGGTTTATTAAAAACCTGCTGACTATCCGTAAGAACATCTTATTGGGGAAGCCTGCCGATTATACTGACCAGCCCGGTCAGCGGTGGCGGAATATGCTGCTACTGGCATTCGGCCAAAAGAAAATGTTCAGGAATCCGATGGTGGCTGTGCTGCATTTTTTTGTATATGCCGGTTTTTTGATTATCAATATAGAATTGCTGGAAATTGTCCTCGATGGTATCCTGGGAACGCATAGACTATTTGCGACATCTCTGGGTTCGCTATATACTTTTTTGATCAATAGCTTTGAAGTACTGGCTGCATTGGTTTTGATTTCCTGTCTTATTTTCCTGGTCAGACGAAATGTGATTAAGCTTCGCCGTTTTATTAGTAAAGACCTGGATGGCTGGCCCCGCAGCGATGCCAATTATATTTTGATTACGGAAATTATCCTGATGACCCTGTTTTTGCTGATGAACAGTGCCGATCTGGCCCTGCAGGCAAAAGGGTATGGTCACTACGCACAACACTCAACTGACAAGTTTTTAATTTCCAGTTTACTATCACCGTTACTTATAAATTTAAATGAAACTACGCTGCTTATAATAGAAAGAGGTTGCTGGTGGTTGCATATCCTGGGAATACTGGCTTTTATGAATTATCTGCCTTACTCCAAACATTTGCATATTATTTTAGCATTTCCCAATGCTTATTATGCCAGACTGGAACCACAAGGCGAAATGCAAAATATGCCCGCTATCCAAAACGAGGTATTGTATATGATGGAACCAGATAAAGCCCCTCCGGCCGATCCTGAAGCTGCCCCGCCGCGATTCGGTGCCAAAGATGTGCTTGATCTCAGTTGGCGTAACCTGTTGGATGCCTACGCCTGCACGGAATGTGGCCGTTGCTCTGCTGCCTGTCCCGCCAATATCACCGGAAAATTGCTGTCGCCCCGAAAAATAATGATGGACACGCGGGATCGGCTAACAGAAGTGTCCAAAAATATCAAGTTGAATGGTACGTTTCAAGACGATGGTAAGACACTACTACACAACTATATAACCGTCGAAGAACTTAGAGCCTGTACAACCTGTAACGCTTGTGTGGAAGAATGCCCGGTAAGCATCAACCCGCTCGAAATTATTCTGGAACTAAGGCGCAGCCTGGTGATGGAGGAAAGCAATGCACCGCAGGAATGGAACGTTATGTTTGGTAATATAGAGAATAATTTTGCGCCCTGGAAACTGAGCCCGGATGACCGGGACCAATGGGCTACTGAAATAAGTTGACAGCGTTCAATTTCTTTTTCCTTCCCGTTTTAGACAGACGACGTAAAATAAAGGCAGCCAAGTGTCCATAACAAAAAAGTAAATTATCTGCACAATGCCGGTTCATATCCTTCGGTATGGAAGTTGGCGAAACAGTTATCCTCTTTTACGATGCAGAGAATCCCAAGGTTACAAAGACGGGCACCTATTTCGATTTATTCGGCAGTCCATTATTTTGCTCTCTGTAGCAGCTCCTTTATTAATCATCCGCGGTGGTTGTTTTTTTAACCAGCAGATACTTTCAAATAAGACTACCATTTAAGGAGGACTGAATAAAGCCCCTTCTCACGCTAAGATGAGTTATTGGTGTCTGTATTGTACTCAAGAATATCACCGGGCTGACAATCGAGTACCCTGCAGATAGCCTCAAGGGTAGAGAAACGGATCGCTTTCGCCTTTCCTGTTTTTAATATCGAGAGATTTGAAAGCGTGAGATCGACTTTTTCAGAAAGCTCATTCAGTGACATTTTTCTCTTTGCCATCATCACATCAAGGTTTACAATAATTGGCATAACTATATGGTTAATTCGTTTTCTGATTGAATTTCTATCCCTCGTTTGAAAATTTGGGCGATTATAAAAAGAGTAATGCTCATAAACAGCCATACATCGGCCCCTGCCAGGTGTAACTGCTGTTTATCCGGCATTTTTATTCCCAGTTTTGTTAACCATTCTGCATAGTTAATTCCCCAGAAAGAAAACAGGCCAATGCCAAAAGACAAATAAGAAATCAGGAAAAGAAACTTGCCAACATCCTTGTTAAAGGGACGGGAGAGATCTATTTTATTTTCCTGCAGTAATACAATAACCCTATAGAAGATTGTCGCTTTCAGTACAGCAACAATAAACATGAACAGTAATACAATCAAAAAGTATCCCTTGTCGTAAACAAATAGCTCAGACAAATGAAGATAACTGGCATTACGCTCGTTCACATACAATGTGAAGATTGCATTGCTTATGTAACTACCGGCTTCAATTGAAAGACCAATAAAGATGATCCATGAAAGAATATACAATGCCTTCAGCATTTGTTTTGTGGTGATTCTGATTTCCATATGTTTAATTTTACTCAATGCAAATATAATAAATATTTATTGATAAACAATAAATATTTATATTTTTTTAATAAAAACTTTCATACATAGACGAATAGTGCTTTTTAAAAATCCACAAAACCAGATGGACTGTATCATAACGGGAAACAAGCAGCGGCAGTTATAACGCTATGGCAGGATATCATCAGCAGAATATTTTTTCGGCGCTTTTTTGCGTATGATATCGATGAGAATATAAAGAGATGTTTGAAAGACTGCTCTGGGCTTAAAAGACTGAGGGAAGAAAATGCCGTAGTACAAAGATTTCCAAAAAAGACTTACAAAGATGGAGTGCAAACGAAGATACTCCGATTTGTTTTATATTTACCGCTTAAACAATTACTAAATGGAAGAAGCAAAACCGCTAACAGCCGTATCCGCATTTCATACTACATTCAAACACCCGATATTAGCGCAACCGACAATTCCCTCAAAAAAAAGAAGTGACCTGCGGGTATCGTTGATTGCGGAAGAATTAAAAGAACTGCAGGAAGCTATCGATAACAACGATATTGTAGAAGTAGCCGATGCATTGTGCGATATTCAGTACGTATTAGCGGGTGCTATTCTTGAATTTGGTCTGGCAGATAAGTTCAAAGCACTATTTGACGAAGTACAACGGAGTAATATGAGCAAGGCCTGTAAAACAGTAGAAGAAGCGGAGCAAACTGTAGCCCACTATACTGCGCTTAATCAACCCAGTTATTACGAAAAGGAAGGAGATTTATACCTGGTGTTTCGTAAGGAAGATAACAAAACACTGAAGTCTGTTAATTATTCTCCCGCAGATTTAAAAACTATCTTGAAGGGATAGGGTAAAATTCATCTGCAATGTGTGGCAAAACAGCCTGAATACTGTATCTTTAAAGGACATCACAAACCTTGCAATATGAAGATATCAGTTTGTTTTCTTGCCATTGCTGTGTTATTCAGTTGTAATTCCGGACAAAATCCTCCTCCAGATCAGGGTGTATACATTATACAGAATGTATCGGTAATACCTATGGATACGGAAGAAGTAAATGAAAGTCAGGATGTTTTTATTGAAAACGGTAAAATAATTGAAATAGCAGCAGCCGGTGCAAGGAAGGCTGGAAAAAATGCACTGATTATTGATGGCAAGGGAAAATTTCTGATACCCGGATTAGCAGAAATGCATGCACATGTTCCCCGTGGTGAAGATGCTGAAAACATGAAAAATGTGCTTGAGCTTTTTGCATTGAATGGCGTAACCACTATCCGTGGTATGCTGGGAGACAGTAAACACCTGGAACTGCGGGACCAGATTAAAAGTGGTACTTTACTGGGACCTGATTTTTACGCTGGAGCTCCCGGCTTGATGGGAAGTACTGTGAAATCGGCAACCGACGCGGATAGCCTGGTACGGAAATACAAAACAGAAGGCTACGATTTTCTGAAGCTCTTACCAGGACTTACACTGGAAAATTTTACTGCAGTAGCTAAAACTGCTAAGGAAGTGGGGATTCCGTTTGCAGGACACGTTTCCTCTGACGTAGGTGTCTGGAATGCCATAGCTGCCGGATATGCCTCTATTGATCACCTTGATGGCTTTGTAGAAGCATTGGTACCGGGTATAGAAAAGATTCCGGAAAATCAGAGGGGATTGTTTGGATTACACATTGCAGATAAGGCAGATCCCGGCAGATTGGATACCCTGATGCAGGCATTGAAACAAAACAATATTTGGGTAGTACCAACCGAAGCATTGCCTGAAAGATGGTTTACACCATTGAAGTCCGCCGAGGCATTTGCAAAGGATCCTGACATGGTATATATGCATGAGTCTACTTTGAATAGTTGGGTAAAATCGAAACAGAATCTGATGGCCGACCCATTGTATGATTCAGCAAAAGTGATAGCCCTGATTGCTCTTCGAAAAAAAATATTAAAAGCCTGCGTGGATAATGGAGTGGGGGTAGTTGCCGGATCGGATGCACCACAAGTATTTGACGTACCGGGTTTCTCCCTGCACCAGGAGCTGGAATATATGGCAAATGCCGGCTTGACACCTTACCAGGTATTACAAACAGCCACTACCAATGCTGCTAAATATTTCAATCAGCCGGATGGCGGAAGCATAAAGGCTGGGTCTGTAGCTAATCTTGTATTGCTGGATGGTAATCCGCTGGGTGATATCAAACAAACCGCTAACATTGCCGGGGTTATGGTAGGCAAAAACTGGCTGCCCAAAGATGAAATTGATAGAAGGCTGGAGAAATTGAAGGGGAAAATCAAACAATGATTCCATTTTATAACACCGAACATGACCGCTAGAAATCCAGAAGAATTAACCGATCAGGAACTGCTACAAGTAGTCAATAAAAGAAAATCAAATTCTATAATCAATGCCACATTAATTGGATTTCTGGTGGGAATCGTGGTATATAGTGTTGCCAAAAATAGCTGGGGACTCTTCACGCTAATCCCCTTATTTCTAATTTACAAACTGGTGAATAAACCGAAATACGACCGAAAAAAATTGGACGAAATTTTGAGAAAACGAAATTTGAAATAAAAATGCTGGTTCATTATCCTAAAAATAGAAAAGGTTAAGGCTTCCACTAGATGAATGCGATCTCTTCTAAGCTCGTGACACTTATTTCTGCTTACACCGCTATAAATACTTCAAACAGATAAACAAGAACGGAGTCTTTACATTGCCTGTCGTGTCTTCAATTCCAGGTATTTGTTGATGGCATTGATGGTCACTTCTTGTGGTGGTGTCAATAGTGCTATGATACCTTGTTGGCGAAGGGCTTTTACGATCAGCCTTTTTTCAAAAGCATATTTATCTGCAATTGTTTTTATATAGATTTCTTCCAGGTCTTCAGCCGGCTTTTCCTGCAGCTGCCGTAGTTCCGTATTTTCGAAGAACACCACGAGTAAAAGATGGTGTTTGGCGATCTGTTTCAGATAAGGGAGTTGTCTTTGAAAGCCTTGCATAGACTCAAAGTTAGTGAACAGCACCAGTAAAGACCGGTGTTTGATACGATTGCGAATCTGCATATAGAGCGCTTCGAAATCCGGTTCTGTAAAGTCTGTGTGTTGCCGGTAAAGATTTTGCAACATCAGTTCCATCTGCATTCCTTTTCTGTCTGCCGGCAAAAAGGTTTCGGATTTGTGGGAAAATGTAATTAACCCGGCCTTGTCATTTTTCAATAGGGTAACATTTGCCAACACCAGGGATGCATTGATGGCATAATCGAGCAGGGTCATTCCTTCAAAGGGCATCTTCATATTTCGTCCCTTGTCGATAATACAATAGACATGCTGGCTCTTTTCGTCGGTGAAGGTATTTACCATCAGATCGCCTTTTCTGGCGGTTGCTTTCCAGTTGATATTGCGATAATCATCTCCTGTAACATACTCTTTTATCTGTTCAAATTCCATACTGTTGCCGAGTTTGCGCAATCGCCTGGCACCGGTTTCATTCAAACGATTGGAAACAGCGAGTAACTGGTATTTTTTCAACTGTTGAAACGAGGGGTATACAGGAATAGTTTTGTCAGCAATGTCTACAAACCGGCGTTCTACCAGTTGAAGCGGACTGGTTACCAACAGGTTTATTTTACCAAAATTATACTCCCCCCGAAGCATTGGGCGAAGGTTATATTGTAGTTTTAACTGACTATTCCCTCTGACAGATAAACGTTGTGTCCAACTTGATCTTTGAAACTGAAAGGGTAATTCATCTATTACCTTGCACGATATTATAAACGGATAATTGTTAGTGAGATGTATTACTACAGGGTTTATATCTCCGTTACTAAAACGCTCGGCCAATACCCTGTTCGCTGTTACTGCCTTTTTTCTTGTATACAACACAATAGTGTCTATCATTATGGCAAAGCAAAATATCCAAAGCAATAAAATACCAATACTGTATAAAGAGGGAATAAAGAAAGAAGTGATAAACAATGCCACAATTCCCGCCAGTATCCAATAGGTTCTGAAAGTCAGTTTAAATGATTTATAAAAATCAATAAGAATCACGCTTACCTGGGTATTTCTAATGAGTGAATAATTTCTTTAATTACAGCATCTTCCGTACCACCTTCCATTTCTTTTTCCGGGGTTAAGATGATTCGATGCCTCAGTACCGGCGTAGCCATTGCTATGATATCTTCCGGCGTTACAAAATCTCGTCCCTGCATGGCTGCCAATGCTTTGGACGAAATCATAATAGCCAGAGATGCCCTTGGAGAAGCTCCCAGATAAATAGCCTTGTTGGAACGGGTAGCCGTTACAATCTGGGCTATAAACTGTAGTAACTTCTCTTCAATAATTACTTGTCGAACCAGTTTTCTTAATTCACTTATTTGATTATCTGTAAGTATTCGTTCCAGTTTTGCCGCCACTTCTTCACCAGTAGATTGGTGAAAACGATTGAGAATAGCTACTTCCTGCTCTGTTGTAGGGTAAGGAACCAGTATTTTAAACAAGAATCGGTCTAATTGTGCTTCGGGCAGGCGATAAGTTCCTTCCTGTTCCACCGGGTTTTGAGTAGCCATCACCATGAAAGGTCTTTGCATCTGGTGCGATAGTCCGTCAACCGTCACTTGCTTCTCTTCCATTACCTCAAATAGTGCAGCTTGTGTTTTTGCCGGTGCCCGATTGATTTCATCTACCAATATAATGTTGCCAAAAATGGGTCCGCGCTTAAATTGAAAGACACCATCTTTAGGATTAAATACAGAAGTTCCCAGTACATCAGAAGGCATCAGGTCCGGTGTAAACTGCACCCGCGAAAAATGGAGATCGATACATTTGGCTACCAGGCGGGCCGTTAAAGTTTTGGCTACTCCCGGAACCCCTTCTATCAACACATGTCCATCTGATAAGAGTGCTGCAATAATCAGTTGCACCATTTCTTCCTGCCCCACAATCACCTTGCTGATTTCATGCTTCATCTTTATCACTGCTTCATTCAACTGCGAAAGGTCGGTTCGGTTTTGAAACAAGTTTTCTTCCATTGTATTGAATTTAAGATGTTTTATAAAATTGCTCCAACAGGTTGTAAAACTCACTCACCTGCTCGTTCGAAAATCCGTTGCCCTCTCTGGCAAAACTGACATAGTTCACAATTGATTGTATCTGCGTTTTGTTACTACCAGATTTTTGGGCCAGCCTCTCCACATATTCATCGTTCAATGTGTCTGAATTCAGGAAATAACGGTTATGTACATACTCTACAAAGAATCCTGACATTTTATGAGCGATGTTCCTATTGTCATTTTTCTGATAATACAGCCTGCCGATGGTTTTCACAAAATCAAGCGAATCGTTTGCTGGTGGCTTAACTGCGGGAAAAATCCGTTGTGTTCGTTTCAAACCCAACAACATAAATATCAATACACCTGCCAGTGCCGTGAACAATGCCATCCGGAAAGATGGTTCATTGAGCAGCACCCGGAAGGGAGAAGGTGTCGGGTCGCTGTAGGAAACAGATTTGTGAAGATAGAACTCATCCCATACCACAGCTTTCGCTTCAGGGTTTAATACTGAGAGCAATTGGTTGTAATATTCAATATTGTTCTCCCGCAGGAGAAAGTAATTGCTAAAAGCCAATGGAGCACCATGTAATATAAAGTATCCTTCTCCAGCTTTAATTTTCAGGCAATTTACCTGCCTGTTGTCCGATCTGCCCAATACATAACTCATGCTTGTGTCGAACCTTGTAAAATCCGCATTGTACCGCCGTCCGGGATAACTGAAATTATTTTTAACATTATCAAACGGTGCTTCACTCAAACTGATCTTCAGCGTGTCGAGCGCCGGAGAGAATGCATACACTGGTATCCCCGGATCGGAAGAGCTGGCATACATATGAAAAAACTCGGAAGCCTCATAACTGAAATTATGCGCCGAAATCAGCACATCGTTGCCTTTGCTCACAAAAGCATGTAGTTCCCTTAATTCTGATGAAAAAGCATTGAAATTGCGGGTAACAATCATAAGCACCTGCCGGGAGCTATCGATATCTAATACATCGTAATCCCAATAACCGGGCTCTTTTTTATTGACGGCCACAGTGGCATTTTCAAACAGATGAGAAAGATTATTGAATGCAACAAACGTACCATATGGAATTTTGTCTTTTTTATTCAGGGTAATCCGGTGGTCGAATTTTTCCTTTTTATCCCCCCATAGAACAGCAACCAATAATAGGAGTAAGAGGACGCCAACGGTATATGGTAATGCCCGTTTCAAATTATGCTGTTAAAAGGGTTTGATGTAATGAGTCGAAATCTGTTGCCAGGCGTTGATAAATACTTTCTGTGAGGTCAGCCTCTCCATACCAAACGTATTCGTAATGTCGCGTAAGGGCAAAAAATGGTTGATAAAAGGATTTCCCATACACTTGCGTGAGGTATTCAAGGTTGGTGGCATCATCGCGATACTGAATTAATTGTCCTTCGGACAATGTTTTTAATAGTAACAGATAACGTACCCGTACAGCCAGCCTATAGTCTTTTGCCTGCTCTGCCTCTCGCAGCATTTTATCAAGATCCCTATTTAATATATCTTCTTCGGCACTGGTTGTTTCCCGTATCTGTTTAAGCCTTCCTTTTGACTTGCCGAAAATATTCATCTGGTTATTAATCAGAAACCATGTTGCGGCTGCCACAAAGAGGAAGATAATACAATAAAATAGTATTTGGCGGACAATAGGGTTGCTGAGAATTTCGAAGATCGTTTCCAGGAAGTCCTGCCACCACGATGAGTTTTTCTTCTCTTCCCGTTTCTTTTTCTGCAAGTCCTTATCCACATACCAAAAAGAGTCTTCATGTTTTAATTGTTGAATAAGGCTGTCGGGAACGCTCCGCCATAATACAAAACTTGAGTCATACAACGCCGTAGTATCTTCCTTTCCGGAGAAATACAGCACGCCGTTGTCGTAATCATAATCGTCCGCTGTATCTTCCCCGAATGACAAAGTATCCGCCAACGCAGGAACTACCTCCACCGTATCCTGGGCCTCCGCATAACCCAAAGCCAGGAACAGGAACATCAAGAATAATCTATGTAGCAGTAATTTACGCACTTTGTACAACCGGCTTTTGCGCCCTTACACGTTTACTTACCTGCATAGGGTAAATGATATAATACCAAACGATATACGACGCTGAAATTAATAGTATAGAACCACTCAGGATCATCGGCATGGTATAATAGCGGGTGATAAAGCCTTCAAAAAAAGCGGCCACCACAAACACCGGTATCAGGCTTACCAGAATTACTACTGCATCACGGGCTCCTTTTACAAAAGCATCCAGCCTTTTGTCTGTTCCCGGAAACATCCAGCCTTTACCCAATACAACACCGGCGGCTCCGGCAATAACGATCGCTGATATTTCAAGTGTTCCGTGTATGAATACGGTTAATACCGAATGAAGCCCCAGTCCTTTGCCAAAAAACATCTGTTCAAAAGCGCCCAGCCGTATGGCTTCATTCACCAATGAATATAGTACCGGGAAACAAAAGAACAATCCTCTTAAAAAATAGCCAAAGGCAACAAACAGATTATTAATCATAATACCCAGCCACATTAGAAGGGAACTACCTTCAGCGTATACTCCAAAAGGCTGTCCCTTTTCAATATTTTCTTCAGTCATGTTCACATAAGAATTCCCCAACATCTCCCTCACAAAGCTTTCATCGTGTTGGGAGGAATAGAACCCTACCACAAAAAAAGTAATAAACAGCAGCGTGCATAATAGTAATACGTTGTGATGCTTTCTAACGGTGATCGGTATAGTGGTGGTCCAAAACTCCCTGACGCGGTTCCTTTCTTCCTTCCTGTTTTGGTAGATGCTCATGTAAGTTTTCGACGCCTGGGTATTGAGGTATCGCGTTACCTTGCTCTGCGGATAGAAGGTTTTAGCATAGGAAAGATCGTCAACAAGGCGGGTAAATTCTACCGCCATTTCATCTGCATCTTCTGCCGGCATATGCTGTGCCTTTAACCATTCATCCTTATTTTTCTTAATAAATAGTGCTTCTCTCAACTAAAATATATTAATCGGATATAAATATATGCTATAACCACGTTATAGAACCAGTTAAAAAAATTATTATTGTGTAAGAATGGGTAAAATTAATATACCAACGACATTTAACATCGACCTTGAATTTGAAGCGGCTCCTTTCCCCAACCGGATGTTTGCCTGGATCATAGACTTCGTCATACAGGTGTTGTATATTATTATTGCGTTCAGTATTTACGCTCGTATATCTTCTACCCGAAATACCTGGGATAGTGCTACGGGATATGATATGTGGGCCATTCAATTATTAATGATATTGCCGGTATTCACGTACCATGTTTTTTGCGAAATTTTCTGGAACGGTCAAAGTTTGGGAAAAAAAATGCTTGGACTTCGAGTGGTAAACGACAACGGGGGTAAAGTATCGCCGGCCCAATGTATGATCCGTTGGTTACTCAGGGCTTCAGATTTGTCTATTCCTTTTATCATATTGTCGCTTATATTCAACCTGGATGATATTCTCAGGGTTTTGAGCATTACCTCGTTGTTATTTCTGGCAGATCTTGTGCTGATTGCTGTCACTAAAGCATCGAAACGGATGGGGGACCTGGCCGCCGGAACCATGTTGATAAAGATCAATACCAAAAGTAGCCTGGACGAAACGATTTTTATGGAAATGAGTGACAGCTATGTACCCGTATTTCCGCAGGTAATGAAACTGAGTGATAGAGATATTAATACCATGAAGAGCATATTGGATACCGCCATTAAAACCGGCAATGACAATATGGTGTTTAATGCGGCCGACAAGGTGAGAACCGCTCTTGTCATCCAGAGTGATCTGTCTCCCTACGATCTGCTGGACACCCTGCTCAAAGATTATAATTATATATCTACCCGACAGTAGCCAACAATTACCTTGTATGTCTTTTAATACTTTTCCCACAAAAGTATCCTAGAAAAACAACTGAAAGTTTTGCTCTAATTCCTGTCCGCAGTTTAATAAAAACAGTAAATAAACGGCATTGAATTTTGGCTAAACAACCTCTACTGACATCTCACCGCCTCGGTAACAAAATCTAATTTTATTCTTCTTTGTAAAACAATCTACCCGCGAAAGAAGAAAATTTAAATAGCTGAGAAAGTTACATTAGGCTGACAACCTCAGTTTACGAACGTCATCCGAAGCTGGCGCTTCAAATACTTCCAAATCGAAATACTTAATGGCCGACAACAGATGATCAAAAATATCTGACATTATATTTTCATACATAGCCCATCTTGTGTCAGCCACAAACATATATAACTCCAGTGGAAGCCCATGTTCGGTTGGCTGCAATTGTCGCACCAATAAAGTCATATCCTGACGAATAGTAGGATGATTTTTTGCCATTCGGTTTATATATTGCCTGAATAGCCCCGCATTAGTCATACTCCTGCCATTAACCGGCATAGTCCTGTCGGCATTTGTCTGTTTATTGTACGCCTCAATTTCTGCCTGGCGTTCTTTAATATAAGGCGCCAGTATCTGTATTTTGTTAAGATTAGCTATTTCGGTTTCATCCAGAAACCGAATGGACGAAATTTTAATATTGATAGACCGCTTAATTCGTCGTCCGCCCGAATCCTGCATCCCCCGCCAGTTTTTAAACGAGTCAGTGATGAGATAATAAGTGGGTATCGTTGTAATCGTTCGGTCCCAATTTTGCACTTTTACTGTGTTCAAATTAATTTCCACTACATCTCCGTCTGCGCCGTATTTAGGCATCTCTATCCAATCTCCTACCCTTACCATATCATTGGAAGACACCTGGATACTGGCGACAAAACCAAGAATCGTATCCTTAAATACCAGCATGAGAATAGCAGACAGTGCTCCAAAAGCACCAATAAAAGCCCAGGGCGACTTACCCGACAACAATGAAAAAATCAATATACCGCCAATAAAAAACAGGAAAATATTAGCCACCTGCAAATAACTATCAAGTGGTTTGTCTTCAAAACCTTTCTTCAAACGCATGGAATCACGCACGGAACGAAAGACACCACGAATGATATACACCCAGCCAATCACCAGCATAATATCAACAATCTTACGGATGGTCTCTATCCAGCCGGGAAATCCAGAAAATATAATAGGGATAAAGTTTATAAACAGAATCAGCGGAACAATCCGTGAAACATATAACAACACTTTATTTTCAACCAAAAAGTCATCAAATTTCATGGATGATTTTGCGGCTACTTTGGTCAGAATATTCACCAGCACCTTCCTTACAATAAAAGCAACTACCCACAACAAAAGAGCTACCAACACAAATAAAACCAACATTGTAATAAGGCTTGCCTGCGACTCAGGCACACCCCATTTTTGCAGATTTTCCAAAGTCCATTTATAAATCAAACTGGTATTAGCCAATATTTTTTCGTCCATATAAAAAAAGATTGAAGTATTCTTGAAATATGACAGTGTAGGGTAACGTCTAAAGTGGGCTAAGGTAGCTTTTTTTACTTTTTTCAGCCCGGATTTGACATATAAAATGCAGCAAACGCAAGCATTTCAGTGACTTTTTGCATTTCTTTTTGATATCCATGTTGCCCCAGCCACTATTATCTTATGTTAGGAAAACAGCGGTTATGCTATATTTTGATTTTTTTGTATTTCTTTGCATAACTAATGCTATGATATGCGCTTGACGCTGCTACTTGTTTTAACACTCAACCTTACCATCCAAGGGCAATCTACCCTTGACAAGCAATTGGTATTGCTCACAAGAGTTATAGAAAAAAATCATTACCAGCCACCTGCTATTAACGACAGTTTTTCTTCCCGCGTTTTTGATCGCATGTTAATTCAACTCGATCCATTGTCTATTCGGTTTACAGCGCAGGATGTGCAATCGCTTGAAACCTATCGATACCAAATAGCCAGGGAAATGAGGGGCCAGTCTCCGAAATTTACCGATCAGCTTGCCGCTATCTACGAGAAAAGACTCAGGCAGTTATTGACCTTACTTGAGAAAGTCAGCAAACAACCGATAAATTTTGAAGTGTCTGATTTTTTCAAAAAAACAACCGCAGCCAACTATGCTTTAGACGATAAGGCTTGGGAGGAAAAAGTCCTGAAGTACTATAAAATGCGGGTATTGGAAGATGTTTTTGAAACAGTGCAAGATAGTATCACGACAAAACTACTCTTTCAAAAACATGAACCGGATATAAGAAAGAAGATATTTGACAGATCAAAAACAAGGACAGAACAAGCCATCAGTGATGGTATACAAAAATTGGTAAACGAAACTTATCTGCAGGTAATAGCCAGCAACTTTGATCCACATACCAATTTTTTTGAGCCCGATGAGAAAAAACAATTTGACCAGGCGTTGAGCAGCGAGATACTCAGTTTCGGGTTTTCACTTATACTCACGGATGGTAAATACAGGATTCAATCGTTAAGTCCCGGCGGCGCTGCCTGGAGAACTGGCAGTATTCACAAAAATGATGAAGTGACGGCCATCATTACCGATGATAACAAACCGATAGCGCTGGATGGCACTAATGCTGACTATGTGATGCAGGAATTGGAAAAGCCTTCGTTGCAGAAAATAGTGTTAACTGTCACTGCTGCAGATGGCATTACCCAAAATGTTATTCTTCTAAAACAGCAGCAAGACAACAATGAAAATACCGTAAGAGGATATGTGTTAAATGGAAGCAGCCGAGTGGGATATATAGCATTGCCCTCATTTTATACAGAATGGGATAACAATGGCGGTAGCAGCTGTGCTAATGATGTGGCGAAGGAAATTGTGAAACTTAAGCGGGAAAATATATCCGGACTGATTCTGGACCTGCGCTACAACGGAGGAGGCAGCTTGCAGGAAGCCTTAGAATTATTGGGCATTTTTATTGATATAGGACCTGCCTGTTTTGTAAAAGATCATCAGGGAAAAACTGTGATGCTAAAGGATCCGAACCGGGGTACAATCTATGACGGTCCACTCATCATTATGATCAATGGCCAAAGTGCCTCCGCCTCAGAATTGGTTGCAGGCACTTTACAGGATTATCGCCGGGCACTGATTGTGGGCGGCAGGAGTTTTGGAAAGGCGACTATGCAATCATTTTTCCCGTTAGATACTACCGTAACACCTTTAATGCGGGAAAGTAGCCAGGCACAACAGTATGGTTATGTTAAAGTAACTGGTGGTAAACTTTATAGGATAACCGGACAAACAGCTCAACTGGAAGGGGTGATACCGGATATTGCGCTGCCCGACGCTTTTGAAATGGCAGCCTATTCGGAGCGATCGCTGGACAACCCAATGCCCGCTGATACAATCATGAAGAAGGTAAGTTTTAATATGTCTCCTGGTTACAACCTTCCTTTTTTAATCAGCAACAACAAAGATCGTTTGCAAAAAAATACTTTTTTCAAATCGTTGCGGCAATTAATAACGAATCACAAGGCTCTCGCAGATAATGTACCGCTGCATTGGGAACAATATAGTCTGTGGGATAGAAAACTCTCCATCAATACACTGCAGGCTACAGATATTCAATCTCCTTCTTTTACGGTAGAAAATACTTCTTTCGATAAAGAACTAATTAAGCTGGCGAATTACCTTGCGGAAACCGAAGCACTTAGCAGAACTAAAATCGGTAGCGACCAATACGTAGAAGAAGCATTTTTAATCATCAATGACATTGTAAAAAAAACCCAATATGAACAAACACTGTAAAACAACTGCCATTGCTATATTTTGCCTGTTGCTATCTGGTCTGGCTTCTGCACAAGATGATAGTCCCGTAACTTCCCTGGAGACAATTAATAAGGCAGTTAGTAAAATATCTGAAAAATACCTGGCGTACATGAGTACGCTTGCTCATAATAACAATAAGGCAAAAAAGGCCCAGAAAAAAAGAGATGAGATGCTCAACCAGATTATAGACTCCAGGGCAGATGTAATGGGAGTGCCCGGTTACAAAGGAGATAAATCCTTGAAAGAAGCCACGCTGGAATATCTCAATATATCCAATGATGTAATGAACGAAAATTATGCAAAAGTGGTTAACCTGGAAGAGATAGCTGAGCAAAGCTATGACAATATGGAAGCCTATATACTCATGCAGAAAGCCATTAACGATAAAATGGATGAAGCCAATGACAAGCGGCGTATAAAAATGGAAGAATACTGCAAGAAATATAATATACAGTTGATTGATAAAGTTGATGAATTAAGTACAAAAATGAAGAAGTTGAACGACGTATCTGAATACCAGAACAAGATATACCTGATCTTCTTCAAGTGCTCGGTACAGGAGACTGAACTAATGGCCGCCATGGATGCAAAGAACATTACAGCTATGGAGCAGGTAAAAAATGCGATGGTAAAATATGCCGATGAAGGATTAGCAAAGCTGGATACCATTAAAGGATATGATGGCGATATGTTGCTAAAAAATGCCTGCCGATCTGCTATGGATTTTTTTACATCTGAAGCTGAAAAACTATCGGTGGCAACAGATTACTATATGAAGGAAGAAGCATTTGAAAAAATAAAAAAGAACTTTGAGAGCAATGCCAACGCCAAAAATGACAAAGCCGAAATAGACAGGTACAATAAAGCAGTAAACGAAGTGAACCAGGCCAGCAAACAGTTCAACCAAAACAACCAACAACTGAATGATAAGCGAAAGCGTATATATGAAAACTGGAACAATGCGGTAAAAACCTACATGGATAGAAATGTCCCCCATGCCAAATAAGTCCTAAAGAGATAGTAAACATTGCCAGGCAGTTACCTGCCTAACAATGCTTCCACTATATGGCGGTATTCTGCCTTTTGCTTATTGTATTCTTCCTCTCCTGCCCCAGGACCCGTAAAACCACTGTGTATAGAACTTATTTTACCATCACGACCGATAAAAATGGTAGTAGGAAAAGCCGGAATTTTGTTAATCTGGGGCAAGGTTTTTTCCGTACGCAGTGTATCTCCTACTGCTACGGGCGCAATCAGCACCGGGTAGTTTATTTTTAGCCGATTAATGAAATTACGCACCGCTTTCTGCGACTTAGCAAAATCCTCTGTACGCTCATAAGAAAGACCAATAACTTCCAATCCTTGTGGTTTGTATTGATTATACATTTCTATAAACAACGGTGCTTCATCCAGGCAATTGGGGCACCAACTACCCAAAATCTGCAGAATGATCACTTTATTTTTATAACGATCATCATGTATAGAAACCGGGTTGCCATCTGAATCTTTAAAAGTAAAATTCAGACGGGGCTCTGCTCCCTCTTTTACATGCGCGGCTGCAGAAGCGTCCGGCAAAGCGGCGTTTTCATCTCTCACCGCTTTCCATACCTGGGTGGCAGGACCGGCACCGGTATAAAACTGACCATTTTGGATACTGCCATCTGCGCCTACCCTCGCTCTGAAGAATTGCGCATACCCACCATCAAAGCCTGACAGCTTCAGTGAATCACCATCTACTACACCTTCCAGGTACCGATAATCACCGTACGGTGTTAAAAAAGTACCGGTTAATTTATGACCGCTTTGCGCGAAAATGCCGACAGAGGGAGTAGAACGCTGAGAAACCGTATCTGTAAAATCTACCGCCCACCTTCCGGAAACGTCTTTTGGCTTTTGCTTGCTCATCACTTTAAACCGGTAAGATCGGTTGTGCTGTGCTACGAACGGAATCACCACATCTCTGTCTGCGAGGGTTTTTATCCATTTGCCGGTCACCTGCTTTTTACTATTCATCTTCAGCCTGAACTGTGAGTCGAAAAACGGAAGTTTTACAAATAGAGAATCTCCTCGTTGTTCAATATCATCCGCTTCCAGCCGATCACCGGCATTTAAAAGAACGAGTTTTTCGGTGTTTCCCTCTTTTACAATTTCGAAGTTGACAACGATAGCATTGCCGTCATTTCGCAGCAATTCTCCACGCCATATACCACCAGCCAATCCCTTCTGCGCATTAGAGGTGTAAGCACTCAACAAACCCAACATTAATATATATAAAATCTTCATTAATTCTTTTTTGCAAATATAGTCTACAGGAAACATAGACTATACTATTTTCCTAAATTCTCCAGCATATCCGTTGTTATTTTCTCCAAACCAAATTTATGTTTCCAGCCCCAATCATTTCTGGCTACAGAATCATCAATACTTTGCGGCCAGCTATCCGCTATTGCCTGGCGGTAATCCGGGTTATACTCCATTTTAAAATCAGGAATATATTTTACAATTTCATTTCCAATCTCTTCCGGCGAAAAACTAATCCCTGCAATATTATAAGAGGTACGAACTGATATTTTACTGCTGTCTGCTTCCATCAGTTCTATGGTAGCCCGTATAGCATCCGGCATATACATCATGGGTAAAAAGGTATCTTTCCCCAGAAAACATTCATATTTTTTATATTCTTTGGCTCCTTGAAATATTTCTATGGCATAATCCGTCGTTCCGCCACCGGGTGCCGACTTATAACTAATCAAACCAGGATATCTCAAACTTCGTACATCTACCCCATACCGTTGGTTATAATATTTACACCAAAACTCGCCAGCATATTTGCTGATTCCATAGACCGTAATGGGCTCAATAATGGTTTGTTGGGGGCAATTTTGTTTTGGGGAAGTAGGGCCAAATACAGCTATGCTGCTTGGCCAGTATACTTTAGTAAGGTTTTCTTCCCGGGCTATATCCAGTACGTTGAGCAAACTCTGGGTATTTAAATGCCAGGCCAATCCCGGATTTTTTTCGCCCGTAGCCGAAAGAATAGCTGCCAGCAGGTATATCTGTGTGATATTTTGACGGATCACCTGTACGTGCAGCATTTCCTTATTCATTACATCCAGCGATACGTAAGGACCCGTACCGGTCAACAAAGGGTTTTCCTCTCTAAGGTCAGAGGCTACTACCTGGCTATTGCCATATATTTTCCTCAAAGCAAGTGTTAGCTCTACCCCAATTTGTCCGGAGGCTCCAATAACCAATATTTTTTCTCTTTGCATAATGTTATTATTGTTTTTATAGTAGCAACTAAAATGTTTCTGCAAAAATAGTTGGTAACTCAATCAAAAAAATTTACTTTCCTCTCAAATTCCACTTCTATGCTTCAAACGAACAAAAACAAATTGTTTGTGGGGCTGGCATTATTCGCTATTCTGTTGATTGGCGTTGCCGCTACCACTGCTGATGTACCAAAACGAAATCTAAAAGTATTGCCCAAAAACACCAGTCATGAAGACCTGGAAAGGATCATGAAGCAGTTTAATGTGTCACTCGGCGTAAAATGTAATCATTGTCACGCCCCCTCCAAAACCGCACCCGGCAAGCTCGATTTTCAGAGTGACGAAAAACCCGAAAAGGAAACCACCCGGGCTATGATGAAATTAACTGCCAAAATCAATAAAAAGTATTTTGGGCACGATGTTAAAAATGGCGGAGATGCCCCCGTAAGCTGTATTACCTGTCACAATGGAAAAGCACATCCGCAAAGTAAAATAGAGCTACCTCAATAGTGAAACAGAGATAAATAAACAGAGAGACCCTTAAGCGGGTCTTTTTTTGTTGCCTGATCGTCAAGCAGCACCTTGTTGATACCAACGATGCCGGGTCAATAACTTATGAATGGGGTCGAGAAAAAACAAGAATAATAAAGCTGTTACCAGGTTGAAAATCAGGTGGGAGAAAGCTACTTGTAGCACCGGACTCGGCGTAAGCGATACGACTACATGCTCCAGCACTTTTATTAAAGGAAACATAATGACCACACTGGCCATGCTAAACATAAAATTAGACAGGGCTGCCATTTTAGCCATAGGGCTTAATTTCAAACCGGCAATCAAAGCTGTAGAGGTGGTCCCCGCATTGGCCCCCATAATAATGGGAATGGCCGCCTGAATGGTAATAATGTCCTGCCCGATTAATATGACCACCAATCCTGTGACGACCGAACTTGATTGCAGCACCACCGTAATTACAATACCGTACAAAACGCCCAACAATGGATTGGAAGCTTTCATCAACCATTTGATCAGTTCCGGGTTATCCTTAATCGGTTCAAGAGCGTCTTTTATCAAATCGAGCGAAAAAAAGATAAAACCAAAGTAAAACAATGATTTACCGGCCATGGAAATACGATTGGGAAATAGTCCGATAAGTGTTCCCGCTACGATAAATATCGGTCCAATCAAATCCGAATTGAGGGATACAACCCATGCCGTAGTAGTAGTACCAACGTTTGCCCCTAAAAATATCGCTAAACTATTTTTAAAGAAAAGTACTCCCGAGTCTACAAGCGATACCGTAAGAACGGACACTGCAGTACTGGATTGAATAATGGCAGTAGCAAATACACCCAACAAAAAACCGCCCACTCTCGTTTTAGTAATGCTTCCCAAAAGCAAACGAAGCCGCCCCGACCCTATATTTTGTATCTCCTTGCTAAAGTTCTGTAAGCCATGTATAAACAATACAATGGCAGCAACAATGATAATAATCGTTTTCAGCAGCTCCATAAATGCGCAAATATATTAAGCCAACGTATAATGATGCGGGTTATTATAAATACTGATGACTGTCCGGCTAAAAAAGTATAAGTATCGGATAGACCTGCGCTTCAGGAGGTTAGATAAATACTCCAATTCTAATCAATATACAGTAGCCGTTAATTGAAGCAATCCACGTGCCTTTGGTGGGCCGCGTCTGGAAATTGCTGCCCTTTTTTATTTGTTATATTTACACAAATTTTCTCTGTTGCCACACGAAGCCATTTCTGTATTTGATATGTTTAAAATTGGAGTGGGTCCCTCCAGTTCGCATACGTTGGGTCCCTGGCGGGCAGCCCAGATGTTTACTTCTAAATTGGCGCTGCAAAATCAGTTGGCAAAGTTAACGGCAGTCAAAGTGTTATTGTACGGTTCCCTCGCCAAAACAGGGAGGGGGCATGGTACGGATATTGCCGTGCAATTGGGGTTATGTGGAGAGGATCCGGAGACCTTTGCGGTTGAAACACTTACGGACCGCATGCAGGAGATTGCTACAAAAAAATTAATTAATCCCGGCGGACTGGAAATGACAACCGGGTTTGACCCTGCTGAGGATATTGTATTTCTAATGACAGAAACACTGCCTTTTCATCCCAATGGATTGAGTTTTCTGGCAACATTGGAAGATGGACAACAAATAAGTGAGACCTATTATTCTATTGGTGGAGGTTTTGTGGTACAGGAAGGTGAAAAAAACACCGTTTCAAAAGGGATAGAATTGGCTTTCCCCGTAAACAGAGCATCAGACTTGCTGCACTGGTGTATGAAAACCGGTCTAAGTATTCATGAGGTAGTGTTGGAAAACGAGCTTGCGTGGCGAAGTGAAGAAAATACCCGTCGAGGGTTATTCCGTATTTATGAAGTAATGCGGGATTGTATTTATACCAGTTGTCATACCAGCGGTATTTTGCCTGGCGGTTTAGGCGTAAAACGCCGCGCTGAGCGGTTGAACCGCCAATTATTAGCTGGACGATCTTACGCTGATTTTGACGGATGGGTGGCTGCAATCCGGCAGGGGGGCAGTAGTTTCAAATACACACTGGACTGGGTCAGTTGTTTTGCGCTGGCTGTAAACGAGCAGAACGCTTCCTTTGGCAGGGTAGTTACGGCCCCTACCAATGGAGCGGCCGGCGTTATCCCGGCAGTGCTTATGTATTACCTGGTGTTTTGCGATACGATAACCGATGAAAATAATATATTTTCATTTTTACTCACGGCTTCGGAGATCGGAAGCATTTTTAAGAAAGGCGCTACCATTTCGGCTGCAATGGGCGGTTGTCAGGCAGAAATAGGCGTGTCTTCTGCAATGGCAGCAGCCGCGCTTACGGAAGTGATGGGAGGAACGCAAAGGCAAAGCCTGATGGCGGCAGAAATAGCAATGGAGCATCACCTGGGCCTCACTTGCGACCCTATAGCTGGTTTGGTGCAAGTGCCTTGTATAGAGAGGAATACCATGGGTGCCATAAAAGCTATCACCGCATCTCAATTGGCATTACAAAGTGCGCCGGACTATGCAAAAGTTTCGTTAGATGCCGTAGTAAAAACCATGTGGGACACAGCGGTGGATATGAACCATAAATATAAGGAAACTGCAGAAGGCGGACTGGCCGTTAACATTCCTCTGGGATTGAAAGAATGTTAACGACCAGCCCTTATTTACCCGTTTTTAGAGACACTTTAATTGTAGGGTTTATTTCAATAATTCCCAATCGGTTTTTGGATACCATTTCCGCAAAACGTATCAAGAAAAATGGTTGAGCGCTTTTGCATAAATTCAGTCGCAGTTAAAAAACAGTGACTAAACGGTATAGAATACGGGTTTTATTACAATACATAATAAGAATCCGCTTGCTTAGCTTCCGGCACATCATCATCCTGCAACATTTGTTTAAGGTTGCGCTCTATCGTTAAAGAAATAGTTGACATGGGCGTATCAGTCGCCTTATTTTCAAAAGGATCCTGTAAATGTGTTGCCATTTTTTCTATCAATAGAAAAAATGATGCAAGTATGGTGACCAACGGGATGGTAACTATACCAATATGCTCAATTACACCAAATGGCAACAACATGATGAAAAAGTAGAGAGAAAAATGTATGTACATGCCATATGTAACCGGGAACACTGTGTTTTTGATTCGCTCACATTTTCCCATAGAATCACACAACTTGCTTAAGGTATTATCAATCTCTACTTGTTGAAACTCATTAATCCATCCTTCGTTGAGCGCCAGTTTTAAATCTTTTGCATGAAGGTTGATTAAAGCATAAGGCACATTATCATGACGCAGTGCAAATTGTCTCTCCTTTGAAGAGATCAATCTTTGCAATCCTTCTAAAGGATCTAAACGACGCAGCGAACTTCCCAAGCTATAACACCAGGCTATTTGTCGTTTCACCATTCTGCTTCTGAATTCATTTTTTTCTTCCTCTTCAAAACCGGATGCTTGGATAAAGGTAAGCACCTGTCGGGTGAAAGACCTTGAGTCGTTTACAATACTACCCCATATAATTCTTGCTTCCCACCATCTGTCATAAGCCTGATTGGACTTAAATGCCAACAAGAGCGAAATAATGGTACCCAAAATGGAGGGTACACTCAGTGGAATGGAAACATGTTCCAGATTGAATGTCCGCACGACAAACCAAATGGTAAGAGTGTATGCAAATATGATAAAGATCTCCGTCTTAATCTTATTTAATATATAGTGTAAGGGTATTTTGCCTTTTAATAGCATAAATTGGTTTTTGATAATGGTAGATCGGCGATGATCGTTTGTACCTGATTGTTATCTTCTAAGTAAAACCACAGAACAATTGGATTTCTCTAACATATTGTGCAGCGATGCTTCTTTCAGGAAGTACCTTGATAGGTTGCTTATTTTTTTAGATAAGATTTTATTCTGAAAATATTGTTCGTGTAAACCATCTAGTAAATTATCTACCGCATTAAACTGATGCATTACTGTTTCAGGTGCTTCTTTGCGAACCCTTCTGCTTGCAGGAGTGTCAGAATTATTCGATTGTCTTTTATATGTATATACATCTGCTCCTTCTGTAGATACTACTGGTTCTCCAGCGATGTACATTAACTCGGTACCACTTCTTTTCACCATTCTGAAGATGTTTATAGAGTTGGCACTGTCGTGCCATTCATTTTCTGCATAAATAACCAAAGAAGCATCTTTGAACTGTACATAGTTTCTAAATACTGCTGGTGAATCACCATAAAGAAAGTCAGTAGTGATGGCTATGCTGGTGCCATATGTTTTATTTAATAATGCCGCATAATTTTTATACGCATCAATCAGGTATTGTTTTTGCTCCACTTTGGGAAGTGTCAATAGCTCCGTATAAGAACTGGGGATTTCCCTTACTTCCAGTAAAACAACATTTGTTTCTTGTTTTTCATATAGTGACACCACTGATTGCAACAAACTGCCACTGCCCAGATTGAATTTAACAGGAATGATGATTGTTTTCATGTTATTGTGTTTAGGTAAAATAATACTGCAAACCTACTATCTGGTTATTAGGACCAGATAATGATTACATTAAAAAGGAATTAGAATGCGCTGAGAATATTTTTAATAGAGATTCTGTGAGGTTGTCAACTATTTATGAAAGGCAAGGTGATGATTACTTTCGTTCCTTTGTTTTCGATGGAGGAAAATTCTAATGTACCCCTGTGTAGACGAATAATTTTTTGAGATAGCGGCAAGCCGATACCATAACCTTTGAAAGACTCGGTATTTGAAGCTCTGAAGAATGGATCGAAAATGTATTTAAGTTCTTTCTGTGGAATGCCAATACCATTATCTTTAATTGTTACCTTACAGTTTAAATCTGTAGAGTGGATAGAAACATCCACAGGCGCATTGTTGGAGTATTTACAACTATTCTGAACAATATTGGCTAAGGCTAGTTTAAGGAGATTGGCATTCCCATAGATGGTTATTTTGTTTTCTGCCTCTGGTAGGTAATCCAGATTGATTTGTACTTTGTTGTTTGGATCCGTAAAATCTACCAATCGTTTTACGGAAAATAACAATTCGTCTACTCTCAATGCTGTTTTGAAAGGTTCTTTACTATTATATCCTGCTTGTGCCAATTCCAGCAAGCTACTGGTATGGTGTTGCATTTGTGTTGCTTCTTTAATAACTACACTAAGTGCCTCTGCATATTCTTCCGATGATCTTTCGCGACTTAAGGCTAGTTCTGCTTCACCTATAATAGCCGTAAGCGGAGTACGGAGTTCATGCGCAGCCTTATTAAGAAAATTGTTTTGTGTTTCAAAGGAAGTTTCGAGCCGGTCCAGCATGTCATTAAACGTTTGTGCCAGTGAAGCTACCTCACCACCACTTTCCGGAAGAGCCAGTCGCATGTTGAGATTAGATGCTGTAATCTTCTGTACATTATTAATAATCTTTTGAAGGGGGCTTACGATTTCTTTGGAGAGTACCAGGCTTAAAACAAAAACCAATATAAGCGAAATCAGAAATCCGATAATGAATTTCCCGCTGAAGTTCTTAAGCATTGCCTTGCCTTGTTCATTGATTGCGGTGGTAACAACTACGGTTTGTTTATCCCCTGTAACAACGGCGGTAGCAAAAAAATATACATCGCCGCTGATAAACCGAGCTTCTTTATGCTGTTGCAATTGTTGTTTGAATTCAACAGGTACTTTTACTTTGAGAGAATCGAAAAAAGTTCCGGGAATTTCTGATTCAAATGCATACTCTTTTTCTTCCGGAAGTAATGCGAGATGTTTCTGGCGCAGTTCATTGAAAAACAAGTTTTCGTCTCCATTCCCAACCAGTTTATAGCGGACGGCTATTTCGGCTCTCACTTTCATTCTTGCAAAGAAATCGTCCTGTATGGCATCTTTGGTAAAAAGATAAATATAGAGGCTCAACGACAGGGAAATAGCGATCGTGAGTGATATAAAAAGAATGATGATTTTACTTCGGATGCTCATATCTACGAGGTTTTCAACATATAGCCCATTCCCACGAGCGTGTGAATCATTTTAGAATCAAAATTCTTGTCGACCTTCTTTCGAAGATAGTTTACATATACATCTACCACATTCGTACCCAGATTGAAATTGATATCCCACACATTTTCCAGAATATCCATTCGGGAAAGAACGCGGTTGGGGTTTTTCATGAAGTACTCGAGTAATTTATATTCGGTAGCTGTAAGGTTAAGGTTGATGCTATCTCTGCTAACTGTTTTTGATGCCTGATTCAGCCTGATTCCGCCAATTTCAATGCTTTCATCATCGTTAAAATTCACCGAATTACGCCTGCCAAGGGCTCTTACCCGGGCATATAACTCGGATATTTTGAATGGCTTCAACAAATAGTCATCAGTACCACTATCAAGTCCTGTAATAATGTTTTCCGTGCTTCCCAATGCGGTGAGCATTATAATAGGAGTGCTGATTCCCTCTTTTCGTACACTTTTACACAGTTCCAGTCCGTTCATCCCTGGTAACATAATGTCTAAAATAATTACATGAAATTGGTGCGTCAATGCCATTTGATGGCCTGTGCTCCCGTCAAGAGCAACGCTTACCTTGGCGCCTTGTTCTGTTAATCCCCTTTGTATAACCGAAATTACTGATGCTTCATCTTCTATCAGTAAAATATTCATCGAATGCATAACACACAGTTTAATGAGTTTATGGCAGGCAGTACAATGGAAAAATAGCTCAATTAAAGGGTTTAAAGCATTTAATAGCCATTTCTAATCAGATTCTAATTTTATCTAATTTTCAGTTAATATTAATGGATATTGTTTTTGCTTAATGGGTGTATGGTGCCATACTTTTTATGATATGCTATCAGATCAGCCACAACCTCGCTATAACTCATCATACCCGACGGTTGGGCATTTGCCTGCAGGTATTTGCCATAGATCCAGCGAATAATAGGTTCTACTGGGTTTTGGAACTTACGATAGTAGTTTTTCAGTTCTTCCAGGTCTTTTTTTACTGCCGGAGCAAGGGTGGCAGCTATTTTTGAAGCTTCCAGGCTGTCTACCCGCCGGAGATTGCGATTGGCATAGAGAAACAAGTCAAAGTAGGCAGAATATTTAAAAAGGTCGTCATCAGAACTTGCCGAGGCGATAAAAGCAGCAAAATTAGCTTCGTTTTCTTTGGCGTAGCCAAGTTGATGCGCGATTTCGTGTAGTGCAACAAAGGGTTGCGAAAAAGCAGGGATATCTGTATTTATCTGGGCTTCTCCGGTAAATGGGTTATAATATCCTGAAAACCCCCAATAATTTCCCAACCAGCCAATCAGGGATGGTTTTACCGAAGAAATTTCATAGTCTAAAAAGGGAAAATGCTTCTCTGCTTCCTGATAAATGTTTTCAGCGGTTCTTATTAATTCTTTTTTATGGGGTATAGCTATTTTATCACTAATAATTAGTTGTTTATGTATGTTTACCTGTTCGGCTAACAACGTATTTATCTGTAATAACTCTTCCTTGGTGTATTGTTTGTTATTCTCCAATTCCAATTGATGGGTGATACCCATTCGGTTATAGTTTAATCCCCACAATAGATTGAATACAATGTAGATGAACAGGATACCGGAAACTGAACTAAACAAAGTGTTTATCCAATAATTGTTTTGCCGCCAAAGCCGATTGCGAAAAAGCTTTACCAACCTGTAAACCAGGTATATAACTAGTGATGCATAGAGCAGGTCGCCAATGCTAAAAGGAAGCCACCCGGTAATATTGCGCAGGATAGACCCTATCTGTGGATAAACACCCGTAGAATATACCCTTTCCACCCTTTGCGGATTGAGTGAAAACAGATGAATAGTAGTAGCTATCAATAGAAGAACGACTATCCGAATCCTTTTTTTGGGGGGCAGATCCACTCTTTTCATACTCATTCAGGCCTTTATTGCAAATATAAAGCCCCGCAATCAACGTTGCGGGGCTTTTGTTACACTTACTTAGCACCTGGTTATTTGGCTATAGCAACTTGCTCTTCGTCATGGTTCATCCCTACTACATCGGCAACAGAGCCTTCGCCAACATGGCATTTTCCCGAAAAACTCACGGTTGGCTCCACTTGCAACTTGCCGGCAGCTACATCTCCCTTTAAATTGGCTTTGCCTCTCAGGTTTAAAAGGTCTTTAATAATGATTTTACCGGTTACCCTTCCCAGTATATCAGCCTGTTGCCCTTCAATATCGCCTTCTACAGAGCCTTCGGCCCCGATGAGCACTTTGGCTGATCCGGATATATTTCCTTTCAATGTGCCATCAATTCTGATGTCGCCACTACTTATGATATCACCTTTTATAGTAGTGCCTGCGCCGATAAGGCTTGCACCTGATGAAGATGAAACTTCTATTTCAGATTTTGATTTTGAGGAAAACATAGTTATTGGGTTTTAAAAATGATTAATCGTATTCGTTTTCTTCTTTCGGTACCTGCAAAAGCGTAGTATCAAGCTTTACACTGGTTTCTCCTTTTAATACATTTTGAATATTTTCAAGGTACTTGTCTCTATACATCATTTGCTGTTCCAGAGAATCTACCTGCATTTTCAGTTGCATCATATCCTTCCTGTCCGACCCGTTTCCATAACCGGGTATATAGTATCTCAGGGGTGTAAACACCAGCAATGCTACTGTAAGACCTACCAACACTACAAATAAGGTACACAATGTTATATACACACTCATCCTGGACAACCTGAACTTAATGACCTCCTCGTAAGTGTCGTCGTTCATTATTACCAGCCTATACCTGTTCCTCAAACGTTGTAACGTACTATCTGCATCAAAAAGTTTAGCCATTCTCAGTTATTTGTGTTAAAAATAGCCACTTTGACTTAGTTCGCGGAACTAAAGCTTGAAAAAATGAACATTTAAAATAATTTCGCTGAAAATTAGTTTATTGTGTATTAATGAACCAATTACCTCATGTCTCTATATAAGTTAAGTTTAACGATATTCGGTACATGTTTATTTTGTTGTACATTTTTTTCCCGGGTGATGGGTCAAAAAGATGCAACCCTGGACGTTAAAAAGCCGGAGCAATATGAAAACAGGGTGTTGGGATCGGATAAAACCTTTACCACCAAGTACACCATTCCCCGCAAATTGGTGCAGAATACCACCACGCAGTATAATTACTATTTTAATGCCAATATTAAAGTAGAAGCAGTAATAGCCGGAGCCAAACAAAGTTTTAAAGATGATTTTACCGAGCTGCTTCCTTTTTATAACTATTCATTGGAAGCTACCGCAGCGCAGAAAACAGAACTGGACTCTGTAATTCAAAAATCAAATGCGGCAATCCTGTTGCACGATTTACGCAACGAATGGGTGGATGATATGTATCTGTTAATGGGGAAGGCATTCTTTCTGAAAAAAGATTTTGATTCAGCTTTCATCGTATTTCAATATATCAACTACTATTTTCAGCCCAAAACCAAGGAAGAATTGGGTTTTAAAAAATATATAGGCAGCAATCTTAATGACGAAGGAAATGTATATTCTGTCTCTACCAATGAGAAAAGAAGCCTCCTCTCCCGGGTATTCAATAAGGCTCCGGGCCGTAACGATGCACTGGTTTGGTTGTTGCATACGCTGATAGAAGACAGCTTATATACGGAGGCGTCTGCCTTTATACAAACGCTTAGAAGAGACGAACTGTTTCCAGAAAGGCTAAAATCTTCGCTGGGGGAAAAGCAGGCATATCTCTTCTACAAAAACAGCCGTTGGGACAGTGCGGCTCATCATCTCACTGCGGCACTCGACAATGCAGCCAGTGTTTCGGAGAAAGCACGGTGGGAATTCTTGATAGCGCAATTGCATGCACTCAATAAAAATAATGCAGAAGCTGAAAACTATTACAACCTTGCCATAAAACATACGGTTGATCCCGTGATGGAAGTGTATGCACGGCTTAATATCATTAAGTTATCCGGCGATGATAGTAAAGTAGAGGAAAATATAAGCAAGTTGCTGAAGATGGTAAAACGGGACCGCTATTACAACTACAGGGGCATTATCTACTATATGGCTGCGCAGATGGAGATGCAGCGCGATAATTATGATAACGCAAAAAAGTGGCTGCTGAAAGGCGTCACTTACAACAAAGACGACCTGGCACAGCGAAACCGTTCCTATCTGTATTTGGGAGATATCGCTTTCAAAAAGAGAGATTATATCATGTCTCATCAGGCTTACGATAGCCTGGATGTAAATAGCTTTGTAGTAAAAAATCCGGAAGCCGTTAACGAACGGAAAGTTGCCCTGCTGGATATTGTGAAAAATGTGAAAACAATTCAGTTGCAGGATAGTTTGCAGACAATTGCCGGAATGCAGGAGGAAGACCGTGAAAAGTTCTTAAAAGCAGCTGTAAAACGTATCCGCAAGGAAAGAGGCATCAAAGATGGTAGTACTGATGGATTCAACAGCAATAATCCGATGGCCAACAAACAGGCGGAAGATATGTTTGCCGGTGCGGATCAAAAGGGAGATTGGTATTTCTATAATAACGCTTCAAAAAGCAGGGGTTTTACCACGTTTAGGAATAATTGGGGAACCCGTCCGAATATCGATAATTGGCGCCGGCAGGCAAGCGTTACATTACAGACCAATACGCAACGCCTGAATGCACCCACAGCAACAGGAGAACCCGGACCGGGCGATGAGGAAGAAGAGATTACCTATGATGGATTGCTGAAGAAAATACCATTGACAGAGGAGGCTGTAAGAAACTCTAATGATAGTATACAATTGGCGCTATTTGATTTGGGGCTGATATTCAAGGATAAATTTGAAGACTACCAGGAAGCAATTAATAATTACGAAGCGTTGCTGGAGCGGTTTCCGGAAACGGTTTTCCGGGAGGAAACGATATTTTACCTCCATTACTGCTATACAAAACTTGGTATGACGGCAAAGGCGAAAGAGTTTAAAGCTTTGCTGGATGCAAACTATAAACAAAGTAAGTATAGGACGCTGATTGATAATCCAAAAGCTTTGAGTGAGCAGCAAAATACGGTACAAAATGAGGCGACTAAAAACTATGAGCAAATTTATGACCTCTTCTTAGAAGGTAAGTTTGAAGAAGCACTGAGAAGAAAGCAAAGTGCAGACAGCATTTATGGCAGCCAGTACTGGACACAACAATTATTGTATATCGAGTCTGTTTATTATATCAAACAAAGGCAGGATGAAGATGCAATTGAAGCATTGCAGAACCTGATAAGAGTGGAGAAAGATGCCCCCATTGCCAAACGGGCAGATAACATCATAAATGTACTGAGGCGTAGGGCAGAAATTGAAAAATACCTGACCGAACTGGAGATAGACACAGGAGATTCTATTACTGTTGAAGATACCGCAGTTGTGCAGGAGACACCCTTGCAGAAGGAAAAAACAGAAGTAGAGCGGGAATTTAAAAAGGGAACGCAGCAGGGAATAGTGAAGCAGCAGGACAAACCTAAGGCAGATACGGTGAAAGCAGACAAACAGTCCATCAGCCGGCCCGTTATCGACTCCAGCACCATACCCAAGCCAGTTGTGCAGCCGGAAAATGCGAGCGGGTTTACCTACAACCCGGCAGAAGGACATTTCGTGTTGATCATGCTGAATAAAGTAGATGGTATTTATATAACTGAAGCCAAAAATGCCTTCGGCAGATACAACAGGGAGAATTTCTCGGGCAAATTAATTGATATTACCATTCAGCCTTTAGACGAAGAAAACACGCTGCTAATGACGACTGGTTTCGAAAATGGTGAGGATGCAAAGGCCTATGTAGAAAGAACTGTAAAACTGGCAGGGGCGCAGATAGTACCCTGGTTGGCTGCACCTAAGTACTCATTTACTGTTATTTCGGAGTCAAACTTAAAAATACTCTTGACCAGCAAGGACTTGGAAGCATATAAAAAATTTGCAAATGACAGGTATATGCTGGAAGATTAAAGTGCTGGCTTTAAATTATCTTTTGTAGGAAATGAGCACGTAATTTGTATATTAAATGTAAAATTCGAATAATTTGAAATTTAAACTTACATCGGCGAAAGTCGTTACATATATGTGGAGATTGTTCTTCATCGGACTGGGATCTTTTGCCGTATTTATACTCCTGGTAAATTGGGGCGTATTTGGCAAGTTACCCTCTCTTTCCGAACTGGAAAATCCCTCTATTGCTTCTGCAACAGAAGTATATGCTTCCAATGGCAGATTGATGGGCAAATACGTTATTACAGACCGTACCATTATTCCCTATAAAGATATTTCTTCTAATGTGATCAATGCATTAATTGCCACTGAAGACGAACGCTTTTATCAACATTCCGGAATCGATGGTAAAAGTCTGGGTCGGGCCATCTTTTTTATGGGCCGGGAAGGTGGGGCCAGTACCATTACCCAACAGTTAGCAAAAAATATGCTGGGCCAGGGAAGCCGGTCAATGGTGCAACGTATTCTCGAAAAGTTCAAGGAAATGATTGTTGCCATCAAATTGGAACGAAATTTTACCAAAGAAGAAATTATAGCCTTATACCTGAATACAGTAGAATATAGCGACAATGTATATGGTATCCGTAATGCTGCCAGAACTTTTTTTCAAAAAGAACCAGACAGACTGGAGATAGAAGAAGCGGCAGTATTGATTGGAATGCTGAAAGGAACGAATGTCTATAACCCCCGCATTTATTCCGACAGAGCTTATAACCGACGCAATACTGTTATAGATCAGATGGTGCGCAATAACTATCTCAGTGCCGCGGAAGCAGGTAAAATAAAAGTGCCGCCGATTAAACTTAACTATTTCAAGCAAAATCAAAATACCAACCTGGCACCTTACTTTATAGATGTACTGAAAACAGATATCAGGAGGTGGTGCAGCGAAAACACCAATCCTAAAACCGGTAAAAATTATGATATTTATCGCGATGGATTGAAGATTTATACAACCATCGACCTAAGAATGCAGAAGTATGCAGAGATGGCGGTGGCCCGGCATATGCCCAATCTGCAAAAAGTGTTTAACGGACAGGCCAACATAAAATCCGGTAGTGTATGGAATACAAAAGATGGTAAAGCTGTTCTGGAAAGGGCCGTGAAAAATAGTGATCGGTGGAAGGCACTCAAAAGTGGCGGGTTAAGCGACACGGAGATTAGAAAGTCTTTTGACGAACCTGTGAACATGACCGTTTTTGCATGGAACGACAAAAGGGAAAAAGATACCCTGATGACACCATTGGATTCTATTAAGTACAACAAGCAGATGTTGCAGGCAGGCTTTATGGTTACCGATCCGTTTACCGGTGAAGTAAAAGCCTGGGTAGGGGGAATAGATTTTAAAACATATAAATACGACCATGCTAATTATAACACCAAGCGGCAGGTAGGTTCTACCTTTAAACCCATTTTGTACACACTTGCCATCATGAATGGTTATACACCCGAAACCGAAATCTCTGTTGATCCGGTAAACCTGGGTGGTAAAATGATTGGAGATAAGAAGTACCAGGGAACCCGTTCGATGAATTACTGCCTGGCTGCATCCATCAATCCGGCTGCGGCTACATTAATGAACCAGATAGGCGTGGAAAGAACAGTGGAATTTGCGCATCAGGCAGGGATCACCAGCAAAATCCCCCCCTACCCTTCTATTGCACTGGGGTCTGCGGATCTTTCACTTATAGAAATGATGACGGTATATAGTATGTATCCCGCCGGAGGAATGAGCACCAAACCCATTTACATATCCCGGATTGAGGACAAGAACGGCAATGTGTTACAAACTTTTACCACTACCCACAAAGAGGTAATCAATGAAGCGGACGCTTATATTATGACACGTATGATGCAGGGCGTAGTAGACATAGGTACAGCCAGATCGTTGAGAGGAACATACGGTATCAACAGTGAGGCCGCTGGCAAAACAGGTACCACTAACAATAATGCTGATGGCTGGTTTATGGGCTTTACACCCAGCCTGCTCGCAGGTGCCTGGGTGGGCGCCGATGATCCGATCTTAAGAATCTCCAATAACTATGTGGGACAGGGTGCACAGATGGCAATGCCTATCTGGGCATATTTTTTTCAGGAAGTATATAAAGATAAAACCCTCGAGATTTCCCCGTCGGCTCGTTTTGTTCAGCCCGCAAGCGTGAAGGAGTTGTATTTTCAACGGTGGAACGAACCTGCTTTCGACAACCTGATGATTGAAGGTGATGATAGCGGTGGAACCAGTGAGTATGAAGAAGTACCTGTAAGCGACGGAAGAGAGCGTGTGGTAACAGAGTCGAAACTGACAGAAGCGGAAGAAAAAATATTGCAGGAAGCACAAAAGGGCAGTAAAAAGAAATCGGAGGTAGGTAATAATGAACCTGAAGAAAAAAAGCGAGGTCTTCTGAAAAGGATTTTTGGAAAAAAGAAAAAAGACGAAGATTAATTCCAGGGAATCAGGCTGATTATTTTTTCCAGATATTGCTGATCCGCAAGGTCAAAAGTATTTAGATCTTTGCTGTCAACATCCAGTATTGCCACTATTGTTCCATTCTTAAAAACCGGTACTACTATTTCTGATCGGGATAGACTACTACAGGCTATATGGCCCGGAAATGCCTCCACATCAGGCACTATCATAGTTTGTTCATCCATCCAGCTTTTGCCGCAAACACCTCTTCCTTTTTGTATTCGGGTGCAGGCAACGGGTCCCTGGAAAGGGCCCAGCACTAATTCGTTTTCTTTAATAATGTAAAACCCCACCCATAACCAATTGAATTGTTCCTTCAATGCTGCAACTGTATTAGACAGGTTGGCTATAAGGTCTGGCTCTCCTTCAATCAAACCCTGAATTTGTGGTAGAATAGATTCGTATTGTTCCGCTTTAGTGCCATTTACAATTTGCAGATCTTCAGCCATGTATTGTATTGTTGAACGAATACAAAGGTAGTGAATCGTAAACCACAGGCTACCGAAAGATAGCAGGTAATGCATGCTGAACCCGCGGAACTATTTGCGGGTAAAATATACAAATACCCTATATTGTGCAGTAAACCGTGTATAGGGAATGGCATCGTTATATGAAAAGCTTAAGAACATAAAACTGGTCAGAAAATTAGTATATGTCTTTATTGGTAGTATATCTTATCCGCGATTAGTATTGCTTAATAAATTTAGAATTTCGGGAACAGAACATCTAAGAGATTTACCTTCCAGCAATGTGCTGTTTGTAAGCAATCATCAGACTTACTTTATGGATGTTATTGCCTTCCTGCATATTTTTTGTGCTGTTAAATGGCGTAAAAAGAACAAACTGGGTATTCCTTATTACTTAATCAATCCTTTCACCAGGGTGTATTTTGTGTCTGCAGAGGATACCATGAAAAAGACATTTATGTCTCGTTTAATGGCGTTGGCGGGTGCTATAACAGTGAAGCGTACCTGGGTAGAGGAAGATACATCGGTACGAAAGGGGCTAAACCTTAATGACTACAAGACGATATCAAAAGCCTTAAAAAATAATTGGGTGATCACTTTCCCCCAGGGTACTACCACCCCCTTCGCGCCCGGCAGAAAGGGAACGGCTTTGCTTGCCAAACAAAACAAAGCAATCGTAATTCCTATTGTTATAAAAGGATTCAATAAGGCGTTTCACAAAAAAAGTCTTCAATTGCTCCAAACCGGTACAACACTTACCGTTCAGTTCAAACCGCCAATGCAGATTAACTACGAAACTGAATCTCTTGATATTATCCTCGATCGAATGATGGACGCCATAGAGCAAACCGATCAATATAAACAACCAGCTTAGCTACCTGTTTAAGGCGCTGTCAGCAACCGGCAAAAACAGTCGCACTTTATCATGCATGGTATACAGTCTAAAACTGCCTCCATCCGGTACCAGTATTCCACTGGACGTATCATCGCCCATGATGGGATTGCCTGCATATTTTTCCCAGTGCACCAGATCCTTTGATACAGCCACATTGGTTGACCATTCGCGCCAGTCTTTATAGGCTGAGCCGTGATAATATCCGTAGTATCGTCCATCCTGTTTTATAACTTGGTTCATGGCTACAGCATATTGATCGTATCCTTCGGGTCCCATTTTAATAACCGGGTCGTCCTGTATATTGGTCCATATTTTCATATCTTTTGAAGTTGCCAGCCAGATACCAAGGTCTTCCCGTTCGTAGAAAAGATACCAGGTGTCGTTTTCGAACCAGGCAGTCGGTGTTCCATAAGCACCTTTGTCGATGGGGCTGCCATTTACTTTTCTAATGTCAATGTCGCTAATTTCTGTCCAGTGTATTTTATCGGTTGACTGCATCAGGTGAGCGACGTCATCCTTGCCCTCAGCAAACATATAGTATACGCCGTCGTGTTTTATTACAAACATGTCTTCTACCCACTTGTTAGTATGGATAGGGTTTCCTGCATAACGCTCCCAGTGGATGCCATCTGTTGAAGTAGCATAGCCCAACTGCATTACAGCATTTTTCTTTTGTGCATAGCCGGTATACCACATATGATATAGACTGTCTTCCTTAAGTATAAAACCCCGTTCCCTGATAAGTCGGTCCCAGGTGGTGGTATCTGTTCCGGAAAAAATGGGATTCCCTTTGTAGGGAACAAACCGTACCAGTTTTTCCGGAAACCTGTTGTCTTCGGTATTAGTCTTATTATCTTTTTCGGGTACGCCACACTGAACGAACAGTAATACCAGAAATACGCCGGATAGTTGCTGTAAATATTTCATTATCAATAGTTATTAGAAAGATCGCTTGCCTTCAAAGGTAAGAGACGTTACCACAGTTTTTTTAATCATTAAAAAAGATTATTTTGTTGTTATGAGTGAAAATAATGATCTGCAACAGCAGCTTTTTAAGTATCTTAAACAACAGTTGCCGCCCCATATTTCCCTTGTAGACGAACTTAGTGAGTTGTTGGACATTAGTGCTGACAGTATTTACAGAAGAGTAAGAGGAGAGAAACTTATCTCAATGAGTGAGTTGAAGACGATATGCGAACATTACCAGATTTCAATAGATCAATTCTTACATCTTGAAAACGAAACCCTGCTTTTTCATGCCCCCGGTTTAAATGAGTCCATCCGGGATTTTACAGGATACATGAAAAAAATGTTGGAATATTTTCAATACTTTGGTTCCTGCCAATCCAAACAAATATATTATCTCTGTAAAGATGTTCCGTTCTGGTATTTTTTTCTATATCCGGAAATTGCAGCTTTCAAGGTTTTCTTCTGGGAGAGAACGGTGAATAATAACCCGGCTTTTAATAATATCCAGTTTTCTCTGGAGGAGCATCAGTTTACGGAATGCTACAACCTAGGCAGGCAGATACTGGAATTACACAACAAAATGAATTCAGTTGAACTGTGGAATGTGGAAAGTATACATAGTACTATTAATCAGCTGGCGTATTATAAAGACGCCGGCATTTTCAGGAGTACAGATGATTTTGAAAAAGTGGTGGATTCCTTTTCCCGTTCCCTCAGTCACCTGGAAGAGCAGGCCAAAACGGGTATAAAATCGCTGCCCGGAAGAGATATTGCCGATGCAGGCAGCATAGAATTTTACGTGAATGAATTGATATTGGGAAATAACACAATACTGCTAAAACTTGATGACAAGGAGATTGCAATGATAACCTATAATATCCTCAGTTACTTGTCTACCAGCGAAGAGCGGTATATACGTAAGACATATGATATTTTTCAAAACCTGCTCAAAAGTGCTACGCTTATCAGTAAAACAGGGGAACGGGAAAGAAATAAATTTTTTAATAAACTGAAAGAAAAAGCCGACGAACTGTTACGGCATTCCAAGGCATATAGTGCTTAGCTTGTTTTGTACCGCCCCGCAAAGTCTTCGAACGGTCTATTGACGAGGTTTTTAATATCTGGATAAAGACACAAGTATAAAACTTAAAAAACTTTATCCACCATTTTACAATTAAGTGTTAACCAGCCGTTACTACTTTTTCTTTCCCTGACTTACGCATCTTTTTAATAAACAGGCTTACTGGCTTGAATAATCGAAAATAGAACTCCTTATTGAAGAGTTGGGAGTCACGCATAGCCTTGTATGTAAAGAAAAAACCAACAGGCAACAACACCAGTGTAGATAGCCACATGCCTGTAAAAGCGTCGGTGATGCCTTCCCGTACAAATTTTTCACCAAACATATTTAACAGGTGGAATATGAGAAAAAAAACAACCGCTATTACCAAGGGCATTCCCATGCCGCCTTTGCGAATGATTGACCCCAATGGTGCACCGATAAGAAATAAAACGAAGCAGGCGAAAGAAAGGCTAAGTTTACGATGCCACTCTACCAGGTGATTACGCAAACTCTTAACCTTGTGTTGAGATTCTTCCACAAGGGACGTTATGCTGCTTTTTTGCGAATTCACTTTATCTATAGCCCGGCTAACAACTTGCTGACGGGTGGAATCCGGTAATAAATCTTCATATCCAACAGGTTTCGGCGTAGCCATTGCCTTCATAAAATCGTTCCTGGCACCATGCTGAGGTGGCTTAGACAAAAGCGGTTTTACACCCTTATTAATTTTAATGGAAGTTATTGTTATCGGAGGCGGCACCTCTTCTTTTGACGGCGTTATTTTTGTCCGAACAAAATTGTAATTGATACCTACCTCACGGTCTATCTTACGCCCCTGCTCTGCTACAGATTTCACTTGTAGCGAATCAATCGTTTTGTCCAACTGCCGCATATTCAGCATACGATAATTATCCTTAAACAAACTGTCTGGTGTTTTTGTAATTATCAGGTCACTTAAATCAAACACTTTTTTATAGGTCTCAAAATTCAGCCGGATGTACTCTGTATTGACAGAGTAAGATGGACCTCTTTCCTCATGTCGCCAGCCATTCTCCATGTTAAACTCCAAAAACCTTTTATCATCACTGATCTTCATTTGCCCGCGTTCCGCAACAATAACATTGTCTTGTAAATTATAGTTGCGTTCAAAAATGATAATATCATGAATGGTGATGTTGTCTTTTTCTTTCTTTCCTATTTTGATGGTAAAACCCTCGAAATCTTTAAAGAACACACCTTCTTTTAAATTGAAAGCAGGTTTAGCCACCGTGATATCATACAGGAGTGTCTGAAACTTTAACTGGGCAACCGGAATGATATAGTTAGAAAACAAAAATGCTACCCCACTGATCAACACAGCCACAATCATCAACGGCCGCATAAACCGCAACAAAGGAATACCCGCCGATTTAATGGCCACTGTTTCAAAGCTCTCACCCAGCTTTCCAAAGGTCATGATAGAAGAAATAAGAATGCCTAGTGGCAGCGCAAGCGGTACTGCGGTGGCCGTCACATAGGCGGTGAGTTGTAATAGAGTAAAAGTGTCCAGTCCCTTGCCCACAAGGTCATCGATATATTTCCAAAAAAACTGCAATACAAGGATAAAGAGCGATATTAAAAAAGTGGCAAAAAAGGGCCCTATAAAAGCTTTAAGGATGAGTGTATCTAATTTTTTAATCACTTTTAGAAATTGCTTGTTTCTACAATATCTTTAGGACATGAGTAGCGCAAAAGTACAACTTTCAACAGAGGAACTGGAGTTGATAGAAAACAGTGACTTCATTTTAACAAAGAATCGGATCCTGGAAAAAACCGCTACGCTATTGGGCGATCTCGCCATCAGCTTTCAACAGGAATCGAATCATTTTTCACAACTGCCAGCGGAAGCCCTTGTTCCTAAAATAAGCAGGGGTGAACGTTATGAAGGTTTACCTTACCTGATTTTAGATTATCCTCGTTATTTCAAATCCCATGAAGTTTTTGCCGTCCGGACCATGTTTTGGTGGGGACACCACATCAGTCTTACGCTCCATTTAAAAGGTCTATTTAAATCTGTATACCAACCATCCATTTTCCAATTTCATGCTCAACGGCCGTCAGATTGGCTGCTGCAAACCTCCGGTGATGAATGGATGCATCACAATAGCAGCCATACGCATGAAGCTTTCAATAACATCACTGTTGATCAATTGAAAGATTTATATACAAGACTGCCGTACATAAAACTCAGCTATTTTCTATCGGTAGACCAATGGAATGAAGCAGCTACCCTATTAGACAAAAGGTTTAAGGTTATCATTTCAGCAATGAAACACTAATTTCCAAGGCGGTGAAAAAGCTCTTTCACCTGGTAGGCCCACAACCTGCTTTGGTCCTGTATATCCCGCTTTTCAGCAAAGTCTTTGATGACTAAAATAGTTTGGTTGGTTACCTCCGACTTTTCTATGGCAAACTCAAAATACTCCTCTTTAGGCGCATGCTGCCAGTGAAACCGCACAAATTTATCCTGCTCGGTTTCCAGCATTTCTGCCTTGTCAGTTGAGTCATTCCAGCTAAAACTAAAAACGTCGTCCCTTTCATCTACCCGATCCGCGAACCACTCCTGCAAACCTGCCGGCGTAGCCAGGAACTCGTATAATATGCTCGGAGAGCATCTTACCGGGTATTCCAATGTATATAATTGCTTTTTACTCATTGTTTTTGTCTAAAAACCAGTATTCTTTAATTCAGATAGCGTGCAATAATATAAAAATATTAGAACCTTCAAAGTTTTTTGAATAATATTTTTATTTTATTCAGTAACAATTCAAGGAAGGCTGGATATTTTAAAAAGAAATAGCTGAAATATTTTTTTTATATATACATAGCAATTCCTTAAATTGCTGCATGCAATATAAGGTGGTTGCCAGCGTTTTAAGCTAAATTTTAACACTATGAGTATGCGTCAACTCAAAATCACTAAATCCATCACCAACCGTGAATCTCAAAGTCTTGAGAAGTATCTGCAGGAAATTGGACGGGTGGAGCTAATAGGACCAGAAGAGGAGGTTCAATTGGCTGAAAGGATCAAAAGAGGTGATCAACAGGCGCTGGACAGGTTAACAAAGGCTAATTTGCGATTTGTGGTATCTGTTGCCAAACAGTACCAAAATCAGGGCTTATCATTACCGGATCTCATTAACGAGGGTAATCTGGGACTTATTAAAGCAGCACAACGATTTGACGAAACCCGGGGATTCAAATTCATCTCTTATGCCGTTTGGTGGATACGCCAGAGTGTATTACAGGCTTTGGCTGAGCAGTCTCGTATTGTACGATTACCACTGAGCAAAGTAGGATTGACCAATAAAATAAACAGGGCATTCCAGCAACTGGAACAGGAGTTTGAAAGAGAACCATCGCCCGAGGAGTTAGCGGAAGTATTGGATGTGGACTCCGAAGAAATAGCTGCAACGCTAGGGGTAGCTGCCCGTCATGTAAGTATGGATACGCCCTTGTCAGACGGAGAAGACAGCACGCTGGTAGATGTGATGGCTAATCCCAACGCAGACAGTGTAGATCTGAAAGTTACCCACCACGAGTCGTTAAAACAGGAAATTGAGCGGTCGCTGCATACACTCACCAATCGCCAGCAGGACGTAATACGGTTCTTTTTCGGATTGGGGCTAGACAGTGCTATGAGCCTGGAAGATATTGGGGAAAGATTTAACCTTACCCGCGAAAGAGTAAGGCAAATCAAAGACAAAGCAATCACAAAACTGAGATCTACCTCCCGCAGCAAACACCTGAAGACTTACCTGGGGTAGGCTGGGTATAAGTAGGTTTGCAGCATAGTACTTCTTTACGTAATTTTGCATATACTGTAATAGTGAACAATTGTTCACTATTTTTATTTTAAAACAATTACTACAAAGAGGTTTCAAAAACGGTTAACATATGTTTGAATCTTTATCGGAAAAGCTCGAATCGGCGTTTAAGCAAATAAAAGGTGAAGGCAGAATCAATGAATTGAATATTGCTAACACGGTGAAAGATATCCGTAGGGCACTGGTGGATGCGGACGTCAATTATAAAATAGCCAAGGAGTTTACAGATACCGTTAAAACAAAGGCTTTGGGTGAAAAGGTGTTGACAGCGGTAAGCCCGGGTCAATTGATGGTAAAGATTGTAAAAGACGAGTTGGCAGAGCTGATGGGGGGAACAGAAAGCACCTTTAACAGTGCAGGTAACCCGGCGGTAATTCTGATTGCCGGACTACAAGGTAGCGGTAAAACCACGTTCAGTGGTAAGCTGGCCAATTATCTAAAGACAAATAAAGCCAAATCGCCATTACTGGTTGCAGCGGATGTATACCGTCCGGCTGCCATAGACCAGCTAACGGTATTAGGTGGTCAGATTGGCGTAGATGTATACAGTGAACCGGAAAACAAGAACCCGGTAAGTATTGCCCAAAACGCTATAAAAGAAGCCAAAAGCAAGAATAAAAATGTGGTGATTATAGATACTGCCGGACGGTTGGCCGTAGATGAAGCCATGATGACAGAAGTGGCCGAGATCAAGAAAGCGGTGGGTCCACAGGAAATATTGTTTGTGGTGGACTCTATGACCGGGCAGGATGCTGTTAATACAGCCAAAGCATTTAACGACCGGCTGGATTTCAGTGGTGTGGTGCTTACCAAATTGGATGGGGATACCCGGGGCGGTGCTGCATTGTCTATCAAATACACCGTTCAAAAACCCATCAAATTTGTTAGTAGTGGCGAAAAACTGGACACTCTGGACGTTTTTTACCCTGAGAGAATGGCGCAGCGGATTTTGGGTATGGGAGATATCACCACCCTTGTAGAGAAAGCCCAGGCACAGTTTGACGAAGCCCAGGCAGCCAAGCTGCAGAAAAAGATGCGCAAAAACCAGTTTGATTTCCAGGATTTTCTGGATCAACTGCAGCAAATCAAGAAGATGGGGAATTTGAAAGACCTGATGGGTATGATCCCCGGCATGGGAAAAGCCATCAAAGATGTGGATGTTAATGATGATTCATTTAAAGGCATTGAAGCCATCATTAATTCTATGACGCCCCATGAAAGAGCCAATCCGGATGTTATTAACAACAGCCGGAAAATAAGGATCGCCAAGGGAGCTGGCAAAGACCTGAATGATGTAAGTCAATTTATGAAACAGTTTGAGCAGATGAAACAAATGATGAAAATGATGAATAAAATGCCCATGGGAAGGATGGGCTTTGGAAAGCGTTGATTTTTTTGTTTTTAATTTTTAAAAGTGGTTTTCTAGACTTATCTTCGCAAACCTTTAGAAAGGATAATCAATATGTATCACCCATTTAAAATGTTTATTTTTTATGGCTGTTAAAATCAGACTGCAACGTCACGGGAGCAAAAAAAGACCGTTCTACTTTATAGTGGTGGCCGATGCCCGTGCGCCAAGGGATGGAAAATTCATCCAAAAAATCGGTACCTACAATCCATTGGGCCAACCGGCCGCTGTGCAACTTGACAGGCAAAAAGCTTTGGATTGGTTGCAAAAAGGAGCTCAGCCTACTGACACGGTTAGAAGAATTCTCTCTTACAAAGGAGTACTATACCTGAAGCATTTGCTCAGGGGGGTAAGCCTTGGCCTATTTGATGAAGCAACTGCTATGGAAAAGTTCCAGAAATGGCACGACGAGCACGAAGGCAACATCAAAAGGAAACAAGAGGATGCTTCCCGGTCAAGAAGGACAAGAAAGCCTATTGCACCGCGTAAGACGGAAGAGCAACCTAAAGAAGAAGGAAACTAATAATATTACTAACCTACTTCTTAAGCGAATTAAAACCCTGCACTTGTTGCCGGGTTTTTTTTTGTAAGAGCTCCACCTATTCCCACTTTTCTATGCAGCTCAAAATATTTACCACCTGCACAAATACATATAAACCTGCTCTTAATGCCGTTTAGTTAAGGCAAAAAAGTTATCAGATATATCCAATCTGGCTGTAGTTTTATTCTCATTGTTTTTTGCTTTACTTTTTTGTGGAAAAAAGTAAAGCAAAAAACCACCCGAAAACTTGTCTCGCCTCAGGCGGAGACGATTACGGCCGATTTCGGGAACGCCTTGATATGAGGGCAGCATTACTGTAAACTCAACTATAGCTCCTTGATATCAGTAGCGGACAAATTAATCAATTAATCAGGGGTGTTTAGCTGAGTACACAGCACAAAAGTTACATCAGGGCGTTCCGGGGAATTGGGTGTAATAATTCCCCGGCGGCTTTTGGATACTTTTTCCGCAAAAAGTATCCGGAAATTAGTTGAAAGTTTTTAAATAAATCTCGTCCGAGTATAAATAAAAATGTGAAAGTTTAGATTTAATCTCACAATTAGATAATGATGAAGGATCGCTTCCTTGTATCAACTAGTGTAGTAATCTCTTAATTGGTAAGCCATACTTTACGGATGAAAGGCTTTGCCGGAGCGGGTTTCCGTAAAACATTCGTTACCAGATTTGCAGATTACTACACCAGATATACTATTGTTTGTTCAGCGCGTTGTCCCGAATTTATTTACCAGTATTCAGCAGCAAACTGAAGCGTATGGTATTGGACAGTGGGTTTACATTGACGCCGCTTCCTGACGGTGCCAGGTATGAGAGATTCACTCCCAGTATACGGTAGTTAAGACCCAATCCCGCGGTAAAATAACTGCGTTTACCCATACTGCGACTATCAATATAATATCCTGTTCTGACAGCAAACTGGCCTTTATAGGTATATTCTAATCCACCGGAGTACGCCATGGCTTTGTTGTCGAAGGAGCTGATCCAGCTACTAACCACCCCTTTTTTGTTATACTCCTCGTAGTCCTGTTCTCCTCCTTCAGTAGGGAAAGAAGGTACAAGTAATTTATTGATTTCTCCGGTCACCGATACTGTATGGTCTTCCTGGAGAACCCAGGTATATCCTGCTCCGAGCCCCAGGTTAGCAGGCAGGAAGCTTTTTTGATCGGTATTGGTTGTATAGGATATGTGCGATCCGAGATTACTTAATGCGGCACCGAAGGTCCAACCGGAAGCCTTGTAGTAGAGTCCGAGATCGCCGGAAAAAGCATGACCAATCTTGTACCCTGTGTTGCCTGCCGAGCCGTTACCTGCCAGGTTGGAGTGGATATAACGCATGGCTACACCGAGTGAGAGGCGGTCTGAGAGTTTACGGGAGTAACCGATATCGAAAGCGAACTCACGGGGTTTTTCCTGTACCAGTTCGTTACCACTGTTATCGATCATTGGAATGTTACCAAGACTGAAGTAGCGCAGCGAACCGGAGACGGTTTGACTCTCGTCTAATTTGTAGTATCCCGCCAGGGAAGCCAGGTACACATCGTTGAGTCCCAGTTTACGCAACCAGGGGATATAGTTGACGCCAATACCGTGTTTTTTTTCTGCAAAGGCGTATTTGGCAACATTGTAAAATTGAGCATTTATATCACTGGAGGTAGCAATACCCGTTTCCCCCATTCCTCCGGCACGAGCATCGGGGGATATTCTGAGAAAGGGTGTTGCAGTGGTGATAACATTGATTTTCTCCGCTGTTTGCGAAAAGGCAGCCGACCAGGAGGCCAATATTATTGGGGCGATCAGGGCGGCTTTTTGGAAGATATGGATCATATAAAACTTGTTAAAAAGGTTGATGTGAATTTTTCGACATTTGGGTAAGCTTGCCCCCGATGTAAACAGGGGCAAGCAATATCCTGGTTAATGTATTTTCACTTTTACAGATTCTTTAAACTGTTCCGCATGTGCGTTTAGCAGATATAACTGTGGTGCCAGTCCGCCGATCGGCATGATAATGGTATTCTGTCCGACGCTCAACTGGTGGTTCTTGGACTGTATGGCTTGTCCGTTTAGTGAAAACAGGGTAAGCGATACTTTCTGCGCTACTTTAGAATAGATCCTGATCTGTAGTTCTGATCCGTTGCTCCAGGCTTTGAGGGCCTTTTTATCCACGCTCAGTACGGTGAGTTCTCCGGTTTGGTAAGTGATACTATAATTGGGCGAAGAAGCACCGGACAAAGTGATCTCGTATTTACCGGGCGCAGAGGTTACTGTAGCATCGGTAGTTGCCTGTGGTGCCACGGTAAGATCGGAAGCCTCGTCACCGTTTACGAACCCGGAATAAGTGAAACTAAAGGTTGGGTTGGCTTCGCCTTCATTCCTGGATTTGTTATCCGCTTTGACGCTCAGTGCTGCGGGGTTGATGGTCAACTCCTGTTCAATGGGTTCGGCGGCCAGGAAATCATCGTTGCCGGCCTGTGTGGCAGTGATGGTGACGGTGCCTGCTTTTTTAACGCGCACTTTTCCGTCGACGATAGCGGCGATAGTTTCATCGCTGGCGCTATAGGTTACGGGCAGTTCGCTGCTGGCAGTAGCCCCTGGATCATAGTCGGCCGATCCGTAGCTGATAACCCGGCTGGCAGCCATGGTGATGGTTTGCTCGTCCTGGGTTTGTTCTACGGAATAGAAAAACCAGTCGGAATAGTTGTTGATACCGGCAAAATCATTACCATTAACGTCGGCAAATCCACCGGCATCGATATTAATGTAGATATCGGTGCGGCTGGGCAGCCGGTTGTTCAGGGCGATGGTAACGGTTTTATCGTTGATGGTTACCTGTGAGCTATTGACGTCGATGGTTTCGAGCGTGGCATTATCTCCTGTGCGTTTCAGATAGATATTTCCGGTTCCTTTTACTACGGTTTCACTGAAGGTGATGCTCAGGCTTGGCGTAGACAGGGGTACATCTTCGGTGTTTGCGGCGGGTGTATAACTGCTGGCCACTGGCGGGTTGGGATCGGTCACGGTGATCACAAACTCATGGTCCTTGCTCACTGTTCCATTGGTAACGGTGATCTTAACGGGGTGCTCGCCTACGTCTTCATGCGAGGGGGTGCCGGTAAGAGAAACACCGGTTTGCAGGGCATAGACATTTCCGGTAATTATGTCTCCGAATATCAATGTACCCGTAGGGGTCAAGGTCATACCCCAGCAGCGTATATTTTCGCTCACCTCCGTATAGCTGCTGTAGTCGGGCGTGTATTTTCTGATCTTACCGCCATAACTACTCACGTAGAGATATCCTTGTGCATCTATTTTTACATCGGATGGATTAATCGTCATGTCGGTGATAAGATCCACGATGCCTGTTCCGGGAACATATTTCATTATTTTCTTGTAACTGTAGGAGGCGATTAGTAGATCACCCTGGGGATCAAATCCCAGACCGAAACATCCTTCAACACCGGTGGTAATATATTCTGAAGAGGAAAGATCAGAAAGGTCGATCCTGATAATTTTATTGTATGCGTAGTCCGCTCCATAAAGGTATCCGTCCTTATAAGTCATAGAAAGTATGCCCCTGGGAGAGTAGACCACCTCGGCGGTGGGGTTGTCCTGGGTGACGTTGTACCTAATAATACCCGTGCCGCTAAAGTCAGACACATACAGGTAGTTATCTACTATAATGGCGCCGTAATTTTGAGTACCTTCTCGGGTAATCCATAAAGAACTGGAGCCGTCGGGAAGCACTTTGTAAATACCTGTTGATGAATACTGAACAACATAATAGTTGCCCTGCTCATCGCGGGCCACCCCACCCGGACTGGAGATAGAAGTGTTGTTGATCGTTGTAGCATTTCCGGAGCCCGACAGACTCAGTTGCAGCCAGGCTGGCAGAATAGGTGCTGAAAAGGTCAACGGATCGTTATTGCTGATGGTGGCCTGGATAGAGCCGGAATAGGGTACAAGCTCTACCGCAGCAGTGCCTGGGGTGGCGGTGTAATTTATCGTCTGTGCCTTTACGTTAAGGGTCAGGAGACTCAACACCAGGAAAAATGTTGGTTGGAGTTTTAGTTGGAGCGCGGTTATTGTTTGTCGCACACCAGCAGCTCCAGTCTGTAAAAGGCTATTTTTGAAATAGCTAAGGAGTAAGGGTTTTGTCATAACTGAAAATTAGATTGATGGACTAAACGTTATGGATATGCGAAATATTATCTATTTGATAATAAACTGAATAATTATCCAACAGCACGTATGCTCACCTAAGAGTAACCTTGTATTCTCCATAGTTGTGTCTATTTTACTACGGTAATGGCTACCTGTTTTATTATTTCTGTTGAATCAGAATTTACTGCCGTTTAGTTAAGCACAAATAGCTTCGTGCTGAACAATTATCCAAAAATAAGT
>CAZRYS010000022.1:0-89431 GCA_964604365.1 uncultured Terrimonas sp.
TAACCAAAATACATACTGGATAAGTATCGCAGAGTTTTTGAGGGACGACTATTTATCGGTTTCAAGTCGAAATTTAAAGGCAAAAGGCAACACAGGAGGGCTCAACTATAAATCCTTATGCTATTATTGACCTATTTCATCCAAGGCACTGAGCATCAACCTTACCTCCGCTTCATTCAAATTCGTTGCATCCAGGCTTTCATTCATGCCCGTATTTAAGAAGGTCATAGCAGAGGGCACACTAATCCTGGCGGAAGAATGAAATTCGGTGGCACCGGTTTGCAGGGCAATTTCTTTGATATTAGAAGAGCGAATACCTGAACCGGGCATTATCACAATCCGGTCGTTAGCCGCCTGCACCAATTGGGTTAAGAGGGCTATCCCGTCCGTTACCGTCGGTTTTAGTCCACTGGTCAATATCCGTGTACAACCAATGGATATAACATCTTCTAATGCCTCAAAAGGATTAGCCACCCGATCAAAAGCTCTATGAAAAGTCACCTCCAATGGATAGGCTGTTTCCACCAGTTGTGCTGTTCTTTTTTTATCTACACTTCCATCTGCATTGAGTATACCGATCACTACGCCATCACACCCGATCTCTTTGCACAGCATTATATCCTGCCGCATAATCTCAAACTCTTCATCGCTGTATAAAAAGTCTCCGCCTCGCGGACGGATAATGGGAAATAATTGTACAGTACATTTTTCCCGGGCCGTTTTAATCATGCCATATGAAGGTGTAGTGCCACCTTCTTCGGGGTTATCACAAAGTTCTATGCGGTGTGCACCAGATTTTTGTGCAATCTGTACCGACTCTATAGAAAATGCTATTACCTCCAATGTGTATTTCATCCAGAGAATGTTTAAAAATTATTCAACCCAAATTATCAACAAAGCTATTACTTTTGAAAACCTAAATTTATAATTATGCAAAAGATCATTTTATATATTCTCACGTCTTTGCTGCTGGCATCCTGCGCTCCTAAAAAAATAGTTTCCAGCTATTCTCCGGAACAGGTGAAATCATTTTTAAGTAATCAAAGTTACCAGTTTGTAGCCCGGTACGTGCAACCACAGGCTGGACGCCAGCGCTTAATAACAGGCACCTATACACTGAAAATAACCAAAGATAAGGTGGAGGCAGATTTGCCATACTTTGGACGGGCATACGCTGCGCCGATAGGAGGCGAATCCGGGATTAAATTTAGCACAACTGATTTTTCTTATTCTGCCAATGAAACAGGCGACGGTACAAGGGAACTTACGATTGAACTCAAGAACTCCATCGACGTTAGACAAATCTTTCTAAGGGTGTATACAGACGGATCAGCAGGTCTTTCCGTTAACTCTAATAACAGGCAAACGATCTCTTACAGGGGTGAAATAACGCCACTACCATAAAAAAATATCAACATAAGATAGCCGGGTGTTAATTGAAATTTGACAATGCAATTGCCATAGATTGCTTATTTTTGACGTCGAAGCCTTCCACTGACTCCTGCTGTCATTCACAATAATTCAAACATCGTGAGAAAATTTGTAACCGGTAGAAGTATCGTACTATTAATTATACTGTTAAAATCCTGTTCCCCTTCAGACAAAGGTAGCCCACAGCCGAAAGGTATTGTGCCGGAAGGAATGGTTTGGATACCAGGCGGAACATTTAATATGGGAACGGCTGATGAAATGGGTTGGGAGGAAGAAAAACCGGTACATAAGGCGAAGGTCAATGGATTTTGGATGGATGTGCATGAAGTAACTAACGAGCAGTTTAAAAATTTTGTCGTTAGTACTGGTTACATAACAGATGCGGAAAAGGCCCCTTCCCTGGAAGAGATTATGTCGCAGGTACCGCCCGGTACTCCTCCACCCGATTCGGCCGATCTTGTACCAGGATCCATGGTTTTTATGATACCAGAGCAAGCAGTGCCATTAAATAACTATGCCCACTGGTGGAAATGGATACATGGTGCCAACTGGCAACACCCTGAAGGCCCTGAATCCAATATTGAAGGAAGAGAAGCGCACCCGGTAGTACATATAAGCTGGAACGATGCACAAGCATACGCAAAATGGATTGGTAAGCGCCTGCCTACTGAAGCCGAATGGGAATTTGCTGCGCGGGGTGGTTTGAAAAACAAAAAATTTGTTTGGGGAGATGAGGCACCTTCTGACACGAAAGTATTTGCGAATACCTGGCAGGGAACATTTCCATCGGAAAACAAAGCTGTAGACGGTTTTACCGGCACAGCACCAGTTAAATCTTTTGCACCTAACGGTTATGGATTATACGATATGGCGGGCAATGTGTGGGAATGGTGTAATGACTGGTACGATAAACACCTATATCAGGCATACGATAAGGACGACGTGCAGGATAATCCGCAGGGACCTGCAAAAAGTCATGACCCCGATCAACCCTATTTGCCACTTCGGGTGCAGAAAGGGGGCTCCTTTTTGTGTCACGATTCCTACTGCCAACGCTATCGACCTGGAGCAAGGCAATCGAGCAGTCCTGAAAGCGGCATGAGCCACGTAGGATTCCGCTGCGTAAAAGATAATAGCCAAAAGTGATTGTAACACTTCTCAAAATAACAAAGCTACTGGCAGCGGAACCCAGAAAGCTATTTCTGATAGATAGTATCGGGGCTTTAGTCAGCAGTTTTATTTTATTTGCAGTATTGATAAATTTCCAGGAGTATATAGGGATGCCTCCACAAATACTAAAATGGTTGTTAATAGTTTCGATAACCTTTTGTTTATACTCCACTGCCTGTTATTTCTTACTGAAAAACAATTGGACACCATTTATTAAAATAATCGGAATGGCTAACCTGCTGTATTGTTTATTGACATTTACAGTTGTCATTTTGACTTTTCCGGTTCTCACCGGAATTGGAGTAGGATACTTTTTAATAGAAATACTAATTATTTTCATGCTTGCCTTTGTGCAAATAAAGACTGCCAGGTTCAGACGAAAACAACCTAACTAAGTCTCATTTCTGCTTCGTCTTACAAATTGTCTAAAGGTCTCGCATACAGTGCGATGCCTATGGAACAACGGTTTCTAACACTTGAACAGTGTGAGCACTAAAATATCCTAAAGCGCCACCCTGAATATTTGTTTTTGGGTTTGCCGGCGACGCGGTGCTACTTCCACCAGTGGCCCCGGCTGTCAGATAACTGGTCCAATAATCATTGTTAGCTTTGTCTATGCACAAGGCATGTACGGTAATAGTATCGCCGGATGCAATTTTATCATCTTCATTATCAGATGGACTCCGGAGTTTCTCCGTTACGCGGTTACCATTGGTATATTCGTCATTAGAGATAAAAATCTGATTGAACCGCCGCCCATTAATGAATTGGATGAAGCGGTAATAATTGCGTTCACCAGATGGATCTCGGTAGACAAGATTGGCAGATTTGCGGACATCGCCGAACAGAAACTCCTCCGTAATAAACAGCGTATCCATTTTTACTTTTGAAGGCATGGTAGATACCGCTTTAAAGATCTCTCCGCCGATATCAACCGTAAGCGTATAGGTTTTACCAATAGCCCCCGAAAAAGAATTATGCTTGTAAATGCCTGCTTCCTTTTCGTTCAGTATAAAAGTATTTCCGTCGTTGTCTGCAATCTTTACATCAGCATTGCCGACACCGGGAAAAGTGTTATTATCAGACAGGTTTTGGGTAGTCGTTATCTTCACAAAATTCCCCTCTGCCTGGTCTGAAACCACAGCCTCGATGACATATTTCTGCCCTGCATCTTTGATGCTGACATCTATTACTTTTTCACACGACATCAACCCCATCATAAAAACAAGCGATATATTACCTATATAGTTTTTCATCCTTCGTTAAAATTTGAAATTGTAGGATACAGATGGAATAAATCTAAACAACGCCAGTTGAACAGCTTCTGTTTTTTCAGGATCGGTTTCACTTTTCCGGAAGGAGATGGTATAAGCATTTTGTCTGCCATAAGCATTGTACAAACTAAAGCTCAACTCAGACTGCAGGCGTTTTCTTTGCTTTAATATCCAGTTGGCCCCAATATCCAGGCGATGATAGGAAGGCATTCGGTAGCCATTTCGTTCGGTATAGTAAAATGCTACCTGCCCATCAACGGTATACTTACCCGTAGGGAATGACACTGCACTACCGGTATTGTATACCCAATTGGCCGATATACTCCACTTTTTATTTAATTCGTAAGAGGCTACTACAGCCAGGTCGTGTGTTCTGTCCTGCCTGGCATTGTACCATTGGTTATTATTAATTCCCTCTATCTGCTTTTCTGTTTTTGATAAGGTATAACTCAACCAGCCTGTTAACTTTCCGGCTTTTTTCTTCAACTGAAATTCCCAACCATAGGCTCTGCCTCTACCAAAAAGCAACTGCGTTTCTACAGCATCCGTATTGATAAAAACATCTGCGCCATCCTTATAGTCAATCTGATTCTGCATGGTCTTATAATACGTTTCTGTATTGAGTTCATAATCTTCCCACAAATCTTTATAATAACCCACAGAAATCATATCCGATATCTCCGGCTTGATAATATTAGTACTCGCTACCCATTTATCTGTCGGATTAGAAGTGGTAGAATTTGACAGCAGGTGTAGGTTCTGAACATTGCGGGCATACGCGCCTTTTACAGAAGAAGTAGCATTCAGCCTATAACTGACGGCCAACCTTGGTTCGGGATTTATATACGTTTTTACAAAGGCCCCTTTTGCATAATGGGTAGTGTCAATTACATTTTTGTCCTCATCCAATGTGAAATAATCTCCGTCGCCCAGTATACTAAAGCTGGTTAACCGTATTCCATAGGTGACATTGAACCGCTCGCTGGCTTTCCAGGTATTGGTAGCGTACAGGGAATTCTCCCAGGAATACCTTCTTTGCAACAGACGGATATTGATACTGGACTGATCGCTTGAAGGCCTCACTTCACCAGGTCTGAGTGTATGATAAATAGTATTCAATCCTATTCGAATGTTATTTTTGTTGTTCAAAAACCATTGAAACTCGTGTTTCAGGTTCCAGTCGTTGATCTGTGAAAAAATATCGAAATCAATGCCTTCGCTGGCTATTGAAATTTTGTATTTGTAATTGCTTAAGATAAGTGACGTATTTGAAAAGAGCTTATCATTATATATGTGATTCCAACGAATGGTGCCCGTTGCATTTCCCCAGTTGATACCAAAGCGATTACCGGCACCTAAAACATCCTGCCCGAAATAACCGGATAGATACAACCTGTCTTTCTCTCCAAGCGTATAATTTACTTTGGCATTGAGATCATAAAAATACAATCGGCTTTTTTGTAGGATAGAATCATTAGACAACTTCAGGAACATGTCTGCATAAGTACGGCGGCCGGTAACCAAAAACGAGGCTTTGTCCTTTTTAATAGGTCCTTCCACATTAAGTTTTGCAGAAATCAGTCCTATGCCCCCACTTACTTCGTAGTCCTGATTATTACCATCATTCATCTTAATATCCAATACAGACGATAACCTACCACCATATTGTGCCGGCATACCCCCTTTGTATACCGTGATATCTTTTATCGCATCCGAATTAAAGGTTGAAAAGAAACCCAGCAAGTGAGAAGCATTGTATACGTTGGCTTCATCCAGCAAAATAAGGTTCTGATCTGCCGACCCGCCTCGTACAAAAAAACCGCTATTACCGTCTCCCGCGGACTTTATACCAGGCAGCAGTTGAATCGTTTTCAAAATATCCCGTTCCCCCAGTAACACAGGAATATTACGAATTTCCTTCGTAGTTACTTTTTCAACCCCCATTTGCGGCGACGATAGGCTTCTGTTTTTGGAGGCAGCAATGATGGTTATCCCTTCCATGGACTTTGCTGCTGTTTCCAGAAAAATATTCAACGTAATATTCTCGACCAGCACTATTTCCTGACTGGAAATATCCATACCGATGGCTGAAGCTTCTACCTGGTAAGTGCCTGCCGGTAATGAAAGTGAAAAAAAGCCATACTCGTTACTGGTGGTTCCCGTATTACCTGCAGTAATGGTAGCACCGATAAGGGTTTCCCCATTTTTCTTTGATTTAATGGTACCACTAATCGTAAACCTTTCCTGTGCAAACAAAAAGCTAACCAGGCATACAGCTAGTCCGGTCAATAAAAATTTCTTCATCGGTATTTTTTATGAAGCCATGAATCTATAAAGGCTTAAAAATGCGCAAGCTAATCGAAACAACGCAACTTAAATCGTTGTATTTTAGTTACCGGCAAAAAGTATACTAAAAAATTGCTAAATATTTATATAAGCGGAAATAATGTTACAACAATAGCTGACTGATAACCTGAACCAGCTCTTCAAAATGCTCGCAAATTTCCATCTAGCTTACGGAAAATATCCATGTTGTTTTCCGTAAACACTAACCGCCATGATACTCCAAAAGGCAACATTACCTACCTCTACTTTATTCTGCCAATAGTTTCTTCCGCAATTTCTCTTACCCTTTTCTTTAAACTTTCCGGTTCCAGTATGCGGGCACTATCTCCATACATCATGTACCACCTTGCAAAATATTCCACATCTTCGTAGTACTTAAATAACATAATCACTTCATCACCCTTTGTTTCTTCTGATACAAACCCATAGTGCCTTTTACTATTCCTCATGTACCTGGCAGTGGACTTATGTACAGACAGGCGAATATCGGTTGTCATGTAATTTTTATCCTCCTTCAAATAAAAAGAAAGCTCCTGGTGTTCCAAATCAAAAACTTTGTCAGATGCAGCAATAGAAAAAATCCGGTCTGTGCGAAACCTTCGATACTCTTTGCGCAAATGACAGTAGGCCATCAGGTACCAGTATCCACGTTCATGATAAAGTCCAACGGGTTCTATATAACGCTCTCCCGGTGCATCTGCTTCAACAGACTGATAAACCACATATACCTGTTGCTTTTGTACTATACCATTCATCAGTAACTCCAGTGAGTTGGATACCTCTTCCTTGAATAATTTATGTGTGGCAGGTTTTACCAACACCTGGGTATCCAAGGTGTCCACCCACTCTTTTTCAGCCCAACGGAGTACCGATTTCACTTTATACATTGCCGATTGAAAATAACTCCCCATGGACTTGTCAGTAAAGTGCTGCATCAGTTTTTCTGCAGCTACAAAACTGGTGGCTTCTTCTCTTGAAAACATTACAGGTGGCAGCTTATACCCTTCCATAATAGTATAACCAACACCTGCTTCCCCTCCCACTGGCACTCCGGAAGCTTCCAGTGTTCTTATATCGCGATAAATGGTGCGCAGGCTTACACCAAAACGATCTGCCAGTTCCTGTGCTTTTATTACCCGTTTGGATTGCAACTGTATCAAGATAGAAACAATTCTGTCAAACCGTTTGGGACTTTCTTCTTCCATCATCTGATAAATGTAATAAGTTTGGATATACTCTTTGATAAGAAAGCATATTTATTTCCATTCTACCTCAGGATAAATGCCAATTCTGTGCGTTCGCAACAGATACTTAATACTACTTCCATCAAGGTTCTTGAAATCGAGGCTTTTTGAACCTCTCAACGGCATATGGCAACTGATACAATCCTGTTTTTCCATTGCAATGTTTGAAGGGTGTTTAACCAGCTGGTGACAGGAAATACACTGTTGTATCTGCACGAGCCTGTTCGATTTTGTATGAGGATCGTGACAGGTAATGCAGGTAAGTGTACTTTGTTTAAAACACTGACTCATTGCCAATAGTTGCATCTGCTTGCCATGAACATCAGGCTCTCCGGTACTACCTGTAAAATGCATATAATACTTGCTCAAAGTATCACCCGGCTTAAATGAAAAAATTGATTTTAAAGACAATGGATCTCCCGAATGACAGGTAGCACACATATCCAGTTGTTGTTGGCGGCTAAGTAATTTTACAGATATTATATTTCTTGCCTCCTTTTCATCCGGATTAGACTGATGAAACTGAACATGACTAAAAGCGGGACCGTGACAACGTTCACAATCTATGCCAAATACAATAGCATTCTTTTTAAATTTTTCACTCAATTCCATCGGACCGGTTTGTACTTTACCGGCATGGGCAAATGAGCTATGACATTCGAAACAACGACTGGGAATAACCCGTGTATAATAAGGTTGATCTACTGAAAAACCTGGACTATTTGTCCATGTAGCACTGTCTGCCAAATAAGTAAGCGGTAGTTGGAAAACCTGATCATCTTTCCAATACCCAAAAGTCTGAGCATTTGATCCCGACCCAAATGTGATATCCAACCTTTCGCTGCCAAGTTTTTCTGTGTTGCTATATAAAGTCTGAAAAACATCCTCTCCTCTTTCTTCTACGCTCACGGTTTGTCCGTTGTTGTAAGCGACACTTTTGATTTCGGCTTTAATAAGTCGTTTAAAGTTGTTGATAGAAAAAGCTTCTGATGTATTATAGTGATTGTTGTGGACGTAGTTATTGCTGATATCAACGTGACAAGATACACAAACTTCGCTACCAGCAAATGTTAAGCCTCTCGGATCTGCTGGTGTAGCAGATTCAGCTATGCACTTAACAAATAGAACAGAGATGACAATAATTCCACCAATCACCCAAAAAATATTTTGGTGCCTTTTGATATTTAATGGAATTTTCACTTTTGAAAAATAAAACTATTTATCTGAAACAACAATAAAACCATTGCAATGAATATTGAGGAAATAAGAGCATACTGCATTGCAAAAGAAGATACAGAAGAGTCATTCCCTTTTGGTCCGGGTGCATTGGTCTTTAAGGTTAAAGGCAAAATGTATATGCTACTTTCGATAGATGAGCAACCCGCAAGATTTAATGTAAAATGTGATCCAGAAAAAGCAGAGGAACTGCGGGAAACCTACAGTTGTGTAATTCCGGGCTATCACATGAATAAAAAACACTGGAATACAATAATCGTTGATGGGACCGCTACCAACCAGGAGTTAAAAGGTTGGATCGATGACTCTTATAGCCTCGTGCAAAAAAAGAAGAAGTAGACAAAATTTGAGAGGTTTTCTGAAGAATAGAGGTTTAGCTGAAAATGAACTGCAACGAAAAACGGATTTAATAGATCATGTTTTTTTGTTTTAGTAACTTTGTAACTATTCTTTGCTCATTTAAAAGAACAATACATTGAAGATAGCACTACTTTTAGGCCAATACCTGCTGCAAAATAAGACCATGCAATTGCAGGGCTTGGGCATTTTCACCATCGAATCCCTACCCGGTGAAGAAAAAGGAAAAAATAAGCATAAAGACAACGATATTCTGTTTATTGCCAACAAAACCGTTACCACTACACCTGAACTGGTAGAATATATTGCCCAGCAAACAGGAAAAATAAAACCACTTGCCAGCTCCGATCTAGAGGACTTTCTTAATATTGGCAGGCAATTACTGAATGTAAGCAAGCAGTTTTACATAGAGGGGATGGGCACCATTATACTGGACGGTAATGATGGTTTAAGCTTCAGCCAGGGAGCTGAGCTATTGCCTGCTGCCGTAATGGAAGAATCGTTTGCCAGAAAACACACAGAAATCAAAGACTCCTCCATTAATGCGCCTGACGCCATTTCGTTTGAAAACGACCCCGTTAATCAAAAGGGAAAAACTGCCAAAAACTTGCTGATAACCCTTGCCATTGTTGCAGGACTGGGCTTTGCTGGATGGCTGGCTTATTATTTCTACAACGAATGGCAACAGAAAAAAGCGCAAAAACAAACGACCATTCAACCGGTTATTCCTGTGACACCTGATACCAGTGCTAGTGCAAAGCAGCCATCGGATAGTTTACCTGTTGCCACCACAATAGCAGATAACAGTTTCAAAGTTTTGCTGGAAACAGCGGGAAAAGCAAGGGCTTTAAGGCGCTTTCAGGACTTACAAACCTGGGGGTATAATGTAGAATTAATTACGACAGACTCTATACAATTTCAAATTGTAAGCACCATTCAAAAGCCATTGGCAGACACTACTAAAGTGCTTGATTCTCTGACACGCTTCTTTGGAAGAAAAGCTGTATTGATACGATAATAATCCGCTACGCTAACATCTTTGCAGCCTTCTCTATCCCTTTTATCAAAAGGTCTACCTCGGCTTTTGTATTGTAAAAAGCAAATGATGCCCGAACTGTACCGGGTATTCCAAAAATATCCATCAGGGGCTGGGTGCAGTGATGTCCAGTGCGAACAGCAATAGATTGTTTATCCAGCAATTCCCCCATATCAAAAGGATGAATATCATTTACGAGGAAGGATATGGCACCGGCCCTTTCTGTGGCATCCCCGATAAACCGGAGTCCTATTATTTCAGACAACCGACCATAAGCGTACCGAATCAACTCTTCTTCAGCCTGTCGAATATTTTCCAACCCTATATTGCTGATATAATCGGCAGCCGCCCCTAATGCTATAGCACCAGAGATATCAGGTGTGCCCGCTTCAAATTTAAAAGGTAACTCGTTATAGGTTGTTTTGGCGAAAGAAACATGTTTGATCATATCTCCACCACCTTCGTAAGGAGGCATTTCATTCAGCCATTTTTCCTTGCCGTATAAAACACCAGTGCCTGTAGGGCCATACATTTTATGACCGGAAAAAGCCAGAAAATCCACATCCAACGCCTGCACATCTATAGGCATATGCTGCACAGCCTGGGCTGCATCCAGCAATACCGGTATATTTAGCGCATGTGCTTTCCCAATAATTTCACGAACAGGATTGACCGTCCCAAGACTGTTAGATACCCAGGTAACTGATACAATTTTCACACGCGAACTGAGTAAATTATCAAAAGCTTCCATATCAAGCTCTCCCTTATCGTTAATAGGAATGACTTTTAATGTAGCTTTCTTTTGTTCGCAGATCAATTGCCAAGGCACTATGTTGGAATGGTGTTCCATGGCCGAAATAAGCACTTCATCACCAGCTTCCAAAAAAGCCCTTCCAAAACTGTATGCCACCAGGTTAATACCATTGGTGGTACCTTTGGTAAATATGACTTCGTGATCGTATTTGGCATGAATCAAATCGGCCAGCTTCTTTCTGGCTTCTTCATAAGCCTCCGTAGCCTGCTGGCTAAGCAGGTGTACACCCCGGTGTACGTTGCTATTATATTCTTTATAATACTTGTCCAGTGTTTGCAATACTGCCAAAGGCTTTTGCGTAGTAGCGGCATTGTCAAAATAGACCAAGGGTCGTCCGTATACCTCAGTCTGTAGAATCGGAAAATCGAGCCGGATCTTTTCTATATCAATAGGCGATGTGGCGGTCACACTAGTCATACACCTCGGCCATTTTTTGAGTGATTAATTTATCAATATGGTTTTTCACCGCCGGTATCTCGGACTTATTGGTAACATCAAACACAAATGCATTCACAAGCAAATTCCGTGCAGCTATTTCACCGATACCTCTTGCTTTAAGATAAAACAATGCATCTTTATTAAAGCTGCCGATAGTGCTGCCATGACTGCATTTTACATCATCTGCAAAAATCTCCAATTGTGGTTTTGTATTAATAATCGCTTTGTCGCTCAGCAACATATTATTGTTTTGCTGAAAAGCGTTCGTTTTCTGCGCATCTTCCTGCACAAAAATCTTACCGTTGAACACGCCACGCGATTTATCCATCAATACGCCCTTATACAATTCATTGCTCATACAATGTGGCATCTTGTGATTCACCAGGGAATGATTATCTACCAGCTGATTGCCACCCGTCAGATACAATCCGTATAAGTGACTTTCTGTATTGCTGTTGTTCAGATTCAGGTGCAGATTATTCCGTACCAACGAGAACCCAGGTAAAGTATAGGTATGATTGTTATAAAGGCTGTCACCAGCTTGTTCTACCTGCGTAAAATTCACCAGGTGGGTATTTACCGGCCCCACCTGTAAATCGTAGTGATCGAGCCTGGCATTGGGTGCTACGTATATTTCTACAACCGTATTGATAAACAGCGGCTGATCACCCTTTACAAAGTAAGTTTCAATCAACTCTAACTTACTCCCGGCATTCATGATTATCAAAATGCGTGGCTGAGCAAAGAAGGGTTCTTCAGCGTTATATACATGAGTGATGTGAACAGGCTTATCAATAACCGCATCTTTCTCAGCTTCTATTACAATGCCCGTTTCAAAAAGTGCTGTATTTAAAGCTGCAAAGCCATTTTTAGCGAGGGGAACCGTTTTTCCCAAATATTTCTCCAAAGCCGGTTGTTGTAAAGCCTTCCGTACTGGTATCACTTTCAGTCCGGGTATATTTACATCTTCATTCAGTAAACCGTTTTTCAGAATAATCTCATGTGCTTCCAATTCGGGTATTTGTCCGTAATTTTTATGCTCATGCAAGGGAATATTCGCTGGCTTCAGATTATACGCTTCTTTGAGAAAAGGCGTTGTATTGGTAAACCGCCAATCTTCATTCTTCACTGTCGGAAAACCGTCTGCTTCGAATTGCTCAAAAGCCTTCTTGCGAAGCGCTTTCACCCATCCCTGCTGTTCTTCCTGCTCTTTTTCGTGGAAGCTTGTAGTAAATTGATCGTATGTTGATATCGTAGTCGTCATTTCTAAATATTAATTAACCGTTTCTGTAGAAGCCGGTTCTTTAATCCAGTCGTACCCTCTTTCTTCCAGTTCCAGCGCTAATTCCTTAGTACCCGATTTCACTATCCGTCCATCGTACAAAACGTGTACAAAATCAGGAACAATGTAATCAAGCAGTCGCTGGTAGTGAGTAATCACGATAAAGGCATTTTTATCCGACCGTAATTTATTGACTCCGTTGGAAACAACTCTCAATGCATCTATATCAAGCCCGGAATCTGTTTCATCCAGGATAGCCAATTTAGGTTCCAGCATTGCCAGTTGAAATACCTCATTTCTTTTTTTCTCACCCCCCGAGAAGCCCTCATTGAGAGAACGATTGGCCAATTTAGCGTCAAACTCTACCAGTTTTTGCTTTTCGCGGGTCATCTTCAAAAACTCTTTTGCTTCCAATGCTGGTTCATTGTGATAAGCTCTTATTTCATTCAGTGCCGTACGCAAAAAATTGATATTTGACACACCAGGAATCTCGATAGGATACTGAAAAGCCAGGAATAGTCCTTCACGAGCCCTGTCTTCCGGAGAAAGGTCTAACAAATCCTTACCGTCAAAAATCGCTTCGCCGCTTGTAACCTCATAGCTCTCCCTACCAGCGAGTACGGATGCCAGCGAGCTTTTACCAGATCCGTTGGGACCCATGATAGCATGCACTTCGCCGGCATTTACCTGCAGGTTGATCCCCTTTAGTATCTGCTTGTCCTCAACTTTCGCCTGTAGATTTTTTATTTGTAACATGATCTATTGTCGTATTTCTATTTTTGTTTAAACACATTTATTCTTTATCCCACGCTGCCCTCCAAGGAAATGGAAAGTAGTTTCTGCGCTTCCACTGCAAACTCCATCGGCAATTGGTTCAATACTTCTTTCGCATATCCGTTCACAATCAACGCCACCGCTTTTTCGGTATCAATGCCTCGCTGGTTCAGATAAAATATCTGGTCCTCTCCTATTTTTGATGTGGTAGCTTCATGCTCCACCGTTGCTGTTCTATTTTTGGATTCGATGTAGGGGAAAGTGTGGGCACCACAACGATCACCAATCAGCAGCGAATCACATTGTGTAAAATTTCTTGCATTGTCAGCCTTACTTCCTACCTGCACCAATCCACGATAACTGTTCTGTCCTTGTCCCGCAGAAATGCCTTTGGATATGATCCTGCTTTTGGTGCCTTTGCCAATATGAAACATTTTAGTACCGGTATCGGCTACCTGCTTATTTTTAGTAACGGCTACAGAATAAAATTCACCGCTAGAATAATCTCCCTGTAATATCACGCTTGGATATTTCCAGGTGATAGAAGAACCGGTTTCTACCTGTGTCCAGGATATCTTGGAATGCGCACCACGACATACGCCTCTTTTGGTAACAAAATTGTAAATACCGCCTTTACCCTCTTTATCACCAGGATACCAGTTTTGCACCGTACTATACTTAATCTCTGCATTCTCCAGAGCTATCAATTCTACCACTGCCGCATGCAATTGATTTTCATCTCTCTTAGGTGCCGTACACCCTTCCAGATAACTTACATAACTACCTTCGTCTGCAATAATCAGCGTACGCTCAAATTGCCCCGTATTCTGTGTATTAATTCTGAAATAGGTAGATAGTTCCATCGGGCAACGGACCCCTTTCGGAATGTACACAAATGAACCATCTGAGAATGCAGCAGCGTTTAACGCTGCGTATATATTATCTGAATAAGGCACTACAGAGCCAAGGTATTTCTGAACCAACTCCGGATGTTCCCGAACAGCTTCACTAATAGAGCAAAAAATTACTCCGTGTTCTTTGAGCGTTTCCTTAAAAGTAGTCGCTACCGACACACTATCAAAAACGGCATCCACTGCCACACCTGCCAGTAACTTTTGTTCAGAAAGGGGAATACCCAACTTCTCAAAAGTGGCAATCAACTCGGGATCCACTTCATCAAGGCTGTTAAGCTTTGGTTTGGATTTGGGGGCTGCGTAATAAGAAATAGCCTGAAAATCGACTTTGGGTAATTCAAAATTCTGCCAGTGAGGTTCCGGCTGTTTCAAAAAAGACTGGTAAGCCTTTAACCGCCATTCCAGCATCCAATTGGGCTCTTCTTTTTTGGCAGAGATATAATGTATGGTGTCTTCACTAAGCCCCGTGGGCGCCACCTCCATCTCAATATCCGTTACAAAACCAAATTCGTATTCCTTATCACTATATTCCTCCAGTATGTCTGTACTGTTCGCCATAATAAAATTAAATTGAAATAAATCTCACCACTACACTGAAAAACTCTCACCACAGCTACAGGTACGGGTAGCATTAGGGTTGTTGAAAGTCAGTCCTTTTCCATTTAATCCCCCTGAATAATCCAACTCGGTACCGTACAAGTATAGCAGACTTTTCATATCTACTACAATCTTTAAACCTTTGTCTTCAAATTCTTCATCGCCTGCTTTTTTTTCGCTGTCAAAGGTAAGTTTATATTCCAGCCCGGAGCAGCCACCGCCCTTCACGCCCACTCTCACAAATGTGTTCTCTCCCTTACCCTCCTGCGACAACAGACCCGTTATATACTCTTTTGCTGATGTCGATATGGTTATCATAATAAATAAACTTTTTAACTATCTGCAAAATTACGTTTTTAGTTGATAGGAAAGTTACCCAATACGGAAAAGCCTGAAATAAAAGGGGTTAGGCACAAAGCAGCAGAAAACAAGCATAATTATCTCATTTTCAAATACATATACGAAAGTTGTCCACAGCAGACTAGGTTTAGAAGATCGGCTTTTCCATTCCGTTGGGGCACTCAACTGAAATAGTATGCCTGTCACCCCTGGCGGATGCAGTTAGTGAGGGCACCTCTTTGCTAATTGTATAAAAATGAGCGGGTGCACTATGTTCTATCTGGTATACAATGTTAAAAAACCTTGCTAGACTCCTCTAATAGTGAAGTATGGTGGGTCACCGCCCGATAGCCCGGATGGAATCCGCCAACAGAACCGTCGATGAATAATAACCAGCTTCTTTTTTGAGTCTGTTTGTATATTACCAGCCTGATCTTGCAACATCACTCCCGGCCATACCAATAATCAACCACTTAAAAAAGGGTATGATACTATTTTAAAATTTTAACAACTGCCTCATCTTTGCTTGCTCTTTATTTAATTACCAGCAGAGGTAGCAATCAATTCCTCTTTTTTCATGCCCTCAAGCTCTTCTATAAAAGTTTTGCCCCAATGATCTATATCGTAATGACTCACAATATCGTACAGCCGCTTCATGCGCAGTTTTCTGTCCTCCAACTCAAGCGACAAAGCCATTTTTAAGCTTTCAGACAGATCTTTTGCATCATATGGATTTGTTCTTACGGCATAGGGTAGTTCCACTGATGCACCAGCAAATTCAGATATTACTAATACACCATCTGCGTCAGCCGTCATGCCCTGAACAGCCACATACTCTTTTGCCACCAGATTCAGCCCATCTCTCAATGGCGTAATCCAGGCTACGTCGGCTACGGCATAATATACCAGTACTTCTTCAAAAGGCACAGGTCGAAAGAAAAAATGAATCGGTTGCCAGTCAAGCCGGCTGTATTTTCCATTAATACGGCCGATCGCCTGTTCCATTTCTCCCAGTACCTTGTCGTAAATTTTCATTCCTGATGCTGGAGGGGTACAAATATTAATCAGTTCCACCTTCCCGTGATATTCGGGGTTCTCATCCAGGAAAGTAGCAAAGGCTTGTATTTTTTCCAACGGACCTTTTACATAATCCAATCTTTCAACGGACAGCACTATCTTTTTTCCGCTTGTCTGTTTCTTCATTTGTTGCAACTTCTGCACGGCACTTTCATTACCAAAGAGCTGTTTAATATTTTGCATATTTATTCCTACCGGATGCGCTCCCAAACGGATCGTGCGATCCTCTGTCTTAATTTCTTTGGTCCAGGTATCTACACCCAAAGCACAGCTATAGGTAAGAAAACGTTCTGTGCCAGATTGCTCTGCCACTACAGTTATTGGCGTGTGGCTTTTTACTACGTCCACAAAATTTTCCACATATCGGGGAATATGAAAACCGATATAATCACATTGCAACATACTGCCAATAATTTCTCTGCGCCAGGGAATGATATTAAAAATATCTGCCGGCGGAAATGCGGTGTGATGAAAAAATCCAATTCGCACATCCGGCCGAAGTTGTCGAAGCATTCCCGGCACCAACCACAGGTTATATTCATGAATCCAAACGATCGCATTGAGGTCTGCATCTGCGGCGGCTTTTTCCGCAAACAGTTTGTTCACTTTTACATATTGCTCCCAGTGGCTGTGGTTAAACTTCACTTTGTCGGCAAATGAAAATATCACTGGCCAAAGTGCTTCCTTTGAAAAAAGTTTGTAAAAAACCTCCACTTCTTTTTTCGTAAGCTCAATACTTGATGCAAGCAGGTTTGGATATTTTTCAGAATCTATGAATCGATCTCCGGAAGGTTTCGAATCAATTCTTTTTTCTTCCCATGCTATCCAGGAGCCGCTTCTACCGTTGCTAAAAAAACCCAATAATGAAGGAATTATTCCATTCGGACTTTTAGGCGTGGTCTTCTGTTGCTCACCATTCACTTCCTTCATCTCATAAGGTAGACGGTGATACATCATTAATAGTTGAGTGTCGCCTCCAGCCGCTACATCCAGTTCTCTATCATTCAGATATTTATTAAATCGCGGAAAATGAAGCATACTTTCTAAAATACCGCCTGCACCGGGTTTATCAGCCTGTAAAACATTTTCCATGCCATTTGTATATTGCAACAATGCCTCCTCTGCGTGTCCTACCACTACACCTTTGTAGCCGGTGTCATATAAAGACTGGTCATTGAGGGTGTCCCCCGCAACCAGTATGCTATCGGAAGAAAACGCCAGTTCTTCTACCAGTCGTTTTAAGGCATAGCCTTTATTTACGCCTTTTGGCAAAATATCCAGATATTTTCCGGCTGATAATAGTATGTCCAGCTCCATTTCCTGCGCTATTGCAGCTACGGCAGCTATATCTGTATCCTTGTCGTAGAAGAAAGAACACCTGCGTTCCTGCGCCACTTGTTGTGGTTTTAAACCTTTCACTTTCCGTAACTTCCTGCGTATGGCAAGTGATCCGGGCCAACGCTGCTCTATTTCCGATTGTATGGGCTGCACAGGCTCCATTGTCTTCCCATTGATCACAGTAGCTCCTACATCACAGATAATATAATCGGGATCAGGAATAACTGGGTTATCAAGTAGTGGCATTACACTTTCAATGCCTCTTCCTGTAACGAATACGAGCCGGATATTCTTTTGTTCCCTGATAAGTCTATACAATTTGAGACGATCAGATTGACGCCCTCCTAAAAAAGTCCCATCAAGATCAGTTGCTAATAACATAAATATGATTTTCTGGCTTTTGCAAACCAATTCAAAAATTCAGTACCACTTAATAGCTATAATCAAGCAGATAATACACCTATTGATGTGTGTCGAAGATGACTACATCCTTATAATTGAGTATTCAGAATACTCTATTTTTATTAGATAAGCACTGCAAAGGTACAATTTTTAGCAGCAACCACCAAAGAACAGGATTAAACAAAGGCACTGTAGCCTGTAATAGCCCTACCTACTATCAAAGAGTTAATTTCCTTTGTTCCTTCGTATGAGTAAATCGCTTCGGCATCGGCCACAAATCGAGCCACATTGTGATCCAGCAAAATACCATTGCCACCCATCACCTCTCTTGCTTTACTTACAATATCCCGGGTGCGTAAGGAGCAAAATACTTTCGCGAGTGAGGCATGTTCATCTTTCAGCAAGCCCTGATCCTGCAATTCAGACAAGCGAAAAACCAGGGATTGCATTGCTGTAAGATTACTCAACATTTCCACCAAATGGTTTTGAATCAACTGAAAAGATGCAATTGGTTTTCCGAACTGTTTGCGTTTTCGGGTATAATCAAGCGCATTTTCGTAAGCCCCGCGGGCGCAACCCACCGCCATCCAGGCAACACCGGCACGGGTCATTTGTAATACTTTGGCAGTATCTTTAAAGGAGTTGGCAAAAGGCAGACGATCGGCTTCCCCTACTTCACAATCTGTCATTGTAATCAATCCATTCTGCACAATACGTAATGCCATCTTCCCCTTTATTTTTTCTACCGAAAAACCCGGCGTGCCTTTTTTTACCAAAAATCCTTTTACCTGGTTATCATCGAGATCGCGGGCCCAAATAACCGTTACGTCAGCAAACGTTGCGTTACCAATCCATTTCTTTTGTCCGTTCAATACCCAGGTATCACCATTTCGTTTAGCCGTAGTAGTGAGTCCACCAGCGGCACCTGATCCGACTTCCGGTTCAGTTAGTCCAAAGGAACCAATACTTTTGAATTGTTGCAGTCGAGGCATCCAATATGACTTCTGTTCTTCTGAACCACATATATAGATTGATCCCATCACCAGTCCGCTTTGTACGCCAAAAAACGTTGCTATAGAAGAATCTACCCTGGCCATTTCCATTGCAATCACCCCTTCCATTAAAAAAGACAATCCCGGACAACCATATCCTTTGTAAGTAACGCCACATAGATTTAGCGCTGCAAATTTGGGAATGATATCATGCGGAAACTCATCATGTAACCAGAAATTATTGACGATGGGGGCTACTTCCCGCTCCATAAACTCTCTTACCTTCAATTGTATTGCCCGGTCTTCTTCGTTCAATCGAAGACTTAGTTCATAAAAATCGCCGTTTATTACAGGCAGTGTTTTCCCTGTTTTTTTACCACCTTCCAACATCTTCATCAATTGCTTTACCTGCCCTTCGTCCAGTTTGGAAAAAGCATTCATCATCCTTGGAATATCTACTTTCTTAGATATCTTCTGCAATTCACCTAAATCAACCTGTTTAAAAAGAGAAATAGCATTTTTAATATTCCTGAAAAGACTAGCCATGCGATAAATTTATTTGTATAAGCAATTATATCTCTATAAATCTATTGAAAAAATACATGATGCGGAAGATTATTTCCCGCAGACCTCGCAGGTTTCCCTGATATATTTTCTGCAACACATTTATTAGAGACTATAACAAAAGCAGAAGCTATTTTCACTTCGAAATGAAAATAGCTTCTGCCTCAATAAAGAATCAATGACCATTAAAACCGATAACTCACACTTAATCTTACTGACCTGGGTGCTTCTGTTTGATAGTAGTAAGCAGGTTTGCCAGAGTTCCAATCTCCTGCGATAGAAGGCATAGCATAATAGGAACCACTATAGATATACTTATCAAGGATATTGAAAAAGTTCAGCGTTACCCTATATTTATTTTTAGTGTAGTATATGCCTCCATCGAGTTTAAAATAATCAGGCAACATTTTACCCAAGGTTTCCCAGGCTGTAAATCTTTTTCCCTGGAAAGTAAAACCACCGGAGATACCCAACCCCTTTAAAGCTGTCTGTTGCAGCTCGTAAGAAACCCATGCGTTGGCTACATGTCGTGCAAAACCCGGTATTACATCTCCTTTCTTATAAGCTGTAACACCATTGGTTACCTTAGTTACCAAAGCTTCAGTAAATGCATAGTTGGCCATTACGGAAAAGCCAGGTAATATATTCCCTCTAACGTCAACCTCCACTCCTCTTGCCTGTGTTTCTCCTAATATCAAACTGGTGGGCGCACTAGGGTTGGATGCGGGATCATTGGTCAGTTCATTTTTTCCGATGATTCTGTAAACTGCGAGGGTGGTCGTCCATTTGTTCTTAAACCAGTTACGTTTGATTCCCACTTCCTGGTTATTTCCTGTTCTTGGTAATACTTTACCACCACTGGTAAGTCTACCGCTTTGAGGAATAAATGCCTGATCGTATAATCCATATACAGAGGTATTTTCATCCAATGACACACTTAGACCCACTCTGGGTGTTACACGTTCAGCAGCGTCGTAATCGACTCCTACACCATATACCTGGCGCACATTCGTATATCTTCCTGCCAATGTAAGTCTGATACGGTCCTTCCAGAAAGCAATTTCGTCCTGCACATAAATACTGCTATATCGTTGTTTCTGAACACCCCAGCCTAAAGCTGCTCTTTCTTCAATTGGTTTACTCCTATCAAAAACAGGAAAGCCGTTGGCAGGTACACCATAATAGGGATTCAATGGGTCAAAAAGATCGTCTGGTGTATCTATTTGGTGAGATTGTCCCCAATCTGCATAGTAAACCTTATTAGCGGCATCTATGCCAGCCAATACTCTATGTCTTAAGCTACCAGTATGAAATTCACCATTGATAAACATCTGCCCCATCGCCATGGTGCTTTTGGCATCCCATATACCAAAACTTCTCAACACTTTACCGTTGCTCTGATCCAGCATCGCAGGCCATGAACTCATCCCCTGTTGCATGTATTTAAAAAAGGATCCTTGTCCGGTAAACTTCCAATTTTTATCAAATGAATGTTCGAAAGTGATGTATCCACTATGATCATTGATTTTAGTAGGTGGTAAGCCGGGATTGGTAAAAGTCAAATCGCGGGGGTAAGTTGCATATCCATCCTTTGAGAAGATATAATAAGAACCCACTTCCGTCATATTTGCAAATTGACCATTATACTCCAACGTTATCTTAGTATCATCATCTACCTGGTAAGATATGACAGGAGCAACTACATACCGATTGTTGTATTCATAGTCCCGGTGCGATCCTTTATTCTGTGCAGCCACATTCAGACGATATAAAAGCTTCTTATTTTTACTAAGAGAACCGTCGAGATCCAGACTTGCTCTGTACAAATCGAAACTACCAAGGGTAAGGTTCACTTCACCTTTATTTACACCCGTCGGCTTCTTTGTAACCACATTATACAGGCCGCTGGAATTACCGTTAGACAACATGAACCCTGCAGGTCCCTTTACAAATTCAATACGATCTACAAAACTCATATCCTCTGTAAGCGGTCCCCAGTAGGACGCCACTACATTAAATCCATTTCTGAAAGCCTGCACCTGTGAGCCCCTGGATATTATATTGGTGTACATATCACCCCAGTGTTCTGATCTTAAAGCGCCACTCACATTTCTGATCAATCCGTCACTCATACTGATCACCTGTTGTCCTGCAAGGTCATTCGCATCTACCACCTGTATATTCTGTGGCACTTCCAGGAGTGGGGTTTTTAAACGTAAACTAACCGAAGCATGTTCTGTGCTTTTGCGGGAATTAATCAACACTTCTTCCAAATCAGATGAAACTGCTTCCAGTTGAACGTTGAGGCTAATTATTTCATTAGCAGCTATAGTAAAATTTCTTTTTTGCGAACGGGTACCAACAGACGACACTGCTAGACGCCAACTCCCTGCCGGAATATTGATTATTTCATAATCTCCGGATTCGTTGGTGACGGTTGCCAGCGATTTTCCTTCTACCTGTACTGAAGCACCCTCAATCGGTTTTCCATCGGCACTAATCACTGTACCCTTTATACTTGCCGTTTGTGCTAGTAGCCAGACAGGTATGGAAAATAACGCTAACAGTAACTGAACTTTTTTCAACATAAGCCTGTGTTTAATTGGGCGCAATGTTAATGCAGCTACTCAAATACCCTGTTACCCATTTAGGAAATTGGTTTACTCAATCGGGAAAAATCAGGTGTTGGCTATCAACCCTTGATTTCCCATAGCCGATTCACTAGTTCTTTACGTCCTTGCCCTACAGGTTCAGTTTTGAACTTTCATATTCCCCAATATTTTGTCTGGGGTTGATGCTTTCTTTTACTAGTCTGTTTTTGCGAACGCCTCTATATGACTGTAGAATTAATGTGAACTCAACTATAGTTGATTGGTAGCAGACTAATAATATAATTAATCAGGGCTTATATCCGAGATACAGTAGCACAAGGTTATAGCAGGACGCTCCGGGAAATAGCGGTAATTATTCCCCGGTGGCTTTTGGAACTTGTCCGACCGAAGGCGGATACTTTTCCGCAAAAAGTATCAAGAAAAATGGTTCAGCGCTTTTTCATAAATCCATTCCGCAGTTTAATAATATGTCATTGGCATATTTAAATACTTTGTTCTGATTCTACAAGCCCAGGGTGAGCTTACCCTTGCAATATATTGTATCGAAAGGAACTTTGGAGTATATATACTTTTGACCATCGTCAATCCTTCTGTAAAATAATGCTGATAGGCGAATTGACGATAACCAATTAATCATCGTTGAGTCTTTTAATGTTTCCAAATAATTTAGGTCGTAGTCGCCAAAACAGCCTTCTACCGCTAATCCATATTGAGCTATTGTCGCCAATTTTCCAGTCTGCAAAGTCTGCCCAATAGAACAATCCGTTTGATGTTATTAAAGTTGCGTCATAAATAACTGTACCCGTGGTTTCATCAACTGGTTTGAAATTAAACTGTTCAATATCCTCAAATTTCAATTCAAGAACTGAAAGTCCAAACTGTCGCTGAAACAATAATGATGCTTTCAGTTTATTATTATCCGTTCATTCCTATGCTACGCCCAAAACCGCCGCAACTATTCTCATTAAATTGCCTGAAGCTATCTTAGCAGCTACAAAATCGTCAGGTCTAATCAGTAATGCTTGATTATCTAATGTCCTTGTGAGTTCTTTCCATTTTTTCAGCATTTTTTTATCTTCGATTACTATTAAACGAATATTTGTTTTTAGCTGCTGCTGTACCTTATCACATTCCGTTTTCCAGTCCTCATAGCCATTTGAAATTAGCACAAGTTCGCCCTTTATCCAATCAATAGAGGAAAGTGTATGTGCTTCATCAAGCCAAAGATGTGGCAATCGTGTTCCAGCTTCGCCTGTAAAATATGTAAAAGGGAAATCGGCATTTCTTATTACGGCTGACGAAACGTATCCGTAGTTAGGCAAACCTAAAAGGTCTTTCCCTTTGGTAATCATAAGGGAGTTATTTATTAAACCGTTTGTGTCAGCCAGTTCTCCTGATATGGTAGCGTAGTATGCTCCCACAGGTTGCCTTTCTATATTGTAGGTTTCTAATAAAGATTTCCCTGCCTGCTTTTTTAAAACTGCGGCAAGTTTCCATGCTAAATTCTGCACATCTTGTATGCCTGCATTTGCTCCTTTGCCCGCATAAGGTGTCATGGTATGAGCAGCATCTCCGGCAAGAAAAACCCTGCCATCACCGAGGTATTCGGCAATTCTTACCGTCAATTGCCAAGGTAAAACCTTTATGATGGAAATTTTTACATCTGAAATACCCAAAACATCATGAAGAATAGCAATCAATTTATCATTGGGGTAATCCGATAAACTTTCTCCCTTTTCAGGATAATAGCGTAAATGAAATGCCCACTTATTTTTATTGTTTATGGTCAGGAGGAAACCTGTTCTATCAGGAGTATTTAATAGAAATTGGCTAAATTCCTGTCCCTTAACCACATCCTCCAAATCAGCCTGGAAGTAGATGTTCAGCAAATTTGTACCGTTAATATTTCCGTAGGTAGGTATTTTTAAATGAGTTCTTACCGCACTATTAGAACCGTCTGCCGCAATAAGATAATCGGCAATGATGGTATACTGTTTATCAGTGGCTCTGTCTTTAACCAAAACCTGTACGTTATTTTCGTTTTGTTCAAAAGATAGCATTTCATGATAAAAACGAAGGTCAGCGCCTTGTTTTTGAGCCATATCGCAAATAATATCTTCGCTTATGTCCTGCGTACAACGACATACGCTTTCGGGCGATTTTTCAGCCAGTATTTGCATTTCTTTTTGGGCTTGCATTAATTGAGTAGGGCTAATTTTCTCAACAGGATTTTGCATGGCTTCAACCATGTTATTTCCCTTTATAATACCCCAGGCAGGGGCTAAATCTTTCCCGCCCTCTCGTAAGGCTTCACTAAGTCCAAGTCCCCTGAAAAGTTCCATCGTCCTTACGTCAATGGTTCTTGCCCGTGGATAGATAGATGTGCCTTTGTGTTTTTCGACCAAAATGAACTCGACACCTTGTTGTTTTAAATATAATGCGGCAGCCAACCCGGTAATACCGCCTCCAAGAATAAGTACTTGTGTTTTTGTTTGACGTTCCATATGTTTATTTTTTAACTATTGAATTGAATAATTTTAAGACAAAATTATTTGACCCTATTGAGACAAAATAGCCTCATTGGACTAAATAATAGTCCAAATAGGTCGCAATCACTAATCGATTGGAGTAAGGAAAATCAAGCGTTTTCCAATCAAAGCGTTTTATGTATTGGCACTGTACTATCGCCCTTTTTGACGAACACGCTTATCCTGTAAACTAAAAATATACTGACCAGGTTAATACCTGTAATCAGATAGCCCAATGTGTCGAAATGAAGCAGTGGGCTGGAATTTGTGGGTTGTTTGACAACTAATCCCGCTATAACTGCACCTAAACCACCTGCTATCTGTTTTAATGCTTCTGTGATACTCATATAAGCCCCTCTGTCGGTCAACTCGGGAACCAATGTATTTAAAGATTGTGCTGGAACCATCCTCCCCATCAAACCCACCATAACCAAAACATTCACTACAATAACTTCCCATAATGGAACAACTGAAAGTTGCGTATAGATAATTGTCATTACTATGGCAAGGATTGAGCCGGCTGAAAAGAGTTTAAACTGTGAAAATTTATCACTTATCCTACCAATGAACGGCATGGCGACCATCGAAAAAATACCTGTTAACATGAATACCAATGGTAATTCCGATTGTGTTACGCCTGTATTGTTTATCAAAAAGGAACTGATAAAAGGGGTTAGCATAAAACCACCTATTGATAAAAGCGCAATGGCTAAAAAACCTGTTTGGTATTTTCTGTTCGCTATCGTATGCCATAGATGCAGTAATGGGTTTTTATCGGATTTGGTCTTTAAATGTTCATTGATAGGTTTGAGCTTTACGATGGTAATAGCCAAAATTATTAGCGACAAAAAAACAATCATCATGAATGTAATATGCCAACTGAATTTGTTAGCCAAGACAACGCCTAAAGGAATACCCAATACCTGACTTGCAGCAAATGCCATCTGAATAAAACTCATTGCCCTGCCTCGCTGATTTGGCATAAACATATCTGTTACTATGGCAAACGAAATTGAACCGACTACGCCGCCAAAAAAACCTGTTACCACCCTTGCTGTTAACAGCGTGGAATAAGTAGTTGCAATCCCACATAAAAATGTTCCGATGATAAACCCTGAACAGAAAAATAATAATATTTTCTTTCGGTCAAATTTATCTGCAAAACCTGCTGTTAATATGCCCGCTATGGCAGCACTAAAAGCATAAGAAGAAACAATCAGGCTGAATTGGGACGGTTTGATATTTAATGATTTCATCAGCACATCTCCTAAAGGGGCGATAATCATAAAGTCTAAAACAATAGAGAATTGCAATATGCTTAATATCGTAACAACGAAAATCTGATAAGTTGTAAACTTCATTTCTGTTTTCTGCTCCATTGAATGCCTTTACTATATTTAAGATTAGATTTCGGCAAAGGTAGCTGACCGTATAAGCATAAAATAGCTATATTTGGCTAAATAATAGTCCAAATAGTCCGACTATGAAACCGGTTTTTAAACAAAAAACAAAAGCTGCAATACCACACAGGAAAGTTCTTGGGGCAAAGCCTGAAAATAAGATGACCCCTATTCCCGATGATATGGGTACTGGCTATATTAAGGGATATGTAATCAATCCGAAATTGAGATTAGTGGTGAGGCAATATGAATTGATAGAAGATTTTGTATTGGACAGAGGAATGAGCGAGGAAGAACCCAATTTTGTGATGATTGCTTTCCACAATGTTTATCACGCAAAAGATGATATAAAAAACAAACCGTTTCAGCCATCAGTGCAGGGTAGATTACTGCCATCAGTGCAGGTAAGCACCGCAGGGTTTAATTACGAGTTTCTTCCCGCGAATAAAAAAATTAATTCAATAGTAATCACTGTTTATGCGGACTATTTAAAAGAACTACTCAATCTAAAAACTGACAATAATTTTTTAGAAACTATTACTTCAGGTAATCAGCCCTTTTTGTTTGAGGAAATCATATCGCCACAGATACAAGATGTTGCTGTTGAAATTGTAACGGCTAACCCCGCGAAAGAGTTACAGAACCTGTATTATAAAATAAAATCGGAAGAACTCATTTATTTATTGTTTGTTGAACTGCTGAAAAGACAGGATACAACTTTACAATCATTAAACACGCTGGATGTAAAAAAGATATATCAGGTCAAAGACAAAATTCTTTCAAGCATTGATACGCCTCCTAAGCTAAATGAATTAGCGAAACTTGCGGGTATTAGCGAAACCAAGCTAAAACGGCTTTTCAAACAGATTTTCGGGAACAGCGTTTACAATTACTACCAAAATTTCAGAATGAAGGAAGCTGCTTATTTAATTCGGGAGGAAAAGCTATCAGTATCAGAAGTAGGTTATCGATTAGGGTTTTCAAACCTTAGCCATTTTTCAAGATTGTTTGAAATGCACATCGGTATGAAGCCAAAGAAATACAGCAAAAATAATTCTAATGAAAAGTAGTGCCCAATCCACAGTATGAATGCGATAAAGTTTCCCAATAGACAATTTTAGACAACCTTATCATATACTAACTCTTATACTATTAAATGCTGTAAGTTCGGGTCATTCTTAATACGCTCCATTTCATTTTCGACAAGCTGTACAATGCCTTGTTTTATCTGACGGTAATTGTTTTCAATCTGTTGTTTCATTTTATCCATTCAGTTTTTATCGGTATCCGTTGGTAGAATAGCTTTCTTTTTTTCTATTGGAATGAATTTTTGACCTTTTAAGGTAAAAAGAGTCAATAGTGATATTAGGTGTTCAACTGTAATTTTATCCAATTGATACGAAGTCTCACTATATTCAACCAAAATAAATTTTGGTACATTTGCCTTGAACTAACGGAAACACATTGAAAAACAAAGCAATAAGCACCGTTACCTGACTTCTTTGATTGTCTCTATAAAAGTTCAGTATTCAACCGATACAGCTTTTCCCTGAAAACTTTAAAATAAACAAATCACCTAACCTTCAGCGATCAAACCTGCTCTTCTCAACAATGCTTCGGGATTAGGTTTTCTGCCACGGAAGGCGATATATAAATCCATCGGATCTTCTGTTCCGCCTTTGCTCAACAACGTTTTGAATTTGGCTGCAGTAGTGGCATCAAAAATTCCATTTTCCTTAAATGCCTCGAATGCATCAGCATCCAGTACTTCTGACCACTTATAACTATAATAGCCTGCTGCATAGCCACCTGCAAAAATGTGAGAAAAGGAAGGACTAACAGCCGTACCTTTTATGTCAGGATATACAATTGTTTTTCTGATGGCTGTTTTTTCAAACCCTTCCAAACCATCCTCTTTTAATTGATTGGTATGATAAGCCATATCGAGTAAACCAAAAGATAGTTGGCGAAGTGTTTGATACCCTTCCATGAAACTGGCAGATGCTACAATTTTGTCAATTTTTTCTTCCGGCAACAGTTCACCTGTTTGGTAGTGCTTGGCAAAAGTAGACAGGAAGGACTTTTCATAACAGTAGTTTTCCATAAACTGTGATGGCAACTCTACAAAGTCCCAGTAAACACTGGTACCACTCAGGCTTTCATAGACGGTGTCCGCCAGTATACCGTGTAACGCATGACCAAATTCGTGGAAGAGGGTTGTTACTTCATTAAACGTTAACAGAGAGGGTGTATCGCCATTGGGTTTAGAAAAATTACCCACCATACTGATATGTGGCCGATGGTTGACACCATTTTCGATGGATTGTCCCCTGAAGGAAGTCATCCAGGCACCCGCCCGTTTTCCTTTTCTCGGAAACCAGTCGGTGTACAACAATGCTTTATGCTGACCATTTTCCAACACTTCATACACCTCCACTTCTTCATGATATACATCCAGGTCCTTTCGTTTTATAAAACTGAGTCCGTATAATTTACCTGCTGCATCAAAAGCAGCTTGTTGTACCAACGGTAGAGAAAAGTAAGGTTTCATTTCCTCTTCAGAATAACTATAACGGGCTTCCCGCAGTTTTTCCGCATAATAACCGTGGTCATAAGCCATCATCTCACTAATACCGTCTGTGGCTGCCATCGCCCTCAATGTATCAATATCTTTTACCGCAGAAGGGTGGGCTTTTTCCAGAAAGTCCGACAAAAACTCGTTTACGATAGACGGTGCCGATGCCATTCTTTCCTGTAGTACAAAATCGGCGTGGGTAGCAAAGCCCAATAACTGCGCCCGTTGTTGCCTTAATTGAACCATCTTTTTTACGATGGGTTCGTTGTTACGTTCATTGTCTCCGAATGCCTTATGCGCATTTGCCATGTAAAACTCTTTACGCTTTTCTCTGTTAGAAGCATAAGTCATGAAAGGCACAAAGCTCGGATATTGTAATGTAAACACCCATCCTTCCAGCTTTCGGGAAGCAGCTTCCGATGCTGCCATTCCCAATATCGAATCAGGAATACCGGCAAGTTCAGTTTTATCAGTGATATGTAAAAAGTAGTCGTTGGTTTCCTGTAACACATGTTGTGAAAACTTCACCGTTAGGTTTGCCAACTCCTGATCGATAGCCCGCAACTTTTCCTTATCAGACGCAGACAATAACGCACCATTTCGAGAGAAGCGTTTGTATGTCTTATCCAGCAGCCGGATTTCTTCGCCAGTAAGGGCATAAGAACTTTGCTGATCAAATACGGTTTTGATACGTTGAAAAAGGGGCTCATTTAAGGTTACATCGTTGCCAAAAGCCGCCAGTAATGGTGACACTTCTTCTTTTGTTTTTTCCAATACATCATTGGTTTCCGCCGAAGTGAGATTGAAAAACACAGAACTAGCTATATTCAAAGATTTACCCGAACGCTCCAGGGCTACCACGGTATTTTCAAAATCAGGTGCATTCTTATTGCTGGCTATTGCATCCACTTCCTTGCGGGCTTCCACCAGCGTTTGCTCAATAGCTTCTCTATAACTTTCAGAAGGAATTTTAGAAAAAGGAACTGATTCAAATGGCGTATTAAAAGGACTCGAGAATATTGTGCTCATCTGTTATTGAAAATTAGGTTGCAAATATACGATATGTGGATTGTTGTACAGAAGAGCAGGTTTCCCTTTCGGGCTTTTGATATTTTTTCTGCAAAACCATCTAAAGAAATGCTAAAAGCTAAGTGAATTCATACCAGATAACGGCATTGAAGCAACTCTCTGATCAAGTAGTTTGCAAAGCAGAAAGGTATAGGTAGTAATAAATTAGTAAACTTCGAACATTCTCACCGATGCGAAAAAATCTAAAAGAACAGGGAGTAGGCAAGGGACTGTGGCGGTAAGTGAAGATTGGTGTATACTGTTTTCTTTACAAAATCGCGCCAAAGTTGATAAAAGTTTGCCCCTAAAATGATGAAAAGATTTTTTTATTAAATTTTTATATTACATTGTAATGCCTTTTAATCGATTTTACTTCGATAGTAAAACATTGCTAAGTGAATAAACACCAACATTTATCAGATGTTGAATATACTCTTCCCAAGTCGCGCATTAGCCAGCGAACTTCTGTAATTGTTCCCCTTTTAAATGAGGGAAAAAATGCTTCCATTATATGCAAGTCTCTCTCAAATGAGCTGCAGGGCTTTTCTTACGAACTTTTATTTATTGACGATGAAAGCACAGAGGAAATAATATGGAGAAAAATAGAGAATTTAAGCCCTGCAGACGCAAGGAACTTTAAACTAGCGAAATGTTTTGGTCATCAAAATGCTTTAAAAGTAGGAGCTACGACTGTTGTTTACTATGCTATTACAATTGATAGAGGCTTACAGCAACTTTTATCAGCAATAAGTCAACTTCTTTTAACATGGCATCAAGGTTTTAAAACAGTAAAGGCGGTTAGAAGCGCAAACTCTCAACATGGAGCTTTGAGACAAACTTTCCCGCTTTTTCCACTACGAATACAATCATTTAAATAAGAATCATAAACTAAACAGAATGTACCGGATTATAGACTAATTGATCGTCAAGTTGCAGATGCAATAGCCAAAAACCATCCATCTATATTATAGATAAAGTTGCAAAAATATAAACTAACATGAAAAATTAAAATATGAAAGCAAAACCAATCCTCTCATTCCTCCTTTTGATAGGGTTTACTCTACATTGTGCTTGCAAAAAATATAAAGATACTCATGCAAGCAATCAAGACATTGCCGTAAAACTGCAGCATTATCGAAGCCTTTTATACTCTAATACGCTGAGCGGAAAAAAGTTTTATTTAACGGTAAATAAATATGAGGAGTTAATGCGTGATAGTATTATACAATCCTCTAACCGTTAGTTTTTTACTTAATATATATTAAAAAGTATAAATATGAAAAAATATCAAATTTCTTCCACCATCTTATTTGTAATAGTTTCTGCTCTTTTGTTATTCTATGCTTGTAATAAATAAAGAAGATGACAATAATATAGCTCTGGTTAAATTCAATCAAGAGGGTATAGAATATTACCGAAAGCTAGTAAATTCCAACTCGCTTAGGGGTAAAGAATTCTATAAAGTACTTAATAAATATGAAGAATTGGTTAGAGATAGTATTATATTTTTTTCTAAAAAGGAGGATACAAATTTGAACCTTTCACTCAAGGAAAATTACTATACAACAACCATAAAATATTGTTCAATTTCTGGGCGAATAGGTACTACAGGAAACGGACTATTGCTACAGACAGGTTCAAATTCCAACGGAAAAGTAACATCATCAGCGTTTGGCGTTAGTGGACAACATGGAAACATTTCTCAAGTTGGGGCTTTAGAACAAGGTGGTTCATATCAGGGCGTTAGTACTATAAGAATTTACCTTCAGGGTTCATATAGTACTTCCGGCACTTCTTCCTCAAATTTTGGGGGCTCAGTTGGTGCAGGGAATAATTCTGTCAACGCGACTTCAGGGTTTAGCTCTACATCAAGTGGATTTCAATCAAATTTGTTCCTTGTATCTGTAAATATGCAGGACGGATGCCCTATAGCCATGTCTACAATACCAGTATCGCCAGATAGTCAGATCGAACCAATTCCTTGATACTGTCAAGCAAAACCGCTAAAGTTGAAACTCGTCTTTTGAAACAAATTTCACCTTTGAATAAGCTGTAGCATTACTCACATTTTTTCATTGCAAAGTTTATTTAAAATGAATGTTAAGAAGTCACTATCCTTTCATCCACTCGGTTTCTAAATTGAAGATGTTATATTAAAAATGAAAGCCGCTCAATTACAGTTTCAGAAAAGAATCCTGGTTGCTGGAATCTGCATTATATATATTATCATTTTTGGTCCGGTCCTACTAACCGACTTCGTCCCAAACTCTGATGACCAATGGTATGTTTTAGATAACCCACAATTAAAGGTGTTTAATTTAAGAGAGGTCTTTAGTCATCCTTACAATGGACAATATTCGCCTTTAAATACCTTTTTTATTTTTTTAATTAGACATGCTGCAGGCTTCAATCCTTTTTACTTTCATTTATACTCGCTTTTATTACACACCTGTAACGCAATTCTTCTTTTTATTATCATTAAAAAAGTAACAGATCATAATAAAATATCTAATTATATTTCCTTTTTTAGTTCTTTATTATTTTTATTTCATCCATTACAGATAGAGACTGTAGCATGGGTTTCAGCGAGCAAATGGTTGTTAGTCACCTTTTTTATGTTGTTGAGCATATTGTTTTATCTTCAATTTAGGATACGTGCGATGAATTTTTGCCTGCTTTATAGCTTTTTATTTTTTGTTCTGGCGATTCTTTCAAAAGAAATCGGTGTTGTACTTCCTCTTTTGATTCTAATTATTGAAATATACTTTTTTAGAAGAAGCTATCTCGTTTTAAAGAACTTAATTCCCTTTTTATTATTAGCCCTTCTCTTTGGAGTTTTTACTTTATATATTCCGGTATTCCGAAGTGATTTACAAGAGCTAAGGATTAAAGCCCGGTTTACGCTTTTGGATGATATATTCCTGAGCATTCGTTGCATAGGTGATTATTTTTTTTATCTACTTATACCCATTCGCCGCCCATTGAGATTAGGTTTAATAACAGGAAATGAAAATATCTTTCAACCAATTATAGCAGTAACGTTGTTTATATCAATTACAGGAATACTCTTGTATCTGAAAAATAAAGTTCTCATAGGATGCTTCCTGATTTTTCTAGTTAACATTTTTCTTTCGTTACCACTGATCCCCACTTCAAGGGCAACATTGATTGCCGACCGATACATGTATATCGCGGGTATAGGTATCTGGATAGGCGTGGCTATCTTTTTTTTCCTGAATAGGCGTAAACTTATGGTCAATATTTTATTCGGAATTTACTTACTATACATAATAATGGTTGCATTAGCAGAAAGTTACAAATGGTATATTACATTGCCACAAGCTACTAATGCGCTATATTAATTTCAATTCCCGCTTGAATTCTTCGCAGCATCTGCCTGTTTTTTTGTAAACTTTAATATTCCGAGCCGAGTCTCTGCTAAGGTTTAGGTGCGTTGGTGGCAGGACTCGGCTCTTTCACTTCCTGGCACCGTCTCCAAATATTCAATTGTTGAGCATATAGTTGTGGATGATGGGACGTTGCGTTACATAGACAACGCAACGTTCAGCTTGGCGAAAGGCTCTGGGGAAACGTTGCTGGGAATAAAAGACAATGAAACTAAACTTACCGTGAATGGTGAGACAACCACTATTCTTACATTAACAGATAAGGCAAAAATATACCGCTACAGTGGTTATTGACGCCATTGACAAAAAGAGATTTCGCTATGTAATTACCCATAAAAAAAATGCTTTCTAATCCAGAAAGCATTTTTTATACTACGTTTTATCGATGCTAAATATTAAATAACCAGTTGTGGGTATCCGGCGTTTCTTTATCGCGGATGGCATTTAGTCTGGTTTTAATTTCAGTACTTAGTCTCCAATCTTTTTCGGAAAAATCCATCACGTAATTGCCATAAGCCAGGGTTTGTATATAAGCGATGGTGGCGGCAGTACCAGTACCAAATACTTCTTTCAAATCACCTGCTTTGTGTGCATTCACAATTTCATCCACATGTACCGGTCGCTCTTCCACTTTTACGCCCATGTCTTTCAGCACCTGCACCACACTACTGCGGGTAACGCCATTCAAAATTGTACCTTCTTCTAATGAGGGGGTTACAACGCCATCCCCTATTACAAAAAACACATTCATCATACCCACTTCCTGCAGCCATTTGTGTTCCGCAGCATCTGTCCACAATACCTGATCGTATCCTTTTGCCTGTGCTTCGGTTGCAGCCAACAAACTCCCGCCATAGTTACCAGCATTCTTGGCAAACCCAACACCACCCTTCACCGCACGGGTATATTTCTCTTCCACCAATATTTTCATCGGACGGGGAAAATATGGACCTGCGGGACTAAGTATGATCAAAAACTTATAGGTTTCTGATGGCCGAACACCCAACATACAATCCGTTGCAAACATAAATGGACGGATATATAAAGAATGTTCCTTTTTTGCCGGAATCCAATCTTTGTCTATGGCGATCAATCGGCGCATTCCTTCTATAAAAATCTCCTCGGGCACTTCCGGCATATTCATGCGTTGTGCAGATAAATTGAAGCGCTTGAAATTATCGTAGGGGCGAAAAACAAAAGCTTCACCAACTGTATCTTTATAGGCTTTTATACCTTCGAAGATAGACTGCCCGTAATGAATGGCTGCCAATGAAGGGTCGAACGAAAGTGGTTGGTAAGGTTTAATTTCTATACTTGTCCATTGTCCATTTTCATAGGTTGCTTCCAACATATGATCTGTAAAGTATTTTCCAAACGGTAAATTATCCAGGCTGAGTTCCTTTAATTTGCTGGTTTGAACTTTTGTAACCTGAATATCCGATGCGGCAACCATAAAACACTATTTTTGTTGCAAAGAAACGAAAAAAACCTGTAGCCAAATATTTGGTTGATTGAATTGTTATGAGTTTAAAAGGACTACAACTGTCTCCGGAGGTGCTGGCAAAATTATTTACCCAGCCCCTGCATCCCCAAGAAGGAGGCTCGATTGCTGAAAAGAAAGTTCCAGTTGATCCTGCACCCGCGGTGGCTGTAAGACCCGTTAAACAATTCCTGGGGGATAATAATCAGCGTATTACTGTGTTAGTAAAATATACAGATGCAGCCTACCTGGATGATGCCTTGTTTGAGTTTTTCACCGGCATCTTAAATGCCTGCAAACTTTCTATGAAAGACATTGCATTGGTAAACCTTGCCAAAACACCGGGGGATTATCAAACAATTGCTAAGGAAACGAATCCGTCTAAGTTGCTCATGCTTGGTATGGAACCTTTGGATATAGGGCTGCCTATGCAGTTTCCAGCGTTTCAGATTTACACGCATAATAAAATTAGTTACCTTTCCGCTCCTGCTTTAGAGGCGTTGCAAGACGATAAAGCATTAAAAGCAGCACTATGGAAAGCGCTGAAAGTACTTTTTGAATTGTAATAGATGATGCAGAAACTTATTTTTGCCACTTCCAATCAGCATAAAGTAAACGAAATCAAACCTTTACTAGAAGGAAAGTTCGATATAATGACCCTGCAGGAGGCCGGCATTACCATTGATATTCCAGAACCCTACGATACACTGGAAGAAAATGCCCGGGAAAAATCCACCACTATTTATACGCTTACCGGCTTCCATTGTTTTGGTGAAGATACCGGGCTGGAAGTAGACGCACTGAATGGCGAACCGGGAGTAAAAAGTGCCCGATATGCAGGAGAAGGGCGGGAGTTTTCTAAAAATATAGAGAAATTATTAGCCAATCTGGAAGGGAAAACAACCAGAACTGCCAGGTTTAAAACTGTGATATCGTTGATTATTAGTGGCGTAGAGCATGCATTTACAGGTGTCTGCGAAGGAGAAATTATTACAACTCCACGGGGGAATGACGGATTTGGTTACGATCCGGTATTTGTGCCGGCAGGAGATAGTCGTAGCTTTGCAGAAATGTCGCTGACAGACAAAAACAAATACAGCCATCGAAGTAAAGCAGTTACACAATTGGTGCAATTTCTTTTGACAAATAGCAATTTTGCATAATTTTTACAGAATTTCCTTAAAAAGTGGCAGAACAAAGCAACCATATCATATCAGAGAGCGACTTAATAAGAGGGTGCCTTGAGGGAGATAGAAGAATTCAGGAGGAAATGTATAAACGGTTTTCTCCCAAAATGTACGCAGTGAGCCTTCGGTATGCCGGAAATAATGATGATGCGCAAGACATCCTGCAGGATGGATTCGTAAAAGTCTTCAGAAATTTGAGTATGTACCGGGGGGATGGGTCTTTTGAAGGATGGGTACGACGGATTTTCGTAAATACAGCTATTGAGCATTACCGCAGGAAAGCAAATGTATATCCTGTTACCGAAACGCACGAAAATATACTGGAGGCGAAAGAAGTATCCGCGCTGGATAGTTTGAGTATCAAAGATTTACAAGCTATTATCCAGAAGTTGTCACCCGGCTATAAAACGATTTTCAACCTGTATATCATCGAGGGATACACACATAAAGAGATTGCAGAGATGTTGGGCATTAGTGAAGGAACAAGTAAATCTCAATTGGCAAGAGCAAAAACGATATTACAGAATTTAGTAAAAACCTATAAAGAACACTGACCTGATACTAACCCGATGGAATGGAAGGATAAAATATACAATCACGAAGTGCCGCCTCCAGACAATATCTGGGATAAAATTTCTCATGATCTGGATAATGGCGACTTTGTAGTATATAAGCAAAAGCTCCTCCATGCTGACGTAACACCGCCCCCTGCCACCTGGGAAAAAATATCACAAGATCTGGAAAATGAAAGTTTTCTATTATTTCGGGAACATCTTTTTCATACTGAGGTAAAACCACCGATAATCGTTTGGGAACAGATATCACAGGACCTGGAAAACCAGGAACTGGTTGTTTTTAGACAACAGCTTTATCATACCGAGCATAAACCGCCTTCCGACGCCTGGCATGCAATAGTATCTCAACTATCTGATAGCAAAGTAGTACCGTTCAAAAGAAAAAGCAACCTGTTGATAAAGGTATTGGCGGCAGCTGCTTTTGTGGGTATCATGTTTTTTGCCGTCAATACCCTGATCTTTAACGATGAGAATCTCGAACCACTAAGTGCCGGCAAACAGGCGCCGCTTAAAACAGAGCAACCACAGGTTGCGGAAGAAGTAGTGAAACCTGAAAATAAAACAATACAACAAGCACAGCCAAAACCCCCATATACCATTGCCTCCAACCAACGCCAATACAAAACCAAAGAAAGTACACAGGACTTGGGGGAATACTCCTTTGAATTTGAAAGCTTCGATATAAAGCCTTCTTCAATCGCTTTAAAAGAAAAATCTTTTACAGACAGGATGGATATGACGCAAGGTATGAGCAAAAAAATAAAGAACCAGCATGGTGAAATCAGGGAAGATGTAAGCTTACTTGACCTTCCTAACAGCTATTTTATGATGATGGGTCCCAACGGGCAAACAATGCGGGTTTCTTCCAAATTTAAAACTACCATTCAATACCTGAATGCTGAAGGCAAAGAAGAATTGCTGGATGTTATCCTGCGCGAAAGCCAATACTGGAAAGGTATTTTCAGAGATTGGAAAGAAAAAGTAGGCAATTCATCGTTTGTGCCTTCTGTTGACAACTTCATGGACATAGCTGAGCTAATGAAACTCATACAGGAGCCTGAAAAGAAATAGCTGGTTATTTTTGATTGCTGATGTAAAATTCCATTTCAACAAATCCGCATTCCTGATAATATCCGTTTTTTAAAATTGCCTCCAAATTAGAAATTTCTAAATCATAAATCTAGCAATCTCCCAATCATCATTCCCTTATCTTTGCCCACTAATTTAAATGGCTTGGCTAGGATAAAAATTGATCTTCCGCAAACATTTTCTTTTACCACAGAAATCCCTGTTCGTATTACCGATGTCAATTATGGTGGGCATGTAGGCAATGATAGTATTTTGTCCATTTTACACGAGGCAAGGGTTCAATACCTGAACAGTCTGGGTATGGGAGAAAAACAAGTATCTGAAAACACTGGTTTAATTATGAGTGGGGTAGCTATAGAATTTAAACGGGAAGCCTTTTATGGTGATAAACTGAAAGTTTCGGTAGCTGCGACGGAATTTGAAAGAGTAAGTTTTGAGTTGTTGTACAAAATAGAAGCCATAAAAAACTCCGGAACCCAACACATTGCCAGTGCCCAAAGTACCATGGTTTGTTTTAACTACGATACCCGCAAAATCGCATCGGTTCCGGAGGATGTAAAAGTTAAGTTAAGTAACTAACTAATTACTGGTTGGCAAAACAGGGCCGTAATGTAGTTTCCTTCCAAAATCGGCTTCGTCGGGATATAACACATCGGTAGCAGTTTCATAACCATGATCCGCTATATCCTTCAACTTTCTCCGGTTTTTATATTCTCTTTTAGCAAGTCTGAAAGCAAATACCAGCAGTCCGGCAGCAACCCCGGACGCTGCAGCTATTACTAAGTCGTTTTTCCTGGATCCCATACAAAATTCTTTTCTATTGATTAAATCTGGTGCAAAACAGGTGCCAGAATATGGCGATTATCCCATCGCTAAAATTACCAAAATAAAGGCCGGTTACCCAAATAATCATGGAATATTAACAAGCCCTTAGATAGTACTTCAAAGACAAGTTTTCTTACGTTAATTTTGCATCCAAAATTCTGATGGTACAAAACAGGAAGTATTGAAAATAAGCGTGCGACGGATACCGTTTTGACCTAAATATAGACTTTCGAATGAAGACAAAGTTGGAAAACCTATCCCGGGAACTGGAAGGAGAGCTGTACTACGATGATGTAATAAGGACCCTATATGCTACTGACGCATCTGCGTATCGGGAACTTCCGTTGGCTGTGGCTATACCACATTCAGAAGAAGATATCCAAAAACTAATCCATTTTGCAATTCATAACCATACGTCCCTGATACCCCGTACCGCAGGCACGTCGCTGGCTGGGCAGGTGGTGGGCGATGGAATTGTGGTAGATGTCTCCAAACATTTTACTAAAATTTTGGAACTGAATGCAGAGGAGAGCTGGGTGCGGGTACAACCCGGCGTTATACGGGATGAATTGAATATGTTTTTAAAACCACATGGTTTCTTGTTTGGTCCGGAAACTTCCACTGCCAACCGTGCCATGATAGGCGGTATGGTGGGCAACAACTCCTGTGGCTCCAACTCTGTAATATACCGCAGTACCCGTGAGCACCTGCTGGAAGTAAGGGCCTTTTTAAGTGATGGCTCCGAAGCGATCTTCAAGGCGGTTGATTTGGACACCTTTCATAGTAAATGTGAACAAACCAATCTGGAAGGAAGTATTTATCGCGATATACGTACGATGTTAAGTAGCTATGACAACCAGGAGGAAATACGGCGGGAGTTTCCCAAACCATCGATAGAAAGACGTAACACTGGTTATGCGGTAGATGTGTTGCTGGATTCAGCACCCTTTAATGCCGAAGCGCCGGCGTTCAATTTTTGCAAACTGATTGCAGGCTCTGAAGGCACTTTAGCCTTCATTACAGAAATTAAATTACACATCAACGAATTGCCGCCCAAAGAATCGGGGTTGCTCTGTGTACATTTCAACTCCATTGATGAATCACTCCGGGCCAACCTGATCGGCTTGAAATACAACCCTTCCGCCAGCGAGTTGATAGATCATTACATACTCGAGTGTACCAAAGAAAGTATCGAACATCGCAAAAACAGGTTTTTTGTAGAAGGTGATCCCGGAGCTATACTGGTGATTGAATATCGGGCAGAAACCCGGGAAGAGATTACAATTGTAGCGCAAAAAGTGGAAGCCGAAATGCGGGCAGCGGGACTTGGCTATCATTTTCCGTTGTTGTTTGGCGAAGACACCAAAAAAATATGGGCATTACGAAAAGCAGGATTAGGCTTGCTAAGCAATTTGCCAGGAGACGAAAAAGCGGTACCGGTAATTGAGGACACGGCAGTGGATGTGACCGATCTGCCGGACTTCATCATGGATTTTAACGAAATCCTGAAATTGCATGGACTCCATTCAGTACACTATGCCCACGCCGGCAGTGGTGAAATCCACCTCCGCCCCATTATTAACCTGAAAACCGAAGAAGGCAATCGCCTGTTTCGCTTGATAGCTGAAGAAATAGCCACGCTGGTAAAAAAATACAACGGATCATTAAGTGGGGAACATGGAGATGGTAGGTTGCGAGGCGAATTTATTGAGCAAATGGTAGGCAGGAAGAACTACCAGTTGCTCAAAGCAATCAAAAAGACCTGGGATCCCCAAAACATCTTTAATCCCAATAAGATTGTGGATACCCCGTCTATGAATACCATGCTCCGCTACCAACCCGGGCAGCAAACACCGGCTTTCAAGACGGTTTTCCGCTTTCATAACCAGGATATTCTACAACATGCAGAGCAATGTAACGGTTCAGGCGATTGCCGTAAAACACATTTATCCGGCGGTTCTATGTGCCCTTCGTATATGGCCACCAAAAACGAGAAGGATACCACGAGGGCAAGAGCCAATATTCTGCGGGAGTTTTTAACCCACTCCAGCAAAATAAACCGTTTTAACCATAAGGAGATATATGAGGTAATGGATTTATGCCTGAGTTGCAAAGGCTGTAAGTCAGAATGTCCGTCCAATGTGGATATGGCAAAGCTCAAAGCAGAGTTCCTTCAGCACTATTATGATGATAATGGTGTGCCGCTCCGCAGTAAACTGATTGCCAATTTCAGTATCATGTCTAAAGCAGGGTCACTCGTGCCAGGATTATATAATTTTGCCATGACGACCGCCGCCTTAGCCAAACCCATCAAAAAAATAGTGGGATTTGCCACTGACCGGTCGATGCCCACACTATACAAAACCACCTTAAAAAATTGGTACAAGAAGCACAACCGCCAGCCCAAAACCGGCAGAAAAGTGTATCTGTTTTGTGACGAGTTTACCAATTACAACGATACAGAAATAGGCATAAAAGCCATTACATTGCTGGAGAAGCTGGGCTACGAGGTGGTAATACCCGAACATATTGAAAGTGGCAGGCCCTGGCTCTCAAAAGGACTGCTCCGGAAAGCCAAAAAAATTGCCAATACCAATATAGCGTTGCTGTCTCCAGTCATTACTGCCGAGACGCCGCTTATAGGTATCGAGCCCTCGGCTATCCTTACTTTCCGGGATGAATATATAGACCTGGCAGATGATACCCTGCTGGATGCCGCGAGAGAATTGTCGAGAAACGTTTTCACCATTGAAGAGTTTTTGGCGGGAGAAATAGAAAAAGGGCATATTTCTCCTGATGCTTTTACCACCGAGAAGAGAAAAGTGATGTTGCACGGGCATTGTCAGCAAAAAGCATCTTCTTCACTGGCTCCTTCGTTGAAGATACTGTCCCTGCCAAAAAATTATGAAGTTCAGAATATTCCCTCTGGCTGCTGCGGTATGGCTGGCTCTTTCGGCTATGAAAAGGAGCATTACGATATCTCGATGAAAGTAGCAGAGTTGGTATTGCTGCCCACAGTGCGTAAGCAACCCGAAGATGTATTGATTGCTGCTGCCGGTACCAGTTGCCGTCACCAGATCAAAGATGGTGCTGCCCGGAAGTCATACCATCCGGTAGAAATTCTGCTGAATGCATTGAAATAAACAGAATTTCTAAGAGAACCTGTGAATATACCATTGTAAATAAGGACGTAAGGAATAAAAGTTCCAATTGACTAAGATTAACATGACAGCACATGACAGCTCAACTAAGGCTATAACCTACATTTGAACAACGATTGTTATCACCATATTGAATAGAATGGAATGCAGGTTATACTAGGAATATTTTATCATTTTGTCGGCGGTTTTGCTTCAGGCAGTTTCTATATTCCCTATAAAAAAGTGAAGGGCTGGGCTTGGGAGACCTACTGGATTGTTGGTGGATTGTTTTCCTGGTTGATAGTGCCTCCACTTGCAGCTTTTTTAACCATTCCGGATTTTTTTTCCATCATTCAACAAACAGAAGGTGCTATTTTAGGGTATACTTACCTGTTTGGTTTATTATGGGGTATTGGTGGGTTAACTTATGGACTGGGAGTTCGTTACTTGGGTGTATCCCTCGGCAGCAGCATCATTCTTGGGCTGACGATGGTATTAGGCGCCTTGTTGCCTTCTGTTTATTATAATTTCTTCCCAAAAGATGGAAAAGACACTTTCAGTATGTTGGTAAGTTCCAATTGGGGAATAACGGTGCTGGCAGGATTAATGATTTGTGTGCTGGGTATTATATTGTGTGGACGCGCAGGTACTTTGAAAGAAAGAGAATTGAAAACAGCAGGGGCTGACCCGCATGGAAACGAGGTGAAAACGGAGTATAAGTTTGGATTGGGTTTAATAGTAGCAATCGTTTCAGGCGTGTTGAGTGCTTGTTTCAACTATGCAATAGAAGCAGGTAAATCGATGGCAGATGTTGCCAACGAATCCTGGAAAATTGCTAACCCCGGGCAAGGAGAGTTTTTATTTCAGAACAATGTAATCTATGTGGTTATATTATGGGGTGGCTTAACCACCAACCTCATATGGTGTATGTTTTTGAATGCCCGCAATAAAACATTTGTTGACTATACTAATAAGCGAACACCACTTCGGTCAAACTATCTTTTTTCTGCATTGGCAGGCACCACCTGGTTTTTACAATTCTTCTTTTATGGGATGGGGGAAAGTAAATTGGGAAATGGTGCCAGTTCATGGATATTACATATGGCTTTCATTATTTTGGTGGCTAATATATGGGGTGTCATATTGCGGGAGTGGAAAGGGGTGAGTAAAAAAACAATCAGGACCATTGTTGCCGGCATCGCCGCTATTATAATCGCGGTGCTGGTAGTAGGATACGGAAATTCATTAAAATAAAATAGGTTTAAAAAAATAAAATTCAAACTATGTCATCAACGAAAAAGTATAATCATGTAAGCTACCTATGGGACGATGCTGCTGCCGCTGCTCTGAAAGGAGACGAAGTTGCCCTGCTGATATATCGATCCAACCTGTTGGGTGCAGATCTTAGACTCACCAACTACGGTGGTGGTAATACTTCCTGCAAAGTGGTTGCCAATGATCCGCTGACCGGAAAAGAAACAGAAGTAATGTGGGTGAAAGGATCCGGTGGTGATTTGGGCACATTGAAGAAAAGCGGGCTTGCTGCCTTGTATGTAGATCGTTTACGCAGTTTGAAAAATGTATACAGAGGCATAGAATTTGAAGATGAAATGGTGGAATTGTTCAACCACTGTATTTTTGACCTGGCTTCTAAAGCGCCTTCTATAGACACACCACTGCACGGATTTTTACCTTTCAAACATATTGACCATTTACACCCGGACGCCGCTATTGCTATTGCAGCTGCCAAAGAGGGAAAAAAAATAACCCAGGAGTTGTTTAAGGGTACCATCGGTTGGGTAGAGTGGAGAAAACCGGGTTTTGAACTGGGACTGGAACTTAAAAAATGCCTTGACGAAAATCCTGGTATCAAAGGTATTATGCTGGGCTCTCATGGTTTATTTACCTGGGGCGATACTGCCTACGAAAGTTATTTGAATACTTTGGATGTTATAGAAGCCTGTGCTGCTTACATAGAAGAAAAATCAAAAGGCAGGACTAATTTCGGCGGTGCCAAAATACAGTCACTTCCAAAAGAAAAAAGAGTATCACAGGTAGTAGCATTGGCTCCAATATTACGTGGACTTTGTTCTTCTGCTGTACAGATGGTAGGACATTTCTCAGATGATGATCGTGTATTGGAGTTCATCAACTCTAACGACTTGGACAGATTAGCTCCTTTGGGAACAAGCTGCCCTGATCACTTTCTGAGAACAAAAATCAGCCCATTAGTCTTGAATCTGACACCAGATGAAGACCTTTCGGATACCAATGCTGTAAAAGAAAAAATTACCGGACAGTTTGTAGACTACCGAAAAATGTATGAAGATTACTACAACACCTGCAAACATCCTAATAGCCCCGCTATCCGAGATTCCAATCCGGTTGTAATCCTGTATCCTGGCGTGGGCATGTTTACTTTTGCCAAGGACAAACAAACAGCTCGTGTAGCAGCGGAATTCTATACCAACGCCATTAATGTAATGCGTGGTGCAGAAGCTATTTCTGAATACACTTCTCTTCCACGCCAGGAAGCATTTAATATTGAATACTGGTTGCTGGAAGAAGCCAAATTGCAACGTATGCCTAAGCCCAAGGCCTTATCAGGTCGTATTGCATTAGTAACAGGCAGTGCCGGCGGTATTGGTAAGGCAATAGCCAAGAAGCTTGCCGCAGAAGGCGCTTGTGTGGTGATCAATGATATCAACCAGGAAAGAATGGATGGAGCCATCGAAGAGTTTAAGAAACTTTTCGGTAAAGACTCTGCCACTGCTACCCTACTGGACGTAACCAGCGCCGTTACTATTGAAAAAGCATTTGCCGATACTGTGTTGGCGTTTGGCGGCGTAGATATCGTAGTAAACAATGCAGGCATCAGTATATCCAAGTCTATCACTGATCATACTATTGAAGATTGGGATAAATTATATGATATCCTGGTAAAAGGACAATTCCTTGTATCTAAATTCGGTGTAGAGATCATGCGCAAACAGGGAACCGGTGGCGATATTGTAAACATCGTTTCTAAAAACAGTGTGGTGGCTGGTCCTAACAACGCCGGTTATGGCTCTGCAAAAGCAGCGCAGGCGCACCTTTCCCGCTTATTAGCGTCGGAGTTGGGCGGTGATAGAATACGAGTGAATACCGTAAACCCCGATGCAGTAATTGCCGATAGCAATATATGGGCAGGTGGTTGGGCCGAAGGTCGCGCTAAAGCGTACGGCATCAAAGTAGAAGAATTGCCGGCGTACTATGCCAAACGTACATTATTGAACGAAATGATACTACCAGACGATATAGCTAACGCCTGCTTTGCATTTGTAGGTGGTCTGTTGAATAAGTCTACGGGTAATACGTTAAATGTGGATGGTGGTGTAGCCATGGCGTTTTTAAGATAATTTCTTTTTGAAAGGTCTCAGGTTACAAGTTCCAGGTGATAAACCAACTTGCCACCTGAGACCTTTACCTTTTAAACCATTAATTTGCTTAAGTTTGGTGCTGTAACAGCGCCGAAAGCGAATTTGAAATATTTTCTACTATGATTCGTCGTGCTTTTACAATGAAGTTGTTTAAAGGAATGGAAGCTGAATATAAAAGGCGGCATGACGAAATATGGCCGGAGTTACAGGTTTTACTTAAAGATGCCGGTATCGAAGAATACTCCATTTTTCTTAATGAAAACACGAACGATCTTTTCGGTTATATGAGACTGAGAGACGCTGACGCTGTTGCGGCACTGCCGCAGCAGGAAGTAATGAAACGTTGGTGGGCCTATATGAAAGACATCATGGACACCCATGCAGATAATTCACCCGTAAGCACTCCACTCACAGAAGTATTTTATATGCCATAAACATGTTGGATAATGCAGATACAAAAAACTCAGATAGACGCGCATAACGAATCATTGTTTGCCGAACATACCAAAAGGCTGGATTATACTCGTTCTATTTTGAAAGATGCCGATAAGATCATAGAAAAACTAATCGGGTTTCAGGTAGCCATACCCAGTTGGGCATTGGGGACGGGTGGAACCCGTTTCGGACGATTTGCCGGTACAGGTGAACCACGTAATCTGGAAGAAAAAATTGAGGACATAGGTTTATTACATGCAATCAATAAATCAAGCGGGGCTATCTCACTACATATTCCCTGGGATATTCCGGAGAATGCATCTCACATAAAGGCACTGGCTGCTCAAAACGGGTTGGTGTTTGATGCCATGAACTCGAATACATTTCAGGACCAGAAAGATCAGCAACTGAGTTATAAATACGGCTCACTACAAAATGTAAACAAATCAATCAGGCAACAAGCCATTGATCATAATATTGAAGTGATAAAATATGGTATCGAGCTGGGTTCTAAATCACTTACAGTATGGCTGTCAGATGGTTCATGTTTTCCGGGTCAGTTAAATTTTAGAGAAGCATTCCAAAATACCCTTGGTGGTCTGCAGGATATTTATGCAGCTCTACCCGACGACTGGAAAGTGTTTGTCGAATACAAAGCATTTGAACCTAATTTCTACTCAACTACGGTTGGCGATTGGGGGCAGTCGCTATTATATGCGAGCAAACTTGGTCCGAAAGCTTATACATTGGTGGATCTTGGTCACCATCTTCCCAATGCTAATATCGAACAAATTGTTTCGCTATTACTGATGGAAGGGAAACTCGGCGGATTTCACTTCAACGATTCCAAATACGGAGATGATGATCTGACTACCGGTAGCATCAAGCCCTATCAGTTGTACCTTATATTTAATGAGCTGGTAGAAGGTATGGATAGTAAGGGCTTAAACCACAACACGGATCTGGGTTGGATGATCGACGCCTCACACAATGTAAAAGATCCGCTGGAGGATCTGCTGCAATCGGTAGAAGCTATCTTACTGGCCTATGCTCAGGCATTGTCAACAGACAGAATTGAATTAAAAACCGCACAACAGGAAAACGATGTAGTGACAGCACAGGAAATACTACAAAATGCATTCCGTACCGACCTAAGGCCGTTGGCGGCAGAAGCAAGGTTGCGGGCTGGTGGTGCATTAAACCCTTTAGCACTATACAGAAGCGCTAATATAAGAAAAGAGTTAATTAAGGTACGAGGAAACCAAACAGCGGCTACCGGTCTTTAATTTATATAAGAACTTAGATAAAGAAACCATTCTGATTACGGAATGGTTTCTTTATTACTATCCTCTAAAAGCAGAGGGAGCCATCCCGGTTTGCTTTCGAAAAAACTTACTGAAGGCGGCAACTGAGTTGTAACCCAACGCAGATCCCACATCGCTGATATTATTATCCGGATTAGCCAATAAAAGCTTGGCTTCCGCCAGCATAGCTTCAGCAATCAAACTACCCGGTGTTTTACCAGAAATCTCTTTACATACCTGAATCAGGTATTTACTGCTTACAAACAGTTTATCAGCATAAAAAGAAAGCGCTTGTTCATGACGAAAAGAGGCGTTGACGAGCTTCATAAACTTTATAAATAACTCTTCCTCACGAATCGGTTTTTTGCTGCTAACCTTCCCTCTGTAGCTGAAATACACTTCAGCTGTTTCAAATAACAAGTTTATGATCAAACTTTGCATGATGCTGTCATGAAACATACCCGTCTCTCTAGAACGACTCTCTATCGTATCCAGTTTTTGTTTTAAGAAACCGGCTTCAGTTTTTAACAGCGAGACATGGGCCAGGGTATCAAAATTAAAAAATCCAAGATGCTCTAGCTGACGGGCATCCATAATGTTTTTCAGCAAAAACGAACGTTCAAATATCAGCACTTTGGCTTTAAAATCTTTACTATGTCCATGTACCTGTACAATGGTAGCAGGAATAGCAGCAAAAAAGTCATTGGCTCTGATAGTCGTTCTGTTGCCGTTAAAAGATACGTCGGCTGTTCCAGCTATCCCTATGGCATAGATGTAAAAATCAGCCCTAAATCCTTCATCCGGATAGATGTTTAGACCTGTTCCTGCAGAAACAAAGTAGGATTTGTTTCGCTGCGGCTGCCCAAAAAGCTGCAATGTGGCAATGATATCTTTGGTTGTTCTCGCCAAGAAATATAGTGTAGTTGGAGAAGCAAATATATTCATATTTGGGGGTTAATAGACGATAGTCGGTTTGTCTTTCTTTATGAGAACAAAGTATTCACACAATAATTACAGCCTGTTTTTCTTCGATACTTTTTGCGGAAAAAGTATCCAAAAGCCGCCGGGGAATAATTACCGCTATTCCCCGGAACGCCTTGATGTAACTTTTGTGCTACTGTAGCATCAGCTATAGTTCCCTGACAAAATAGTTAGTAAGTAAATTTGTAAAACTTTTCAGTACGGATCTGTGTAAGTAAATCAAAACATTTAAGAAACAGTGCGTGACCTTTGAATTTTCCACTGTAGTAGTCCCCACATCAATACAAAACATACAATAGCTGTTATACCTAATGCCATCAATTGTGGATACATATCCTGCAGCGTACCGTTGTATACTGCGATACGTCTGAACCCATTTAGAAAATGCGTTAATGGCAAAACGTTTGCCAATGCTTTTATCCAGCCGGGCATACCTGATAAGGGCCAGGTATAACCACTCAATAAAAATGAAGGCGTGGCTATTACCATTAAAAGCTCTGTAGCACGCAACTGATTAGGGATGATCAACGAAAACAACATGCCTATAAACATACAAGCCAATGAAAATACCGTTACCAGCAAAGCCATATTAACTGTGAGCACCGGCATATCGATATCGTAAATCACATAAAACGAACCCACCACCAACCACATCATTGCTGTAAATCCTATAAAGGGAAACAACTTCAGCCCGATATGACACAATGCATTTTTACTGTGCTCTGTTAATTTATGAAAATAGCCATCTTCAAAATCCCTGGCAAATACCAATCCCAGCCCCAGAAACAAAATCTGTTGCATGATGGTACCCAATATGCCTGGCAGCATCAGGTTTAGATAATTACCTGCAGGATTGTAAAACCGATTGTAGTTAACCTTAAACGGTTCGTAGCGTTGGGCAGCAGTAGTGGCATCCATCCCTGTCTTCTTCAGTGCTTCTATTTCTATCCCCGCGTTGAGTGTGCTCATTACCGTTTGTATAGCTCTGCTGGCAAAGTTGGCAGTAACCAAATTGGCAGTATTGATATCTACCATTACTTCGGGATAACGTTTTTGCAATACAGCCGCTTCAAACCCTTCAGGAATATTAATGACTGATACATATTCCCGGGAAGGCATTTCCTTAGCTATATTGCCTGCGCTGAACTGTACTTTTGCTACTGTAATACTTTCGTTATCATTAAGCGCATCTATCAGCTTACCGCTAAGTGGTGTATTGTCTTCGTCGATCACCACCACTTCCATTTTGGTGACTTTCCCTTTTTTATACACCTGCACAAACATAAGTCCATAAAGAACCGGTGCTCCAAAAAATATCATCACCAGTACTCTGTTGGAGAATATACGTTTGTATTCTGTTTTTATTAATCCTAAAAACTGTTTCATCAGTTTACTTTTTAATGTGTGCTAACCTGTCTTTTCTGTGTTACTACCGCCAAACGGAGCGTCGCAACAGATGATACATCAGGGCTCCGATGGCTACTACCTAATTTTATTACTTTAAAAACACAGTAGAATTATTGTACAAGCCAGTGGCGGTAGCTTCGTCCGTTGGCACTATTTTCAGTTCAAAAAAACCTTCGCCTACTTCTCGGTTGGGAGCAGTGCTGGTATTGTCAGCATAGCGGGGCAATTGTTTCACCATGGTAATTTTTGCCGGTATTTCTTTATTGATACCAGGTACCGAAACGGTAACCGGACTGCCTAGTGGATAGGCGTTAACGGCACGTTCACCAATGGTAAAGCGAAAATAAGTTTTGTACTGCAGGTATCCATTGAAGATAGTATAACCAGGTGTAACAAGTTCTCCTTCCTTTAGTGTAATACCTTCTACCAACATATTATCTGGTGCCAAAATAATCGTTTCTTTCTCTGCCTGCAATACTTCGGAACGAGCTCCCTTGGCACGCTCCACCTGACCACGGGCACTGGTAACGGTTTCGGTTCGAGTGCCTGCCAGCACCTCTTTTTGTTTAGCCTTAATAGCCTTTACCTGAGCTTGTGCTGCCTCATATTTAGATTTCACTTCATCGTATTGCTGCGCTGGCACCAGTGAATCGTTGAACATATTTTGAATACGGCTAAAAGATACTTTCGCAAAGCTGAGCTGTGCTTCTGCAGCATCCAATTGACTCTGTATCTGATCGAGCTGATCTTTGGTAGCGCCGTTGTGTGCCAATAATAATTGCCCTTCTGCAGCGGTAACGGCACCATTGGCTTGTTCCATCTTTGCAGTCAGTTCCGGCACATAAATAATGGCCAGTGTGTCACCTTTATTGACCTGCTGCCCCTCCTGCACATATATTTTTTCTATACGACCTGCAATCTTTGAAGCAACGCCTATACTTTCCAGTTTTACTTTTCCTTCAGGCAAGGTAGAACTGGTATTGTTGCCAGCGCAAGACTGCATCAGTACTGCAGCCATCAAAACAATTATGGTATTATATCGGTTCATGATTTTATTTTTTGTTGATACTATAAGTGGGTTAATAATGTTCCTTGTAATTCGGCAGCCTGCAAGCTTACGCGGCGCAAATCGTACTGAGCCTGATCGTATTCAAATTTTGCCTTCTCCACGTCGTTCAAGGCATCCAGCACATAAGTAAGTCCTGTCAATCCGTTTCTATACTGTTTGTCTACAAAATCATAGGTATCTACTGTAAGTTTTACGGCTGCATTTTTAAGCTGTACTTGTTGCAAAGCCAACAGATAATCATCCTTAAGTTTGCTATTAAGCAGATTTAATTTATCAGTAGCTGATCGCTTTTGCACTTCCAGTGTTTGCCTGGTGATTGCGGCTTTTTTTGCATTGTTCTTAGCTTGTAATCCATCGAAAATATTCCACTGCAAACGAACGCCGGCAAACCATTTAGGATCCAGCAGCGACAAATCTTTTTCACGCAGCTCGTATTGTCCGAATGCCGCTACTTTAGGCACATAATCGGCTAAAGCCGCTTTTTCCTGATATCTTGTAGCTGCAATACCTTCTTCAAATGCTTTCAGTTCCGGACGGTCTTGTATACCCGCACTAAAGTCGTATTGTGCGGCTAACAGTATCGGACGCAACTGTTGTAAACTTTGTTCGTCTGCTCCTGTAAGTTGTTTCATTTTATGTTCCAGAATAGTACGATTGGTTTGATTCTCCAGTTTTTTTAAATCCAGTTTTTGACGGGCCAATTCCACACGTTTGCGTTCAAGCGGTGTAGCCAATCCGTTTTTGATGGCGGCTTCTACAAAGCGACTTTGTTCATCAAGGATCTTTTCAGAGGACGTTATGATGGAGTTAGCGTTTTGTACCAGCGCCATCTTATCATACACTTCCGATACATCCAGCCAAAGTTTTGTTTGTTGTTTGTCGCTAAGTGCGGTGATGGCTTTTTGCTGATGCCCATATGCCTTTAGAGCATTATTTACCTTAAAGCCGCTGAAGAGCAGCCACTGTCCATTGACGGTAGCTTTCAAAATATCTTTTCGTTGTATCGGATCCACTGCCTGCATAGGAACCGAAGATGGCAACTGATCATTGAAACCTAAACCCAGCTTTTCCTTTATGAGTAAAGATTGTGTACCCATCAACAGTGCTTGCAGGTTCTGTGGAAATACGATATCATCGTTAAGTCGTGTATACGTTGCCGCAAAATTTACTTTTGGTAAGTAAGAAAATCGCGCTGTCTGCATGTCTACAGCGGTAGCTTGTTGTTGCAATTGGTACAACTGTAAAGTATCATTCTGCTGTAAAGCTTGCTGGTAAAGTTGTTTCACTTCATCATTAAAATACTGTGCCTGCGGCCGGGAAGCGATTCCCAAAATCAGGATACAGGATATAACCAGTTTTTTCATTTTGCTTATTTTAAATACTTATGCAAAACTGAAAAATAGTCGGGATAGATTTTTGTCCATAAATCGGCAAGATTTGTCCAATAATCCCAGACAGCAGATTATTGGGATGAATAATTGCATCATCCACCAGTACTACTATGAGGCATCCTTGCGTCGCACGCTTATACGACTGCCTATGCCCCTTTTACTCTAGTGGTTGGTGTCCTCACCGACCACCACCAGCACCTTGCCTGCCTACAATGCTTAATGGATCTAAGGCTAATGTCATCTTTATTGTTAGCGGTCGGCTGGTGAGGACACAAGCCGATAAATAGTCAGAGACTCCGCATAGCGTTTTTTGAATATCTGCTTTCCTTGAAAATTTATTGTTTCGGGGAACCGTCGTTGAGCCTACGCTAGTACAAAAGCTACATCATCGTGTTCACTCTAGTGGTTGGTGTCCTCACCGACCACTATCAGCAATGGATAGAAATCTGAGCTGATCTGGCTGCGAAAACCTAGTAAAATCAAAGTTCTTAGTTTTATGCAACGATTTATTTCATCAAGCTATCGTCTATACATATACATTTTATATGACTTTCAGATTACTAGTTGGACTGACATTCATTTCACTGGGATTTGCCTGCAAAAAACAAGAAAAAGCAGCAGGATGTTTTTCCGACGGCCCTATTTTCCGCTTTCCCAGGCAATTCAAGCTTTTGCTGTATTGAAAACATCAATATAACATCGATATCAAAATAAAGATTCCAAAAGCACTTATTTTCAGCACTTTCCAATTCAAAATATTCCAGTTTTGCCTTTTACCTTTGCAGCCATGGAATATTTCAACAGGCTGAAGGAGCTACTGGAAATTGAAAGAACTGAAGACAGGCAATCATACGAAGCGCTATTGAGCGCGACCTCGGTACAAAACAGGCGGGACAATGGGCTGAGTTGGTATCCTATAGCCATCCGCGACACAGAAATGACACGCGGTGATTATTTAACTGTTGAACTGGAACGAACTACTCACCAGGATATTCCACATCAATTTCGCTTTGGCGCAACCGTCGTTTTGTTTTCGAACCACAACCCCAAAGAAGACCGTATTGAAGGCATTGTGACATATTTGGGCAATAATAAACTCAAAATAAATCTCCGAACGGACGAATTGCCAGACTGGAGCAGAAATGGCAAACTCGGCATTGATATGCTTTTTGATGAAAACAGTTACAAAGAAATGTTGGCCGCATTAAAACAGGCCACCAGCGTTGCTGACAACAACAAGGAAAATCACCTATTGAAAATACTAACCGGCGAAAAACAACCCAGTTTTCAAACAGAAAATAGTATTAATATTCCAGTCTTAAACAGTTCACAACAAGAGGCCGTAAGAAAGATCATTTCGGCTAACGAACTGGCAATAGTTCACGGACCGCCCGGTACCGGTAAAACCACTACATTGGTGCAGGCTATCAAAACACTGATACAGTTGGATCGTAAGCAGATTTTGGTAACGGCTGCCAGCAATGCTGCGGTTGACTTACTTAGTGAAAAGTTGTCTGGTGAAGGATTGAACGTCATTCGGATAGGCAATCCGGCCCGTGTATCGGAGCGGTTGATGTCGCTTACGCTTGATAGTAAGATAGCGGAGCATAGTAGTACGAAAGAGATAAAAAAGATGAAAAAACAGGCCAACGAATTCCGTAATATGGCCCACAAATACAAACGAAATTTTGGAAAGGCTGAACGGGAGCAACGAAAAGCGCTGTTTGATGAAGCTCACCGCATTTTAAAAGATGTAGAAAAAACAGAACAGTATATCACAGATGATTTACTTTCAAAAGCTCAAGTGGTTGTGGCTACATTGGTTGGCTGTAATCACTATACCATCCACAAACTCACATTTCACACAGTTGTTATTGATGAGGCAGGACAGGCTTTGGAGCCTGCGAACTGGATTCCGGTGCTAAAAGCCAAAAAACTGGTGCTGGCCGGCGACCATTGTCAATTGCCCCCAACTGTTAAATCTGAAGAAGCGGCTCGCAAAGGCTTATCGCAAACACTAATGGAAAAAAATGTAACACTTCATCCTGAAGCCGTTTCCTTGCTGGAAGAACAATACCGCATGAATGAAAAAATCATGCATTTTCCTTCAAGCTGTTTCTACCAGAATCGCTTAAGGGCCAATAACACTGTTGCAAACCATTTGGTAGCCACCGATGAAACCGCCTTACAATTTATAGACACAGCCGGATGTGGCTTTGAAGAAAAAAAGGAAGGTACGGCTACTTCCAATCCCGAAGAAGCAGCTTTTGTATTGAAACATCTCTCACAGCTGGTGCAGAAACTAAGTGGCAATTACACTTTAGAAAACTTCCCTACTATAGGCTTGATTTCTCCCTACAGGTTACAATTACAGACATTAAAGGAACTCATGGAGCATAATACGCTTTTAAAATCCTATCGCCATAAAATCACCATCAATACCATCGATAGCTTTCAGGGTCAGGAAAGAGACATCATTTATATCAGCATGACCAGAAGCAATACCGATGGAAATATTGGTTTTCTCAATGATATCCGTCGGATGAATGTGGCCATGACCAGGGCCCGAAAAAAATTGGTGGTAGTAGGTGATAGCGCTACCCTCAGCGAGTTTCGGTTTTATGCCGATTTTATAGCCTATGCTGAAAAAAATGATGCTTATATCAGTGCCTGGGAATTTGTAGAGATGTAGCAAAAAAGCGGCGTTATAGAGAAGGTATATCCTTATTCGTAATCAAAACATGTATTCTTATTAGCTTTTTTGACTGTCGCGCTGGTAGCAAACCATAGGTTCTTATGATGTGCTTAGGAGTCGGAAAATAATAATCAGTACGGACGAACCCGTTTCAGCAGCAAGAGAACACATTGCGAATTGTTTTCGCCCTGGAATATTCCCAGGAAGAACGCCTACTTTGGTATTACATTGAAAACACTCAATCGAATCCGTAAATCCAAAAACACGAATTTGATGCAGATCAAATGAAACAAGTAAAAAGACAACCAAATTTGCACTCATGAAAAGGATTCACTATATCTCTGGCATTGTCCTTACTTTGTTTGTAGGTTTTCATCTTTTAAATCAGTTAACAAGCATTGCAGGTGTAGAACAGTATATGGCTGTAATGGATCGTTTAAGAATAGTATACAGAAATGCTGTAGCAGAAACAGTGTTGTTGTTAGCGGTAGTGATGCAAATCATATCTGGCATTATACTGTTTATGTCAAGCAGAAAGCAATCCGTTACTTTATTTCAAAAACTGCATATTTGGTCTGGCCTTTACCTGGCTATTTTTCTGATTATTCACGTCAGTGCTATTCTTGGCGGTAGATATATTCTCCAACTCGATACAAACTTTTATTATGGAGCTGCCGGACTGAACACTTACCCGCTCTATTTCTTTTTTTATCCATACTATGGCTTAGCTATAATATCATTTTTTGGACATATTGCTTCCGTCCACTACCTGAAAATGAAAAAAAGTCTAATGGGAATGAGTCCGCAACGCCAGGCTATCATATTGTTGGCTACAGGGATTTTAGTAACAGCGTTTACATTTTATGGTTTAACAAATGGCTTTAATGGTGTTGACATTCCCGCAGAATACAATTTTTTAATTGGTCAATAACCAGCCCGGTTCAGGAGCAAAAAACAAGCTTCTCATTTACCTATATTTGATACTTTTAAGTTTTAAAATTATTGAATGATGAAACAGGTAAAAGTGGCAATAATTGGTATGGGCAGGATGGGACAAATCCACCATAGGCATCTTACATATATTGACGCTGTTGATGTGATTGCAATAAGCGATCCCCTGGCTGAGGAGGAGGCGTTTCAACAAAGATGGAGAGCCTTTGACCTGTATAAGAAACCGGATGCTGTATTAAATCGGCCCGACATCGACGCTGTCGTGATTTGTTCGCCAACCGATACGCATGCCCCGCTGGTGGAAGAATCCATCCGACAGGGTAAACACATTTTTTGTGAAAAGCCACTGGACCTGTCTCTTGATATTACCCGAGCGTTATTGCAGCAGGCCGAAGCAGCAGGTGTTACACTAATGCTGGGGTTTAACCGGCGATTCGATCCCGATGTGTACGACGCCAAACAAAATATAGAAAATGGACATGTTGGTAGAATTCAAATAATTAAAATAACGAACAGAGATCCGGCTATTCCCGCCATCTCCTTCATCAAATCTTCCGGCGGTATGTTTATGGATTTTTCCATCCACGACTTTGATATGGCTCGTTACCTGATGAATAAGAAAGTGACAGAGGTTTTTGCAAAAGGACTGGTTTTTATGGATGCTGCGGTGGGTGAAGCTGGGGACATTGATACGGCGCTGATAACGCTTACGTTTAAAGATGGAACTTACGCAGTAATAGACAATAGCCGAAAGGCGGTATATGGCTATGATCAGCGAATAGAAATTTTTGGAGACAGGGGAATGCTTAAAATAGAGAATAACCTGAACAATCACAATATATTATACGATGCAAATGGTATCCACCAGGCACTGCCGCTGCCCTCTTTTGTACAGCGTTATGAAAAATCCTACCTGAAAGAAATGGAAACATTTGTAAATGCAATCGTGGAGAATAAGCCCCTTTCACAAACCGCTCATGACGTAGAAATGGCTACTGTGATAGCCTATGCGGCGCAACAGTCCCTTTTCGAAAAACGTCCCGTATCACTTACTGAATAACCGCCACCATTTGAATTGGATCTTATTCAATAGGAAAATAGCGGCATAAATAAATTGTTTGTGAGAAAATGCGATACCATAAAATTCACAGGAGTACAAAAGCTTAATCAGGGCGTTCCGGGGAATTGGGTGTAATAATTCCCCAGCGGCTTTGGGATACTTTTTCCGCAAAAAGTATCGAAGAAAAATGATTGAAAGCATTGAAATAAATCCTGTCCCGTTCTCAGACCGGACAATATACGGCCGTTTGGCGATCGCTTCGATCAACTACATTACTGTAGGCTCAGCAATAGTAGTTACATCTACATCGATGACTGAAAAGTAAATCGAAGAAAAATCTTAATGCATAAAGCGGGGGAAATAAACGTTTATACTCAATTCAGAATCTGACTAAACAACCAAATGTCTTTTATTGAACGGTAAATGCAAAGCTGCCGACACAGGCTTTTCCATCTGCAGACAGACCTTGTAATACACCTTTATAATTACCTGAAAGATCACTCGTATAAAAACTCACCTCCGTGCCTCCTTTGTTTGTCGTAATATCCGGATTCCAATACAAGAGATTGCGGTAGTCCGCCAGTTTACTTTGTTGGCGTTCCGGCGTGTCGTATAATGGAGAGTAAAATTCCCTTCGCAACTGCAAACCATCGTAATCAAACACTATCGCCTCGGGGTTCATTTCGTAATTTTCCATATTCCCCTTATAGGTTGTAAAATCTACGATACCCGAAAACACGGCGGCACCATAAAAGTATTTTCCTTTCAAAACATCCAGCCGTCTAACTTTTAAAGGATCGTACCCTATAATACTATTCATTTTTAGCACAGGAACGCCGTCCAATAAAACAAGCGGGTTATCCCTCATGATACTATTACTCAGTGCATCTATTACCCTTAAGCGATAATTTTTAGCACTACCACCAACTAGAACTCCCAATACATACTCACGCAACACCTCTTCCATGGTAGTAAACCGGGTATAATTGTCCAATAAATAAGTCTCGTCGGACTTACCGTAAAAGCGGGTTGTATCAGCTACTGCCGGGTAACCCAGTTCTTTCAGGCGATCTCCCCCAAACTTTCGTACTACCTGCGCATTGATGCTGTTTTTTTGCAACGCTGTAGCCAACGAGGGAGGTAAATGAAAAGGGGCTATTGCCCGGGATGAAAAACTGCCTGCGTAAGGCGACAATATTTCAATATTGTAGGGTGTTCCAAATGTGTTGTCAGCTTCTGTTACCAGTTCGCCCCGTCCGTATACATCTTTAGTATAAAAGAGCAGCCCCCCATTCTTATTCGCTTCTGAAGTGTAAAACTTCCCGTGCGTTCCCGGGAAAGACAGAAAAGCAATGGCTTTTGGTATTGGTTTTCCTGTTGCAGAATCCGTTATCTTCCCAGTTACTATATGCCCGTTAATTTCCGGTAGAAATTCGAAATCAGGAATTGTATTCTGACGGATATTTCGCCAGTCAAACCTCCGCCAGCCATGCGTCAGCATCAGGTTGTCGAGTGCCATTTTAGCACTATCCGCAGGAGCCTTAAAATACCAACCGGCAGAGTCAACCGTTCCTTTTAAATCGCTGTTAAGCCATAAATAACTAAAAATGTCAAACGGGTCATCATCTTGCAGACCATCTTCCCGATATATTGCCAAAGATAAATTAGCAGTATCAGCGGTATTCAACTTAACTACCACTTTAGCCCGCTTTTCATACTGTTGTGCAACCTTTGTCTCGATGCCTGGCTTTGGAGGCATGGTTGCAAAGTACAGCCTTTCACATACAGCTCTTCTTGAAGCATCAAACACCGTAATGTGTGAGATACCTGTACCTAATTTGTTTTTGTCAAATTCAATTTCTGCCCGTCCGTTTATGAGTTCCAGCCGGTTCGCTCCGCCAATCCTACCCTTGTTGTGTGCAATGGCGTATACATACGGAGTTTCTATATTGGTTTTAACGGTTATCCTTACTCTATGTTCTGTACTGTTCACTTGCATCAAATATCCGGCATTGTCGGGTAACGGTAAATCTTTTGAAAAATGTTGTCCTGAAGCTGTAGTAATATAGGCCGTGTATTTTCCAGCAGTTGAAGGATTGAATGAAAACCGGCCTATTCCGAATTTAAACGGCAAAAAACTGGTTATAGTATCATTATTGCTATCAACCACTACCCCCTGAAACCCGTCTACTCCTCTCCCGTTTTTATCGGTAAGCCTGAAAGCTACTACAGACGGTATACCTTTCACCAGCTTCCCTCCTTCCGGGAAAAAGTGCATATCATACATAGCTACCGTATCAGCTATATGTGGCGACAGCGGTACTGATGCATTTACAATGGTGATATCCTTTTCAAAAAAATAAGCTGCGTCAAAGTTTTTCATCCAATTGGTATAGGCCCTCAACTTATAATTTCCTGAGGGAAATTCCGTAGACAAAAAAAATGAACCCTCTCCTTTTCCCTGATCTATTCCAATTTTAGCCTGTAGAACAGCACGATTGGCTTCATCCAGCATTTCTACATACAGCACCCTGCTTTCCCGCGAAAAATGATTGTCCGGATTATTAACCAGGTATGCTTTAAACCAAATAATTTCACCGGCTATATAAAAATTCCGATCAGTATGTACAAATACTTTTTCTGTAAAATTGTTATCAGTGTACTTTTCAAATTGATTGACTAATTCCGACTCAACAGTTTGAGCCGCTAAATCTTTCCCACAGATTCCGCAAAGCATTAAAAGTACAAAGCGATACAAATAACTATTAAAAAAAATGGTACTGCTCATTTTGTGTTTGCTTAGGGCCAGAAATCCGGTTTACTATTTGTTCCTCTAAATCTACAATCCATGCAATGAGAGGATGAACCAAGATAATGGGTGATAATGGCATCCCCCATCGGGGCAATTGGAATTAATCCACCCGAACCGAAATAAGTCTCAAGGTTATCTCTATTGTTTTCTACCGTATCTACCTGGCATCCCATGGTAAATCTCCAGGTACCGACATCACTTCGAGATATAAATTTTCTAACCACCTTAACAGAACTAGCATATACATATCCAATTACCATTTCCGAAGGATCTGTATCGCAGACAATATTGCCTCTGTCCGTAGTGGGCATAGGATCAAAGATGGTTCCCATGGATTCGGTGCTTTTTTTCATTTTTTCGAAGTACTCATATGCGTTTTTACTCAAACAACTCTGTTTTACACGGATACTATACAAACTACTCAACTTCCACGAATTGTTTTCAATAAATGTAAGAGGAGCCCGGTGGATAATGTCTTCTTTTAATCTTGCAGATGAGCCTATTAATATATTGCGGGATACATTATGTTGCCAGCAGCGAAACAACTCGTCAGCATTCATTCGAGGAATCATTTGGCCGTTTACATACTCATACCCCGAATAATAGGCAGAAAAAAACTCCCATGTTTCTTCAAACTGCCAGGAATAAAAACGTGAATTATTTTCAGGGTCGTGCGTGTTTACCTGAATACGAACACCATTTTCCTCCCGCCCCCAGGTTATACTATCGATATCAGGTGTTTTTTTCACTTCTTCAAAAGAGGACGTATAGGATTTACCGTTAGATGTTTGGATACGTAAGCGATACCTGCTGTTTTCATCCAACACAAACGGACCGCCTTTATAAACACCCGGTTCATTTTCCATGAGCGGAAGAGTCTCCCCTCCTTCACTTTCTATCCATGTTTGTGCCCCAGCCTCTTTCATCCTACCCCAACCTCCATCGAGTGGACTGGTTCTGCTTAATTCAATCCGGGTGCTATCATTTCCGACATCAATAAATCCTTCCACCACCAGATAGTTTTTATCTTCCAGCCCGGGTGGAATACTATATTTTTCTTTGCAACCCGTCATACCACTGATAAACAGTGATAACGTAAAAAGCAAAATTATAATCACTCTACTCATTAAAACTTAATATTAAGATTTACATATGGGATAGCTGCTCCAAAAATGGATAACTTATACCCGTTTATCACACCACCTTCCGATACAAAATATACCGAATAAGGATTTTTTCTACCCAGCAAATTATAGGCACCAAATGTCCACGATGTATGTACTTTCTGTTTTAAGTTGTGATTGGGTTCGATATTCATTGATACGTCCATACGGAAGTAGTCAGGAATGCGGTAAGCGTTTCTGTCAGAATACAAAGCCCTCAGACTTTCTTGATAATAGTAACGACCAATGGGAATGGTTATAGGTCTGCCAGTGCTGTAAGTCGTATTCAGTGAAAAACTAAAACGGTGAGACAGCCGATAGTTGCCAACTAAAGTAAAATCATGAGGTTTGTCGTAGTTGGCTGGATAGTAGTTGCCGCTATTGATCAAATCCCCCACATTGGGATCTCCCATTTTCAAGAATGTTCTAGACCAGCTATAACTAACCCATCCGTTTAATTTTCCCGTAAGCTTTTTTACCATCAGCTCCACACCATATGCCTTTCCTATAGTACTTATTACATCCGTTTCAATGTGATGATTCATCACCAGGACTGCACCACTTTTAAAATCGAGATAATCCTTAATGCGTTTATAATACGTTTCCACAGAAGTTTCGATGGTATTGTCTTTAAAATTTTTATAAAGACCGAAAGAAACCTGGTTGCCCGTTTGTGGTTTGATATTGGGATCACTCAGTTTCCAGATATCGGTTGGTGTTATAGCCGTGGTATTGGACAACATATGGATGTACTGGCGCAACGAATTGTAACCGGCTTTAATTGAAAAATCCGGTGTGAGGGCGTAACGAATGGATAACCTGTATTCGGGACCTTGATAATTATTAATGAACCTGCCGCTGCCGAATTTTGCAGTATCCCTGATGTTATTCAATGTTCGCGGTAAACCGGGTACATAATTATATACTTCATTTGGACCAATAAAATTATATAATGAGTATCGAAGTCCTGCCTGTAGGGACAATGCCGGCGTAATGCTGAATTTCTCTGTTAAATACAATGCACTTTCCAACGCCTGCTCATTACGTAATACATCAGGTACCACCAACGATCCATCACCCCTTGGTGTAAAAGAACCAGGTTTTAATTGATAATAGATAGAAGCGAATCCAAAATCCAGCGTATGTTTTGCATTGACGAAATAATTGAAATGAAGTTTAATATTGGACTGATCGATATTGAAGCCCATTGTGTAGGCATTCACGGGATTCTTCTCGCTGTGTATCCTGTAGTTGTAATGATCGTGTCCAACAGTAAGCAGGCTATGCATTTTATTGCTGTATACGTGTTTCCACTTCAGAGAGATATTTTTATTGCTATAACCGTAAGTGGTGTCGCTGTTCAGGTTAAACCGATCACCGCTGATATACCCCGTTAAATACAAGTCGTTTTTAGCGTTGATATTATGACTAACCAATAGATTAGCATCGTAAAAATAAGCTTTACTATTTCTATATTGTTCCGGTAAACGTTTAAGTAACCAATTAGCATAGGTACTTCTTCCTCCAACAATAAATGAAGTTTTGTCTTTGATTAATGGACCTTCAAGCATCAACCGGCTGGTAAGTAACCCAATTCCACCAGACCCCGTAATCTTTTTCTTATTTCCCTCCCGGCTCACTATATCAAGCACGGAAGACAAGCGACCACCATATTTAGCCGGAATACTGCTTTTGTATAATTCCAGGCTACTTACCACATCCGGATTGAAAGCTGAAAAGAATCCGAAAAAATGAGAGGGATTGAATATGGTAGCGTCATTGAACAAAATAAGATTTTGATCCGCCGAACCTCCTCTGACATTAAAACCGGTACTGGCTTCACCTACAGTTTGTACGCCCGGTAATGCCTGCACAACTTTTAATACATCCGCCTCTCCGAAAGCTACCGGGATCTGCCTGATGGTTCTGATATCGACCTTTTCAACCCCCATTTGCATGCTATTGACATTCGCAGCTTTTTGGGCAGAAATGACAACCGTTTTCAATGATAAGATATAATCTCTCATCTCAATATCCAGTAAGCCATCACCGTACAGCATCACGTTCCGCCATGTATCTCGCTTTCCCAGGCTCTGGATACTTAACAAATGCCTGCCTTTGGGCAGTGTTATCGAATAATAACCAAACCTGTCACTCACCGCAGTAATCTTTAACTTCTCTACAAGAACCGAAGCCCCGGGAACGGGTTCACCGGTTGTGATATCCCTGATGTATCCCGCCATTTTGGCCAACCCGGATTCAATTGTCCTGGTTCGCAGCCCGATCTCAAATAATTTGTTTTCCAGCGTTGCAACTTGTGCTTGTGTATCGTCTTCCAGAAAAGAGACTACGGTTGCATATCGTTGCATACTATCGCCCTCCACGCCTCCCGTGAAAAATCCCTCCGGCAGAGCGGTGGCAATCGGTGTAGCCTTAATAATAAAAACAGCCCCATCGTGCATTGTAATACTATATTCTGTGTCTGCAAAAGCAGACTCCAACACTTCCTTCAGTGGTTTTTTTTCTACACTTAAACTTACGCGAACACTATCAAAAGCAGTAGTATCGTAGTAGTACTTATAATCAGTAGCTTTTTCCAGTTCTTTGATGAATGCCGATGCTTTCATTTCCTGAAAATGCCCGGTAATAAGCGGCGAACTTTGTCCCACCAGGTTTTGGCAGAAAACAAGCAATAGGACAGCGATAAGGTATCTTAAATGGATCATAATAAATTAAAGTGTATCGGCCACCTCCACCATGGTCTTTATCGCCAGTTCACGATTTGCCTTAAATCTTATATTTTTTTGACGAAGAGAAAAATTAATTTCTTTTTTATGTCCCAGCAATTTTATGACCGAAGATTTACTTCGTACTGCATGAAACTTTCCATCTTTCAGGATGAAAAACTTGTCTGCCGGATGAACGATTCTCTCAATTTTCAAATTTTCTATTACTTCCTGTATAACCTTTAACCGCCTCACATAAAACTTTAATTCCGATCCACTGTAAACCCGATCATAGAAACCGGGCTTAATCCCACTTTCCAGGCTATCCCGCCCCAGGTACTCAAACCGATGTATCCCAATATTAAACCAATCAATTTTATCCTTAACCAATTGAATGAGAAAAACATTATTAAAATGCCGTACGATTAATTCCTCTTTTATCAAATCCACCTTCAATGGTAGTCCATCGTATGTAACATGGTTATAGCGAAGACTTCCTACAATAGCTGTTGTATCGAGGTATGCATGCCCTTCTTTCAAAAGTCGTGTATAATCAAGATATTCCCGTCCGTTGTAGACGCCGGACTGATTTTTTTGAGCATCCTGCCACCTTTTTGAAAGCAGCGATTGTTGTCGTTCCACAATATCTGTATCCTGCGCAATCAGAGAGGCACTTGTGGCAAGAGAAGGCAATAAAAATATCAGCAGCCTGTTGATGAATTTTCTCATATAGATCAAACCTTCCGACAACTCAACTGACAAGACCGTTGTATCGGAATCTATTTTAATAACAAGATTATTGAATATATTTTAATTCGGACTAATCCTGTAAAGAATATCTTTGACAATTCTTAATTATATATTACAGAATGTAATATGTCAATATACGGATATAGTTTATTTGCGCTAGCGGGTATTTGTCTGGGGCTCATCGGAAGCGGAGGCTCTATTTTAACCGTTCCGATCCTTGTGTATATATTCCACCTCGACCCGGTCATTGCCACTTCGTATTCATTATTCATTGTAGGAATCACCAGTCTAAACGGGGCAATACTCAACTATATCAAAGGAAATACCCGGATATCTTTAGCACTCCCGCTTGGCATCATTTCTCCACTAACGGTGTTTGTTGTCCGACGATATATTTTTCCACATATTCCGGAGCACCTGGGTTATATAGGTGAATGGGAATTTACCCGCTCACTGATGATCATGGTCTTATTTGCACTGTTGATGTTTGCCTCTTCTTTATCTATGTTAAAAAAAACACCCGTTTCTCCACCACGAGGTATTCATTCGAAAAAGGAATACATAGGCTTAGGTGTTTTTGGCGTAGGTATCGGCTGTATTACAGGCTTTCTGGGATCGGGCGGAGGCTTTTTAATTGTTCCTGCCCTGGTAATTTTCCTGAAAGTACCGATGAAGGAAGCAGTAGGAACTTCTCTTTTGATTATAGCCATCAACTCGCTTGTCGGATTTGCCGGCGATTGGGGGCATTACGATTTTGATTGGTTGTTTTTACTTGCAGTGACGGCTTTAAGCGTTACCGGCATTTTTATGGGAAACCAGATAGCAAGAAATATCGCCCCTGCAAAATTAAAAACTGGATTCGGGTGGTTTGTACTAATAATGGGGGGCTATATAATTATTAAGGAAATCTTTCTTTAAAGTTGTTGGTAAAGATGCCACTGTCCTGCCCATATCTTTTGCTGCTGAAAGTTGTCTTGTACAAACTTTCGGCCATTCATACCATATTGCAGTCGCATTGTTTCACTTTCCATCATTTCTTCCAGCACCCCCACCAGTGAATCCACCTGTCCGCTATCAAACAGAGCACCGGTTACCCTGTTTATTAATGCGTCCCGGCACCCGGGGATATCAGAGGTTATAACCGGTATACACATTGCCGACGCTTCCAGTACCACATTGGGTAACCCTTCTCGCAAAGACGGCAATACCAACACATCCATGATGCTGTATGCCGGACGAACATCCGATAACATACCCGTTATATAAACATCGTCAGTTGCTGCCATTAGCTTCTCAATTTCCGCAATGCCTGTAGTTTCCTCCTCAAGTGGTCCGACAATCAATAATTGAATTAAAGGATTCTTTTTCTTCAAAGCAATAAAACTATTCAACAGTATGTCAACGCCTTTGTCCCTGGAAATCCTGCCAACAAAACCAATGGTAAAACCATTTTTCATTTTCATTTTTTCCCGAAAATCTTCTTTGAATTCGTTTTGAACAGGAGAAAAATAATTAGTATCAACGCCGTTACAACTGCCTTTTTCTATCACGACCCCTTTGCCGGGCTTTAGCACTTTTCTGTGTTCAGCGTGCTGCCGCAAAGAAGGACTTACTACAATCACCCTGTTGGCAATTCTACAGGATATACGTTCGGTAAAAGAAATAATGAAGCGTTTGAGCCCTATTTGAGTATCAGACAGCAATCCATGCATTGTAAATACCCGTTTCCTGGTTCTTGTCAGCCAACAAGCCAGCATAATTAAAAAGCCAGACTTAGGATTTCCTGCATTCACCACATCCGGCTTTTCCTTCCGCAGAATCCTTATGATTTGCACCAGCAGAAGCAAATCTGCCAAAGGAGATATTTTTTTTGAAAAATCAAGCTCATATAACCTGGCACCTTCTGTAGAAGCTAGCGTACGAATAGCGTCTCCAGGACCACTGATAATGATCACATCAAAACCTTGTTTTACCAAAAAACTTACCTGGCCTTTTAAAAAACTGGCGCAATATGAACTGGAAACTCCCAACAAAATTTTTGGCATGCTGCTTTTAGGTTTAGATGTCTCATTCTGCAAAAAGTCAACGATTAATATTCAATCACTTATTTTAGCGGAATAATATCAAACTTGCTTTCTTTCCTGCAAATATCGCTTGGCTTAGTATATTTAATTGCATTGATTTTTCTGTTTATATGGATTAATAAAGGCAATACCAAAATTCCTGCATATTGGATTGCTTCTGCATTCATTGCAAAAGTGGTGGGCGCATTTGTTTACGGGTACATTTATGCGAATTTTCTACCCGTAAGCGATAGCTGGATACTTTTTGAAGAATCATTGAAAGAGTATAACAACCTATTACATCAACCTGCTGCTTTTTTTAAAACGGGTTTTTCGTATCATACCTTGCCAGATTTGTTCTCCAACAAAGACGATGCCTTTTGGAATAACACGGACGACAATCTCTTTATAAAAATTGTTGGATTGCTTAACGTATTTACAGGAGGAAATTACTACCTGACCGCCCTATTGTTCAGTTTTTTCTCTTTCTGGGGACTGTACAGAATATTGGCAACTACTATAGAATACTATCCCGCGAATACCGCTTTTATCTTTATTTTAATTTTCTTTACTCCTTCTAACTTATTCTGGAACAGCGGATTACATAAGGATGGACTAATCGTTTTTTTCACTGGAATGACCATTATGGCGGCAGACAAACTAATACGCAACAGCAAGTCACGCGTCTGGTTTCCGGTTCTGTTCCTGTCATTATTCCTGCTATTTCTTTTTAGAACCTTGAATACGATGCTATTGATGCCCGCATTAATTGCATGGATTTGGACCTCACAATATACAGGCAAAACAATATTAAAATTCCTGTTGGTATACGCGGTTACCATTTTTGGGTTTTTCCTAACAATTTATTTGCCCGACGCTTATAATCTTCCTTTAAAATTAGCTGAAAAACAACACAACTTTTTGCTGATTGAAGCATCTTCTGCACTACCACTTTCTCCGTTGGAACCTAACTTTCTGGGTTATTTGAAAGTATTACCCCGGGCCCTTAATCACGTTTTCCTTAGACCCTATATAAGCGAAATAAACGGACCATTACAATTAATGGCCTTTATTGAAGGCACTGCCATGACTATACTGGTGGCCTGGCTATTTATTGGTTATCGACGATCCCTTCGCAACATTCCAAATTCTCCGGTTTTGTTATTTTTGTTGTTCTTTTCTCTTTCTAATCTCGTTGTAATTGGTCTGACAGTGCCTTTTACCGGTGGCATTGTACGTTATAAGGCACTGTATACTGTATTATTGCTAACCGCTATCCTATTGCCAATCTCCCGCACAAATTCAAATATTAAAATATATTAATATAATAAATTATTTAATTTTTTAATAAAATTTCGACGATTTGTCTACAAAAACAGATAATTTTTTTTTGTTTATATTATAAAATCATAGTTTCGCGTTGAATTTGCAGTTTTTGTTAAGAATTTTTTTATATTAAAATTAATCTAAATGGAATCTCTTCGATTTAATGCACTCAGCAGTCTTGCTCAGGGAAAGACTATTAAAGTGGAAGAAGCGAAAAAAGTAACCAGTGTTTTTGGCGAAAATGTTTTTACATTAAAAGTTGCCCGGGAATTCCTTAGTGACGAGGCTTATAAAAGTCTTATTGCTTCAATCAAAACCGGAAAGAAGATTGATCGGACAATGGGGAACCAGATAGGTGCTGGTCTGAGACATTGGGCTGAATCGAAGGGAGTCACACATTTTACACATTGGTTTCAACCACTTACCGATACCACAGCGGAAAAACACGACTCTTTTTTCACACTGAAAGGTGATGGTACCCCGATTGAAGAATTTGATGGCGCAGCCCTGATCCAACAGGAGCCGGATGCATCTTCTTTTCCTTCAGGCGGGTTGAGGGCAACTTTTGAAGCACGCGGTTACACTGCATGGGACCCTACCTCTCCTGCGTTTATTATGAAAATTGGTGATGCCAATACGCTTTGTTTACCCACCATATTTGTATCCTACACTGGTGAATCTCTGGATACAAAAACACCTTTGTTGCGTTCTATAGAAGCTTTGAACAAAGCTGCCGTTGACGTTTGTAATTATTTCGACAAAAATGTAACAAAAGTAAATGCAACACTCGGGTGGGAACAGGAATATTTTGTTATAGATGGCGCTTTAGCCAATGCGCGTCCTGATATCATCATGACAGGTCGTGCTGTATTTGGTCACGCACCTGCTAAAGGACAGCAGTTAGAAGACCACTATTTCGGATCGATTCCGGATAGAGTATACGCATTTATGCGTGATTTCGAAGAAGAATCCTATCGCCTGGGCATTCCTCTGAGAACAAGACACAATGAAGTAGCACCAGCGCAGTTTGAGTGCGCTCCTATATATGAAGAAGCCAACCTTGCGGTGGACCATAATACCCTTTTAATGGATGTCATGACCCGTGTAGCAAGAAAGCATAACTTAAAGGTTCTGTTGCACGAAAAACCTTTTAAAGGCATTAATGGTAGTGGCAAACACAACAACTGGAGTTTGTCTACTGATACTGGTGTAAACCTGTTGGCTCCGGGCAAAACGCCTAAAACCAACCTGATGTTCCTTACTTTCTTCGTGAATGTAATTAAAGCGGTGGACGACTATGCAGATTTGTTGAGGGCTTCTATTGCTTCGGCAGGTAACGATTATCGTCTGGGGGCTAATGAAGCTCCTCCGGCCATCATATCAGTATTTGTAGGTAAATACCTGAGCGAAGTACTAAACGAAATCAAAACCCGTGTGGGCGATAACTTCTCTGAGCAGGATGAAATTTTGCTGAAGCTGGACATCCACAAAAATATTCCGGAATTATTGTTAGACAATACTGACCGCAACCGGACCTCACCTTTTGCTTTTACCGGTAATAAATTTGAATTCCGGGCCGTAGGTTCCTCCGCCAACTGTGCTATTCCCATGACGACTCTGAATACCATAGTAGCGGCCACTTTGAGCAAGTTTAAAACTGAAGTAGATGCATTGATAGAAAAAGGCGACAAAAAAGAGATCGCTATTATGCAAATCATTCGCGAATATATCTCCAGTTCTGAAAAAGTATTGTTTGAAGGAGATGGTTATAGTGATGAATGGCATCATGAGGCTGAACGCCGTGGTTTACCAAACATGAAAACCACGCCATTGGCACTCGACGCAATGGTAACTGACAAAGCAAAAGCATTGTTTGAAGATCTGAAGATTTACAATCATTCCGAATTAGAAGCCCGTCACGAAATTGAGCTGGAGAAATACATCAAGAAAGTGCAAATAGAAGCGCGTATCATGGGGGAACTATGTACCAGCCACATTTTACCAAGCGCTGTAAAATATCAGAACATTCTCATCAGCAATATTAAAGGAATGAAAGATCTCGGACTACCTGAAGCTGCATATGCTAATCAACTGCAGATTCTGGAAAAGATATCTGAACATATCTCCGAAGTAGCAGATGGGGTAGAAAATATGATTGAGGCCAGGAAAATTGTGAATAAAATGGAAGACAGTCGTACCAAAGCCATCGCTTATCAAAGCCAGGTGAAAGACGCATTTTTCGAAAAAATCAGGTACCACGTAGATAAACTGGAACTATTGGTAGATGACCAATACTGGTTGTTGCCGAAGTATCGTGAAATGCTCTTCTTACGCTAATTTTCTTTTCTTTAAAGATAGAAAACGCCTCTTTTTAAAGGGGCGTTTTTGTTTTGAGTTATTATTGTCACCGAACGGCAAAATCTGACGAACTCTATCAGACTTCTCACTGCATTCGAGGTAGCGATTTTCTACCAAATGCATACATAAAGTTCTTATTTACTCTTCTTATGATGATGTCCGTGTTTGTAATGGTCTAGTAGAGCATCTTCCCCAAAATCATTTTTTAGATCACGGATAACAGTATGGATATGGTTTGCATTGTTTTGCGTATTGTCGTATTCTATTATTATAGTAGGTCCGTGAATACGATAGTAGCAGGGCTTGCCGACTCCTCTTTGTTGCTCTCCTGCCCAGGCAAACCGCAGATTTTCCATACCCGCATTTTTTATATCCAGCAACATCTTGTCTGCCAATTCTTTTTTATAACGATGAAGATATACTTCCAGCAATCGTAAAAATAATAGTTGAGAACTTGTATTCAACTCTGTATACAACACACCCTCGGGGTTTTCAATCATCGCCTTCCTGTCTGCACCGGTTATAATTTCAGCTGGTGCGGTCGTACTGATCACAGCTTTTCCCAAGGCGTCTTTTGAAAGACTATGCAGGAGTGCAAATCCGGCACTCGTTTCCTCTTTTAATATTTCTTTGTTTTTTTGAGGACCGGATAGTACTACAGCCGGGTTAGAACCCAGAAATGATGGGGTGCCAGAAATTAGCCGTTGTTGATCTACTGAAAAGTTAAAAGATATGTGATGCCCCTCAAAACGCCAACCCCAAATTGATGAATCAACAGGAGAACCAAATATAGAAATAAAATACTTTTCGGGATCCCTGTAATGATCATTTGCTGACCGTTGTTCGATTTGTTTTAAAATCGTTTCCAGTTGCATAATGGCCGTTATCTTATCTACGGTAACATTGCTGAGCGAACTGCGCAGCAATACCAATACCTGTTGCCGCTGACTACTATTTAGCGCAGACATGGCAATACCTTTCCGATTATTAAGCGGTACGTAGTTAAAATTATATCGCTCATCATTCTCGAATGGTATCAATACCTGCTGTTGCTGTTCAGTATTCAGCAAATTTATAAAACGGCTGGCTTCAACTTTTACATTTTGCGCCAGCAGCGGTATGTATAACAAGACAGCAAGTGACATACAGCAAGATCGGATCATACAGTAATAATTGTCATTGAATATAGGACAATTTCGCCTATGTCAGTTCGGAGATCATAAAGCGATTCTTCTAATAAGGTTCTAACAAAAAAAGGGGATGATTACTCATCCCCCCGTATAAAAAACCTCATCGGTTACACAGTCAATTTTCCCCAGCCTTCTCTGTAGTCTCTTTTCACAAACTGGTTTGCCGCATCGAAGTTGGTAATCTTCATATTTTTGGCATCCCACAACAGTTTCTTACGGCCAGTGAATTTATTCTTACCCCATCCTGAAACTGCTGGATCGGTATACAAGGCGCTTCTGATCGCCAGGTTGCCCATCAGAATACTTTCGGTGAATGGACCAGCATACTCAAACGGAGAGCTGGTTACACCTTTGCCATATCCTTCCAGGCAAGCGTTTACCCATTGCAGGTAGTGTCCGCCTTCTCCACCTGGTACACGTGCGATGGTTTGTTTTACAGCTTGTGCACTTTCGTTTTTAGATAATGGTAATAATCTTGGATTGGCACCATAACAATCAGCCAACAATTTGCCTTTTGTTCCTATAAACAATACACCACCGTCCCAGTTTCCAAACTCTTCTTCGGGTTTCAGTTCATCGGGTCTGTTAGGTAGTAAACCGCCATCATACCAGGATACTTTCAACGTACCTTTTCCATCTTTACGTGGATACTCCAGGTGGATAATAGAAGAGGTAGGACAGCTATCTGTAAAGTTAGATTCCTGATTCATGCCACTCCATTGGTTGGCGATGCTACATTCTGCAGAAGACGGGAAATCGATTGGCAGAATACGATAAATAGGATCCATAATATGACAGGCCATGTCACCCAATGCTCCTGTTCCATACGCCCACCAGCCGCGCCAATTGAATGGCAGGTAAGCGGGATTGAACGTTTCTTTGGGAGCAGTACCCAGCCACAGATCCCAATCCAATTCCGAAGGAATAGGATGGCTGCCTGTTGGCTTAGCAATACCTTGCGGCCAAATAGGACGATTGGTCCAAGCTTGTGCTTCCACGATGTCTCCGATTAAACCGGCGTCGTATATTTCCTTCATTCTTCTTACACCATCTCCAGATCCACCCTGGTTACCCATTTGGGTTACCACTTTATATTTTTTAGCCGCTTCCGCTAAAATACGGGCTTCATAAATGTCGTGTGTTAAGGGTTTTTGAGTGTACACATGTTTCCCCAACTGCATAGCTGCTAATGTGGCTACAGCATGTGTATGGTCTGGTGTAGAAATAGAACATGCATCGATGTTGTTTTTTTCTTTCGCCAGCATTTCCCTGAAATCTTTGTAATATTTTGCTTTGGGAAAATTTTCTCTGGATTTTACCGCCTGCCTGTCGTCCACATCTACCAGGGCAACTATATTTACTTTCGGACTTTTTGCAAACGACGTTAAATCGCTCGTACCTTTTCCACCGGCACCAATACCAGCAATATTCAATTTGTCGCTCGGAGCAATATGACCTCTACCAATAACATGACGTGGTACAATAAAAAAACTGGCTGCTGCAAGCGAACTGTTTCGGATGAATTTCCGCCGGGATTTCGAATTAGTTTGTGATTTATGACTCATCTCGTTAAAAATTTGGCATTAAGTTAAGAACATCTATTGATTTGAAATGTAAATGAATACAAAATATACTAAATAGAGGCTTTTTTGACCATTCAATAATCAAATTTCGACTTTATTTTAAGATTTCGGCGTCAGGACTTGAAGAAAACGAGTATGGATAGGCGTCGTCTGAAACACCTCTGGTCCTGTTGGGGACGATGTTCATTTCAGCCTCCATATTACCCCCTTTCATGATTTCTGAATGACTAATCCAGTTCTTATCATGTGGTTTGCCGTTCAATTTCAGGGTTTGTATATATTTTGCCTCTATACTATTCGCCGGTGCACTAATTACAAATTGCTTCCCATTTTCGAGGTGAATGGTCGCTTTCCTAAATAAAGGAGTTCCCAATACGTACTGATCTGTTCCCGGACATACAGGATAGAACCCTAAGGCCGAAAATACATACCAGGCAGAGGTTTGTCCATTGTCTTCGTCGCCGCAATAACCATCTGGCGTGGGTTTATACATCCGCTCCATGGTTTCCCGCACCCAATACTGGCTCTTCCAGGGCTCTCCGGCATAATTATACAAATATGGCATATGCTGAATGGGCTGGTTACCGTGAGCATATTGTCCCATATTCGCTATCTGCATTTCTCTTATTTCATGAATGACAAATCCATAATAGCTATCGTCGAACACGGGTGGCATTACAAACACAGAATCCAGCATTTTCACAAAGGAAGCTCTACCACCCATCAAATCCGACAGGCTCTTAATATCGTGAAATACGCTCCAGGAATAATGCCAGCTATTCCCTTCTGTAAATGCATCGCCCCATTTAAAGGGATTAAATGGCTTCTGAAAGCTTCCATCCTGATTCTTGCCCCGCATCAGTTTGGTTTCAGGATCAAATAATTTCCGATAGTTTTGCGCACGTTGAGCATATAATTTCTGCTCTTCTTTGGGTCGATTGAGTGCTTTTGCCAGTTGATAAATAGTAAAATCATCATACGCATATTCCAGTGTGCGTGCCGCATTCTCATTTATTTTTACATCATAAGGCACATAGCCCAGTTTGTTATAATACTCCACTCCTTCCCTACCCGTCCCATTGGGACCTTTATTATTGGCACCGTGTTGCAAAGCTTTGTACAGGGTATTAATGTCATAGTCTCTCAATCCTTTGATATAAGCATCAGAAACTACTGATGCGGAGTTGTTGCCAATCATCACCGGCCGATAGCCAGGGCTACTCCATTCCGGCAAAAAGCCTCCTTCTTTAAAATTGTTAATTAACCCCTCCTGCATCTCTTTATTGATAGAAGGATAAGCCAGGTTTAAAAATGGGTACAAGGCACGAAAAGTATCCCAGAAACCGGTACCGCCGAATAAATAGCCAGGCAACACCGTCCCCGTATGTGGACTATAGTGAACGATTTTTCCAGAAGCATCTTTCTCATAAAGTTTATTAGGAAAGAAAACCGCTCTATACAAAGTTGAATAAAAGGTACGCACCTGATCGATGGTGCCACCTTCTACTTCAATCCGGCTTAAAGTTTTATTCCATATATCTCTTCCTTGCTTCTTTAAAACATCAAAGTTGTCGTCCTTTTGTTCTCTTAAATTTATTTCCGCCTGTTCGTGACTGATAAACGAGGACGCTACCCGAGCAATTACCTGGTCACCTTTCCGGTAGCTTTTAAACGCCACTACGGCACCTGCATGATTGTCTTTTATTTCCAATTTTGTTTTTTCAAGTGTGTCACCATTAAAAGTGGCAGCGTTGCTGAAGGCTCTATCAAATTGAATGACGAAATAATTCTTAAAATTTTCCGGCACGCCACCACTATTACGGGTGCTGTAACCAATGATTTTTCTTTCTGCGGGTAATATTTTCACATATGAACCTTTATCAAAGGCATCAATCACTATAAAAGCACTATCTGTTTCGGGGAAGGTAAACCTAAACATCGCTGACCGTTCTGTAGGCGTAAACTCGGTTGTTACATCGTGATCTGCCAGGTAAACGCTGTAATAATATGGTTTTACTATTTCAGATTTATGGCTAAACCAGCTTGCCCGGTCTTCTTCTGTAAACTTGAGTGTGCCCGTAACCGGCATGATGCTGAATTGGCCGTAGTCATTCATCCATGGGGAAGGCTGATGCGTTTGTTTGAAACCTCTAATTTTATCTGCACTATACTGATACTGCCATCCATCGCCCATTTTGCCCGTTTGAGGCGTCCAGATATTCATTCCCCAAGGCAAGCCTATAGCCGGGTAGGTATTACCATTAGAAAGACTATGCTTGGAATCCGTGCCCATCAGGGGGCTAACCCAATCAACGGGATTTGATACAGATGTAACCAATTGCCCTTGCGTATTTACGACCATTAAACACCCTATGAATATTAATATATATTTCATTATGATTGTTTTACACTGCGAATATAACGCAGTTTGCTGTTAACAAACTTTAAACACAAAACAGTTCAGGTAAGCATTTTCCTTTTTCAACGACAGGATTTGCCATTCGGGCTATTGCCCCTGAATCTCCCTGAGCAGCGGCTGTAGTTTTGGGGTGTTATTAAAAAACAAACACAAAAAACAAATACAATGAAAACTTTAATTGTAACCGGTGTAGCAATGTTATTTGCCATCAATACACTGTCCGCGCAATCTGAACAACAGCTAAAAAGCGACATTAAACAACTGGATAAACAAGAGTCAAAAGTTCGTTCAGAAAAGAAAAAAGATAGGATAACACTTAAAAAACTGGAAGGAAACGACGTAAGCTACCAAAGTAAACAACAATTTATTTCTGACTTTGGTAACATTGAAGTAAAGTGGTCGCGTAGCGGCTATTTTGACAAAGCAACATTTAACAAAGCTGGAAAATTAACGGAAGCGTTTTACGACTACAATGCCCAGTTGGTTGGCACCGTCACCCCTGCTCAACTATCCGATATCCCTGCATCAGCTCAAAAAGATATTGCAAAACACTACAAAGACTATACAGTGGACAGGGTCATTTTTTACGACGACAATGAATCAAATCCTAACGACATGTTATTGTATGGTTCGCAATTTGAAGACGAAGACAGCTATTTTGTTGAGTTATCCGGAAAAGGCAAAAAGATTGTGTTGCATGTACCCCAAAATGGAGAAGTCTATTATTTCTCCGAGATAAAATAAGTATTATATACTGTTGACGTTTATTGGTCGGGGCTTTGAGTAATAGCCACTTCTTAACCTGAAGTGGCTGTTTTTTTAGGTTTCTGTAACCTCCAGCAATAACGATAGTTCCCTTGCTTCTGCCAGTGCCAAATGACTGTAGTTTGTCACTTCTTCGAAAAGTGCCGGTAAATCTTGCGTTGGGGATGATTGATTTTCCAAAAGATCCAGCAACGGACCGATGAACTTGTCTAAGCCCATTACAGAAACGGTTGTTTTGAAATTGTGTACCAAAAAACGAAAATCATCTAAATGCCCTTTCAGCAGTTTCTCCCTCATCCCATTTAATTCTTCTGGCACTGCTTCCAAAAACAATCTGGTTGCCAGTTTTTTATAGCCAATATCTCCCTGCGCAATACTATTCATATAACCCAGGTCAATAACCTGAAACTTATTTTCTGCATTGATCTGCCGACCGGCAGGTTGGGAGAGCGGTGTTTGCGAGGTATACTGTATAATCAGCTCATACAAAACGTTCTCATCAATCGGTTTCGAAATATAATCATTCATTCCACTACGAATGCACTTTTCTCTCTCTCCTGCCATCGCGTGAGCCGTCATAGCAATTACCGGTGTGCGCAACTGAAGATCTTTTCTAATTTGCCTGGAGGTTGTATATCCATCCATTTCAGGCATTTGTATATCCATTAAAATACACTGATACGTATTATTTTCCAACTCGGCTAACGCTTCCTTGCCGTTAGCAACAAACTTGCCTGATAGTCCCCACCTGCTGAATATGTGTTTCAGAAGCGCTTGATTTACTTTATTGTCCTCTACTACCAACACGTTTACACCAGCTAGTTTATTATCCGCAATTTGAGCTGTTTGTACGCCACGAGCAACATGTAATTCCTTATAATTATAATAGGGAATAACAAAAGAAAAATCGGTTCCCACTCCCGGTATACTTTGCACGGTTATCGTCCCATTCTGCAATTCCACCAATTCTTTCACAATTGACAACCCTAGCCCTGTACCCCCATATTTTCTGGTTACAGAGTCTTCAGCCTGCTGAAAGCGCTCAAAAATCCTCTCAACTTTATCCGCCTCTATTCCTATGCCTGTGTCGCTGACTGTAAAAGATACGACCGTCTTATCCTCCTCTTCCGATACTGTACGCACTTTAAGGAATATTACGCCAGACTTAGTAAACTTGAATGAATTGCTTAGAATGTTTACAAGGATCTGTGTTAATCGCACCGGGTCTCCAGACAAAACCATCGGTAAGCCGGTGTCTATCTCCACTTTGAACTGAAGTATGCTACCATCTGCCTTCTGCCCAAACATACTCGCCACAGAGTTTACAACATCGTTAATACTAAAAGACACATTTTCAATCCGCATCATTCCAGCTTCCAGTTTTGAAGAGTCCAACACATCATTGATGATCGCCATCAGGTTTTCCCCCGCATTATAAATAGTAGCTACGTAAGTTTCAGATTCTCTGTCCAGTTTCTTTTTAGAAAGTAAATTGGTGAAGCCCAGGATAGCATTGAGTGGGGTTCGTATCTCATGACTCATGTTGGAAAGAAAGTTCTCTTTCGCCTGTCCCGCTTTCAACGCTTTCTGTTCGGATATGTTCAGCATTTCAATAAGCTTTTGCTGCTGACTTACTTTAAGCAATGCGTATGAAAAGGTAAATACAGAAGCCAGTATGGCTATAATGGCCATTAAAGTACCCATATTTTTTGCCTTTCTTCCGTCAGCGTCAGCTGCATCAATTAGCCCGGTGAGCCTATGCCGGTGGATTTCATTTATTTTTTCCACCACTGCAAATATCGAATCAGCGATAATAAATCCTTTCCCGGCATTGATGATCTTCTCCGCTGGTACTTTTCCCCGAAAACGAAAAGTATCGAGTATTTGTTGGTTAAATTTAATTTTTTCGTTTACTAAACGCCTCAAAACATCGAGGGATGGATAAACGCTTGCGTCAAACCTGCTTTTGTCGAGTTGCTTAATAGCCTTGCTAACTTTATCCAACTCAAATTCCAAATACTCGGTATTACCAACGTGTCCGGAAATAATAAGTCCCCTAACCTTACTTTCCAATACCACTATATTGCCCTTCAGCTCATTGAGATCGGCTTTTACATCGAAATCACTAAGCATTTTTTGATTACTACCGATAAGACTGCTGATACTCCTGCCAGAATTGAATTGAAGTACTACAATAATGAGTACGGCACCGATAAACACCACAAGCAGAATGAAACGGATATACCAATTCATGGATATATCTAATTGAAGAACAGTTTATTTCCTATTGTTTCTGGAACCTGTTATTCTGATAAATGCTTTTCCAAGCAATATAACATCAACAATTATCAATATAACAATAATACTCACCAGTAATTTGCCAGAACGCTTATCAAGTACTTCCAGCAAAAGGTAACTCAAGATAATCAAAAATAAAGTGAGGATAGCAAAAATTATAATTCGTACGGGTATCATGTTTGTCGATTCAAAGGGAGTAGAAATATCGGTCTCAAGCTACTTATGAAAGCAACAAAAAAAGCCAACATTTAGATAACCAGGTCAAAACAATAGGTAAACAGCCTTTTTTAATAGTCGAATTCAAAGAATATTCAACCGTTTGTTTAATGTAGTTCTGTAGGCGTCGGCTACCGGAACCGATTTGCCATTGATAATGAGGGCCCCATCCTGTATACCATCAATTTTGCCCAATGCTGCAATATAAGAGCGATGAACGCGGATAAATTTTGATACAGGTAGCCGTTCCTCCACCGCCTTTAAAGTGGTATGAATAGCAAAAAATTTTTGGGGGAGGTGCAATTTCACATAATCCCCCATGGCTTCGGCATACAAAATGTCATCCATTTTCAACCTCCGGATAATATTGGAATCCCGAATAAAAATAAATTCGTCAGGCTCCATTTTCACCACTTCCGTCCTTGTATCTCTAATTTCCCTCACCTTTTCTATTGCCTGTAAAAACCGGGAAGGTGTAACAGGCTTCACCACATAATCAACTACATTCAACTCAAAGGCTTCAACAGCGTATTCCTTTTTGGAAGTGGTAAAAATTATAAAGGGAGACGGTCTGGCTATATTTTTTGTCAGTTCCAATCCAGTCATTCCCGGCATTTCAATATCCAGCAGTAACAGATCAATCTTATGATCCTGCAAAAAGTTATAAGCCTCCATAGCACTGGCAAAGTCGCCTGCCACATCGAGGTCTTTTATCTGCCCTGCTAACTGCCGCATAGTTGCCCGGGCTATTTCATTATCGTCCACTATCAAACAAATCATAATAGTACCATTTTAAGGCATCAGTCAATTCCCGGATAAGACTTTATATGTTCAAAAATAATCCGATTATTTCCTCTTATCGTATCCACCAATTGTTTTAATTCGCTCTCCTCCCAGTTCTTACCGAACATTTCGTCGTGCAGCAATAAAACGAGGTGATTACTGGTAAAAGTCTTACCCGAAACGAATCTGTCTGTCAATTGTATAAATATTTCTTTCACGGTCTGCAGGGGGGCTCCATCAGGCTTGTGTTGCCATTCAATATCCCATCCTACTACTCTAAAACCGTTTGCAGCCAAAAGATCTGCCGCCACTGCCCCACTCTGCTCGTCGTTTCTTTTTCTTGCTCCCAATCGCCAGATGTTTCTCCCGGGTAATCGTACAATTTTACGATGCAGGTTTAACGCCTCCTCATTCTTTTGGATATCTGCCAGCACACTTTCCGGCTGACTGTAAAAAGCTTCATACTTATTATTTGCGTGGGTATAACTATGATTGTAGATATCAATAAAAGGATTGTTCCTGTATAGTTCCAGGGCTGCTTTATTTCTTTCTGCATGCTCACCCACGAGAAAAACGCTGATTTTAATTTTTTCGTTAAGAGCCACGCTGTCTACATGTGTACTCCCCTGTAAGGGACCATCGTCAAACGTCAGATACAAATGAAGACTCGTATCGCTTGACAGCGGAGTCGCCTTACTTACAGCATCCACTTTAGACTCGGCACTTCCGCAACCAGCAGCAACTAGTATTAGAGATAGTATAACAATGTTTTTCATACCATGAAGAAAGTACTTCTAAAGATAAAGTTAGTTTGCCAAATGTATGTTTAGGATTTTGCCGACTATAGCATGAAAAATCTAGTACTGCAATTGCCTACTTCTTTACCCATTGCTTTTATTGTAACGCCCAACAATGTTTCAGTTCCTCCTAAGCAATCAATATAAAAACACATTTCAGGGTATTTTGACAAGCATATTTTGCTGTACATGGTTAGAAAAGTCTTTATCTTCCACTTGAACATCCAAATGAGTAATAAAAATGATAGCATTCAAAACACTTCACCATTTTCTTATTACGGTTCCTACCGGGGAAAAGGAAAATGCGGTCCGGTTTTACGAAGAAGTAATAGGTTTGGCGCCTGTTCCGGGCAACCATCCCAATAATGCCTGCTGGTTTAAAATCGGTGATATCGAATTGCATATTAGGGAAGAGGACGAAACAACCCATTTATCTAACAGGCATGCAGCATTTACGGTCAAAAACCTGGAAGAAGCAAAATTACACCTCCAAAAGGCTGGTTTAGAATTGTCATACGCTGCAAAAATTGAAAATAGAGACCGGCTCTTTTTTCGTGATCCCTGGGGAAATCGCTTTGAATTGATTGAATTAAATTCCTATGCGGGTAAGACGCCCACCAATAGCCCCTAAATGTTAAAGCTATCCGGTTCGTTCATTTCCTATTTCAAATTTCACCGGAAGCATATATCTTTGTAGTTGTGAAAAAAGGACTCTTAGTCATATTATTAATGGTTTATGGTGTTGCCAGCTTCGGGCTGAGCATAAACTATTTGTATTGCTGTGGAGACCTTACAGACGTGAAAGTGTCTGTGAAGGTAGAAGAGGTGGATGAATGTGGCATGGAGATGGAAATGGAAGGCGGCGAAGACTGCTGCCAAAATGATGCTGTTACTTTAAAAATAGTTTCTGAGCAGCAACCGGTTCTACAGCAGGATTACAATTTTGAACTGTTTGTAGCCGAAGCAACTCCGTTATTTCTTTATAATTTTACCGGTGCGTATCAACATATACAACTGCACCCACAGTACCATAATTTACCGCCGCCACTGGTGCTGGATCGTACCATTTTGCATAATAATTTCCGGATTTGATATAGAGTCGTTATTAACCATTCGTTATTAATTATTCTCTATTAAATCATTTATCATGTATAAATACATCACTTTAATATTGCTGGTGGCTCCCTTATGGCTATTGGCACAAACTACTAAAGAAGCAAGCTTTTCCGTATCCGGTAACTGCGGTATGTGCAAACAAAGAATCGAAAAAGCAGCAAAAGATGCCAAAGCTTCTACAGCCAATTGGAATGAAGAGACACAAATCCTCACTATTACTTTTGATGAAGCAAAAACCAACCAGGAGAAAATACAGCGGAAAATTGCTGCGGTAGGTCATGACAATGGCGAATACATAGCCACTGATAAGGTCTACAATAAACTACCAGACTGCTGCCACTACAGAGACGGAAATGTACACGCTGAAAACATACAACATACTGCTGCAAAAGAAGTAAGCTTTGCTGTATCCGGTGCCTGCAATATGTGTAAACAAAGAATCGAAAAAGCGGCAACGGATGCCAATGCTTCTTCCGCCACTTGGAATGCAGAGACACATATCCTCACTATTACTTTTGACCAGGCAAAAACCAGTCAGGAAAAAATACAACAGAAAATAGCAGAAGCAGGTCATGATAATGGTACCTATAAAGCCTCTGATAAGGTCTACAATAAACTACCAGACTGTTGCCACTACAGAGATGCTGAAGCACATACCAATTCAAAGACACAGGATGCAGAACCAATGCAGAACAGTAGTGATCCGATAAATAGAGTTTCCTTCCCTGTATCGGGCGATTGTGGCATGTGTAAACAACGGATAGAAAAAGCGGCAAAAGATGCGAAAGCCACTTCAGCTAACTGGAGTCTGGATACACATGTGCTTACCGTGACATTTGATGCCACTAAAACCAGTCAGGAAAAAATACAGCAGAAAATTGCCGATGCAGGTCATGACAATGGTGAATATAAGGCCAGCGATAAAGTGTACAATAAACTGCCGGATTGCTGCCTCTATAGAACATTAGGAACTCAGGCTGCGGAAAAGGAACGTAAAACCATTACGGGCGTTGTATTAGAGGAAACCAACAAGGGAAAGTTCAATCCGATTCCCTTTGCTACTATCAGTAATTTGCATTCGCAGGAATATGGCGTAACAGACAGTGCCGGCGTTTTTACCATCACTACCGATATACCCGCCTTACTGGCGATCAGTTATACCGGATTTTCGCCAGACACCATCAACCTGAACAGTGGCGAAAACCTGACGATAGTGTTGAAGAATGCAGAGTCGGGAAAGCTGAAGGAAGTAGTGATCCTGGCTAAAAACAATATGACCCGGGTATCTACTTTCAGCACCTTAAATACCCTGCAGTTGGGTTCAAAAGAATTGAGCAAAGCTGCTTGTTGTAACCTCTCTGAAAGCTTTGAAACAAGTCCGTCTGTGGATGTTAGTTATAGCGATGCGGTAACAGGTTTTAAGCAGATACAGTTGCTGGGTTTATCGGGCAACTATACCCAATTACTTACCGAGAATGCACCGGAAATAAAGGGACTGTCCGGCAGCTACGGACTTACGTTTATTCCGGGTCCATGGATAGAGAATATCAACGTAACAAAAGGGATTGGCTCGGTCGTAAACGGATACGAAAGCATAGCCGGACAAATAAATGTGGAAGAAAAGAAGCCGGATGATTCCGAAAAACTATATGTGAATGTATATGGTAACAATATGGGGCGCCTGGAAGCCAATATCAACACCGCTCATCGTCTGAACGATAATTGGAGTACGGCATTGCTCACACACGTGAACGGTGTTACTATGAAAAACGATTTCAATAAAGATGGTTTTCTCGATATGCCTTTAGGAAGGCAGATCAACCTGATCAATCGTTGGAAGTATATGAACGAAAATGGCTGGGTAGCGCAATTTGCCATCAAATACCTTAACGATAACAGGACCGGCGGCCAACTTGATTTCGATAAAAAAACCGATAGACTTACAACCAACCATTATGGTTTGGGACTAAATGCAGAACAATTTACTGCTACCGGAAAACTGGGATATGTATTTCCACAATACAAATTCAAAAGTCTGGGATTGATACTAACGGCTAATCAGTACAAAAACGATGCCTACTACGGACTGTCTGAATACACTGGGAAACAAAAGACGTTTTATGCCAACTTTATTTACCAGGACATCATCAGCAATACCAATCATAAATACAAAACCGGACTGAGTTTTAACTATGAGAACTACAACGAACAATTCCGTATTCATCATTTTTCCAGGAATGAAATTATACCCGGTGCTTTCTTTGAATACACTTATACCTATCCCGAAAAATTTACCGCTATTGCGGGACTAAGAGTTGACAAACATAACTTGTATGGCGTGGTTACCACACCGAGGGTACACCTGAAATACGATTTTACTCCGGAAACGAACCTGCGTTTCAGTGCCGGGTCTGGTTATAGAGTGGCTAATATATTAGCAGAAAATGCAGGCGTGTTTGTAAGCTCCCGCCAACTGCAAATAACCAATCCGTCTAACCAATATGGTTATGGTTTAAACCCTGAAAAGGCCTGGAATTACGGTTTGAATTTCATTCATAATTTCACATTGAACAATCGTAAGGGAAGCATCGCCCTGGATTTGTACAGAACTGATTTTACGGCACAAACGGTGGTGGATTACGATGCTCATCCACAAGTGATACAGTTTTATAATTTGGACGGCAAATCTTACTCCAACAGTTTTCAGGCAGAATTGAACTACCAGCCATTAAAGAAATTTGATGTGCGATTGGCTTATCGTTGGCTGGATGTGAAGACGACCTATGGTGGTAACCTGCTTGAAAAACCATTCGTAGCCAAACATCGGGCTTTTGTGAACCTGGCTTACGAAACGACTGATAAATGGAAATTCGATTACACCCTGCAATGGTTGAGTCAAAAGAGGCTGCCGGCTACAGGTCTTAACCCCACAGGACACCGGATGGCCGCTTACTCGCCTTCATTTATACAAATGGCGGCACAGGTCAGCAAAGCATTCAGTCCTTCGTTTGAGGCATATGTGGGCGGCGAAAACCTGACTAACTTTATCCAGCGGTATGCTATCATCGATGCTCAAAACCCCTTTGGACCCTATTTTGATGGTTCTATGACCTGGGGACCAGTGCTGGGAAGAATGATATATGCCGGAATAAGATTTAAACTCTGAGGTAATAGCCACGAATAGGACATTGTTGTATTCGTGGCTATATTTTTTTCTCGCAGAGATCGCAAAGACTTTCGCAAAGAACGCTAAGACGATGTTTGTGCTTTGCATACTTAGCGCTCCTTTGCATCTTTGTGTGAACAAGAATTCTTAAGACTTATCGACTATTGAAAGTAATTATTACACCGAAGAGTCATTCGTGCATTCGCGGCAATTTTTTTTTCTCGCAAAGAACGCTAAGACGATGTTTGTACTTTGCATACTTAGCGCTCCTTTGCATCTTTGCGTGAACAAGAATTCTTAAGACTTATCAACTATGGAAAGTAATTATTACACGGATTACAATTTTTCATACAAATAATCCAGCACCTGTGCTTCGTATGTTGTAAGGGATTGCTGCTTCAGTACCTTCCAGTTATTTATATGTTTTTTAGCCCTTTCCAGTTGATAGCGCTCTGAAAAGCCCCAGGTAAAATTTGGAAGTTTTTTAGGCGTTAAGCCTGCACCAAAAACACTAGAGGATACCCCTACAATAGTACCTGTATTGAAGGAAGTATTAATAGCACTCCTGCTATAGTCTCCCATCAGCAATCCACATTTCAATCCTACGTTGATCTTTTTTCCTTCTATCTCCATTATAATATTAGAAGCATCATTTTTCACATTGGAATTGCTGGTACCAGCGCCCAGATTGCACCACTCGCCAACAACCGCATCACCGAGATATCCATCATGTGCTTTATTACTATAGTGCATAATAACGCTGTTCTTTACCTCCCCTCCTACTGTACAATAGTTGCCGATGCTGCCACCATATATCCTGGCTCCGGCTTTTATCACAGTATTTTGTCCAGCCACAAATGGTCCATATATCAGTGAGCCTTCAAGCACTGTTGTATTGTCACCAATAATCACAGGTCCCGCCGATGCATTAATGATACAGTGTTCCATTTTTACATGCTCTCCCAACCAAACATTCGAAAGATTCGTGATGCTATTGGAAGTGGAAGGTGTTCTACTATTCAATTCTAAGGTGTGATAGTCTGCCAAAATCATGGCAGCGTTGTTCTGAAAAATATGCCAGGGATAAGTCAGCTGTGTAATAGCTTGTGTATAATCATCATGCTTCAAAAAAAAATCCCTGGTAATAGCCTGTTTCTGAAATTGTTTTACGCTGCCGGCAATCAGTTCGCCCTTATATAAAAGAGACTGTCCGGCTTGAAGTTGAAAAATAGCATTCATCAAGGCAGCATCCGGCATCACAGATGCATCTATCAACAAAACCTCTTCGTTCGTTGGCAATTCCCATCCCGGCTGCAGATAAGATTCGGTTAAAGCATAGGTCTCCAATCCGGTAGCCTTTTGCCAGCGGATAAGATTGTTGTACATACCGAAAAGTAACGCCGCTACCGGTTTCGTATAAGTGAAAGGGTAGAGCAAATGCCGCCGGCTATTATCAAAAAGGACGATTTTCACGAATCGGCTGAAATTTTGTCGTAACTGGCGATCACACCTTTTATCAGTGATGAACTGAATCCCTGGTGCTCCATTTCGTTCAGTCCGGCAATGGTGCAACCTTTAGGCGTTGTTACCTTATCAATTTCCTGTTCGGGATGAGTATTTTTTTGGAGCAACAGCTCAACCGCTCCTTTCACAGTCTGAGCAGCAATCAAGTTAGCGGTGTTAGCATCAAACCCTATTTCTATGCCGCCCTGAATGTTCGCCCTTACGTAGCGGAGCGCATAGGCAGTACCACAGGCTGCCAGTACGGTAGCCGCATTCATCAATTTTTCTTCTATTACCACCACTTTTCCCAATTGGTTAAATATTTCTTTCACGTACTCAAGCTGCTGCGAACTAACGTCCCGGGCACTAATACAGGTCATACTTTGCTGGATAGCGATAGCAGTGTTGGGCATAGCCCTTACGGTAGAAATTTTTTTGTTAAGGGCCTTGTGTATTTGCGATATGGATACCCCCGTTACAACGGAGACCAGTACATGCCGATTTTCATCAAACAGCAATTGTAAACTACTCAGCACATCATCCACCTGGAAGGGTTTGATAGCTAATATCACCAGGTCTGCAAATTTTATTGCTTCCGTATTGTCATCACTTACCAACACGCCTTTTTCTTCCAACTTTGCCAGGGTTTTTATATTACGTTTGGTAATCAGAATCTGTCCTGGTTGCACAAAGCCGCTTTGTATAAGTCCTTCTGCGATTGCTGACCCCAAATTTCCACCACCAATAATGGCTATTTTCTTATTCATTCTGCTGTGTTTGTAGCACCGGGTGCTTTAATAATATTGTTGTTGATTCAAATAGTTTTTTACATAATCAACTACTCCTTCCTCCAAGCTATAAAATGGTTTTGTATACCCTGCATTCGTCAGTTTGGTCATATCTGCTTCTGTAAAATACTGATATTTTTCCCGAATATCTTCCGGCATGTCTATAAAACGGATATCCGTCGCTTGTTCCGCCCCGGTAAAAGTAGCGGCTGCAAGGTCGTAAAAGCTGCGGGCTTTTCCGGTACCAAGGTTATAAATGGCAGAAGCAGGCCGATTTTCCATCAGCCAGTAACAAACAGACACCACATCTTTTACGTATACAAAGTCCCGCAATTGCTCTCCGTCTTTATAAGCGGGCTTATGTGACTTAAACAAATTCACGAAGCCGTTTTTGCGTATTTGGTTAAAAGAGTGGAATATTACGCTAGCCATGCGTCCTTTATGATATTCATTAGTACCATATACATTAAAAAATTTGAGCCCAGCCCAGAAAGGTGGTGCGCTATGTTGCCGAATCGCCCATTTATCGAACTCATTTTTAGAAATGCCATAAGGATTCAAGGGCGCCAGCTTTTCCAACAATGCGTGATCGTCCGCGTAGCCCCATTCGCCGGCTCCATAGGTAGCAGCAGAGGAGGCGTAAATCAATGGAATATTATGAACCACACAAGTGTTCCAAATATCCTGCGAATACTCATAGTTCAACCGTTCGTGAACAGCATAGTCAAATTCTGTGGTATCGGTGCGAGCGCCCAGGTGCAGGACGAATGCTATCTCCGTCTTACTATCCTCGCACCAATCAAAAAAAGCATCCCGATCTACCTTTTCCAGGTGCTTTTTTCCTTCAAGATTAGGTACCTTATCGGCTCTGTCGAATTCGTCTACCAGCACGAGGTTTTCAAAGCCCTGTTCATTCAGGTACCCAACCATACAACTGCCAATAAAGCCAGCGGCACCAGTTATAACTATCTTGTTGTCTTTTTTCATATGAATCAAAGAGCGAAGTTAATGGATGAAAACATTAGGTATACGATAATAAATACCAATTCTTTCCAAGTTTCCGTGCAGAGCCCATTTTGAGGTTAAGGTGTTGTCAACACTTACTCTCTATTGAACCCAAACTCAATGCCGTTTAGTTAAGCACAAATAGCTTTGTGCTGAACAATTATCCAAAAATAAGTAGGGAAATATCAGTCTTATGAAGTTTTGCAAATCTTTTTTATTCAGAGGTTTATAGTTGAGGCTACAGTAGTGCAAAAGCCTAATCAGGGCGTTCCGGGGAATTGGGTGTAATAATTCCCCGGCGGCTTTTGGATACTTTTTCCGCAAAAAGTATCGAAGAACAATTACTGAACGTTTTGAAATAAATCTCATCCCGTTTAAATAAAAACCTTAACTAAACGGCATTGAAAACGGGTTTAACAATACTGTTGTGCTATATATAAATAAAAAATGCCTGAAACTAATCAGGCATTTTTTATTATTTCACCAGCTTTTACAGCGAAACCCCTTTCTTCCAGGGGATAAAATCGTCCTGGTTCAATTGCACCGCTTTCGGGATGACTTCACCACTAGCTGCTTTTATACAATATTCCAGAATTTCTTCCCCTACCTGTTCAATCGTTTTTTCACCTTCTATAATGGAACCCGTATCTATATCAATGATATCGCCCATACGTTTGGCCAACGACGAATTAGTAGACACTTTTATCGTAGGACATACGGGGTTCCCTGTGGGGGTACCCAATCCAGTGGTAAATAATATAAGCGTAGAGCCTGATGCCGTTTTACCGGTAGTAGCTTCCACATCATTTCCGGGGGTACATACCAGACTTAAGCCCGGTTTTCTTACCCTTTCCGTATAATCCAACACATCTACTACAGGAGAAGTACCACCCTTTTTAGCAGCGCCAGTAGACTTTATTGCATCCGTAATCAACCCATCCTTGATATTGCCAGGAGAAGGATTTGCATGGAATCCGGAACCAACTTTGTGCGCCATTTCATCATAATCCCGCATCAGCCGGATGAATTTGTTAGCAGTAACTTCATCTACCGACCGATCTACCAACTCCTGTTCGGCGCCACACAGCTCAGGAAATTCTGCCAAAAGTACCTTCGCTCCTAATCCTACCAACAGATCGGCACAGTAACCCACAGCCGGATTAGCCGATATACCGCTAAATCCATCACTTCCGCCACATTTTACCCCTACCACCATTTCAGAAAGTGGTGCAGGAGCCCTTTCCAGCTTGTTCAATTCAGTAAGACCTTCAAATGTTTTACGGATCGCTTCAGATACCAGTTGCTCCTCACTTTGCGACTGCTGTTGTTCAAAAATCAATAGTGGCTTATCAAATCCCGGATTACGTTCCTTCAGGTATTTCAGGTAATCCTGTACCTGCAGGTTCTGACAACCAAGGCTCAATACGGTAATCCCACCTACATTCGGATGGTCGGAATATGCTGCCAGTAGTTCACCAAGTGTTTGGGCATCCTGCCGGGTGCCGCCACAGCCCATCTGATGATTGAGAAATTTAATCCCGTCTATATTTTTAAATACTCTCCTTTGTTTTGGATCTGGTTGTACAGCACTTATATCCACACTTTCCAGCCCCTGCCCTTCCTTATAAGCATCCACCAGGTATTTTGTAAATGATTTATATTTATCTGTAACTGCATATCCCAGTTCATTGTGTAATGCCTCCCGAATTACATCCAGGTTGCGATTTTCGCAAAAAACGGTAGGCAGAAAAAGCCAGTAATTGGCAGTACCTACGCGACCATCATTACGATGATATCCGTTAAAAGTACGCCCCGAAAACTTTGATACATCAGGTGCTGTCCATTCATATTTTACACCACGGTAAGCATAGCTATCTGAGGCATGTTTAGTATTGTCTGTCGTCATCCGGTTTCCCCGTTGTACATCAAACTGCACTTTTCCCACCAACACACCGTACATATATACTTCTTCACCGGCATTCAAATCCGTAATAAAAAACTTATGTTTCGCCTCCACATCATCCAGCAATGTATAATCATTGCCGTCATGTGCTATAATTTCACCCTTTTTCAGGTTAGTTAAGGCTACCAATACATTATCTTTCTGATGGATTTTTAATACCCGCGCTTTCATCTTTCTGTAATATTATTCTTTAGTAAGTGGAATGTGTAATCAGCAAATGTAATAAAACCAGAGATGAACGGAAAAATTCAATACTCACCATAAAAACCGACACATGAAATAACAATTTCTTTTGGCATTATTGATGGACAATCCTATCTTTGCCGCCCGATATTACGGAAATGGCTGCGTAGCTCAATTGAATAGAGCATCTGACTACGGATCAGAAGGTTTTAGGTTTGAATCCTAACGCGGTCAC
>CAZRYS010000023.1:0-88339 GCA_964604365.1 uncultured Terrimonas sp.
GAAATAAATCTCATCCCGTTTAAATAAAAACCTTAACTAAACGGCATTGATCCGCGATTATGCGTTAGACATTTTGATTTTTTTGTCAAAGCCTAAGTTCATTAAACGTAAACGCTGTTTTCGATGATAACGCAAAACCTAAGTCACACAAAGTCTGCAATTTGCTATAAATCTTATGCTCTCTACCATTTTTTCGTTCTTTTTGCTTGTGCAAAACGAACCCAAAAGCACACGCCATAACCTGTCTCGCCTCCGGCGTAGACGATGTACGGCCGTTTGGCGACCGCTTCGGTCAACTGCTTTGCTATTGTATACTCGGCTATAGTAATTTCATGCACATTGATGACTACCAAGGATGCTGGCAAGTAGATACAGTTCAAAAAACTCAATACATAAAGCCGGGTCAAATGATTAGGATGTAAAAAAATACACAATAAAAACAGGACCAAGTAATAATGTTATAAAGAGAGCATTATCAACCCAGACGATTTGGCTACTATATTTTGAAAATAAAAAATGTAGCAAAAATGCCCAGAAATTAAAACTTAACAAAAACACAAGAACAGCTGCAACTAGCAACCCTACTCCATCATTAAGATCTGCAAACATGGTTTTGATTGCCCCACCTACAACCAAAAATTGATGGACAGAATAGACCAGCTTCTAAATTTGTATTCTTTTATCGGTTGCATTATTACTAAAGAAGATCCAACAGCTATATGTATTTTTTAGTCCTCTGCGCAGATTTCTCCTGATCGTCAAGAAACACGCTACACCCCAGCTTTCTGCAAAACCTCCAGCGTCTTCCGTAAACCGGTAATGGCTACCTGCTGATGATCTTGCTTCCAGTATTCGGGGTTGTACATTTCTAACGAAATACAACCTTTGTAACCACTGGCTTTTAAATCTTTAAAAATAGACGGCAATGGCAGAATACCATCACCGGGGTATACCCTGTGTTCGTCTCCTAACTGTGCAAGTGCAGGAGACGCTGGTGCATCATTAAACTGGAAAATTGCTATCATCTCGCCCTTCAGCAATTTCAGCGATTCAAAACCACCTTCGCTGATATACATGTGATAAACATCCGGGATGATCATAGCATTCGGATGATTGGCATCTAATGCAATACCCGCAGCTTGCCCCAGTGTTTTTACCGGAAAGTATTTTACAAATACCAAGGCCGCTTTAAGGTTGTAGTCTTTTTGCCCAATTTCTATAATATCCCTGAACCTGCCGGCCACCCATTGTTGGTTAAAGTTTTCGCCTACTGTATTGGGGATGGTTTGTATATGTTCTGACCCGATATCAGCGGCCATCTGCATCCTTCGCCGGGTATCTATCAACGATTTGTCAAAAGCTTCTTTAGTAGGCGGCAATGCATTCCATAAACCAATAACACTAGGCACAAACATCCCCAGGTCTTTTATTTTTTTCCCAAGATCTTTTAGGTTTCCACCATTTTTTTGATACGTTTCCAATTCCCCATCCCATGGCTCTATTGCATCGTACCCTGCTTTGGCAGCAAATTTCACTTTATCTTCCAGCGAGGCCGGCCGTATTGTAGCTGTATCCAGGCATACCGGCCAAGGGCTAAGTCCCTTTTGATATCTTTTTTGAGCGGGTGACTTTGAATTGGCAAAAGAGACCGAAGGTAATGCGCCAGCTAAACCCAATGCAGAAGCATTAGCAATAAAATTTCTTCTTTTCATTCCTGTCTTACTTTTTCAGATGAGGGAGCAAACTACAAAAATTAAGCGGGAAAAGCGGCTAATTTTTATTTCAATTTGTGTCAAATATTAGCTTAAATATTTACCCACAATTGGAACTCTTCTACCTACACCAAAAGCCTTGGCGCTTACCCGGATGATAGGACAAAACTGGTTGCGTTTGTATTCGTTGGTGTTTACCAGTTTAAGTATTCTGTTTACCAAAGTAGCTTCTACCCCCATTGTTATAATTTCTTTTGGACCCTGTCTTCTTTCAATGTATTGGTAGAGCACTTTGTCGAGTATTTCATACTCAGGCAAACTATCACTGTCTTTTTGGTTGGGGCGTAGTTCCGCGGAAGGTGCTTTGGTGATAATGTTTGTGGGTATTATTTCCTCGTTTCGGTTAATATATCTTGCCAAAGCATATACCTGCATTTTATAAACATCTCCCAGTACGCTGAGCCCGCCGGCCATATCTCCGTATAATGTACCGTAGCCCGTGGCTAATTCGCTTTTGTTGGAAGTGTTCAGCAGAATGTAGCCGAACTTATTGGAAATCGCCATCAAAATATTACCACGGCTTCTGCTTTGAATATTTTCTTCTGCCAAACTGAAAGGAAGATCATTGAAAACCGGCTTTAGGGTATCCAGGAAACTTTCATATACATTTTTAATCGGTATAATATCATAGGGGTTGCCCAGGTTGTTACTTAAGGCTTCGGCATCGGTAACGGAATGGGAAGAGGAATATGGAGACGGCATCAGAATGGCACGCACATTTTCTGCGCCAAGAGCCTCACAGGCAAGCGCAAGCGCTACTGCACTATCAATCCCACCACTGCTACCCAAAATAGCTTTGCTAAAGCCCATTTTTGAAAAATAGTCCCGGATCCCCATCACCAATGCCTGGTGTATCTGCCGGATATTATTTTCGGCAACCAGAAAATCGATCACCGCATCCGGATTGCTGATTTTGGAGACCCGCATTTCTTTATCAGTCGTAGCATAATGAACCGGTTTCGTTGTTGCTTTTTCCCCGGTAACCAGATCATCCAGGGCTACTACGGCAAAATCTTCTTCAAAACATTTCATCTCTTTTACCAGGTTGCCTTGTTTGTCATAAACAAGACTACCACCATCGAACACAATCTCTGTTTGTGAGCCCACGGCATTACAATACACCAACGGAAGATTATATTTCAGCACATTGGCCCGGGCGATTTCTTTTCTGTCTTCGTCGTGATCATAATCAAAAGGTGACGCAGAAATATTGATCATGATATCCGGCTCTTGTTTCACCAGTATATCCATGGGACAAATCCGGTACAACGGGTTGTCGCCCAGGTTCCAGATGTCTTCGCAAACGGTTAAAGCGATTTTTTTCCCTTTAAAGGTGATGGTATTCCATTCGAATGCCGGCTCAAAATATCGATACTCATCAAATACGTCATAGGTGGGCAACAATGTTTTTTGAGCAATACCCACAACTTCTTTGTTATATAAAAACCAGGCGGCATTGAACAAGTCTTTGCCATGAGGTTGCGGATTGCGTTCCGGCGCCCCAATAATCACGGCTATACCCTCTGTTGCTTCTTTAATGGTTTCTATTGCCGCATAACACTGGTTGATAAAATCGTCAAATTCAAGAAAATCCCTGGGCGGATAACCACATACACTCAATTCAGAAAACACCACAATATCAACACCTTGTTGGCGGGCGGTATTTATTGCGGTTATAATTTTTTCAGTATTGCTCAGGAAGTTACCAATATGGTAATTCTGTTGCGCCAGTGCTATTTTCATTCTGTATAATTCTTACGCTTATTAGTATTGGTTGTAAAATTACATTGCCAACACTAGCTATGCAATTTTATCGCTTAAATAAGCAACACTATAGATTAGTGCCAGGGCAAAGCCAATGAGGATACCACCCGAAATGCGGGTGATCAACAGAATATTAGAAGCTGTCAATTTCTGACGAAGATTTCCTGCCAATAATACTTTTGCCGAATCTGCCAGCATGTTAAAAACAATACAGGTGGTAAAGATGATAATCCGCTGTTGCATGGTATGACTAATAGCAAAAGCTGTTGCATTTACCAGCCAGAATATGATAACGTTGGGGTTAAGTGTATTAATCAGGAATCCCTGCAAAAAAATCTGCGTGTAATCTTTTTTACCTAGTTTAATAACGACATTAGCACCCGTGGGTATGGATTGCACTTTCTTGAAAAACAGATAGAACACACCCAATCCAAGCAGAAAAACGCTGCCGGCATAGCCTATCATCCGTTTATACTCCAGCAGCTCTTTCACAAGTTCTGAGAATCCGTTACTGACAATAACCAGCAAAACGTCACTGATCCACACACCCGTTACAAAGGTAAATCCACCTTCGTGTCCATTAAAAATACTCTGTTTAATAATGGTGAAAATCACCGGTCCAACTGATAACGCAAGAATAAATCCCAGCACCAAACCTTTCCATAGGGCCTCAGCCATACTATTGTGTTTTATTGTTGTTGATTATCCAACAACGACGTAAAATTTCTTTCTGGCGGTAAAAGTAATTAAAGCATGGGGAACAACCATGCTTTAAAATCCAATTTGCTAACTCGTTGGTAGAGAAGATAAAATTGTTGAATATGGGATTTTATCTTTTATTTGGCCTCAAAATTTTGCTACACAACTATTTCTCGTTCAATGGTTGGAGATATAATTCCGTATCTGAAATGTATACAACTTTAAAGCGGTGATTGCTACCCTTTAGTTCGACAATACCATTTACAAGGTATCGAAATGGAGCATTTCCCTGGTCCCAGATTCTGGCATCAGCATCGTCGGTTCTAATATAGTGTCTACTTGAATATGAGCTATTCCTATCATTCAATCGCCAGTTTTGTGACAATAGTCGCTGCATAGCAGGGCTGGATATATCCTGAATGAAATTTTCTATTACCGATGTATCAGTATAATTGCTAAGGCTCTCAGGAACAAAAATATCGCGGTTCACAAATCCAAATGTTTGTACGAACCTGTAACGCCCGTGCTTCCATATGCCTTGTCTTTTACCATTACCGTATACGCCTTGACTGACAGAATCTCCTTTTTGTTCTGTCCAGTAGCCAGTTTTTTCAAAAGGGTAATTTGCAAGATATTCTTGCATCATTATCCCTTTTGAAAGATCTGGGTCTTTTGCTAGATCAGGAACTAGTATAGTATCGTATAATACTCTATTTCTGTTTAACGCCAGCAAGCCTTCCATCGTTTTGTATCCGCTAGAATCGTATTGCAGATAAATAAAGGAACTATCATTATATCTAATAAACTCTTCCTGAACACTACCTTTTGACTTTGATTTTATTGCCCATCGTACGCTTTGCCCGTAGAATGATGTAGGTTCCATATATGTAGAGTCATTGGTTGACCCGATCGCTATGAAAGTATCGCCGTTACCGTAAAATAATTTATTAGCATTTTGTGCAAAAGTCAGTATAGGACCGATACAGATCATTAACAGGTATGATTTCATGGTTATGGTAAAGTCTAAAGCTAAGTAAGCCTCCGTAAGTTCGACCCGAAGGAAAGATAATTTTTGGTTAAAGAGTTTTATAAAAAATATCATTACCTGGCAAACCAGGTAATGATATTTTTTATGGCATATTTTAACGGGCTTATTTTACATTCTCATTTAATCTTCGAAACCCGATAGTAGCAGTTTTCATCTCGTGTTTTGGTTGTTCCTGGTTCAAGATCTCCGCAATGGTCATCGGTTCGTTGATCAGCTTATTCATATTAAACTGGTTGCTCAACACCTGCGATTTATTGATCCCCAGTTTTCCAAACTCATACCGGGCTATCAATCGTCCCGGACGCAACAATGCAATATCAACAGTGGTAAGCGGACTATTGAATGTACAGATCAACTGCACATTCAAAAAATCAGCCAGCAACCCGTCGGAGATATTCAACAGGTTCGATACGGACGAGCGGCTATTGTATTTACGATCCATGATAATATTTTCCGCATCTTCTATCACCAACACACAATTGGGATTATCTACCAAGACTTCTATAAACTCCGGATTCATAATATTATCCGCCACCGATGGTGAAACAAACAAAATCCTTTTCTTCAATTTCCCTATCAGGTATCGCAGGTAGGTCGTCTTACCAGTACCCGGTAGCCCATGAAGCAATACTATTCCCTTATCTTTCTTTTTTCTAAGTCTTTTTTGAATCAGCGCATCCACTTCCAGAAAGTCTTCATTATAAAAAAGATTCAGATCCAGCTTTGTTTTCTTAATCTCCATCGGCTTCAGTTCTATACTGCCTCTATTCTGCATAATAAGATTAATCTCCAGCGGATCTCTTCTTTCTCTCTTCTTATACTTCTGTATAATATTCGTTAAGGAAGCCAGCAGCTCCGGTTGTTTCCCATCATGAAAAATCTCACAGCAGCTATTTTCAATATCCAGAATACACTTGCTGTTCAATACCAGTACTGTTTGATCCAATTCATACTGTTTCTTTCGCTTCTTATACCATTCGGTTTGGTATACATTTTCTATGCTGTTGCTATAGGTCCGTTTTATTTCTTTAAACGCTTTTTCTCCGTCCACCTGATTGATAAAATTGGTACTCGGCAATGTATTGAAATAATACAAGTAGAGCATTTTAGCATCTATATAACTGCTGTTAAAAACGTTGTTCGCATTAATAACTCTATCACTAAAGAATGTTTCCATACAAATTTTTTAATGGCCGCTAGTACACGGATGGTGTAGCGGCTTTCTCAAAATCAAATTAATCCTGCAAGTTTGCTATGCGAAGACTTCGCATCTCCTATGTTCTTCAGAGATTTTAATCTCTCCTGGCGACTCTTACTGGACTACTTTATTAGCACAGCTTGAGCTTGCAAAAGCATGTGGTTTCGCTTTGAAGGCAAATCCCATACCCATGATATAACCCATCGCCTCCTTCAACGCATCGTTACTTTTAAAGTTTGGATTGGTATTAATATCCACATGTACTTCCATATCCACACTAAATCTTGAAAATACATTACACAATGCATAAGCGATATCAATACTCTTAGCCACTTCCGTTAGCATCCGTTGTTTGATACTCATCTTTTGTGTAGTGATATCGTTATGTATATACATGAAACCGCCTTTCCCTTTTCGGATAAACACGATCACCGTCGCAAACGCTGTCACCTTGCTCTTCACCTGACTATCCGTACCGATGCACACTTTCAGTTCATGTCCCACTTCTCTTTCCCGCATCAATACATTAGCCACTTCTTCTACAATGGGAATCCGTATTCTTTCACCATTCAGTTTTCTCCATTGTTGCTTCATTATATACCTCCTTTGTTTGGTTCTATGTTTTATTCTTCATTTTATTTTTTTGCACGGATTGCAGGGGTATTCACTCCACACTTATTTTATTTTTTGTATTCATGAACTCCACTTCGTTACGTTTCGAACCTGCCTCGATGGTTTCGGAGACCATCATGTTGCCAATTACACCAAACCCGTATGTCAGTGGTGCCCGAAGGACTTGAACCTTCTTAATCCCGTCTTCAGCGGGACACATAGACCATCTCTGTCAGAGCACCATTTGTTTGCAATAAGTTTTGACTGATCACTAATCCTCATCATCGAATTCACCCATCACAAACTGCGGAGAGTGTAAGGATCGAACTTACCTGGGTGTCACCCCAACTTCAGCTTAGCAAGCCGGCGCAATACCACTCTGCCAACCCTCCGTATTGCCGTCTTTTTTTTTGTAGCCAACAGCATTGCTACTATCTTCTTCCGTTGCCACGCTCGTTTCATCGTTCCTCTTTCATGTCATCAATTTTACGCGCGAAGTCTCCGACTTCGTATTTTCTAAGTTCTTAGGAGATTGTATCTCCATACTCTGTGAGTGGTAGGACTCGAACCCACCCAGCCGTAAAACAATGGTTTTACAGACCGTCCCGCCCGTCCAGCTCTAAGCGGGAAGACCATCGAGTGACCGTTACTCTAAACCTCAATTGGTCTGAACTATGATGTATTTGATGTATGGATTAACATGAAATTGTTGTATCCTCAAAATCTATTTAATCCCATAAATCCTGGTTCAGACATTTTTGTTGATCTGACCGGACTTGAACCGACAACCTTGAACGTATAAGGTTCCTGCTCTAACCATTGAGCTACAGATCAGTTTTTTTGTTGGCTCAACAAGAGTCGAACTTGTATCGCTTCATTCGTAGTGAAGTATTCTTATCCATTGAACTATAAGCCAGACTGTACGGTTTTCAGAATTGAACTGAATACTATCACCCACTATTTACCTTTCAGAAAGAAAGGGGAGCAATGATGTTGCCATTACACCAAACCGTATTACATTTAAGCCTTTGAATAATGATTTGCCGTACAAGTGTGCGATACTTCGCCCAGCTCAGTATAAACTGCCACGCAAAAGCTGCCATGAAAATGGAACGATAAACCGAGCGTGGCAACAAAAGCTGATAGTAGGGATACTGTTTGCTTCATTATTTTCTTCAAAGATCTCTTGGTTGACTTCGGGACTCGAACCCTGTTCTCCACATTCACAGTGTGGTACTTTGCCAGTTAAGCTAAAGCCAACATTTCAGACACCGGACTCAGACTACTCACGACACATTTATTTATGGATTGTGTTCGTGAACTCCACTACGTTCCGTTTCGAACCAGCACCCTCTCCGGTCCAAACAGAGTATCCAACCAATTGGAATGCTGCTATATTTTAAAATTAAAAGAACTAAACACTTTGGAAAAAGCATCCCCGCTGTTGCATCTCCCGCTTGCATCGGAATCAACGGGGAATACTTGTTTTCCTCCCTTTCTGCATCAATGTCTTATAACAAAAAGCCCGATCGTTATGTCGACCGGGCTTTACTTACTGTGTACAAAATTACTATGTACCAATACTTTCCGGTCTTATGTTCGCATCTTTATATAGGTTGCCCATGAGCACAATACTCCCCTCATCCTGTTTATGCCGCTGGCATATCAGCAATAGTGTATTGATTCTTATTAAACTTCTAAATCGTTTATGTTTTAATTGTCGTTGCATTCCATTTGCATTTTATCAATCAAAATAAACCGACAGATCAGCTTTCAACTCACCAGTCCTTCCTGAACTTGAACAAATAAAAAGCCCCGCTTTTAAGGCGGGGCGTATATTTGAGCGAATTCGTTTTTCAACTAATCTTCAGCATTACATGCCCCGCGAACCGTATAGTCCCCCTCGGGACTAAACCAGTTTATCGATTTGATATGTAGTAATATTCTGCGTTGCATATTTTTGTTTTGCAGTGCAAAGGTTGAAGGATTTTTTTTACAATACAAATATTTTTATCGAAATTTTGTAAAATTCTTTTTGTGTCAAAGCATTTTGACATTGAATGTTGTAATAAGATAAGAAGTTAGTCTCCTATTTAATTATCCGTTTCAAGAAACGAATTGTCCTATATTTAACCTAGAAATACACCTTGATGAAACACTTGGGAATTTTGCTAGTATCACTTCTGTTTATGTTCAAAATAGCAACTGCAGATACATTTGTTGTTACCTCTAACGCTGACAGTGGTCCGGGAACTTTGCGGGAAGCCATTCAATTGGCGGCTTTGAATGGAATTATCAATCACGACATCATACATTTCAATCTAAGCGGCTCAACAGAAGCAGAGAGAACAATAATACTGTTAACAGAACTGCCTAATATCACTTCTAATATTACAATAGATGGAACCAGTCAACCCGGTACACCTTTGGGAATTAGCTCGGCAAAAGTAATTCTGTATTTGAACCACTATATTCCAGAAACATTTCGCTTACTAATTCTAGAAAATGTAAACGACATAAACGTATATGGGTTGTGCTTTAAGCGCTTTGAGTATGACCACGGTTCGGCTATAGGCATCTATATGAGCAATTGCGAAAGAGTTCACATTGGAAGTCCTGGTAAAGGAAACCTCTTTTACAGGATGATCGGTTCCATATCAGACCTGGATGATAAACTGATCAAAGGGAGTGTAAAAGACATAACAATACAGAGCAATATCTTTGGTCTTGATACAGATGGTTCCAAATTTGCCGGAGGTCATATATCCATCGGCGATTCGGAAAATATTGTAGTTGGCGGAGAAAATGCTACTGAAGGTAATATTTTTGTGGGTGCTGATGTTACGCTTGTCCAATCACCTAATCTAGAACGCTCTTTCTTTGCCAACATACAAAACAATTTTTTTAATCTAGCCCGGGACGGTTCGCAATATTACGATGCAGACGGAGGGGTAAGGTTAATAGGAAATAACGACGACAACAACTCAATGGTCAAAACAATTGTATCTAATAATATTTTCTCTGGAGATGGTGGTGTTTCCTTGGGACTCGTTAAACATAAGGCCTTGGTTCAGGGTAACAAAATTGGTACAGATATTACCGGACGTATTTGTTTGGGAGAGGGCAGCATTTCATATGGGACGTCTAGCAATGTAGTAATAGGAGGATACGCAGAAGAAGAAGAAAACATTATTACTGGTTATATTAGTGGTTTGCCTCGCGGCGGGCATATTATTAAGAACAGTATCGCTGGCAAAATAGTTACTAACAGTGCGGGACCTATAGACCCTTTCATTAAAATTACATACTATGATAATGGAATCATTCGTGGCACTTCAAATCCAAATGCTAAAATTCAACTGTATATAAATAACTGTTATGAACGCTGTCTTTTTAAAAAGTACCTATCAACAACTTTTGCAAATGCTGAAGGGGAGTGGACCTATGCATACACAATAAACGAATCCATTGTTGCAACGGCTACAACGACGGATAGTTCTACGTCTGAATTCAGTGAGCCGAAATATAATATTCAAAATTTTATTACTGAACTGACTATTATTGATCCAACTTGCGGAAGAAGCAATGGTTCTATTATTGGCATAAAAGTTTTAGAGGGCACACATTTCGGCTGGTACAACGACAATACAGATCAGCTTATCTCTTCGGATACCAATCTGGTAAATGTTCCGGAGGGAGCATATTCTATTCGCATTTCTAATGGACCTCTTTGTCCCGTGATTCACCAATTCAGCTTATATAACCGGGATCTTCCGTCTTCTTTAGATATTAATATCGGCGATGCTTCTTGTGGTAAAAACGATGGAAATTTGACTGGTTATGATCTTGGCTGGGCTTCAAAATGGTTTTCTTCTTTCAGCGACTCTCTCGGAACGGTTACTTTTATTGATGGGCTCTTCGCTGGGGAATACTTCTTAAAGCTTTGGAGCCAATCCGACACGAGTTGCAACAAAATTTATGGACCATTCGTCATTAAGAATAATTCGGGTCCAACATTAAACTTTAACGACGCAATTATTAGCCCTGTAATTTGCAACAATTCAGTGGGTAGTATCGTTGGAATAAGTGCGGCTGGCGTTGCGGGAGACGCCCATATAGTATGGAAAGATTCTCTAAATAATATTGTAGGAACTGGATTTGATCTAACAAACCAACCAGCTGGCAAGTATAGTTTAGAATTTAAAGACGAAGGAGGTTGTGATACAATCATCTCTCCTTACTTTATTATTCCTTCAACCGGAAATATTTCGATTGATACAACAGGTAAGAATATTGTAGCAGCAGGCTGCGCTATCCCAAATGGCAGTATTAACAATATAAGTGTTAGTGGTGCCACTAGCCTACAGTGGAAAAACATAGATGATAATACAATCGTAGGCGATCAAATGAATGTTTCATCATTAAAGGCAGGTGAATATCAGCTTTTTGCTACCAATCAATACAATTGCTCAGCAAGCTCCCCACCTATCACTGTGCCACCCGGCGAATTTGCAGATATCTCTCCTATGAAGCCCTCTATAACGAATGCAGCTTGTGATCAAAATAATGGCACGATAAGAATTGAAGGATTTACGAATGAAAATGCTCTTTCAATATATCACTGGATAAATAGTTCAACCAATGATAACCTCGGATCACAATTAACTATAGAACAACTTGGTGCAGGCAATTACAAACTGATGGCCACGGATACGAATGGTTGTGTAAAACAAATCTTTAGTGCTGACATTAATCTAGGCGCAAAGCCACAAATAGACAAAAGTCGTGCAGGTATCCTTGATGACAAATGTAATCTTAATGAAGCTGCAATAAAGGGATTTCAGATAATTGGATTGATCAATTCACCGGAATATTTATGGAAAGACGAAAATGACAATATTGTAAGTACTTCACTTGACGTTTCCGGTATTGGTGAAGGAACTTATCAATTGACTGTGAAGGATGGTGCATTTTGCATCGTCATGTCAGATCCAATCACAATAACAAATGACAATAGCACCCCTTTACCATCCTATACAGACTTAATAATTCCCAGAAATACTTCTACAACACTCTTGGTAAATAATTACCTGGCAGGAAAATATTTAAGCTATTCCGATCCCTTGGGAAATCAATTAATTGAAGAAAACTCAACAGGAATTTTTAACACTTCGGTGTTAGATGAAGATAAAAGCTTTTATATCAGGCATATTAACGCCGCATGCAGTAGTGAGATTAAAAAGGTAAATGTTACAGTCGTAGATAAATCTGAATTTGCCGTACCCACTGCATTTACTCCTAATGGAGACAACCTAAACGACATTTTGCATGTAAATGTAATCGGACATATTGAATTATTTAGTTTTAAAATTTTCAACCGTTGGGGGAAACTGGTATTTCAAACCAATGATATCACCAAAGGGTGGGATGGCAGATTGGGCGCAGACAGCCAACCTGCTGGGATGTTTGTGTGGACAGCCGAAGGAAAAGATTTGATGGGCAATACCATCAGGTCAAATGGGAGCTTTGCGTTAATACGATAATAAAGATATGTCTGCAAATCGCTCCCTCCTTAAAACCTCAGCATTCTTGTTCATTGTGAAAAAATGATTAAGGATGCCCAATTGAAAAATGCTAATAATATCGAAAATATTGCTTCTCCTACTAACGCTTTCTTCTTTTTAGCCGTATAGATATTCGAAAGGCATTCGAAGCTTTATGTAACAAGAATACAACGTTGTATCCAGATACGATTCTATGCTGTTCTCTAATTTATTAATTACTTTTTATGAAGAAATTTATTGCTATTCCTGCCGTGTGTCTGCTACTAACTACGTCGTGTAAAAAAAATGATAACCAATTGTCCGGTCAATTTTCAAATGAAAGAGATGCAGAAAAAATAGCTGCATTTTTTGATAAACACGCCAGGAAGAAAGAATCGTTTGCAATTAATATTACCGAGGGAGGAGAAATCGTTACTGCCAAAGGAACTAAAATCAGTTTCCCTCCAGGTTCTATCAGTACAAAAAGTGGAAGCCCTGTTAGCGGGAATGTTAACATAAAAGTGTTGGATGTATTTGAAGTACAGGATATGATTTTAAACAACAAGCCTACCATTACCGTAAAGGGAGAACAATTGATTTCTTATGGAGAAATTATAGTGGAAGCAGAACAAGGTGGGGAAGAATTGGCTATAAATGGAAGAGCAAACAATGGTGTGAGAGTGGCGTTTCCGATAGGGTTCAACAATGTTGGCGATGATGGTGGTGAGATGAAGGAAATTCCATTGTGGGAAGGAACGAATGTGGATACTTCATTACTCCAGATATCGGGATACAATCACGAAAACCAATCTACCTCAATAAGCCAGGAGTTTTATTCTTATCCGGGGCTAACCTGGGCTGATATTCCAGGATTGGGTACAGCCACAAATAACGAGACCTCCTTTATGCTAGACGAGTTAGGCGCCTGGAGAAACTGTGATGTATTGATAAACGATGGCCGTCCAAAAACAACAGTATTATGTTACCTCGGAGATTTCTTTAACAATAAGACGGGCACCAACTATCTTGGCATGGAACCAAGCTCTGTTTTTTTCAAACTAAAAGGACAAAATACACTCATAAAATTATATGATGTTATTCTGAACCCCCTATCTGGTAAAGAAGGTTTTCTAAGCTATCAAAATACTTTCGCTGTAGGATCAGAAGGAAGCTTTCTGGCCATCAGCTCAAAAAATGACAGGTTCTATGCACAGCTTAAAGAAAATGTAACAATCGCTCCTGCATCTGGAAAGAATTATGTTGGACTGGCGTTCGATATGCAGGAGGTTAGCGAAACACAATTGTTAGCATTGATTAACGAGATGAAAAATAAGTAAAGGATAAAGGATTGTACCCAAAGAAAAGAGGTTGCTATCCCTTCCGGTTAACAACCCCTTTTCTTTTTATTCGGTCTTAGTTACTTGCCGTTGTATTACTGGGAGATAGCAAAAGCCATGTTGCTATATCCGGACAGCTCTTATAATCTTCATCCACAGTCATATAAAAGGTAGGCATTTTATTTTCCAACCAGCGATTCAAAACGTCTCCCTTTTTCTCTTCTAACACCCGCTGCGCAATTTTGTTATAATCATCGCGGAGATTCTCCCGGTGCGGATCTGTTTTCGATTGCAAAAATAAAATGCGGGCTCCTTTCTTACCACGTTCATCTGTAAAGGACATTGGTTTAGAATATTCCCCCACTTTCAACTGGTCCAGAATGGACACAATACTTTTATCAAGTTGGTCTATTGTTACAATGGAAGATCCCATTTCATTCATAATAGCTCCCGCATTAAATTTACTGTTTTCGTCCTCGCTATATTGGTCAACAGCCTGCCCAAAAGTTATTGTATTTGCTACGAGTTTTGAACGAACAGAATCCAATTTACCTATTACTTCCTGTATTTCGGTATCTGTCACCTGCGGAATTTTAAGGATGTGACGAACAACCACATCATCACCGGAACGGCTAACCAGTTGTATTATATGATAGCCAAACCTGGATTTTACAACTCTCGAAATTTGTCCTTCCTTAAGTGCAAATGCTGTTTGCGCAAATACGCCATCTACATTTTTTTCACTTCTGTTGAATTCGAATCTCCCACCCGCTTCTTTGGTACCAGGGTCGTCACTATACATTTTTGCTAACCTTTCGAAACTGGTCAATCCCGATTCAACCTGGCGCTTATATTCTGTCAATTCATCCTGGGCATATTTTTCCATATCCCTATTAGCCTTTCCATAAGCTACCACCTGTTTTAATTCCAATTCTGTTTCATAAAACGGAAGCTTTTCCTGGGGTATTTTCTCAAAATAAGCCCTCACTTCAGTAGGCGTAATTTTTACATTTTCAATTATGGAATGCTGCATCGCTTCCGTAAGCTTCTGTTCTTTTATTACTGCGCGGTTGTCCTCTTTTATCTGATAAATGGTTTTTCCGGCAATCTGTTCCAAAGCCTCTTTTCCCCCGTACATATTTACAAAATACCGTATACGCTGATCCAATGCGCCTTCTATTTCTTCCTCGCTTACCGGCAGCGAATCTTTTTGAGCCTGCAACATCATTGCCTTTCTAACAAGCATTTGTTGCAACAACATGCAACCAGCATCCGCAGGTAATTCGCGACCCTGCCTTTTTTCATCATCAATATAGTTGAGAATATCCGAGCGTAGAACAATCTTATCACCCAACACTGCTACAATTTTATCAGCCAACAGTTTGTGCGATTGTCCAGCCTTCTGCTGGGCATAACCCGAAAGGCCAACAAACAGCACACAACTCAAAAAAAACAAATGTTTCATCCGAAGTAGTTTAAAAAGCAAATAAAACATTAATGATATGTTCAAATAATCATTAATGTTTTATCACTGTTGAAAAATCTATTATTCAAATGTAAAAGTCTTTGCTATCTGGTAATAGCAGCCTTGGTTATTTAACAAAGGTTTAGAGACTTCTTTTTTCTTCCTCTATCTCAAAAGCTTCCACAATATCACCCTGTTTCAGATCATTATAGCTCTTAAATGTTAAACCACACTCCATACCACTGGTTACTTCTTTTACGTCATCTTTGTAACGTTTCAGCGATCCCAGTTCCGCACTTTGTCCTTCCCCGGTAGGATAGATTACAATGCCATCCCGAATCAACCTCACTTTCGAATTCCTCATAATCTTACCATCCAGCACCTGGCAACCAGCAACCGTAGCCTTATCAAATTTGTATACTTCCTTGATTTCCACGTTTCCGGTTACTTTTTCCGTCATCGTCGGTTCCATCATACCCTCCATAGCGCTCTTGATTTCCTCAATAGCATTATAGATAATAGAGTAGGTTTTTATCTGCACCCCTTCTGATTCGGCAATTCTGGAAGCCTGCATGGAAGGCCGCACGTTAAATCCTACGATGACCGCATCAGAAGCGGTAGCCAACAACACATCACTTTCTGTAATAGCACCTACCGCTTTATGCACAACAGAAATAGCAATCTCTTCTGTAGACAGTTTTTGCAACGAATCGCTTAGCGCTTCCACAGAACCATCCACGTCACCTTTAATGATTAGGTTAAGCTGCTTAAAGTTGCCCAACGCCAATCGTCTGCCGATTTCATCCAGGGTAATATGTTTTTTAGCCCTGATACCCTGTTCTCGGAAAATTTGAGCTCTTTTATTAGCAACATTTTTGGCTTCTCCTTCGTCGGCATATACCCTGAACTTTTCCCCAGCCTGTGGTGCGCCGTTTAATCCCAGTATTTGCACAGGAGCGGAAGGTCCGACAAATTCAATTTTTTGATTCCGTTCGTTGAACATGGCTTTGGACCTACCAAAAAACTGCCCACTCACCATAATATCACTATGACGCAGTGTCCCATTTTGCACAAGTACCGTTGCCACATAGCCTCTTCCCTTATCAAGCGAAGCTTCTATAATGGTACCGATGGCTTCTCTTTTAGGGTTTGCCTTCAACTCCAGTAATTCTGCTTCCAGCAATATTTTTTCCAACAACAGATCTACATTCAATCCAGTTTTTGCAGATATTTCCTGACTCTGGTATTTTCCACCCCAATCTTCCACCAATATATTCATGGCAGAAAGCTGTTCTTTTATTTTCTCAGGATTTGCACCATCCTTATCAATTTTATTGATGGCAAATACCATCGGAAGATTGGCAGCCTGGGCATGGCTGATTGCTTCTTTGGTTTGTGGCATCACCGCATCGTCTGCCGATACTACAATAATGGCAACATCTGCAGCTTTAGCACCACGGGCACGCATAGCCGTAAACGCTTCGTGACCCGGAGTATCCAGGAACGTAAGCTTTTTACCAGACGTGGTTGTTACCTGGTAAGCTCCAATATGTTGGGTAATTCCCCCGGCTTCACCAGCCACAACATTTGCATTGCGCACATAGTCAAGCAAAGATGTTTTACCGTGGTCAACGTGGCCCATAATAGTGATTACGGGTGGACGGGGAACCAGATCTTCGGGTTGATCTTCTTCTTCTTCTCCATCTTCTTCTTCCACATCATCTATTCCAATAAACTCTACTTCGTAGCCAAACTCACCCGCCACCAACTCTATCACCTCTGCATCCAACCTTTGGTTGATAGACACCATAATACCAAGCCCCATACACTTTCCAATAACTTCAGCGAAGCTTACATCCATTAGGTTAGCCAACTCACTAACGGTAACAAATTCTGTCACCTGTAGCTTGTTGTCTTCGCCCTGCATTTCGGACATATTTTCTGCCATTTCCTCTTTTCGGGCACGGCGCATTTTAGCTTTGGTATTCTTGCCGCCTTTACCACCACTAAGCTTAGCTTGTGTTTCTCTTATTTTATCCTGAATCTCTTTTGCATCTATTTCCTTTACCTCTCGAGGGTGGCGCGAACCTCCACCTTTTTGTCCAAATCGCCCGGCATTTTTGTTATCACCCTGTTTTTGAATCGAAGGACGATTACCGTCTCTTCTCTGTTGATTATTTTGGTTGTTACCTGGTCCTCTGTTTCCTTCTTGCGGCCGTGGTGGAACCTGATCTCTTTTTTCTATTGGAATTCTCTTGCGTTTACGTTTTTCCTCGTTTTGCTTGGCAACCGGCCTTGTCTCATTTTCTACCGGTAGTTCTATTTTACCAACAATCCTTGGTCCTTCTAACTTCTCTGCTCTTATGTTTTCAACCTTGTTTTCTTCTTCCACAGGTGGCTCCGAAGGTTCAACAATCTCTTCCTGTTTTACTTCAGGCACAACTGCTTCCACAACGGGAATCACAGGCTGCTCCTCCGCTACAATTTCCTTTTCCTCTTTTATTTCCTTTGTTTCCTTTATTTCCACCGGTTTTTCCTCCTCCTCAACTTTCACTACCTTCTTCACTCCTTTTTTAGGACGGGTTGAGCCATCGATGGCAGAAAGATCTATTTTATCCAGCACTTTTGGTCCCTCAAGTTCTGGGGCCTCAATTTTTGTAATCTCGGGCTGTTTTACCTCTTCTTCTACCGGCACGGGTTGTTGTTCCTGCACCTCGGGTACTACTTCAGGTTGTGGAGGTTCTGCATCGGCTTTTTTCTTAGCCTCCTTTTTGAAAACAATTTCTTCTTCATCTCTTTTCTTGCGTGGCTCCAACACATTTCCTTTCGGAATTTCTATCTGATCACTTTTAGCTTTAGCAGCCTTATCAGACGAAAATTCCTGTTGCAGAGAATAGTACATATCCTCCGTTAGCTTACTGGTAGGTTTTAGTTCGTCCTTAGAAAAACCTTTCCCTATCAGGAAATCTATCAGAGTATCCTGTCCAATGTTAAACTCTTTTGCTGCTGCCAGCAACCTTGGTAATTTTATTTCCGCCATATTGTAGTTGCTCCTCCGACGATTAATCAGTGGAGATTTTTTTGTTTCATCCCGATAAAACTACCGTTTTGTCAGAATAGTGATTGTTATCCTTTTTGAAACTCCTCCTCCAGCACTTTCCTTACATCATCTATTGTTTCTTTTTCAAGGTCGGTTCTTCTTTCCAGTTCTTCAATAGTCAAGCCTAATACACTGCGGGCGGTGTCACAACCGACTCTCTTCAGTTCGTCGATCACCCAGGTATCAATTTCATCTGCAAATTCATCAAGATCGATATCAAACTCTTCTGTTTGATCTTCATCATCTCTGAATACATCTATCTCATGTCCTGCTAACTCGCAAGCCAGTTTGATATTTACCCCCCTGCGTCCTATAGCCAATGATACCTGATCTGGTTTCAGATAAACACTTGCGTGTTTATTATCTGCATCAATTTCCATGAAGCTTACTTTAGCCGGCGTCAATGAACGTTGAATCAGAAGTTGTATATTATTAGTCCAGTTAATTACGTCAATATTTTCATTCCGCAATTCTCTTACTATTCCATGAATACGACTTCCTTTCATACCCACACAAGCACCCACCGGGTCAATGCGGTCGTCATAAGATTCCACGGCTACTTTTGCTCTTTCTCCCGGTTCTCTTACTATTTTCCGGATCACGATTAAACCATCAAAAATTTCCGGAACCTCGATCTCCAGCAATTTAGCCAAGAAAGAAGGATGTGTTCTGGAAAGAATGATAACCGGTGAATTATTTTTTAACTCTACCTTTTTAACAACAGCCTTAACATTTTCACCTTTCTTGAAATAATCTGAAGGAATCTGCTCAGACTTGGGTATAATCAATTCGTTACCATCTTCATCTAGTAACAATACTTCTTTTTTCCAAACCTGGTACACTTCTGCTGTGATAATTTCACCAACGCGGTCAGCGTATTTTTTTACCAGGCTATTTTTCTTCAAATCGCTGATACGACTGGCAAGCGTTTGTTTCGCAGCCAATATAGCACGACGCCCGAAGTCCAGAATATCCACTTCCTGAAAAAGTTCTTCCCCTACTTCAAAGTCCGGTTCAATTTTGATAGCATCACTATAGGCAATTTCCGCTACCGGATTTTCTACCTGCCCGTCCTCTACGATCGTCTTTCGGTGAATTATTTCCAAGTCTCCCTTTTCAGTATTCACAATCACATCAAAACTTTCATCAGAACCGTACTTTTTACGGAGCAAAGTTTTGAATACGTCTTCCAGTACCTTCATTAAGGTTGGGCGATCTATATTTTCCGCGTCCTTAAAATCCTGAAAGGATTCAATAAGATTTATACTTGCCATAGTTACAGCATTTTACTCCCGTTGATCCGTGTCACCGAATCAACAAGGATCGTTAAAATTGAATTTGAATTTTTGTCGTTTTTATGTTGTTAAAAAAAATAGTATGTTGTATTACTTCTTTTTTCTTGTTCTTTCCGCGGGTTTCTTCTACTACAATTTCTTCGTTTGTAGCAGACAGTAGTTTGCCTTCAGTGCGGGTACCATCCAGGGTTATTACCTCTACATTTCTGCCAATATTTTTAACATATTGTCTTTGCAACTTTAGCGGTTCGTCCAGCCCGGGAGATGACACTTCCAATGAAAAGTCACCATCCGGATACAATCCCTTTTCCTCGATAAACTTATATAGGGCCCTGTTGTAAGTAATACATTTGGCAATAGAAATACCTTCGTCTGCGTCCAGAAATACCTTGATATTGTTGGTAGGCTTCACTTTTAGCTCTACTAAAAAACACTCGGGACTTTCTGCCAATAAACCTGTAATAAACTCTTCGACAATTTTTATTGATGCTTCGCTGCTCATATTCGGTAAATAAAGAAGGGAACGTCCTCGTTCCCTTCTTTCGTTCTTTTCCTGATGCAAAGGTAATACAATACCTATAAGTAAAAAATTTTTGTGTGAAAATTCCCCGTCCGGCGGCTTTGAGGGGTAATTGTTACACTTTGAAATATTCTCTGTACCAGTTAATGAAATTCTGAATGCCCTCCGGCACCCTGGTATCTGGTTTATATTTCAGGTTCTCTACCAGGTCTGTTACATCGGCACTGGTAGCGGCTACGTCGCCCGGTTGCATGGGCAGCAGCTCTTTTACAGCTTCTTTGCCCAACGCCTTTTCTATAGATTCAATAAACGTCATCAGCTTAACCGGGTTATTATTCCCGATATTATATACTTTGTAAGGAGCCGTTGAAGTAGAAGGATCCGGGTGAACAGCATCCCACTGTGCGTTACCAGCCGGAGGGTTGTCCAGCACCCGCACAACTCCTTCTACGATATCAGCCACATAGGTGAAATCCCTTATCATATTACCATTATTGAAAACCTGGATGGGCTGCCCGGCCAGAATTGCTTTGGTAAAAATGAACAAAGCCATATCCGGCCTGCCCCAGGGGCCATACACGGTAAAAAACCGCAAACCCGTAGTCGGCACCTTAAAAAGATGACTGTATGTATGTGCCATCAACTCATTACTCTTTTTACTGGCCGCGTATAGTGAAATAGGGTGGTCTACATTATCAGACGTGGCAAACGGTGATTTTCCGTTTAACCCATATACACTGGAACTACTGGCATATGCCAGGTGTTTGATATTATGATGACGGCAACTTTCAAGTATATTCAAAAACCCTACGATGTTACTATTGATATAAGCATCGGGGTTGGTAAGGCTGTACCGAACTCCGGCTTGGGCTGCCAGGTTACACACCTTATCAAATTTTTGCTCGGCAAATAGATTGTCGAGGTTTTCCTTATCCTCCAATTTTAGTTGAATAAAGCTATAATTAGGATGTTTTTCGCTGATAATTAATTTATTATACGCAATTTTATTTCTCTCTATACCAGCATAAGCCAACCGGTCATATTTAAGGTTTATATCATAGTAGTCGTTAATGCAATCCAGCCCAACAACTGTATCTCCTCTCTTTATCAAGTAATTAGCAAGATGGAATCCAATAAACCCTGCGGTCCCGGTGATTAAAAATTTCATTCCTGTTTACATTTAATTGGTTGCAAAGTAAGCAAGAATACCACCAAAAAAAGAATAAACGCCTGAGACTTAAGATTTTTTAATTATCATCAATTATTGAAAAAAGGTCTATTCTTCTTTCTTTTTAATATATAAGGTGCGACGGATTGTATGTGCAGGGTTTGTGCGCAGTACTACAGTAATGTCTACCTTTTCCTCGTTTGCATCAAATGGAATCCACAAACTGTTTCTGTGAAACCTGCCAAAAGATGAGGAAAAAAAAAGCTGGGTCGTATCCAGCGGTAACACTCTTTTATTGGAAAAAACGCCCTCTACATTGATGTAGTTATAAGTGCCTTTTTTCAGGCTATCCGTATACAAATTAAAATATATACTATCCGGAACCTGGCTGGAGCCGGCGAGTCCGCCCAAAACCAACAAGCTTAACAATATTGCTTTTCTCAAATCTTTTTTTATTAGACCTGTGTGGTAGTAAAAGGTTAATCCGGTTAAAAATAATAAACCTCCGTTAATTAGTCCCCTTACTTATCTCCTCTTTTTTCCAATTTACACCACGCTCGTGCAGGTAATTCAATACAAAATCAAAACAATCTGCCTGTTTTCCTACATATTCGGGTGGAAATATCCCTTTTTTATTAAAAAGTCCGTTGGCCAATACATGTACGCCGGCGGTGCAGGTATAGCCGGTAGACCTGGCCATTGAACTGGTTTTTGAAGCCACATCATAACGATCCAAAAGAGTATACGTCACTTTCTTATGTTGATTGTTTTGCTCTCCCTCCACCACTATTCTCATTATAGTAAACTCTTCTTCTTCCGGCAACAACTGCCACTCTTTTAAAAGCAAAGCAGAGGAAAATTCAATTGGTGATACGGCCTGCCCATTTACAAGTATAGGCTCCTTCTCAAAGAAACCTCCTGCCTGCAAATCCGTAATAAGTTTAACATGACCCGGGTAACGAAGCGTCTTTTCTTTCATATTGGGTATGTGCCCCATTGTAAACAAAAGAGAACGCAGCCCGTCTGTATTAAAAGCCTCAAGTGGGCCAATTTCCTCAAACTCCATAGTTTCTACTTCGGTTAAAGCAGGCCGGGTTATGACCTGTCCGTTTTCCTGTAACCGTGCGGGCCGGGTGTATTCCTCAATGACATCGATAGGCGAAAATGGGGCCTTATATTCAAATGGCTTTTTTCTTTCCTTTGGCAATCCGCCTACATAACATTCAAAGTTCTGCACGATCATTTCTTCGTTGTATCTTCCTAACACCAGGTTACTCATACCAGGTGCCACCCCAAAATCTACAATAGCCGTCACCTCCTTCTGTTTTGCCAAATCATCTAGCTGTAGTATATCCTCGGGAGAAAAAGAGATGTCGACCACATTTTTTCCGGCTTCGATTACTTTCCTCACCGTCTCGTAGCCCATGAAACCCGGCACTGCTGTTACCACCATGTCAAAAGGTTGTAGCAAAGCTGTATAATCCGGCTGGGCTCTTAGATCGAATACAAGCGTTTTAATGTCAGCATTTCTTGCCGAAACTCTCGCAAGTGCCTCCTCCGATTTGTCGATAGAAGTAATCGTAAAATGTTTTACAAGGTCTTCTGCAATTGCACGTCCAACCATTCCCGCTCCCAACACAGCAATATTCATATAGGTATGTCTCTTTTTGAGCCGCAAAGTTATTCAATCCGGGGAAACAGGTATGTTATTTAAAAAACTTAACAAATATCAATTCTATGCTTAAAATTTGCATTGTTGCAATAACTTCAAATGGATTTTAATAGGTGGATATGCTGAAAAAGGTCGTTATTATAGGCCCTGAATCAACAGGAAAAAGTACACTGTGCGAACAACTGGCAACGCATTACCAAACAGAATGGTGCCCGGAGTATGCACGGGAATACCTGTTAAATAATGGTACAGATTATAGTTTTGAAGATCTGCTAACTATCGCCCGTGGACAACTTGCGCTGGAAGAAAAATATACGGCAAAAGCCACCGCATCCGGTAAAGGCCTTCTTTTTATTGATACCGATATGTATGTGATGAAGGTCTGGTGCGAATTTGTATTCGGAAAATGCCATCAATGGATATTAAACCAGGTCGTGAAACAGTCTTATGATTTATACCTGCTTTGCAATACAGACCTGCCGTGGGTAAGGGATGAATTACGCGAATACCCGGACCTGATCAATCGGCAAAAGCTCTATCATATTTACAGGGATATTATGATTAATCAGCCTATTTCCTGGGTTGATATCCGTGGTGTTACAGATGAACGTTTTGACCTTGCAAAAGCTAATATTGATCGGTTGATATCTGATTCAGGATATGCTAGCCAAAATAATGGTCAGGGATGAAATTCTAAGTAGAATGTATACCCTTGATATAGGGTAAATATTACTTCACCTGTTTCTTTGGATGTACCAGTTTCATTTCCTTTATCAGGTGGTTGGCACCGGCAAACTTATCAATGATAAATAGAATATAACGGGCATCCACCATAATATTACGGCAAATGGAAGGATCGTAATTGATATCACTCATGGTTCCTTCCCAAACCCGATCGAAGTTCAATCCTACCAGGTTACCATAGGCATCCAAAGCCGGACTGCCCGAGTTGCCGCCTGTAGTATGGTTAGATGCAATGAAACATACAGGCATCTTTCCATTTACACCATACACGCCGTAGTCCTTTTTCTCGTATAGTTCTATCAACTTTTTAGGTACGTCAAATTCATAATCACCGGGCACATATTTTTCCATAACCCCATCCAGGTAAGTATAAAAATCATACGCCACCGCATCCTTAGGACTGTACCCATCTACCTTACCATAGGTTACCCGCATCGTGCTGTTAGCATCAGGGTAAAACCGCTTTTCCTTAAAAACAGCCATTTGCGCCGTCATATATTTTTGTTGCAAACCATTCAGCTTCTCCTGCAGATCGTTTACGATGGTTACATTATTTTCCGAATAGAGTCTGCCGAGGGAGGATACAAGTTGTAATGCCGGATCTGCGGCCAAGGAGGCAACGGCATCATCGGTCGGTTTTTGCAATGTAGCGTTGAGGTTGTCCGGATTTACCAATAAGCTATTTTTGAAAATGGCTGCCACCAATGTGCTATTATCAGCCTGTAACCCGGGTGGTATAAACGATGCCGGCATGCTTTTTACATAAAGATCGAGAAGGGCTACAGCTACCTCCTGATCTACAACTTTGCTGTAGTTTTTAAAATAATCTTTGCTATACTCCAACAAATCTGCTTTAATTTCTTCATAGGCAGCGGCATTTCTGGAGGCCGAGTTAATCAATGAGATAATTCTGGTACCAAAAGAAAGCAATTCAACATTTCTAATGGTCTCATTAAAAATATCCCGGTATAGTGCAGGGTTTTCAATGGCAGCATAGGTAGCAGATAAGTCCTGTAACAAACTGCCGTACTGCTTCTTTAAAGCAGCATCCAATTCTACTCTCTTGAGAAAATCAGCTTCGTATTTTTTTCGTTTGGCTACGCCGTCTGTCTTTTTCAATCCCAGGCTTTCACCCTGCCATTTTTTCCAGGCATTTGAGGTAGAAGCAAATTTAGAAGCATACTGAATTTTAATGGCTTCGTTGCTACGCATATACTTATCAGTGATATTCAATGCCTTGTCACGAATTTCTATTTTCGCTGGGTTCTGTTTGTCCAAAATTTGGGCTATGGCTGCAGAATGCAGGTACTCCTGTGTGCGGCCGGGAAAACCAAACACCATCGTAAAGTCATTCTTGCTCAGTCCGTCCAGCGATATACTCAATGATTTTTTGGGCTTGTACGGCACGTTGTCTTTGGAATAAGCCGCCGGTTTATTGTCTTTATCAGCATATATACGAAGTACTGCAAAATCGCCTGTGTGCCGTGGCCATACCCAATTATCCGTATCGCTACCAAACTTTCCTATTGAAGAAGGTGGCGCTCCCACCAAACGAACATCAGAAAAGGTTTCGGTGATAAACAGATAGTATTTGTTGCCTTCAAAAAAAGGACGAATCAATATATTCTGCCAGCTTTCTTTCTGAACAGTATTTCGAAGCGTATTTAGGTTTTTATCAATCGCTGATTGTCTTTCTCTTTCCGATAGGTCATCTTTTACACCTTCCAATGCTTTTTCAGTGATATCGTCTATGCGAACGATGAAAGTCGCGGTCAAGCCCGGGTTTGCCAGTTCTTCATTTTGCGAAAAAGCCCAAAATCCGTTATCGATATAATTTTTTTGCAAGCTGCTGTGCTGCTGAATGACACTATAGGCACAGTGATGATTGGTAAGCAACAATCCTTTATCAGAAATAACTTCGGCGGTACAAAAACCACCCAGACTCACGATGGCATCCTTCAGACTACCTTTGTTTACATCATAAATATCCCGGGCAGATATCTTCATACCCATGGCTTTCATCTCCTTTTCATTGAGGCTCGCCAGTAGCTGTGGCAGCCACATACCCTCGGTAGCGCCAACAGACATTCTCCCCAAAACCAATACCAACACTGTAAATCCGATAAAAATGGTCTTCATGATTTTCATTTTTAAGGTTGCCGGCACTCCGGGTACCGATCTTTACGAAGATAGTAAAATGAGCAGGATGTGGCTGCATTGCGTTATTTTTGCATCCGCATTATTTTGCATTATGAAAGAGTATAAAAGAATATTGGTTACAGCAGCATTGCCCTACGCAAACGGACCCGTTCATATTGGGCATCTGGCAGGCTGTTATATACCTGCCGACATATATGTGCGATACCAGAGAGCGCAAAAAAGAGATATCAAATTTGTGGGTGGTAGTGATGAACACGGTGTGCCTATCACTATCCGGGCTTTAAAAGAAGGGGTAAGTCCACAGGACATTGTGGATAAATACCATGCTATTATCAAGGAAAGCTTTCAACAAATGGGTATTTCCTTTGATATTTATTCCCGTACCAGCAATCCTATTCATCATGAAACTTCGGCTGATTTTTTCAAGAAATTATACGATGATGGTTTATTTGAAGAAAAGGAGACAGAGCAATATTATGATGAAAAAGCCAATGTGTTTCTGGCAGACCGATATATAACCGGCACCTGTCCAATATGTAGCAATCCGGGGGCTTATGGCGACCAGTGTGAAAAATGCGGATCCTCGCTTAGCCCGGAACAACTGATCAATCCGCGTAGCACATTAAGTGATGCGGTGCCTGTAAAGAAAAAGACCAAACACTGGTATTTTCCATTACAGAATTACGAGGCATGGTTGAAACAATGGGTATTGGAAGACCACAAAGAATGGAAGAATAATGTATACGGCCAATGCAAAAGCTGGCTGGATAGCGGCTTACAAAGCCGTGCCATGACCCGCGATAGCAGTTGGGGGGTTAAAGTACCCCTGCCTGATGCAGAAGGAAAAGTATTGTATGTGTGGTTTGATGCTCCTATTGGGTATATAAGTGCTACTAAGGAATTAACAGACCAGTGGGCGGACTACTGGTGCAAGGAAGACACGAAGTTGGTACACTTTATCGGGAAAGATAACATCGTGTTTCACTGTATCATATTCCCAAGTATGCTGCGGGCACATGGTGAGTTTGTATTACCCGACAATGTACCTGCCAACGAGTTCCTGAATATCGAAGGCGAAAAAGTATCTACCTCCCGTAACTGGGCTGTGTGGGTGCATGAATATATAAAGGACTTTCCTGGTTGCGAAGATGTATTGCGATATGTATTATGCGCCAATGCGCCGGAAACCAAGGACAATGACTTTACCTGGAAAGACTTTCAGGATCGGAATAACAACGAATTGGTAGCCATATTTGGCAACTTTGTAAATCGTGCCCTGGTATTAATGCACAAGCTTTGCGGTGGTAAAGTACCGGCTTTTCACAATGATATCATAGACGAAAGAGACAAACAGTTGATCACCGATTTGCAGCAGGGGGTTGCAAAAATCACCCAAAGCATTGAGGAGTATCGTTTCAGGGAAGCATTGTTTGAGGTAATTGAGCTCTCCAGAAAGGGGAATAAATACATGCAGGATAAGGAACCCTGGATTAAAGCTAAAAAACTCGCAGAAGGGGGAGAGGTTGCCATACTCGCACAAAAAGAAATCGACAACTGTCTTCATTTAAGCCTGCAGTTAACAGCGAACCTGGCAATTCTAATCAATCCATTTCTGCCTGCTACTGCGCAAAAAATGCTGCATATGTTGAAGGTGGTGGATAAGATATTGGATTGGGAAAATGCCGGCAGCCTGAAGTTGGTGAGTGTTGGATATAGTTTGAGAGCACCTGAATTATTGTTCCGCAAAATTGAAGATACTGAGATAGTGGCTCAAATTGAAAAACTGAATACTAACGCTGTAAAACCTGTGGTAGTTGCAGAAGAAAAACAGTTGGCAGCAATAAAACCTGAAATCGTTTACGACGATTTCGGTAAAATAGATTTGAAAGTGGGTACGATCCTATCTGCAGAAAAAGTACAGAAAGCAGACAAGTTACTGAAACTGGAAGTAGATCTGGGTTTTGAAAAACGCACCATCGTTTCCGGTATCGCTATGCATTTTTCTCCGGAGGAAATAGTGGGCAAACAGGTAGTGGTGGTAGCCAACCTGGCACCGCGTAAAATGAGAGGAATAGAAAGCAATGGCATGATCCTGATGGCGGAAGATGAGGCTGGCAAGCTGCATTTTGTACGTCCGGAGAATGTAATTGAACCTGGTGCCGGGGTGAGCTAAAGGTTATACAACCATTATAAAACCTAGCGTTTTTATAGGTATTTCAAATTTAAGGAATGCATTTTTACCAATCGGTAGGGGTTCTACAGGCGGGTGAGACACCCGTCTGCGAAATGCCGAGATGCACGTTCTCAATTCAATAGAAAGTATTTCTTTTTTATTGACTATATTGTAGCAGAAGGTATAAAGTTCGAAGTATTGGGTGAAATACCTTTTGTTACAATTTAGATTGCTCAAACTCATTTTCAACTTGCCATGAATCCCGGAATTATCGCTACTGTCCTATTGCCTCTTGCTCTTGCCGTTATTATGTTTGGCTTAGGGCTTTCATTGAAAATTGCCGATTTCAGAAGAATCTTTCAGTATCCCAAGGCTGTACTTACGGGTTCATTTACACAACTAGTATTACTGCCTGTTTTAGGATTTGTTATAGCTGGCCTTTTATTGTCAAAAAGCCCGGAGCTCGCCGTAGGTCTTATTATACTTGCTATGTGCCCGGGAGGTCCAACAGCCAACCTCATTACGCATTTAGCCAATGGCGATACGGCTTTGTGTATTTCTCTCACGGCTATTTCGAGTATTGTAAAAATATTTACCATCCCAATAATGGTCAATATTGCCATTCAGCAATATATGGGAGAATCGCAGGCATTACAGTTGAATGTTGCGGATTCTATCATCAAAATAATAACCATAACACTTGTTCCTGCGGCGCTGGGCATGTTGGTAAAAGCTAACTTTTCGAAGTTTGCGACTGCAGCGCAAAAGCCCGTAAAAATACTCTCCGCAGTATTTCTGGTATTGGTGATACTGGCCGCGATACTACAGGAGCGGGATAATATCGTTCATTCGTTTTCGGTAGCCGGACCGGCAGCCCTTTTGCTGAATATTTCTGGAATGGCATTGGGGTATTTCATTCCCCAATTATTAAATCTTCCTGTGGGTCAACGGATAACCATAAGCATTGAGACCAGTATACAAAATGGTACGCTGGCTATTGCTATCGCCAGCAGTCCGTTAATGCTGAATAACGCTGCCATGGCGATCCCTGCAGTAGTATATAGTCTTATCATGTTTATTACTGCAGGTATTTTTGTAAGCTTTCTAAACAGAAAAAGAAAGACCGCACTTACTTGAGCAAGTTGAATTTTGTTACAAAAGAATTCCGGCAATTTCCTTCCAGTTGGCTACCCGATCATAAATGCTATTTTCATGTGCGTTCATAACGGTAGAGTAGAGGTAAGCCTTACCGGGAAAATAAACCAGATTTCTGGTATGGTCGTCAAACATATAATCTCCTGTGATCATCCGTTTATCACCGCAGAGTACCAGTTGACGCCAGGTAAGATAAGGGAAATGTTCGTTTAGCCATTCCAGCTTATCGCGCAGGGAGTTGGGGAATTCTGTAGCCGCAGATACAATGAACAACTCATATTTTTTGTTTACTTCTTCCAGTACCTCCACGCAATTTTTCATCACTGGCAAGTGCCGAAAAAACCCCTCCGTATATAATTTTTCTATTACAACAGATTTATGTTGTTCGGGGAAGCCATGTGACCAGGCTCCGATCATTTTATCATAATCTACCGGCAGCCCATATTCTTGGGTATACCAGCGCACCATGGCACCCATCGTGTCTGCCATCACTTCGTCCATATCTACAATTACTCTTTGCATATTAGTTTTTTTGATGGTTTAATTCCAGTTTCAAATAGTAGCCCGTATGACTCTCTTTACATTTCATCAGATCTTCCGGTGTTCCTTCAAACACCACCGAACCCCCGCCATCACCCCCTTCAGGACCAATATCAATTACATGATCTGCTACTTTAATGACATCAAGGTTGTGTTCTATCACCAACACGGTATTGCCACGGTCTGTTAATTTGTTTAATACAACCAAAAGATGTTGTATATCTTCAAAATGCAGTCCGGTAGTTGGCTCATCTAATATATAAAATGTTTTACCGGTATCCTTTTTCGCCAGTTCTGTAGACAACTTCACCCTTTGTGCTTCCCCTCCGCTCAGCGTCACCGCATTTTGCCCCAGTGTAATATAACCAAGTCCTACGTCCTGCAACACTTTTATTTTACGATAGAGATACGGCACGTTCTGAAAAAATTCTACGGCATCATCCACGGTCATATTCAGCACATCACTGATGGACTTTCCTTTATATCGAATCTCCAACGTTTCCCTGTTGTATCGTTTTCCCTGGCATTTTTCGCAAGGCACATATACATCCGGAAGAAAATTCATTTCGATAACCCGCATGCCACCCCCTTCACATACATCACAGCGCCCACCTTTTACATTAAAGGAAAATCTACCTGCATTATACCCCCTTATTTTTGCTTCCGGTATGGCTGCAAATAACTGCCTGATCTCCGTAAAGAAACCACAATAAGTTGCCGGGTTGCTTCTGGGTGTTCTGCCAATGGGCGACTGATCAATTTCTATTACCTTATCCACATTTTCCAACCCCTTTACTGAGCTGTATTCAAGCGGCTCTATCCTGGAGTTGTAGGCATGCCGGCTAAGAATCGGATACAGGGTTTCGTTCACTAAAGTAGACTTCCCACTCCCGCTAACGCCTGTTACCAATATCAATTTACCCAGTGGAAACTTCACACTCACTTTGCGGAGATTATTGCCATTTGCTCCTTTAATTTCGAGAGTCTTTCCGTTGCCTTTTCTTCTTTCCGTTGGGATTTCGATTTGACGGTGCCCATTCAGATAGGAAGAAGTAAGGGTATCGAGCTTTAATAAATCCGAAGGCTTCCCTTGTGCAACCACACGCCCACCATAGTGACCCGCTTTAGGGCCAATATCTATCAGGTAGTCGGCAGCCATCATTATATCTTTGTCGTGCTCTACCACCAACACGCTATTACCAATATCCCTAAGGTTCTGTAGGGCAGTTATCAAACGCTGATTATCCCGCTGATGCAATCCGATGGAAGGCTCATCAAGGATATAGGTGATGCCCTGCAACTGCGAGCCAATTTGAGTCGCCAATCGTATACGCTGCGACTCTCCTCCACTTAACGTTCTTGATGGCCGGTTAAGCGACAGGTAAGTCAATCCAACGTTCAGCAAAAAACCCAGTCGTTCCCTTATCTCCTTCAGGATATCTTTTGCAATCGTATTTTGTTTGTTAGATAACCTTTCTTCAATATCCTCAAACCATTTCAGTAGCGTGCTTAAATTGAGATTACTTAGCTCGGCAATATTTTTTTGGTCGATTTTAAACCAGAGGCTGTCCTTTTTCAAACGAGCACCACCACAGCTATCACAGCTTCTCAACGCCATGAACTGTTCCACCCATTTCTGAATGTTTTCACTACTGCCCGCAAACCAACGTTTCAACTGGTTGACGACACCCTCAAATTCGTTGGCATATACCTGGTCAGGTTGTACCTCATCAAAATTGAGCGTTGTTTCCCCACCACCTTCTTCTGTGCCATACAATAAAAGGTTCATTGCTTTGGGAGAAAGATCTTTAACAGGTTTGTCAAGACTAATTTTATGTTTTTTAGCAAGCTGTTGTACCTGTTTGAAAACATAGGCCTCCCGCTCTTCTCCCAGGGGTGCTATTCCTCCGTCATTGATACTTAACGCTGGGTTTGGAATAATGGCGTCCATGCTCACCTGGTATACGGTGCCCAATCCTTTGCAAACCGGGCAGGCTCCATAAGGAGAATTAAATGAAAAACTGTTGGGAGAAGGCTCTTCGTAAGAAAGCCCGGTATCCTCGCACATCAATGCCTTGGAATAAGAAGCCTCTTTAATATTCTTAGGGCTATCTTCCGAAGGACTGATAAACAGGAGGTCTTTTCCCAATCGCACTGCATGTTGCACACTCTGGCTGATCCGCAAGCGGAAGGACTCTTCCACTTTCAAGCGATCTATCACTACTTCTATATCATGTACTTTATAACGATCTACCTGCATTTTGGGCACCAGGTCTTTTATCTCTCCGTCTATCCTTACTTTCACAAACCCTTTTTTCCGAATTTCGTCAAACAGTTCCCTGTAATGTCCCTTACGGCCACGAACCAGTGGAGCCAATATAGAAACTTTCTGTCCCTTGAAACGGGTGAAGATATTTTGAACAATTTCTTCCTCGCTCCACTTTACCATTTTTTTGCCCGTGTTGTACGAATAGGCTTCCCCGATCCGTGCAAACAGCAAACGCAGAAAATCGTATACTTCGGTAACTGTACCTACAGTAGAGCGCGGGTTCTTATTGGTTGTTTTCTGTTCAATAGAAATGACCGGAGACAAGCCGGTAATTTTGTCTACATCCGGGCGCTCCATATCACCAATAAACTGCCGGGCATAGGCACCAAAGGTCTCCATATAGCGCCGTTGTCCCTCAGCATATATGGTATCGAAGGCCAAAGAAGATTTACCACTGCCACTTATCCCGGTAATGACCACCAGTTGATTTTTGGGGATACTGATATCCAGATTTTTCAGGTTATGTACCCTTGCGCCAAATACCTCTATTTGTTCGTCCGTACTAACAGTAGGAACTTTGCTGCTTTTCTTTTTTGTAGCCATAAAATGATAAGACAAATATACTAAAATTTGTAGCAAATGAATTAGGAGAAGTATTTCCCCACTTTGATGTTCTTAAATACCAGGAATACGCACAATATGATATTCCCTTAGCTATCTTATTCAAAATGAAGTTGTTATTTTTAGGGCTTTATTTCGCCTTTCAACAATGAAGTATTATTTTTAGCACTATTATTCGTTAATAACTAAAGCCCTCCCGGAAATGAGATTGAATTGTTTAACCACTTTTATTTTTCTACTGGTTTGCCATTTTTCATTTGCACAGATCGATCTTTCTAATGCTGCCATCTGGATGGAGCAAAATAAAAAACTGTCATTGAATGTCCCTGCTGAAGTGCTGCGAAATGAGGTGTTAAAGAGAACAGGCTTCACCCTGGGCTCCACAGAAAAGCCGGTAGAAGGGCAAACGGTTATTTTTCTGGTGAGTAGTGAGGGAGAGTCAAAAATCCCCAAATATGTCCGTGAATCTGTAACAAAAGTTAAGCAACCAGGGCAGGAAGGATATAAGCTCGTTACTATAAAAGACCAGGCTGCGGTTATCATCTCCGGAAAAGATGCCCGGGCGGTATTGTTTGGTGTTGGTAAATTTTTGCGGGAGGCCGCTATGAAAAAAGGTGTATTGGCTATTAAAGAAGACCTCGCTATATCTTCCGCTCCTGCCTATCCCATCAGGGGTCACCAATTAGGATATAGGGCCAAAACAAATTCTTATGATGCTTTTACCGTAGCGCAATTTGATCAGTATATCCGCGATCTTGCCTTGTTTGGCGCCAATAGCATTGAAATAATGCCGCCTCGCACAGATGATGACGACTCCAGCAAACACATGGTGACAACACCATTTAAAATGATGATGGAACAGTCCAGAATTTGTAAAAAATATGAATTGGATGTATGGATGTGGTACCCCAATATGGCAGAGGACTATACGAAGCGGGAAACGCTGCGAAGCGAAATGTCTGAAAGACTGGAGGTTTTTGCGGCACTACCCAAACTTGACCACCTGTTTGTACCTGGTGGTGATCCCGGCGATCTGGAACCGGATGTGTTGTTTAAATGGTTGGGGACAGTTTCTACGGCCATGAGACAATATCACCCTAATGCTAAGATTTGGGTGTCACCGCAGGCTTTTAAACCAAACCAAAAATGGTTCGATGATTTTTTCACCCATGCCAATGCCGGCTATCCGTGGTTTGGCGGAATTGTATTTGGTCCCTGGGTTAAAATTCCGCTGGAAGAATTGCGTACCAAATTAAATCCAACGATTCCGATCCGTTTGTATCCTGATATTACACATAGCCTTAGTTCACAATACCCGGTTCCGGATTGGGATGTAGCATATGCTATGACACTTGGCAGAGAATGCATCAATCCCCGCCCTTACGACCAGAAGCTTATTCACAACCGCTATGCAAAAATGGCTTCCGGCAGTATCAGCTATTCAGAAGGAACAAACGATGACCTTAATAAGTTTATATGGTCTGACCAGGACTGGGATCCGGCCACGCCGGTCTTGACCACACTCCGGGATTATGCCCGTCTGTTCATCAATCCCGATATGGCGGAAGAGTTGGCCCTGGGCATTGTGGCCCTGGAGAACAACCTGAAAGGAGACCTGCTTACCAATACAACCGTAGGACAAACGCTACTGCAGTGGAAAGCCATCGAGCGCAAAGCAACCCCTGATATGATCAAAAACTTCCGGTACCAGATGTGTTTGTTGCGGGCTTATTATGACGCCTATGTACAACGGCGGCTCGTACACGAAACAGCCAAGGAAACGATGGCAAGACAAATTCTGGAAGATGCTACAGCAGAAACATCTCACTTAGCTCTTCTAAAAGCAAAACAAGTACTGGACGATATAGAATATGAAAGAGTGGGGCAGTCTTTAAAAGCAAAATGTTTTGTGTTAGCCGACTCTTTATATAGCAGCATCGGCGCACAATTGACTATAGAAAAACATGGTGCCATGCCGGGGCGGGGTAATTTCCTGGACAATATAGATATCCCACTAACAGATGCCCCATGGATTTATGATCAATTGACCGGCATAGAAAATATTGCTGACGATAATGAACGGTTGCAGAAGATAAAAGAAATATTAACAAGAACCGATCCCGGACCCGGCGGATTTTATGATCATTTTGGCAATACGAAAAGCAAGTATAGAGTAGTATCGGAAAAAACGTATGCGGACGACCCCAGTAGCTTGCAATCTCCCAGAATAAGCTTCGGCGTAGGTGTAATTGGGCAGGAATGGGTACATGAAGTAAAATCCCAAGGTTTTTCAGGACAGGTAACGCCCGCTGCATGGATGAGCCAGATCAACACATTGTATGAAACGCCCTTGAAAATACATTACGACCAGCTGGACACCTCCGCTTCGTATAAAATGCGTATTACTTACACAGGCCGTTTCCGTTCGCAGGTAAAGCTGGTAGCCAATGACAAATTTGTTATTCATGATTTCTTGCAAACGGGTGAAAGACCGCTATACGAATTCGATATACCTAAAGAAGCTACTGCGGCAGGCACATTGAATTTCACCTGGACCTGTGGTGAGGGACAACGCGGATCACAGGTTTGCGAAATATGGTTGATCCATAAATAGAGGGTAGATATTTTGTCGTCATAGGATTGTCGTAAATAGTCTGAAGCGCCGGTAGTATTTCCGTGTCAGTATGCCAATTCCGTCATTTTCTGTACTTTCGTCCCATCATTTTGAAAGCTAAATATAAATAACCATGATCTCAGGTAAAATTGAAAAAGCATTAAATCAGCAGGTGTTGCTGGAGGCTGAATCTTCTCAAATATATCTTGCAATGGCAAGCTGGGCAGAGGTAGAAGGATACAACGGTATTTCTGATTTCTTATACACTCACTCCGATGAAGAGAGAGTACACATGTTGAAGCTCGTGAAATTTATCAACGAGCGTGGCGGACATGGCATCATTCCCGCTTTGTCACAACCTTCCCTGAAATATAAAGGCGTTCGGCCACTGTTTGAGCAGGTATTAAATCATGAGATTCATGTAAGTGAAGAAATAAACAAACTGGTAGATATCTGCCTGAAAGAAAAAGATTACACCACGCACAACTTTTTGCAGTGGTACGTAAGTGAACAAATAGAAGAAGAAGCATTGGCCAGAAAAGTAATCGATAAGCTGAAGTTGATAGGAGATGATAAAGGTGGCTTCTACCTGTTTGATCGTGATATCGCTTCTTTAGATGCTGCGGCAGCGAAAGAAAAAGGAGGAAGATAATTAACTCAAATTGACCGGTGGCTGTTTCGCCGGTCAATCTCTTTAAAATAGTGGCAGATGTGGAAAAAAAAATACCTCCGCTACATACCGCTGGCTACACCGTTGGCTGCTCTCTTTGGTACACAGAGGACGAGAGAGCTTTTTCATATTAATCCAACAATATTACCCAAAAGAGAAGAAGCCGATGAAGTAAAAGCTTATGCCTTTGATTACAATGCTGAATATGTAAGTGAGCATGAGCTTGGGTCGATCCGAGACGGCTTTGTATTTAAAGACAATAACCGCATTACCTGGATTAATATCGATGGTTTGCGCAAGCCGGATATTGAAGCAATCTGCACGGAATACGGTATTCATACCCTTTTAATAGAAGACATCCTGAGTGTAGGGCAACGTCCAAAGATGGATGAAGTAGAGGGAATACTGTTTTGCCTGCTGAATATGTTGTATTTTAACGATGAAACAAAAACAGTAGAAACCGAACAGATAAGCCTGGCACTTGGTCACGATTTTGTTATTTCCTTTCAGGAAGATGCCTCCCGGGATGTGTTTGACCCCCTTCGCAATAAATTAAAATCAAACAGTAAAATCAGGCAGCGCGGAGCAGACTACCTGTGTTACACCATGCTGGATATGATTGTAGATAACTACTTCATTGTGATGGAAAAGCTGGGGGACGAAATAGAGCAGCTTGAAGAAGAGGTTATCCGTAATAGTAATACACGATCGCTGGCCCGGATTTCACAACTACGTAAGGAATTAATAGTCCTGAAAAGAAATATTGCTCCGGTTCGGGAATTGGTGAATGGGTTTATCCGCAGTGAAAGTGATTTGTTGGAAGATCGGACGACCAAATATTTTAAAGACGTATACGACCATATTGTTCAAGCATATGATTTTACAGAGAACTATCGCGATATGATGATGAGTATGCAGGACATCTACATCAACAATGTAAACCTTCGGATGAACGAAGTGATGAAGGTAATGGCGATCGTGACCTGTCTGATGGCTCCGGCAACTGTGATAGGAGGCATTTTTGGTATGAACTTCGATGCCATTCCGCTGCTGCATAATAAATGGGGCTTTTACATTTCGGTTTTTGCCATGCTGGTAATTCCGGTTTTTATGCTCTACCTGTTCAGAAAAAGGGGATGGTATTAAACATTACTTATTACGGGGTTTGAACCCTGAAAACAATTTAACATGGAAGAACAATTGATATTAGGACCTGGTACCAGACTGCAACATACACATTATGGTCCCGGCGTAATCGTAGCCGTTAAATATGCCACTTACATAATTTCTTTTATCCACCACGGTGTAAAGGAAATAGACAAGACAGACAACAACCTGGATGAAATAATCGCCGAAAATGTATCGGCCGAAGTAGAGACAATTTCTGATGTTGAAAAATCTTTGCTGAAGATATTAAGACTCTGGAATGGCAACAGCGAAGTAGTGGCTTTGGGCGACCGATGGCTGGGCGGCACTATGGTACTACAGCCCGCAGATCGTTCACAAAAAGCAAAGGAAGTTCCGATAGATATTTTCTTTCATAAAATTGTGATGCTGCGCGACCGGTTGCGTGTAATGGAACAACAGATTAATGCGCATAAAAAGCTTTCTGATGAAGAAAAAGTTAATCTTCAGCAGTATGTCACCCGTATTTATGGAACACTTACAACCTTCAATGTCCTTTTTAAGGACAAAGAACATTGGTTTGTGGGAGAAAAAGGAGCAAAAGAGGATTAGTCCAAATATTAAGAAACTAAGTATGATAAAAAATATAAGCAGGCACTTTTTCTTTGGGGTAGTGCTCTTGAGTGGAATTACGCTACAGGCGCAAGACTACAAAAAGATACATGATAACGCCATTGTAATAGATACGCACAATGATGTGCTTTCTACTGCAACAATGGCTGGACTCAATATAGAGAAGAACCTGCTGGGTAAAACCCACTCCGACTTAGCCCGTTTTAAAAAGGGAGGGATAGACATTCAGGTGTTTTCCGTTTTTTGTGACGAAAAATTTGGAAAAGACACTGCGTACAAGTTTGCCAACATTGAAATAGATTCTCTTCACGCCATCGTGAGCAGAAATCCTGATAAGATGATGATGGTGACAACACCCGGGGAATTGCAACAAGCAGTCCGTGAAAAAAAGTTAGGCTGCATGATAGGAGTAGAGGGGGGACACATGATAGAAGAAAGCCTGGAAAACCTGGAAAACTTGTACAACAAAGGTACCCGCTACCTTACACTCACCTGGAACAATTCCCTTTCATGGGCAAGTTCTGCCAAAGACGAAGCTGCCGGTGAAATTATGCAAAAGGGATTATCAGCATTTGGAAAATCTGTGGTGAAAAGAATGAATGAGCTGGGCATGATGGTGGACCTATCGCATGTAGGTGAAAAAACATTCTGGGATGCCCTGGCGGTTACAACCAAACCTGTTATACTCTCACATAGCAGTGTTTATAATCTTTGCCCGGTACCAAGAAACGTAAAAGATGATCAGATAAAAGCAGTGGCGAAAAATGGCGGCGTCATCCAGGTAAACTTTTACTCAGGCTTTCTGGACCCCAATTATTTAAAGCGCCGCAGAGAAGTTTTTGCGCGGAGAAAAGTAGAACAGGATTCTTTAAAAAAAACGGGGATGGCAGACTATGCGGTGTCTCAGTGGATAGCAAAAAAGTATCCCAAAGAATTTGAACATATTCGCCCGGCTTTTTCAACCATACTTGATCATATCGACTATATAGTAAAGTTGGTGGGAGTGGATTATGTTGGTATAGGAGCAGATATGGACGGTATAGAGTCGATGCCCAAGGGCATTAATGGTGTGCAGGATTTTCCTAAAATAACCCAGGGCTTGGTGCGGCGCGGCTATTCGGAGTCTGATATTCAAAAAATATTGGGCGGTAATTTCATCCGGGTATTTGAAGCCAATCAATAAATATCAGATGGTTAGTATATGCTTTTATGAGGGCCGTCATAAAAGCATGGTTTTGTAAAAGATAACTTGCACCGTCACTAAAGTGCAGTTTATGAAAAGACATCCGAGCATAGTCCCTTTATCAAAGGACCACCATTTTGGGCTTTTATGCTGCTGGAAAATAAGACAGGGCATCAGAAACGGAATCTCTCCTGAAAGAATACAGCTGTATGTTGTCTATTTTAGAAAACACTACCTCGATAAACATTTCAAAGAGGAAGAAGCCCTTCTCTTTCACCCATCAGAAAATGATCCGTTGTGCCAGAAGGCGATTGCTGAGCATAGGCTACTTGAAAAAATGATGGATGATTTTTCAACAAAAGTGACAGCCCAACAATTGTTAGATTTTGCTGACCAATTGGATGGTCACATCCGATTTGAAGAAAGGGTTTTGTTTCCACAGCTGGAAAAATCTTTATCCGAAGAAGATCTGGCGTCTTTAGGCGAAAAACTAAAGGCCCTTCATGCTGTACCCATACAGGAAGATTATCCAGACGTTTTCTGGGAAAACAAGTTGGCTTCCCAATAAGTTTTGGATATTTACAGCTATGAAATTCTGCATTGTCCTCCTATCGTTGCACATAGGTATAGTTGTGCTGGCAAATGAGCCGGTAAATCCCAATCAATTTAAGGGTACCGATAGTGAGAGAATACAAAAGGCTATAGATGCCGCCGGAAGAAAAGGTAGCGTTGTTCGAATTCCTTTTAGTAATGCGAATGGTAGTTTTATCTGGAAGCTAGACCATGCTATTCTATTGCCCGGTAATATTACCGTGTTGCTCGATAACTGTATCATTCAATTGTCAGACGCCTGCCGGGACAATATGTTCAGAAGTAAAAATGTAGGCAGCGGCATTACCCATCCGGGTTGGCTCAATAACATCAACCTTATAGGAATAGGTAAAGTTGTGCTGAAGGGAGCTGATAACCCCCGGTCAACCGGCGATGGAGCCCGCACCCTGGCGCTGGACCCTGATAACGAGATTGCGCGGAAAAACTGGCGGGTAAGTTATGGTTCGGATGCTGCCCATCCCGAGCGAAAGCAAACCGGAGATTGGCGGAATATTATGATCCTTATAGCGCAGGTAGACGGATTTAAATTGAGAAATGTGAGAATAGAAAATTCCCATGCCTGGGCAGTCAGCTTTGAAAGAACGCATAATGCCGAACTGAGCGACATAGAGTTGTACAACCCCGAAGAGATAACGGTGAAAGGACGAAAGACAAAGGTCTTCAATAAGGATGGAATTGACCTACGGCAGGGCTGTAAACGATTTCGCATTAACAACATTTCCGGGTTTACCGGAGATGACTTTATTGCACTCTCCAGCCTGGATGTAAAGCCGGCGCTGGCCCGCAGCCACGGCAGCCTTCAATCTACTATGGTTACAAAAGCCGGATGGCGTGGTCCTGAAGATGATACGGAGCAGATTTTTATCACCAATATTAATAGCGAGTCGGTTTGCAGAAGCATTGCTATCAGAGCCAGCGATAGTGCCGGCATTCACCACGTTTATATCAATGGGCTGGTGTCTAAGGAAGTAGCTGGCGATGGAGGAAAGCATAACGCTATACTAATCGGTGGAAAAGGGTATGGAGAAATGTCGAAGCCGGGTAAGATTAATAACATTTATGCAATGAATATAATGTCGGATGGACATGCTTCTGTGATGATAGAAGCACCTGTTGCAAATTGTCATTTCCTGAATATACTATATTCAGGAAACGACGAACATATAATCCGCTACGCCATGGAAAAGACAGCTATGCAGAATATTACAGAAACAAATTTGGTAAAAACAACGACCCGCTCACATTGAAGGCAGTAAGTCCTAAAAACAAGTGTTATACTTTTATGGACAATCTCAGGTTAAAGCCTCGTCCATCGGAATAGAACATAGGGCGCATTCAATTAACATTGTTGGTTTGGAGCAGAAATAGCTGCCGCATTTGTCATACTTTTGAAGCAGCAAAAGGAAGTTGTATTTATCAGCATTCTTTAGAGAATGATCAGCGACAAGTTATACCCGAGCTATCCCGTTTACAAATGGGTCGCTATGCTGGCATTTTTGTGGCTGGTACAAAACAAAATGTAAAAATTTTTACTATGCAAAAAAAGCTTGTCGTCGGTGTAATTGCCATCCTGTCTCTCTGTTCTTTCTTATCCTGCAATCAGGGGAACGATGACAGAATTGTAGTAGGAGCATCGATGTTAAGTCTTCAGTCAGAATTTGTGGTAAATGTAAAAGATGCGATGGAAGCGGAGGCTAAAGCTCAGAATATTAAGCTGATAGTAAATGATGCCCAACGTACCGCTGACCGACAGGTGCAGCAGATAGAAAGTTTTATTTCGCAAAAAGTAAATGCCATTATTTTAAACCCTTGTGAGGTGGAAGCGAGTTCTCCAGCGGTTGAAAAAGCAAAGGCCGCCGGCATTACCATCATAAATGTAAACTCCGAAACAGCCGCAAGCCCCGACGGTTTTGTGGGTTCGAAGGACGAAGAATCTGCGGAGATCGCCATGGAACATATCGCAAAGCTGCTGGGCGGCAAAGGAAATATTGTGATATTAGACGGGTATATGGGTCAGGCCGCTCAACTAAAAAGGGCTGCCGGTGCTACAACCATATTGACCAAATACCCGGGTATAAAAATACTGGCTGAACAAACGGCAGAATGGGATCGGGCAAAAGCGATGAGCCTGATGGAAAACTGGATTCAGTCACACGGCGACAAAATTAATGCTGTATTTGCCCATAATGATGAAATGGGAATGGGAGCACTACAGGCATTGGAACAGGCGAAATTAAAAGAGAAAGTGATAGTGGTGAGCATTGATGCGATAGCAGATGCTCTCCAAGCCGTTAAGAGCGGAAGACTTGATGCAACTGTTTTCCAGGATGCAAAAGGCCAGGGAGCCGGAGCAGTTGATATGGCCATTAAACTGGCCAAAAATGAACCGGTGGAAAACAAAGCCGTTTTTATTCCCTTTCAATTGGTGACGAGGGATAATGTCGATCGTTTTATTCAATAATATTTTATGATAAGTATTCCTGTTGTTGATCTTAAACAATTTACCGGGGGAGATCAATCATCCAGAACAGCCTTTATAAAACAGCTCGGTATTGCATATGAAGAAGTTGGATTTGTTGCGGTAAAAAACCACGGGCTCAGTCAGGCATTGATCGATCAATTGTATGCAGAGGTAAAAGAGTTTTTTTCTCTACCCGGCGAACAGAAGTCTGCATACGAAATTGCAGGATTGGCAGGGCAGCGCGGTTATACTTCTTTCGGTAAGGAACATGCGAAAGGAAGTGAAGCGCCGGATCTGAAAGAGTTTTTTCAGTATGGTCAAATTGAACACGACGGAGAATATCCGGATAATGTGAAAGTAAAAGAATTGCCTGAATTCAATCCAACATTTGATGAAGCCTACAAAGGGTTTGAACAATCCGGTGGTCATCTGCTCAGGGCGATCGCTTTGTATCTTCAACTGGATGAATACTATTTTGACAAATATATCCAACGGGGCAATTCTATTCTCAGAGCAATACACTATCCTCCCATCACAAGCGAACCCAAATCGGCGATAAGAGCTGAGCAGCACGAGGATATCAACCTGATTACTTTGCTGGTTGGTGCCAGTGCCGATGGACTACAGATTATGAGCAAACAGGGGCACTGGTTTCCGGTAACGTCGCTGCCCGACCAGATTGTTGTAAATGTAGGAGATATGCTGCAACGGTTGACCAACAACCGGTTAAAAAGTACCACCCACAGGGTAGTAAATCCGCCACGCGAATTATGGGGAACGTCCCGGTTTTCCATTCCCTTTTTTCTGCATCCTAAAAGTGAAATGTCCCTGGCATGTCTCGAAGGATGTATTGATGCCAACCATCCAAAACAATATGAGGATATCACCGCCGGAGAATACCTCGATGAGCGGCTGCGGGAAATAGGGCTAAAGAAATAGTTTTTGCGTGCTTAGATAAAAATAGGGCTGACCAAAAAGGTCAGCCCTGCTAAAATTACTTTGTTATTATTTTTTAGTCTGGCAAAACCTTTACCATAACGTCTTTGAAATATACTACGCTTTTAGGGTCATGTGCCTGAAAAGCAAAAGTACCGCCGGTAATCAACCGCAAAGGATGACTTTCACGTTTTACATCACAAGGTTCAGTATAATCTACCACAACATTATCATTGATTTTAATAATTATCCGCTTGCCTTCTACTTTAATATATTCAGTATACCACTCATTATCTTTAGCATACGTTTCCCTTACATCAGATACATTATAAAGGCTGCCGGTTCTTCTCCAATCCGTATGGGAGTTATTTACCTGCACTTCGTATCCTCTGTCGGGCCAGCCTCTTTCCTGATAGCTGGTATGAAAGTATATTCCTGAATTAGACCCGGGCAGGGTTTTTACCTTCGCTTTAAACTCAAAGTTTCTGAAAAGGTGTTTCTGCACAGGACCGTCGTAGTACAAATGCGCAACGGGTCCGTTTACTTTAATAGCTCCATCTTCAATGCTGAAACTGGACGCATTGTTTCCAACCTTCCAGTTTTCCATTGTTCCATTAAATATAGATATCCAGCCATCATCACTTTGAGCTTTAGAGCAAGCGTAAGAATGCAATCCGATAATTAATAGCAATAAAATCTTTTTCATCCTTGAATATTTTTGTTGTTATGGTCTTGCCAGCCTCTACATATGGCATTTGTGTTTTGAAAACTACAATAATATTCTGTAGGAGCCATAATTTTCGCTTTAATACCTATCAATAAATTGATAAAATCTACTGAAAGAGGACTCAATTTAATCTTCCGGCAATAATGGGCCTTTGGGTTACTGTTCTGCCCGATCGTCCGGCCGCATCAAAGGTTTTCAATTTCACCACAACATTTGCCGGAATAGGGTCCTTATAAACGGGGGATTGCGTTGTTGGTTCAGAGCCGTCTATCGTATAGTGAATTTTCAGACCAGGTAATGATACATTTGCCTTCATCATCCCATTCTCTATGATAGCACCCGCTGGCGGTACCCTGTAGTTGTATCCGCCATTGATTTTTGACAATTTAGGAAACTCTCTCTGAGCAATTGTATTGGCAAAAAAATTCCAGTCCCCTTCTATTTGTTTAATCCGCTTCGAACGGTTAGGTTCATCTTCCCAACGACGCTCAGCCGCCCAGGCACTTTCAGAAAATCCCATTAACTTAGGCAACATATAATATTCAAGCATCTCTCTTCCTTTAATGGTTTCGCTCCATAGCTGGGCTTCTACACCGATGATATTTTTTCGGGCTTCACGATGTAAGGCTTGCAGACCAGCAGCAGGGTTGTCATAAAAAACGTCTGCTCCCATATCGTTTTGAAAAGTTGTATTAAACATATGAAAGGGAGCAAAAGCAAATGCATTTTTGGTATTGATAAAACCTGCCCAATACGCTCCCGGCTCTAAAGGATCATTATCGTAGGCCAGATCAAAGTAAAAGTTAGAAACATTACACAATACTATTTTATATCCGGCATTTGCCAACTGGTATCCCAGGTCGGGGTAATCAAAAAGATTATTCCAGATATATGGCACTACTTTTTTGTCAGCAAATTCAGGATTGGGAATATATTTTCCAGTGGAGTCCTTAAGCAAAGCCACTTCTTCCCACCCATGAATAGTTAGATTTCTTTTTTCGAGTCGTTTTACCAGCTCTCTGAAAAAGTAAGTCTGCAAGTTCTTAGGGTCTTGTATTTCAGGGTTGCGTTGCAACAATTCAAGTGCTTCCGGAGATTTCGTCCAGGCACCTTCCGCTACTTCATCACCACCGGCATGAAAAACATCCATTACCAACCCTGCTTCTGTATACATTTTTCCAAACTCATCCACCACTTTCTCAAAAAAGCGGAAAGTTGATTCCCGGCTTACGTTTACTACATTATCCTTAAATAGTTGGGCCGAAAGGTATTCTGATTTGTCTTCGGGATCAACCAATCGGTATTCATTGGCTTCCTCCTCTTTTCCTTCTTTCATCAACCGATGATACCGAGCCTCCATAGATTTGATAGCAGCCCTGGCGTGCCCGGGGAAATTGAGTTCGGGAATAACTTTGATATGCCGGGCGGCGGCATATTTCAATATTTCTATAAAGTCTGCTCTCGTATAATACCCTGTGCCATGGTTGTCTTTACTATCGGGAAACGGACCTGAACCATATGCCGGATGCAGGGCCGCATCGTTGATGCTGCTGACATGTCTTCGTTTGGCACCTACTTCTGTTAATTCCGGCAAACCGGGTATTTCTATTCGCCAACCCTCATCTTCAGACGTATACAATAACAGGTGGTTAATTTTATACCTGGCTAAAACATCCAACGTTTTGAGTACGGTTTCTTTAGTTTGAAAATTTCTGGCGACGTCCAGGTGAACACTTCGGAATCCGAATCTCGGGGCGTCTTCAACCGTAACAAATGGCAAATCAACATTGATATTCTTTCCTAAATACACGTCGGTGGGTACCAGCGCAAGCAAGCTTTGTATGCCATAAAAAACACCTGCCGCATCAAACCCCGTGATAGCAACCCCTTCTGCGTTTATGTTTAACTGATAGCCTTCAGCAGACTTGTTTTTTGGTAATGCAGGATCTATAGCCAGCCGGATCGCGAAGTCAGAACTGTTTGGTGTTAGTGTAAAAGGTCTGCCTGTTATTTCCTTGAGATAGGCAGCCAGCAATTCCGCTTCATTTTTGGTATCATTAGAGTAAACGATCGGTATTTCTGAACCCAATCTAAAACTACCCTGCCCCCTGATAAACTGTTTAGGGGTCGGTACAATTGGTAGCAGGTGCCGTGTGTTCACCACGGACAACTCGTCGTTTTCCCAAAATGTTTTTGCCGGTGAGGCCGCTACTTCCTTGTCTGCTTTTCCGCGCAGCAACTGTTCTTTTTTTGTAAAGGGAACCAATGTAAAATCACTCAGTTGTGCTATCCTTTCTTCTTTTCCATCGGTGTCATAAAATACTGCATAAATGCCGGAAGGCGCATCTGTATTTTTGATAACAGATCCGCTGGACCTGTAAATAACATCCACAGAGTCTCCTTTCTTAACGGAACTATCAATAGTGAGCTTAAACCAGTCACCGTTCACATGATCTACCCGCCCTTTAGATCCGCTTACTCTACCATCAACAATCGGATTACCTGCAGCAGAAAAAAACAGTGCCCAGTTATTACTGTTCAATGTAAGATTTTCTTTATTAAATAGCCTGAAGCGGGCTGTGTATGTAGATCCCGTATCCGCGAAATTAGAAACCAATTCCCATCTGGCTGCAACAGCAGATTGAGATTGTTTAGGGCCATCTGTCGACTGTTTACATGAGACAATGACTGCCAGTATAAAAAACAATAGAACCGTCTTTCTCATGAAAAACCAGTTTGGATTAAAACGTTAAGAGTACATGAAGAAGTGGGAATACTTATAAAAGTAGTACTAATTTCTCCAAAAGACGGGAACTATTCAAAAATTTAATAAGGTGAAGGACTTACAGATGTCCAGCCGCCATCAATTACCAGGCTTTGTCCTGTAATATGTCGGGAGGCCGGCGAAACAAAAAATAAAGCAGCATTGGCAATATCCGCAACTGTAGCCGGTTTACCCATGGGCGTTATACGGCTCCAGGTTTTAATATAATCGGGATCGTTGGTTGTTCTTTCTGTAAGCGTGGCACCGGGTGCAATCGCATTAATCGATATCTGATGCGGCGAAAGTTCCACCACTAATGTTTTCGCCAGCATTTCCAATGCGGCTTTGGTCATCCCGTAAGCCGCAAGGTCTTTATGAGCCTGATGGCCCGTTACAGAAGACATAAATAAAATGCTGCCGCCTGATTGCTGTCGGATGATTTGATTGGCTGTTGCCTGAGCAAGGAAAAAGCTTCCGGTTAAATTTACCTGCATTACTTTATTCAATGCCTCTGGTTCGTATTTCAGAAAATCTCCAAACAGTGTGATGCCTGCATTGGCAATACTGATGGTTAACTTTCCAAATTGTTGCACTGCAAAATTTACCATTTGCCGGATAAAAGAAGGTTGTGCCACGTCGCCGGCAAAAGCTTTGCAAAAAAAGCCCTGGCTGGTTAAAGAGTCCGCAGCTTTCGTCGCCAGCGACTCATCCAGATCATTTAGTACCACACTGGCACCTTGTACACATAGCTGCTTTGCAATTTCAAATCCAATTCCTTGTCCTGCGCCGGTAATTATGGCTACTTCGTTCTCCAATCTATTGAATGACACGCTTCCGTTATGCTGCATTAATTATTTATTTTTCTTGCGGTACGGCCGCTTTAAACAAAATTGCTCCGGTACCGGATGTAGCCTGGTAAGTTTCTCCGGCGCCAATAAATGCAGACTCTCCCTTTTTCAGGCTGAGTTTATCGCCGTCATGGTCCAAAGCTGCTTCTCCATCTACCACCAAAACAATTTCAACAGAATATGCCGTATTGGTATACACATCTCCCCCCTTCAATACAATTCTACTAGCCTCAAAATCAGGTACCGGGCAAGGATAGGTCGTTTCAATCCCGTGTTTTTCGGCTTTTAATACCACCGGTTTTATCCCTTCAAATAGCGTATGTTTTAGCAATTCCGGCACATCTACATACTTTGGCGTAAGTCCGCCCCGTAATACATTATCAGAGTTGGACATTAATTCTATATTCTGACCTTCAAGATAGGCATGTGGTACACCGGCACCCTGAAAAACACCATCACCGGGTTGAAGATGCATGACATTAAAAAAATAAATGGAAAATACGCCTCTATCAATTTCTTTCTGTCCGTCCCCTTCGCTCACCACTTTCGCCGCCCAATAACCAGCATCCGATTTTGAAAGCCTGCCGGCCTCGTATTCCGGTAATAGGTCCGAGATTAATGGTGACAGGATTTCATCTACATTTTTCTGGGGCAGCTCCATTACATATTTATACAGTCCGTAGTATCCTTCCTGATCAAAAATTGACAAAAGCAGTTGGAAAGCTGGATGCTCGCTCAGCGTTTTCCGGAGTTGATCTTTCTCTTTGAAACCGTGAAGGAGCCAGAATTCACTCAAAGCCACCATTACTTCCGGCTTGTGGTTGTCGTCTTTATAATTGCGGTTTGAAGCATTGAGCGGAATGCCTTTTTGGTTTTCTCTTAAAAAACCCTTTTCTGCTTCTTCCTTTGACGGATGCACCTGTATGGAAAGCATCTCTTTAACATCCAATACTTTGAACAGATAAGGTAATCGTCCAAACCTTTGCACAACGGCATACCCTAACAATGATTTGTGTTCCTCCAGAAATTTATCGAGCGGCTTTAATTCTGTACCTGCATGTATAATAGAAGGATTGCTGTGATGTGCTCCCATCCAATATTCGGCATAAGGCAGGTTTTCAAAATTAATTTCATTAAGCAGTTGGGGAATATAGTCGTGACCGCCCCAGGCATAATGTTGCACTTTTCCTGTTAACTTATACATTCCGAAAATATTTTGAGTTAAATGCTTCTACTCGTATCCCCAAACTTAAAACACTTTTGGGGTTTTATCTTTATAACAGGAGGTAAAATAAATAAAAAAGCCTGCCGGAGCAGGCTGAATATCAAAGACTTCTTAGTTTTTATCAGGCTCTCTTCTTTTTTACTTTGAGGGCTGCTTCAATAGCGGTAGAAAGATTCTGGGGAGTTGCTTTTCCTTCAAACCTTTCGCCATTGATAAAGATAGCCGGTACTTCTGTCACACCAGCATCCACCGCCTGCGCCTGATCGTCTCTCACATACCAGCCAAACTTCGAGTTCATCAGATCATCAAGAAAACTTTTAGCTGTCACCCCTACTTCACGGGCATACCCTTTTAAACTAATGGTACCCAAATTACGCTGGTGTTGCAACAACGTATTATGCATTTCCCAAAACTTTCCCTCCTGTGCTGCTCCTATGGCAGCCTCAGCGGCTTTAAATGAGCGCTGATGAATCTTAGTCATCGGGAAGTGACGAAAGTTATATTTTATTTTTCCCTTATATTTTTCCAATAGTTGAGACACCACCTGATTGTTCTTCGCTGTTTCTGAACTTTCGTAGTCACCATATTCCACAATCAATACCCTGGCATCCGGATCGCCTACAATTACCTCCTTAGGAGCAATAATCTTTTCTTCTACCTTTATCTTCATAGTCCTCGTTTTTTATTTTCCATACAATGTCAAAAGCAGTGCCATTCCCAACATATTTTATTTTACCACAATGAAATAATCACAACCAGCTGATAATCAACAACATAATAGTGTTTTTGTTCTTGTGACAGATTGTCTCAAAAAACTTTGATTGCGCCGAGAAGGTTATTGCACTAAATAAGTAACACCTTCAATAGCCAGTGAGGTGTTTTTAAATACGGTTAAACATTCTTCCAGGAAGGCATCCAGTGTTTCATAACGACTGCTGAAATGACCCACTAATAGCCTTTTTGCGTTGGCTTTCACGGCCAATTGGGCAGCCTGTAGGGTGGTAGAATGCCCCCTGGCGAAAGCCTTGTGTGCAGCATCCGCCAGGTATGTCGTTTCGTGGTATATAAGGGTGACACCTTGTAGTTTTTCGGCTAAACTCTCCATATATGCTGTATCAGCACAATATGCGTAACTCAATGGGGCAGACGATCGAACCGCTACCCATTCATTGCGAACAACATTACCCTCTTTTGTTATATAGTCCTGCCCTTCTTTTAATTGTTTATAAAAGGAGGAAGGAATAGCATATTCCTGGAGCTTGTCTGCAAGCAGTTTTAATGGCTTCTCCTTTTCTCTAAATAAGAAGCCCCAGCACGGTATTCGGTGAGATACTTCAAAGCAACTGATTGTCAGTCGCTTGTCTTCAAATATTATACCTTCCCCCTGCAATGGCACAAAATGCAGGGTAAATGGCAGTACCGTTTCTGCAGCTTTAAACTGCAATTCCAGTATTTCCTGTAGGGGAGCAGGAGCATATAACCACAAATCTTCTGTGCGGCCATTTAAACCGTAACTGCTCAAAAGGCCTATCAGTCCAAAAAAGTGATCACCATGCAAATGAGAAATGAAAATGTGTTTGATTTTATTCCGCTTGATTTTATAGCGGTTCATTTGTAATTGTGTTCCTTCTCCACAATCTACCAGAAACAAGTGATCCTGCATATGCACCACCTGCGAGGTGGGATGCCTGTCGAACATCGGTAAGGCCGAATTATTTCCTAATATGGATACTGCAAACACGGTCCCGTTAATTTTTGAAATCAAATAGCGTTGCTGTAAATATACCTCGTTCCCTTTTCTTTAGTACCACATCCCAATTTCCATTATATCGCAAAACCTTAGGGACCAGGTATTTTTCGAAATGCGTCATCTCCACTTCCATGGCCACCTCAAAATCGTACACACCGGCCTTATAACTTAAAGAATAGTTTCTGGCCAATACCTCAAAATTTTTGATACTGAACCAGGTAGTCATTTCGTCGATCACCACTTTATTTTTATTACCGCCCTCTTCTTTCTCTTTTGCCTTCACCGAAAATACATAACATAACTCTCCCAACCGCTCGGACATATCGATAGAATAAAGGTATTTTTCCGCCATGTCGTCATCAAAAATAGCCGTCTTGCCTCCCATGAAAGGCAATCCATTGATCGGCTTACCAGGGTTAAAAAATAGCTTTTTTAGTTGTTCTTTGTGCTTTTCAATACCCGACTTTCCCCTTGCCGTTAAGGCTGCATCTCCTACTATATTATTTTCTCCACAAATGGTATCCCTGGCAAAAAACAAACTGGCATATAGCTCCAATGTATAATAATTGTACTGTCCTCTTTTGTTGTATATGTCGCCTGATGTATTTTCATCTACGATATGTGTATAACGGCAACCTTCACCTGCCCATTGTATCGTACGACTATTCAGCGAAGCCTTAACCGTATTCTTTTTGTCAAACATCCGGATGTCATTTAATGCGGTAAACTGCAGAACACGAAGGTTTTTAAACGCTTTGTAAAATGTAGTGTCGTTTTTGACACGATTTATAAAAGAGGGGATATCAAGGTTGTTGCGAAGAATTACTTCAGATAAAGTAATCACTTTTTTGTCTACAACGGTATCAACTTGTGCAGCAGACTGCAGTTGAAAAAACAAACCCACTAAAACAATCAGCCTCCTGTTCATACATAATCGGGGTCTATTTGATAAACGTCATTTTGTAGTCGACCCTTACCTTGCCTTTAGATATGTCTTCAAGTTTCCCTTTTATCATGCGGCGCTTGAGAGGTTTCAGGTAGTCTATAAAAAGCTTGCCTTCGATATGATCATACTCGTGCAGAATAACCCTGGCGGTAATGCCACCGAAAGTTTGTACCTGCGGTTCAAATTTCTCATTTACATACTCCAGCGTCACCTGCTCGTTGCGGTAAATGTCCTCTCTTATTTTGGGAATACTCAGACAGCCTTCATTGTACGACCATTCCTTTCCGCCGATTTCTTTGATACGGGCGTTAATAAAAGCTTGTTTTACACCCGGTGCGTCAGTATATTTTTTCAATTCATCCTCTTCCATCCCATCAAAGATCTGGGTGCTGTCAACCACAAAGATTCGTATATCCCTGTTGATTTGAGGTGCCGCCAGCCCCACCCCGCTAGACGCGTACATGGTTTCCCACATGTCTTCAATGAGCTTGTCCAATTGGGGATAGTCCGGACCAATTTCCTTTGCTACTGTTCTCAAAACTGCGGCTCCGTAGGCTACTATGGGTAAAATCATAATGTTCTTTCGTCTATAATAGAGGCAAATTTAAGTCAAAAACGAAACACACCCAAGCTGTTAAGCGCTTTACAGAATGCATCCCGGACCTGATATAAAGGGTACTAGTTACCGTGATCAGTTGAATGCAGGACAAGAATTAACACTGGAAATCACCCTATCACAATATCATTTAGAATATTCCTGCGCTAAAGCGTTAATTTCGCCGCCAAACTAACCGGATATCATTTTCAATGAGTAGAACGTTTATTTTTCTGATGAATCCTATTGCCGGGACCGGGAACAAGTCAAAAGTCAGGAAGATTATAGAGCGGAAAATGGCGGAGAAAAATGCCGATTATGAAATACATCCCACCAATGCGGGAGGTGATTATAGTTTCCTTAGAAGTAAAATTAAAGACGGCGTTAGAGATATCGTTGTGGCCGGCGGAGACGGCACCCTCAATGCTGTTGTGAACAATCTTCGGGATACAAATGTAAATTTTGGATTGATTCCACTCGGAAGCGGTAACGGATTGGCACTCACAGCCGGTATTTCCAAGAATACAGCCACCGCTATTGACCAATTGCTTACGGGCACTCCCAAGTTGATTGATGCTTTTATGATTAACGACAGCTTTTCGTGTATGTTGAGTGGACTTGGTTTTGATGCGCAGGTGGCGCACGATTTTGCCAAACAGAAAACGAGGGGACTGATTACTTATGTAAAACAGACCTACAACAATTTTCTAAAGGCCAAACCTTACCCGTTCGAAATTTCAACAGAAGACAACACGATTAATACGGAAGCTTTTTTTATCAGTATTGCCAACAGCAATCAGTTTGGAAACCAGTTTACAATAGCTCCTCAAGCCAGTCTTACAGATGGCAAGCTGGATATAGTGGTCGTACAAAAAATGACCAAGTTGCAGATGCTGGTAGCAGTCTTACACCAGGTCGTTCGCGGAGAAGTTAAAGAGCGTCCCTTCAAAAAGGACAATGTAATCTATTTTCAAACGACGGAACTTACCATTAAAAACACAAAAAGTGCCCCCTTGCATATTGATGGCGATCCGGTGGAGAGCTCTTCCTCCTTTAAAATCAAAGTCATTCCGGGTGCCTTCAAGCTCATTCAGCCATAGCTAACCGCCGAAATAATGAGCAAGAAAAGAAACTTTGAAAAATCTTTTTGTAAGGAATTTGGAATTACTATCTTTGCCGTCCTGAAAAACGCAGCATAGCTGTTTTTTGAAGAGGATCGGTAGTTCAGTTGGTTAGAATGCTGCCCTGTCATCTCGCCTGAGGCGAGACGGGTCGAGTCCCGAAAAACTCAAAGTTTGGATCGGTAGTTCAGTTGGTTAGAATGCTGCCCTGTCACGGCAGAGGTCGCGGGTTCGAGTCCCGTCCGGTCCGCAAAATTTTACAAATAAGCTCCTGTTTTTCAGGGGCTTATTTTATTTTTGGTCGAGCACATTGTCGAGTTGCTGCTAGTTGCTAGAAAGAACTCTAATTGCCGTAAGCAAAAATGAAACTTGATAAGCTAATAACGCTATACCTCAAAATGTTTTAGTTGAACCCCATCCACTGTTTTCCATTCTAATGGACCACTGGCTGATCGTGCCAGTGTGGCTCCTGCAGCTCTTGAGGAAGAAGTGAAAACGTAATCTTTTGTAAGTCTATAAAAGTCACCGGCTGCTTGTAATATCCCTTCGGAAACCATTTGTTGTCTTTCAAGACGAATGCCATCTGCTAAGGATAATTGTTCTGCTATTATGAAAAGAGAGTCCTTGTATACAATAAAGCCTTCGGTGGAAGGACTACCTTTACTGACTGCTCCAGCGCCATTTTTGCAGTAAAAAATTTGTTGTTGTACCTCATTTTGTTCTACTGTTTCTTCTAGGGCTTCAAAAATTCGATGTCCCAAGGCGGCTGTGAGCACTTTAATATTGGCTAAAAACTCTTCCAATTCGGCTTGCTCGGCTTCTGATAATTCGGAGCGGGTGGGAACATTTTGATTTATTGAAAACCTACCTGCTTTGATGGCCAAATCATAAAGTCTGTTTTCCAAATATTTTACACTGGCTTTATTCAGGTATTTGTCCTTACTCCCAAAGAATATCACTTCATTCCAAAACTCTTTATTGACAATATGTGCTGAAAGCCTTTCAGCAATCACTTCTGCCTCCCCTATATAAGCAGCCTCTTCATTATTTTCTCCTTTACCAAGTAGAATGTAAACGCCTGGCTTCTGAAATTCAGGTCGCTTAGTGTATTCTTTTATTTTTATACGAGGTACTTTTATACCCATACCTGTCCAGTTACTAAGTTCAGCTGTGGTAAGTCCATTGGCAGTACCATCTACCAAAAATAGTCGTATCGTTTTTCCGAAATTGTTCATTGAACTTAAATTATATTGGCCACTAATCGTTATGTTTCGTTATTTTATTAAATGCTTCTTTTGCTAGAAGCTCTGTCAAAGCCTTATTAAAATCTTTTTCATCCATGAATCGGGCAAAAATATCTTCATTTTGATCCATCCGTTCAATAAAGAGTTGTTGCAAAATGCTTCTAAACATCAAAGTTCGTACTGTGGTGGTGTGTAAGGTCCACGTAGCAGATCAGCTATGTCCCAAATGAATTTGATATGTTGTTGATGTGTTGTCATTTTTTCTTAATTAAATCTTTTCTAACAGTTTAGTTTTTACCAATTCATACGCTTTTTCCATATCGTATTCAATTCCGCTTCTTAGCAGACCCTTCATATCCCCTGCAAAATCTGCATCCTCAATCTTCCTTTCCATATTTTCTATAAACAATTTTTGTGTTACAGAATTTCCTTCTGCCTTCATATAATGATTAAAGGCTTCAATAACCTTATCAATATTTACAGTTCCATTATTTAAGGCATGCCATAAGTCAAACAGATCACGCCCCTTTTTGCGTTGATATAAAGCCCTGAGCTTCGTGGCTAAGAGTTCGTCAAGGCTGTAGGTGGGTACTAAGGCTTCCCCAGTATGCCATTCAGATTGTAACGGAACGGCTATATGTTGCAACCCATATACAGAGAAATGCTCACGGATATTTACTTCTATCTTCAATTTTACAGGTACACCGTCTTCCGACTGTATTTTATAGATAACCGTATTGTTATGTAGCTTCTGGTTTATTCTGGGCGTACCCAAAAAAGATAATCTTTCCCTGATTCTATCGATAATTGCTCCGAAAGGTTCTTCCTTAATTTGAACCAGGTCTATATCTTCAGAATATCTTGCTGCAGGTGCTAAAAACAATTTATGGAGTGCGGTTCCTCCTCTAAATGCCAACCGTTCTTTTATAAAATCATCACTGAATAATTCAATCAATGAACGTTGAATAATCAAATCCTGCTCTACCTGGTAATTTTCTTGCCATGGCGCATGCTTCCGCCAAGCTGTTATGTACGACTGTGGTATCATATATCCGCTTCTATTTCTATGTTAGGTACTATCTTCCATCTGTTGCCGGTTACCATACTATCAGGTTTAATTTTCTGGGGGCGTAGCAGTGTGGGATAAAAAACTATACTTTCAAGGTGAGCGTATAAGGAATTGCTCAATTCACTATCCTCCAAAACATTTTCCAGCAAATAACCCAATCGCTGAATTACTGCTATCTCCTCATACTGTTTTGCTACTTCCTGTAATTTATCAACATGCATACTTTCTCTCAATTCCTCTACAACGGTAGCCACCCTATTGAAACCGCCTACTTCATTGAAATAGTTAACCAAATCTAATGCTGTTAATTCGGCAGAAGATATATTGATGTAACCCGTATCTACTTTTTGTTTTAGGATTGCTTTCTCGTTCCATGCTTTTTTGATATAAAAATCAATATTCACATGATCGGTGTGTATAGGTCTTAGTGCTATGCCTTCCGTAATGATGGCATAGCTTTGCGGCTGTTGGTGAGCCGCTCCATGAAAAGCAGCAGCATTCAATAAACCCACATAATAACTCCTATTCAAGAATTTCATTAAGTCGGCAACATAAAAGCTGGTAGGGATAATTCCCTTCGCCCGGTATTCAGGAGGAACAATAACATAAAACCCTTTCCGAACCATTACAATTCCTTCCTGACTTTTTAATCTCTGCAGTGCTTTCTTCAGGGCGTTTTCGGAAACGCCTAATTGAGTATGCAAGGCTTCAGTGGTAAAACTGTATTTACCAGCGGCTCTTTGCTCGTCAAGATAGAAGTTCAAATATTTGTATTGCTCCGCCATTTGTAAGTTCTAATTTGCGAAAGGGGCGTAAAATCAACCCCTTTCGCAATTTCAAACTTACAAATTAATCTAATTAAAAGAGAGCTATTGCAAATTATATTTTATATGTCATTTATCAGTTAGAACCTGATATAATCAATACATCAATTAGTGCACATTTCCCAATCAATTGTTTACTTCCATTTCGTACACAGACTAACAAGTCATTTTCTTTCACAATAACTCCAGGTGGGGTTTTGTCGATTAATTTTTCCAGGCTTTCTATATGTAACTTTGCTGAAATTATTTGTATGAGCGGAGATGCTGAATGGGACAATGAGCTAGAAAGTGGCGATGGTACCGAAGAAAGGTATGAACGAATGGCTTTTGTAGTAGACAAAGGGCAGGAGCCTATGCGTATAGATAAGTTTCTGATCACAAAAATAGAGGGCGGTACTCGAAACAAACTGCAACAGGGTATCGAAAAAGGATTTGTGCTGGTGAATGATAAACCAGTCAAAACCAACTACAAAATAAAGCCGGGCGATTCGGTGGTCATGTACTCTGATACTTCTCCCGAGTCAACAGAAATTGTACCCGAGCCGATGGAGTTCGATTTTGTATACGAGGATGACGCCGTAATGGTGATTAATAAACCTGCAGGAATGGTAGTACATCCCGGCTGCGGCAATTACTCAGGGACAGTAGTAAATGGCATATCCTGGTATCTGCAACAGCAAAATCCGGATTTGTCGGAAGACAACCTGCCCCGCTTTGGTCTGGTACACCGTATTGATAAAAATACCAGCGGCTTGCTGGTGTTGGCAAAAAACGAAAATGCTTCGCTGAAGCTTGCATCACAGTTTGCCGAGCATACGGTAGAACGTAAATATGTAGCCCTGGTATGGGGCGATCTGCGGGAAGATGATGGTACTATTATAGCACATGTGGGGCGACATCAGCGTTTCCGCAAAATTATGGATGCTTACCCCGACGGTGATTATGGCAAAGATGCTACCACCCATTACCATGTTGTGGAACGTTTCGGTTATGTAAATGTGGTAGAATGCAAACTGGAAACAGGGAGAACCCACCAGATAAGGGTGCATATGCAGCATATTGGACACCCATTATTTAACGATGACACTTATGGCGGAAACCGTATCGTTAAGGGTACCGTCTTTACCAAGTATAAACAGTTTGTAGAGAACTGTTTTGAGCTATGTCCCCGCCATGCTCTCCATGCACAAACGCTTGGCTTTATACATCCAACGACCGGCGAAAAGATGCGCTTTGAGAGTGAGATACCGGAGGATATAAGAGGGGTGATCGAAAAATGGCGAAGGTATACAAGCGCCAGGGGAACAATCATAGAGTAGGCGTTTAAAAACGACTGCCGAAAGAGGCCTCTGTTTGCGGACCATACTAACCGGTCATTTTGTTAAACATACTATTGGCCTCTTTTCACTACGTAGCTGCTCTATCATCTGTTTGCGTTTGCGTGCTTAAGATGACCTATTTTCACATGGATGTAGAAATGGATGTTCTGACTATTCCTACCTCATTCTCTACAAACTTTACTTTCAGCATGGTATCATCATAATTGCAGTATTTCAAGTTGCTGCTGTCCGTCCAACACAAGGATATTATCGTTGCAGGCTAAAGCCCGGGTTCCGAGGTATACTTGTTGCTGTGCCGGAAAACATTTCAGGGGCCCGTTTATTTCGTATACCGCATTTGGTTTTATCGAAGTATAATCATCTTTATTACAGATCGTTACACAAAACCTTTTCGTTTCGCAAGCTTATTGTCAAAACGAAAAACTTATTTTTACCTGAAGGTCTTTGTATTTCATTTTTTCGATTCCTTCTACTTCCGGATCATTTCTTTCCTCCAAATAATAAGGCGAGGAAATTTTGGCATTTAACCAGTCCACAGAAAAGCCAAAAAAGCCGTACCGAACAGTGGCACCTATACTGGAGCCCAATCCCCTATAGTCAATAAGTCCTTCATTCTCCACCCTCAAAAAATATAGCTGGTCGATGTCGCTTGGGCTATTTCTGTATACTAAGCTATTCAGATGTACACCATATGTCAACTGAACCCTCGCTTCTATAACCAACTTATCTGCCGGATTAAAAGCAATCATAGGACCCAGTTTTGAACGTACTGATATCGAAGCGGATCCAAGGTCCGAATGACCATTCTCAAGAGGCGCATAATCATCCCATTTATTGAGTTGAGTGTATGCAAGGCTTAGGATGGTCCAGTCGAGCCCAGCGTTAATCAATCGGGAATCCTTGCGGTTTAGAAAGTAAAAAATATGCCCAAAATCTACGGAATAACCGTTGCCGGTGCCCCAGTTTCCTTTTTTTACATTTTCCAGAGGACTGATTGCCTGATCGGGTTTTGTGCCCATATTCAGCCCCAACCGGATATACCCTTTTTTATAAGGACTTTTCCAGCGTTTCGTGGCGTCTCCCTCTGTCTGCCCAACTGAAGACAGCGAGAAGAAGGTAAAGGAGCAAATTAAAAGGAATCCAAAGAGCTTTTTTATATCATTTTTTTCCTTCTTGCGGTTAAAGATTGTCCGTTTTAACATGTTTGTTCATTTTGTTGATGGCAGAAAAGCATAACATTATGCCAATAGTTTAATAGCCGTTAGCAGCCTGTTATCATCACAGCGTTGAAAAAAAAATATTATTGCCTGCTCCGTTGTTTGCACTATTTTGGAAACTAACCATTTGAAGTACCATTTAAGACGGGGCCAGAGTCAGGGTGTTTACATCTGGCTGCAAGAGCGTTTGCATCTCCTGAAAGCACCCCTTGAAACCATCAGTCAGCAATCAGTTGACGAGAGAACATTTCGCATTTCTGCCTTTGAAGTAACAGATGAAGCACAAATCTAGATTACAAGCTAACAACCCTTAATTCAATGGGAACCAAAGATTGCCAGATAGCGCCCGAAAAATTAAAGCTTGCCTTTTAAGGTCCATGTAAAAGGGATTGTTAGCGAAGCCCATAGGGCTGCCCTCATTTTTTATGTATGTTTGTTCCTTAAATAACACCCTTCATGAAAAAAATTATATTGATGGTTTGTATGGGGCTTTCTGTGTATGCGCAGGCCCAGAAACACAACCCCCGACCCTTTGCAAAGGAAATCACTGCTCAGGGGTTAAAAGAGCAACTGTATATCATAGCCGGCCCTGAAATGGAAGGTAGGGGAACTGCCACAGAAGGAGAACGCAGGGCGGCTGCCTATATTCAAAGCCAGTTTGAGAAAGCAGGAGTGAAGCCGGGTTTCAACGGGTCCTATCAAATGCCGTTTCCGGTATATGTGGATTCCCTGCTGAAAATGTCTTTGGTTGTAAACGGAAAGGCTTTTGAAACGGGAAAAGATATTGAAGGGAATATATCGGCGTTACACAACTCTTCCTTCCGTTTTTCAGAAGTGGTGTTTGCCGGCTTTGGTGTAAGCAATCAAACCCGCGACGACTATAAAAACCTGGATGTAAAAGGTAAGCTGGTGATGGTATTAGCAAGTAGTTTCGCCAATGAACTACCGGAGGAGCAGAGAAATAAGATAAACTTGTTCATGCAGCAGGATGCCGCTGAACGCAAAGGAGCTGCTGCTTTGCTGATAGTAGATAAAAAGATTAAAAATGTGCCGGCTACTGGTAATATGTATGTTAATCCCTATAAGACCAGCTACCGTATTAATACTTTTATTATCTCGGAAGGTGCAGGCAGCGCCATCGGAAATGGAATACTACCATCAGGAGAAGCAAAAGTGCTGCCGACTCAACTGGACCTGGACTTTATAAAACAACCGGTGGAAATGACAAGTTACAATGTCTTGGGACTGGTTGAAGGCTCTGACTTAAAGGATGAATATGTGGTGCTAACAGCACACTATGACCATATGGGAGCAAAAGATGGGAAAATTTGGTTTGGTGCTGATGATGATGGATCTGGCACTGTAACTGTAATAGAACTTGCTAAGGCGTTCGCTAAAGCTAAAGCTGCCGGCAAAGGGCCGAGACGAAGCATTTTGTTTATGACGGTTAGCGGGGAAGAACGGGGTTTGTGGGGGTCTGCCTACTATGGGGATAACCCGGTATACCCATTGGAGAAGACTTCTGTTAATCTGAATATTGACATGATTGGTAGAATTGATCCCGACCGTGCAAAGAAAGATTCCCTGAACTATGTATACATTGTAGGTGACGACAAATTGAGCTCAGACCTAAAGCCTATCAGCGAAGGCATCAACAAAAAACATACAAAACTTGGGCTTGACTACAAGTTCAATGATCCTAACGACCCGATGCGGATATACTATCGCAGCGATCATTATAATTTCGCTAAGCACGGAGTGCCTATTATTTTTTATTTCAGCGGATTGCATCCTGACTATCACCAGCCAACGGACACACCGGATAAAATTAATTATCCCCTGTTGCACAAGAGGGCACTACTGGTGTATTACACAGCCTGGGAAATGGCTAACCGCGACGCCATGCTCAAACGTGACATCCCCCTGAATTGATATAATTATTGCTTGTAACAAACATGCCATCCAAAGTATAGGATGGCATGTTTGCTTTTACAGAGCATTTTAATTCGGGAATTAAAGGATTGTCTATCCAAACGATTTGGAATAAATCATTTATTTTTAACCGGTTTAAGAAATTCATTCAGAACAAATGCGATGCAAACAGATTTTTTAGTAATAGGCTCCGGAATAGCAGGATTGACATATGCATTGAAAACGGCAAAACAATTTCCTAATAAAAAGGTATTGATATTAACAAAAGCCAACTCCGAAGAAACAAATACAAAATATGCCCAGGGGGGTGTAGCTGGTGTTTGGGATACCGCTAACGATAGTTTTGAAAAACATATTGAAGATACGCTCATTGCAGGGGATGGGCTTTGCAATGAAAAGGTGGTGGAGATAGTAGTGAAAGAGGGCGTGGATAGAATACAGGAGATTATTGACTGGGGGGCCAACTTTGACAAAGATGCTGGTGGCAATTATTCACTGGGAAAAGAGGGCGGACACAGCGAGTTCCGGATTTTGCACTATAAAGATGTGACGGGCATGGAGATGGAACGGGCTTTGCTGGAATCTGTAAAACGTCAGCCTAATATAGAAATCAATACACATTGTTTCGTTCTTGATATTATTACCCAACATCACCTCGGTTACCTGGTAACAAAAGCTACACCCGATATTGAGTGTTTTGGTGTATATGTTTTTAACCTTAATACGAAAAAAACAGAAAAGGTATTATCTAACATTACACTATTGGCAACCGGTGGCAATGGAGCAGTATACCGCACAAGTACCAATCCTGTAATTGCCACGGGGGACGGAGTAGCAATGGTTTACCGGGCCAAAGGCAGAATAGAAAACATGGAGTTCATCCAGTTTCACCCCACGGCATTATATGAGCAGGGTGTGAAGGGACAGGCCTTTCTGATTACCGAAGCTGTACGGGGCGACGGTGCTATATTACGAAATGCGGATGGCGTAGCCTTCATGGAAAAATATGATGCCCGCAAAGATCTGGCGCCCCGTGACATTGTAGCCCGGGCCATAGATAACGAAATGAAGGTGGCTGGTATTGAACACGTGTGGCTCGACTGCCGGCATATGGACCAGGAAAAATTCTTACATCACTTTCCCAATATCAACGAAAAATGTCGCTCCATCGGCATTGATGTTTCCAAAGATATGATTCCGGTAGCGCCTGCAGCACACTATAGCTGCGGTGGTATTAAAACAGATGAATGGGCGCGCACCTCCATTAAACATTTATATGCTGCCGGTGAATGTGCTTCCACCGGACTACATGGAGCTAACCGGTTAGCCAGCAATTCTTTGCTGGAGGCGATGGTTTTTGCTCATCGTGCTTTTGTACATAGCGTAGACCTGGTAAAATCGAATAGAGATTCCAACCTCAACACCAACAATATTCCAGATTGGCGTGCAGAAGGAACAACAGCTCCTAAAGAAATGATTTTGATCACCCAAAGCCTGAAAGAATTGCAACTACTGATGAGTGATTATGTTGGCATTGTTAGGACAAATGTAAGGCTGGAAAGAGCGATGCGGCGGTTGGACCTCCTTCACCTTGAAACGGAACACTTGTATAAATCTTCTGATGTCTCTCCACAACTAGCTCAGCTTCGTAATATGATTACGGTAGGTTATTTAATTGTAAAGTCAGCCCAATTCCGCCAGGAAAGCCGTGGACTACATTACAATACTGATTATCCAGGCAAAAGCGAACTGGTACAAAATATTGTCTTGTAGTGGTTCCATGTAGGAATAGACTATTTGCTTTATTTTTGGATAAATCCATTTTTTTGAAAAAACTGCTTTCAGTAATTGTTTTGATTGTATCTGTACATGCGGCTTCTGCTCAACATTTCTGGCAGCAACAAGTCAATTACCAATTAGATGTTCATTTAAACGACTCTGCCAATACACTGGACGGGTTCGCTAAAATCCGCTATACTAACAATGCGCCTGATACCCTGCATTTTTTATGGATGCATCTCTGGGCTAATGCATTTAAGAATGATCGTACAGCATATAGTGACCAGTTGCTGGAAAATGGGGATACAAGATTCTATTTTTCTGCTCCTGAACAAAAAGGATATATTAATCAATTAGATTTTAGAACCAACGACGAATATATACCTCTAGAAGATCACCCGGAACACCAGGATGTTGTGAAACTGTTGCTGCCACAGCCGTTGGCTCCGGGAGCAACGATATTGATCGCTACACCTTTTCATGTACAGTTGCCTTTCGATTTTGGCGATGGAGGATATAACAAGCAGTCTTTCGATATTGTTCACTGGTATCCGCAACCGGCGGTGTACGACAGCGAAGGCTGGCATGTTATGCCCTTGCTGTCTCAGGGAAGAGGGTATACACACGCAGCATCCTTCGATGTTAACATTTCTTTGCCATCCAATTATGTAGTGGTAGCGCCCGGACTGATAGACGGACAAGAACAGGAATGGCTGAAGCAGCGAGTTGATTTTGATTTTACACCAACAAAACAGCGGGTCCGAATGAAAAACGGAGGCTTTAAAGTAGTTCGTGGTGCACAACCTGCATCTGCTAAAACAGTCAAAACACTTCACTTCTCGGTGAAACAAGCCTACGGATTTTCCTGGATAGCTGATAAAAGATTAAAGGTTTTACAGGACACCGTCAGGTTGTCTTCCGCAACGGTGAATATCGGGTACTATTATCTACCGGGCAGTAAAGCAGACAATGTTGAGAGCTGTAAAAATGTACTGCGGTACTTCGACAGTTCTTTCTTTGACTACCCATATAAGGAAATCGCCTTCGTTCGGATGAATAACAACAGACCCTATGCCGGAATCGTCCAGTTCAAAAAAGAAAGAGATGTGCCGGAAATGTTATCCCGCATGTGGTTTGAACAATTTGTATCCCCGGATCCAAGAGAATATCCCTGGATGAGCAATGGCCCTGCCCGCTATTATGCTTTGAAATATCAGCAAGAAAAAGGCGTAACTACAAAGCGGGATAAAATTTATCCATTAGCACTTGCTTCTGCGATTCCAACCAAAAAGGATCAGCCAATTAATATAAGAGCCACAAAATACACGGAATTAAACTACGAATTATCCACCCGGGTGAAAGCGGCAGCATGGTTTCAACTGCTCAATAAACAAACCGGGGAAACCGAATTCAACCAAATAATGAAGAGCTATGGCCAGCAGTGGTATTTCCGCCATTCATCTCCAGCAGCACTGAAAAAAATAGCAGACAGCATCAGCCAAAAATCAACAGATTCTATTTTTAAACTACTGTCAACAACCGGAACCCTTACGCCAGTACCCAAAAAGAAACTGAAGGTAGCGTTTATGGGAGGAAATGATGCTGAAGGAAAACGTCACTACATCGGCATAGCACCGGCACTGGGCTACAACTATTACGACCAGTTAATGTTGGGGGCCATTGTACACAATTACCAGTTTCCTCCCGGTCCCTTTAAATTTGTATTGGCACCATTGTACGGAACAGGCAGCAGAAAACTCAACGGAATCGGCCGGGCATCCTACACCCGTTATATGAATAGTTTTCCCGCAAGCTGGGAGGTAGGAGTTGACTTTGCAAAATTTATGTATAACGAGCTATCCAATTTGGAAAATAATACGACTCAGCTCGGCTTCACAAAACTAGCTCCCTGGTTACAGTTGAATATAAAAAATAAAAATGCCAGAAGTACCCGGGAGTCTTACTTCCGATTGAAGTATTTTTTTGTTACAGAAGAAAATTTCAGTTTCCGATATGATTCTATTGAGCAACGCATGTCAGTAGGAGCTATTGGTTCCGGCAGAAGTTTTGGACAACTCAAGTTTGTTACTGCCAATCATCGGATTTTATATCCCTATCGCGGAGAATTACAATTTGAGGGCAGCGGTAATTTTGGACGGGCAACATTTACAGGCAATTATTTTTTAAACTACCCCAAAGGCGGAGGGCTGAATGTGAGAGCTTTTGCCGGCAAATTTTTCTATTTTGGAAATAGGGACCACACTCTTTCCCAATATCATTTGAATATGACCGGACCAAACGGCAGGGAGGACTACGCATATTCCAATTATTTTGTGGGACGTAGCCAATTTCAGGGCTGGATGTCGCAACAGGTGGCGATGCGGGATGGTGGCTTTAAGGTAAGAACAGACTTGCTCGGCAACAAAATCGGACGGACGGACAATTGGTTGGTAGCACTGAACCTGAACAGTACGCTGCATCCCAAATTACCGGTAAAAGTGTTTGCAGATGTAGGTACGCATGGCGAAGCCTGGGTGAGGGAGTCCAATCAACCACGTTTGTTATTTGATGCGGGGCTTCAACTGTCTTTGTTGAAAAACACCATAAACGTGTACGTTCCACTGTTATATAGCAATGTTTATCGGGATTATTTTCAGATGTATACCACCTTCTGGCAACGGGTGTCTTTCAGTGTAGATTTGCAATCAATCAACTTTTCAAAAATGCATACCCGGTTTCGTCATTATGGATACTAGGCCACGATACCTGCAGCGGCATGAAATTGATTTGTCAAAATGGGATAATTGTATCAGTCAATCAGAAAACGGTTTGATATATGGATATAGTTGGTGGCTGGATGCAATGGCAGACCACTGGGATGGATTGATACTAAACGATTATGAAGTGGTAATGCCAATAACCTGGAAACAAAAGTACACCATCAAATATCTGTACCAACCCAGGTTTACCTCCTCGCTTGGAATGTTCAAAAAACCAAATGTGAGTGCATCCCTTGAAGATTTTTTATCGTTGATCCCCAAAAAGTTTCGTTACTGGGATTTTGATTTAAACGAAGACAACGCGATCCGTACAGTTGCCGGCTTACAACTGAAGATGCGCGAAAGAACAAATCTTATCATTAAAGCTGATGATTATACGCAGGTAAGGGGAGAGTATAGCCGACTGGCGCGCAGAAGTCTGGCAAAGGCGATTCACCATGAGGTAATTGTAACCGAAGCTGACATCGAAGCTGTTATAACAACCTATCAAAAGCATTATAGTAAACTACATCCCGCCATTGTTGATAAAGATTATCAAAACCTGATTGTCGCCGGTAAACAAGCCTTTAAAAAGGGACTGGCAAGCGGTTATACAGCATCGTTGGAAGGCAAAATAATAGGGTTTTATATGGTGCTGCATGATAGTAAATTCTACTATTCATTGCTGGGAGGTACTACAGATACCGGTAAAGAATTGGGGGCTTTTTATGCCCTGACGGATCATATTATTAAACTCGCTATGGATGACAATCGTTCCTTCCGTTTTGAAGGCTCTGATATTCCTGGGGTCGCTTTTTTTAATCGTCAGTTTGGTCCGCAGTACCTTCAATATCTCCATGTTCTCAGAAACAATCTTCCTTTTCCATTAAATATCTTAAAATAACGGGATGTGCCTTTAACGGCTTTTACAGCATGATTCTCCGTCTTATCTTTGCGATATGGTTCGTGTTGGAAATATAGAATTACCCGATTGTCCCTTACTGTTGGCACCCATGGAGGATGTAAGCGATCCGCCTTTCCGCGCAGTGTGCAAGGACAATGGGGCTGACCTTATGTATACGGAGTTCATCTCCAGCGAGGGGCTGATACGGGATGCGATAAAAAGTCGTAAAAAGCTGGATATATTTGATTATGAACGTCCTATAGGGATTCAGATATTTGGTGGCGACGAAGAAAGCCTGTCATTGGCGGCTAAAATTGTGGACGTAACGCAACCGGACTTACTGGATATCAATTTTGGTTGTCCGGTAAAAAAAGTGGCACTTAAGGGCGCCGGAGCCGGCGTACTGAAAGATATAGACCTGATGGTGCGTTTGACGTCGGCAGTGGTAAAATCCACCAGTTTGCCAGTGACAGTTAAAACCCGGTTGGGCTGGGACGACAATACCTTAAACATTGAGGAAGTAGCCGAACGGTTGCAGGACGTGGGCATTAAAGCCCTGGCGATACATGGCAGAACCCGGACACAAATGTATAAAGGTAGTGCAGACTGGAGCCTGATTGGCAAGGTGAAAAATAACCCCCGCATTACCATACCGATTTTCGGAAACGGAGATATAGATTCTGCCGAAAAGGCATTAGAGTATAAAAACCGGTACGGCGTGGATGGCATCATGATTGGCAGAGCCGCTATCGGTTATCCCTGGATTTTTAATGAAATCAAGCATTATTTCCTTACCGGGGAACATGCACCGCCACCTACACTTGAGGAAAGGATAGCCGTATGCCGCAAACATGTTTACAAGTCTGTAGAGTGGAAAGGCCCTGTGGTGGGTATACTGGAAATGCGTCGGCATTATGCCAACTACCTGAAAGGGCTACCAGGCATCAAGGAATTTCGCCAGCGGCTGGTAGTACTCAATACAGTGGAGGAAATTGACGCTGTGCTGGATGAAGTATATGCCTACTATAAAGGCTATGCTTTTGAAAAGACAGCGATAGAATTGATCAATTACCACGAAAAATGCCCGGTAAATTAAGAAACATACTGTTTCAATAACCAAAAACACTATTTTTGCACCCCCTAACTAACTATTGGGGCTTTTTGGCGAGGTAGCTCAGCTGGTTAGAGCATCGGATTCATAACCCGAAGGTCGGCAGTTCAAGTCTGCTCCTCGCTACAGATAGGAATTTTCAACAAAATGTCGAAGATTCCTATTTTCTTTTTCTTCCCACTTGTTAGATTTATAAACGCCCATAGAAACGGAGTTGCGGATAGAAATACGCCTTTTAAATTCTCTTGTTTTCTCTTCCTTTTTATTTTTCATGCCTTCTGTTTCAATTGTGGTAGATAATAATTAATATCTCCTTATATATCAAGTCGTTATGTTTGAATGTCTGCTTACGGTAACGGTGATTTAATTATAGATACTTACCTCATTTAGTAACACGCAAAAAACTAAAATAGTACTTGGATGAAATGAAGGAAATCTAATTTTTACTGTGTACGACACATAAATTGAACGAATCGCGACAGAAACTTTCCCGACAACTAAATTGCGTCAATAGCTAGATCAACACGCCATCCCAGTTTAAAAACTGGCAGAAAACCAGGAATACTAACTAACGCTGTAACTTTACCAAAAGCAGATTAAAACGGCTCACCATGTGTTTGTTTTACCAAACGATCGATTAAAGAGGGGAACGGGCGTAGTGCAGCAAGAAACGAATTGGTCACCCAGGGCTTCCCAAACATTCGTTGTACAAAACGTCCGGTTTTCAAGCGCCCGGCGAATGTGTTTTCCCAGCTCAATAAATATTGTTGTTCCATTTCCTGGCGATCAATTTTTCCGAGCAGGAAAAGTGCCATTTGTTCATAAATCATTTTACTGCTGTGCATGGCAATGCTCATACCGTTGCCACACAACGGCGTAATCATACCGGCCGCATCACCTGCCATCAGAATATGATGTTCTGTCAACGTTTTAACATCGAAACTAATTTGCGAAATCGTAAGCGGCTTATCAAATAAAAAGGTGGACTCTGAGAAAATCTTTTTGAGATGTGGGTTTCGCATCAACACGTTCTGTTCCATCTCTGAAATCGTATTGTTGCTGTTCTGCAAATTTTGAGCTGTGGTAAGATAACATAGGCAATACCGATCATCTTCTATCTTTGAAATGCCGCAATAACCATTACGGAAATTATGCAAAGCAATCTGATCTTCTGGAAAATCTGTTTTGATATGATATTTTACGGCGATATAGTTGTTTAGTTTATTTTGTTTTTGTTGTACAAATGCTCTCTTCAACTTCAGGTCTATATTGCTTCTTTTTCCAAATGCACCGCATGCCATTCTTGCTTTACACATGGTATCTCCATATTGAACGTGATAATGCGCATCACTAAACCAGACGTTATCCACCCGCGTACCTTCAAGAATGGTGGTGCCAGCCTTTTTACTTAGTTCTGCCAGGTAGGCGTCCAGTTTATACCGACTGATACCAAATCCGCCCAGGTCTAATTTCTGCCGGATGGTAGCCCCGGACGGAGAAGATACCAGCAAGCGGCTGATATGGGGTAAGTGCCAGTCACTAAGCGGAACACCCAGCTCTTCCAAAAAGTTCCAACATTCAAAACTTATATATTCACCGCATACTTTATGAAAAGGGTAGGTTTCCTTTTCAAACAAAATGACATCGTATCCATCCCGCGATAACTGAAGGGAGAGGCATAGCCCTGCTAATCCCCCGCCGATAATGGCTACATCGTATATCCCTTTACGTTTCATTTTGCAATTATCAGCCATCTAAAGGCCCATTTCCATGTAATGGAGTAGTTTGTTACACCAGCCCTTTGCATAATATCATGCCACTCCCTGCGCGAAAAGCCTCTTTTTACAGAGAGTGGCGCATCATTTTTTACCAAATAGCTTCTCGAAAACAGTTGTGTCAATATAGTAATGGATGCCCAGGCAAGCCTGTGCCGATGCAGGTCGTTGATAAAAAATCCAACGGAGCTTTTACTGCTCATCCACCCCATCATTTGCTGCAATGCTTCATCCGTAAAATGATGACAGAATAAAGAGGAAAATATAATATCAGGTTGGTGACTGCCAAAGTCAACAGATTGATAATCTGACACAATCCAGTGGTAGCGGGAAGATGGAATACATGCGGCGGCATATTCTACGCACTCCTTTTTTTTATCAATGCCTGTAAACCGGGCTGTTATATTGTTTTTATCACACCATTTTTCAATGGCTAATAAATTATCACCACCTCCGCATCCTATTTCGCAAATATGCCATTCCGATTGTTTGTTTTTGCGGAGAAACGTCTTTAGTCCCTTAATGCTGACCTTGTGTCCACCCAACCATGTATTGATAACATTCAACTCCTTCATATTCTGTTTGATGTCCTCAAATGGAATGAAGTCATAGTCCAATAGCTCTTTCTTATGTGATCTTTGGCGGAGAAACATCTTTCAATTTACACAAGTTCAGCGACAAAAGTTTCCATCGTGAGCCCGGGTCCAAATGCAGCCCCCAAAAGCGGCTTATTGTGCTCCATCTGCTCCAATAAAGCCTTTAACACAAAAAGAATGGTAGGAGAAGACATATTTCCATATTCCTTAAGAACAGCGGCACTGATAGCCAATGCATTATCTTCCAATCGCAAGCTTTTCTGCACGGCCTCCAGGATGCGTTTACCCCCAGGATGAACACACCAATAGTGAATATCGCCAGCGTGCATGCCATTTGGATGTAAGGCTCTCTGTATCAGTGTTGCAAAATCTTCCGCAATCAGGTCTGGTATGTAACCGCTCAACGTCATTAAAAAACCAGAGGAAGACAGTTCCCAGGACATATCTTTTTTCCCTTTAGGAATGATTTCCGAATAAAAGTGTCTAAGGTGCAAACCGGGGGCTGAATAATCGTCCGGGGTAACCAACACCGCAGCAGAACCATCGGCAAACAACATGCTGGCGCCAATATTATCCATTGTCGCTTCTCTTTGAAAATGCAGGGTACACAATTCTGTACACACAATCAATACGCGGGCTGTTGCCTCGGACTTACATATACTGTCTGCAATTTTTAGCGCATGTACTGCTGCATAACAGCCCATGAAATTGATGGAAGTACGGTAGATATTTTTGGGCAGATCCATCATATCCATTACCTGAAGATCCAGTCCGGGAGCACTCATGCCCGTACAACTCACCGTTATCAGATGTGTTATGTCTGTTGCGCAGATCTTCCCTTCTATACATTTGCGGATGGCGTCTACCGACAAGGGCGCAGCCTGCTTGTTATACACCGTCATACGTTGTTCCAGTGTCGGGAAAGGGTCCAGATGTTCGCTGCGTGGATAAAATTTCCAGTCCGTAATTGGCCGGCTGTAATCACCTAGCACGGAATATCGGCTGGAAATGCCACACTGGTGATAAAGAAAACGCAATTTTCTATTGTCTGCGGCAGATCCCGCATAAATGCGTTGCATAAATGTCAATATATCTTCCTGAGTGTGTTTAAAAGCCGGGCTAGCGGTGTCGATCGAAATAATTTTGCTCAAAAATGATGTTTTAAAGTAATGATGATAAAGGCGACGTTCGTGCAAAGGGAGGCAATAAGGTTCATGCGCATAGTATGCTTAAAATCTGCATATCTGTTGTTTTTAAATACCTTTCGGGCCCAATAAAAAAAATACAGTAAAACCGGAAACATCACCAGAGAAAACACATAAAATGATGTTGCTTGTAAGTTATAAAAGAAATAGTATGCCAACAAAATAAAAGCGAGGGTATACAAAAGCCCGGCAAACAGAAAGGTTCCTTTATATCCCAATAAATAACTGATAGTAACAACACCATCTTTTCTGTCGGTCTCATGCTGATAAATTTGTGTCAACGGGTAAAAGCCACCGATTAGCAGGCTGGCCACAACCATCGTCAGTACAGGAACGTCCAGCGTTTTGTTGGCGCTACACCCGTGATATACCAACCAGAAAGTACCCGCTCCCTGGCAGACAATAACAGCCATAAACCCTATGATTGGATACTTTTTCAGCCGGATGCCCCTATAGCTATAGACCCTGGATACCAGGATATAAAGAAAAATACCGCCGGCAAAATAAAAACTGACAAAACAAGCTGCAGCCAGCGCCGTTATATCTAATGCCACTGTAGCCATATACAACTGCCGGGTGGGCTGCAGTGGTTTTTCCAATCCGCCTATACTCGTTTCATCTCTGTCCATATAGCTATTATACCCATTACTGGCCGGATACACCAACAAATGAAGAATAATAAAAACCAGTACGGTGTCTGTTACATTCAGCCAGGCAAGCTGGCTAATCGCAAACCAAAATACGGGCATCAGAAATAAAGAAAAATGAAACCTGAGTAGCTGAAAGGTGGAAGGATGGAGGTATTTAGACATTCAATTCGGATTACACTTCAATTTAGGGTATTTATACCATGCCCAGGTGACGATCTTGTATAATTTAATACCCCGTTGATTCACCACCGTTTTTATGCAGTATCAACGTCGGGAATTACCACCACACTTTTTAAATTCTTATGCTGATGCATCACTGCAATACTTTCATGGATCAATTGCTTACAGCTATTGATAATCTTCCCATCTTTAGGCAGTTTTAGCAAAATCTCCATCAGGTATTGATTGCGTATCCGGTTGACTACCGGTTCCGCCGGACCTACTATGTACTTTCCGAACGGCTTTGACAGCTCCGAAGCAAACCATTGTGCCGCGTCATTAACAATTTGTTGCTGCCTGTGGCGGAAGGTGAGTAGTATAATTCTTGAAAAAGGAGGATAGAAAAAATGTTTCCGGGCTTCTACTTCATGAGAGAAAAATGTAACATAATCGTGCTGCTGTACGAAGTGTAATACAGGATGTTTTGTGTTGGATACCTGTATCAGTACATTCCCGTGTCCATCTTTGCGTCCCGCCCTTCCGCTCACCTGTTCCATTAGTTGAAAGGCTCTTTCATTCACCCTAAAGTCTGCGAAATTTAATACGCTGTCGCCATCTAAAATGCCGACAAGATTTACATTGTCAAAATCCAGGCCTTTCACTACCATTTGCGTACCCACCAATATATCCAATCGCTTCTGTTCGAATTGTTGTATCAGTGCATCGTGCGCATGCTTACCCCTCACACTATCCACATCCATACGGGCAATTTTAGCATTTGGAAAGTCTTCTTCCAGTAATTCTTCTATTCTTTCTGTTCCAAAGTTTCGTCGGGTAAACGCATGATTGCCGCATGCCATGCAGGTGTTCACCTGGGGGTAAGTAGTGCCACAATAATGACAGATCAATTTGTTAGATAACTTATGAAAAGTAAGACTTACATCACATTGTTTGCATTGCGGTATCCAGCCACAGGTTTCGCATACCTGATAGGGTGAGTAGCCCCGCCTGTTTTGAAACAGGATAATTTGTTTTGACCGATCGATGGATTGTTGAATAGCCTCTTTCAACTGGGGAGATAAAATCACTTTCTGTTTATCTATCAGTGGTAAATTTTTGGTATCCACCACCTCTATAGTGGGCAATTGCACCCCTCCAAAACGCTCTGTCAATTCTACCTTACCGTATTTTTCCTGCATACAGTTGAAATAGGTTTCTACCGAAGGTGTGGCGCTACCGAGCAAAACCTTTGCGCCCAAAACGCCTGCATAATAAACAGCACTGTCACGGGCATGGTATCTTGGCGCCGGGTCCTGCTGTTTGAATGAACCATCATGTTCCTCGTCTGCAATAATCAGCCCTAACTCATTAAAAGGCAGAAACAAGGCTGATCGTGCCCCTAATACTACTTTTAATTCCCCTGATTTTATTTTGTTCCAGATCTCTATTCGCTCATTCTGACTGAATTTGCTATGATAGATACCGATATATCCTCCGAAGTGTTTCTGTAATCGACGAATGATCTGCGCTGTCAGCGTAATTTCCGGCAACAAATACAATACCTGTTTTCCCCGGCGTATATATTCTTCAATCAGCCGGATGTACACCTGGGTTTTTCCGCTGGCCGTCACACCATGCAGCAGGCATACAGGCTTTTGTTGCAATTGTTCCTTTATTTGTTGGAGGGCTACTTGCTGCGCAGCACTTAATTCAAAATCGATCTTTATATCCCTGGCCATGTAGCGGATACGATCCACAATTCTTTTTTCCTGTACCAGGATGTTTTTCTCCAGCAATCCTTTTAAATGAGCATCAGAAGCACCCGATTTTTTAAGCAGACTGCTTCGGGTTACTTCTCCCTCCGTTTTTATCAGGTGCAGATAAGCAAGTAATAGCTCCAGTTGTTTGGGTGCCTTCCCCATGCCGTTCATCAGCTCACCCAGCTTTTTCTCGTCGCTATAAGTATTGTGGAGCAATATGTAGATCTCCTTTTTCTGCGCATAAGTCGTTTTCAGCGCTTCCCAAACAAAGCAGACTTTTTTTTCTATCAGCCGTTTTATAACCGGATATACATGCGATGAGTCCAGCAATTGCTGAACCTCTGTCAGTTTCAGCTCCTTTTTTATCAGCAATGCTTCTCCTACGATGTATTCATCATTATCCAACTCGGAAAAATCATCACCATATTCTTCATTAAAAATCAGCACCGTTTCACTACTAAGTTTAAAGTGCGCAGGTAGTGCTGCAGCCATCACTTCACCTTCGCTGCACATATAATAACCCGCCATCCACTCCCATAGTGCTAATTGATGGGGAAAAACCACAGGTTCGGCATCCAGAACATTCAGAATGAATTTTGGATCAAAAGCTGCCGGCTTCTCCTGATGCAGCTTTTTTACAATGCCAGCATATTTTTTGGATTTACCCAGGTTTACTTCTACCCGGCAGCCGATAGCTACCCTGTCCAGCAAATCTGCAGGTACTTGCCAGGTATAGTTTTTTGGCAATGCCAGTGGGATAATTACTTCTGCGAAAACAGCTTTGTTTATCGAAAATTCATTCATGCGCGGTGCGATCGGCCAAGCGTAAAGGTAGCAGGTTTAAATTTATATCCGTCAAATACAGCTACTCATATATCCATAGAATCAGAGGGTTTGCCGATGCTTCAATAATTTTCCTCAGTTGCTGAAGAAAGGCTGGGGATACGGTGGGGCAACCATCGCTTTGACATAGCGGTAGCGGATGTGTCTCTTTGTTGGGAACACAGTCATGCGCATGTAATACCACGTATCGTTTAAAAGCATTGCTGTTAGCAGAGTCAAGTCCGTGCAGTTTGTATGCCAGCCCAAACTGACCATAGTAGGGTTGCCCAATGCGGTATCGACCGAGTGAGGTACATCCACTCCCAACCACATTACTGTATTTTCTACCCGAGAGCCAATTTTGATTACACCTCCCGTGGGTGACCAACGCTGCATTCATCACAGAATCTTTGTTAAGGTCCATCACGAAAAAGCGGCTTTTACCCGATTCGATGCTCATATCCAGCAAAAAACCGACTTGCGTATTATACCCTTCAGCATTTGAATATTTTTTAAGGCTATCCGTTATCACAAGTCTTTTGAGCTGTAGAGAATCCTTTTTTTCAAGCGTAACGGGTTGTTGTTTTAAAGCCCCTCCGTAGAAGCGGGAATAATACCATGCACCGGCAGCCGTAACAGCTATTACAACAAAGAGAAAAAGGTACCAGATGATTTTCATTGGAGGGTAGATGCTAAATGTTCAGAATTCCATAGCCTTGTTTGCCTAGAGTAAACGAATATAATTTGCGGTTTTGGTTGTTTGCGTTGCAATATGTTAAAGTAAAAAGATTACTGTAACAGAAGCCTACAGCTATATTGCGCTATTTGCCCGATAAAAGGTAGTTTATAGAACAATTAAACGAGTTGACAGAATATGAACTTTCGTGGATTGCATTTTAAGTGTTCTTTAACTTTCTTTGTAGTCTATTATTTACGTTTAAAAGTTCATTAATGGCGAAACTAGTTTTTGGATTATTGCTGATTGTTTTGATATCTTCTTGTAGCCGCTCTATTACTCCCTATCAGGCGGCCAATGGAGATTTTAGCAAATCGAAATGCCGCAGCGTGCGTTAGAACGCATACTTGTCTACGGGGCTCGCCGAAAAACTTCCACTAGAAAAAGTTTAAATAGCGGTTATATTAAAAACCCGTTATTTAAACTTTTCTTTTTTACCTTCATTGGGCTTATGCAGGTACAAATTGACTATAAAAAAGGACAGGTTCTCCAGGCATTGCGATATCATTTTATCAGCAAGCGGGAGATAAAGCTCATGATCATTTTTGTTAATGTTTTTGCTTTGCTGGCAGCGGTTTTGTTTGCCTTTAAAAAAGTAACTCCTCTGGCTTTTCTTATCAGCTCTTTTGTATGGTTGATGATCATGTTGGCCTTTTGGTGGTGGTTACCGGCAACTATTTATAGAAAATCTGTTACTTTCCGTAACCGCTTTGATGTAACGCTTCAGGAAAATCATTTTTCTATCGGCAACGAACGAGGCAGTAAAACATGGGCCTGGCGGGAATTCAGTGAATTTATAGAAACGCCTAATTTTTTTCACCTGTATTTTAATCCACGCAGTTTCTTCCTGTTACCCAAGGATGCTTTTCCTGATAGCGATCAGGTACACGAAGCCAGAACACTCTTAAAATCAAAGATTTCCACCAAAAAATAAAGAGTGCAATAATATTTTCGGATTCACATGGAATATCCTATTTTTGCAGCCCCGAAAGGGAAAAGGATGGTGCGGTAGCTCAGTCGGTAGAGCAAAGGACTGAAAATCCTTGTGTCGCCGGTTCGATCCCGGCCCACACCACAAGCCAAAAGGCTTTCAGAAGGAATTACTGAAAGCCTTTTTCTTTTGGTACAACGATTATCATCGACAATTTCATCTTCTTAAGGATCATATCTAAATGTTGGAGGATTAGGTTTTAAGTGTAAACATTTGCTAGTCTGAACAGGAAGAAATTAATATCTCTGACTCCTCTGGCTGACGCTCTGAACGCTTTTATTTTGGAATTACTGATTTCGTCCAGGATATCGTGTGCGTTAGCAAATTTTAATTTGGACTGAAAATCGGTGAAAATATCGAGGATAGTAAAGAAGAGCAACTGATGCTGTATTTCTCTAAAAGGAGAAGTTGTCAAAGAGGTCGTTACAAACGCTATTAACGGTACCGCCCAAATAATTTTCTTGAAGGAAGAAACAGGACTATTTGATAATAAAAATAATCAGAGTAATACACCAACCCAGCCGAGTTCAACAGCAGTTTGCAACAATTCATTAAAGGCATAATAAGTATTGTCGGCAATGTAGAAAGACTGATCTTCTATTCCTGTCATGGAGAAACATTCTGCTTGCCACCAGTTGTAAACAGACGAAAATTTGCCGTATCCAACTCCATAAATTTATACTCTTTTAAATGTTGAAAAATAACTTGTAAATTAACATGCGTTCAGGCGCTGAATCTTGCTTGATAGACACTATAAACAAAAGCATTATTGCTCCTGAAATCACTACAATTAAATAGAATAGCTTTTCTACTTATTGACACTACACATTGAACAATTGTGTTGCGTTTGCTCAAGACCCCCCTGTAAAAACAGGGAAAATGATGGTTTTTAGATCATTAGTTTCATATTAAACGATTATTCATGGTACTATAGCCGAAACCACAGGAGTGCAAAAGCTACATCTGGGCGTTCCGGGAAATTGGGTGTAATAATTCCCGGGCGGCTTTTGGATACTTTTTTTCGCAAAAAGTATCGAAGAAGCATGATTGAAAGTTTTGAAATAGATCCTATCCGTTGTTTAAATAAAAACCTTATCTAAACGGCATTGAGTTTAGGTTCAATACAGCATCTTAAGTCTTATCCGCTTTTTGGTGAATGAAAGGACCCATATAACCTTCAGTCGTTTCCAGTTTAGTATGCCTGAAAAGCTTTTGCAAAATGCGTACATCGATTTCTGTCGCAATTTGTGCAAAGCTGTGACGAACAATATGCATCGTCCACTTTTTTTCAATTTCCGCTTTGGAGGCGACCTCCTTTCAAAGGCATTTACCAATGAACTTGTTTTAAACGCAAAGAACAATTGCGTTTAAAACTTGTCAGAGAATTAACATTCTGATAATAAGCCGCTATCAATTATACTAAAATAGAAATTGATTACCTTAGCTTATAAAACCTAAGGTATGAGACGCTTACAGGTAGCCAGTCATTTAAGCAATACACAAGTTCAGTCCAAGCTTTCCCAAAGTAGAGATACACCGGCACACAACCGCTGGCAGATCATCTATCTGATTCAGGTAGGTAATATTCATTCAGCAGAATTGTTAGCACCGCTGGTAAACTTATCGGTACATAGTATTTATAAAATAGTAGAAAACTATAATCATACAGGAGCTGAGGCTTTGGTGTATAAATTAAAAGGAGGCAGGAGAAGATCCTTGCTCAGTCTTAGCGAAGAGGCATCATTATTTACATCATTAGAAACTCTTGCATTAAAAGGTCTGATTAAAACTGCCAATGACATTCGCGCTGTGGTAGAACGTAAAACAGGCAAATCTGTTTCGGATGATTATCTATGGGATTTATTACACAGAAATGGCTGGAAAAAGAAAATGCCCAGACCACATCATCCTAACCGAAATGTGGAACAGCAGGCTGACTTAAAAAAAAACTCCCCTACAAGCTGGCATCCACCGCAGTAAATTTCCATGCATCCCTGCATTCATTACCGGTAGTTGTGTTTTTTGAAGATGAAGCAAGGTTTGGGAGAATAAGCAGGGAAATGGCTTGTTGGGTAAAGAGCAACATGATTCCCTCCGTAGCCAGGCAAATGGTGCGGGAATACATTTATGCCTATTCAGCCCTTTCTCCCCAAACAGGTGATTGCTACTCTATGATAAGCCCATGCTGTAATACAGAAGCAATGAATGAATTTTTGCAACAACTCTCTATACATTATAGCAACTACAGGATAATAATCATACTCGATAAGGCTGGATGGCATATCAGTCAATCTTTAAAAATAAGGGACAATATCAAACTAATGCATTTAAACCCCTATTCACCAGAATTGAATCCGGTAGAGTTGCTTTGGCGAGAACTGCGTAGAAAATATTTTCACAACATCATCTTTGACAATCTCGACGAAGTGGAGAATACCTTACAGAAAGCACTTGCAAACTATCATCAACAAAAAGAAGACATCAAAAAGCTCGCTAACGGGTTTTTATCTTATTAGTATTTTTGATGGCGGTTTATTATTAATTCAGGAAAGATCAAGTCGTCTTTGCCTCTTTTAAGATGTTCACAGCGATTGATGATAGTAAGTGCTTTGTCAGGAATCTTTAAACACCCTGTCTTATTGTTTTTCCCCGTTGCGTAATGCAGGCGATTATCCTGCAAACCAGACCAACGCAAACGCAGGACATCAGAAACACACATCCCGGCAAAATAAAAAGAAGTGAGCCAGAGATTACGGGCATGGTACTGAACTTTTTTTAACTCTCCGGTACATTCTTTATTCTCAGAAACCAAAATACCGGGTAAGCGATCAGCCCAATGAATACAAACAATAGTATCCACATTATTTTCTCCCCGTTTTCAATTGTTTTATTATTGGCAGCATTGATAATATATACGATCATGGCAGCCAGACTGGCTAATCCCATGATGATGGAAATTAAAATAATGTTCATCATACTCTTTATCAGTGCTGGTTCTACAGGAGCATTTTCCTGATTTATGGCCATCACCATGATATCGGCAAAGGAGGTGAAAAACCAGCCCATATACACAATAAACATCAAAAAGGGAATGAGACCGAGAATACCAGTCCAGGTTTTGTATGATTTAGACATATGACTTGTTTTATGCAAGTTAGAGCATTGGTTGAAATTCCGATGACATATGACAACTTTTCTTTGCATGTCACCGCTATTAAAAAAGGTCTGTAAAATAAATTACAGACCTTTTTACCAGTCGGGAAGACAAGATTCGAACTTGCGACCCCTTGCACCCCATACAAGTGCGCTACCGGGCTGCGCCACTTCCCGAACTTTTTGGGGTTGCAAAAATAATCAAATTTTCGATGTGGTCAAATAAGGATACGGAAGCAACCGAAATGTAGCTGGCCGGCCTTGGTTCGTGGAAACCTCTTCAACAATTTCTATGATATTCACGTCTGAATATTTCTCTACATTTAGCCTCATAAAAAGAGTAGTATGACAAAAGCTATAATTCTTACTAACGGCTTACTGGCAACGGAAGATGCAAAAACGGCGCATGGTTTGATCAGGGAAAGTAACCGGTACCAGATCGTGGGTATAGTAGATGCTGTACATGCCGGAAAAGACGCCGGTGTTATACTGGATGGACGCAGCAGAGATATCCCGGTTTTTGCCACCATAGCAGATGCTGGTAAACAAACCAATGCTGATTGCTGTATTATAGGTATCGCTACATCAGGAGGTCTTTTTCCTGGAAGCCTGCTGGAAGAGGTAAAAAGGGCTATCCGGCATGGAATGTCTGTCATTAACGGATTACACGACCTGCTTTCCGAACGCGAAGACATGCTGGTATTGGCTGCGGCGCATTCCGTGGCACTCGTTGATGTGAGAAAACCACCCAAAATGAGAGACCTGCATTTCTGGACGGGAGATGTTTTAAATTTTCACAAACCGATAGTCGCAATATTGGGAACAGATTGCAGTTTGGGTAAGCGTACCACTACCCGATTTCTATTACATACCTGCAAAACTGCCGGCATTCATGCAGAAATGATTTACACCGGGCAAACCGGTTGGCTGCAAGGAGGAAAATATGGGTTTGTGCTGGACGCTACACCTAATGATTTTGTTTCCGGACAATTGGAGCACGCCATTATCACCTGCGAAAAGGAGACCGGAGCAGAGATTATTTTTATAGAAGGACAGGCGGCCTTGCGAAACCCCAGTGGACCTTGCGGCTCTGAAATGTTGATCTCGGGTGGCGCAAAATGGGTCATTCTTTTGCACGCACCCAAACGGATATATTATGATGGTAAACCAACGCTGGGAAAAATTCATTCTCTTGCATCGGAAATAGAACTGATAGAACAATATGGAGCAAAAGTGATCGCCATTGCATTAAATACCGAGCACTGTAGCCTGGAAGAATCAGAGCAGTTTCAATCGGAATATGAAAAATCTTTCGGTTTGCCCGTGTTGTTGCCCTTGGAGCAGGGAGTTGAAAAACTCCTGCCGGTGTTGTCTTCACTTATTACAAAATGCAGCCTGTCACATGAAGATTAGAGCAGCCAGGGCGTTTATCAGAAATCTGAAGCTAAAAAAACCCTATGAAATAGCCAGGGAGCGTTTTGAGACCGTAGAAAACGTCTTTTTGGAATTGCACCTAGAAAACGGTATCATAGGATTGGGAGCCGCTAACCCTTCACCTGAAGTGGTTGGCGAAACACCGTTGGAGACCCTGCAATTGCTGGAACAGCAAATTCTTCCTTATATAACAGGAAAGGATATTCGCCTTTTTAACCAACTAATAGAATGGGTAGCAGCTAAATGTCCGGGGAAACCAGGCACCCTGGCGGCCATTGATATAGCGCTCCACGACGCATTCGGACAGTTTCTTCAAATGCCTGTTGTAGATTTTTACGGACGGTGCCACTATACCTTACCTACGTCGGTTACCGTTGGGATTATGGATTTACAGCAAACGCTGGAAGAAGCCCTTGCTTTTAAATCCGCCGGCTTCAGAATATTGAAATTGAAAACAGGGCAAAACCCGGAAGAGGACGCAGAGAAAATTATCAAATTACAGGAGCTATTCGACTCTCATTTTACGATCAGGGTGGATGCCAATACGGGCTATAGCTTCACCGATCTTCAACATTTTTTGCACCTTACAAAAAACCAGCCGGTAGAACTAATTGAACAGCCAATGTTACCCGCTGAAGATACAGTACTAGATACTCTTCCGGAATCAGAACGCAAACGGTTGGCTGCCGATGAATCGCTTACAGATGCCCGTTCTGCTTTCTCCTTATGTAAATCGGGACGCTATGGTATCTACAACATAAAACTCATGAAGTGTGGTGGCATAAAAGCAGCATTTAAAATTACTTCGGTGGTGGAACCCGCAGGTGCTGAATTATTTTGGGGCTGCAATGACGAAAGCATTGTAAGTATCAGCGCCGCGTTACATGCCGCCTTTGCCTGTAGGTATACAAAATACATAGACCTGGATGGCAGCTTTGACCTGGCAGAAGATCTTGTAGAAGGCGGCTTTTTAGTAAAAGACGGAATGATGTCAATTGCATCGGGTACAGGGTTGGGAATAAAGCGACTAGTCCCCTAAAACAACGCCCTTATAGAAGCTCTTCCGATATGGATCATCTTTGTTTCCCCTGGTTTTCTGCCCTCATATTGAATGTTCAACTCCAAAAAAGATGACAGTCGTTTGGTAAGATCTACGGTCCATAAAAAATTCTTCCCCGGAAGCAATGCATCCAGCATAATATAGGAAACAGGAGAGTTGGCAACGTCCGTATTGTCTTTGTCGGTATATTTTATCTGGCTGTAGGTAAACTTGGTGGTAACAGCCGTATTGGATAAAACATTATACTTTATTTCGCTGTTTACCGAGTTGATGATTGCTTTTTCCGGACCTTCCGTATTCCGTTTATTATCGTGACGATAGCCCGCCATCACCCTAAAACTGGTTCGCTGGATAAAAGAAAGCCTTGGCTCCAACCCAGATGACAGGATAAGATAGTTGCGATTGTCGAAGTTGGGTGTTCGCAAACTATTGCTCCCTTGTTTGGAAATGAATTCCAGTAAAAAGTTTCGCGAAATATTCCAGCGGCCTTTAATATTCCAGTCCTTCACAGCCCGGCTTTCGTACCCGTATGTAAGAAAGGATTTGTTTTCAGTACGGATATTATTGATATCCATTCCCCAAACACTACTAAAACGATTGAAAGAAAATGAATTACTAAACACCTGGTTTAATAATATTAAAGACGTATCTGCCATGGGTAAGGCAAAAGGATTAAACTCAAGGTTCCCGGACATTGCTTTCTTATGTACCTGCAAGCTGCTTTGAAAATAGAGTCTTGCTAAAAACTTTTGAAATCCGGTACCTTTGTTTACATCAGTTATTGCCCTCGGGTTGACGATAAGACTATAGTTGAACTGCAAATAATTGGCTTTCACAAATTCGTTGGTTGGGGTAAAAATCCGGATGTACTTTGCCTGGTCTCTAAATTGAGCGATTTCAAATTCGTTCAATTCCGGAATACCATTTCCATTATAATCTATCCAGGTATACTCGCCCTGTCCCGGGGGAACTTCTATATATGTAAAATCCCTTTTTTGTTCCTGCCCTGTTCCCACCTCGTACAAAACATTTCCATTCAGCAGTCCCTTCCACTCATTCACCAGGTATTCTACTCTGCCGAGAATCGTTTCTTCTGCTTTTTGATTAGCAATTTTATCATCCAGGACCCTTAAGCTTCTATAAGTAATATTTGTGCGCACCTGGTGTTTGGCACTTTTCATCAATTCTGTATTAAAATTGATATTATTACTTCTATCGGCACGATTAAGTTTTCCACCGTAGGGAAATTTATCACTTCGGGTGTACCAGGTGATACCCCATTTATTGGGTTTGGAAACCGGCGATTTTATGTAAGCCTGCCATATGTCAAAAGAGAAACTTCCTGTATTCAGAGAGTCATAATCTTTGTATCGTATATAGTTATGATCAAGCGTATATCCTGCCCCTATCCGGTGGTTGCCTAATTTGGGAAAATCTTTTGACACATCGAGTATAGGCCTCAGATAGTATCCGCGCTGGTCTGCCAGATTGAATGAAGTAACGTGTACCTGGTTGTTAAAATGCCAGTTGCCATAATCCGCCCGCTGTACAATACTATTTTTAAAGCCGCTGTAATTGTCACTGCGGGTATACGTTTCAAATTTATACTGCAGGGTATTCGTTTTCCCCAACAGTTGCAAGGCCACCTGAAAAATGTTTTCATCGGCTGCGGTCACGGTAAGCGGCAGCCCCCAATTTCTATAAAACTCCACCGAGCGAAGTCGCTCTATGGGTCTGAAACGGTTTTGTACCCACTCATAACCCACGGTGCTTTGCAACTTCAGGTCGGGTGTTGCATGGTTGATCGCTCGTGTATCCGTCACCGATAATTTGCCGGCATACCCGATATCGTCTGCCTTGTCTTTTGAAGAAAAGCTGTTCACATTAAAATTGCTCAATGCCAGTTCTGTACTCACCACCGTTTTTTCCGTAATAGCATAATCTGCACCCACACTTACCAATTGTTGTTTGCGGGGTGCAATCAGTAGTATTACGGGTTCAAAATTCCCCTGGCGGTTGTTGTCAGCATCCGGAGACACCCATTTAAATACTTTTCCATTCGCCGCATTCGTTTGGTCCAGCACATAGTTTCCACGGCCAAATCCAACCTCTGTAAAGGCCAGATTATATAGTGTATCGTGTTGATTGACAGAATATACAAATACGGAATCGTGCTGCGTTAGATTATACAGGGTGTCTATCCGTTTGTACAAAATTTTATTTACGGAAAAAGTATCCAGGATTTGGGAGGGGTACAGTGCATTTTGAACGCTGTCGCCAATAGTGCTTAAAAAATGTTTTTGGTCCGAGTTAAGCGTCTGGTTAATCGGCGAATTTTTTGCATCAGCATTGGAGTAGGCGGACACACGCAACTTTAACTTTTTGCCGATGGTTGCCTCGTCTGCCAGGTATAACTGGGAGTTCAGGTAGTTTCTATCTGCATACCCGAATTCTATTTGTATCCGGGTGTCCTTGGTGATCATCCTTCTTGGCGTAAAAGTAACTTCAGCCGTGTTATAGTTAATCACATAGTCCTGGTCTTCACCGCGCTGCAACAATTCCCCGTCAATAAAAACTCGTTCCGTTCCTGCCAGTACTATAAAAAATAGTTCGTTATTGGGCCCTTTCAAGCGATAAGGTCCCTGGTTGCCTTCTATTCCCTGAAAAACATTCCGGGTGAATTTTCCTTTAGCCATCGCCCCACTTAGCAATAGCTTATTGGATACCTTCTCGCTGATTTTTGTTTCCTGTCCGAAAGCCGCTCCCTGCAGCCGGGAATAATAATTCAGAAAATAGCTTTGCTGCTGGCGGATATCAATATCCCCGATATCAAAATGCCAGTTCCTTTTTTTGAACTGGATAAAAATTCTGTCAAATTCGTTTAGGTTTTGCGTATTTCCATCCGGCTGAACCGGAATATTACTGTCTGTAATGGCTGCTGATATCTGTACACTGTCTGCCAGGTAGCCCGATAATTGAAGGTTCAGAGTAGAATTCAATACCACATCCTGCTGATTACCAAAGGACAACCCTCTTCCAAAGCTTCCGTTATAATTAATATTTCCGAAGTCGAAAATGGATTGCTGCTGCACAATATCGCGACTGCTGATGGTGGTGCCCGCAATAAAGTTATTGCTGACACTATCAAAATTGAGCCGCTGCAGCACCGGCTGAAACTTTCCGGGAAAAACACGGTAGAAGGCCAAAACTTCGGCCACTTCCGGTTTCATCTTCCATATAAAAGTAGACGTTATGGGGTCGAAGTGATACATCTCCTTACTGACCCCCCTTATTGAAAAAGTACCCGGGATTATGCTTAGTGTATCCAGAACCAGGCTGTCAAGCTGTGTAGAAATGCTTTTTTTACGCAGGTTAGAACCCGGCTGTTGAGAAAACGCCCATTGCGCACAAACCATGCACACTGATATCAAAAGCAGCCGATATTTCAAACCATCCTTTTTATTACAATGTCTAAAATTAGAAAATATTGTATATCTGGCTAAAAAAGAACGAATTAGCGTTTAAAGCAGACTGTTGTTTCGCCCTTTTGTGTTGGAGTATATTTAGATTCACAAATGAAGCTGAGCCGGGAAGAACAGGTGGATGATTAAATTTAAACAAAACAAACCTTCAGGCATTAACCACCCGAAGGTTGTTCATAATGTGTTCAGACGTACAAAACAGCAAATGTTGTGATTGCTGTAAAGTAGGCCAATGCAGCGAGGTAAGACACTACATCACGGGTTGCCGTAATAGTAAAACTGGATTTCATAGACGCCGTTTAAGGGTTTAAGAATAACAGGGACGGATAAATTTGCAAACTAAAGGGGTTGCTTGCTTTCAGGGAGTGCGGATAAAATAATATTGGATCAAAACGGGGTTAACAACTTTCGTTGATATTCACATTTATAACGAACGATTGTGGAAAACTATTGTGTGTAGCCAAAGAATGATTTATTACACGCCCAAACTTCTACTTCTGCTTTCCCTATACCTTTCCTGATATGATCAAAAAATGGGGACATTTGACCCCATTTCTTAATACACTCTACTCTATCTAATCAGGACAATGTATTGATCAGCCCTTTAATAATTGCGGCAGACTTTACAGCTTCAAATACCCTTGCTTCGCTGCTTCCGTGCTGAAGTACAGAGGCTTCGTGAGAGTTCACACACATTTCGCAGCCGTTGACAGCCGAAAGAGCGAGGCTTACCAATTCAAAAAATTCCTTGCCCAAAACAGGGTTCATCATTATGCTCATCTTAATGCCTGCCGGATGATTATTATAAAACTCTTTATTAGCAAAATGACGGAATCTGTAAAACACATTATTGGTGTTCATCAATGAAGTGATGGCTACCACTTCGGCCAATTCCGCTGCTGTGGCACCTTCCGCTTTTGCCAATGTGGCAAAACTGTTTTTCAGCAAATCAAACTTTTCGTTAACAGCCACTGCCAGTGCCAGGAGTAACGCCTCCTTTCTATTCAGGAATTGAGTATTGTTTAAAGCATTTCCTGTATTAATCTTTAAATCTTTAATGTAACGAGCATCTGCTACAAGCAAGGCTTCCATATTAAAACCTGGCTCATATTCCGGAATACCCAGATCGTTGATAAGATTCAAATAGGTCTCATTTTGTATTGCTGCTGTTTCTGACATGTTCATTCTTTTTAATCAACAATTTGATTCCTTAGTTCATGCTAAGTTCCTCGGTTAATGTATTCTGCCCTTTATTCCAATTGCAGGGGCACAATTCATCGGTCTGCAGTGCATCCAGCACACGAATTACTTCCTGCACATTACGACCGACATTCAGATCGTATACACTTACCCAGCGAACGATTCCCTGAGGATCGATGATAAAAGTAGCCCTGTAAGCGATCTTTTCGTCTTCGTTTAAGATTCCCAGTGATTCTGCCAGCGATTTGGACGTGTCGGCCAACATCGGAAACTTCAGATCCCGGAGATCTTTATGATCTTTTCTCCACGCCAGGTGAACAAATTCGGAGTCTGTAGAGGCGCCAATCAATACTGCATCACGGTCAGAAAAGTCTGCTGATTTTTTGTTGAACTCCGCAATCTCTGTAGGACATACAAACGTAAAATCTTTCGGCCACCAGAACATTACCGTCCACTTTCCCTTTTCTGTAGCATATGCATTCGTGATGTCAATGAATTCTTTGTCTTTTTCGATGGATACGACTGCTTTCTTTTTAAAGTCAGGAAAAACACTTCCTACTGATAATACACGTACACTCATAATAAATATACTTTATTTGATATAATTCTTTTTACAAACTTGCTATGGCAAAAGCTTACCGTAAATGGTATCCCGTTAGATGTGTGCGAAATTATTGAATTAACCGTATAGTAAGAAATAATGAATATTTATACAATCATAGATTTTATCTATAACTTAGTTTATATGAAGGCATGCTTCATTACAAAAATTAAATTTGTCTACTTTTAGTTTATGAAAAAATATGCAGTGATAGTGGCAGGTGGCAGTGGCAGTAGAATGAAAACCACTACTCCTAAACAGTTTCTCTTGTTGAAGGGCCGGCCCGTATTGTTTCATACCATCGAAGTTTTTCTAAAGGCTTTCAGTGATCTGGAAATAATATTGGTGTTACCGCAGGATTTTGCTGCGGATGGGGATATACTCACAGAACAATCATCTGATGCAAGCAGGATACAGATAGTGGCTGGTGGCAAAACAAGATTCGACTCAGTTAAAAATGGATTGGCACTTGTAAAAGAGGAATCTGTTGTTTTTGTACATGATGGAGTCCGGTGCCTGATCAACACCCGCCTTATACAGGCTTGTTATAACCAGGCTTTAGAAAAGGGAAGTGCTATCCCTGCGATTCCTGTTACAGACAGTGTTCGGGTGTTAACGACCAAAGGTTCGCAACCATTAAACAGGGATTTACTGCGGGCCGTGCAAACCCCTCAAACTTTTAAAAGTGCTGTTATTCTTAAAGCCTTTGAGCAACCCTTTCAGGAAAGTTTTACCGACGAAGCTACTGTAGCCGAAGCGGCAGGTTTTGATATTATGCTGATTGAAGGAGACAAAAGAAATATCAAAATTACTTTACCTGAAGATTTATTAATAGCAGAAAATCTACTGAACGAAATCTAAAACAAACGAACACCAATAGCCAGGATAAATGTCTTAATCGTTGGCTTTTTATCCCGGTTTTAATGCCGTTTAGATAAGGTTTCTATTTAAACTGTGGACCGGATCTATAGCAAAACTTTCAACCAATTTTCTTGATACTTTTTGCGGACAAAGTATCCGCCTTCGGACGGACAAGTTCCAAAAGGCGGGAAAATCCTGTCCGCCGTGGTGGATTACACCCAATTCCACGGACCGCCCTGATTAGGCTTTTGCTCTACTATGTTCTCGGCTAAAGACCCGCTTATTAATTGATTAACTTGTCCGCTACTGATATCAAGGAACTATACTTGAGTTTACAGTAATTCTACAGTCATATCAAGGCGTTCCCGAAATCGGCCGTAATCGATTTCGGGTGGCTTTTTGCTTTACTTTTTTCCACAAAAAAGTAAAAAAGAAATAGCAATGAGAATAATTCCACAGCCAGATTGAATATATCTGATAACTTTTTTGCCTTAACTAAACGGCATTAATTCTGGGCTCAATGTCGTTTAGATAAGGTTTTTATTTAAACCACGAACAGGATCTATTTTAAAACTTTCAATCATTTTTCTTCGATACTTTTTGCGGAAAA
>CAZRYS010000024.1:0-81035 GCA_964604365.1 uncultured Terrimonas sp.
CGCCTAAAACTCAAATTTATCTAAAAAACTTTGGATCTTAACACAGAATCTGTGACTTCGCATTATTTCATAAGGATCTACTATAGCTTCTGATCCCGGTATCATTGTATGACCAAACAGCGCCAGCACCTGGTTTACCTTATCCAAGCGAAGAGACCGTTTTCCCTACTCCAGCCTTTTCTGCCAGTTGTTCCTGGGTCATGCTGTTTTTTTACGGTTGGACTTTATAAAATATTGAAATATTATTTTCTGTCATGAAGTATACCCTTTAAGGTATAAATATAACAATTATCACTTGAAATATACCCTATCAGGGGTAAAATTGTGTTAATCCGGTATGGTTGCTGTCGATATGTAAACATAATTGTTTACATAATTTAATTTATAAAACTTTGCTTATATTTGTACATATGAATAACCTGAAACACTTAAAAGGTATACATCCCGGTATTGTATTAGAAAGGGAGCTAAAGAAACGAAAGCTTCACAAAGGTCCTTTTGCCCTTTCCATACAGGAGTATCCGCAAACTTTAAGTGCCATCACCAGTGGCAAGCGCAGTATGAATACGTCTTTGGCATTGCGTATTGAACATGCTCTGGGTATGGAAGAAGGTTTTTTAATGATGCTCCAGGTTTTTTATGATATAAAAGAAGAAAAGAAAAAGGCGGGTATGACGGGTACACCTGATCTCCGCAAAATAAGACCTGCTCTTTTTTGGGATACGAACATTCATTCCATCAACTGGCATACGCAAAAAAAAGCCGTTATTGAACGGGTATGGCAACGGGGTTCGACCGAAGAGCAACAGGAGTTTATCCGTTTTTATGGTCAGGATGAGATTAACAAAGTACTTTCTTCACTGCAACAAGCGGCGATATAATGCCCGCCCTGCATTGGCATACAGTTACCCCTTTGTTACGGGAAATATTGACAGCATTGATGACGGAGCCTCTTTTCGCCCCCTTCCGATTGGTTGGAGGCACGTCCCTGAGCCTTCAAATAGGCCATAGAATGTCTGATGATATTGATTTGTTTAGCGATGCCGAATATGGTTCAATTGATTTTAGCGCCATTGATCAATATCTGCGTGCACATTACTCATTCGTGAGTGACCTTACACCAGGACCGGTTAGTATGGGAGTTTCCTATATTTTAGGCAATTCGCCTGACGACAGTATAAAGTTAGATTTATCTTACACAGACGAGTTTATCCGCGAGCCATTGATGCGTGAAAATATAAGGCTGGCTACCCTAGAAGAAATCCTGGCCATGAAACTGGATGTTGTGCAACGGACCGGTAGAAAAAAGGACTTTTGGGATATACATGCTTTGCTTGAGGATTTTTCAATTAAAAATATGATGGCTCTACATAAAGCCAGGTATCCCTATGCGCATGATGAAAAGTTGATTATGGCAAACTTTACCCATTTTATTTCGGCAGATGATGACTTTGACCCTGTTTGCCTGTTACAAAAACACTGGGAGATTATTAAATACGAGATTGCTGAGGCGGTAGATCAGTCCGGGCTACCGGCTTAATACCTCATGAAATGTTATTCTCCTTGTGATATTAGGCATTGCCAGAAAAAAGTAAATACAGCAACGTTAGTTTTATGCCCAATTCCTTGATGTTGAAATTGCTGTATGCCTTTCGGAACGAATTTTCTTTTTTCAAAATCGTTTCCCAGCTCAGGCCTGCTTGATTGATCTCCATAATCAACCTTCCCAATAGTTCATTGTCATCGGGGAATATAAAAACTTCAGGATTTGCATTTTTCGACTTGTACTTTTTAAATTTTTCGACTGCTTTTGTGCCCTATCTTAAATATGTGTTGTTTCTGTGTTTTATGTTTGATTGTGGTTATTTGTTGAATTTCTTCCTTATATATTTTCTATAGGAATGACCCTATATATAATGCCGGATCAAAGTGAGGCTAAAGATCTTCGTCCGTATCAAAATATTTACGTGTATGATAAATTGAAAGTAGGAAAGATCTGCAATAATATTTTACAAGCCAATTGTTTTGCCTATTACATTACTCTTTATGCTCCTCTATAAGCGTCACCATATAGTTGTTAAACGATGAGACCTTAACATCTAATATAGAAAAGAATTCCAGATCAGCATTCTCGACTTCAATCAGTGCTTTCTGTAAAACAATTTCACCCTCAATTGTCAGTTTAATGATCTTCGCTCTAGTGTCTGTTTTATGTTCCTCCCTCGTTATGAAAGCCTTTTCTTCCAGGGTACGTAATACTTTTGATACCATCATCCTGTCTGCATTACTTTGACTGGCGATATCGACCTGCGTAACCGAATCATTTGTCCTGGAAAGCCAGCCTAATGCGGCCAATAGAACAAATTGGGTCTGTGTCAAATCTAACGGGTCCAAACATTTTTTTATTTTACGCTGCCATAGCATTGTGACCTGCCCCAATAGATAACCGGGGCTACTATTGGGACTGGTAAACTTAAATTCTATTTTTTTAGACATTATGATCAGGTATTTTTTTATGAAATTGGATCAGGTTCCATTTTCTTTTTTAGCGCATTGACAACCGCACTTCCCAAAGCGCCTGACGCTCCTGTGATCAAGATCTTATTTTTCATAATTAAGCTTTAAACAATTTTATTCCCTATTTTGATTCCAAAAAAGTAAGTTTGTAACCATCAAGGTCGATGACATGAAATGCTCTACCGAAAGGCGTTTCTATAATAGGTCCAACACGTTCTACCCCGTTTGCAGTAAGTTGCTCTTTTAATTGATCTACATTTTCATTGACCGAGAACCAAATTGCGACCCCAACACCTAATTCTCTTTCTTCCAGGGACTCCAACGGCGTGCGGATTGCAAAACTTGCTTGTCCTTCATTATATCTAAAGACACATGCTTGCGGATTTTGGGTCTGAATCTCAAATCCTAATTTTTTAGTGTAAAACTCTTTTGATGCATCAAGATTTTTAACTTGTAGAGATGCGAATGTTAATTGTATCATCGTATAAATTTAAAATGTTGTCGCAAATATAGTATACGCGACAACAATATGCAAGTTTTTTAAACAAAATGTGAGAAAAAGCCCAAACAGCATATAGATATTGTGTTTACTACAGCGGAGAATTCGATCGGTAACGATTTGGTAATGGTGCCTGCTACACTTGCTTTCCTTTAATTACCTTGTAAATCTTTAATGCAGAAAAAGGGTAAAGCACATCGGCACATTGCCTTTTTTTCATCTTTTCGTTTCCATCCAAAATACCCAAAAATCTCACCATTGGGGAACCCTGTGATATTGGTTTCAATATTATTCCCAATCTTCCTGCCGGCTGCGCAATTCCTGTAAAAGGCTGGTGCAGCTTTTTTGCGCATTTCATGTCCTGGTCAAGTTTTTGTAATCTTTCAGTTCTACTTTGAAACTATGCTCAAAGGCAGCGATTACTGTGCTGGACCTTTGTGCCTAAAGTAACGAACGCAATTTACTGACAATCATCCTAAACGCCCGGCAGCGACAATTTGTCCAACGTTTTGCCCGTACTAATGAAAGTCCGAAAAGTTCACCATGATGAAAAATTCAAATACCTTCAACTTTGGATTATTTTTTAGAAATAAAGTCAATGAAGCAAGCAGAACATGATAGCAAGAAAAGAAGCAAGGAAATTACCAGGGAATATTTCAGTTTCCTGGATAAACATGTTGCAGACGTGATATCAGGAGCAGCCAGGGATTTTATGGAAATTAATGCAATAGCTGCGGAGCTTTTTATTTCCCACAAACATCTCACGGATACCATTCAAAAAGAAAAAGGGCAGCACCCTTGCCATTTCTATGATCTCAAAATAATTGAAGAAGCAAAAAAAATGCTTTCACAAACCGAATTGTCGATAGCGGCCATTGCAAGAACCTTAACCTACGAACCTTCAAACTTTTCTAAGTTTTTTCGAAAATTTACGGGACTTACCCCGGGACAATTTAGGAAATCAGTTGCGGATTAAAACTTCCGAAAAGTTCACCACGATATAACCTTTCAGTCTGGTCATCTTTACACTTTGATTGTAAAACACTAAAACAATAAAGATGTCAAGAAATGATTTAAAAGGGAAAGTAGCTTTAATAGCAGGTGGGGCAAAAAATTTGGGAGGTTTGCTGAGTCGGAACTTTGCTGCACAAGGAGCAAAAATAGCTATCCACTACAACAGCGCTGCTACAAAGAATGACGCAGAAAAAATTCTGGCTGATATTTCCAGTAGGGGCGGAGAAGCTTTTTTATTTCAAGCAGACCTCACCAAGGTAGAGAATATCAAAAAACTATTTGAAGAAACAAAGTCGAAATTTGGAGGTATTGATATTGCAATCAATACCGTGGGAATGGTATTGAAAAAGCCGTTTCTGGAAACCACGGAGCAGGAATATGATACCATGTTTGATATCAATTCCAAAGTAGCTTACTTTTTTATTCAGGAAGCAGGTAAGCTACTCAATGACAATGGAAAGATATGCACTATTGTAACCTCTCTTCTTGCGGCTTACACCGGATTGTATTCTACTTATGCGGGTGCAAAAGCCCCGGTTGAGCATTTCACCCGGATGGCTTCCAAAGAATTTGGTCAAAGAGGAATTTCAGTGACGAGTGTAGCTCCCGGACCTATGGATACTCCCTTTTTCTATGGACAGGAATCAGATGATGCCGTTGCTTACCACAAATCTGCTTCAGCTTTGGGCGGGTTAACTGATATTAAAGACATCGCACCCTTGGTAGAATTCCTGGTGACAGAAGGTTGGTGGATTACCGGGCAAACTATTTTTGCCAACGGTGGATATACTACCCGATAAAGTACTGTTGCAATTAATCAACAAGAATATCTCCAATATTTTATGAATAAAGGAAATATTCTTGTTATTGTATTTAACCTATTGATAATATATTTACAGGGTCTTTTAAAGTAATGCAATCAATGAAAATCATAGCTATAACTGCGATAATATCATTATTTGGCGTTGTTGCTTATGGTCAACCAACTAAAAAATCAGTAACCAAAATGAATTTGTCTCAAATTACAAATGAAAGCGTGAAAAAAGCTATTGAGGCTTTACAAGCTAATGATAAGCAAGCTTGGTACAACTTCTTTACAGAAGATGCTGTTTTTACAGACGACGGAAGAGTTATGGATTTTAAATCTTTTTTCGACAATGCTTTTAGTAAAAAAGAAAAGTTTTTGGAAATCGACACGGTGAAAAACGAAGGAAAGGAAATTTACGGAGCATTTTATGCCGGGCAGTGGGGGACATTCAGAGTTTACTTTAAATTCAGTCAAAATTCGGCAGGGAAATTCAATAGACTAGATATAGGTCAGTCTCCTAAATAGATATATAAATCATTTCCTTAGTTTCTACACCTGGGGCGAAATAGCTGTATAAATCCATAAGACGGGCTGATACTAATGCCGGGATTGAATTTCTGAAAGCTAATCTGCCATTGATTTCAGTACCGTCATCAGTTGATCACCTGCTTTTTCTTTACCAGTAATCTCCCAATAACTCTCCCGGTTTTCTATCTGGAGTTGGGTCGTAACGATCCAACTTTGGATCCATCCGGAAAGCGTACACCAGGCTCCCCATCCTTTGTCTGCATTGGAAGCCCAGTATTCCCAACGGTTGTAATCGAAAGCCCGGAACCAGGCACCGTCTAAGTCGGGGTGGATTTTACTGCTTACCTGAACGCGTGTGAGAAAGTCTGATAACCGGCTCGCAGCCTTGCGGTAGCGTTCATTGCCTGTGGCATGCATTGCTTCATTCAGGCTGAATAAAGCAAAATTGCAGGTATATAACATTTCAGCTACCGGATCACCATTTTGAAATATGAGGGAAGCTTCATCCGTTCCATAGTCATCGTTTGTTTTCAATTCGCGGAAATGTCCTTTGCCTACCCCAATTTCTTCCCTGATAGCCCCGTTTGGCAACTGGAATTTCAGCATCTCATTAATCATCTGGTCCAGCCATAGGCGATGCTGTTCGGTATTTTCAATCCTGACCAACCAGGCCAGCGGAAGGATCATGCGTGCCCGTTGTGTTTGCATGCTGCTTCCCCAAAGCCATTTGGAGGGGTATCCGTCCATTGTTATTTTGATGGCTTTTTTAGTTTTTTCAAGCAACGCGGCATGCCCCGTTTTATCATAGAGCCATAAATAACAGGCCCACATCCATGATTCGAAATGAGGGGATAGATATACGAGGTCCCTGTTCTGATAAAAGGCCAAACCATTTTTGATGATATCTTCCTGCTCCAGCCGTTCCCCGCGGAAGCCGTTTTGACCGGTGGTGCGGAAGTTTGCCATAATAGCTTCAACTATATATTTGTCCCACTGTTTGTCTTTTATATATGCGGTAGCACCGATAGCTCCGAGAATTGCCCGCGCATTATCATCTCCATAAAAAGTATTGGCATTAGTAGTGGCCCAGCCAATCAGTCCGTATGCGGGACTTTTTTTGTCATTTTTTTCTCCCGATCTCAGGTTGGAGGTTTTGAAGAGAAAATGTAACAGGTTGCTTGCCTGGTCCTGGTACTGTGGATTATTGAATTGGCGGGCGGCGGCGGCTAACGCCATACTCACTTCACCCTGCACATCAGCGCGCATCCAGTAATTATTATTTTGTTTCCCATCGTAATGTATGGTAGAGGCATGTCCTTCAATGATGCCGAGTTTGCCATCTCCTGACTTTTCGTTGTAGGTTAAGGGAGAACCGCTTGCGCCGGGATTACCCTGGTTGATCTCCCACAACTGTTTCCAGCTCGAATCCACAAAAAGGCGGCTATTATAAAACCAATGAATGCCTCGCTTCACACTCTTGATTCTTGCGTCATGAGGAAGTCTCTCGTCTTGTGTATACGTGGGACTAACATCCTCCACCCAGGTTGTAAGTGTTAGTGATGGATTAGACGTGAGTGTTGCGAGGATACCGGACCACACGGTCTTAATAGAACTTGCCGGCGCATGACGGGCGGTGGCAAAATTGCTCAATTTTGTCATCGCCAACGTTACATTTCCTTTTTGAAAGAGGAGGGGATATGATACCGTATTGTCAAGCCCATAAACGGCTTTGTCAAAACCCACTACTTTAGCCAGTACCATTACCGGATTTTGTGCATCTGTTTGTAAAACAAAACAGTGATTGATGCCGAGTATACTCATCGGTGGAAGCGATTTGCCAAAAACTGTACTTGTCACAACCGCCCGTTCTAGACGGGTTTCCAAAGGTTGCTGTGAAATGCTCATGCCGGGAAAACCGGAGGGGTATTCAATATAGGCTTTGATATTTTTCTTTTTGATCTGCTCCAACAGGCTTTCTGATATTTCCATCGAATCGTCTATTAATGGATATTTATCAGCTACGATAATCAAGGCCCCGCCTGGAGGTGTATGCAGAATTGCTTGCTGCGGGCGATCAAAAACCTTTACCTTAAAACCTTCCTGTTGTAATAGAAGATAGAGATCATTTTTGGCATTCCCACAAAAACTGATAGCTGTTGACTGACCCAGTACGTGGACTGATAATATCGTGAGGATAAAGTTTATGTATAGCAGCTTTTGTATAAGTTTCATATAGCGGTCTTTTGTTTGCTCAGCATCAGGTGTTATAATAAAGCCAGCAGTCGATCCCGGGCCATAAGACTGGCGCCGATCATACCGGACTGTTCGCCCAACAATGACATTTTCAGTTGCGTATCATTGTTTACGAGTGTGAGAGAATATTTGTTTAGCGCACTGCGGATCGGAAATTTGATGAAATCACCGGTGGAGGCCAACGTGCCACCAATAATTACCAGTTCCGGATTAAAAAGATTGATTAGGATGGCGATGCCCCGGCCAAGTTTTTCGCCAATTTCAGCAATCAACTCAATGGCGAGGGTATCTTCTTTTGCCACTGCGTCGAGTATGTCTTCCAACTGGATCTCGTTATAATCCTTAAATTTTTCAGCAATAATACTACTCGCACCTTGCTGCAGTCTTTGAATAAAGAGGCGGGTAAGCGCATAGCCGGACGCTTCTGTTTCCAGGCAACCTTTTTTGCCGCAATGACAAAGAATTTCATTGTTGAAAATGGGTATATGGCCGATATCCCCTGCAAAACCTGATTTGCCGTAATATATCTGTCCGTTTACCATGATCCCCATTCCAATGCCGTGCTCCAGATAGATATACAGGGCATTTTTTTCGGACGTGATAATACCACTGTTGAATTCCCCATAAGCAACGGCCCTGGAGTCGTTTTCAATAAATGTGTTGATGCCGATCCTTTTTTCTATTACGCGGCTTAAAGGATCTTCGTGAAAATTAAAATAGCTGTAACTGTAGCCTGTACGGAAATTGATGCGTCCTGAAAGGTTTACACCAATACCAAGGATTCTGTTTTTTGATTGGGAACAATTCTGAATAAAATCTTCAATAATTCTGCATAATTCATTTAATGCTTCTTGAGTGTTTTCAAGCTTGTAAGGGATTTTCTCTTGTTTTTTTACCACATTGTTTTTGAAGTCTGAAAGCCCGATATTAATGTGATAACGTTTGATATCCACACCAATGAAGAAAAGAGAATCGGGCTCGAGTCCGTAAAGACTCGGTCTTCTACCCACACCAGCTTCAGTTTTTCCGTAATCCTTTACCAATCCATCTTCTATCAACTCACTAATAAGTTCTGTTACTTTTGGTACGCTGCTGTTTATCTCACGGCTGAGATCCGTGATCGTGGCATTGCCGGTATTAATAAAAAATCCTAATATCTGCTTTTTTAGTAACAGGTTTTTAAAGGCTACTCCGCTGATAGCGTCATTTCTGAGGTCGTCAAAAAAACTGTGTCGTGTCGTCATATCCAATAATAATCTGCAAGAAACAAATAAAATCCAATGTAAAATAATTTTATTATTGGAGCCTTTGTTTCTTAATTAAATATTTTATTAATCCTGTATTTAATGCCGTTTACTAAAGGTGTTATTCATACTCGAACCGGATTTATTTCAAAACTTTGAATTAATTCTCTTCGACTGTTAAATGAATATAACGTTTAACAAAGTTATTCCCCTGCGCAAGAAAGGAAGAGCACTGAAAGTTTATTTAATAAAATAATTTATTAAATAGTTGTTTTATAAATAAATTAATCTTTATTTAGTGGAGCTTTTACTAAATATTATTTAAATCAGATTGACTCACATTTAAAACTGACTTCAATGCCAAAACTTCCACTCTTGTTGATCCTTGTTTTTATGGGAGCGTTCAGCAGCTCTGGCCAGGATCGGGTGTTCAGCGGAAAGGTGACAGACCCGGCAGGGAATGTGCTAGCCGGTGTTTCTGTTACTGTTGCCAGCACATCAGCCGGTACCCATACCGACGATTCCGGGTTCTTTTCTATCACAGCCAACAAAAACTCTGATACGCTGATTTTCAGTGCTATTGGATTTATGAATTTAAGGAGACTGGCTAGTGCCGGTAATTTGCTTACCATTGAACTTACCCCTTCAGAAAAATCCATAGAAGAAATAGTGGTAGTTGGTTATGGAAGGCAGAAAAAAGTGAATCTCACGGGCGCTGTGGCCCAGGTTGATGGTAAGGTGCTTGCCAACAGACCGGTGGCTAACGTAGGACAGGCGTTGCAAGGTGCCATCGGCAACCTCAATATTACGCCTTCTTCTGAAGGTGGAGGCCCCGGAGTGGGCGTAAACTTCAACCTGAGGGGGGCTACCAGCTTGAGTAGTGGCGGGGCGCCTTTTTACATCGTGGACGGTGTGCCGGTAGAAAATATTGCCAATCTAAACCCGGCGGACATCGCAAGCATTACAGTGTTGAAAGATGCCGCTGCGTCGGCTATTTATGGTGCCCGGGCAGCTTATGGTGTAATATTGATCACCACCAAAACAGGTGGAAAAGGAAAGGCAACGATTGCTTATGGAAATATTTTTGGGTTTTCAAGGGCTACCAACGTTCCCAACCAGGTGAATTCATTAGAGTTCGCAGAAGCCTACAATATCGCTTCGGTGAATGCAGGGCAATCTCCTATGTTCAGCCAGGAACACATGGATCGCATTAAAGCTTACATCGCTGATCCTGTGAATACCCCCTCCAACGTTCCCAATCCCAACAATCCTGACTTTTGGTCTTATGCCACGCTGGACAATGATAATGTGGACTGGATCAGGGCGTATTTTAAACCTGGCACTCAAAATCAGAAACATGACCTAAGTGTGAGTGGCGGTAATGAAAAAACAAGTTATTATGTGGGTGCAGGTTATTTCAACGAAGGTGGTCTGCTTCGTTATGGCAATGAAAAATATGAACGGTTCAATGTTACCAGCAATTTGCATTTTACGCCGCTCAAATGGTTGCGGGGTGACCTGCGCACCCGCTTTAGCCGCGATAACCGCAATGTACCTTCCCCAACCCATGACGGAGATATTGGAAATTGGATGCACCTTGCCACCACCCGTTTTCCCAATTGGGCGCTTAAGGATCCCAACGGTCATTGGGCCGCTACTTCCAATGTACTCAGGCAATCGGAGGGAAGGGGCTTGAGTAATAACAACATGTTCAATATTACAGGAGCGTTGGAAATAGAGCCGGTAAAAAATTGGAAAATCAACCTGGACTATACGTACCGTAATACTGCTGTGCAGAGCTCTGCACACGCCAAACCCTTTGTATGGGAGTATACGGTTTCTGAAATTCCGGTGATGACGACCAATAACTCATTTTCGTCGGCAATGTCGCAACTGAATTATAATTCTATGAACCTGTATTCTTCCTACGACAATCAGTGGGGCAGACATTCCATTGGTGCACTGGTGGGTCAACAGGCGGAGTTGAACAAATACAGCTATTTATCCGGTTCACGCCGGGATCTGATATCGCCGGAGCTTCCTTCGCTTGGAGTAGCTACAGGGGATCAGGCCAGCAGTGGTAGTTTGACCCACTGGGCCAACACAGGAACATTTGCCCGGTTGAATTATAATTTTGATGAACGCTACCTCTTAGAATTTAATGCACGATACGATGGTTCCTCACGTTTTCCGAATGGCAAAAGGTTTGGTTTTTTCCCGTCTGTCTCTGCAGGGTATAATATCGCTAAGGAAGCATTCTGGTCCTATAAAGATATTAGTCAGTTAAAACTTAGAGGTTCTTATGGCTCTCTCGGTAACCAGGATGTTGCCAACTACCTGTATCTAAGTACGATTGGCATCGGTACAAAATACGGCTACATTCTAAATGGTGTCTTGCCCAATTATTTGGGTGCGCCCGGTCTTGTAAGTGCCGATCTGTCCTGGGAAACGGCAAGAACGCTGGACATTGGTCTTGACGTAACTATGCTTCGGAGCCGGCTTAACCTGAGTTTTGACTGGTACAACAGAAATACTACCGATATGTTTGGACCTGCAAACGCCTTGCCGGCAACGCTGGGCGCGGCTGTGCCACTCCTCAATAATGCAGATCTGCGTACGCGCGGTTTTGAACTTACCATGGGATGGCGGGATCGTATCGGAGCCGACTTTGGTTACAACGTGAATCTAATAGTATCGGATAACAGAGCGGAAGTTCGTCGTTACAACAATCCTAACAAAATCCTTTCTACTTACTACGAAGGGCAAACCCTTGGAGAAATTTGGGGCTATACTACGCAAGGGATTATGCAGAGTGACGATGATTTAAGTAAAATGGCGAATCAGTCTCTGTTCTGGGGAACCTGGTCTAAAGGAGATGTTGCTTATAAAGATCTTGATGGGAACAATGTCATCAATAACGGAAAAAACACATTGGATGATCACGGGGATATTTCAGTGATTGGCAACTCGCTGCCTCGTTATAGTTATTCAGTGGGGATAGGTGCCACGTGGAAGGGGTTTGATCTGAACGTGTTTTTTCAGGGGGTTGGAAAAAGAGATTTTGCTCCCCCTGCGGGAGGAAATGCAGGGGTGTTCTTTTGGGGATTCACGAGTGGTTTTGGGTCTAATATGTACAAAGAAACCAGCGATTTCTGGACGCCCGACAATACAAATGCTTATCTCCCCAAGCCTTATAATTCAGGAGAGGTAGGAAAAAACCAGGTGGCTCAAACGCGTTACCTGCAAAATGCAGCCTACCTGCGCCTCAAAAATGTACAGCTCGGTTATACCATCCCGCCCACAGCGATGCGGCACATTGGTTTGCAAAGAATCCGCTTATTTTTTAGTGGTGAAAACCTGCTAACCTTCACCTCTCTCCAAAAGAATTTTGATCCGGAACTCACCGGCGGTGGCTGGGGGGCAGGCAAAGTATATCCCCTGTACCGTATTGGATCATTTGGTGTGAACGTGGATTTTTAACCTGATAAATTCAAAAGGAATGAAAACTTTTTCTAAAAAATTGCTCTCTTTATATACCATACTTTGTATGGGTTTGCTCTCCTGCGAGAAATTCCTGGATCGCCCGCCACTGGATGCAATCACCGACCAGGAAATGACTTTTTCGAAAACGGAAATGGAGCTCTATTCAAATAAATACTATGGGGGGCTTCCCACTTTCTCAGGTTATAGCCTGGGGATTTTTGAACAGGATAACGCGTCAGACAATATGGTTTCGGGTGACTATAACTTTAGCCCCCTATTGTCTGGTACAGTAACGGTGCCGGGCTCAGGCGGTGGATGGGACTGGAACTCGATTCGCGGGATCAATTTTTTTCTGGCTAATTACCACAAGACTAAGGATGCTCCTGAACTGGTGAATACCTATATCGGTGAAATGTATTTCTGGAGAGCCTGGCATTATTTCGGTCTTCTAAAATCTTTCGGCAACCTTCCCTGGTACAATACACCATTAACCACGAGTTCGGAAGAGCTCTATAGTCCGCGACTATCAAGGTCCGTGATCGCCGATTCCATCATCAACGACCTGGAAAAGTCGGCAGCCTTGTTATCTTCCAAAGAAGTAACGCCACAAGGACGCCTGCATAAGGATGTAGCGTTGGTTTTTTTAAGCAGGGTCGCACTTTTTGAAGGCAGTTGGGAAAAATATCATGCCGGAACAGAATTTGGAGTGTCGGGAGGTGACCCCACCCGTTATTTCAGGAAAGCTGCTGAAGCAGCCAAGCAGGTCATTGATCGGGAACTGTTTGCTATTGAGCCTGCCAGCTCTGATCCGAAGAAGGCTTACTGGAGTTTGTTTAATCAAAAAGACTTTACTTCCAATAAAGAGGTGATGTTATGGAGAAAATACGACCGGGCTTTGAATGTGATTCATTACGCCCAGAACTATTTTGGCGTTAGTGATAAAAACACCGGTCTTTCCAAATACCTGGTTGAATCCTACCTCTGTACGGACGGTAAGCCAATTGGCGTAAGTAACTTATACGAGGGAGATGACCTTGTGGGAAAACTGGTGAAAAATCGTGATCCCAGGCTGACTCAAACTATGTATACCAGCGGAAAGCCCAGGGTAATTGTAAATGGCGATACCAGTGGTGTTTTCAATCTTCCTGATATGACGTTTGAATCACGACTACGCAATACCACCGGGTACCAATTGTATAAAGGGGTTGATCCCGGAGCGGATCATGCTGCGGGAGATATCAATGCGGCTATAATATTTCGATACGCAGAAGTATTACTTAATTACGCAGAAGCTAAGGAAGAATTGGGTGAATGTGATCAGGCTGTTTTAGATGTGACGGTAAATGCTATTAGGGATCGGGTAGATATGCCGCATCTGACGGTAGGGGTTGGTTTTACAGATCCGGCCTGGGAGTTTCCCACACTCACGCCTTTGATGAATGAAATTCGTAGAGAGAGAAGAGTGGAATTGGCCTGCGAAGGTTACCGGTACGATGATCTACGGCGTTGGGCGGCTGTTCACCTTATCAAAAGACCAATGATAGGTGCTAAAATGCAACAGTATGCCGATGTGAAAAATAGTTTTCAGCCGGTGCTGGATCCTGCCGCCATCCCTGTTAATCAAGAAGGATATATTGCTCCGCACTGGAACAGTCCGGCTCAAACAGGCTGGCAGTTTGATCCTCAAAAACATTATCTTCAACCGCTTCCGAACAATGAATTGACACTGAATAAGGAACTAGTACAAAACCCAGGTTATTGAGTATGAATTACAGTCGACAAGTTATTGCAGGTTTGATAATGATGCTGAGTGTTATTGTGAGCTACGCGCAAAAGCCCGTTATTGCTTATACGGGGGCTGCGTCAAATGATCTTATCCGGCAGTTGCAGCATGAGCAATTTCCGCTGAAAGCTTTTAAGAGCCCGATAGAGGCGGTAAGCCGCCTTCCCAAAGGCAGTTCGTTGCTCATTCTGTCCGACAATTATCCTGAGAAGGTCAGCCATATTGATCCGGAACTGATCAATATGGCCCGCAAAAAGAATATTCGCCTTTATATTGAATATGCTTTTTCTCCTTCGCTTAGCCGCTGGATCAGTAACGACTCTGTGAAGGTGGCGCAACTGGAAAGAGGGGTTGTTCGCCATCGTCTTGGGGAGCGTCTTGCTCCGATGGATTTGCTGGGCATCAATGATTGTCATTACCTGAAGGCATCTGCTGCCGATCCTATGTTGATATTGGGAAAGGTAGCGGGTTTTGACCGCGCTGCTTATGGCATTAGTGATATAGAAACCGCGCCGTTGTTATTCAGGGAGGATAATATGTTGATTGCTACCACCAAGCTTACCCATTTCAGAACCGGTCGTTATGGTCCTGCTGCCTCGTGGAAGGCATTGTGGGAATATATTATAGGGTGGATGACACATAATGAAAAGGAGATCGTGTTTAAAAACTGGCTTACAGACCTCTCTCCTTCTTTTGCCGCAGCACAGCCGCTACCCAAAAATGCGCGAGAGGAGTCTGTAAACAAAGGTGCTGCTTGGTTTTATAAGGGGCGCTTCCTTATTGATGCGTCCTGGAAAGATCGCTGGCTACAATATCAGGGCGATGGAACGGTACCTTTTGGTCCTCCGGTATCGAAGAACTGGAAAGTAGGCGATGGTTCCCTGGGGATTCTAGAAGGACATGCATCCAATATATATGCGGATGGGTCAGAGCAGTACAGATACTGGATTCGTGCTGATGTGCAGGCAGAAGTGGCTTTTGCACTGGCTGCTGCCGGTGAATTGTTACGGCAGCCGGATTATACAGTTACGTCGCAACGGCTGGGTGATTTTATGTTAAACGGTGCTAACTTCCGAAGTGGTCCGAAAGCCAATAAAGACAGTGCCGTTTATGGCTTATTGGGTTGGTCCTTTACACATCCCTATATTTTTTATGGGGATGATAATGCTCGCAGTGTGCTGGGGCTTATCGGCGCCTCAGCGTTTTCGGGTTCCGATCAGTGGGACAAAGAAATTGTTGAAATTATTCTGGCTAATTTAAGAACCAGCGGGCAGCAGGGATTTAGAGGTGAAAGACTGGAGGAGCATACTGTTCAGAGAAATGGTTGGCAGTATTATAATAATCGGGAGTATATTAACCCGCATCCGCATTTTGAATCCTGGTTATGGGCTTGCTATCTATGGCTTTACGATAAAACAAAGTTTGAGCCACTACTCGAAAAAGCAAAGACAGCTATCCGGATCACAATGGAAGCATATCCGGATAAGTGGGGTTGGACCAACGGCATTCAGCAGGAGCGGGCCCGGATGATCCTGCCTTTGGCCTGGCTGGTGCGGATAGAAGATACTCCGCAGCACCGCGAATGGTTGGACCGGGTGGTGAATAAATTACTCGAAAATCAAGATGCCTGTGGTGCGATCCGGGAGGAGCTGGGTGGAGGAAATGGTATGTTTGGAACTACCAAGTCCAATAAAGAATACGGGTTGCATGAAGCCCCTCTGATTTTTAAAAATGGCGATCCTGTAGCAGACATGTTATATACTTCTAATTTTGCTTTTTTTGCCCTCAATGAGGCTGCTCATGCAACCGGTAATAAAAAGTATCAAACAGCGGTGCATAAGCTTTCTGATTTTCTCACAAGAATACAGGTAACGAGTCAAAAACATCCTGATTTGGATGGGGCTTGGTTTCGGGCTTTTGATTATAGCAGGTGGGATTACTGGGCTTCCAATGCCGATGCCGGCTGGGGAGCATGGTCAACGCTTACCGGTTGGATCCAGAGCTGGATTATTGCCACCCAGGTACTGGTGGAAGAAAAGCAGAGTTATTGGACGCGTACTCAAAAAACGACTATCAATAAACAAATGCCCGCAGTACTCGAAATTATGTACGGTGAAGGTCAGCGCCAGGGGCGCTGATCCCGCCAACTAAATGCTTGGACAGAGGATCAAATACCTAATGTACTTATTTTTTTTTCATGTAGCAGGTGGCTGCTCATTTTTTCTACTAGACCGAAGGCAGCTTTACTAGTAACGATTCGCTATGAACCATGTGGTCAATAATAACCAATTTATTTAAATCAATCATATGGATGTGCAGCAATATGCTCATATTTACAAGGATAACTTACTGAATGATGTCATTCCCTTTTGGGAAAAATATTCGCCGGATCCTGAATATGGCGGCTATTTTACCTGTCTGGACAGGGTAGGGAATGTATTCGATACCGATAAATTTACGTGGTTGCAGGCCCGACAGATATGGACCTTTTCGATGTTATATAATAAAGTAGAGCGAAAAGATGCCTGGTTGGAGATGGCTATTGCCGGCGCGGTTTTTTTAGAAGCACATGGAAGAGATGCTGATGGAGACTGGTATTTTTCCTGTACCCGCCAGGGAACGCCATTGGTGCAGGCTTATAATATTTTTTCAGACTGTTTCGCAACAATGGCTTTTGGCCAGTTATACCTGGCGACCAATATAGATAAGTATCGGGTCATCGCAGTAGATACGTTTAATCGGATACTGTCGCGATTTGAACAGCCTAAAGGTAAATATGACAAAGGGGTTCCGGGAACACGTTCCTTAAAGGGCTTGTCTTTACCCATGATTTTGTCTAACCTGGTGTTGGAGATTGAACATGTATTGCCATCATCAACGGTGAATCAAACGATCAATCAATGTATAACAATGGTGATGGAGGAATTCCATGATCCTGTTTCTGGTCTCATAATGGAGAATATCCCACCAGAGGGAGGCTTCTCGGATAGCTTTGAAGGCCGAGCCATCATGCCCGGTCACAGCCTCGAATCGATGTGGTTTTTGATGGATCTGGCTGCAAGAAAGGATGATGCAGGATTGTTGAAAAAAACGGTCGACATATCTTTAAACCTTCTCAACTACGGTTGGGATACAAAATATGAAGGTATACTGTATGTAATGGATATCAAGGGGCATCCTCCGCAGCACCTGGAATGGGATCAGAAACTCTGGTGGGTACATCTGGAAGCCATTGTTGCCGCACTCAAAGGATTTCAATACACAGGAGATCAACGCTGCTGGGAATGGTTTGAAAAGTTACACGCATATACCTGGAAGCATTTTCCGGACCCGGAATTTGGCGAGTGGTTTGGTTACCTCAACAGGAGAGGCGAAGTGAACCTTTCGCTGAAAGGTGGTAAATGGAAGGGGTGTTTTCATGTACCCCGTTGTTTATACCAAGGCTGGAAAACTTTGGAAAAAATTGCTAGTGCCCAACCGGTAGTGCATTCAATGATCAACCATGGCTAATATTATTACCGAAAGGTTTGCAACGACAGTCGACTCGGCCACCAGGACGAACAATAGAGTAGCCCTTTTTTCTGTGGCGGTTCTTTATTTTATGCTGGGGTTTATCACCTGCTTAAACGATACCCTGGTTCCTTATTTTAAAAAAGGATTCGATTTAAGTTATATGCGCTCGTCCTTAGTGCAGTTCTATTTCTTCGCAGTGTATGGTATTTTCTCGATACCCGCCGGTAGGATCATTGAACGGATCGGGTATCAGAAAGGTATGGTTTGTGGATTTGTGTTAGCGGCGGTGGGGTGTACATTGTTTTACCCCGCAGCCCTGATGCACGAATATTACTTGTTTTTAGCGGCGTTGTTTATCGTTGCTGTGGGCATTGTTTTTATGCAGGTGGCTGCCAACCCCTATATCGTTGTGCTTGGTCCCGCCGATACTGCCTCAGCAAGATTAAACCTGGTTCAAAGTGTGGGCTCGGTTGGAACCATCGTAGCACCCCTATTTGGTGCTGCCATAATCCTGCCTGGAATGACCAGTGCGGGCTCTTCAGATGCGGTTAAATTTCCCTACCTGGGTATTGCTATGTTATTGGTGCTGATTGGTGTTTGGATATCAAGACTGTCACTACCTGTTGTTCGAGCCGAGGCAGATAATACGGAGCAACAGAAAAATAGTGCTGATCGTCATGAATCGTTTCCCCGTTCTGTATTTGGTTTTCGAAATCTCAACTTAGGCGCTTTAGGTATTTTCTTTTTTTTAGGAATTGAAATTGCCATCGCTTCTTTTCTCACCAACTATATTGCCGATTTGTTGACTATTTCCGAGGGTGAGGCTAACCGTTATGTAGCTTTTTATTGGGGTGGAATGCTGGTCGGGCGGCTATTGGGAGTGTTGGCATTAAAAGTAATAAGACCTCACCGGATGCTGGTGTTGAATGCTGTGATTGCTATGGGATTGATACTGCTTTCTGTCAGTAGTTACGGAACGCTGGCCGTTTGGTCGCTGATTGCCGTAGGGTTATTTAATTCAGTTGTGTTTGCCATCATTTTTTCACTGGCTGTCAGTGGGTTGGGAAAGCATATGACCAAAGCTTCCGGAATATTGTCGACAGCCATATCCGGAGGCGCATTCGTGGTTGTAGTACAGGGCTGGCTAATCGATACTTCGTCGTGGGCCACCGCATTTCTGATTCCGGTAATCTGCTACTTCTATATCATTTTTTATGGCATTAACGGATATAAATCAAAGTACAGTGCCTACGCCCAACAAAATCTTTAAGAAATTAACTGAAGCACTTTCGCAGTTACAGGCACCTGGAGCAAAAATCAATTACGCAACTTTTGGAGCTTATTAGTCTATAAAACTCGCAACTGTAGCAACCTTCCTGGCATTACTCCACAAGGTATAGGTAATTATTGACTGCGGGATACCGCGCAGTGAAGCGTTGGGTTGCTCTGCCCTTTTTAAATATTCCATTACTACTGATGATATTGTGATCGGTCTGGTTGTAAGCGAAAGTACTCCTATGATAGGGCATTTAATAGAAATACTCTTCTGACTGCGTTATATATTACAAAGTTCCTATAAAAGAAATTAGCGACAATAACAGTGGATATACTTAATTAAAACGGGGCCAAATGAAATCGTGATACAAAATCGAATAAAAAAAACATCTATAACCAATTAAAAGCAACTGTAATATTCTATATCGCAGGTAGGGTAAACAAATCAGGGAAATCGCCCCCGTTTTTTTAAAAATTAATCACTACTTTTAGCGATACATCAATTACAAATCGGTATAAAAAACAAAATTAATTACAACGATGTCAGCCGTTTCCCGTTTCGTATTATCATTATTATTCATTTCCTCCATTCATCATTTTAGTATTGCGCAGGACAATACGGCAGTAACTTCAAGTGATTCAAGAAAAAGCTTTGTCCTCAACAACAACGACCGGGTCGTATTTCTCGGGAGCTCGCTTTTTGAAAACGATTTACAATATGGCTACCTTGAAACAGCGCTTACCGAAAGGTGGCCCAACCAAAACATTACTTATAGAAATATAGGATGGACAGGCGATATGGTAAGAGGCGAAGCCCGGGCTACTTTTACGAACCCACCTACCGGTTACCAAACTTTAATAGAAAACATTAAAAGAACACAACCTACGGTGGTGTTTATAGCGTATGGCGGACTGGAAGCCATGAAGGGCGAATCAGCACTGCCCTATTTTACCGAGGGGCTTAACCGGTTGATAGATACGCTTGACCTATTGGGTGCACGGTCTGTATTGATTTCACCCATTCCTATCATGTTGCCCGATTCATCTGCAAATGCAGCAGAACGCAACAACTTACTGAAACTATATTCAGCCAAGATTGCAGATATAGCAACGTCACGCAATAAATTTTTTATTGATGTGCTCAACCCTATCAATGAATTGAGGAAGTCAACCGATATTACCGAAAATGGTATTCACCTCAACGAAAAAGGATATTACTACCTGACATCCATAATTGAAGACGCATTGGGATTACCCAAACGCAGTACTGCTGTCAATATTAATGTTACTAAAAATGATATCCGGATTTCCGGCTCAGGAAAAATTACAGAACAGGGGAAAAACAATGAAAAATTCAGTTTTGTATTGAATGATCAACCGCTGCCGCTACCTATTCCTGCTAATAGCCAGCCGGATATAGGCACTCAAAGCATTCAAATAAGCGGTTTGAAAAAAGGGTACTACACACTTACCAATAATAACGCACAGATTATAACTGCCTCAGACAAACAATGGGCTGCCGGCGTGCAAATCAACAATAGCATTGCTATAGATCAGGCAGAACAATTAAGAGAGTTGATTGTAAAAAAAAATGAGGTATTCTTTCAGCAGTACCGTCCTATCAATACTACTTATATTATCGGGTTTAGATCGTATGAGCAGGGCCGGCACGTGAAGGGATTGGAAGAGATGAGTGTTATCATTAGATGGCTGGAGGGACAAATAGCGCAGCAACAATTAGCCAAACCCATTACCTATACCCTCACTAAACTGAATTAGTACAATACTTATTTAGTAATTGAAAACTATTGTTTCCAAAAGAAAATAAGCAGATAAAAATGAATCCTTTTAATAAACATAAGTACTTTACTATTGCCGCGTTTTTATTAATTATCGTTGTTACAACTTCACTTGTAAAACGCAGCTACTATATAGACAGCAATGAAAATCCCGGACCCGATCCTGAAAAGGAACTGGCATCGTTTCATGTAGCAGAGGGTTACGAAATCAGCTTGTTTGCATCAGACCCGATGGTAGTAAAACCTATTCAAATGAACTGGGATGCAGAAGGCAGACTATGGGTGGTAACGAGTACCGCTTACCCACATACTAAAACGGGCGAAAACGCCAATGACAAAATATACATTTTGGAAGATACGGATGGAGATGGTAAAGCCGACAAGTCGACGATTTTTGCGGAAGGTTTACAAACGCCTACTGGTATTTTGCCAGGCGATGGTGGTGTATATGTTGCAAACTCCACCGAAATACTCTTTTTACAAGATACAGATGGTGATGGCAAAGCAGACACTAAGAAAAGAATTCTGAATGGATTTGGTACTGCGGATACCCACCACCTGATTCATACATTTCGCTGGGGGCCCGAAGGACAGTTTTATTTTAATCAATCCATTTATATCTATAGCAGTGTCGAAACTCCTTCAGGTCTAAAAGTGCTTGAAGGCGGTGGTGTATGGCAGTTAGATCCTGCTGCACTTGATTTGCATATTTATGCCAAAGGATTGATCAATCCCTGGGGACTTCAGTTTAATCGCTGGGGTCAGTCACTGTTGACAGACGGTGCTGGCTCAGAAGGTATCAACTATGCTTTCGATGGTGCCACTTTTGTGACTTCACCCGGTGCAGAGAGAATCATTCGTGGACTGAATCCCGGGCAGCCGAAGTTCAGCGGATTAGACATCGTGTCCGGCAGACACCTGCCAGCGTCCACCAGCGGAGACTTATTGACCAATGATTTTCGGGCTAACCGAATCAGCAGATTTAAATTGGAGGAGCAAGGAAGCGGATTTGTATCTAAGCAGGCAGAAGATTTGCTTTGGACGGATAATGTTGCATTCAGACCAGTTGATATTACCGTGGGACCTGATGGTGCGATATATGTTGCCGACTGGTACAATCCTATTATTCAGCATGGTGAAGTTGACTTCCATGATCCACGCAGAGATCTGCAGCATGGTCGTATATGGCGAATAGTAGCCAAAGACAGACCGCTGGTTAAAAAGCCACAGCTTACCAAAGCAAGCATTACAGAATTGCTGGATGCATTAAAGCTACCAGAAGACTGGACACGCTTACAGGCAAAACAAGTGTTGAAGGAAAATGGGGCAAAAGACGTAGTACCTGCTTTACAGAGCTGGATCGCCAACCTTGATAGAAACGATGCAGAGTATGAACATCATTTACTGGAAGCTCTCTGGACATATCAGACATTAAACGTAGTAAACGAGGCTTTACTGCTGCAATTATTAAATGCCAAAGAGCATGGAGCAAGAGCCGCAGCATTAAGAACACTCAGGGCATGGGGCAATAAAATCAACAATGCCAATTCACTGCTCACCAAAGCGGTTGCTGATGAGCACCCAGTTGTACGCCTTGAAGCAGTAATATCTTTACGAGGACTGCAAACAGCAGAAGCCGCAAGACTAGCCCTCACGGTGCTTGATAAACCGATGGATGAGTATCTGGACTATGCCTTATGGCAAACGGTTCGCGAACTGGAACAACAGTGGCTGCCACAGGTAAAATCAAATCAACAGTTTTTAGGCGATGAACAGAAAACAGTTTTTGCATTAAAGTCGCTGAATAATCCTTATGCTATTTCGCAGTTGATTAAATTATATGAGCAAAATAAAATACCTGAAAAATATAAAAAAGAGGTGCTGAATGCTTTTTCAAAATGGGCATCACCACAAGATCTGGATGTCGTATTGAATCTGGCAATTAATAATTCGAACAATGATGAACGTGCAGAACAACTTACCCTTTTGCAGAATGCTTTCCGCCAAAGAAAACTAACACCTACTCAAAGTCTGGATAGAATCACCAATCTGATAAATAATTCCGATCAAACCGTTGCATTAAGTGCAATAGACCTGGCCGGCAATTGGCGCCTGGAAAAAGCAAGGACTACCTTGTTAGGACTTATGCAAACAGGAAATAGTGATATCAAAAAAGCAGCGCTCGGTGCGCTGGTGAACATGAGCGATGGTAATGCTCAGCAGTTATTACTAGAATTGTCTGGTCCTAAAAATGCGAATGAAATCAGGACTTATGCGGCTGCACAGCTTGTGCAGATTAATGTACAGGAAGCTGCAAAAACCTCGGTAGGTCTTTTACAAAAATTACCAGGCGATGCGGATGTTTCACCTATTGTTGAAGCATTCATTAGCAAGAAAGAAGGCATAGGGGTATTAGTCCGGGAGCTAGGCAATAAAAAGATACCAGGGGTAATGGCAAGATCTGTTAGCAAAACATTGGAACAAAAATTACCAGGAAATCGCCTCGAAGAAAAAGAGGTATTGCAACTCAAAAAATTGTTGGAAGCATCGGGTGGTAAAGCTGCTACTGAATTGATGCCGCAAAAATTAAATGCCCAGGAAATTAATGAAATAAAGTTTGAAGTAAAAACAGCTGACCCGGCAGCAGGAGAAAATGTATTTCGTCAGATTGCATGTACTTCTTGCCATGCCATTGGTGGTGCTGGCGGGCTTATGGGGCCAGACCTCAGCAGTTTGGGTACCAGTTCTCCATTGGAAACAATTGTGAAGTCTGTGATAGATCCCAATCAGTCTATAAAAGAGGGGTACGAATTACACAGGGTTGCTAAAAAAGATAAAAACGATGTGATTGGTTATATCGTTTCCAATAGTAATACGGAAGTAGTGGTACGCGATATGAGCGGAAAAGAAGTAGCCATCCCCAAAAGTCAGGTAGCCAATCTGGAAAAAATTCCGGGTTCGTTGATGCCGCCTGGTTTAACGTCGGGGCTTAACCGCAAACAATTCCTGGACCTGATAGCCTACCTGACGAAATTGGGTGAACCAGGAAAGTATCGGGTACCCACCACCAGAAATGTCCGTCATTGGGAAGCTGTTATTTCCAACAATACACTTGTGAAAAATGTTAGAGAAACAGGCGTAGCCGCTTTAACAAGTGGTTCGAAACTTGCTACTACACCGGTGTATAGTAAGGTTGCAGGAGATCTTCCCATCCAGGAACTTCCGTTGATTAATGGCGGAGGCAACAAGCAGTATAGCGTAGTTAATTTTAAAATAGAAGTACTGAGCAAGGGTAATGTAGCGCTGGGCATTAATGCAGTAGCAGGCATTACAGGCTGGCAGGGAAACAAACAACTTGAAATCAACAATAATGGCATTTTGATAAATGTGTCACCGGGTGTTCACCAGATCACATTAGTAGTTGACAGAAGCATAAGAAAAGAGGGTGGCTTAAATGTCCAGTTAAAAGATGCACCAACTGATCCGGCGCAAACGAAATTAGTGCTGCGATAATACAGTTAAAAATTTAACAGGTGTTTATTGAAAACTTTCAGTGAACACCTGTTTTTTTTTTGCTCAATGCCAAAGTTGTCCCTAACAATTGTTTCAGCCAGGATTTCAATTCGTTCGCATATTTCTCTTTTACTTTTTCCACAAAAAAGTAAAAGAGAAATAGCAGTGGAATAGTTATAAAGCCAGATTGAATATATCAGATAACTAAACAGCATGAAGTCGGGATATCCCGCCAGCCAGGAGTAAGGTTCTTTACTTTCTACATCGCACTAAATAAAAGGGATAGCTGTCCGCTACCTCATCAACCTGGTACAACCCAAAAGAAGCATATTCTTCCTGGATAGCATTTTTATCATAGAAAAATATGGTCACGCCTCCGAATTGTTCATATCTGTCTTTGCTGATTAATGTACCCTGTCCATAAGTTTGAGCTTCTTTGGTGATGACAGAAAAAAACATTTCACCCTTTTCTTCAAGTTGATTATAACAGTCTGCTAATAGTTTTTTTCTTTCTTCTTCACTTAACAAATGAATTAGAGCATGGCAGAAAATGCCATCATATAATTTATTGTCAAATGGCATATCTGTTACCGACCCATGATGAATTTCAATAGATTTTCCGTAGTGTTTTTCAGCTATCTTTATAGCAGTATCCGATATTTCTATACCGCTTACTTCCATTTCTTTATCAATGAACACTTGTGCATTTCGCCCATAACCAATACCTGGAATCAAAATCTTTTTTAATCCTTTATTGCTAAATATCTCTGCTGTTTTTATGGCTGGATTGGCAGGTTCAAACCCCCACATTGCCTGCTTATCTTTAAATGCTTTTTCCCAAAATTCGGTCATATTATTCCATTTTGTACGACAGTTTATGGATCGACGGAACGAAAATTAATACTTCAAAGATCTGGCTATTTTCGTTATTTTCTCTTTATAATCTTCTCTCAATCGCTCCAGGCTTTACCATTATACACATTTTTAAATCCACGTTCTTTCAAAAGGTTCTCAACTTTTAAATTTCTTAACGCATGAGAGCAAGTAGTAATCCAGGTGTTGGAAGGATCTTGTTCGGTATATCTTTCCACTTTTGTTCGACACCTGCATTGAGTGTATCCAGCAGAAACAAAAGAAAGAAGGTTCCGTGTTCAAAGGATACTTTTTCGCAAGATGCTGATGTGATTTTTTTGGGACGTAGATAAACAAAAGCTATATAGCCTATTATACCAGGCTACATAGCTTACTGCAAGGAGACTTTTCGCTAAATATCAATAAGGTTTTATTGTTGGAAACCAGTTTTTTATTTGTCACCAAAAGGAAGTCTGTATCTTACATTAATAGCAATTGACCGATTCCTGAATTTGCCACCATTCAAATCATTAGCCGCCACAATATTGCTCAAACCGTAGTAGAAACGGACGCCGGCAGTAATTCCGTCTATAAATTCAGAAAGGTTATAGGCTGCTCCCAGGGATATGCCTGCATCCACCGGCTTGTAGCCGTCTTTGAGTTTCTCCGCACGACCATTCCACTTTTGCTTACCAATGATAAAAACACCGAGGTTTAGTCCACCTTCTACGTTTAATTTATCCGTTACATAATATTGGCCTAAAAGTGGCAGTCGTACATAATTGAAATTGAGATAACCGGAACCACCAAATGCCGTATTTTTTTGCGCGGTGCCTTCGGAAGAGTAGGAGAGTTCTGCATGAGCGGCGAATTTCTCACTTAGCTTATAGTTACCAAATACACCTGCCTGGAAGCCAAAGAATGGAGAGAGTTTGTAGTTTTCTGCATAATTTCCTTTCCATTGCTGGGTTGCAATATTTAGCGATGCAGTTGGTCCAAAGCTTAATTGTGCCGCTGCTGAAAAACTTAGCCATATAAAGACTGCGACTAAACATACATGTCTCATAATTCAGGGTTTTAATTGTAAAATGTTTTTTTGTAGATGTATATCGTCATCATCTTTGAGAGGTAATCAAAATAATCCTGTTTTTATAGAATTTTTTATTCAAATCACTATGTCTTTGGAGCGAATAAAAGGAACGTTCACTATAATAAGATAAAAACCAGGCAAAGTAATACGAGACAAACGAAGAAGGCTGAGCTGATAAAAACAGCGGTCGGTAACATTTTTGCCGCAAACCCCGGTATTGTCCGAAGGCGTTCCTGGTAAGTTTTTTACCTTCGTCCTATGACGAAAAAAACAGTAGTTATAACCGGTGCTGCTAACGGTATCGGACTTGCAATAGCAAAGTCTTTTGTTGAAATAGGGTATAATGTTGGCATATTGGATGTACAAAGGGACGCCATTGACAAAGCCCTGGCTGTCTTAAATGCAGAAAAACCGTCGGCTACAGGATATATTTGTAATGTTACAGATGAAGGGCGGGTTTTGGAAGTATTAAAAGATATCAATGACACTTACGGTCGCATTGATGTACTGATTAACAATGCCGGTTTGCAGTATGTAGCTCCGATAGCAGATTTCCCTACGGAGAAATTCAGATTGTTGCTGGATGTGATGCTCACGGCTCCGTTTATTGCTATCAAACATGTGCTGCCCTACATGAAACAAAGAAAGTTTGGACGCATCATCAATATGGCTTCCATCAACGGATTGATTGGTTTTGCGGGCAAAGCAGCGTATAACAGTGCTAAACACGGCGTTATTGGTTTGACTAAAGTAGCTGCCTTAGAAACGGCTTCGGAGGGTATTACCGTAAATGCGGTTTGTCCGGGTTATGTAGACACAGATCTGGTACGCCACCAATTGGCTGATATTGCCAGTAGCAGGGGGATCGAAGTAGAAAGAGTTTTATCAGAAGTGATTTATCCGTTGGTGCCTCAAAAACGACTATTGCAGGTAGATGAAATTGCAGCGATGCTTTTGTATCTGTGCAGCGAACAGGCTGGGGGGATTACAGGACAGGCGTTGGTAATAGATGGCGGGTATACCGCTCAATAATTGTGGCGCGTTTTATTAATGCATAGCGCTCAAATTATATCTCCAGCATTTTTCGGTATGCCGAGGGGGTCATGTTTTTTAATCGCTTAAACTGCCTGTTAAAATTGGCAAGGTTATTAAACCCGCTTTCGTAGGCTGCATCTACGATGTTTTTGTCCGGATCACCCAATAGTTTGCAGGCGTGTCCTATCCTGATTTCGTTGAGATATTCTACGAAAGTTACCCGGTAATGGTCTTTAAAAAAGTTACAAAAAGTGGTGATAGCCATATTGGCAACTCCCGCCACTTCGTTTAATGATATTTCATTATCAAAATTACGCATAATATACTCCGTTACTGTATTGATTCTGTCTGATTCATTATGTGGCGTTTTTTGTATAGAAGCGGCACTGGCCAATGGCTTATATTCTTTAGTAGTAGACAGGATATCAAAAATGCTGAACAACATACTGAGCCTTTGAAGTCCGTTGGCTGTCAGCATTTGTTTTATAAGCGAATTAATATAAGAGCGGGTTTCGCCCTGAATTTCTAAACCGTGTGCGGATAATTGTAACGTCTTTTTTAGTCCTTCCATTTCGGGTATTTGCAGAAATGTTTCTCCCAGGAAATTATCCAGAAACTGTACTACTATGGCATCGGCTGCATCTTTGTCTTTTCCTTCCATATAATGCGGGTCATTTACCCATACATGTGGTAACATGGGGCCCATTAGTACAAGGTCTTCTTCTTCAAAATTGCCAATATGGTCTCCCACCATTCGCCTGCCCGTGCTTCTGGTGACCAATACCAATTCATATTCCGGATGATAATGCCAGGGAGCCGGAAAAAAGCAGCCTTTTTCTCTAAAAACGATAAAGGACTTATCAAGTTCTTTGGGTAATCTTTTCTCTACAGCCTTCATTCTTCTTGTTTTAAACGCAGTCGTGGATCGTTCACAATTTATCTAAAAGAATGGCTCAGCGTATAAAAAGGCCTGGTTTTTTGTAGAAGTGACCCGGCAAATGAAAAGTGTCCGTGGCAGTGCTGATATTGTTTTTGCCGATGGTTCTAAAGTGATGCTATCTTATTCCGAAAATCGAAAACTTTCTTCCCGATCTCGGCAACTGGATGTCGGCTTCAAAGATACTTTCGTGTCCGTATAATATTTCTTATATGAAGAGGTGTTCTTTTGAGGAACTTTCATTGGACAATACAACCAATTTTTATTTAATCACTCAATAATAGATTTAACTATCATTTATGAAAAGGAATATTTTTCTGGCGTTATTTTTTGCATTGGCTACCCTTCAGTTATCGGCTCATGCTTTGTGGATTGAGACTGCGGGCAAAGGAAAAAAAGGGCAGGCGCACACTGTAAAGGTATTTTATGGGGAGTACGCGGATTTTAGTCCTGATAAAGTAGCTGATTGGTACTCGGATGTAAAGGATTTTAAACTCTGGTTGCTGACCCCCGACGGGAAAAAGGAGCAGTTGGATACAAAACAACTGGAAAATCATTTTGAAAGTAGTTTTATCCCTTCGCAGGATGGTGCGTATACGCTTATGGTAAGTCATGAGCCGAAGGATTTAGGGGGAACAACCAAGTACCAGTTTAATACCAGCGCACAGGTGCTGGTGGGAGTAGCAAGAGAGTCTGTTGCGGCGAACGGTAATCCTTTTAAGCTGTCTGTGGAACAGGGAAAGGCAGGTCTGCCTGTTGTTGTAAAGGGCTTCTTTAATGATACACTTTCTGATACATTTGATGCTACCATTTTTTCTCCAAGGGGATGGACCAAACAGATAAAGGCTGACAAGGAGGCTAAAGTAAGCTTTACACCTGAGTGGAAAGGTACTTATATGATAGAAATTTCCCGCTACGACAAAGATAAAGGCAAACACAATGATGCCGAGTATGACGGAGTGTGGCGTTGTGCTACCTATTTGATAGATATAAAATAGGAGAACGTTTTTGCGGGGTTATGGGTTTAAAATATCCCAAAGCATAAGACTTGTTCATGAGTTTTATACTTTGGGATTTATATCGTCGGGGTTTCAGGAAACAGCCTTCCGTATTGCAGGAGCTATTTTTGTACCAAACAACTCTATTGATCTCATCATCTCCTTATGATCCGGGCTGCCTACATCCATATGTCCGATAAATCTTGTTAACCCGAGCGTGTCATTCAATTGTAGGATTTTGTCCGTTACTTCATCTACATCTCCATAAAACAGCGAACCGTGTTTGCTTCGTGCTCCATTAAATTGTGCTCTTGAGTAGGGACCCCAGCCCCGTTCTTTTCCAATACGATTCATTTGCACTGCATAGTTGTCAAATTGGGCATCTATGCCACCAGTTACATCGCTTACAAATGTATGGGCATGTACACCAATTTGTATTGTATTCATATCATGTCCATGTTTCGCATACCCTTCCCTGTAATAATCGGCGAGAGGTTTGAACTGTGCCGGATTACCGCCTATTATTGCCAGTATCAGCGGAAGCCCCAATTTAGCCGCTCTGGCTACTGATTCGGGAGTGCCCCCAACGGCTACCCAAACAGGGAGTTTGCCATTGTTTACAGCCCTCGGGTATACAGATTGTTCTACCATGGGTGCCCGTAATTTACCATTCCAGCTTACCACTTCATTGTTATTGATCTTCAACAGCAGATCCAGCTTTTCTTCAAATAATTGGTTATAGTCTTTCAGGTTGTAGCCGAATAATGGAAAAGATTCTATAAAACTTCCTCTCCCTACGCCTATCTCCGCTCTTCCTCCGGATATCAGGTCTATGGTGGAAAAATCCTGGTATACTTTTACAGGTTCCGCAGAGCTCAATACCGTTACGGTACTCATCAGCTTGATGTTTTTGGTAATGGTAGCGGCTGCAGCCAGTACAATCTCCGGTGAAGATACTGAGTAGTCAGGACGGTGGTGTTCTCCCAGCCCGAATACATCCAGTCCCACTTCGTCCGCTAATTTTATTTCTTCCAGTATTTCATGAAGTTTCAGTTGGGGGGCATAAAACTTACCTGTCTCTTTATTGAAACTTAAGTCGCCAAACATGCCAATTCCTAATTCCATAATACTCCTTTTTTGTGGAACAAAAGTACTATTGACGAGGTAGAGTGATCTTAATCTATGGTAAGAAAGAAGGTGTCCTTTCGAAGGAGTAAACGAATGTTTGCGCTGGAGAAATCTGTTTGGGTTTTCGGGCGTGTTAGGCAGAGTTCTTACAGGGGTGCCAATTACATGTTATCCATCGCATTGATTTTCAACAACTATTTAAAATTGTGTTTCAATTATTTTATTACATCTAAGAGGTGCCGACGGAGTCGGAAAAGAACATAATAATACGAAGTTAGAGACTTCGCATAGCAATTGATTTTTGGATGTCTGCTTTCTTTGAAATTGCACGCCATTTGGGAATTGTCGTTGAGCCCACAGTAGCACTAAAGCTATATCAAGGCGTTCCCTAAATCGGCCGTAATCGATTTCGGGTGGTTTTTTGTTTTACTTTTTTCCACAAAAAAGTAAAAAAGAAACCGTACGGAATTAATATTTTAGTAGGCAAATTATTAAAGAACAAATTTTCCTGGTAAGTAATATATAGTTGAAGAGTCTCCTTACTTCAAAAGTAACATGTCATATCTTTAATAGGGTACTCGACGTGACGGGGTATATGTAAGGTCTACTTACCGAGGTAACCTTGCAGCGCCTTTACATAATCGTCAAAAGCTTTAATACCTTTAGGAGTAATTCTGCAAAGGGTCTGGGGATAGTTTTTCTTGAATTTTTTTTCTACTTCTATATATGCTGCATCCTTTAACTTTTGTACCTGTACACTCAGGTTGCCGGCTGTAGCATTTGTTTTTTCTTTTAAAAAAGTGAACTCAGCTTCTTTGACGCCGATTAATAGCGACATAACAGCCAACCTTAGTTGGGAATGTAATATCGGATCCAGGTCTTTAAACATTCTCCGGGTTTGGTTGACGTAGATACCGGCTGCGTAACATTAATCCGGGTATTAACCAACAGCTGATCGCTCCCAGGCTGCTCAGCAACATATCAACGGCGAAGTCGGTGAACAGCGAGAGGACAAAGAAGCCATAAGTGAGTATAGCACCGATGATCATTGGTCGATATTTAGTGATCATTCCGGTGGCTAATGTAGGGAAAGCATAAATCATTAAAAAAATGGAGGAGAAACTAGGGGCAAATAACCGGAAAGGTTTGGTTTCGCCAGTGGCAATATTTTTAGAAAACAGTTCGATGCCGCTTGCCTTTAGTAAACCCGGGGATGTGAAGTAGATAATATTTCCGTAGAGTATTATACAAACGATCGTAATCATATATACAATCCATATTGTATCAATAGCCGACTCCGTATGCGTGATCACTTTTTTACGTTTACGCTCCCTTATAATAAGCCATATTTGGGGAACAACGGCAATGAGGGTAAGGATCCATATATCGAATCCAATACTAAAGCTCCAAAAACGTTCTGCAGCACTCACTAAACCACAAATGGTAATGACAGTGCCCCACAATATTAAGTAAGTTCCATTTTCGTGGTAGTGGTTTTTTACTTTGTTGACCATATCGGTAATGATGGCCAAACTTTCTTTCTCTGTTAGTTGTTTCTCCTCCATTGTAAAACATTAAAAATAGACAATTGTTTTTACTTCGCCTGTTCCAGCATTTGTTCTACTATTTGTTTGCCCCAATAGGGGTGGAGTTTTTTAGGCTTTTCTGCATTGTAGGCGGCCAATGCTTTTTCCAACAAGGGTTTGGCTTTAGCTTTACCGCCACCAAATTGTTCCGGGGTATTAAATACAGCAGATGCCTGTAAGAATAATAACCTTGGATTGTTTGGGTCTTGTTGCAAACCTTTTTGCAATTGCTTTTCCGCTTCTGCTCCGTTGGTGCTCCACCGATTTTGAGGATCTACCAACATTTGTTGCGTTTCCGCCATATTTCTGAGTGCTGCTATTTCGGCATTGTCTTCTATAGCAGCCGCTTTATCACAGAGTATTTTCATTTTGCCCGCATTGGCATCTTTGTCCAGTGCAGGATCGAACCAACCGGCATTGCTTAGGCAGAGAGCTGCATAGTAGTAAGGAAGCCATTGCGTTTTTTCAGCGTCCCCGATGCGTGCAAAAGCATCAGACAATGTCTGCCATCCTGCCGTAGATTTGATGGTGTCGATGGCTGCCAGGCGACTTTCCATCGCTTTCACATATTTGTCGGTTTGCGAAAAGGCATGCATCGAAATAGTAATTGTTAGGAGAAGGAATACTTTTTTCATTTTTTTGTTTTTAGTGGTATTGCAGTTTATAGATTATTATTAATAGCGTCCTGTGTTCTGTCTATCCCGAGGCTGATAAAGGCGCCAATAAACACAAAAGTGCTGGAGGGAGGATGAATAGCCGTTTTTCGGCTGCCATCAAACGAATAGTTATAACCAAACACCTGGTTGATGCCAAAGATGTTGTTTACAGAAAGTACGAGTATGGTAAACCGTTTACTGTCTTTTTTAAAAAGGTCGGGTATATAGTTTAAGCTGAAGCTGACGTTATGATAGTCTTTTGTTTTGCCCCGATCTGTAAAACGATACCCGGTACCATCATACATAATATTGTAGTAAGGGCGTCCGCTGGCATAGGTGTACGAGGCATTGAACCCGGTTTTCCATTCTGTCACGAAACGTTTTAATACCAGCGATGCTGTATGCTTTGATGCGAAATTGGGCTGTATGGCGTAGGGGAAGTTGAGAAAATCTCTTTTGGTATCCAGGTAAGAATAGGATATCCAGTAGTCCAGGTTCTTGAATGTTTTTTTATCGCGCCAAAAAATCTCTATACCTTTTGCATCCCCAGAGCCCAGGTTGTTCACTACGGATTGTTGTGTGTAGTTATTCTGTTCTGTTTTAAACAGGTGATCGTATTTTTTGTAGAATATCTCCGTACGGAAAGTAATGGTGGTGCTTACCTTTTGGTACTGGGCTATATAGTGGGTGGCTTTTGCAAATCCTGCATTTCCGATAGCAGGCAGGTATCTGCGTTCCGGGTTCTGGTAGAAACTGCCGTATGCCACCGACACCTGGCTTTGTATTCCGGTTTTGTATGCAAGCGAAATACGGGGAGCGATATTTGATTTAGCCAATAGTGTTGAATATTCATATCGTCCACCGACTTTTGCGGCAAGGCGGTTGGTAATATAAATATCTGACTCTGCAAAAGCAGCCGTTGTATTGTCACGTATACCTGTCCGGTAGCTTTGCCCTTTATAGTCGGTGTAATCAGAAACATCGTGAGCATTGTTGTGTTCGGCCCCAAACCGTAGCACGGTAAGTCCCATCAATCGTTTGTCGAAAACCAGTTTGCTGTTCCAGTAGTTGCCAGGTGTCGTCAGCGAAAAGTTCTTGAATTCCAGTCCGGCTATTGCTTCTTCTTTGTTTTGCCCGTTTATTAAAGCTCCCTGTATTTTATCCTGATTGTTGGTGTAAGATATACCTGCATTTATCCGCCAGCCATTGCCCAGACTTTCACGCCAGGAAAGGTTGTGAAAGATATTGGCGTTCTTTAATCTAAATTGTTCTTTGTAGCCAATAGTATCCAGGCTGTTGATGCGCATGCCAAGTTGATTGGCACTGAAATAACCGTAATATTTTAGAATACCTGAACGGGAAGTTTTGATTCGGAAATTAGCGTCCGCCGTATGAAAGGCTGGAATTTTTACATATTCCTGCCGTTGTTGAATGGCTTTGAATGCCAGCCACAGGTTGGCATAACCGTAACTGATTCCCCAGGAAGATTTTTTGTTTTTGGAAAGATGTTGATAGCCAAAATCGCCCCCTATCACCGATAGTCCGATATTGCCGGAACTTTGATCCGGCAGGTCGATAGACTCGAGTATGAGGGCTGAGGAGAGTGCCTGCCCATATAAGGCAGAGTAACCGCCCGTGCTGAAAACCGTGCCTTTAAACAGAAAAGGAGAAAACCGACTTCGTTGAGCAATACCCGGCACGCTGCTGTAAAAGAAATTATTGACCAATGTGCCATCAATGAAAGTTTTGGTTTCGGAAGCGGTACCACCTCTTACAAACAAACCTTCACTTTCGCCTACCTGCTGTGTACCTGGCAATGTTTTAAGTGCGCCTGTTATATCCGCATTAGCGCCGGCGGTAGTGGCTACGTCAATAGAGCTTAATACAGTCACTCGTTTTTTGTCTCCGGCTTCAAAGCTACCTGCGGTAATAACTACTGCCGTCATTTCGTCAATCTTTTCCTTCAGCATTATATCCGAGGTAATATTGGCTTCGCTACCGAGAGTTATTTCTTTTTGTGTCCCCCGAAATCCCAGCGCACTGACGATCAGTGTAAAATTTCCTTTTTCGTCTGTTACAAAAGAGTATTGCCCCAGCGAATCAGCCGTGGCCCCATCATAAGTATCTTTTAAAGTAATGCTGGCTCCGGGCACCGGACGGTTCCGGGGACCGGTTATTTTTCCGGAAATAGTGGTTTGAGCATTTGCTATGTATGTTGATAATGTCAGCAGAAAGATTAAAAGCCACCTGATCACAAACGTAAGTTTGTTCAAAAATAAACTAGTTTATAATATAAACTAAATGTTCTTTTAATTATTTTATAAATATTTTCTCGAAGCCTTGGGGGTAAATGAACATTCGCATTGTCTTAATACTTGAACTCCCTTTTGATCAACGATTTGCTTATGACGATTGACAGAATCTGGTATATTTTAGGAAAGAAGTTGTCTGGTGACGCTTCACAGGAGGAACTCTCTGAATTAGATTCCTTGCTGCGGGCACATCCGGAGTTGTGTTACCCTATTCAGAATATTATTGATTTATGGAGTGTTGACAAGCCAATTGAAACGCTTGAAGCCCGTCAAGCCCTGCAGAAGCATTTACTTCGGTTAGGAGAATCAGATAGTCGGCCCCGCCAACTCACTGCCCGGAACAAACTGAATAGAACGCTTATTGGTATAGCAGTGTCTGTACTAATTGCTTTGATGGCGGTGGCAGCTTACTTTTTCATGTCTCCTTCTTCCACTTTGGCTTCTCAATCCGGATCTCCGGAAAAAATAAACCGCAACGAAATATCTACCAGGGAGGGTTCCCATTCAAAAATTGTATTGCCGGATGGTTCCATTGTATGGTTAAATGCCAAAAGTAAAATTGAGTATAATAAAGATTTTGATAGTAATGTACGTGTAGTGTCGTTGGAAGGGGAGGCTTATTTCGAGGTGGCCAAAGATTCTGCCCGTCCCTTTATTATTCACGCCAATAATATTGATATCAAGGTGTTGGGTACTGTTTTTAATGTGAAATCGTATCAGGAAGATGGGTATACCGAAACCAGTTTGATAGAAGGAGAAATAGAAGTAAGCGTACGCAACAATCCGGGTGAAAAAATCCGGATGAAACCCTCCGAAAAGCTTGTTGTTAGAGATCATGTGGTTAGAGATATACACAAGGTATTGGGTGATAGCATTATCTACAAAACGAAGATCGGATATGAATCCATTGACAGCACGGTGACAGAAACACTTTGGATGGCAAACCGGCTTGTTTTCAGGAATAAATCTTTCGTCGATTTGGCTCCTGAACTTGAGCGTAAATATGGGGTGGTTCTTCACTTTTCGGATCAGGCGAATGAAACTTTAGAATTTACCGCCAGCTTTAAAAATGAAACCATTGAACAGGTATTGGAGGCATTGCAATTGGCAAACCCGTTTAACTACTATATAAAAAGAGACACGATTTTTATTACCCGTTAAAAAACAACTTTACACGCATGAACAAATTAAATACATCATAGCTGCACGACTGTAATAAAAACGGGAAATGTTCCAGCATTTCCCGCAGGTCAAATTAAGTTAATTTATTGCGCGAACAAAAAATGCAAACTTTTATTTAACCATTAACAATGAAAATATGAAAAAAAGTTGGCTCCCGTATCGGGGAAAATTACCAAGCAGCTTTAAAAAAGTGTTTATTGTAATGAAACTCATTGCCATATTGATTTTTCTCAATGTTGTTCAGGTGAACGCCAAAGTGACTGCGCAGGAAAAAATAACCCTGCAACTGAACAAAACGACCATTGGACAGATACTGAATTCTATAGAAGAACAGGGCTTTTACAGGTTTGTCTATAATAGCAATCTTAAAGACATTCGGTTGAAAACCTCTATTGATGCCAGGGAGGCGCCGATAACAGAAGTAATGGAACGGTTACTCGAGGAGACCACTTTAACTTATAATATATTGAATGATAACCTGATTGTGGTGAGAGCAAATCAGGTTACCCAGGATATTGTAGTTAAAGGAATCGTAATGGATGATACGGGGAGTCCGTTGCCGGGTGTATCGGTAACCATAAAGGGGACAAATCGCGGGGTTACCACAGATGCAGAAGGCGCATATTCTATTTCCGTTCCCGAAAACGGCACGCTTGTTTTTTCTTTTGTAGGATTTAAAGATCACGAACAAGCGGTTGCTAATCAGGAAACAATCAATGTAAGTTTAGACCCGTCTGCTACTGCCCAGCAATTGTCTGAAGTAGTGGTAATTGGATATGGTACTGCCAGTAAAAGAGACTTAACTGGCTCTATCGTAAAGATTGACGGCAAAGAAGTAGCTGATAAACCTAACTCGAATCCGGTAGCTTCTTTGCAGGGAAAGGTGGCAGGTTTGAGTGTAGTTAATGACGGTAATCCGGGTGCAGCTCCTGACATACGCATAAGAGGGACCGTGAGTATTGGACAAGTAAAACCCTTGTTTGTAGTTGATGGAATATTTCAGGACAACATCGATTATCTCAATCCTAATGATATAGAGTCTATGGAGGTGTTGAAAGACCCTTCCTCCCTTGCAATTTTTGGTGTGAAAGGGGCAACGGGAGTAATTGCAATTACTACGAAAAGGGCAAAGTCTGGACAGGTTGTTGTAAATTTTAATAGTTCCTGGGGTGTAAAACAATTAGTAGATAAAATTCCCATGGCAAGCGCAACTCAGTTTGACGAGATGTATCGGGAAGAGTTATTATATGCAGGAAATACAACACCTCCGGTTATCACCGGCAATGCAAATACCGATTGGATAGATGCTGTTACCAGAAGAGGCAACGTGAGTATTAACAACCTGAGCCTGACAGCTTCCACTGAAAGAAATAAATTGACTTTAGGGGTGGGGTATTTATACGATGAAGGAATCATTAAACATCAGCAACTAAAGCGTTTTAATATCAATTTTTCCGATGAGTTTAAGGTAAACAATAATATTAAATTGGGCATGAACATAATTGTTTCACAGCAGAATAACCCATATGATGTGGGTACTATTTTGGATGATGCGAGGAAAGTAGTGCCACAAATATCTTCGGGTAGTCAAAGGTTTAGAGTGAGAGATTTGTATGGCAACACTACGGATTCGGTTGACATACATCTGTATTCCGGACTCGATGCCGGACTACAAAGTTCGGGTGTAGTGAATCCTTTGGTTCGTTTGGAAAATGAGTGGAATAAAGTGAGAAATGTAGAATTGAGAACGGTTGGAAGTTTCTTTGCTGAAATTAATTTTACTAAAGATTTGACTTGGCGATCAACCGTATATGCTGATGTAAGCAACGTTAATAAGCGACAGTATACACCTACTTACTATGCTTATGATCCAGTTACAAATGAGCCCTACCGCTATAGCTTGACGACAAAAGTGTCGGAGAAAGATGATACTTATAGAAAGTTTCAACAAGACCATATACTGACTTATAAAAAGAGTTTTGGAGAACATAATCTTACAGCGACAGCGGGTTTTACTACTTATTATTTTGGTTACTTTGGGCGAGAGGGAACATCAACGCAAAGCACCTCGGTAGGAGCTAAACCTATTCCGGATAACCAAAGATTTTGGTATATCAACAACGGGTTTCAGGACCCCTTAACAACAACTGCGACATCAGTGCAAAACGAATACACAACGGTTTCGGGGCTGGCCCGTGTTTTGTATAACTACCAATATAAATATTTTATCAATGGGTCCTTTAGAAGAGATGCATCCTCCAGGCTATATCGATCGGTTCCATCTCAGAACTTTTGGGCTGTTGGTGCTGCATGGGATATTTCAAGAGAAAACTTCTTTCAATCTATAAATAGTACTATTAGTTTGCTAAAGCTAAAAGGTTCGATGGGAGTTTTAGGAAATCAAAGTGCCTACAATCAGAACACTGGTTTACAACTTGATTATCCCTTGTATCCATTATTAGCTTCAGGGCAGTCTGCTGTTTTTGGGAATAATGTGTATATCGCCTCTGACGAAATATATTTTCGAAATCCCAACCTGAGGTGGGAAGAAGTGCACTCGCAGGAAATCGGAATTGAAGGGGTGGCCTTTAATACACTTAATTTTGAAATTAATTACTTTAATAAGACTACTAAAAATCTAATGACTTTTGTAGATAATAGTGCTTTGGGATTAAAGAGTGCTTTGTTAAATGCTGGTAGTCTTCGCAACTGGGGAACCGAAATATCTGCCGGGTGGTCGGATAATATAGCAGCCGGACTAAATCTTTCGGTTTCGGGAAATATTACGTTTCTTAAAAACAAAGTGCTTAGCCTTAGTGAAGATCTCCCGACGGGAAAAGTCATAAGAGGCTTTACCAATAATAATGCTGCACAAGCTATTACTCAGGTTGGTCATCCCATAGGTTATTTTTATGGTTATGTGGTGGAAGGGTTGTATCAGAGTTATGCAGATGTACTGCGGTCGCCTGAGGCCAGTGGAGTGGGGGGAAGTTATGGACCCGGTGATTTCAAGTTTAAAGATGTAAATGGCGATGGCGTGATTACTCCGGACGACAGGACGATTATCGGAAATCCTTCCCCTGATTTTACTTATGGTGGATCCGTCACCCTTACCTACAAAGGCTTTAACCTCGGTATAGATATAAACGGTGTATATGGCAATGAGGTATTTAGAACCTGGGCATCCCTGGAATCTCCTTTTCAAAGAGTCAACTATGCTGCGTTACAAACCGAGCGGTGGCATGGTGAAGGAACATCCAATTGGGTTCCTATATTAGGACAGGCACATAGGTTTAACTACAACGGTTCATCCTATAATATTGAGGATGGAAGTTATATACGCTTGAGAAATTTGCAAATAGGGTATTCGTTTTCTTCGAATGTGCTAAATATAGTTGGCATAAAGACGGCGAAGGTATATGTGAACGCACAAAATCTTAAAACCTGGAAGAATAATAGTGGTTATACCCCTGAGTACGGTGGTGATGCAACTGCTTTTGGTTTCGATTTTGGTGGAAATGCAATTCCGCGGATTATGTCAGTTGGGTTGAACGTTACTTTTTAATCAAACAAATTGTTAGCGATGTTAAAAAAATACTTTTTTCTACTCCTTGCAATAGCTACTGTCGGTTTTGTAGGTTGCAAGAAGTTTTTGGATAGGGAACCTTTGACAGCTACACTTCCTGATTTGAAACAGGGAGCATTGGAATCCCAATCCTTTAATATGTATAGGTTGCTTCGTAGTTACTCAGGTCTTACTGAATTGGTATGGCTTGATTTTCATAGTATCAGGGATGATGATGCGCAGAAAGGTAGTGATGCGGGAGATGGAGCAGAGGTGGTAGGCATGTACGATCAATATCAATACGCAAAAAGTGGCTGGGCGCCTGATACGTATTGGAACGATCATTTTACCCTGATCAATGCTGCCAATACCTCATTGCATTTGGCTAGAGAGGGGAATCTTACTGATGAAGCTTCTTTACGCAATATAGGCGAGGCTTCCTTTTTTCTGGCATACAGCTACTTTGAGCTGGTAAAAGCTTATGGAGAAGTTCCCATTATTAATTTTTTTGTAGAGAAGCCTGCAGATGCAGTTCGTCCAAAATCAACAATAGATCAGGTATATGCTTTTATCGATTCTAATCTTTTGGTAGCGGAAGAATTATTGCCATACAACTTTGAAGAGTATGGATCAGGGTTTCAGGGTAGGTTAACAAAAGCTGCCGCTTATACGTTGTCCGCACAGGCATTTTTGTTCCGGCAACAATGGGATTCTGTCTTAAATAGATGCGACAAAGTGATAGCACTGGGGAAATACTCTCTCCCAAAGTTTACAGAAGTATGGAGAGAAGGATTGGGAGGAACGGGCAAAAACGGGCCAGAATCAATTTTTGAGATGCAGGCTACGGTAGGTACTAACGGTGCAAATGTGACAGCATTGGATCAGGGATCAAATTTTGGCGTTTCACAAAATATTAGAAGAAATGGTGCTCCTGTATTCTGGAATTTTGGGTGGGGGTGGAATACGCCCACTGATAAATTAGAAAGTGATTGGGCAGATGACGATCCCCGGAAAAAGGTGACAATACTTTATTCAGGAGAGTATGATGGTGGTGCAGAAGAAGGCGGCTTTGGTTTAACACTTCCAGCATATACCAACCCTAACGGAACCGGAGGGTTGGCTCAAAAATTTTGGAATAAAAAGGTGTATGCAGATCCTGAAATGAGAACCTTCACTGGATTTATTGATGGTGGTGCGGGGCGCTGGATTAACCGGAGAATTTTTCGTTATGCCGATGTGATTTTAATGAAAGCAGAGGCTGCTAACGAAAAAGGTGACGGACCAACGGCCGCAATGATGCTGGAAATGGTAAGAAATAGAGCAAGTGGAAATTTGGGTACGGGACGTACAATTGTTCCGCCGATAGCTTTTACAAACCAAACGCAGATGCGTACAGCTATAAAAAACGAACGGAGGTGGGAGTTTGCTATGGAAGGCTATAGATTCTATGATCTTGTTCGGTGGACTCCTGCTGCCGACAATATTGATGCGTTAAGTGTATTGGGACCGCTTGGCTATGCACCCCGTTGCAAGTATCACCCAATTCCACAGGCGGCAATTGATTTGGCTGGAAAAGACTCCGATGGCGACGATATCTTAAAACAAAATCCAGATTGGGAATAAATATTTGAAATTACTGTATGTCGTTTCTCCTACATACTGAAACTAAATAATATAAATATGAATAGATTTATATGTTTTGCAGGTAGTTTGCTACTGTTACTCGCCTCCTGTCAAAAAATGGAACGCCCGGGTTTGGGCGATTATATTAGTGACGACAATCAACCTTTGTTAGATGGTCCGCTTCGTTTCTATGTAAACTTTGATGGACATGATGGTATAACGCCTCGATGGAATGTTTATGATAGTGTCTCGTCTAATCCTGCATTGAATATGCCGAATTCTATTCGGCTGGTACCCGGTATCAAAAACACCAGTTACCAGGGCGCCGACAATGCTGCTATACTTTATTTGAACGCCAATGACTTTAGACAATCTACCAGCTTTAGCATTGTGTTTTGGATGAAAAGGGAAGTGAATACAAGAACAGAATTTTATTTTTCACTTAAAGATGACACATACAGTTGGATCAGAAGTTCAATAACCATGTTGATGGAACATACCACAAAAACGGAAGCAACGGTTAAGTTGGTATTGATGGACCAATGGTTGGAATTTGCGGGAGATAACAAGTTAAAGCGCCCTTTGTTTGATGGCAACTGGCATCATTTTGCTGTGGCGTACGACGAAAATACCTCGAGAGTGACTTATTATGTAGATGGTTTGCCCGTTACTGAGGCTCCGGAAGCGGCTACTCTTGTGAAAAAAGACGGAAATCCACGGGGAAAACTTGATCTGTCGAAGTCTGACAATCTTGTGATAGGAGGGGCTAATAAAAACGCTTCCTTACCAGGACCTACTGATGGATGGTTAAATTCTTATTTAGGAGATTTAGATCAGTTTCGTATGTACAATAAAGCCTTGAGTGCTGCTGAAGTAAAATCGCTGTTTGATAATAAACAATAGAAAGATTGTCTTTGATATAGGGGGGAGCATTCGTTTCCTCCCTATTTCCTTCCACCTTCTTCCATTCTTTTTTCCTTGGCATCCCGCAAAAACTCTGAAGCAAAAATGAAATCGTTGAGTCTTTCGTTTTTACTATAGATGATTTCTTTGTTATTGCCTTCCCATTCTTTTTCACCTTTGTACATATAAATGATATGATCACCTATTTCCATCAGGCTGTTCATGTCGTGGGTATTGATGACGGTAGTCATATTAAAGTCTTTGGTGACTTCGTGAATCAGTTTATCTATAACCAGGGACGTTTGTGGATCCAGTCCTGAGTTGGGTTCATCACAAAAGAGGTACTTAGGATTCAGTACAATGGCGCGGGCTATCCCCACTCTTTTTTTCATGCCACCGCTTATTTCTGCCGGGTATTTATGGTTGGCATCTACCAGGTTTACACGATCTAATACTTCGTTTACGCGTTTTTGTTTTTCCGTTAGGGTTAGTTTAGTAAACATATCCAACGGGAACATTACATTCTGTTCCACGGTTTGACTATCAAACAAAGCCGAGCCCTGGAACAACATGCCGATTTGCTGACGCAACTCCTTCTTTTGCTCATCTTCCATCTGTATGAAATCCTGCCCGTTGTATAAAATATTTCCTCCATCGGGTTCAAAGAGCCCAACCAGGCATTTCATGAAAACCGTTTTACCACTACCACTGGACCCTATAATAAGATTTGCTTTACCGGCTTCCATCGTGGCAGTAACATCATTGATAACAACTTTATCTCCAAATACTTTTCGCAGGTTTTTGATTTCAATCATAATCGGTTTCAGTTTTACAGCAACAAAGCTGCCAGTACATAATCCGCAAATAATATCATAATACAACTGGTAACCACAGCCGTGGTACTTGCTTTACCAATTTCAAGAGCCCCTCCTTTTACATAGTAGCCAAAATAAGCAGGTATGCTGGAAATAATAAAAGCAAAAACATAGGCTTTCACCAATGCAAAAACAACATTAAATTGTATGAAGCCACTCAACAAGCCGCTATCAAACTCTTCCGGCGATAAGATGCCGGTAAGTGTACCAGCCAGCCTTCCGCCCCAAATGCCTAATACGCCTGCAATAACCACCAGTATGGGAATCATAATAAAAGCTGCAATAATTTTGGGCATGATCAGGTAGGCTTTGGTGTTGATGCCCATGATTTCCAAAGCATCAATCTGCTCGCTCACCCGCATATTGCCCAGTTCGCTGGCAATTTTACTACCCACAACACCTGCCAACACCACGCAACTGATGGTGGGGGCAAATTCAAGGATAACAGTATCTCTTACAATCTGGGCAATGGTAGATTTGGGTATAAGATTGCTCACCAATTGGTAAGCGGTTTGAATGGTAGATACAGCTCCGATAAAAAGGGCTACAATTATTACTATTCCCAAAGAGCCAATACCAATATCATTGCATTGATGCATCAGTTCTTTCCAATACATCCGCCAGTTTTCGGGTTTGGTAAACATTCCCTTTATCATCAATAAATAACGTCCAAAATGATTGAAAAAAGTCATCTGATCGATTTATGTTCCGGCAAAAGTACCTAAAAAGCTTATTAATCTGATTTTAAGTGATTTACAACCAAGTCTCTGAGTTGAATTCTAAGGATATCGCTCATTCCTTTACATTCCAGAAACTTTTCGTTGCCAAGATACTCGTACAGCTCCCTGGCCAGTTGTTTTGTTTTCTCCACCGGAGCCAGTTCATCTTCCTCTGTAGACGCTTTTAAGTCTCTGAGACGGTGTCGCTGGGCTTTAATCCGTTTAAACATCTGCGCTCTCTCTTCCTGCTGGTATTGTTTAATAACCTCTTTATTTAGATGTTTTTGCACCAATTCTACAAAAACCCGGTTTTCCTTGAAAAATTGTGGCAGGTAGAAGTTTTTTCTTCCTTCATAAGATTGCTGATCAAAGTCTATGGGCCTGATTACAAACTGAATATCGTCAAAGTCGGGGGTGATATCGAACACAAAATTGTAGCTGCGCATATCGCCTAATAAGCGGGCAAAACAGCGTTCATTAAATTTGACAAATTCTTTTGCGATACGAATAGGGTTGTAATTAGGATTGTTTAGAAAGTTCTCAATAAACATATCTCCCGGCACGCCTGCAATATGTTCCTCTATGAGTGTTTGATTGTCGATCAGGTAGTTTACCGAGAAGGGGGATAACAAGTGTTCCAGTTCCAGGCCAAGTATACGGGATGCATCTGCAATCTTAATATACACATAACTGTAGACATCGTTATAATGGTTCACTACTTTCACCCGAAAGGGTTGCGAATTACCGAAAGAACAGAAGTCAATTCGTTCTACGAACAGGTGATCTTCAGCTTCATTGGCACCCGCAGCTTTCAATAGAGAATAGATTCGAATGAGTCCATGGTGTATTTCCTGTGTGAGTGACGGGTGATAAAAAACGGTTTCCCATAACGTGTCTTTCCCATTTTTATCAAGGCAGGGATAGGAGCCCTCAAAATGCCGCAACGATTGGTAGCTTATGGGCATCTGCACCTCTCGTCCGTATCTTTTCAGGTACTTCTTAAAGGTTTTGCTTACGGGGTAAACAATCTTTTTTTTTGAAATAGTATTGTGTGTGTCACTCATCTTTTATTTCTGATACATCATTTTGATATTTCTGATTTTTAATTTCTTGGTGCTAAATCAACAATCCTGAAATACAAAATCAGCAATTCCCAATTTATTTTGGGCATTTTTGTTGTGCATCCACTACGGCTATCAGCACCATATTAACAATAGTTCTTACAGAGCTTCCCAACTGAAGAATATGAACTGGTTTGTTTAAGCCAAGCAATACAGGTCCTATGGTGTCAAACCCGCCTACTTCCTGTAAGAGGTTGTATGCAATGTTGCCGGCACTCAGGTTGGGAAATATTAGTGTGTTGACGTCCATATCTACCAACTCGCTAAAGGGATAATTTTCTTTAAGCAGTTCCTTATTGAAGGCGAGTATGCCCTGCATCTCTCCGTCCACAATCAGTTCCGGATCCTTTTGTTTTACTATGCTTCTGGCATTTCTTACCAGTATGGCCTCCTCTGTGTTGCTGGTGCCAAAATTGGAGTAACTGAGCATTGCTATTTTGGGTAGTATGCCAAACGTTTTTACTTCTTTAGCCACCAAAAGTGTTATATCTGCCAGTTCTTCTGCAGTAGGGTTGAAGTTGACTGTAGTATCGGCGAGAAAAACCGGACCTTTTTTGGTAATAATCATGTACATGCCGGCTATTTTTTTCACGCCGGGTTCGGTGCCCACTATCTCCAGCGCCGGTCGTACTGTTTGTGGGTAATTTCGGGTTAATCCGCCGATTACAGCATCGGCGTCACCAGTTTTCACCATCATACACGCATACCGTATACGTTCTTTCATGCCTTTGGCTGCTTCGTAGCTATTGACTCCCCTACGTTGTCGCTTCTCAAAATACAGTTTTCCGTATTCTTTTCTTTTTTCGCGGGCTGCATCGCTCCTGGGGTCTATAATGGGCATACCCTCCAGTTCAATGCCGTTGTCGGCTGCTATTCTCCGGATTTTATTTTCTTCTCCTAACAAGATAGGGTAGGCGATACCTTCATCCAGTACTATTTGCGCTGCCTTTAGTATCCGTACGTTATCGGCTTCTGCAAAAACAACCTTACGGGGATCCTTACGGGCCTTGCTGCCAATTACCCGGAACAACTGATTGTCGTTGCCTAATCTGTTGTCGAGGTCAATCTGGTATTTTTCCCAATCATGGATGTCTGTTTTGGCAACACCACTTGCTATCGCTGCCTTTGCCACCGCAGGAGAAATGGTGGAAATCAGGCGTGGATCCAGGGGCTTAGGGATGATATAGTTGGGACCAAAAACAATGTTCTTTTCATTATACGCTACGTTCACAATATCCGGAACAGGTGTTTTGGTGAGTTCTGCTAAAGCCTTCACCGCGGCCATTTTCATCTCTTCATTTATTTGAGTAGCCCGCACATCCAGCGCACCGCGGAAGATATAAGGAAATCCCAGCACGTTATTTACCTGGTTGGGATAGTCGCTTCTGCCGGTCGCCATAATGATATCTTTTCTGGAACTGGTAGCTTCCTCCCAGGTAATTTCCGGGTCAGGGTTTGCCATCGCAAATACAATTGGCCGCGCCGCCATGCTTTTTACCATATCACCGGTAACAATATTGCCCGCACTGAGTCCTAAAAACACATCTGTATTTTTCATGGCGTCTGCCATGGTAAGCTTTTTATTATCAGGGGTGGCAAACTTCTTTCTTACCTCATCCAGGTCGGGGCGCGATTTGTACAGAACGCCGTCTTTATCAAATATGGTGAAGTTGGTGGCTTTGGCCCCCAGTCTTTCGTACAACTGCACACAAGCCATGGCAGCAGCACCAGCACCACTTACCACAAATTTTACTTTCTCTATTTTCTTTTTTTGCAATTCCAGTGCGTTTAGCAAGGCTGCGGCACTGATAATGGCAGTTCCGTGCTGGTCGTCATGCATGACCGGAATTTTCATGCTTTTTTTCAATTCCTGTTCTATATAGAAACATTCCGGTGCTTTGATATCTTCCAGGTTAATGCCACCAAAAGTGGGTTCCAGCGACTTTACAATCTGTACAAACTTTTCAGGGTCTTTTTCGTCTATTTCTATATCAAAAACATCAATGTCAGCAAATATTTTGAATAAAACACCTTTGCCTTCCATTACCGGCTTGCCTGCTCCTGCCCCAATATCACCCAAACCCAGTACCGCAGTACCATTGCTAATGACTGCCACCAGGTTTCCTTTAGCAGTATATTTATAGGCATTTTCAGGATCCCGCTGGATTTCCTTGCAGGGAATTGCCACTCCGGGCGAGTAAGCCAATGATAAATCTCTCTGGGTTTTGGCTTCTTTAGTGGGAATCACTTCTATTTTGCCCGGGCGCCCTTTTGCATGATATTCAAGCGCCTGTTCTTTTCTCAATTCTTTAGCCATACCTGTAGGTTTGAATGCAAGATAAAGTAAAATAGTTTTTTGCTAGGAGAACGGGCTGAAAAGGAACTGGCAACTGGGTAGAATAAGTTTTTCTTATTTTGAACGCATTGAAAACTTCTGTACATACCTTTGTCTGTTTTAAAACGGCGACAAAAACTATCGCTTAAAAGAATAACATGCATCAAGGACTATTATCTCATCCAGGATTGATAGCGGTTTTTACTGTTGTAGTGGTAATGATGTTAGTGCTGGATTTAGGTGTATTTAATCGAAAAAGTCATGTGGTGACCAACAAAGAAGCCATCTGGTGGTCCGTAGTTTGGATTTCTTTGTCAATGCTTTTCAGTGGCGTAATATACTGGGTTTTTAAAGGGGATTCGGAGGCGCTGGCAATAGAAAAATTCAGCCAGTTTCAATCCGCTTATTGGATAGAAAAAGCGCTTTCAGTAGATAATCTTTTCGTTTTTATACTGGTATTTGGATATTTTAATGTTCCTAAAGAGGTGCACCACAAGGTACTTTTCTGGGGTATTTTGGGTGCATTGGCCTTTAGAGCCATTTTTATCTTTGCCGGCGTAGGCCTGGTAAATCTTACCTATTTGCCGGAAATGAACGTTTGGGGTTATGCGGTGCGGATAAATGTAGTGCTAACTATCTTTGGTGTTTTCCTGGTTGTGGCAGGTATCAAATCCTGGTTTGCTGACCATGAGGGCGATGAAGAGAAAGACTTTAGTTCAAATCCGGGAGCAAAATTGATTTACCGTTTTTTTAAAGTCAGCAAAGGATATGATGGGGATAAGTTTTTCACGGTGCAGAATGGCGTGCGGATGGCTACGCCGCTATTGGTGGTACTGGGGGTAATAGAGTTTACTGACCTGATATTTGCTGTCGATTCTATACCGGCCATATTCGCCATTGCCCCGGATGATCCGTTTATCTTATATACATCCAATATCTTCGCCATTCTTGGACTGCGTTCTTTATATTTCCTGTTGGCCAACTTCATTCATATGTTCAGTAAACTAAAATATGGATTGGCTGTTATCCTGGCTTTCATTGGGGTTAAAATGGTTATAGGTCCTTTTTATCATATATCGTCTCCTGTTTCTCTGATGGTTGTAGGTGGTGTATTGTTTCTTTCGGTAATATTATCGCTCCTGTTTCCGGATAAAAAACCGGACGGCGGAAAGCAGGGATAATTTAGATATGTTAAATTGTGCTGAACAGCACAATAGAACGTTAGCACTTGCAGCACATTAATATTACATTTACGTATGTATGTACGTGTAGCCCTTTTTCTAGTTGTACTAGGTACGATAAGCCCAACCCATGCACAAGAGTTTCCTGGTTATAACACCAGCAATTTTACAGGCGTAAACGCCGTTTTCTTCAATCCTTCTGCTATCGCAGGCAGCGCCAAACGATGGGATGTTAATGTGCTTTCTATTCATGCTTCAGCCGAAAACAGCATTGGCTCCTTTAATTTGGGCAATTACACCAGTATTTATAAAGGCAATGATTTTCTTAGTCAATACCGGGGAAATCCGGGTTGGGTGAATGGCTTTGTAAATATTAGTATGCATGGTCCGTCTGTGTTGGTAAGGCTTAATGAACGTTCATCGGTAGCGCTCACTTCCCGTGCCCGTATGATGGCGAATGTAAGAAACCTGGATGCAAGATTTATGGATGAAATATCCTCCAGGTCTTCAGGGATAGGAACACCTTATAATTTTTCTGTAGATAAAAACATGACGATTGGAGCTAATGCCTGGTCTGAATTAGGAGTAAGTTATGCGCTGGTTGTAAAAGACGATGATGTGCATCAGATAAAATTGGGTGCTACGGTGAAATACCTGGCAGGGATGGTCAACGGTTATTTGCAAACCCAAAATTTGCGTGGTACAATTTCTCACGATCCTTTACAAAACGATTCTTATGTACATAATGCAACAGGTAGTTTGTACACCGGTTACGGTGGTGTTGTTTTGGGCAACTTTACGCCATCCAGTTTGCTGAAGTATGGCAGCCATGGTGTAGGGGGTGATATAGGGTTTACCTACACCTACGAACCCAATGCGGATGGTTATTATAGTGGTGACAGGTGGAGTGCCAGTGAGCCGCTGTACAAATTTAAAGTAGGCGTGTCATTGCTGGATTTTGGAATGATAAGGTTTCGCCGAAATGATGGCAATCGCTTTAACATAGACATTGATGGCACAGAGCGCCTATATACCCACGAGCTTAGAACTTTGCAATTGGATAATTGGGAAACTTATTTTGAAAATCGACCTCAATTTTTTACTACTCTTCCCTGGCAAAGGTCCAGGCATTACAATGTAGCGCTGCCAGCTACTTTACGGGCTGACGTGGATTATCATTTGGCAGGAGCAGCTTATCTGAACCTGATGGCGCAAATGAGCCTTCTCAATACAGACAATTTTCCCTGGGGACAATATAACTATCACTCTGTAACCCTTACTCCGAGGGTTGAAAACAGATTCTGGGGGGTATATCTGCCAGTAAACTACAATGCTGTCAGTAAGTTTAATGCTGGATTATCTCTGCGGGCAGGGTATTTCTTTGTCGGATCCGGAAGTATACTAAGCATGCTGTATAAGTCGCGTCGACTGGATTTTCACGCAGGGGTAAGGTTTTCTTCGTTTGATAGAGAAGGTGATAAAGGTTCAAGAAAGACTCGTTCCCGTACAGACTGCTGGACAGATTAGTTGCCTAACTTTTGAAGGGCATGCAGTTTATCTTCTGCCAACTGTTGAGTAAGCTCCTCCAGTCCGCTGAATTTTAATTCCGGGCGAAGATAGTATTTCAGGTAGACCCTTACAGTTGTATGGTATATGTCTGCGTCAAAATCAAAAATATTGACTTCGATGGTTCTGAATCCACTATCGTCTATGGTGGGGCGTACACCAATACTCATCATACCTTTGTAAATATCCCCGTTTATTTCAATTTCTACGGCATAAATGCCATCGCCCGGCACTAGCTTATCGTTGTTGATAACGGAAAGATTGGCAGTGGGATAGCCCAGCCTTCTACCTAATTTATTGCCTTCCACCACAGTGGCTTCAAAGCTGTAGGTGTAGCCGAGTAATGCGTTGGCTTTTTCAACTTCGCCATTCAAAAGTGCCGTTCTTATTTGTGTAGAACTTACTGTTATTTGATTGAGTACTTTTTCAGGAATTTCTTTTACCAGGAAACCCAGGCTTGCTCCGAAGGCCTCGAGCATTCTGTAATCTCCTTTACGATCTTTTCCAAAACGGTGATCGTAGCCAATAATGATGCAGCAGGATTTAATGGTTTGCACCAGAAAATGGGCGATATAATTTTCCGGGGGTTGTTCAGAGAAGTCGGTGGTAAAAGGAATAATAACCAGGTGATCGATTCCCTTTTTTTCCAATAATTGTATTTTTTCCTCTTGGGTATTCAATAGTTGTACAGACTTTGCGGCATTAATCACTTTTCGGGGATGGGGGTGAAAAGTGATTATGACCGTTTCGCCATCCATGCGTCCTGCTTCCTCCTTCAGTTGTTGAATAATCTGCCAATGACCGGTGTGTACGCCGTCGAAAGTGCCTGTGGTAACCACTGCGTTTTTGAAAACAGGGATATTTTTTATATTTCGATGGATCTGCAGGGTATTTTCTTTTGATGGACGCCGCAAAACTAATGTATAATTGATAATTGCCCTCTTAATATTTAACTTTGCGGCTTCCTGTTTGCGCTTAAAGCGGCGGGTCTAAATAATTTTCATGAGCCTATACAATGAAAGAGGTGTTTCTGCCCAAAAAGAAGAAGTACATGCCGCCGTTCAGAAATTGGATGCTGGTCTGTATGCCAAAGCTTTTTGTAAAATATATCCCGATTATCTAACGGGAGACGATGCCTATGTAAATGTGATGCATGCGGATGGGGCGGGTACCAAAAGTATACTGGCATACCTGTATTGGAAGGAGACCGGCGACGCATCTGTGTGGAAGGGTATTGCGCAGGACGCTGTGGTGATGAACCTGGATGACCTGTTATGTGTAGGGATATATGACAACCTCGTATTCAATTCTACCATTGACAGAAATAAGAAAAGAATACCTGGCGAAGTGCTGGAACATATTATAAATGGAACCCAAGAGCTATTTGATGAATTGCAACAATACGGTATCAACATCAGGTACCTGGGGGGAGAAACGGCTGATGTGGGTGATGTAGTGCGGACGGTGGCGGTAAACGGCACCATGACCTCCAGGTGGCCGAAAAACCGGTTGGTGACCAACGAAAAAATTAAAGCCGGTGATGTGATTGTCGGATTCGCCAGTTATGGAACCGCAAAATATGAAACTGCTTATAACAGCGGGTTGGGTAGTAATGGTTTGACAAGCGCCCGGCACGACGTGTTGAATAAGCAATACGCTACACGTTATCCCGAAACTTTTGAGCCTTCATTGGCTGATGGAGTAGTGTATATAGGTGAGCATCAACTAACAGATGAAATAACAGTAAATAACAAAACGATCAATATCGGAAAACTCCTGCTATCGCCTACTCGCACGTATGCGCCTGTATTAAAGAGATTATTGACGGAGCATTTTGATGCTGTGAATGGATTGATACATTGCAGTGGTGGCGGGCAAACCAAATGTTTGAAATATGTGCCTGATAATGTTCGGATCGTAAAAGACAATCTGTTTACGCCACCGGTTATTTTCGATCTTATCAAAAAAGCAAGTAAAGCAGATAGCCGGGAGATGTACCAGGTGTTTAATATGGGCTGTCGGTTGGAGGTTTATACAAACGAATCAAATGCTGGTGCTATTATTGGTGTTGCCGAAGAGTTTGGCGTAGAAGCACGTATTATTGGCAGGGTAGAACCTGCTGCAAAACAAGAGCTGGTCATTAAATTGCAGGACGAGGAAGTGAAGTGGTAATTTAAAATTGAAATGTGACGATGTAGTAGATGTGAGGCTATAGGATTTATAAAATGAGAATAACATTATGAATTTTAAAGAGTATCAGGCGTATTTTCAGAATATTTTACAATCAGAGAACCCGGCCCCACCTTACGATAATCCAGATTACTTTAATTATACCAAATTAAATTGGTCGCGGATGAATCGTTGGTTAAAGACAGGTGTATTGAGTGATCAATTGAGAACAACGATTGAGAGACTGGAGTCTCAACAATGGATCATTATTACTGAACCCTGGTGTGGTGATGCTGCTCATAGTGTTCCCTTCCTGGAGATGGCTGCAGGACGGAATGATAAAATCAGTGTTTCTTATGAGTTGCGGGATAGCGAACCCTTTCGTATAAACGACTACCTGACCAATGGCAGTAAATCTATTCCCAAATTAATAGTGCGGGATAAAGAAGCAAACGAGCTTGGCGTTTGGGGCCCACGTCCTGCCGATTGCCAGGTATTGTACAATAAATTAGTAGCTGATAAAGCAGATTTTGAAACAGTGAAAACAACCTTGCAGCATTGGTATAATGCTGATGGCGGTAAAGGAGTGCAGGAAGAGTTACTGAAATTATTAGGTGGATTGTAAATAATTTTTTTATCCGATTGAACTGTTGTAAAAAGTAAAAGGGATGTTTTGATTATCCCTTTTACTTTTTTTAATAGAATTGCTCTTATTTATCCGGATTATTTAGTTTGCTATGTTTTTTGCTATAGGCAAAATAAATGATGAAACCTAATGCCAGCCAGACACCCAGACGTAGCCAGTTTTCCCAGCCCAACCCAAAGATCATCATACCACAAGCCAATATTCCTAAAATAGGTAAGAAAGGAACCAGGGGCGTTTTAAATTGACGCGGTAAATTTGGTTCTTTCTTTCGTAAAATTATTACAGCTCCACATACAAGCATAAATGCGAAGAGCGTTCCAATACTGGTCATATGGCCTACCACATCTCCCGGCACGAATGCGGCAAAAATAGCTACCAAAATAAGGATGACGAGGTTGCCTTTGTAGGGCGTTTTGAATTTAGGATGTACTTCCGAAAACACTTTGGGCAACAAGCCATCACGGCTCATAGAAAAGAACACCCGGCTTTGTCCTAAGAGCATAACCAGTATCACAGAGGAAAATCCCGCTAAAATAGCCACTGTTATCGATTTGCTCAACCATCCGTAGCTGGGCATGGCCTCCTGGATGGCTGCTACCACAGAAGCTTCGCCACCACGGTTTGGATCTCTAAAAAACTCCAGTGGAGCCAATCCGGTCAATACGTGTGCAAATAGTACATATAGAATCGTACAAACGATCAGAGAACCCAAAATGCCAAAAGGCATAGCCTTCTTGGGATCTTTTGTTTCCTGCGCGGCAGTGCTTACAGCATCAAATCCAATAAAGGCAAAGAATACCGTCCCTGCGGCTCCTAAAATACCGAGAAAACCACCGAAATTATGCGCGAAGCCCTGATGGTCTATATATTTTTGTGGTGGTGGTATATAGGGATCATGATAGGCTGGATTAATAAACTGCCAACCTAACGCAATGACCAATATAACAATGGCAACTTTTACAATCACTATCAGGTTATTAACAAAAGCAGACTCCTGCGTACCACGGATCAGCAACAAACTAATAGCCGTTACTATACCCAATGCCGGAAGATTGATAATACCCCTGACGCCATCAGGAGATACCTGGAAAGGAGAGTGACACCATTCGTAAGCAACGGGCGCCATATTGAAGACCTCTACCAATAAGTTATTCAGGTACTCGCTCCAGGCAATACCCACAGTTGCCGCCCCTACTGCATATTCTAAAACCAAATCCCAGCCGATAATCCATGCCAGCAACTCTCCCATGGTAGCATAGGTGTAGGTATAGGCACTGCCAGAGATGGGGATGGATGATGATAACTCCGCATAACAGAGCCCGGCTAAAGCACAACCAACAGCGGCAATTAAAAAGCCTATTGTTACTGCCGGACCGGCATTCTGTGCGGCGGCGGCGGCTGTACGGACAAATAAACCGGCTCCTATAATTGCACCGATTCCTAACGCCACCAAACCCCAGGGACCCAGCGTTCTTTTTAAGCTGTTTTCGCCGGTGCCCTTCGCTTCTTCCAGAAGTACGTTAATTGATTTCTTATTGAATATACTCATAGCGTTAGTAAAAAATAATAGTAAGTTATTTTATAATAATGGGTTTGAAAGTAAGTATTTCTATCCAAAACCCGGTCAATCTTTAATTATTTTATAACATAATCTCGGAAAAAAAATAATTGAATTTCGTTGAAAGATCAGTTTCTGTTAGTTTTGAAACATTACCAGCTCGTTACTTATGAATCAGAAAAAAGCAGGACTACTTTCCCTTTTATTGTTTACCGTTGTCGCCATTCTTCATTTCCTGGATGCCTGGGGCTGGGTGGGCATTCCTGAACGGGTGTTGTTTGTCAGCAGGTGGATTGTTGTCTTGTCGCTGGTACTATTCGCTTTTTATAAGAAGTCACTCACTACGTGGATACTGGTGGCGATGGCTGTTGGAATAGAGATCGGACTTGATTTTAAAGAGTTTTCGCAGCAATTGCAGTTTTTGAGTAAGATATTCCTGCGATTGGTAAAGACGATTGTAGCACCCTTACTTTTTTCAACGTTGGTGGTGGGTATCGCCAGCCATTCCAATCTAAAGCAGGTAGGGCGTATGGGTTGGAAATCGTTGGTCTATTTTGAACTAGTGACTACACTTGCGCTTGTTATTGGGATTGTTTTCATCAATATCACCAAAGCCGGCGAAGGGATTAATGTGCCGGATAGCCTCCTGAAAGATGTTCCAAAAAGTAACACTAAAAAGATGCAGGAAAATATGTTGGCGGTCCTGGACAGTGCCAATATTGCTTATCCTGAAGGATTGCTGGCGCAATTGCCGGACGAGCAGGGGCAAAAATGGGACGATCACATTATAGATATTTTTCCTGAAAATTTTGTGAAATCTATTTACGAGGGGAATGTGCTGCCTATTGTGGTCTTTAGTTTAATCTTTGGCATTTCGTTGGCCATGCTGAGTGAACAGAAAAAAAGACCGATGCTTGAGTTTACGGAGAGCCTGGCGGAAACGATGTTTAAATTCACAAAAATTATTATGTATTTTGCTCCCTTTGGAGTGGGGGCTGCCATTGCCGTAACCGTTGGCCACCTGGGAGTAGATATATTAAAAAATCTTTTTTTATTATTAATTACACTTTATTTAGCGCTTATAACTTTTATTTTATTGGTGTTGTTACCAATAGCCCTTTTTGTGGCCAAAATTCCCGTTCGAAAATTTATTGAGGCCATCAAAGAACCCGCTTCTATTGCTTTTGCCACCACCAGTTCGGATTCCGCCTTACCCAGTGCATTGGAAAATATGGAGAAATTTGGGGTGCCACGTAAAATTGTATCTTTTGTTATACCCACAGGCTACACCTTTAACCTGGATGGAACAACCTTATACTTGTCCCTGGCCTCTATTTTTGTGGCCCAGGCGGCAGGGTACGACCTAAGTATCGGCGAACAGTTTATGATAGGACTCTCCCTGATGCTCAGCAGTAAAGGAGTAGCAGCCGTGCCGCGTGCATCTCTCGTGATTTTAATTGCCACCGCCTCTACCTTCAACCTTCCTCTATGGCCAATCATGGCAATATATGGTATAGACGAGTTGATGGATATGGCCCGCACTTCGGTGAATATTATTGGGAATACCCTGGCCAGCTGTGTGATAGCCCGATCGGAAGGGGAGTTTGATGACGAAAAGGCAAGAGCGTTTACTGCGGATTAATATACTGTAAATCAAAACCTTATCCCGATAGAATAATAAATTATAGAAACAAGTTAAATCTTGTTTAGAATTGACAAGGAAGTTGCATTTTTGCGGCAAAGTAGAAAATAGTAAAATCAAATGTGTAAGAGATTTTTTGGATTGGCTTTTGTGATCTTGTCAACTTTGTCCGTTTTCGCCCAGGAAAAAATAAATGTTCGGTTTGTTAATCAGTATGAAGAAATAATTAAGGAGGTCACTATATTTAGCGGATCCGATTCTTCTGTCTATTCTACAAATGACGAAGGATATGCCGAAGTTAATTTACCTGAAAGCGATGTGACTGTCTACGCAGAAGGATACCCGCCGACGAAAATTTCAGCTAAGGAACTTATTGCTACAAAAGTGGTGCAACTGGAAAGAGGTTTTGTGTGGAAAGACATGCTGAATCCGATGTTTTATATATTGAACGGTGGACTTTGGCTGGTGTTGCTGATCGTGTTTGCTGAAACCGGGTTGTTTGCAGGCTTTTTTCTTCCGGGAGATGGGCTGTTATTTGTGGTGGGCATCTACAGTGATGATCTGATGCGGGAATTTTATAGAACTTTTCGTATTGAAACAGTACAGAATGAATGGGTAGATTTATTTGTGTTGGTAGGACTCATTTCGCTGATGGGGATATTGGGTAATATGCTTGGCTATTGGTTTGGCAGAAAAATTGGTCCATCCATGTTTCACTGGAAAGACCGCTTTTTGTTTAAGAAACAATATCTTCACGATGCCCATGGCTTCTTTGAAAAACACGGGGGCGCGGCTATTGTTTTTGCCCGTTTCCTACCGGCAGTAAGAACATTTGCTCCGATTGTAGCCGGTATTGTTACTATGGACCGAAAGAAGTTTATGTTCTACAATATCATTGGTTGCCTGGCCTGGGTAATCAGTATGATATTTGCCGGACATTTCCTTCAGATATGGGTAAGAAAGCAGTTTGGATTTGAACTGCGGGAACACCTGGAGGTGATAATTATTGTAATTGTGTTGCTTACCACTGTACCTGTTTTCTGGAAATTGTTTTTTGGAAAAAGAAAAACACCGACTAAAGATCCCGAAACTAACTCATAATTTTTCTTTCAGATGACACAACCAAAAACGACTGCTTCCATTTTTAATGTTGCTGTAATTGTAGCTGCCTTAGGTTACTTTGTTGATATCTACGACTTATTGCTTTTCGGCATCATAAGAATCCCCAGTTTGCGGGATCTGGGCCTCACCGAAGATCAGATTTTGACCGACGGAGAGGGAATTCTTACCTGGCAAATGTGGGGACTGTTAATAGGGGGGATTTTATGGGGTGTGATGGGAGACAAACGCGGAAGGCTCAGTGTATTGTTTGGTTCTATCGTCCTGTATTCTCTCGCCAATATTGCCAATGGTTTTGTTCAAACAGTCGATCAGTACAAGTTTATTCGTTTCGTAGCCGGCGTAGGTTTGGCTGGGGAACTCGGCGCCGGTATTACACTGGTGTCGGAAATAACGGCTAAAGAAAAAAGAGGGATTGCTACCTCCCTGGTGGCCGGTATAGGCCTCACCGGGGCAATTCTCGCTTTTATCATGAAAGAAATTTTTGACTATCCTGATGGCTGGCGTATTTGTTATTTTATCGGTGGTGGACTAGGGTTGATGTTACTCATTCTGCGCATTTCTGTGTTTGAGTCGGGCATGTTTAATGAAAGTAAGAAGTTGAACGTCTCCCGGGGAAATCTGCTGATGTTTTTTACCAATCGGGATCGGTTTAAAAGATACCTTACCGGCATATTGCTGGGGCTGCCAACCTGGTTTGTGATTGGTGTATTGGTGACTTTCTCCAGCGAGTTTGGGAAAGTAATGGACATAAAAGAAAAAATTGATCCGGGAAAGGCTATTATGTTTGCCTATGCAGGTATTTCTATCGGGGATATAGCCATTGGTTTTGTTAGTCAGTGGTTGCGGAGCCGGAAAAAAGCGCTATTGGTGTTTTACGCTATTACAGCATTGTTTATGATATTGTACTTTACCACCCTGCGGGATGGTAGTGCTTCCGCTATGTATTGGATTTGTGCCGGGCTGGGCTTTGGTACCGGCTTCTGGGCTATTTTTGTTACCATGGCGGCAGAGCAGTTTGGTACTAATATCCGATCAACTGCTGCCACCACCATACCTAATATGGTCCGTGGTATGTTGGCCATATTTATCCTTCCGTTGTTTCAGGGGTTGCGTAATGTTACTGACTATTATACCGGTGGTTGGATTGCAGCCATCATTATAATGGCAATAGGTACTACCGCTATTTTGCTCACCAGGGAAACCTTTGGCAAAGATTTGAACTACGTGGAGACCGATGATAAATAGATACTATAGCGGCAGTAAAACCCGTTAACGCCGATGTAAACATAGTTTCGTTTAACTTAGCAATATGGCTACTCCGGTACAGATTATCTCCAGGGGATCTCAATTTAAAGGACGCAAACATATAAAGGTGCTACTGATCCGGTTATCATCTATCGGAGATATAGTACTGACGACACCGGCTATTCGTTGTCTGAAACAGCAAATGCCCGGCGTAGAATTACATTTCCTTACAAGAAAACGCTTTAAAGATGTTACCATTGCCAACCCTTACGTCGATAAGTTTCATTACTTCGAAGATGATTTTGCTACAACAATAGAGGAAATCTGCAACGAACAGTTTGATTATATCGTTGATCTGCATAAAAACTTTCGGACCATTCGTCTGTATCTGAAAACGGATATCAGAACAAAATGGTTGAGTTACCACAAGCTCAGCATTCAGAAGTTCCTGTTGACAAAAATAGGGATCAACCTCATGCCGAATATTCATATTTCCCAGCGGAGCTTACAGGCATTAAAAAAACTAGGCATTGAAGACGATGGAAAGGGACTGGATTATTTTATACCCCAAGACCAGGAGATTAAAATAGAAACGGATTTGCCCGTATCACACCAGATGGGATTTGTGGCTGTAGTAATTGGGGCATCCTATTATACCAAGAAATTGCCGGTAAAAAAATTGCAGGAACTTTGCAGTAAAATCGATCTTCCAATTGTATTGATAGGGGGAAAAGACGACAGGGAAGAAGGAGAGGCGATTACCACTATAGATCCTGTAAAAATTTACAATGCCTGTGGTAAATTCAGTTTGAATGAATCTGCAGATATTGTTAAACGCGCAAAAATGGTCATATCCCACGATACGGGATTTCAGTATATAGCCTGTGCTTTTCAAAAAAAGGTATTAGCCATATGGGGCGGCACTTCTCCCAAATTAGATGTGGAACCGTATTATGGCAGTGCAATAGTCTCCAGGCATACTAACTATATTGTTCCGGCTTTGCGGTGTCAGCCTTGTTCTAATTATGGAACTAAAACATGTCCTAAAAAACATTTTAAGTGTATGGAACACCAGGACGTACAGGCTATTGCTGCCGCCGCTACTATATAAGTTACAATTCAATGATGATAACCCCTGAGTAATCTAATAACAGCAGACCAAGGAACAGGCAAATAAATCCTGCCAGCACAAACTCCACAAGGTTCTTATATCGCCTGTGCAACGTTGATTTTGTCAACATGTTTCGCGTGATATACATCAGTACTCCCAAAAAAATAATGGATATACCGAGAAAGGAATATTGACCTGCGGTATACGATATAATGAAGAAACCCGCCATTAACAGACCGGCAGCGGTCGCCTTCAGATAGGAATTAAAATACCTTAACATAGGATTCGGTTTGGATAACTAAGATATTATTTTATGTCTATCAAAGGCAATGACTACTACTGCTGTTTAAAGAATATTGATTTAGGGTAATGATATATGTTAGTTGATATTTTGTTTGTTGTCGGGGCGTTGATTTTTCTTAATTTGTTTTCACAAAAACGAACAGTGCGATATTCTCTTTAGATAGCAGAATACAAGAGGAAATACCGGCAAAAGTTGGGCAAACAAAGAACGATCTGCTGAACATAATAAAGCAAAAAAATACCGGCAGAGGAAACAGTGGTTCCCTGCGCCGGTAGTATGTCGCTAGCCTGTAAGTTTTTTTACTGCCTTATGGTCAAATATATTCAATGTTTCAGCAGCCAAATATCTGATATCCTGGAGTTTTGCCGCCAGTTAAGATGTGACTCTTCCGGTTCATCAAAGGTTACGGTTATTTTTCCATCCTGCGTCAGCGAAAGGGGAATGATCCACTCTTTAAAACTATCGGCTTCTTTGTTATAATATAATGGCGACAACCGAACGCCATCTACTCTTAACAGTGCGTCGCCGAAACCGCATACTTTAATGGTATAACGGGCGCCGGGATCGAGGTTTTCGTATTGCAAGGCGGGTTCACGCTGAAAAGTCTGGAAAGACAATCTTTTTCGGCTAAAGCCATTGTCCCACCAGGCGATATCGGTGGCGTCGTAGGAGGTCGTATTTACTCTTGGACCCTTACTAATGCTGGATACATCGTCATAATAACTTCCCGCACCAGGTTCTTCCCATTGGGCGATCAATTGTAACTGTTTTAATTTTTCATCCGTGTTGCTAAGTTTTTCAATTTTTGCAAATTCATCGGCTATCCACCACCGGTTGTTTAAGGGGTAGTCTACAAAATCGAGTACGGCACCTCTTTCATAGCCATTTGCTTTATACTTGGGTACACTGGTTTGGAAGCCGGTGGTGCGGAAGAGGGCTGCACAAAGGTCTTCAATACGTTTTCTTAACCCCGGTGCTATATTTTCATTATCGGGTTTTGAAAGTTCCAGCCTCGCCTCCTGCATTTTTGGGTGGATATTAGTTGCAGAGGCCTGCAACAAAATACTATTCACTTTTTTCTCGGATTCCTGTTCGTTTAACAGGCGCCTGCGGATATATGTATCATAGTAGGCACGTAATAATAACATTTGCCAGCGCCAGTTGTTCTGGTTAAGTGCAGAGGCTTTGGCTTCCTGCGTTTTCCAGAAATCAAATACCGCTTCTACACCGCCATTTTCTGCCAATGGTCCCCGCCAGTTGTTTTCCAAACCTTCTATACCGTTAGCGGCAGCGTCTTCAAAAGCAGCACCGAAAAAGAAGCGGCTGTATTCTTTCAAAATCTCGTGTACATCTTGTTTCATATTCCATGCACGGGCACTCCATATCACCTTGTTCACATCATCATGATTGCCGTCGGAGTAGGATAGAAAGCCATCTGTAAAAGGCGCATAGGTGTCCAGGATGCGGGCAAAAGAATAGGGGCGTGGGTTTACAGATTCTCGTCCCAATGTTAAGGCGTACGCCTGGTCAAATTGTTCAACCGGAAACTGGCATCGCACCGAATGCGTAATATCCGGATATTGGCGGTGCTGGTATTGTGCAGGCAACCGGTAGCGGGTTTCAGCAATGGGTGGACTGCTGGGACCGGATACCACGCCTGCAAACCATTTGGGTTGATGTGTTTTTAGGTAGTCATAAAAATAATCGATCTGTTCCGTATTAAACCCTTGTAGTGACAACCATACTTTACCGTTAGGGTGGTATTTTATAACCCGTTTGTACAATTCCTCTAAAAACGGCATTACTTCGGAAGGATGGTTGTCGCCGGGATCGCCACCAGGCAAAAAGATATGATCGAGGCGTGGCGTAGCTTTGTAGAAATCCTCATGCATATTCAACTCGGCTTCCCGTTTTGTTTTGTCTTTCAGGTCAAAGGTAACGGGTGTCCATACCCAATAGTCCATATCGTATTTGGCACAGATCTCCCCTAATTTAATACGCATGTCGGCGGCGGAAATTTTAAAATGCGGGCTGGGCACCTCATCCTCATGAAATGGAATGCCTTCTACTGCGTTGGATCCAAATATTGCGAGTTCCCGTATGTATTCATCAAACTGCTGCACCGTCCACGCATCGTAGGAGTTGGCCGTGGTACGATAACCTAACTGGTGACCCCTGATGGCGTAATCCGGTGAACTGGCGTAATCCAGGGAGCCCTTTAGCTGAAGTGTTTTTTCTGCCATGTGTAACTGTCGCAACAACCAGCCTGCACCAAATAGCACACCGCGGGCATCGGCTCCCATAATCCATACAATTGTATTTTTGCCCTGTTGTTCAGTAAAAATTCTAAAACCTTCTGCTTTAAGCACACTGTTTTGCACAGTCTGCGGCACTTTTTTACCCGCCAGTTCTTTGTCGCCACTGTTTACTATAGCGATTACAGGATTAGCAGTGGGAAAACTTTTTACCGTTGGCAGACTGATGCGGGTACGTTTGGCAATTTCCTCCCTCAGCACCTCTTGTACGGTTTGCTGCATGGGATCGCCAACAGAGGGTGATACAATGATTACGGCATTTTTAAGCTGCAGGGTTTGGGCGGTTGTTTGCTGCGCGGCAAATAACAGGAGCGAAAAACAAAACGAAATAAAAATGGATTTTTTCAATTGCATGGTTTCATTTTTGAGCTATGCCTAATAGAGAAGACCAGGCGTAAAAAATACTCGCTACGCAGACCTCACAGCATGTAATATCGAAGAAATGCATTGGCGACATTATTGGATAGCCGGTAAAGCAGCAAGGAGAAACCTAAAAGTAGACGACTTTTTTGCTAAAAAAACAAGATATACTTTTTGAGCATATTGGCAGGTTGGGGTGTTCTAACGCTTTTGAGGAGGAAAAACGCAAACTTACTGTACGGCACGTGCCGGGGCTATCGCGCGGGGTATATGTTCTCCCTCACCAGGATCACGCTGACCCGACCTTTCACAAAATATTTACAATTTATTACGAATAGTGTCGTATTTTAGTTTACGAATAAAATCGTATTTATGTCACAGAAGCAGGTAAAACCCACAGAAAGTGAGTTGGAGATATTGCAAGTGTTGTGGGACAAACAGCAGGCAACAGTAAGGGAAGTACACGAATCATTGACTGCAACAAAAGATGTAGGATATACTACTACGTTGAAGTTGATGCAGATTATGTTCGAAAAAGGATTGGTAGACCGGGATGATTCTTCAAAAACACATATTTACCAGCCATTGGTCACCCGTGAAAAGACACAGCAGCACCTGGTTGGCCGAATGGTCAATAATTTGTTTTCCGGATCGCCTGCCCAATTGGTAATGCAGGCGCTGGGGAATCACAAAGCCAGTAACGCCGAACTGGACGAAATTCAGGCGTTGTTGAATGCATTGAAAAAGGACAAGAAATAACCGATAATACTATGACTGCTTTATACCAATCACCGTTCTTGCTGGCATTGGGTTGGGCTATTGTTGCCAGTCTTTGGCAGGTAGCCGTTCTATGGTTACTGTATCAGGTAATTGCCCATAGAAATAGTTCGCCTGTTGTAAAACACAATTTTTCCTTTGTTATGCTGATAGCGGCCAGTGCGTGGTTTGCCTATACATTCATTCAAAAATATAATACATTTTCAACCCTCGATTTAACATCAGCAACCGCCGCCTTTGATGGCAATGCAGGTATTGCAATGCCTTTGTTGCAAACAGATATTTTTTCTTTATTCAGCTTGTTTCTCCCGTATTTTTCCACAGCTTACCTGGTAGTCTTCCTATTGCTTACATTGCGACTGGCAAAGGCTTACGGGCATTCCCGCAAACTGCAAACTACAGGTTTGATTCCAATTGACTATGTTTGGATAGATCGCGTGGAAAGGTATGCTAACCGACTGGGAATTGTACAGCAGGTGCGGATTTATCTCAGTGAGTATATAGATGTACCGGCTACACTTAATTACTTCAAACCGGTGATTTTAATTCCGGTAGCAGCGTTTAACCGGCTTACGCCGGAGCAGGTAGAATCGGTTATCCTGCATGAAATGGCACATATCAAACGGAAAGATTACCTGGTTAATATTTTCGTTTCGGTTATGGAAATTTTGTTGTTTTTTAACCCCTTTGTACACTTGCTGGCGACCAGCTTGCGGAAGGAACGCGAGAATTGTTGCGACGACTTTGTCTTACAGTTCCGGTTTGACCCCCATAGTTATGCTTCGGCATTGCTATCGCTGGAACAACTGCGTGTAAATCGTTTGCCAGCTACTGTTCTAGCCGCTACGGGACAAAAGAATCAGTTACTGGGCAGGGTAAAACGGATAATGAATGTAAATAATAATAACCTGAATTATGGTCAACGATTACTGGCCTTATTTGTGATCACTTTTCTATTGATTTCAGTGGCTTGGCTTACACCCGAAAAGCGTCCTTCCGATGAGGTCGCTACGGAGGTTCAGCCAGCAGCTATAGAAGAGAAAATTGAAAAAAATGTAACACAAACAACATCTCAGCCCATAAATAATACAATTCAACGATCGGGGAAGGTTGAGCCAACTAAACCGGAACCAACTGAAATAAGGGAGGAGGATAGGAGCGCTGTTCGTCCTGCTCCCCCCATTCCTCCTACCCCTCCGGTGTATGATGAAGTGTATTCAACAGATAATTTAGAATCTCCGAAAGATTTGTTTTCAACCGGCGATGCCATGGTGGTGTGGGCAGAGGGCCTTTATAACAAATTACACGATGTAGAGAATATTTTGAATGTTTTGACAACAAATGAGGATGGGAAAAAAGCATTGAATATGCTACAGGAAAAATTCCTGGTGACAAAAGACTCAATGGCAAACATATTTCGTAACCAGGATCAACAGACCCATCAAAAATTGGCTAAGACAAAAAAGTCCTCGGCCTTGAAACAGGAAGAAGCAAAGCAACATTGGACTTTTTCCTACGATAGCATCATGAATCAGGTGCTACAATTTGATGGAAAAAGAAAACAACAGCCGGCTCAACAAAAGACGCTTTCTATACCTCGTCGCGATACTATTCATATTAAAACCACAGCACCCGCCAAAGCTAAAAAGACCATTTGGGTAAATCATTTTAATGTTGATTCAAAAAAAACATTGGCTATAACACTGGATGGAAAACTTGAAACACTAGCAGAAACAATTGCTGATAAAATACAAAAAAGCGAAACTGAGACCAGGTCTTTAATTGCTGAATTTTCCGGTGGAAAGGATGCGTTTGTTATATCTTTTAACTAGAGTTGTTAATTTCCAATTCCTTTCAGATAACTTTCATCCCAAAGGAATGACCTGCCGCCCACGTTGCACACAACCCCGAAGGGTGACATAGACAGTCAATTGGTTTACTAAATGAAGCTAAATCGTATTGACTTAAATCAACTCCTGTATCTATTTACATACAATTCTATTAGTTACTAACATGGTCGTTTTTATAGGTTATCGATAGAAATCAGTCGTAAAACGAATAATGATAAACGGGCATCGAATTAAATTTAAGAAGAACTGTTTTCTTTCCATCTTTGTATTGTCATCGATGCAACAATATCCACGAAAGCCAATCCAAATACCTGATACCAACATCCACTGAAAGCCAACAATATCCCGAAGAAGCCGCCGAAACCTTTAAAACCAATCCTAAGAACCATCCAGATCCTGAAGAAAACCAAAATCGTATCCAAAGAAAATCCATTCAGACCCCGCAAGAGCCAAAGCCTTGAAAAATCAATCAGAACCCTTAACCGAAGTAAAACAGATAACTCAACCTCTGATGTAACTTCAATGAATTTGTCCCGCACCTGGTGCGGGATTTTTAGTTAAAGCTTCCCGAAACTGATATTCGATTTCGGGAAGCTTTACAGCGATTTTGGAATTCTGTGATATCGGCTGCACACAAAGATTGACTATGCAAACTTTTTCCGTCTTTGAGAAAACTTTTTTCTGGTTTAGGCTAAAACGGCTTTAATGCTCTCTTTAAGCGGCGTGGTAGCACGACCGATCAGTGCAGACAATTGCTTGCTATCATCAAAAAGGTCACCTTTTGCTGCACTGGCATCAAAACTGGCAAAGGCTGCTGCCAGTGGTGCGGGCAAACCGGCCTCCTGTAATTTTGCTGTATATTCTGCCTCCGCCAAATTGAGGTATTCTATTTTTTTAGCGGTTTGGTTGCTGAGTTCTGCTGCAAGATCCGTTAATGTATAAAAGTTGTCACCCGCTAATTCGTACGTTTTGCTTATATGCTTGCTGTCATTAAGAACGGCTGCTGCCGCTGCAGCATAATCCTTTCTCGCTGCTGAAGAAATTTTGCCATTACCGGCACTTCCTATATAAGTGTCATTTTTCAAAGCGCCCGGTACAGAGGCGGTATAATTTTCTGTATACCATCCATTGCGCAGAATCGTATAATCTATGCCCGATGTTTTCAATAATGTTTCGGTCGCCAGGTGTTCTGCTGCCAGGATCAGTGATGATGTATCAGCATGTAAAAGGCTGGTATATACGATCCATTTTACACCCGCTTTTTTTGCTGCGTTGATCACATTTTCGTGTTGCGCCTTTCTCTTACCGATTTCGCTACCAGAAATCAACAAAAGTTGATCAATACCTTTTAGAGCATCATCCAGTGTCTCCGGCGAGTTGTAATCAAACTCCCGTACTTCCAGCCCTAGACTTGCCGCTTTAGAGGGCGTTCGTACCAAAGCTACCAGGTTGCTGGTATCTCCTTTTGTTTTTAGTTGTTCTATTATCAATTGACCTAATTGTCCGGTAGCACCTGTAATTCCTGTTTTCATAAAATTTAATTTGTAATAAAAGATGTTACATTTATAAATAAAAAAATTAAAATTGATTTACGAAGTCTTTTAGCGTTTGCCCTTTCAGGCTTTCAACCACTGCCTGATCTGTTTCTTCAAAGAGGATGGTCAGCTGTTTGTTGATGTCTTTGCCAACAGGACATTGGGGATTGGTTTGTTTATTCTTTTTACCCAATACATCACTGTTCTTCACGGCAAGGTATATGTCGGCCAGTGATATCTGTGCTGCCGGCTTTAGTAGTGTCGATCCCCCTTCTTTTCCCTTTCTACCTGTTACCAGGCCAGCTCGTTGCAGCGCAATCAGTTCTTTTCTTACCATCGCCGGATTGGTATTGATGCTGCCGGCAATCCAGTCGGAACTAATCCAGGGCTCGTCTGTTTTAGCCAGTAAAATCAATATATGTATTGCTGTAGCAAAGCGGGTATTGTTCATTGCAAGACAAAGGTAATATTTGTAATTGTAATAAAAATCGTTACAATTATTTTTTTATAGATTTCCCATTTTTTAACAGTTGTTTTTGCACGTTCACCGATGTATGCGTCCTTTATTTCGTTTTTAATGGCGTTTAGTTAAAGTTCTAGTTTATAACTGCTGACGGGATTATTATCACAATTTTCAACCAATTCTCTTGATACTTTTTGCGGAAAAGTATCCAAAAGCCGCCGGCGAATTATTACACGCAATTCCCCGGAAGGCCCTGCTGTAGCTTTTGCATTATGTGATTTCAGCTATAGTACCCTGAATAATTGCTTAATATGAAGCTATTTAACCTTAACTAAGTGGCATTGAGCTGGGGTTTATCTCATTATGGCATTTGTCAAAAAGCGCTTGTTCATATACCGATCAATTTAGCCTCTTCGTTTAATTGACATGAAAAGCCTAGTTACTGTAGTGATATTAATGTTGCCTGGGTTTATAGCCTGCAAAAAATCCGAATCTGTTGAGGAACGGAGTTGTGTTGCTTTTGAATTAGTGAATAATACAGGTCAGTCGGTTGACCCGTTGATGTATATCAACTCTTGTGAAACGGATGCCGGAAGTTTACGGACAGGAACTTCTGCATATTTGATGGGGGATGAAAGAAGCCTGGTACATGCGGAAGGGCTGGTGTGGGAACGGTTGAGGGAATTGCCCCTGCGACAGCGAAAGTTTGTACAATCCGCTGTAGCGGAATTGGGTGTATTCAGATCTTCACCTACAGCAGATGGTAATAGCTTCAGCCCATTAATTATGACAAATATCGACCTGCTGCATGTAAGATATTGGGATACAACGCGTGTTAAGCACGAGGTGATTGTATCTATGGAAGGCGGACTGCCCGAAAATATAAATGCTACTGTAGTGATGAATCTGACCCTGGAAGATAATTCGCAGAAGGTGTTCAACGCCAGCTTCGAGGAGGGGCTAAACCTGGTAGTGGCTAAAAAGATTGATATGCCTGCCAGCCGGGTAAGGACGCACTGGCGGTTTTGGAAATATAAATACCAAAACGGACAAAAGATGATGGTGAATGGTAAATATGTTACAGAACCACTTGGTGAGATTGAACAGGTAGAGAATTTTTCGGAAGCCAATGATTAATTTTTCTGCTGACGACCAGCAATTGTTATAATGCCAATTCAACAACGCTCGCTGCAGACAGAGCGGTGTTTTTCACTAATCGGACAAAAAAGACCAGTGATCGAATGAAGCCCGTCAAACATCGAATTAAGTTTCAAAAGGGCTGTTTTCTTTTCATCTTTGTCTTGTCATCGATGCAACAATATCCAACGAAAGCCAAAATCCAAATAACCTGATCCTCCAGATCCATTGAAAGCCGGCAATATCCAACAGAAACCGTCCAATCCTGCTGAAAACTAAAATAATATCCCGAAAAATCTATCCAGGTCCAAAAAACCATCAGAACCCTAACCGAAGTAAAACAGACAATTTTAACCTCTGATATAACTTCAACGAATTGTCCCACACCACGTGTGGGATTTTTATTACATAACATAAATCAATTTGAGCAGTTGCTGTTTGGTAGTTATAGATCTTTTTTCGACAAAAACTAAGTGGCCTGCAAACCAGATGGAAGTTTTATCCATCTGTTAATAAGTGAAAATACCTAATGCATGAAGAATATAACCATCATCGTCTTAAGTTTGATACTTGCACATTTTAAACTCTCTTCTGGTTCTTTAGAACAACCAGGATATATTACATTGACGGGGCATAACTACGATGCATATGCGGCTACAGCGGATGTGTGTTTAATAGAACAGCCGGCAGAAAGCCCCTTGCCGCTGGAAGCACCGGTAAACACCGGGAATACTAAAAAGGTTACAGCCAAACCTGCCGCCGATATGCACTCAGTTGTTAATACGGCCAACAGAAAGTTTCATCAACAATTGGCGCAAAGTGAGCAAATAGTATTGGTGGAGCATATTCAGTTTGAGTTTGATGACTACGAGTTGAAGAATGGCGAAGATTTTAATAGAGTAATGGCTCTTGCTGATAATCTTATATTCAATCCGGATTTAAAAATCAGCATTTCAGGTAATACTGATAATGTTGGCTCTAATCCATACAATGATATACTCTCTCTTAACCGGGTCAGCAATATACGGGACTACCTATTGGAAATAGGTGTGCCCGCCCACCAGGTCACTATTTCATTTAACGGAAAACATAACCCGGTTGCCAGTAACGAAACGGCAGAGGGACGTGCAGAAAACAGGCGGGTCGAAATGTTTTTGTATAAATAATTAATTCCTTTTTTTTACTTCTGCATTATAGAACATCATTTTTGTTGATAGGGGAGATTTAACAACAAAGTTGAAATTAAGCGTTATTTTTGCACTCCAAAATTTGATAGGAATATGGCAAAAGTAAACGTTGGATTGGTACAAATGACTTGCAGTGCCAACAAGGAAGAAAACCTGCAGAAGGCAATTGAAAGAGTCAGGGAGGCGGCTGTAAAAGGCGCACAGATAGTATGTCTGCAGGAGTTGTTTACTTCACTGTATTTCTGTGATGTAGAGGACTATGAGAACTTTAAGCTGGCAGAAGCTATTCCTGGTCCTTCCACCGAGGCGCTGGCTGCTGTAGCTAAAGAATTAGGCGTTGTAATTATTGCTTCCCTGTTTGAGAAAAGGACTGAAGGACTTTATCATAATACTACCGCGGTACTGGATGCAGACGGCACTTACCTCGGGAAATACCGGAAAATGCATATTCCCGACGATCCGGCTTACTACGAAAAATTTTATTTTACGCCCGGCGATTTGGGGTATAAAGTGTTTAAAACAAAGTTTGCCACCATTGGTATATTAATATGCTGGGATCAATGGTATCCCGAAGCTGCCCGTATTACTGCGCTGATGGGGGCGGAAATCCTGTTTTATCCCACCGCTATTGGCTGGGCTACTGCTCAGGACGAAACTACTAATATAGAGCAATACAATGCCTGGCAAACGATGCAGCGCAGCCATGCAGTGGCAAACGGGGTGCATGTGGTAAGCGTTAACCGGTCGGGTTTTGAGCAAAATGGTGCCATGAAATTCTGGGGTGGCTCTTTTGTGTCTAATCCGTTTGGTACCGTGTTGTATCAGGCATCTCACGATGCAGAAGAAACACATGTGATGGAAATCGATACTGCTAAAACAGATCGTTACCGTACGCATTGGCCTTTTTTAAGGGACAGGAGAATAGACAGTTATGCTCCTATTACCAAAAGATATATTGACGAAGATTAAGCTCATTCATTTTTAATTTATTGCGCTTTGAACACAACTGATACGGCAACCGGGTTGCCAAAGTTTCATACACCAAAACAATTAGGCTATTATTTCCCGGCAGAATTTGCACCCCATACAGCTACATGGCTGAGCTGGCCGCACAAAGAAGCTTCATGGCCTGGAAAAATAGACCTTATTTATCCCTCGTACTGCCGCTTTATAAAAGAACTAACTGCCGGTGAGCTGGTCAATATAAATGTGAACAATGAAGCTATGCGTGACTTTGCAGTTCAGCATTTGCTTGCGGCTGATGTAGACCTGGACCGGGTGAATTTTTATCTGCATCCAACCAATGATGCCTGGTGCCGGGATCATGGACCGGCTTTCCTGATTAACCCCGCTGCTAAAGAAAAGAAGGTGGTTGTTGATTGGGGGTATAATGCCTGGGGAGATAAGTATCCTCCTTACGACCTGGATGACAATATTCCTACCCTTATTTCGAACCACTACAATATCCCGGTATTTTACCCCGGTATTGTAATGGAAGGCGGCTCGGTAGAATTTAACGGAAAAGGCACCCTGCTTACTTCTACTGCCTGTTTGCTGAATCCGAACCGCAATCCACAGCTCAACAAGGAACAGATAGAACAATACCTGTGTCATTACTATGGTGTAGAGCAAATTTTATGGGTAAGCGAAGGAATTGTAGGAGATGATACTGATGGACATATTGATGACACGGTAAGATTTGTGAACGAAGATACCGTGCTTACGGTAGTGGAGGAGAATAAGCAGGACGAGAACTACGCGTTATTGCAAACCAACCTGGAAGAGTTGCAGCAGATGCGTCTGTTAAATGGTAAACAGCTTAATATTATAGAGTTACCTATGCCGCATCCGGTAATTTACGAAGATCAGCGTTTACCGGCATCTTATGCTAATTTTTACATAGCCAACCGCGCGGTGGTCGTCCCAACTTTTCGCTCAAAGAAAGATGATGAAGCACTACAGATCATTCAGGATTGTTTTCCCGATAGAAAAGTAGTAGGGATAGATTCAACAGATATTATCTGGGGGTTGGGTAGCTTTCATTGCCTGAGCCAGCAGGAACCAGCCGTCTGAATATGGGGTCTGCAGGCAGTCCATTCTTGAATTGATCGACTATTTCGATCTTAATAGACAACTATATCCGCGAACATTGCAAGTTTGGCGGGTATTTTTTGTTTTTGTTAAAATTCTTTCCTATTTTCAGTCAATAGCAGCCTGATCCCGGATTTGTTAAGAAAGCCCGATTGTATTGCCAGACATAATGATTTGTTCATGTCTAGTTCACACCCGTTGATTTTATTTGTGTGAAGTTTTTGCCAGCGCTGTTGATTTGTTGGGGTAATGCTCCCCGTTTATATCTTATGAACTATTCCACACGTTGACCTGAATCTGTAAAATAAACAGGATAAACTGAAATCAGCATGGCAGGTTTAAAATCATCTCTGGTCCAAATTACACCAGTAGTAAGTGATACATTGTCTGTGGAAATCAATGACACGAAACTGGTGACCACCTATATGAACTATCATATTACGGACGCCAGTGACCAGATATTACGCCAGGGAAAGTTCCGTGGTATTAGCGTACAATTGCGCCTGGCACATCTGAAAGATGGTTCTTACCAGTTTAGCATCAGTAGCACAGAAAAGGATGCCTGTTCTTTTATGTTTAAGAAAGTATCAAGTCCCAATTGATTGCAGGAAATCTTTTGTTTATTGGCGTGAGAATTGACGAACTCTTGTCATTCAAAAGCCAAATGGAGCATTATAGCAGAGGAAGGGAAAGGAAATGGATATTTTCATTCAATACCTTTCACATGCATATGAAACCTACTTTCTATGTGTACATACTAACAAACTACACCAAGACGGTATTATACACCGGTGTTACAAACAATCTTCTACAAAGAATATTTGAACATTACGCTAACCGGGGCAATGCAATTTCTTTTACTGGCAAATACAATGTGTACTACTTAGTCTATTATGAACAATTACATATACAAAGCTATCGCACGAGAGAAGGAAATTAAAGGTTGGAAAAGAGAAAAGAAAGAACAGCTTATTAAATCCGAAAATCCTGAAATGAATTTTCTTAATGATACACTCTTCGATGAATGGCCGCCCAAAGGTTGGGAACCAGGAGGATGATCCCGTTGTGTTGACGCTGAAGCTCCACCGCTCTTGTCACGCTGAGGAACGAAGCGTCTTATTCTTGCAGCAGATGCGTTTCATTGCAGCGGTATAGATTCTTCCTTCGTCAGAATGACAAGACACAAAAAGGGAATGACAAATCAAAATGGGAATGCTCTCACCCCGTTTTTGTCACGCTGAGGAACGAAGCGTCTATTGCGTTTACTTTACTGAATTTTTGAGTGCTAGAATTTCTGCCAGTAAATCTTTAGCATCGCCATCGGTGGGGAGTTGTTGTGCCAGGGCTCCTTTAAAGGCTTTGTGTAATATGGCTTGCGGCAAGGCTTCTATTTTTTCTTTTAACAGCTTGTACCTGTTTTCTATGGTATCGGCTTTAGCAAATAGGCTTTCTACCCGGGTTACGATTTCTTCTTGTTCGGGAAGTGGTGGGAGTTGAAAGTCAAACTCTTTTACTTTCTGACAGTTTAACGCTTTAGGTCCAGTTCCGTTTCCGATGATTTTATGAAACTCATAGTTCTTAATTAGAAAATATTGAAGATATTCCGAACGGAGCTGTTTATGCCCTAACTCAATAGCTTAATCAAGGCGTTCCCGAAATCGGCGGTAATTGTCTACGCCTGAGGCGAGACAAGTTTTTGGTTGGCTTTTGCCTTACTTTTTTCCACAAAAAAGTAAGAAAGAAATAGCAGGAGATTTAATGCTTCAAAAGGTTTAATATACTTCTTCGTCTAAAAAAACAGCTTACCAGCGAGAGGTGCCATGTCATCTCTTCATTGATTTGGATGCCCTAATAATTTACTCGGAATGACAAGACCCAGTTGATCAGGTTATTACAAACTCATCTTCCAGTTACCCCGGTATTGTCGTTTTACAAATTGATTGGCAGGTTCAAAATTAGTGATGCGCATATTTTCGCCATCCCATAGTAGTTTTTTTCTGCCGGGAAAATGCCGGTTGCCTTTTGCGTCTTTTTCAAAATAATTATAACTCAGTACTGCCAGGTTGCCCATCAGCACCGTTTCTGTGAGTGGTCCTGATTTGTCGAAAGAGGAACTTGTGTAGGCACCATAGCCTTGTTTGCAGGCTTTTACCCATTGTGTTTGGTGACCTTCGGTTCCACCGGGCACCAATTCCAATTTTGAAGTGGGTAATGTTGTTTCCTGCATTTTTCGGGTAGGCAACAATGTTGGCTTTCGACCGAAGAGTCCCGCCATTATTTTTCCTTTGGTACCTTCAAAAATGATTCCACCATCGTCTTCTCCCATTTTTTCATCCGGCAGCAGTTCCTCTGGTCTTTTAGGTTGTATGCCACCATCATACCAAACCATTTCAACAGCAGGCATGGTGCCCCTGGCAGGAAATTGTATATGTGTTTTGGCTGAAGGTGGATAACTATCCTTGTAAATGGCTTCCTGAAAAAAGCCTGTATACACAGAACCCACACTTGTTTCCACAGATACCGGGTAGCCAAGTTGTAACGCACGATAGGGAACATCAATAAAATGGCAACCCATGTCGCCGAGCGAGCCGGTGCCAAAATCTACCCAACCACGCCAGATGGCCGGCAGGTAAGCCGGATTATAATCTCTTTGAGGAGCGGTACCCAGCCATAAATCCCACTGCACTTCCCCGGGTATAGCAAATTTTCCTTTAGGAGCGGGCACACCCTGCGGCCAGGTAGGACGGTTGGTCCACACATGCACCGTGTGTACATCACCTATTACACCAGATTGCACCCAGGTTTCTATTCTGCGGGTGTCGTCGCCGCTGCTTCCCTGGTTACCCATCTGCGTTACCACTTTGTATTTTTCAGCCGCCCGGGTCAGGATGCGGGCCTCGTAGATATCGTGTGTCAATGGTTTTTCCAGATACACATGTTTGCCCATTTCCATAAAAGGAAGAGCATGTACGGCGTGCATATGATCGGGGCTGGTAATGATGACTGCGTCAATATGTTTTACTTCCTTATCCAGCATTTTTCGGAAATCGTGGTAATAGGGGGCTTTTGGCCATCTTTTTCTGCCTGCTAATGCCTGGCGATCATCTACATCACATAGAGCAACGATATTCTCCGCTCCTTTGTTCCACGCATAGGGAAGGTTTACTTCCGCTTTTCCTCCCACGCCAATGCCGGCAATATTCAATTTGTCGCTGGGGGCAATATGCCCTCTGCCCAATACAAATCTGGGAACAATAAAAAAACTGGAAGCAGTAAGGGCACTGTTGCGGATGAACCGGCGCCGGGATTTGTTATTCATATCGGCAGACATATTTTTGGTAAGTTAAATAATTACCGGAAAACCCACTACTGTATTTTACCACATATTTATCAAAACTTTAAACACTATAAGTCGTGTATTTCCGTTGATAGCCAGTTATCATTAGTATTTTTACTGATACAACCGGACTGATGAAAAAAATCACTGTCATAGTAGCTTTTCTGTTGGGGTACTGCACACTTTTTGCACAAGGCAGCCTTAATACAATGGAGCTGCAGCAGAGAGAAGATTCTCTGAAATCCTGGGCGTTCGCTTTGGTAAACGGTGCAGATGCTGCCGAACGATTTGAAGCAGACAGTATATTCACCAAAATGCTGGTAAGAGCGTTGGTGCAACCCTGGTCATTTCAGTATCCTTTCGATTCCTTACAAACAGTATCAAGGCTATATGCGCCGGATAGCAGTTTTCGTATCTTTACCTGGCAGGTAATGAAAGACGAAAGCACGTTTCGCAGAAAAGGAGCGATTCAGATGAAAACACCGGATGGCTCATTGAAACTCTTTCCACTGATAGATAAGACCCATATACTTGAAGATATCAACAGCGCTGTTTTCAACAACGATAACTGGGTGGGCGCCATCTATTACAAAATTATTGCAAAGTCGTACCAGGGAAGGAATTACTACACGCTGCTTGGTTATGATGAGCATAGCTTTCGCAGCACCAAAAAGCGGATAGAAGTGTTGACATTTGAAGAGAATGGCAAACCCGTTTTTGGTGGCCGCTATTTTGTATTTGAAAAATATCCCAACCGCAATGCTAATACCCGTTTTGATATTGAATATAAAAAATACTCTAACGGTAGTATTAAATTTGACGACGAATTGGATATGATCATCTTTGATCACCTGATTTCTGAAAACAACCAGCCAGACAAGAAGTTTACCTATATACCCGATGGTGACTATGAAGGATTTAAATGGAAAAATGGACGCTGGGTACACATCGACAAGGTTTTTACTTTTAAACTGGAAGATGGTCAGGCGCCGGTAGACCGACCGGTGAAGGAAAACAAGTTAGGTTTGAACTAACGGGACTGAAATAAATTTGTCTGTTTTGGTTTGTTGAAGATATACTTCAATTTTTTTCGGTTTATACCGCCGTAAAGCAATATATGAAACAAATACTCTTTTTTTGCTGTATGCTGATCTCTGCAGGTGTTTTTTCTCAAACAGTCAAAGAAAACCTATTGGCGGAGCTCTCTGTATCGGCATGTAATTGTATCGACTCTATAAGCACATACAACAAACCCAGATCGGAAATAGATACAGAGATCAAGTCTTGCATCGACGAACATGTGAGTGCTTATCAACTGGGGGTACAACTATTAGGTATTGACACGAAGAAAAAAGGGAAGAAAAAGAAGGAAATAACAATAATGGTCGATACAGGCAGGAGCTCTTCGGAGTATAAGGAATACTATTATGCAATGGAGCGGCACCTGATGGCGAATTGCAAACAATTGAAGGAAAAAGCTGCATCGGTTGATAAACAAAATAAGTTTTCTATGTCCGACAACAATGAAGCTGTAAGGTTTTATAATGAAGGTGTGGTTGCGGCGAGAGAAGAGGAATACGAAAAAGCTGTTAGAAGTTATAGCCAGGCACTCGAAATTGATTCTGTTTTTACATTTGCCTGGGACAATTTAGCTCTCTGCTACCGAAAATTGAAAGAGTTTGACAAGGCATTGTATGCCTATGAAAAATCGCTGCAAATTGACCCAGAAGGTATGATGCCACTGCAAAATATTCCTGTTGTTTATCAGTATATGGGAGAGTATCAGAAAGCAATAGCAGCGTATCAAAAATTAGATGATAAACACCCCGGAAATGCAGAAGTGTATTATGGAATGGGGCAGGTGTATACCGGCGGATTGAAAGACTATGAAAAAGGGTTGGACAACATGTGTAAGGCTTATAACTTGTATATCAAACAAAATTCACCGTACAGAGCAGACGCTGAAAATATAATTCAGCACATTTATCGCGAGATGAAAAAAGAGAACAAAGAAGCTCGTTTTCACGAGATACTCAAACAAAACAATATTACTCCTAAGAGTTGATTTGTATTTTTGAAGGTATGTAGCGGGACGTTTTATCCCAGCCTTTAATTTTTAGAAATCAGATCATCAAGGTTCAGCATCGCATTGGCTACCAATACCATGGCTGCTTTATCAGGAGCCGCATTTTCTTCTTTCATCAGGGTGTCCGCTTCTTTGGGGTTCTGCCGGTATTCAGCCACCGCTTTTTTATAGAGGTTTTCCAAAGCGTCCAACTTATTATTGTCTATAGGTTGATGTATGGCTGATTGATAACCCCAACTGATTTGCTTACGGATATCACTACCCGCAGATTGTTGCATGCGCCGGGCAAAATGTTTGGCCATTTCCACAAACGCATCATCGTTAAGTGTAGTTAATGCCTGCAAGGGGGTGTTGGTACGTATACGCCTTGCCTGGCATACTTCCCGTGCTACGCCATCAAAACTCAACATAGAAGGGTAGGGGGAGGTTCGTTTCCAATATGTATAAATGGCCCGCCGGTACTGGTCTTCGCCTTCACTCTTTACCCACTTTGCACCATCATAGGGAGAGAGCCATATACGCTCAGGTTGGTAAGGCATCACACTTTTACCAAACATTTTATTACTCATCAACCCGGAGACTACCAATGCCTGATCCCGTACTTGCTCGGCACTCAGTCGAACACGGGCACCCCGGGCATAGTATTTATTAAATGGATCCTTCTCCAGTGTTTCATCCGATACTTTTGACTCCTGCCGGTAAGTAGCAGACATCACGATTTCCTTCACCAACGTTTTGAGGCTCCATTTATAGTCAGTCATAAATTGCCAGGACAGCCAGTCGAGTAAGTTTTTGTGCGTAGGGGGTAGTCCCTGTGTACCCATATCTTCCAGTGTTTCAGCAATGCCCTGTCCCATAATTTGTTCCCAAACCCGATTGACCATTGTTCGTGCAGTCAATGGGTTTTTTTTATCGGTCAGCCACATGGCTAGTCCGAGCCGGTTGCGGGGAGCACCTGCCGGTAAAGGATTTAAGGATCCCGGAACATCAGGCTGTACTTCGTCTGCTTTGGCCATCCAGTTTCCTCTTTCAAATATATGTGTCGGACGAAACATGTATCCAGGGTTTTCCATCATTATCGGCGTTTCGACTGCCGGAGCCGTGCGTACCAGGTGATGGTAGTAGGCAAAAGCACTATCGTATCCCGGTAGGTTTTTGCCAGGAAACGGATTAGAAAAATAGAACCAGTCTAAGACGGCCAGGTTTCTATCACTACTAGGATCTACAGATGAATTGGAGTAAGTGAAATAAAGATCCCTCGTTCCTTCCAGTGGCAGCATAGTGGCGGTATGTATTTTCCAGCCTTTTGTATTATTGAGCGGAATGCTTGCTATGACTGCTCCTGTAGCACTATCGGCATGTATTTTCCATGTGCCCTGATCAAAATTGGAGTAAAACCGGAAAGTTAGTTCCGTACTATTGTCCAATTTTACTTTTGCCAGCCGGGCGGTGGCATTGTTGCGAAAAGCCAGCCATTTGGTATCTGTCAATTCACTATTGACAAATTTGTCGCAGAGATGGGAATTGATGGATGGGTACCATTTTGTAACGAACGTACTGATCTCTTCCAGCCGGTTGGGTGCATTTTTTTGAAGCCACTCTTGCAGTTGCTTGTATTTTTGCTGATCTTCTTCATTGAATTCACGCAAAAGGGGGTAATCGCCTGGAGCGTCTTCATCGCGTGTATTATTAAAGAAAGCCATGAATTTATAATACTCTTCAAACTTAAAAGGGTCATAGGGATGGCTATGGCATTGTACGCAGGCAAAGGTGGTGCCGAGAATGGTTTCCCAGGTGGTATTCACACGGTCTATAATAGCCGCTGTTCTGAATTCTTCACTGTCTGTCCCCCCTTCATCATTGGTCATGGTATTGCGGTTGAAGGCCGTTGCCAGGAATAGGTCATCATCTGCGTCCGGCATTAAATCTCCGGCCAATTGTTCCATAAGAAAAACATCATATGGTTTATCGCTGTTAAATGCTTTTATCAACCAGTCGCGGTAGCGCCATATAGAGCGGTACGAATCTTTTTCGTAACCCCGGCTATCCGCATAGCGGGCAAGGTCCATCCACATAGCTGTCCATCGTTCTCCATATTGTGGCAATGCTAAAAGTGTATCCACCAGCTTTTCGTAAGCTTTTGCACTGTTATCGGCAAGGTATTGTGCTGCAATATTTTCAGGTGCCGGCATGCCTATGATATCAAGACTCGCCCTGCGTAACAGGGTCGCTTTATCTGCCTCGGGAGAAGGAGATAATTTTTCCGCTTTAATTTTTTCCAGGATGAAATAATCTATATCATTTAATGCCCATTTGTTATTGCCTAAAAGTTTCTTTTTGCCGGGTACTTCTAAGGGTTGCAATGCTACATAAGCCCAGTGATCGCCCCACTGTGCCCCTTCTTTTATCCAGCGTTTTAATAAGGCAATTTCATCACCCGAAAGCGGATCGTGGTCATAGGGCATACGCTCCTCGGGATCTTCAGCGGTGAGGCGTCGGATCATTTCGCTTTTATCGGGGTTGCCGGGGATGATGGCAGGCTGACCACTATCGGTGGTATCCAGCGCTTCGTTACGGAAAAGCACACTAAAGCCGCCTTCTTTTTTTACGCCACCATGACAGGAGATACATTTTTTGTTCAATAAAGGTTTCACCTCCGTATTAAAGTCCACTTTTTTCTGTCCTATAAATTGGGAACCAATCACCACTATGGCAAGTAAGGCACCGGTGATGACCAATAATTTCTTGTTGATCTTTAAACGCATGAGTCGAAAACTTGCTTTGAAGGTACGAATTTGCCCGTTTACAGTAAAGTGTAGTAAGGGCTGGATTAATTATCATAAATATTCAATTCTATTTTGCTTTTTTATTGAAAACTGTTACCTTTGCGTCCCTTCAACCAAAGAAAGGATGAAGCCGGGAAGTAGCGCAGGCCGGTAGCGCACCTGGTTTGGGACCAGGGGGTCGCAGGTTCGAATCCTGTCTTCCCGACACACAAAAAATAAGAATCCGCAACTGTAAAAGGTTTGCGGATTTTTTATTTTGACAGGTTGCAAATTTTGTAGCGAATTGAGTCCACGGAATTTTTTAAAAGTATCAGCGATGGAAATTCTTATTTCTCTAATAGTCTTACATACTTTATTACCGGTTTAATTAATTTAGCCTTTTTGATCACTACGTCTTTTATGGGACGGTTGGTATTTTCATTTGTTGGTACTGCTGCTATGCTGTCCAAAACCTCCAAACCGGTTACCACTTTCCCAAAAACAGTGTAGTTCTGATCCAGGTGTGGGGTGCCGCCCATTGTTTTGTAAATAGCTCTGTGTTCTTCGGGGATTTTCCGTCCTTTTAGTCTTGTTGTTTCTTGTATGTCCAGCTCCTCGTCTGTCCAGGTTTTTCCCTGTACAATATAAAATTGGCTGCCGCTGCTTGCTTTTGCAGGGTTTACATCATCGCCCTTTCTGGCGGCCGCAATAACTCCTTTTTCGTGGAAGAGTGTGGATTTGAATTCTGCAGGAATTGTATAGTTTGGACCACCATTACCCAGCAACTTGTCGACGGGTGCTTTTTTACTTTCCGGATCCCCTGCCTGAATCATAAACTCGTTGATCACCCTGTGAAACAGGATGCCATTGTAGTATTTGTTTTTTACCAATAACAGAAAGTTATCCCGATGCAACGGCGTCTCGTTACTTAAGCGGAGCGTGATATTTCCGTAGTTCGTTTCCAGCAAAATATCTTTTTTATAATCGGTTGTACGTACCTTCTTTTGCGCAGAGCAGCTAACCAAAAAAAGAAAGACCAAAAAGGGATATAATAACCGCATAGCGTTTTTTATAAAGATACAACCTAATCAAAGCACTGTGCTCGATCCGTCCGTAAATGCGCTCTGGTAATTGGTATCTGTTTGTACCTGGTACAGTCTGTCAGGGAACAAATGGGAATATGCAACGATAATCGGTTTTCTTTTTCAGCATGAAACTAATTTACTTTTCTCCATCGATGTTCGATGACAACCAATCGGGAATTAAAGCCGTTTAGTTAAGCACAAATAGCTTTGTGCTGAACAATTATCCAAAAATAAGTAGGGAAATATCAGTCTTATGAAGTTTTGCAAATCTTTTTTATTCAGAGGTTTATAGTTGAGGCTACAGTAGAGCAAAAGCCTAATCAGGGCGTTCCGGGGAATTGGGTGTAATAATTCCCC
>CAZRYS010000025.1:0-79734 GCA_964604365.1 uncultured Terrimonas sp.
GAAATAAATCTCATCCCGTTTAAATAAAAACCTTAACTAAACGGCATTGAACCCATATTACGCTTTAAAATTTTGACAGCCGGGGTTTCAATTCATCCTATTATCCCAAACGTAATGCCGGTTGGTTAGCGTTTTTATTTAAGCTGAGAACTGGATTTATGAAATATCTTTCAATCTTTTTTTCGTAGCTTTCTTTCACAAAAAGTAAAAAGAGCAATAGGATATACCTAAATGTATGTTGGATATTAGATCAACTTTAAGCATTATGATGCGCTAATAGAAATCCGTTTCGAGCAAGCATTTAGGCAAGCCGAAAATGAAAATCCTGTTTTATAAAAACGACAAACTGAAATAGGTTGTAGGATGTTTCTATCATTTTGGATATATTTAACATGTAAAAAAATATTTATTCAACTTAAGCCAATAGTTTTATAAAGGCTTCTGAAGAAGATACTTCAACTTTTAAATCTCACTATGACCACCAAAAGAATTGCTATTTTAGTTGCCATATTATTAGCGCTGTCAATCACTGCATATGCAGTTTTCTTCACAGGCAAGGTATCAGGAAAAGATATACTGGTTAATGTACAAAAGGGAAATTTCGAAGTCAACATATTGACGACCGGCGAACTGAGATCTAAATCCATGACAAGGATTTCTGCTCCAACGCGTTTGCAACAGTTGGGCATATATCAAATTAAGATAGCGGATATGGTTGCAGAGGGAACTTTGGTGAAAGAAGGGGAATTTGTGGTCTCCTTGGATCCATCAGACGTACAGAATAAAATTAAAGACCAGCAGTTAAACCTCGATAAGAAGAATGCCGAAATAAAACAAGCGTCGCTGGATACTATGATTGAATTGAGAACACTTCGGGATGAGATTGTGAACCTGAAATTTGACATGGAACAGAAAGTACTAGAAAAGGAACAGTCAAGGTATGAGGCACCAGCAGAAATAAGGCGTGTACAGTTAGATTATGAAAAGACGGAAAGAACGCTAAGACAAAAGGAGGATAACTATAAAACCAAGCAGGTACAAACGCAAACAAAAATGCAGATACTGTCATCGGAGTTGCAACAACTTGCCAACTATATGGATGGGCTAACAAGTATTTCCGGACAGCTCACTATTTCTGCACCCAAAAGCGGTATGCTGGTATACGATAAAAACTGGAACGGACAAAAAAAGACGGTAGGCACGCAGATAGATATGTGGAATCCTACATTGGCCACATTGCCAGACCTTACACAAATGGAAGTGCTGACTTATGTAAATGAGGTAGATATTCAAAAAGTAAAAGTGGGACAAGCGGTTATAATAGGGCTGGATGCCGCGGCAGATAAAAAATTGACCGGGGTGGTGAAAAGTGTTGCAAACATAGGAGAAGAGAAGCCCAACAGTGATGCAAAAGTCTTTGAAGTGTTGATCGATGTTCTCACACAAGACCCCATATTAAAGCCGGCGATGACAGTGAGTTGTAAGATAGCTACGGAAAAATATGAGGGCGTAGTGCAGGTGCCACTTGATGCCATACTTAATGATGCGGAGGGCAGTTTTGTTTACAATAGATTACAGGGAAATCCTGTAAAGCAATATGTAAAAGTGTTTACGGTAAATGAAACGAACGCGCTTATTTCGAACGGACTTAAGGAAGGTGATTTTGTATATCATAGTTTACCAATAGACACCGTTGGTTTAAAAGTGATACAGCAGGACTCCACGCTGGAAGTGATTCCTAAACAACTGATACAAATAGATTCTACCGAGGTGAAGAAAATTAAAGATAAGGCCGGGAAAGAGAGTAAGAGCCAGGGTGGAGACGGTGGCGGTGGTGTAATTATCATCAATTAAGTCATCGTTTATTCATCTTCACCCCAATTGCTTTTATGAAATTACAGCGCATTGTTTTCAATTTTAAAATAGGAATAGAAGCTCTCATTCAAAATAAGTTCAGGGCAGTATTGACTTCGCTTGGAATCATTTTCGGTGTAGCCTCGGTAATTGCAATGCTGGCAATTGGTAAAGGTGCTGAAAAAGAAATTCTGGAACAGATTAAACAAGTGGGATCCAACAATGTAATCATTAAAGCCAAAACGTCCTCTTCTGCTGACAAGAATGCCGGTACGGAGAATACAGACGGTGAAACATCTACAAATACTAAACAGGATAAGAAGAATTTTTCTCCAGGTTTAAATATGGGAGATGTGGAAGATATTCTTCAGAACGTAAGTACCGTAAAATTTGTGAGCCCGGAAATAGAGCTACAGACACAGTTTATGTTCGAAGGGCTGAACATGCCGGGAAAGCTGATTGGAGTCAATAATTTTTATTTTGAAACAAGTGCCACCCAATTGGCAGAAGGTGGTTTTTTTACAACCTCACAAATGAGCCAGGCTGATCCGGTTTGCATTATAGGAAAGAATATAAAATCCAAGCTTTTTGCAAATGTGAATCCGATAGGACAGTATTTAAAGTGTGGCAATACCTGGCTATTGATAGTAGGTGTTCTGGACAATAAAAGTTTTTCCAGCAAAGATGCAGAACGGTTAGCAATACGCAACCTCAACAACGAAGTATACCTGCCCATCAACACGATGCTTATGCGGTATTCCAACCGTTCTTTAGTAACGGGTAATAAAATATCGAGGATGCGTTATCGGCGCGGTGAACCAGCGGGAAACTATAATCAACTGGATAGGATGGTAGTGCATGTGGAGAATTCTGATATGGTGGTGCCTACTGTGGACGTGTTGCATAAGTTGCTTTTAAGAAGACATCAACTAACAGAGGATTTTGAAATAGTGGTGCCGGAATTATTGCTGAAGCAAGAACAAAAGACAAAAGCTTTGTTTAACGTAGTACTGGCCATTATCGCCTCTATATCTCTTATAGTAGGTGGTATTGGTATTATGAATATTATGTTGGCATCTGTATTGGAAAGAACCCGGGAGATTGGCTTACGCCTGGCGCTGGGGGCCACAAAAAAAGATGTGGTCATGCAGTTTTTGGGAGAGGCGGTCAGTATTAGTGTTACCGGTGGGTTGATCGGAGTCATTATTGGTGTTGCAGCCAGCTTTTGGATCAGGAGTTTAACGGGGATTCAAACCATTATTTCACCAGAGTCTATCATTATTTCCTTCAGTATTTCATTTGCGGTTGGACTTATATTTGGCATATTACCGGCCCAGCGGGCAGCCAAAAGTGATCCGGTAGTATCGTTGCGGTCCGATTAAACCGGAGTAAGCAGTATTTCGATAATCATTCACTAATACATAAAACTATTGTTTTGAAAACGGGTATACCTCTTTTTTTGATGTGGATATGTGTATGTTCCGGATTGCATGCACAACAAAAAACTACGCTTTCCCTGCAGGATGCCATTGGTGTTGCTCGGGGACAAAGCCTGTTGGCAAAAAAGATTGAAGCCGACTACAGCAGCTATGTGCATCGGTATCAGGCCTTCAGGGCTTCGTTGAAGCCTCAGCTAAGTTTGTGGGGTACTTTACCCAGTTACGACCGGTCATTGTTGAATATTATTCAACCAGACGGTTCCTATAAAGTGCAACCGGTACAGCGCTCCTCATTGGGTAGTAATCTTATGTTGACGCAGAATATTTTTGTAACGGGGGGAAACGTATACGTTTCTTCGGGGGCTAATTTGTTTAATAACAGGGGCTCTGGGCTCAGCCAGCGGCAATGGCAGACCGCTCCCTTTGAGATCGGACTGCGGCAGCCTTTAAGTCTGTTTAATACGGTTCGGTGGGGATATGAACAGGAAAAGTTGCGGATGAAACATGCTACCAAGCAGCAAATCGAAATGTATGAAGATCTTTCGGTGCAAATAGTAACCGCTTATTTTGATTTATATGTTGCGAAGATGTTACACGACAACGCCCTGCAAAACATGCAGGTGAACGATACTTTGTATACAATTTCAACCGGAAGATTTAACGTAGGCAAAATAGCGGAGAACGAACTATTACAGGTAGAACTTCAACTGATGAATGCCAGGAATGCTGTTACACAAGGATTGGTAAGTATGAAAGCCAGTAGCAAAAGGTTAGCCAACTTATTAGGGATGAGGGACGAGTCGGAATTTGAACTGATACCGGTGACTGATGCACCAATATTTCCGGTGGAAGCCCCAAAAGCGGTGAAGGAGGCCCGGGCTAATAGGAGTGATATATTGGGTTTTGATTTGCAGGAGAGTGCGGCAAAAATGCAGGTAAGGCAAAGTCAGTCCAATGCCTTTGCAAGCGGCTCTATTAATTTAAGTTACGGGCTCAACCAAACGGCAATGACGCTGAAAGGAGCGTATCAGAATCCGTTAGATTTTCAACAAGTGAATGTTACTTATTCTTTACCTTTATTTGGTTTTGGGCGCAATAAACATGATATAGAAAGCAGCAAGGCAAACCTGGAAAGTGCCCGCGCACAAATAGCTTACAACAGGCAAAGCCTGGAGCTGGAAGTAGAAAATACGGTGAATCAGTTTTTGCAACTGCAATCAACCTTGATTATAGCGGCCAAAAGTGATACGATTGCGCAAAAGAGATATGACCTGGCAAGGAACCGTTATATGTTGGGGAAAATAGGAATTACGGATCTGGGTTTGGCGCAGGACGCAAAAGACAATGCTGTGGTTGAATATGTAAGAATGCTGCAACAATACTGGCAATCTTACTACATACTGCGTCGAATGACGTTGTTTGATTTTGAGAAGAACGTTCCTATCACGGAATAGATATTTTGCACTGATCAATTGATAAATAGCTATTTTACAGTATCAATTTACTGAAATGCTCAAATTAACCTATGTAACATCGATGCATATTTTATTGCTTTTGTTTTCCAGCAGTTTATATGCACAACGCACCACTTTATTCGGCTATGTATACGATGCCAGCAGTGGAGAAAGATTGGCAGGTGCTTCAGTCTCCATTCCCGAAAAATCAGCCGGTACCACTACCAATGCCTATGGCTTTTATTCTATTAGTACAAACGAACAACAGGATACGGTTACTATATTGGTAACTTATATTGGCTATACAGCCGCCATTCAAAAAGTTGCATTGAATGGCAACCAGGAGATTATTTTTAGATTGGTGCCGGGAACGGTAATGGAGGAGGTGGTGGTGTCTGCTAAAGCCGGTACTCGCATTCAGAATAACACCCAAATGAGTACGATTGGGTTATCGCCGGCTATCATCAAAGCGCTTCCGGCCCTTTTAGGCGAAACAGATGTGTTGAAGGCACTACAACTATTACCTGGTATACAAGCCGGTGCAGAAGGAAGCAGCGGTTTATATATAAGGGGCGGTAGTCCCGATCAAAACCTGATTCTGCTGGATGGTGTACCCGTTTATAATGCCTCTCACCTGTTTGGTTTTTTTAGTGTATTTAATGCGGATGCTATTAATGGCGTTGATGTAATTAAGGGTGGGTTTCCTGCCAGGTATGGCGGACGGCTGAGCAGTGTAATCGACATCAGGATGAAAGAAGGTAATAATCAATCTTACCACGGAGAGGGCAGTATAGGTTTGATAGCCAGTAAGCTTACACTGGAAGGTCCCATTCAAAAAGGAAAATCCAGTTTTATGGTTAGTGGGCGCAGAACTTATGCTGATATTTTTATGCGGCCAATTTTGAGGAGTGAGTCCGATGGAGAGTCTGATGCCGGTTATTATTTTTATGATCTGAATGCCAAGCTAAATTTCAAAATTTCTGACAAGGATCATTTGTATCTAAGCGGTTATTTTGGAAATGATCGGTTTTCGGCAAGGAATGATCGGAAGTATTATAGCGGTGAGGAAAAAACAGAAACCGGGATACAGTGGGGCAATGCTACTGCAGTTGCCCGATGGAATCATCGCTTTAATAAAAAGCTATTCAGCAACTTTACGGCCAACTTTACACAGTATCAGTTTAGCCTGTTTAATAACGCCAATACCAAAACTTACGACCCCCCCAAAGAAGACAAGTATAGCCAACGGTATTTTTCAGGAATTAGGGATTGGTCTGTAAAGGCTGATCTGGATTGGTTGCCAAGGCCCAATCACTTCGTAAAAATGGGGCTGTCACATACCTGGCATCGGTACAGTCCGGGTGCGTTACAATCAACCTCTATCAACCCGCCGGTCAACTTTAATCAGACACAAATAGACAATCGGGAAATGGATATATATATTGAGGATGACATAAAACTTACCCGGAGACTAAAAACTAATATCGGTGTACACTACGCTTTGTTCAGTGTTCCCGAAAAGAATTTTTCATCCCTACAACCCAGATTGTCAGTATTGTACCTTCTCAATAGCAACATGAGTCTCAAAGCAAGTTATGTGCAAATGAGTCAGTTTATTCACCTGCTTACCAATAGTACCGTTGGGCTGCCTACAGATCTTTGGTTGCCGGCAACTGTAAAAGTGCCACCGCAGCAAAGCACTCAGTATGCATTGGGGTGGGCATATGATTTAAACAGGAAATATGAATTTAGTATAGAAGGATATTATAAATCATTGCATAATGTAATAGAATATGCAGAAGGGGCAGGCTTTTTGTCGGGCATATCCAATTGGGAAGACCGGGTGGAAAGAGGCAGAGGCGAAGCGTACGGTACGGAATTTTTTGTACAGCGAAAAACCGGCAAAACAACCGGTATGGTGGGGTACACCTTAAGCTGGACAAACCGGCAGTTGGACAATGTTAATAATGGAAAGTGGTTTCCATTTAAGTATGATAGAAGACACGATTTTAAAATAGCCGTGGCGCATAATATTAGCAAAAGGATACAGGTAAGTGGTGATTGGGTTTTTTCGAGTGGGGCGGCTATCACGCTTCCGGAGAGTAGTTATATACTCGATGGAAGAGAAGTGATTCAATATGGAGAACGGAATAGTTACCGGATGCCGGCTTATCACCGTATGGATATCAGTGTGAAGTTTATGAAGCAGAAGAAAAAATATGAACGGGCCTGGGTAATTAGTGTGTACAATGCATATAACCGTTTAAATGCTTTTTACATTGATATGGATACTGAGTATAACAACACGACCGGGGCACGCAAAAATGTATTAAAACAGGTAACGCTTTTTCCTATTATTCCCAGCATAAGTTATCAATTCAAATTTTAATAAAATGCACTTCAGGGTTCTCATAGTATGTTTATTAACCAGTTTTGTAGCCGGTGGTTGTATGCGGGATGTAACGATCGACGTGAAAGGATCGGAGCCGAAAATAGTGGTTAGGTCCGTAACGGCTGTCGGTAGCTTATTTGAGGTATATGTGGGCAGGTCATATAATATTTTTGCTGACAGGGTGAATAGGTTGGATGATCCCCTTACAGACGCAGTTGTTACCATATATGAAAATGACTTGATGGTGGAAGTATTGCCTTATGTTGCGGATAATAGAACATACAAAGCTGACTATGCAAGGCCTTCCTTTGGGAACACTTATAGAATAGAGGTGAGCCGCCCCGGATATCCAACTGTTACCGCTACCAGTATTGTTCCGCCAGTAGTTCCCATCGACGAGATCACTGTAGAAAAAGAGGCTCGCCAGTTGAACCAACACCACCAGACAGGAGTAGAAATTTCCTTTAAGGATAGAGAGGGGAATAACTACTACAGCATTGTTTTTACCAGTCCGGGCGGCAACAGACCCTGTTTGTATTGCCGGGATGCTGCCATTGAAAAAATAAGTGATCTGGATTTGTTTGAAATGGATTTTTGTTATGATGCAGATAAGTTTCTGCTGAGTGACGAAAGTTTTCAGAACCAAACCAAACAATTACAAACCTACCTCGATGATTATTATGCAGAACCTTCGCCGCCAGAGTATGCTTCAATAGAATTACAGCATATTAACTATGAATACTTCCGTTTTTTAACAACAAAGAATCTGAATGAGATAACCCAGGGAAATCCATTTGCCGAACCGGCGAATGTGGTAGGCAATATTACCAATGGGTTTGGAATTTTTACGGTTTACAACAGAAGTGCCAGGCGGGTGGAATAAGTTGCCGTGTTGGGTGCTGAAGCCGTTGTTCAGCAAATAGCGCCTTTTATACCGGTTTAATGTATCGGTATCCGATATTTCTAAGATTTTCCAATAAATTTGGACGCAAGTCCACGCTATTTCCGAAGCGTGTAGTAAACCACATATATGGATAATATTCTGGAAGTTAGAAATCTGAAGAAGTCGTTTTCCACTCAAAAAGCAGTTGATGACGTTAGCTTTGATATAGGCAGGGGCGCTGTGTTTGGCATGCTGGGCCCCAATGGGGCAGGCAAAACTACTTTGCTGCGTATGATAACGGGTATATTTTATCCGGATCAAGGAAATATTTTGTTTGAAGGAAAAAAGTTCAATCCGGAGGATGATATAGTACGCATCGGCTATATGCCCGAAGAACGGGGGCTGTATAAGAAAATGAAGATAGGGGAACAGGCGTTGTACCTGGCACGGTTGAAAGGCTTATCCAAATCGGAGGCTATGGAAAAAATAAGGTATTGGTTCGAACGGATGGAAATGCAAACCTGGTGGAACAAAAAAGTACAGGATCTCAGTAAAGGGATGAGTCAGAAGTTGCAGTTTGTGACTACTATTTTACATGAACCGAGCCTCATTATTTTGGATGAACCATTTAGTGGGCTCGATCCGGTGAATGCCAACCTGATTAAGGACGAAATATTTAACCTGGCAAAAAGAGGAAGTACGATAATATTCAGCACACACCGGATGGAACAGGTGGAAGAGATCTGTGACCATATTGTACTGATCAATAAAGGGCAAAAAATACTGGATGGGTCGGTAAAGCAGGTGAAACAGGACTTTAAAGAAAGTTTGTTTGTTGTTGCATTTGAGAATGAGGTAGACCGCCTGGAAGCCAATGATGTTTTTGAAACGGTAGGTACCAAAGGCGAGAGTTTTGTAATAAAGATACGGGAGGGATATAAGCCCCATGATGTATTGCAATACCTGATCGGGAAATCGCATGAAATCATTTCCTTTAATGAGATGCTTCCCTCTCTCAACGATATTTTCATTAAGCTGGTGGAAGGAACACCCTTGGCCCGACAGTTTCAGTATATAGAGAATGCCTGAACATTAAATAATATCAACTGTTTATATGAGTAAAATTGGATTGATAATAGAACGAGAGTACATGACAAGGGTAAAGCGAAAATCTTTTTTGCTTACTACCATATTGGTCCCGATTGTTATCATAGCCTTTTATGCAATTATTATTGCCGTATCCATAAGCGGCGATAGTAAGGTGCAGAAAATTGCCATTTTGGATGAAGCGGGTCTTTTCGACGGTAAAATAGAGCCCGGAAAGGATGGTAAAGCAACCTACACTTTCGTACAAAATGAAACAGAACAGTCTTTCAAGGCGAAGTACCAAAACGAAGGATATAATATATTTCTGTTCATTCCGAATTTTGCAAACAATCAACCCGGACCTATGAAAGTACATAGTCAGTCTGCGGTTAATTTGTTTGTCAAATCGTCTTTGGAAAGAAAAATAAATTCAGCAGTTGAGCGTAAGCGATTGATTGCGGCAGACATCGACCCCGATATTTATCAGAAAATAAAATCCGATATCCGGATTGAGAATATCATAGACGCAGGAGAAGGGAAAGAAAAGAAAAGCAATGCGGGAATTACGTATGCCGTGTCTTTTGCCGGAGGCATACTGATTTATATGATTTTGTTGATTTACGGTACTATGGTGATGCGTGGAGTGATGGAAGAAAAAACAAATCGTATAGCGGAGGTGATAGTGAGTTCGGCAAAACCTTTTCAACTGATGCTTGGAAAAATTGTAGGTATTGGCGCAGTGGGCTTAACACAGTTTGCTATCTGGATTGTTTTGATGGGAGTACTGCAGTTGTTTATTCCGCTGATATTTCCGCAATTAATGCAACAGGTGGCGCCAGGAGATATAGATGCTGCGGTGGCGCAGGCTGGCAATAGTGGCATGGCAGCGGCTTTCGAAGGGTTAAGATCCTTACCGATTGGTTTGATTCTTTTTTGTTTTCTCTTTTACTTTATTGGTGGATACCTGTTATACGCAGCACTATTTGCTGCTATAGGCAGTGTAGTCAGCGAAGACCAGCAGGAGGCACAGCAACTGGTATTTCCGGTGATGATGCCCCTGATACTGGGTTTTGTGATCATGATGAAAGCCGTAAACGACCCGGATGGTAGCCTGGCTGTATTCGGTAGTATGTTCCCGCTCACCTCACCGATAGTAATGATGGGGAGGGTGACTTACGGTGTTCCCTGGTGGCAACTAGTGATTTCTATGGTGCTGTTAATATTGACCTTTCTTTTCTTTACCTGGTTGACAGCTAAAATTTATCGCACGGGTATTTTATTGTACGGTAAAAAAGTTTCCTGGAAAGAGATTTGGAAATGGGTAGTGAGAAAAGGGGAGTAATAGCGGCAAAATTCAACCAATAGAATAACCTTTGAATTTCACACACTGAAAAGAAGCAAGTTCTGTAACAGAATGCTATTTCCTTCTCGGCACTGTTCTCCACCATTGCCGTCTATTTAAACAAGATGTATTCCTGGTGTGGGTATGTGGAGACACATACCCGGGCGATCGGCCAGGCTGGTGCTGAAAGGCAAGTTTGCCCATTTTCAGGAATACTTGTTTAGGTTCACAAAAAGTGCCGCCCAGTGGTTACAATTCCCCGGCGGTTTGTCGTCAAATTCTATAGGAAGCTCCAACGCATGGATGTTTTGCGTTAATTTTGAGGCTCCCGAATAAAAGACGTACATCGATGAAAGAAAAAATGCAGCAGTATTCCGGCTTCAGCTCTTTGGCAATCCACGCCGGCCATACACAGGACCCTAACTATGCACATATCACGCCTATTTATGCAACATCTACTTTTGTATACGATGATGCAGAGCAGGGGATGCGCCGGTTCAGTGGCCAGGAAGAAGGCTATATATATTCCAGGTGGGGAAACCCCACTTTTGCAGAAGCGGAGAGAAAAGTTGCTGCAATGGAAAGTTTCGGTATCTCAGATGAGTCAGGAAACCCACTTCAGTTGAAGGCTTACCTGCATTCTTCCGGGATGGCTGCCATCAGTACGTTACTTTTTAGTACGCTCGATACGGGCGATGCGGTGTTGTCGCATTATTCGCTGTATGGCGGCACGCAGGAGCACATGAACAGTATATTGCCGGCGAAAGGCGTACACTCAGTGATAGCAGATCTTAGAGACCTAAATGTAGCGGAAGAGGTATTGAAAGCCCATCCGGCTATTAAAATGATATACCTGGAGACGCCGGCGAATCCTACCATTCAGTGTGTGGACATAGAAGCCCTTACCAAACTGGGTAAGCAATATGGAAAGCTTGTTGCCTGTGACAACACATTTGCAACCCCTTATCTGCAGCAACCTTTTAAGTATGGTGTCGATTTTGTAGTACATTCTACCACCAAGTTTCTGAATGGTCACGGAACAGCAATAGGCGGAATTTTTTTGGGAAAAGATATATCTTTTATGACGGAACGAGCTTATATCACTTATAAGGCTTTAGGCGGAAATGGCAATCCATTCGATGCCTTTTTACTGGTAAATGGAATGAAAACGCTTGAGTTAAGAATGGAGAGGCACTGTGCCAATGCAAAACAAGTGGCCACCTTTTTGAACGGGCACCATGCTGTGCGTGCTATTAACTACAATGGATTGCCTGATCATCCCGACTATGCGATTGCGCAAAAGCAGATGCGTCATCCGGGGGCGATGATGAGTTTTGAGTTAAAAGAAGGATTGCAGAGCGGCATTGATTTTATGAACAAACTGCAGTTTTGCACCCGTACGGTATCGCTGGGAACCTGCGATACACTCCTTTGCCACCCGGCTTCCATGACGCACTATAGCGTACCCAAACAACAAAGAGAACAATTTGGAATAACAGATGGACTTATCCGCATGAGCGTAGGAATGGAAAATGTAGAAGATATTCTTAACGATCTTAATCAGGCCTTGAATTAAAACATCATATCTATGCTAAGACTTCCTTTGACTTTTTTGTTTGCTTTTTTGAGCCTTTGTATGCAGGCGCAAAAGAAACAGGTGATAGATAAAAGATTAATGGGGCTGGACACTGCATTATCAAAATTGCTGAAAGACTGGAATGCTGCGGGTTTTGCCGTAGCTGTGGTAGAAAAGGATAAAGTGATATACAGTAAGGGTTTTGGTTTTAGAGATTATGAGGGTAAGAAGCCGGTAACAGCTAATACCCTTTTTGCTATAGGTTCTTGTACAAAAGCATTTACTGCTTCACTGTTAGGTATACTCGAAAAAGAAGGGAAATTTTCATTGAGTAAACCAGTGACAGATTATTTGCCAACAGTACGTTTCTATAATAACGAAATGAATAATGGCATTACCACCCTGGATATGATGAGTCATCGTACCGGTTTGCCCCGGCATGATTTTTCCTGGTACCTGTTTACCACCAGTTCGAGGGACAGCCTGGTGCAACGAATGCGATACCTGGAGCCCAGTGCTACACTTCGCGAGAAATGGCAGTACAACAATTTTATGTATTTGTTACAGGGGGTAGTAGCCGAAAAACTTACAGGAAAATCCTGGGAACAAAATATTCGTGAAGCGATATTTCGTCCGTTGGGTATGGAACGATCGAATCTTAGTGTAACCGATATGGCAAAAGATTCGGATGCGGCCCTGGGATATGGATTGAAAAATGATTCGGTGATCAAAAAACTGGATTATTTTAATCTGGATGCAATGGGCCCGGCCGGTAGTATCAATAGCTCCGTAACTGAGATGGCCAATTGGGTTATCACCTGGATCAATGATGGAAAGTTTAAAGGAACAGAAATATTGCCATCGGGGTATATCAAAAATGCTATCTCCGCGCATATGCCGGTGAGTGGTGGATATCCTGGTACGGTTAACCCGGATATTCATGTTGCTAATTATGGTTTGGGTTGGTCACTTTCGTCCTACCGGGGACATTATCGTGTAGACCATGGTGGTAATATCGATGGTTTTTCTGCCAACACCAGTTTTTTTCCAAGCGATAGTATTGGCATTATTGTGCTGGCCAATCAGAATGGTTCTCTTGTTCCAACACTTGCCCGTAATATTATTACCGATAAGTTGTTAGGGCTGAAATATATTAACTGGAGTGGAGATAGAAAGAAGGAAATAGAAAAAGCTAAAGAAGTGGCAAAAGATGCAGAGGGATCGGTTCAGTCATCCAAAGTAGCAGATACTAAACCTTCTCATGCATTGAAGGACTATGCCGGAAATTTTAATCATCCTGGTTACGGCGACCTGGAAGTCTATCAAAAAAGCGATTCTCTTTTTGCCATCGTCGCAGGTAAATCGTATTGGCTGCGTCATTATCACTACGATGTATTTGAAGTAAAAGCGATTGACAAGCTGGAAGGCATTGATACAACGAGCGGTGGCAACAGGGTGAATTTCAGGACCGGTGAAGATGGTAAGATCAGCAGCTTTACCATCACTTTTGAACCGAGTGTCAAATCCATAGAATTTGTTTTTCAACCCAAAGCAAAACCACTCACGAAAGAAGAGTTAGAGAAATACACAGGGGAGTACGCCATCGGTGGTATGACGGCCAGGGTTTACCTGAAGGGTGATGTATTGTATGTTTTTGTACCCGGTCAGCCTGACTACGAAACCTTGTATATCGGTGACCATACTTTTAAACTGAAGATACTTGATGGATTTTCAGTAAAATTTGAAGTGGTAAATGATATGGTAAAGTCGGCAGATTTTATTCAACCCAACGGCACATTTAAAGCAACGAAGAAATAGTATCATGATTATTCATTCTGCAAAATACCTGATCAGCAGCCCAGACTACAAACACTGCCCCACACCCGACCGTCCCGAGTATGCATTTATCGGAAGGAGTAATGTTGGCAAATCTTCTCTGATCAACATGTTATGCAATCAACAGAAGCTGGCCAAAACTTCCGGCACACCAGGCAAAACGCAAATGATTAATCATTTCGAGATTGTTAGCGGCAGCGAAAATAAAACACCGGTCAGTTGGTATATTGTGGATTTACCAGGATATGGTTTTGCGAAAGTATCGCAACAGCAGCGTAAGGGGTGGGAAAATATGACGAAGGATTATCTTCAGAAAAGAGAAAACCTGGTGAATGTTTTTGTTTTGATAGATGCCAGGCATTCGCCACAACAATCCGATCTGCAGTTCATCAATCAACTGGGAGAGTGGCAGGTGCCATTTACTATTGTGTTTACGAAGGCAGATAAAACAACGCAGCAGGATGTAAGTAAAAACGTAAAGGCGTTTCTGAATGCGTTGCGAAAAAACTGGGAATTCCTACCAGCGCATTTCGTTACCAGTGCTGTAAAAAAATTAGGAAGAGATAAAGTATTGGCTGCAATAGAGGAATGGAATACAGTTTACCGGGAGGAAAAAAGGTGAGTTTAGGGGAGACAAAATTACCAGCGGTGTATCGCACCGCTTTCCGGCAGAATAGAATTGCTGCTGTATGTTCCGTTAGTTTACAACCTTATTTGCGCAGCTACTGCTGGCAAAGGCTTCAGGTTTTGCTTTGAAGGCGAAACCCATACCCAATATATAGCCCATAGCTTCTCTGAGTGCTTCATTGCTTTTAAACTGGGGATTGGTATTGATGTCGGCATGCACTTCCATATCCACATCATAGCGGGTAAAGAGGTCGCAGAGTTCATAAGCGATCTCTATGCTTTTCGCTACTTCCACCAGCATACGTTCTTTAATGGAGAACTGTTTCCTGGTTTTTTCGTTGTGGATAAACATGAAGCCTCCATGCCCTTCTCTTAAGAAGACGATAACGGTGGCAAATTCAGTTTCTGCCCCTTTTACCTGGGAGTCTGTGCCGATGCAAACTTTTAAATGGAATCCTTTTTGTGTTTCGCGGAGGATGGCGTTTTTTACTTCATCCTTGATGGGGAGCTGGATATGCTCACCATTGAATTTTCTCCATAACATATGGTAACAGGTTTTCCGAATTTACATAATATTTTTAAAAATTATGTTATATAATAATTAAGAAGTAAAATCCCAGATTCAATGCCGTTTAGTTGAGGTTAAATAGCTTCATAAAGCAACGGCAGCCGATTCGATAATGTGGAAAGTACCACAGGTAAAGACACATACCCCTCACCAGGAATAGGAGCCAGTTATGTATGCTGATATGGAAAGGTTATCCGCTTAATGCTATGGTGATATGCTTTTAATAGTGTTTCCATACAGCGGAGATACTTTTGCGCCAAATTAATGGTAGCTATGGAGTCACATCGCTGGTATGCAGTGTTATATTTATCCTGCTTACTACGTCATTAGCTGCACAAAGCGGTTATTTAAAGTTAAAAGTGATAGATTCCGACAATCTTTGGACAAGTTGAATTGAAAGTTGACAAGGAGGAGATATCTATATATAAAATGGAGGACGGAACAGGTTATATTGCGGTATCGGAACAGAGAAATAACAGCTTCAATATTTACCCACGCGAGATCTTCATAAGCATTTGCGGATTGCATCGGTGCCTATGTCGACTCGTGAAAGTGATGGTAGTGATATAAGTTCCGTTAATCTGCCGCGTTTTGAAGGAGGGATTTTTGTAGCAATGAGTACGGATAAAACTTTTCAGTATTATCACTGGGCTCATATTGCCGCCAAAGCTGGGCTAAAGACCCAAAAATGGTTAGTTATATGGTTTTGAGGATTTTTCACATTTCTTAAGGAAATGTGAAAAATCTATTTTTATATATTGATAATCAGCACAGTGAGGCAGTTAGTGCATCGTCATTCCTGTTTTAGCAGTATAATTACCCGAACTTTATGGCAGGCTCAATATATTTGCCGTTTAATGATGCGGGTTATGTTAAGTGAAGAAGAAAAACAATTTTTGCAATACTGGGAAGTAAACAGGGACAAAGACAAAAAGGCCTTTCGCCAATTACTCATTGGATTGCCGCTGGGGCTTGTTTTTACCCTTCCTATTTTGCTGAATTTTATGTCTGGGTGGTACAAGCGGGCAGCGATGATCCGCAATAGTAGTTTCAATCCCCTTGTGTTGATCGTTGCCGTTATTTTGATAGTGTGTTTTTTTGCCATATTTAATAAAAAACACCAATGGGATATGCGGGAGCAACGATACAGGGAGTTAAAAGTGAAAGAAGAAAAGGAACGAATGCAACGTTCTGACTAAGTTCTTAATCAAAGAGTAAAAGTTTTAATTAGTATATGAAAAAGGTTTTATTTGGATTAGCCCTGTTGACAGCAGGCGTTTATTTTTCTGGTTGTTTAAAAAGTAAAGATCCCGGTTGCCCTTACCAGGACATTACTACAGTAACCAAAGTGGACTCGCAGATCGTGAATGTGAAAAAGTATCTTGATGACAATAATATTGTTGACTATACGCAGGATAGTACCGGCTTTTTTTATAAGATATCAACGCCCGGCACGGGCACTGTTACGCCGGTAGCTTGTTCTCAGGTAGCCGTGAAATATAAGGGTACGCTTACCAGCGGTACGGTGTTTGATCAGGCCACAGAGCCGGTAGGCTTCCAGGTAGGTAATGTAATCGCCGGTTGGCAGTTGGGGTTGAAAAAGATAAAAGCTGGAGGGAAAATGACTTTATATCTTCCACCATACCTCGGCTACGGCAATAGTGATGTAAAAAATCCTTCTACGGGTGTGATAGTGATACCTAGGAACTCTATTCTCATTTTTGAGGTGGAGTTGCTGGATGTATTGTAATTGCTATTTTAGGGAATATATACTCAAATCCCCACCGATGGGTGGGGATTTGAGTATTATGGAAGTAAGGATATCATTCAATTATCCATGTAAAATCACCTGTTCTTTTTCCCACTCCACGGTCACATGCTGGGAAAGACTGGAGTCAATCGCTTTTCCACAATAGTCGGGTTGAATCGGCAATTCACGGCTAAAACGTCTGTCGATAAGTGCACAGAGTTCTACTTTTGCCGGCCGACCAAATGCCATCAAAGCGTCCAACGCAGCACGGGTGGTTCTGCCTTTATATAATACATCATCTATCAGCACCACTTCTTTTTGTTCTATCGAAAACGGAATCTCTGTTTTGTTAGCGGTATGTAGTTCATTGCGTACATCGTCTCTGTAAAAAGTGATGTCTAATTTTCCGTATTTCAATTGCAGGTCGGGATAAACGCTTTGAATATGTGCAGCAATGCGATCAGAGAAGAAAACACCCCGTGGCTGAATGCCAATCAATACCATTTTTTCCAGGTCCGTATGTCGCTCTATGATTTCAAATCCCAGCCTTTGAATTGTAAGGTTCAACTGGTATGTATCCAGTATGGTCTTCACGATATAAAATTTTAAGACAACGAATATACTCTATTTTTCCTCCATGAATGGATAGCGGTAGTCCGTCGGTGGATTGAAAGTTTCTTTGATGGTTCTGGCACTTAGCCAACGATATAAGTTCAATATACTGCCTGCTTTATCGTTGGTACCACTGGCCCGGGCGCCACCAAAAGGTTGTTGCCCTACGACAGCGCCAGTCGGTTTATCGTTGATATAAAAATTACCAGCAGCCTGCCGTAGTACACTGGTAGCCAGCTCCACGGCCTGCCGGTCTGTGGATAGGATAGAACCGGTAAGTGCATAGGGTGAAGTTTGGTTCACCAGTTCCAGGGCCTCTTCAAATTTGTCGGCTTTGTATACGTAAATGGTCAATACCGGTCCAAATATCTCTTCCCGCATGGTGATGTAATCCGGTTTTTTGGCTTCTATCACAGTAGGTTCTATAAAGTACCCTTTCGATTTGTCACATTTTCCACCAATAATAATTTCCGCCTGCTTATCCTTACGGGCATTGTCAATATATTGCTTAATCCTGTCAAAAGCTTTTTCATCTATAACGGCATTGATAAAGTTCGAAAAATTTTCCACAGTTCCCATTGAAAAGCTTTTAATCCCAGCTTTTAAATGCTTTTTTACGGCGTCAGATATATTATCGGGTAGGTAAGCCCGTGAGGCCGCCGAACATTTTTGCCCCTGAAATTCAAAGGCGCCTCGCAATAGGGCTGTGGCCACTACTTCCGGATCGGCACTATGGTGGGCAACTACAAAATCTTTTCCGCCTGTTTCACCTACTATTCGGGGGTAGGTTCGGTAATTCGGAATGTTTTCACCAATAGTCTTCCACATCTGGTTAAAAACACCCGTAGATCCCGTAAAGTGAACTCCGGCAAAATCTTTATGCGAAAAACAAACCTTTCCCAAAACAGGACCATCTACATAAATCAAGTTGATAACACCATCCGGCAGACCTGCTTCTTTCAGGATCAACATAAACATCTGAGCAGAATATACCTGGGTGTAAGCAGGCTTCCACACTACCACATTACCACACATAGCTGCTGACGTGGGCAGATTGCCTCCGATTGCCGTAAAATTGAAGGGAGATACTGCCAGCACAAACCCTTCCAACGGCCGCCATTCCATACGGTTATGGATACCTGGACTACTGATGGGTTGTTGCTTGTAAATCTCACTGAGAAAATGCACATTAAAACGCAGGAAGTCAATCATCTCACAAGCCGCATCTATTTCCGCCTGGTAAACATTTTTACTTTGCCCCAGCATCGTAGTGCCATTCATAAACGACCGGTATTTGGTCGCAATCAAATCGGCAGCCTTCAAAAATATATTTGCCCGGTTTTCCCAACTGGTATTTTCCCAGGCAGATTTTGCCTGAAGGGCAGCGTCGATCGCTTGCTGCACGTGTTGTTGCGTACCCTCATGAAAAAAACCTAAGGTATGTGCCGTTTCGTGTGGGGGATGTACCGATATTTTTCTACCGGTTCTTACTTCTTTATCCCCTATATACATGGGAATATCGGCTTTCTCTTTTTTGAGTATCGCCAGTGTTTTTTTGAGTGTCTTTTTTTCCTGGCTGCCCGGTCCGTAATTTAATACAGGCTCATTGGCAGGCAGTGGATAGCTAAAAGTTCCAATGCTCATAAGAATGGCTTATTTGAACAATAAAGATACGAACTGCCGTTAAGACTGTATGTTTTATCAGAACTTGAAGCCGACAGTCAGCAAAACATTCACCTGTGATTGCTTAAGTTTTGCAACATCAAAATGGTTGTCATCCAGTTCGTATGGATAGTACCCGTCTTTATACATTTGATACACACAAGCCAGGTCAATAAATACACCCTTGTTGCGCCAGCCCAGTCCTCCGGTAATATTGGTTCTGCTTGCATTCACATTATCCCCGGGATTAGCGTAGAAAAATCTATCGGTATAAGGATTACTGTAATAAGCAAATCCGGCTCTTACCATAACTGTTTCAAATTTTAGTTCACCACCTATTTTGGCATTTACTCCACTTCTAAAGACCTTGTCTATGGTATTGTTCAAATCCTGAAAGTACTGCCTGTCATTATTATTGCCACTTTGTGCGCTCATGGTAGCCTGTTTATAGTTTACATATTCCAGGTCGGCACTGATAAATCCTTTTTGAGACTTCACGTCACCCTGCGCGCCAAAAAAGTAAGAAGCTCCTACGGCCAGTCTCATCGGTGTCCGATAGCGGTAATTAAACTCACCCGCATAACCTTCATTAAGATCAACGGAGCTTTGCCTTTTCACACCTTCGTATCCTTCTGTATCAGTTGTTAAATCAGCAGTATAAGTGTCTTTAAATGAATACCAGGTAGGGCTTTGAAAACTAAGTCCCACACGAAACGCTTCTACCGGTTTTGCCATAATGCCCAGTTTAACACCCGCCCCTACGCCGTCGGTCTTTAAGTAATCTACTGCAGTGAAATAATTAAAGTCGTTATTGGTATTGGTAGTGGCATCAGATTCTGTAAAAGTGCTTGTACGATTGTAGGTCAGTGTACTGATGTTGAGCGATCCGCCAATAAAGAAAACATCATTGTAGTTAGATCCCAAACCAATAGCAAAATCGGAAATGTTCCCTTTTGTATCAATCGAGTGACGTTGATTTAAACCCGTTGCTACAGAGGCATTGCTTGCATATCCATCTACTTTGTTGTCTGCATCAAATGTAGGGTCAATAAGATAGGTATTGAGTCCTAAACTCGCTCCGTAAGGATAGTCTCGTGTAGCACTATTAAGGTTGGTAGCATTGTTACGAATGAGTTGGTCCAGGTATTTTTCAGAAAATGAACTTTGATTATTACTGCCGGAGGTAAAGATTTTACTATTGAAATTAGCCGTGCGGTTGATGGATATTCCCAGCGCAGTGGTTTTCCATTTGCTACCGGAATAGGACGGCATGGCATAAACGAGCCCGATAGGACCGTAATTAAAGTTGCTTTTACTGTCCGTGGCTGTCGACCCACGATAGTTACTCTGCGCATTATTAAATGACATCCCTGGAGAAAGTACAAACTCACTGGTTTTGTATACACCCAAACCCGCAGGGTTAGTATATAAAGCCGATATGTCCCCACCTAATGCGGTTGTTGCTCCACCGATGGATTGTGCTCGGGCAGAACCTTGTGGAGTGGTGAGCCAACTGAATCGTAACGCGTCTATTGGTTCCTGCGCATAGAGAAAAGAGAATGAAGCTGACAGAATTGAGATTGTTAAGAGTCTTTTGATCATAGTAATTGTAATGCATTAAGCTAAAAAAGAGCGGTTCTCCGCTCTTTTTGGTTATAATATTTCTAAGGTCTGAAATGCAATTTAGAATTTCAACAAAGTGTCCGACTATCTTCCACCTCTACCTGCTCCACCACTGCTGCGTGAGGGGGCGCTGCCACCACCACTACTTCCACCACTGCTTCTTCCAGAGGAAGAACTAGGTGTAAATGACCTTGTTGGCGCACTATTGCTGCGAGATTCAAAACTTCTGGATGGTCTGCTGTTGTCGTTCCCGAAAGTAGACCGGGTGCGACCACTGGTGTTGGTAGAACCAGGATTAACATAGCTACCATTATCATTGTTTCTGAACACCCGCACCGGTGCATTTCTGCCAGAGGTATTGGCATTGTTTACGCGGCTGCCACTATATCTGCCCAGGTTGCTGGTACGAGGAGCGTAAGAACTGGCAGGACGGGTTGTAATATTACCATGTAAGCCGCCTCCGATACCCCAATAAGGGTTGTAAAAGCTGTTCATTCCCCAGTATGGATTATAAAAACTATTCATACCCCACATACCCATTCCGCCCATTCCCCAATAAGGATTGTACATGCCATACATACCCCCCATTCCATACATACCGTGCATACCCATTCCACCCATGCCCCAATAAGGATTATACATGGAGCCATAACCCATACCTAAACCACCAAAGCCCATTCCCATACCCATGCCCATTCTGAAACCACTTCCGTAGAAAGGGCTCATTCCAAATCCGCCCATGTATGGATCATAGTAGTCTAGTGAAGACCACATCGATCTGTTTCTAACTTTCATCCGCAGGTAATTATCCTCTGCAGAATACGCCAGACGGTCCTGGTCTGTTTGTACATTTACGTACTCACCATTACCCGTGGACGCATACACATCTTCATCGTAGTCTTCGTTTTGCTGATTATAAGCAACACGTTGCTGCGGGGCAGGCGAATAATATACATCGTCAGGGGTTTGTCCGGATTTATATATCGTAGAACAACTACCTAAACCTACTGCAGCGACTGCTAAAAGTAAAATTCTGGTGTTCATAATATCACGTTTTAAAATTACAGTATGAAGTTACTACATTTGCTGAATTCTGCTGTTAATGTATTCAAAATAGTTGAAAATTCCTAGAACTATGCTGGCTACATGTGGATATATTGATATATGAAAAGTCTGAATTACAATAATTTATGAGTAAGGAAATCACGTCAAGACAAGAAGATTATTCTCAGTGGTATAATGACCTGGTAATCAAAGGTAGTTTGGCCGATTATTCCGCTGTTCGGGGATGTATGGTGATTAAACCGTACGGGTTTGCGTTGTGGGAAAATATGCGGGATCAACTGGATAAAATGTTTAAGGAAACGGGGCATGTCAACGCTTATTTCCCTCTTTTTGTACCTAAAAGCCTGTTTGAAGCCGAAGAGAAAAACGCCGAAGGGTTTGCCAAAGAATGTGCGGTAGTAACCCACTATCGCCTTAAAAACGATCCTTCAAAACCCGGTAAACTGATGGTGGATCCGGAAGCAAAGCTGGAAGAAGAACTTGTAGTGAGACCTACCAGCGAAGCCATTATCTGGAATACCTATAAAACGTGGATACAATCCTACCGTGATTTGCCAATATTAGTAAATCAGTGGGCAAATGTGGTAAGATGGGAGATGCGCACCCGCCTATTTTTACGTACCGCAGAATTTCTCTGGCAGGAAGGACATACTGCGCATGCTACAGCCACAGAAGCAATAGAGGAAACCGAAAAAATGTTGGGGGTATATGCAGCGTTCGTAGAAAACTGGATGGCATTGCCCGTTATCAAAGGATTGAAGTCACCTAACGAACGTTTTGCAGGGGCTGAAGAAACTTATTGTATAGAAGCACTGATGCAGGACGGGAAAGCATTGCAGGCAGGTACTTCGCATTTTTTGGGACAGAATTTTGCCAAAGCCTTTGAAGTACAATTCTTAAGTAAAGAAAATAAACAGGAATATGTGTGGGCTACGTCATGGGGGGTATCTACCCGACTGATTGGAGCACTGGTGATGGCGCACAGCGATGACGAGGGGCTGGTACTGCCACCCCGGATTGCCCCACTTCAGGTGGTGATTGTACCTATATATAAGGGGGAAGAACAAAAGGCGAAAGTGGATGATAAGGTAAAGGAGATTATGCATGAACTGAAGCTTTCTGGCGTACGGGTGAAGTATGATGACAACGATAATACCCGTCCAGGGTGGAAATTCGCAGAGTACGAGAAAAAGGGAGTGCCGGTACGCATCGCGATAGGTGCCAGAGATTTAGAAAATAATACGGCAGAAGTGGCGCGGAGGGATACGCGGGAGAAAACAACGGTTACCATGGATGGACTGCCGGTATATATCATCAACCTGTTGGAAGAAATTCAACAGGCGATGTTTGATAAGGCACTACAGTACAGAAATGAGCATATCACACCCGTAGATAATTGGGATGACTTTATGAAAGTGCTTACGGAAAAGGGAGGTTTTGTCTCGGCCCATTGGGATGGCACCCCAGAAACAGAAGAAAAGATCAAAGAGTTGAGCAAAGCGACCATAAGATGTATTCCGCTCGATAACAAAAAAGAAAATGGTGTATGTGTGCTAACGGGTAATCCTAGTGAACAACGGGTATTATTTGCACAGGCTTATTAGGTGAAGAATGATTGGGCGCTTCACCGATCAGTAAGAAAAGAGCCCTATCGGTTGGTGGCTGTGGTGTCTTCACCAGCTGAAAAAAATACAGGCTGGTGGTGGCAGTAAGAATAAAGTTGCATGTAGGATTACGGGTTGGTGTCTTCACCGACCGGAAAAAGGTCAACCGTTAGAATTTTGAAATACACCGTTGCAAATTGTAAATAACGATTATAGAGTATCTTAGCATAATTTTTTAGAAATGACTATCCTCATTCGTCAGGCTTTAATTGTATATCCGGGGCATCATTTGCATCAACAGAAGAAAGATATACTGTTACAGGATGGACGCATTCGCCAGGTAGCAGATGAAATAAACGCACAGGCTGATCAGGTGATAGAAGTGCAGGGATTGCATTTATCGCCGGGGTGGGTGGATGTATTTGCTCATTTTTGCGACCCCGGACTAGAGTTTAAGGAAACGCTGGAAACCGGAGCACAGGCCGCGGCTGCAGGGGGATATACACATGTATTTGTATTGCCTAATACCAATCCTGCCATACATAGCAAATCGCAGGTGGAGTATATAAAGGAGAAGAGCAGAAGTTTGCCCGTGAGTATACACCCGATTGGTGCCGTAACAAAAAATGCAGAAGGAAAAGAGCTGGCAGAGATGTATGATATGTTTACATACGGTGCCATTGCTTTTGGAGATGGAAAAAATCCGATACAATCTGCCGGCGTTATGTTGAAAGCCCTGCAATATGTGAAAGCTTTTGATGGCGTGGTGATGCAGGTACCCGAAGATAAAACGATTGGCACACATGGATTGATGAATGAAGGTGTTGTGTCCACAAGACTCGGTTTACCGGGTAAACCCGTTATCTCGGAAGAGATGTTGGTGGCACGGGATATCGAGTTGGTAGCGTATGCAGAATCCAGGCTTCATTTCACCGGGATCAGTTCGGTTCGTTCCGTTCAACTGATAGAAGCAGCACGAAAAAAAGGAATCAGGGTCACTTGCTCCATTGCTCCTTATCAATTGTATTTTTCTGATGAAGATTTACAGAATTACGATACTAATTTAAAAGTCAATCCGCCACTCCGGACCGTAGAAAACAGGGAGGCGATTAAAGAAGCCCTGGTGCAGGGATTGATCGAAGGCGTTGCCAGCCATCATTTTCCGCAGGAATGGGATAGCAAGGTTTGTGAATTTGAATACGCTGGCAATGGAATGATTGGGTTGGAAACTGCTTTTGGTGTAGCCGGTGCAGTGGGTATATCTGCCGGACAGTGGGTGACATTAGCCAGTATAAACCCGAGAAAAATATTTAACTTACCGGAAGTGTCTTTTGAAGAAGGCGCAGTAGCGGATTTTACGTTGTTTGATCCGGAAGTGAATTATAGATTTACTGAAAAACAGGTTCGCTCCAAGTCAAAAAATACACCTTTTATTGGAGAGGAATTGAGAGGACGTCCTTTGGGGATCGTTAATGGTGAAAAAATAATTTTACATTCTACACAAAACTAAAATTGGTTTATGGAAAACAAAAAATCGGATGTTGGATTAATGTATGGGTTGATTTCGGGGTTGGTATCTGTTGTTTTTGGTTTGGTATTATATCTAATGGGCGCGAAAGCATACGTAAGTCCTATTGCCTATCTGGGTATGTTACTGCCTGTTATTGTGGCAGTATTGGCGGGACTGAAACAAAAAAGTGTTGATGGTGGATATATTGATTTTGCCAAAGCACTAAAAGTGACTTTTACCACCTTCGTAATAGGCACTCTTATTGGTATGTTGTTTAACTATGTCTTGTTTAATTTCGTAGATGTTCCTTTCAGGGAGGCGCTTACACAGGAAAGTGCTGTTAAGGCGGCTGAAATGATGAAAAAATTCGGTGTTAAGCCTGAAGAGATTGATCGGGTGATGGAGGAAACGATGAAGGGAAACAATTTTTCCTTTGGTAAACTGCTTTTAAACAATGCTTTCATTTGCATTTTCTGGTTTGTGATCAGCCTGATCATCTCCGTAATCATTAAAAGGAAAAAGCCGGAGTTTCCGCAAAACTTTCCTGAAACTACAACTATATAGCTACAATGGATTTAAGTGTTGTTGTGCCGTTATATAATGAAGAGGAGTCGTTGCCTGAATTGTGCGAGTGGATAATTTCAGTAGCGCATACCAATGGGCTCTCTACTGAAATTATTTTGGTAGATGATGGAAGTACGGACGATTCCTGGAATGTGATAGAACAGCTCTCGGCAAAGTATACTAATGTCAAGGGCATAAAGTTTCAACGAAATTATGGAAAGAGTGCTGCTCTGAACGAAGGGTTTAAAGCGGCAACGGGTAACGTCGTAATTACAATGGATGCAGATCTGCAGGATAGTCCGGATGAAATACCGGAGTTGTATCGTATGATCGCAGAAGATAAATATGACATGGTGAGCGGGTGGAAAAAAGTGCGGTACGACAATACCTTGACTAAAAATATTCCCAGCAAGTTTTTTAATTCGGTTACCAGCCGGATGTCTAAAATAAAATTGCACGACTTCAACTGCGGATTGAAATCATATAACAAAAAGGTGGTCAAAAGCATAGAGGTATACGGAGAGATGCATCGTTATATACCCGTGTTAGCCAAGTGGGCCGGTTTCAGAAAGATAGGAGAGAAGGTGGTGGAACACCGGGCCAGAAAGTACGGCGTCACCAAGTTTGGTTGGAACCGGTTTGTGAATGGTTTTCTCGATCTGGCTTCTATCATGTTTGTGGGCAGGTTTGGAAAAAAGCCCATGCACTTTTTTGGTTTATGGGGTACTGTATTTTTTCTGATTGGGATGATGGCGAGTGTATACCTGATGATCAGTAAATTTATCGATCCCGAGTTTGCGTTAACCAATCGTCCTTCTTTCTACCTGGCACTCACATTGATATTACTGGGTTCGCAATTTTTCCTGGCTGGGTTTATCGGAGACTTAATTTCGCGTAGCGCACCCGAAAGGAACAATTACCTCATTGAAAAGAAACTAGGGATATAACCTTTCCTATTTGTAATGAAAAAAAAGATTGTCATAATCGGTCCTGCTCATCCTTTGCGGGGCGGATTAGCATCGTATGACGAACGCTTGGCACGGCAGTTTCAGTCGACAGGGTGGGATGCAGACATTTATACCTTCTCCTTGCAATACCCTGGTTTTCTTTTTCCCGGCACTACACAATACTCGGCAGAGCCCGCACCAGCCGATCTGACCATTAAGGTTCGGATCAATTCTATTAATCCTTTCAACTGGTGGTCGGTAGGCAATGAACTCCGGGGGCTGGCACCTGATATCATTGTCGTTCGATATTGGTTGCCTTTTATGGGCGCCTGCCTGGGCACCATTCTGCGCCGCATAAGGAAGAATAGGAAAACTAAAATTGTTTGTATCGCCGATAATATATTTCCGCATGAAAAACGTCCCGGTGATAAGCTATTAACAATGTATTTTCTGCAACCGGTGCATGCCTTTGTTACGATGAGTGAAAAAGTACTGGCAGATTTAAGAACGGTAGAACCATCCAAGCCGGCGAAGTTTGTCCCGCATCCCTTATATGACAATTTTGGGGAAAAGATTGGCAAAACTGTTGCAAGAGATTACCTGGGTTTGGAGCCCACGGGCAATGTAGTATTGTTTTTTGGTTTTATCCGGAAGTATAAAGGGCTTGATATTTTATTGGACGCTATGAAAATAGTAAAACAGAAAAAGCGCCCGGAGAATATCAAATTGCTGGTGGCCGGCGAGTTTTATGAAGACGGTGCTGCTTATCTGCAGCAAATCGAAAATAATGATATTGCAGATATTGTAATCCTTAAAACGGACTTCGTGCAGGACAGCGAAGTGAAGTATTATTTGTGTGCCGCCGATGTGGTAATACAACCCTATCGGAATGCTACGCAAAGCGGTGTAACGCCACTGGCATATCATTTTGAGAAACCAATGATTGTTACCAATGTGGGAGGATTGCCCGCTATGGTGCCAGATGGTGTTGCCGGACTGATCGCGGAGCCAAATGCTGAGTCGATTGCGCAAAAGATATTGCAATTTTGTGACGAAGGCGGAGAGCGGTTTCTACCGGGATTGGTTTCGGAAAAACAAAAATACAAATGGTCCAATATTGCGGAGGCTATTATTGAATTGTAACAAACTTGTTTGCTTTTCATTACTTTTCGACAATTTTTAATCAGGTTACTTCGACCGTAAATTATTACAACATGGAAGTAAATAGAAATAGTACTTGTGTAAGCATTTTTATTGGTCTTGGACTTATACTGGCAGGTAGTCACGTTTTGGGGCAAACGAAACAGGACAGTTTAGAGATAGGAGGTAAAACTGTTGGATGTTTCGGAGCGAACAGCATCTGTAAAACTAATTGCTGACGATTGAATCGACTATACGCATATGGTCAAACTGAATGGGGGCTGGAAAATTGTAAATGTGCTTTGGCAATAGCATGATGTGAAGAAACATTGAAGGTAACAGCTTTCGTAAAGACATTAATTCCGGTTATAGGTATGTTATCAATCAACTATCCTTTGATATGAATCTTCAGTCATACAGACTTAATTTTAAACAGGTATCGCTTGATGACATAGCTGATGTTCACCACCTGCATTCTTTGCCGGCAACGGATAGATATAACACGTTAGGAATTCCGGAAACAATACTTCAAACACAAGATATTATTAATGAGTGGTTGGCAGAGCAAAATGCAACACCTCCGACCTTATGTGTTTTTTGTTTACGTTTAACAGACTCAAAACAATTTGTCGGACTTATGGCTTTGAATGTTGGTAAGCCTGATTATAAGACCGCAGAGGTTTGGTATAAAATTCATCCTGCCCACTGGGGGAAAGGTTATGCAACGGAGGCTTTGAAAGAGCTTTTAGCTTTTGGATTTAATGAATGCCAGCTACACAGAATCGAGGCTGGGTGTGCCGTCGAAAATATTGCTTCCCGCAGAGTGCTTGAAAAAGTTGGTATGACACGGGAGGGAATGAAAAGAAAGAAATTGCTAATCAGAGGGCAATGGGTTGATAATTACTTTTATGCTATTTTGGAAGAAGATTTTTTACAACTGATATCGGATAATGTCTGGTAGTATAGTTTATTGTATATAATCTAGTCAATAGTACCCGATGAACAAACTTCCCGATTTTGATATAAGACCAGATGGAGAAATCTCAAAGGAGTTTTTGAGAAAAGGAATTCTGACATTCCTTCAGGCAATAGAATATGTAAAAAATCTACGTTACGGACGTAATTCAAATAAAGACGATTTGAAGATCATTTTTGCCGAGAATCGAGGAACCTGTAGCACAAAACATGCGTTATTAAAACAATTAGCTGCCGAAAATGACTTCAATAACATTCAATTGTTAATTGGGATTTTTAGAATGAACACAACCAATACGCCGAAGGTGGCGAATACCTTATCAAAAGCGAATTTGATGTATATACCTGAAGCACATTGTTACTTGAAATATGATGGTATTTTGTTTGATTTCACTCTACAAAATTCATCGCCGGAGAATTTTGCGAACGACTTGCTTTTTGAAACGGAAATCGCTCCCGGAGAAATTAGCGAATTCAAAATTCGGATACACAAACGCTTTTTAGAAAGATGGCTTTTTGAAAATAAAGATATTCCTTATACACAGGAGCAGCTTTGGGAAATAAGAGAGTTGTGTATCGGGGATTTATCAGGATAGAAAGGCAGGTGCCCACACCCCAAAGCCGCACGATAACAAAACACATGAAAGCTACACAAACTATAAGTGTTCTTTCGATGCTTTTGCCAGGCTGGCGTGATAATAGGTTAGCATATTTTCTTCCGCCGGAAATCTTAAAAAAATCTTAAAATCATAACGATTGGTGATTTTTATTCATATTTAGCTGGCGGTCACTTTTCTTAAAATTGGCGGTAAGAAACACACATTTGGGTTGATTATTTTTCCCGTTTTCTTAAAAAAGTTATTTGAAAACGGTGTGCCGATTGCTTTGGAAATCCAATCCGAAATCTAAAGTATGTTACTTGCCAATATTGAGCATGCAAAACCAGGACATCGGTTAAGCGTACTTGTTTAAAAGCGCTCTGGAGGTTATTTTTGCTATACTTATGAACGCAATAATAAAATCTATAACAACGCTTTTTCTTCTGCTGGCTTTTGCAGGAGGCAGCATTGTGCAGAGTGTTATTGCTTCCAGGCTACTTACTGATACAATAACGGAAGCTTCGGCTTCTGCGCACACAGAAGATTCAGTAAAAGAAAATGAAACAACCAGGGATTATTACCACTCATTTGACATATCGCTCTCTGGTTTTTTGGATGCTGATGGCAACTTGTTGTTTGGAATGATCACCCATAATATACTGTCAGCTTTTGAAGCTGTTTTTTCGCCTCCCCCCAATCAGCTAGGATAGTTTCCGGAACAATAATCTTTTCATTGCTTAACGCAATCGTTGTACTCATTTTTTAAATTTCTAAAATCAAACTATATGTATTTAAAAGTATATTCATTGTTAATTGCATTTTCCTGTTTTTCATTTTTGGGTTTTGCGCAGCCGGATATTGTAAAAAATACGGAGCCTTCTGAAGAGACCAATATTAGTAGTTTCAAATATATGGAAACGACAGGCACCAAGACAGCTGTTAGCCAGGTTGAAAGGGAACTGATGGATATGTTTCCTGAGTTGGTTGTGGAAAAAGAGGTAAAGTATATGTATGGCAAAAATGCTTATCGCACAAAGAAAGTAAAGACATTAGACGAGGAAAAGTTGACGCATAGAATCGTATCGCTTCTTAAAGAGCAAAAAATAGAAATAGAAAAACTCAAAGCTGAAATAGCCGAATTAAAAAAATAAATCAATTCAAAAATTTTGCAAAAAACTGCCAATTGGCAGTTTTTTTATTTTATAAAATATAAATATTTAAAAATGTAATATAATTTATTTTTTCGTGCAATTTCTCTATTTTATTTGATAATCAATTTATTGTAAAAAAATAGATATTACAATGTTGAATAATTAATGAATGATTATTTTTAAAATGTTAATAATTTTGTTTTCAAATATTCAAAATATGCATAGTTTTGTTTAAAAATAACAAATTATTATTTTTTTAATTTAATCCATCACTAATGTCAAAAAGAACATTTAAACAGACGGCGCCTTTTGCAATTTTGGTTATTATAGCGATAGCCGCCATTTTCATCAAACCGGTTCCAGACTATGCGGACCCTGAAGGGGTTTATAATTCTTCGGATATTGCCTGGGTGGTGGTAGCTGCCGCATTGGTATTTTTAATGACCCCCGGACTTGCTTTCTTTTACGGCGGTATGGTTCATCGGAAAAACGTAATATCCACGATGATGAAAAGTGTGGTGGCAGCCGGAGTGGTAAGCGTTCTTTGGATTTTTGTTGGTTTTAGTCTTTGCTTTGGAGAAGATATAGGCGGGTTTATTGGAAATCCGATGACGCATCTTTTTTATAAAGACGTAGCGTCGGGGGAACCCTGGAGTGGGGCACCTACTATTCCAAAAACATTATTCTCTGTTTTTCAGTTGATGTTTGCCATCATCACACCCGGTCTGGTGGTAGGCGCTGTAGCGGAACGAATCCGTTTCACTGCTTATATTCTTTTTATTTCCTTATTTGCCATTCTGGTGTATGCTCCTTTAGCCCATTGGAGCTGGCATCCCGACGGATTTCTCTTTAAAATGGGCGCTCTCGATTTTGCCGGAGGTACAGTTGTTCATATTTCCGCCGGATGTGCTGCTTTGGCTGGCGCTTTGGTGTTAAAACGCAGAAAAACCCATTTAGAACACAAGGAAATTCCTCCTGCCAACATCCCTTATGTATTAATTGGTACCGGGTTGCTGTGGTTTGGATGGTTTGGTTTTAATGCTGGTTCTGCATTGGGTGCTAATTCTCTTGCTGCCTCCGCTTTCGTTACTACCAATACTGCGGCTGCCGCAGCAGGTCTTGGCTGGATGTTCTTTGACGTGGTGAGGGGCAAAAAGCCCTCTGTAGTGGGCTTTTGTATAGGAGCTGTGGTAGGTTTGGTTGCCATTACACCCGGGGCAGGATTTGTTGCTATCCCCCAAAGTATTTTTATCGGACTGGCAGCAGCATTGGTGTCCAATATTGCCGTGTATTACAAACAAAGGTCTACACTTGATGATACGCTTGATGTATTTCCCTGTCACGGTATTGGTGGAATGGTAGGGATGCTGTTAACCGGAGTATTTGCGACCACTACAGTAAATGAAGATGGGGCCAATGGCTTGTTTTACGGAAATCCGGCATTCTTTTTTATACAGGTGAAAGCAATGCTGATATCTGTGGTTTATAGCTTTGTGGTTTCCTTCCTGATCTTCAAGTTTATTGATTTTATCCTGCCGCTTCGGGTGAGTGCTGAGGATGAAGAAATCGGGCTTGATGCGACTCAACACAATGAGAAATACCTCCAGGGTACGCTGCTGGTGCATAACAATGGAAAAATAACTGAAGAAGAAACGACCACTTTGTAACAATAGTTTTCATCCATTCTTACATAGAAAAGGTACAGTTATTTAAAAACCTCTGACCAGGTTTAAAACTGTACCCTTTCCTAAACTTAAAAATCAACTGCAATGTTAAGAAAAATTCTTGCACTATCCACGGTTGTAATGACCGTTTCAACCGCGTTTTCACAGGATTCAACTACAAAAAGCAACTTCGTGGTATCTGGGTTTGTAGATGCCTATTACCGGTACAATTTCACCAATCCTAAAAACGCTTCTTTTGATGGGGATCCGGTATTTAATAATCATACGAGTTTCACCAATTCGCAGAATTCTTTTGAGTTGGGTATGGCATCGGTAACGGGTGTATATACCAGTGGCAAAATATCTGCTACGTTGGATCTTGGTTTTGGTCAAAGAGCAAGAGAGTTTTCATATGCTGAAGACGGAGTATTGCAGGCAATTAAGCAGGCATATGTTAGTTACGCACCCACGGAGAAAATTAAATTCATCATGGGTAAGTTTGGTACCCATGTGGGTTACGAGTTGCTGGATCCACAGTTAAACAGAAACTATAGCATGAGTTATATGTTTTCTTATGGACCTTTTTCGCATACCGGTATCAAAGCAGAATTAGCACTCAGCGATCATTTTGGGCTGATGGCAGGAATTGCGAATCCTAATGATTTGATCAGCGCAAATTTTGGAAACAAAAATTTCCTGGCCCAACTTAATACCACTTTTGAAAACTTTAGTGCGTTTTTAAACTATGCCGGCGGAAAAGATATGGAAGAGGGAACAGGTCACCAGGTAGGGTTAACGGCTACTGGCAAACTATCCGAAAAGTTTAATATCGGATACGATGGTACGGTAAAATCCTACAAGGAACATGGTGGAGATTTCAATAGCTGGTGGGGCTCTGCATTATATCTCAATTTGGATGCGACAGATAAATTCGGATTAACATTGCGTGGAGAATATTTTGATGATAAAAAACAGGTAACAGGAATCAATACAAGCTTGTTTCAAAGTACTCTATCAGCCAATATCAAACCGCATCAGAATATTGTAATAATTCCAGAGTTTAGACTGGACAGCGCAAAAGACCCCATTTTTTACAAGAAAGACGAATTGAATCCTTCGGTTAAATCAACCGGAACCTTTCTTCTCGCTGCAATCATCTATTTCTAGCCAAACTAAATTGTTAAAGACGTTAAATAAATTAATATGACTAAAATTAACAACGCTGTTCCGTTTATTTTACTCGCGATATTTTCTGTGGCAGCAATCTTTATGCCCATTGTAGCTGATTATGATGGTGGTGAGGTATATAATGCAGCGGATACGGCATGGGTGCTTATATCTGCGGCGCTGGTACTATTGATGACACCGGGACTATCGTTTTTTTACGGAGGTATGGTTGGAAAGAAAAATGTGATATCGACCATGTTGCAGAGTTTTGTGGCTACCGGGCTGATTAGTATACTTTGGTTGGCATTGGGATTTGGCTTGGCTTTTGGCGAGTCTATCGGCGGAATTGTCGGAAACCCTTCCGAGTTCCTTTTCATGAATAAGTTAAATGGACATGCCCCGTGGGGAGGTGCGCCGACGATTCCCATCCTGCTTTTTGCCTTGTTTCAAATGAAGTTTGCTATTATAACACCCGCCCTGGTGGTGGGCGGAACGGCCGAAAGGATCAGGTTCACTTCTTATGTTTTATTTATGCTGCTGTTCAGCGTTCTTATTTATGCACCGTTAGCGCACTGGACCTGGCATCCAGACGGGCTGTTGGCAAAAATGGGCGTTTTGGACTTTGCCGGGGGAACAGTGGTACATATGTCGGCGGGCTGTGTAGCGTTGGTAGGGGCAATGGTGCTGAAAAAAAGGAAGGTTTTGATCAATAAAGAATATGTTAAACCTGCCAGGGTACCTTATGTGTTGCTTGGTACAGGCTTACTGTGGTTCGGATGGTTTGGTTTCAATGCGGGTTCGGCACTTTCAGCCGGTAGCCTGGCTGTAGATGCGTTCGCTAACACTAATTTGGCGTCAGCAGCGGCGGGGCTTTCCTGGATATTTTTTGATGCTATAAGAGGTAGAAAACCATCCGCTATGGGCTTTTGTATAGGAGCCGTGGTGGGGCTCGTGGCTATTACACCAGCAGCCGGTTTCGTGGGATTGCCGCAAAGTGTGTTTATCGGTTTTATTGCTGCCATCATTTCCAACGTAGCCGTTTTTTGGAAAAACAAAGCTGGTATTGATGATACGCTGGATGTTTTTCCCTGTCATGGAATTGGCGGTATCGTGGGGATGATACTCACAGGTGTTTTTGCAAGCACTAAAATTAACCCGGACGGAAGGGACGGATTGCTGTATGGTGGCACAGAATTTTTCTTTACCCAGCTCTTAGGGTGTGCTATAGCAGTAGCCTTTTCATTCGCAATGGGATTTATAGTTTTTAAACTTGTGGACTTTATACATCCGATCAGGGTGCCGGAAGCAGAGGAAGAGCAAGGGCTGGATATTTCACAGCACGATGAAAGTCTGTAATGTAAAACAGCACTAACCCGAATTAGCAGACCCTCCATCGTTTGGAGGGTCTTTTTTTTAACACGGATTTCTTATGCTGCAAATTCTAAAAATTTGCAAAGAGACTGTTGGCACCTACTAATTTCATATTTTTGTGGGCTGTCATTTACAAATAAAAGCCGTTATTTAAAGGCAATACAAAACCATTTCGGAGAAATACTATGTCGAATATTTTAATAATTGATGACGAAAAAGCAATACGGAAGACTTTAGGAGAAATATTATCGTACGAGGGGTACAAAATTGATGAAGCCGGAGATGGAGAAGAAGGGCTGAAGCGATTTAAGGAGAAGGCCTACGATGTTGTGTTGTGTGACATTAAAATGCCTAAAATTGACGGTATTGAGTTTCTGGAGAAAGTAAACGAAGTGAATGCAGATGTCCCAATCATCATGATTTCGGGGCATGGTACCATCGAAACTGCTGTAGAAGCAGTGAAAAAAGGAGCCTACGATTATATTTCCAAGCCCCCGGACTTAAATCGGCTGTTGATTACCATTCGTAATGCAATGGACAAAACCAATTTGGTAACCGAAACCAAAGTCCTGCGTAGAAAAGCGTCTAAAGTAGAAGAGATGATTGGCGAAAGCGATCCGATCTTAAAAATCAGAGAAACGATCGATAAAGTGGCGCCTACGGAAGCTCGTGTGATGATTATGGGCGAAAATGGGGTAGGTAAGGAATTGGTGGCTCGCTGGATCCACGAAAAAAGCAACCGTTCCAAAGGGGCATTGATAGAAGTAAACTGTGCGGCTATACCAGGTGAGTTAATTGAAAGTGAGCTGTTTGGGCACGAGAAAGGCTCGTTTACTTCAGCGGTAAAACAGCGAATTGGGAAATTTGAGCAGGCGCATGGTGGTACGCTGTTTCTGGATGAAATTGGCGATATGAGCCTGAGTGCACAGGCGAAAGTCTTGAGGGCACTGCAGGAAGGTAAGATTACGAGGGTAGGGGGTGATAAAGATATCAATGTGGATGTAAGGGTAATTGCGGCTACCAACAAAGACCTGTTGGAAGAAGTAGAGAGTAAAAACTTCAGGTTAGACCTCTATCACCGATTGGGCGTTATCATCATTAATGTACCCTCGCTTAACGAACGACAAAGTGATATCCCCTTGCTGGTAGATAAATTTCTGGGTGATATTTGCCTGGAATATGGCATTGCAAAAAAGGCGATTGAAGATGCCGCTATAAAATCTCTGCAGCATTATAATTGGACGGGTAATATCCGCGAATTGCGTAACGTGGTAGAGCGACTGGTTATTTTGTCTGGTAAAACGATTACTGAAGTGGATGTAAATACCAATGTAGTGCAAAAAAAATAACACATGAAATGAGCATTAAAGGAGTTGTCGCCAGAATATGATTTGGGCGAATTCCATGTGGCAACTTTAATAAATAGACAATAACACATGAAACATGTGTACTGCATTTCCGGATTGGGCGCCGACGAGCGGGTTTTTAGCAAAATAGAATGGCCGGCAGCGGTAAGTGTCCACTTTCTCCCATGGTTGCCTCCGCTAAACCAGCAGGAAACGATACAGCACTATGCACAACGTATGTGTAGTACGATCACTGAACCGGAGCCTATTCTTCTGGGGACTTCTTTTGGTGGCATGATGAGTATAGAAATTTCCAAACTTATTTCTGTTCAGAAGATAATTCTGGTATCCAGTATTACCAGTCGCCAGGAGCTTCCCTGGTGGATGCGCGCCTGTGGACAGCTTAAGTTAGACGCCATTCTACCCCAAAAAACCAGTATTGGCAAAAAACTACCACTTCATATATTCTATCCTATCGAGAATTTTTTCCTGGGGGCTGAGTCGGCAGAGGCCAAAACATTGGCAGCCGAATTTCGCAGTAATGTAGATGCAGCCTATCTCAAATGGGCTGTTCACAATATTTTAAACTGGAAGAACGAAGGCATTTCGGTACCTTTTGTTCAGATTCATGGTAATAGGGACAAGCTTTTTCCATTGTCTAACGTAAAACCTACCCATACTGTCAAAAATAGCGGTCATTTTCTGGCGTTTCAGAAGGCCGATGAAGTATCGAAATTGCTTACAACTGTCTTGTAATGATGCGTTTTTCTGGTTTTTTCCACCTATTTAGATAGCCCCTTGTAACTTTTTTCCCGTTCGACAGACATATAGGATACGAACAATATTTTTATTTCAAATTTTACGGCAGAAATATGAGTGCGGGCTGGATTATTTTCATTGTAGCAACAACGGGTTTCCATTACGGGTTATTGGGCATGTTTAAAAAGGCAGGTTTTGTTTCCTGGAAGGCCTTAGTACCTTACTATAATACCTGGATAATGGTAGAAAAAATGCCCTTAAAAAAACATTGGTTTTACCTGCAATTTATCCCTATTGTGGGGCAGTTTATTAGCATCTGGATTTACATAAAATTTGTGGAGCATTTTGGTCGTTTTTCGCTTTTGCATCACACAGCGGCCGTTTTTTTACCGTTTATATATTTTCCGTATCTGGGATACTCAAAAAATGAAAGATATGCAGGCAATGCAGTCGTGAGAAATTATAAGAAGTCTTCATTTAGAGAATGGGTGGATGCAGCGACATTTGCAGTTGTAGCAGCCAGCATAATCCGTACTTTCATTTTTGAGGCATATGTTATTCCGTCGGGAAGTATGGAAAAAACACTTCTGGTAAACGATTTTTTGTTTGTCAGCAAGATGAGCTATGGTCCCAGGCTGCCTAACACTCCACTGGCTATTCCCTTTGTGCATCACACGCTGCCTCTCGTAGGATCTCGTTCCTACCTTAATTGGATTAAAATACCTTATAGGCGGCTGTGGAGTAACCCCATCAAGAGAAACGATGTGGTTGTATTTAACTTGCCAGTGGGTGATACCGTAGTAGAAGCTTATCAGCTTGACAGGAATTACTACGATATCCTTAGAGAAGATTATAAAGGAAACAGGGAAGAACTACTACAAAGAGATGATATCACAATTCGCCCGATAGACAAAAGGGAAAACATCATAAAACGTTGCATTGCAATTGCGGGCGATACCCTAATGATTACAAATGGGAATGTTTTCGTTAACGGACAAAACGCAGGAGCACCATTACACGGCGTTACAGACTACTATGTAAAAACTACCAGCTATTTCGACCCAGACGAATTGGAAAAAGACTTTAACCTGGACATAGCACCTGAAAGGTTTCAGGTGCAAATGGGCGATAACAAAGACTATATGCTCAAATTAAGCGAGTCTGAAGCAGATAGGATGCAGTCTCGACCTAATGTGCAGTCATTAACCAAAATTATCCATAAAGAAAAAGATTACAAATTCCCCTATGATACAGTCAATTACAAATGGAATGAAGATTTTTTTGGTCCCGTCTGCATACCGCAAAAGGGCGCAACGGTACAATTAAATTCACACAATATTGCACTCTACAAAAGAATAATTGAAGTATATGAACAAAACTCATTTCAACAGACAGGAGAACAATTTAAAATTAATGGAACTGAAACGAAAGAATACACTTTTAAAATGAATTATTATTGGGTAATGGGCGATAACAGGCATAATTCGCAAGATTCCCGATTCTGGGGGTTTTTACCGGAAGATCATATTGTGGGGAAAGCCTCCTTGATTTGGTGGAGTTGGAAAAGTGGTCCAAGGTGGAACCGGATTTTTAGCAGGATACAATAATGGGAGCAAACCCGATATTAGCTATTAGCTGCGATAATCAATATTTTTTATGCTATTTTTGGCAACTTCAAATTAAGATACATGAGTTCAGGCTGGATTATTTTCATTTTAGCAACAATAGGTTTCCATTACGGTTTGTTTGGGATGTTTAAAAAAGCAGGTATGGCCCCATGGAAGGCCCTGGTGCCTTACTATAATACCTGGATGATGGTGGAAAAAATGCCTTTAAAAAAGCATTGGTTTTTCCTGCAGTTTATTCCTATTGTTGGACAGTTTATCACGATCTGGATATACATAAAGTTTGTAGAACATTTTGGCCGTTTTTCCCTGTTGCATCACGCGGCGGCCGTTTTTTTACCTTTTATATACTTTCCTTACCTGGGATATTCAAAAAACGAACGATATGCCGGTAATGCTGTAGTTAAAAATTATAAAAAGTCATCTTTCAGAGAGTGGGTGGATGCCGGCGTATTTGCCGTGGTCGCAGCCAGTATCATCCGCACTTTTATTTTTGAAGCCTATGTTATTCCTACGGGTAGTATGGAAAAAACTTTACTGGTAAACGACTTTCTATTCGTGAGTAAATTAAGCTATGGTCCCAGGCTGCCTAATACACCGCTGGCGGTTCCTTTTGTGCATCATACCGCTCCAATAGTCAATTCAAAATCATACCTGGAATGGATTAAGATAAAGTATAAACGATTGTGGAATACACCGGTGAAGAGAAATGATGTAGTGGTTTTTAACTACCCGGTAGGGGATACCGTTATAGGCGAATACCAGTCTAATATCAACTATTACGATGCGCTGCGGGAACAGTATGGTGGTAATAGGGAGCAGTTATTACAACGCGATGATATTTTAGTAAGACCTGTAGACAAAAGAGAGAATTTTATTAAGCGGGCTATTGGAATACCCGGTGACACGGTAAGTGTAGTAAATGGTGACGTGTATATCAACGGAGCAAAGGGAAACCTTCCTAAAGATGCAGCTACATTTTACCTGGTACAAACCAAGGGACAGTTTTTGGATGAAGATGTTTTAAAGGAGGATTTTAATGTAGGCTCGGGACAGATTATTTCCGGCAATTCTATGAACTATCTCATTGTATTAACCGAAGAAGAGGCTGCCCGTATGAAGCAACTTCCTTATATACAAAGTATAGAAAAAGAAGTAAAACATTTCAACCCCTCCGTTTTCCCTAATGATACAACCAGGTTTAAGTGGAGCGAGGATTTCTACGGACCGGTATGGATTCCCGAAAAAGGTAAAACGATTACGCTTACACCTGACAACATGCCGCTATATAGAAGGGTGATAGACGTATATGAAGACAATGACCTGATGGAAGCCAATGGTAAGTATATTATTAACGGGGTAGAAACCACCGAATATACCTTTAAGCTCAATTATTACTGGATGATGGGGGATAACCGCCACAACTCACAAGATTCCCGTTTTTGGGGATTTGTCCCGGAGGATCATATAGTAGGACGGGCCTCTCTTATCTGGTTTAGCTGGGATGGTGGTCCTCGTTGGAACAGGTTGTTTAAATCGATAAAGTAGCATAGTTGGAAAAAAGGACGATGGGCTTTTCCTACAAAGTATATCCGGAAGCCGCAAAGCTGGATCCCCGCGATCAGGTGCTGCTGGAGAAAGCCCGGCAGGTGACTACATTGGCATATGCACCCTATTCAAAATTTTATGTAGGGGCTGCGGCCTTGCTTTCCAACAACGAAATAGTATCTGGTACCAACCAGGAGAATGCGTCATACCCTGCAGGTATATGCGCAGAACGGGTAACGCTTTCGGCCATCAGTGCTGTATATCCCGGTACTTCTGTTCATACCCTTGCTGTTAGTTATCAACCGGCTGTTGCCGCTTCGGCAGCGCCCGTTTTTCCCTGTGGCATTTGCAGGCAAAGCCTGCTGGAACAGGAAGCCAAACAGGGGCATCCACTGAGGTTGGTGTTGGCAGGTATCACCGGCGAAGTGTTTGTCATTGAAAGCGCCGCAGATCTTTTACCCTTTGGGTTTACCGGTAAAGAATTGTAAGGTCCCCGAGACTCCTATTTAAACGACCGTTTATGCAGGCATAACGAAGTCGGTATTAGGAACTAAAGCCACACATGTCGGTGGCATTGACTCGTCCGGTTGTGTGTCTCTCACAACCTTAATTCTTTTATTTAAATGATTTCTGTTTTATTGTAATATTACGGTACAATTTAACCTATATGACAACCAGAAAAATCACCTTGCTGTTTAGTCTTACACTTATCAGCCACATGGCTATTTCCCAAAGTTTCATGCATAGTGTTGGTGCTACTATTTCTGTTTTAGATGGCAAATCGACTGACGGAAACGATAATTCAGTCTCTTTAATGCAAACCAACCTTTCTTATTTTTTACGCTACAACTTTGTCGAATACGACAATGCATCCCTTAGTCTGGGCTTTCCAGTAGGAGTAGGCATCGGTATTGCCAAAAACTTATATGATGATTATGGGGTTTCATTTGCCTATGATATCCCCGCAGTATTGGATTATAATATTGGCTACAAATCCACACCGGATAACGACAGTCGTGTAGGAGGTTATATAGGCGCCGGCTTTGGATACTATGGAGTCACCGTTTCTAAAAGCAGCTATTCTGATTTTTCAGCGCGCTCCTATGGTCCTTTGATTCGTGCTGGTTTTCGCTTTTCTACCCCAAGAGACCGGGAAAATGGTCGTGGTGTTACGATCGGAGTTTTTTATAAAAAGGGACTGGAAACTGAAAAGTTTAATACCTACGGTTGTAATATTTACTACGACTTTTAATGGCAATAGTGGTATGTTAGTAAAGTAATACATCCGACTTTTTCGAAGACGGTTCATGTTGGGGATTAAAATTTGTTACGACTCCCTGAATTGCTTAGGCGAAGTCCCCATAATCTGTTTGAAAGACCGGGAAAAGCTGTATTGGTCCAGGTAGCCCATTTCTTCGGCTATTTGTTTGATGGGGGTATTGGTTACTTTCAGTAATTGACTGGCCTTCTGAATTTTCAGCGACGTATACAACTGCATCGGTGAGTAATGTGTTTTCTGTTTAAACAAGGCTGATAAGTAAGACGCAGAGACGTGGGCTTTTTTAGCCAGTTCATCAAGGGTGAGGCTTTCATGAAGATGCTCTTTCATAATCAAAACACATCTTTCTATTACATTGTCAATTCCCTTTTTCATGTAGTTAAATACCGTCAGCCGAAAAGTGCCGAGAAAACTGTAGAACCGAAAATTAGCATACACTAAATTTTCCATGTTATCCATCAGTTGCAGGTGATGCATGATATCCCTGAATTGGGCTATTCTGCCAACCAGTGGTGGTGTGGCATATTCATAGTTATTTTTTTCCCGCATTAAGTAGGTAAACATAGATTCGCCCATGGCTCCGTTAAAAGTAACATAGTAAATACTCCAGGAAGTGATGGCCCCTAGCTGAACGGCTGTTTTTCTTGGTAAGATAACAAAGTGATTGGGCTTTAGTACGTTCTTCTTTCCATCCAGTTTATACCAACCACTACCACCTACGCAATACAGTAGTATATAATCCGTATGGCTGTTAGGGATATCTTTATTAAAACTATGTTGCTCAGGAAAAAATGCTATTTCAGTAATGTAAAGATTTTTGCCCACTGGGTGATTGTCCAGCTTGCCTCTCAGGCTGGCCGGCAGTTTCCAATGAGATTTAGCAGTAGTTTCTAATAATTGAGTATCTTCTCCCATAATTATACTCCTTTATGTTCAGTAAGTTCTGGTCAACTAAAGTAGCATTTATTATTCTAGAATAGTAATTTATGCTATTCTTTTTATAACTATTAACATTGCCCGGATTTAAGGTTTTAGATAATCTTTGAATCAGATACTGTTGAAAATATAAAAACTTGTAATGCAGCATTTGCCATTGATAGATTTGATAGTTATTGTAGTGTACCTGCTTAGTATGGTGTTGGTGGGGGTTTACTTCTCAAGAAAAAACAAAAACGCAACGCAGTTTACAACCGCCTCGGGTAATATACCGGGTTGGGCACTGGGGCTTTCCTTATATGCCACTTTTTTAAGCAGCAATACTTTTTTGGGTGTACCCGGAAAGGCATTTGGTGGCAATTGGAACTCATTTGTATTTAGCCTTTCTATGCCATTTGCCGCCTGGGTGGCGGTTAAATATTTTGTTCCCTTTTATAGAACGCATGGCGAGGTAAGTGCTTACACACACCTGGAAAAAAGATTTGGTCCCTGGGCACGTACCTATGCAATGGTTTGCTTTATTCTCACACAGTTGGCCCGCATGGGATCTATCTTTTTAGGTATTGCTCTTACGTTGCAGGCGCTTACCGGTGTAGACATGAAAACGATCATGGTGGTGACCGGTATTTGTATCATCATCTATACGGTGATGGGGGGAATGGAAGCTGTGATTTGGACGGAAGTAATCCAGGGAATCATCAAAACTCTGGGTGCTTTTATCATTCTCTATATCATTTTCAGCGAAATGGACGGTGGTATTGGAGATGTCTACCGGATAGGTATGAGCGAAAATAAGTTCTCGCTGGGCAGTTACGATATTACAAACTTCAGCAGTGCTACTTTTTGGGTCATTTTTTTATATGGCTTCTTTATCAATCTCAACAATTTTGGGATGGACCAGAATTATGTACAGCGGTATCACACTGCCCGTAGCCAGAAAGAAGCAGCCCGCAGTGTATGGCTTTGTGTGTATTGGTATCTGCCTGTATCTCTTTTGTTTTTCATCATTGGCACATCCCTTTACGCATATTTTGCCGAGAATCCTGACTTGTTAAATGCCTTGAAGGAACAAGTGGCCGCCGAAAAGAACGTAGATGTAAATACATTGAAGCCTGAAGATTTTGGCGATAAAATTCTTCCCTATTTCATGGTAATGAAAGTACCCAAAGGGTTAGTAGGGTTGATCATTGCGGCCATTCTGTCGGCAGCTATGAGTACTATCAGTAGTGGGATGAATAGTACGGCTACCGTTTTTCTTAAGGATATCTATCAACGATACTTTAATCCTAACCCTTCTCCCAAAAAGGAAATGACGATTCTTTATACAGTAACGGCGTTAACCGGTATTTTGTCTATCATTTTTGGAATAGCCTTAATTGGAACAAAAAGTATACTGGATATCTGGTGGGAGCTGTCTGGCATATTTGCCGGTGGTATGTTAGGATTGTTCATTTTGGGCATTGTAGCAAAAAAAGCGCAGAATGCAGAAGCCATCATCGCTACCGTTGTTGGGATTTTAGTTATTATATGGCTGTCGCTTTCTAAATATTTTCCAGACAGTATGGCTCATCTAAAAAATCCTCTACACGTAAACATGACGATTGTAGTGGGCACGCTTACCATTTTCCTGGTAGGATTATTGGTGACCAAATTTAGAAAGAAATAAATTAACCTAAACTGATATTAAACTATATACTATGTCTAAGAAGTTTGTACCGGTGATGATTACACCGTTTACACCCCAAGCGAAAATTGACTTTGATATGCTTAAAAAGCTTATTGATTTTTACCTGGCGGCCGGTGTTAAAGGTCTGTTTGCCAATTGTCAATCCAGCGAGATGTACAGCATTACCGACGATGAGAGAATTGAACTTACAAAAGCCGTAGTTGATCATGTCAAAGGTCGGGTACCTATAGTAGCAACTGGCTCTTTTGGTGAAACCATCAAAGAAAAAGCGGAATTCACCAAACGCATCCACGATACCGGTATTGATTCGGTAGTACTGATTACCAGCCATTATGCGAAAATTGATGAAGGTGAGGATGTGCTACAGAAAAATCTGGAAGAGATGCTTGCATTAACCGGTAATATTCCTTTGGGTTTATACGAATGTCCTGCGCCGTATAAAAGATTAATGAGTGCTTCGCTGCTTAAAACTTTAGCTGCTACCGGCAGGATGGCTTATCATAAAGACACCTGCTGCAATGAAGAGCAGGTTAAAGAAAAGCTGGCTGCTATAAGTGGTACCCAGATGCAGTTCTATGATGCACACACCCCCAATGCCGTTTCTTCAATGAAGGCTGGAGCAGTGGGCATGTCGGCTATATCGGGTAATTTTTATCCAGAAATACTGGTATGGTTATGCGAAAATGTAGACAACCCTGCAAAACAGGAAGATGTAGCCTGGATACAACAGGAGTTGATAAAAGTAGACCCACTGATTCACCATGCATACCCAATGAGCCCCAAATTTTATTTGCAACTTAGGGGATTGCCAATCCATGCTATCAGCAGAGCACACCCGTTGGAAGCAACACCGGAACAAAAAGCAACCCTGCACAAAATTTTTGATACTACTAAAACCTGGTTTGAAAGGTTAAAAATTAAAGAAGTGCTCTATGAAGATCTAATTTCATAATCGTAAACACATCATTTATTTTTTAACTGGTAATAAAGAACTTATTATGTTTAACAAAACAATTCTTACAGCATCTGTCGTTGCGTGCAGTTTGTTAAGTGCCTGTGGCGGTGGAGAATCGCAAAAGGAAAAAGCAACGGAAACCCAACAAGAGGTTACGCCTGCTATAGAAACCGGCTTTTTTACGGCGGATGGGGTTCCCGTTCCCGAAGTACATGCTTCCACGGTTCTTCGGCTGAGCAACGGAGAAATTATGGCTGCGTGGTTTGGTGGAAAAAAGGAAGGTACAGATGATGTGGGTATTTTCCTGGTGCAGGGGAAACCCGGCAATTGGAGTGCCCCCAAGGAGATTTCTAAAATCAGGGAAGATGCACATTGGAATCCGGTACTCGCTCAATCTCCTGATGGAAAAGTGGTATTGTTTTTTAAAGTTGGAAAGAAAATTCCGTCCTGGGAAACTTGGTATGTCACATCTGAGGACAATGGTAAAACGTGGTCAGAAGCGAAAGAGTTGGTAGCAGGAGATAAAGGCGGCCGCGGGCCGGTAAAAAATAAACCGATCATTCTTTCTGATGGGAAATGGATGGCCGGTGCTTCTCATGAAGACGGACCCTGGGTGGCATTTGCGGATATCAGCACAGATAATGGTGCCACCTGGAAAGCTGCCCCTTACCTGAAAATGGATAAAAATGTTTTTGTTGGGAAAGGTAAAGGGCTTATTCAGCCTACACTTTGGGAGTCTGCTTCCGGTAAAGTACACATGCTCTTAAGAAGCACTGCAGGTGCTATATACAGAGCTGATTCAGAAGATGGTGGTCTTACCTGGACGGATGCATATAAAACAAATATGCCTAATCCTAACAGCGGGATAGATTTGACCAAACTGGATGATGGTACACTGGTGCTGGCATATAATCCGGATACTGCTAATTGGGGCTCCCGCGCTTCCTTGTCGCTCGCTATATCTACAGACAACGGTGCCACATGGCCAAAAGAAGTCAATATTGCCCATGATGACAGGAAGCCAATCGAAGGAGAAAGAGATCCTGAGTTTTCTTATCCGGCGGTTATTCATAATGGTGACACCATTATTGCTACCTACACCTGGAACAGGAAAAAAGTAGCCTACTGGATAGGTACAAAAGAAGCACTGTTGAAAGAAGCGAAGGATAGGAAATAGTATCCTGATAAACATTAGCGTATTCTGAGTAATGATAACAATGGGGTTGTATGAATCATCTGCAATCCCATTTTTTTTTGTAAGACATAAATAATAAAAAGTTTCAACCATGAAAGGTTCTTTCTTCCTGACACGCATGTTGCCGGTGGCACTGGCATTTGGTACTGCCTGGGCAGTGCGCGGACAATTCGGGCATGAGTATGGTGCTACCTGGGCTGCGGCTATTGGTATGTTAACTGCCATTGTGCTATCGGGAAGAGAAGACTGGTATAAGCGGTTGCCCGTGATTGTTGGGTTGGGTGCTATTGCCTGGGGTGCCGGTGGTATGATCAGTTATGGAATGATAGTCGGTTATAGCCACGCCCCTAACCTGTTGAATACCGGCTATGGCATGCTAATGCTTACTATTGTGGGTGGCTTGTATGGTTTTATGGGCGGCGGTATGCTCGGTTTGACACTGGAATCAACGCCGGATAAAAAAGTAGATTGGGCAGCAGTGGTTACACAGATGGTTGCCGGCGGTGTATTGTGCTGGGGCGTAGTGATTCATCAGTTGGAGTGGTTAATGACGCCACCCCGTTCAGAACTTTGGGCCGCCTGCCTGGGTGCTTCACTGGCTTTGGGGTGGTATATGTATCGCAATAGCTATCACAGGGCATTGCGAACAGCCTGGTACAGCGCATTGGGTGGAGGATTTGGCTTTGGGTTTGGCGTGTTTTTACAACGCCTGGGACATGCATCGGGGATTAAATTCAACTGGTGGAACGTAATGGAATACTCAACCGGATTCTTCTCAGGGCTTGGGTTATCCTTCGGGCTTTATTCCCGCAATGATTGGCCGAAAACAATCCCTCCAATAAAGCTTTCCAATATTGTGGGCTGGATATTTCTTATATTCCTTTTGCCTGTGGTTAATCTATTGGAGGCGATACAATTTAAAAAGCTGGTAGCTCAGGGTACTGCACTCAATGTAACAGATCCGGAAGGCTTTGCCTTCACCTGGCGCACCATAGCCTGTATCGTATCTCTTTTATTTGCTGTTTTGCTTACACGTTATTATAAACCGGGGCGACCTGACCTATCCCGTACACAAATCAATTGGCTGATTGTCGCTTATCTTACCTGGTATATCCTTTTAAGCAATATATTAAGTGCTACCTGGTTGCACGGCAAATTTGACTCGCAACACCTCTATTGGGTTAATCTGCTCGTTATCACATATATGTTATTCAAAAGTAAAACAACCAGTGCTATCGGAGATACTACCTCTACTGCCTGGACGAATCACCTGCTTAGGTGTTGGGGGGTGGCCTTTGTTATTTTGTTACTAGCGGCTTGTTTTGCTATTACGCTCAGTTATCAGCATGGCGGTGCCAGGTTGAGGTTTGAGTAAGCAATCCCCGGGGATTTTGGAGATAATACGTGCTAAGAAAAGCTTGCCGGATTTTACAAAAAGCGGCTACCTTTAATGACATTAAAACACTTGTCATGCAATACCTATTTGAATCTCCGATAGACGGTGTGATACGTACAACAAGACATGCTTACACAATTTCCTGGAAAAATGGCAGTTTTGGCGCGAACACAAGCGGAAATTCCGGTACACCTGATGCTATCACACTGTTATTGTCGTCGCTGGCCGCAAGTGTGCTTGATGTTATGCAGGCACATATAATCGAAAGCCAATGGAATATTCCCGAAATACATGTGGAATGTAATCTTTACGAGGAATCGAAAGATGAACAAGTTACCTCAGTTTGTGATTGTGACATAATATTTCCAAATTCCGTTCCCGACGAGCAGAGAGTAAAATTGAAGGAGATCGCCCTGCAATCGCCGGTGGCCAATATATTGTCTGGTAATGTAAAATTAAGAGCCTTTTTACGACGTGATGCAGATACTAAAACCATCGTTTATGACAATGAAAAGGTAGAGGTTTTGTGGAAACCCGAACTATGTCAGCATTCCACGAGGTGTTGGCAGCAGTTGCCGGAAGTGTTTAATCCAACAATAAAAAAATGGATTGATGTCAATGGTGCCAGCCCGGAAGATATTGCTGCACAAGTACACAATTGTCCAAGCGGCGCCTTGTTATTCAGAAGAAAATAATTTAAAAATATGGAAGGAACTGTTACTAATAATGAACAAGAGCAGCAGTTTGAGTATCGTGAGGGAGATGAAAAGGCAACACTGGTCTATCGGTTTTACAAGAAAAATATAGCATTTATGCATACTACCGTGCCCGATGCACTAAGTGGAAAGGGAGTAGGTGGTCAATTGGCTGCCTATGCGTTCTCCTATGCAAAGAAATTGAATAAGAAGGTAATGGTCTACTGTCCTTTTGTGGGAAATTATCTAAAGAAACATCCTGAATTGAATGAACAGTTGGATAAAACCTACCTCGGCGGCCGATAGTTGTATTGACGTTTGAATAAACAATCGGCATCCTTCACGGGAAGGACACCGATGTTGCCCCCCCCTAAAATTGAATCCGGTAGTTAAAATTCGGCCAGAAACCAAGCTGATGCTGCGTTCTTATCATTTCGGTCCGACTGTCATACCATTGATTGTAGATGTTTTTACGATTGGTGACATTCTGAAAGTCTACAAAAAATTCCTGCATGAAGCCCTTGTTATTCATTCTGTAGGTCAGCTTCACATCTAATCGCAGGTAGGACTTGGTCTTATCCTCAAAAGATCGGGTATCGTCATATATAACCCTCCCGGCAGTTTTGGAGGCTGCATAATCTATTGGAGTATATCGTTTTCCGCCGGCTGCGGTAAATTTCAGGTCAAATGCCAGGGTATGAATCTCCTTTATCTGCCACTCTTTACCTCCCAATAGATTGACAACATAGTTTCCATTGAAAACTGTATTATGCTGGATGCCATTGCTTCCTTTGTATTTTGAATCGAATGCAGAAGCTGTCCCGAGAAAATAGTAGCCATTCAAAAAGGGTTTTTCTACGGTAAACTCCAACCCATAGTTGAGTCCTTTACCTTTATTAACTAAACTATCTTCAAGTCCGGCTCCATAACCCGCACCTATATTTAAGGCAGACCAGCTGCTCAGACGCGATTCTACAGGTACGTTCTTCAGAAACTGCGCATATGCTTCCAGTTTATACTTCCAATTATAGGCTATGTGCTCCCATCCGGTGACGAAATGCTGGCTTTTGGTGAATCCCAGGTTTCTGTTTGTTTGCACATAGTGATTACCCACCCTGGTTTCGTGAAAATAAGTCATGAGTGATTGCATTTGGCTATGCATACCATAAGCAAGTGTGAAAGCACCCACTGTTCCAGGGGTGTAACGTACCCCCAGCCGACTTTCTGCGGTTGCTTTTTTATTGAGATCAAGGTACTGTGAATAGATACCGGTATTGAGCATCCATCGTGCATTAAAGCGGTGCTGCCATTGTGCGTACCCTCTTAATAAGTTGGTATGATTACTTTCGGCCAAAAACGGGATGAACCCAAAGTCCGCGTCCCGGATGCTGTCTCTGTACTTGAAGTGCAGTTGATCCAGCGTTATACCGGTTGTTAATCTGTCGCTGGCGGAGAACTTTTTATTGACAACAATGTTTGCTACGTATCGCCATTCCCGTCCGTCTTCCCGATAATTTTTATGGGGTATTCTCTCTGCATCCAGCGAATCCTGGCGGGTAACTACACCAGCGCCTGTTACACCAAGTGTGAAACTGTACGAGGTAGTGCTATTAAAGAAGTAGGTATGTTTCAGTCCTGCAACGCCCATTTTGGTGGCGTTGTACATGTTGTGATAGGGATCGCTGTAAAAGTTGGCTGTATCTTTCATCGCTCCTTTGAAGTTGATACTGCTGGCACCGCCAACTGCAAATACACTGAATTGTCCGGCTTTTTGTGTAGGAATATCTATTTTAATGCTCACATCCTGGTATTGGGGCACTGCTGCACCGGTACCAACATCTACACCTAAAGATTTAATTAAACCCGGTATACTATAACGATAGTAAACCAAATAAGAGGCTTTAGCCTTTTTGGAAAAAGGTCCTTCTGCTCCCAGTTCCAGTCCATTAAATCCAACCTGTCCTGTAAATTCTCTCTTATGGCTATTGCCCTTCCGTAAGTTGATGTCGAAAGCGCCCGCTGTGGCATTGCCAAACTGAGCAGGGAAAGCACCGGTGTAAAAAGCAGACTGACTAATAACATTGTTGTTCAGCATGCCTACCGGACCACCGGTAGCACCGAGCGTGCCGAAATGGTTGGGGTTGGGAATATCTATTCCATCCAGTCGCCATAATAATCCCAGTGGGGAGTTTCCGCGGATAATGATATCATTTCTGCCATCGTTTACACTATTGATACCGGCGAAATTGGATGCCATACGGGCAACGTCATTACGGCTGCCCGCAAACCGACGACTATCTTCTGCATTAAAGGCAACAGCACTTACCGTTGCCATTTGCCGGCTCGTTATTTTTTCCCGGCTACCGGTTATCACTATCTCTTTTTGTGTTGTCAACCGCTCCAACAATTCCAACTCCAATACTGTTTCCTTACCGGATTCTACCACAATGTTTTGCAGAAACAGCGGTTCATAACCGATATGGCTCACCTGGATATTAATCCTGCCAACAGGAATATTTGAGAGTATAAACTGCCCGTTGGTGTTTGTTACGGTGACTGCCTCTTTTGCCAAAATTGAAATGGTGGCACCCGCTACTACATTTTTCGATTGTTGATCATAAACGGTACCCCGGATGGTTTGTGTCTGCTGCTGTGCCAGAAGTGATAGGGTAGATATATTGATTATTAATATTATTATCCCTTTAACCAAATAATTATAAAACATATTTTCAAATTTATCGTGTAAGGACCGCAAAGCTATCTTAGGCGTTTCACGCAATAATTGTGTTAGGGGTGAATAGCAAATCTTAGGGGTGAATAACAGTTTGGGATGAACGGCAGGGATAAGAAACACGAAATCAATAGTTTTGTGTTATTCGTAATTGCTAAGCAACAGGCTACATGAAACTAAATGTATTTAATCAGCCATTTCCGCTCAATACCTGGTGGTGGTATCGACAACGTGCTATCGGCTTTGGACTGTTTGTTTTTCTTTTCCTGTTGTTGTTTCAACCTTTTTCACTGCATCTTTATGGTTATAATCAACTGTTTCAAACTGCTCTGCTGTATGGTGGAATCACAGCCCTGGTTATTTTAGCAGGTGGCTACTTTTTTGTACGTATTATTACTCCACGTATTAATGAAGAAAGCTGGACGCTCGGAAAACAAATTGGTTTCAATATTATGTTGATGGGAGGTATTACCTTTTTTAACATATTGGTAACCCAGGTAGTCCATCAGATAACCTTGCCTTTTTGGTGGTATTTTTCTATGATGAAATGGGTATTGATGCTGGGTATCATTCCCATTATTGTCTCGGAATTGATTTCATATAATCGTTATCTTCATCAGCATCTCAACAGTGCTAAAGAATTATCTGATATTGGTAGTGGGGCAAAAATTGAGCAATTAAACGAGCCAACCAAATTCGTATCGGATGTATCGATGGTCGTTGACAAGGAATTAATCACTCCAGAGTATAAAAAACTGACCCTAACGGGGGAAAACAATGGTGATAAACTTATTCTGTCGGAAGAAAAATTGTTAGCGGTGCAGGCATTGGATAATTATGTGAATATATATTGGCAGGAGGGTGAGATATTGCAAACAACGCTGATAAGAAATACACTCACCAATTTGGCCGATCAATTAAAAGATATTCCGCAGATGTATAAAACACATCGAGGCTGGCTGGTAAACACCAACAGGGTGTACAAAATAGAAGGTAACGCCCAAAGTTTAAAACTCAAGGTCGATTTGCTTATTCAGCCTGTTCCTGTTTCACGCAGTAATATTAGCGGTTATCGCAAACTTCTGGAGCAGCGTCAATCTAAAAATACATTAATACTTAACCATAATTGACGTAGTATATAAGGGATAAATAAAACCAGTGCCATCGGCACTGGTTGGGGGATCCTTTCATAGTTTAGTAATCTGACCAACCAAGGACTGTGTATTTCATATGCGGTGGCACAATAGATTTTTACACTTTCGAGGCAGCAGAATAACACTTCAATAATAGAAGAGTTTTGTTTTCATAGGAATAATATATTCGATAGTTGGTTATTGTTTCAAAACGGAAATTTACAATAGAGATTGCGGTTTTTACCGTCTTTTATAATAAGAAAATATAAAAAAGCATCCTGTTAAAAGTTTTCTCTTATACTATATTACGGGTAAGATATTTCTGTGGGGATAGTTCCTCCTAAAAGCTTCCCTTCTTTAACTTCTCCGATACGTTTATATTTGCGCCTCATTAGCCTCTTTTGTAAAATGAATTTTAACAATACATCATTAAAAGCATTGACATTACATTTTGTGGGTAATAAAAATGTTGATGGTCGTTTATTTTCTTCGCCCGATACCATTCCGCTATCAGAAGATATTACAGAAAAGCTGAATCGCTTTTATTTGAGAAAATTCGAAGAGCTACCCGATCGCTACCGCTTTTATCACACGTCTTCGCTGCAGTTCAACGAAGTATACAACTTTGTTTCAGAGGTTTTTGAAAATCATGACTTTTTTGAAAGTGCTTCAAAAAAGATAGCCGGGCATCTTTTTGAAAAATCTGTGCATCCCAATATAAAGCCTGGAGAACTCCATGTATGCCTGTTTACAGATTGTTTGTATAATAGTCATTCTGTAGATGCTATAGGTATTTTTAAAACAGAGGATAAATCCGGATTTTTCGAGATTGCCGAAATAGAGAATAGGCTTTCTCTTGAGTACCGGGAAGGTGTTGATATCAATAAGTTTGATAAAGGTTGCCTGGTTTTTAATATAGCCGAAGATACAGGGTATGAAGTATGTGTGATTGACAGGCAAAACAAAGGGGAGGAGGCTAAGTACTGGATGGACGAGTTTCTCGGGCTGATGCAAATTTCCAACGATTTTAGTCAGACCAATGATATATTATCCCTCACGAAGAACTATATCACGCAACAATTTGCTGAAGAATTCCAGGTGAACAAGACTGACCAGATTGAATTGCTTAACAGGTCAATCGATTATTTTAAGTCGCATGAAATGTTCGATAAAGAAGAGTTTGAGAATGACGTGTTTCATCACCCTGACACCATACAATCTTTCCGTCATTATGAAACACAATACCTGGACAAGAATGAAATGGAACTGGAGGACGGTTTTGCCATTTCTGCTCAAGCTGTAAAAAAGCAAACCAGGGTTTTTAAAAGTGTTTTAAAACTCGATAGAAATTTTCACATTTATATACACGGCAACAAAGAATTAATCGAAAGGGGAGTGGATAGCGATGGAAGAAAATACTATAAGATATATTTTGAAAACGAAGAGTAAATATGCTTTGTTCAATGCAAGGCGCCCGCCGGTAAGAACGAAAATATTTCTGGGGGAAATAGTCTATATTGAACATAAAACAGCATTATTGTCCTGTTAGGAATTAGAAAAGTGGGAGACAATGTCAGGATAAAGGCGCATACATTTAGTAAGAGGGTATTGATTACAACGAAAAACGAAAAAGTGGAAATTATAAAATTGTTTGAACCGTACACGATGGGGGATTTTGCATTGGCGAACAGGTTTGTATTGCCACCCCTCACCAGAAGTCGCTCTTCTTTGCCGGGTGAAGTACCCAATGCATTAATGGCCACATATTATGCGCAGCGAGCCAGCGCCGGATTTTTAATAGCGGAGGCAACCCAGGTATCCCTGCAGGGAATGGGCTATGCCAGAACGCCTGGTGTTTATAGTGCAGAGCAAATAGAAGGCTGGAAACTGGTGACTGAAGCGGTCCATAAGCAGGGACGAAAGATTTTTTTACAATTGTGGCATACCGGAAGGGTTGGGAGCAGCAAGGTGAATGGACTGCAGCCTATGGCTCCTTCGCCTATTGGTGCCAGCAATACCAGTGTATATATATTTGATGGGGCGCCAAATGGTGACGCTACGTTTGTGCCGGTAGAACAGCCAAGAGAGATGGATCTGAATGATATTGAAACTGTGATATCAGAATTTGTACAGGGAGCAAAGAATGCGATAGCCGCAGGGTTTGACGGCGTGGAAATTCATGGGGCAAACGGCTACCTGGTGGATCAGTTTTTACGCAGCAATTCCAATAAGAGAACGGATGAATACGGAGGCACTAAAGAGAAGCGAACCCGTTTTGTAGTGGAACTTACCGAGGCGGTAGCCAATGCTGTTGGTAAAGAAAGAACCGGATTGCGGATAGCACCGTTTATCAAATTCAAGGATATGGATGATCCTGAGATACTGGATACAATGAAGATATTGATAGACAAAATAAATGCACTTGACATCCTTTATTTACACTTATCGGAAGCAGATTGGGATGATGCACCGCAAATACCGCGCGATTTTCGCCTGGTCCTCCGCCAAAAGTTTCTCAATACTATTATCGCTACCGGCAATAAAACGCCCGAACAGGCAGAACTTTTATTGAAAGAAAAGTTGGTAGACCTGGTGGGGTTTGGTCGGAAATTTCTGGCGAACCCCGATTACCCGGAGCGGGTAAAGCGAAATGCACCATTAAATCAAATAACAGATACGCATACACTTTTTGGCGGCGGAGACTCCAGGGGATATACGGACTATCCTTGTATGGAGTAACTAACAGCAGTCAGTAGCCTTAGTCTCCCGCATGAGAAATTACGGTTGCCAATTACCGGCTAATTATGTTTTAGCGATAATTGGTAACCGACAACACTATTTCATCATAGATTTGTTCTGAAGTACTTGTAATGCTTCCTTGTTATCAACAAGGAGTTGAGGACTGAAAAGTAATTGTTATACAGAGCAATTTCTCTTGTAGGGAAAAATAGAACCCGGGCTTGTCAACTATGTTTTTATTTTCCCTTTTGGATTTTTTTAAAGACCATATTCAGTTTCCCGGAAGAAGTTTGGGCAGTGCCGGTGAGTCCATTTTTTTCTTCCCATATTCTAAGGTCAACATATTCGCCAACATAAACACTTGCAACCAGTACATTATTCTTCACGGTAAATACCTGATCTTTTAAGTCGGCGTCCCTGCCTTTGATATCAGCTTTTATCTGCTCACCCGTTTTTTTAATATCAACAATATAACGTTGGTATTCCTCGGGAGCGTCAACCACTCTTACTTCCCACTTACCAATAGCTTTGGTGCCAATATTTGTATTTGAGTTGGAAAGACCAGCAACCCATAAAGTCAAAAATGCAAATAATATTTTCATCGTAAAATAATTTTTGTGCGTTAAGATAAAGAATTTCTAATATACGGCCATGTCCGCTGCATGCTTTTTAAGGACAATAATTGGTTTTTAGAATATTGAAATTGTATTACTCCTTTTTGCAGACATGACTTTATAAAAATGTGGTGTTGCCCGTTAGTATTTTTCTGTAACTTGACGCTCCTTAAAAAGATACACATTTTGGTATCGTCTACTCAAAAACTTAAAACTTACAAATCAATATGAAGTCAGCAGCGGTTGTTAATTATGCACCTGAGAAGGGATCTGTGGAAATTAGAGAAATAGAAAAACCGGAAATTGGCGAAGAAGATGTGTTATTGGAAGTCGCTAATGTTGGCGTATGTGGTAGTGATCTTCACCAATGGACGGCAGATCATAGTTGGCCGGTTAATTATCCTGTTGTATTGGGTCACGAATTTGGTGGGCATATAGCAGCATTGGGCAGTCGGGTAACGGGATGGAAAGAGGGCGACCGGGTGGTCAGCGAAACAGCGGCCGTAATAGATCCTAATAGTCCGATGACCCGAAGCGGATTATATAACCTTGACCCCGGTCGTAAAGGGTTTGGATATGGAGTAAATGGTGCCATGACAAAATATGTGCGGGTGCCGGCAAGGTGTTTGCATAAAGTGCCCGATAACCTGGCTTTTGAACAAGCCTGCCTGACAGAACCCTGTTGTGTTGCTTTTAACGCCGTGGTGGAAAATGCAAGACTGAAGCCAGGCGACAGAGTGATTGTGATGGGACCCGGTACCATTGGCATTTTGTGTGCAGCAATGGCAAGGTTGTGTGGAGCCGAGGTAGCCGTAGTAGGGTTAGAAGCTGACAGACATCGGTTGGATATCGCCAAACAATACGGTTGTGAAGCAATTATAGGAGATGCAATGCCCTGGGCTACTGCAAGAGATGGTATGGGAGCGGATTGCGTAATTGACGCCGCCGGAGCCAGCGTCACCTTAAAAATGGCATTACAGCTCGTGCGCCCCAAAGGCACTATATCTAAAGTAGGCTGGGGACCGCAACCCCTTAATTTTTCTCTCGATCCACTCGTGCAAAAAAATGTAACCCTACAGGGGAGTTTCAGTCATAATTGGCCTATATGGGAAAGAGTGATTGCCCTGTTGGCCAGTGGTCAATTGGATGTAAAACCCATTATTGGGGGCGTTTGGTCTGTAACAGACTGGCATGAAGCGTTTGAAAAAATGCACAAAGGGGAAGTGGTTAAAAGCGTATTAAAACCGGTTTAATTGCTGATTGATGATTTTTTGATTTTCGATTTGAATAAGAAACAAATCAGCAATATCCATAGCAGCAATGAGAAATAGGGGCGGAAATCCCATATCAGAAATCAGAAATATTCAACCGATGCGTTTAAAAGATAAAGTAATCATTGTGACTGGTAGTTGCACGGGTATTGGCAAAGCCATAGCTACCCAGTGCGTGAAGGAGGGGGCTAAAGTGGTGATTCATGGATTGGAAAAAGATTGGGGAGAAGAAGTGGTGCATACACTAGGTAGTAACAATGCAGTGTTACATATAGAAGACATTACCAACGAAGGAGCCGCTGACCGATTAGTAGCGCTGGCAGTAAATAGTTTTGGTAAACTGGATGCAGTGGTAAATAACGCCGCTATCGTAGCCTCTTCCAATTTGCATTCTACCGATGTGGCCCTACTTAAAAAAGTGCTGGATATTAATACGGTAGCCCCTTTTGCATTGATCAAAGCGGCACTGCCGCATTTGAAAAAGCAGCACGGAAATGTATTGAACATCGGCTCAGTAAACGCCTATAGCGGGGAACCCAATTTGTTTGCTTACAGTGTTTCAAAGGGAGCACTGATGACACTTACCCATAATCTTGGCGATACATTGTTTAGAGAAGAAGGTGTGCGGGTGAACCAGATAAATCCAGGTTGGGTACTCACCGAAAACGAAACCCAGCGCAAGAGAGCGCACGGTCTGGCGGATGATTGGTATAAAGATCTGCCTGCTATATATGCGCCAGCTAAGCGTATCATTTGGCCAGCTGAAATTGCAGCAGCCGCTATATTCTTTTTGTCAGATGAAAGTGGTCCGGTGAGTGGTCAGGTATTAACGTTAGAGCAATACCCTTCCAATAGCCGGAATCCACCGAAAGACACTTCTACGATTAAATGATTGAATAAAAAGCTTATATCCCTAACAAGCAAATGTTTGTTAGGGATATAAGTGTCGCTTAGCTGGTGTTTTGAATAAAATTCTGATATACATGGCGACAAAGCTCTCAATCATTTTTCTTGATACTTTTTGCGGAAAAAGTATCCAAAAGCCGCCGGGGAATAATTACCGCAATTCCCCGGAACGCCCTGATGTAACTTTAGTACTACCGTGATATCAACGATTGTCCCCTGATTGCTAAATAAAAAATGGAAACTGTTTTTGTGTGAAATAGTTGATTTAATAAAAACCGCACAGAAAAAATTGTATATAAATATTCATGCCTTATTGATCGCCAACATAAAATTTTGAATATCCCGCCGCATTTTCTTGTGGTTCCCAAATTTTTTCTTAGTTGCTTTTTCAGCACCAGGAATAAAGGCATAGAATCCTTTTAATTTCCTCCGGAACACTTTATAGCTATCGCCATTCTGTAGAAATAATAACTGGTGATCTATGCTTCTGCTAAAAGTATAGTACTCTATGCGATCACTGCTGCCTTCGCCAGTACTGTTTTCATATTTGTAGTGAGCTGCACCACTTTTCCCTTTTTCAATTCGGAGTAAAAATGATGGAACAGTGTTGAGTAGTTTATGGGTGATAAATTGATACCTGGGGCGTTGTTGGGTATCGAAAGTATATTGCTTCTTCCTATGAAGGAACGAAAAGCCAGCTATTTCACCTGGTTTAAATAGGTATTGGTTGCCGTTGAGGGAAACAACTTTTACTTCTTTAAATAATTTTTCAAAATTTTCTTCCCCCGGAAAAGTTTTAGGAATATTGATATCCACAAGCACTGTATCTCCCTCCCATGTAATATAATGTCCGTTTTGTGCGACAGCTTGCACCTGGAATAGAACAGCAATAACAAAAGTAAAAACAATACAACGCATACTACCTAAACGTTGTACCGGGGTTCTTCGTATCCATGATAGAAAAGAATGGTTTGTGTCGCTAAGTTTTAACCTGGTATTCTGTTGCGCTAAAATAAATATCACTTCTCATGAGTATGAACTAGTCGTGTCTTGCTCGAATAAAAGGGTTCAATAAATTACTTTGATTTAATAAACCTAAGGTAGTTGTCTAATAAAATTAAATATTACCTTTAGCCGTATCCAAATCCTACTAACGATCTCGTATCAACCGACCTTAGGGAATAGTGTTCACTTTTTAGCTTAGCCATAGAATGCAAGTTCGCCTTTTCTACCAAAACGATAGCAGCGAAAAGAAGTTGCTTGAAGCCATTATTCAATCTGATGAAGCTGCTTTTGAAGCGTTGTTTCATCTGTACAAGAACCGTATTTTCAATTTTGCATTTAAATTTATTAAATGCGCTACGTCTGCAGAAGAAGTAGTGCAGGAATCTTTTTTAATAATATGGCAGCGACGGGCACAACTTAAAGAGGTGAATAATTTTGAAGCCTATATTGTAACCATCGCAAGAAACCTGGTGTACAAATCGCTGAAACAAAGAGCGAAGCAATATCTTAAAGAAACAAATGAATTACTTCTATCTCCAGCCGTCAATTTGGAAGCGGTATTATTTGAAAAAGAATTAAAAATGATATTGAATGAGGCTGTTGAAAGGCTACCTCACCAGCAACAAAAGGTTTACAAATTGGTTAAGGAAAAGGGAATGAAGAAAAACGAAGTGGCAGACCTTATGAATGTGGCACCGGATACGGTTAAATTTCACCTCGCTAAGGCAATGAAGAGTATAAGGGCTTATTGCGCAGGCTATCTCAGCAGCCTCCTCACCTGCACATTGTTGATATAAGGCACCTCACAAAGGCAGGTGCCCTACTGCAAATTATTTTTTTATTTCTACCTACCCATTTTCTAATTATCTAGCTCTACTAGATAACTATTCCTCGGAAACGAAGTGTTGTTATGACTAATGAGCGCTTTGAATATTTATTTACCCGATATCTGGAGGGGACAATATCGAAAGATATTGAGCTTCCGGAACTCATGCAGTTTTTGGCATCTTCAGAGAATGAAGAAGCTATTATTGCTATGATAGAAGCCAAGGGCATTAGATCTGATGAATACCATGCGTTGAGTCAGGAAGCCGGATCCAGAATTTTGAGAACAATACGCAACGAATATCCAACCGATCGTTTTCCGATAAAAAGACAGAAACGTTATTTTCTGAAAATTGCTGCAGCCGTAGTCTTACTTGTTGGGCTTTGGGGCATTGGACATGTCTTTAAAAAAGAGCCGGTTGGCGAACACATTGTTTCTGATCCAATCATAAGACCGGGCAGTAGGAAGGCTTTTTTGACACTGGGAGATGGAACGTCAATTTCCTTAAACGAACAGGATTCTTCTGCGCTATCAGATAATATTCAACTGAAGAAGGAGGACGGTTTTCTCGTTTACACCAATACTCGTTTGGAGACCAGCACGCATCAGCTAACCACTCCCCGTGGAGCGGAATATAAAATTCGACTGCCAGATGGCAGCAAGGTTTGGTTAAATGCAGCGTCCTCGATTAAGTATTCGGCCAATTTTTTAGAAGCAGGACGAGTAGTGGAACTGACCGGTGAGGCTTTTTTTGATGTGAAAAGAAAAGTGGGAAAAGGAATGAAGGACAAGCTTCCCTTTATAGTAAAGCTGTCTGGTGCTTATGGTGAGGGTACAACGGTAGACGTATTGGGTACTACTTTCAATGTAAGTGCTTACGAAAACGAACAGATAAAAGTGACTTTAAAGAAAGGAGTCGTTCACGTGAACAAAGGGGTGGAAAAAAAAGTGCTGAAACCCGGAGAGCAAGCCATCGTACATAAAGGACTTCCGATACACCTGACAATGGTGAATGACGTTGAGGACGTGATATCCTGGAAAGAAGGATTGTTTTATTTCGAGAATGAAACTATCGAGAATATTATGAATGAAATAAGCCGATGGTACGATGTGGATATAGTGTATGCGTCTGAGATTCCCAATAAGCGATTTGACGGTAAAATAAGCCGTTATGCGGAATTGGCTGATGTATTAAAGATATTAGAGTTGAGTGGAATCAATTTTCTTGTAAAAGGTAAAATAATTTATGTGGAATAAACCTATTGCTCACTTTTAAAACAATTACCAAAACAGAGAAACCAAAATCAATTAACTAAAAACATTCATTTATCAATTTCTCGATAGGAGTTGGTAAAAAGGCCGGTACTGTTTGAGCCACCACCGGCCAAGGGCAAATTATTGTCTGTAGTAAAACAATTTTATCACCCAATTTGTAAAATTATGAATTTTTCTGCAAGGCACCGGCAAAAGCTGCGTGCCCCTAAAAACCTAACTAAATTGCTTCTGGTTATGAAATTATCCGTAGCATTTTTATTGTATTTTACTGTTCATGTACATGCGGAAGGTTATGCTCAAAAGGTAACCATTGTTCAAAAGAATATTCCACTTATCGAAGCATTGAAAAGAATAGAACGGCAAACCAGCTATCTCTTCTTTTACAATAGGGATATTATAAAACAAGCAGGGACTATCAATCTCAATCTTCAGGATGCTAGCGTGGAGGAGACCCTGAATATATGCCTGAAGGGCAAACAGCTCAACTATACCATCGTAGATAAAACCATTGTCATTCAAAAGAACGAGATGACTTTAGAGGAGACGATAGAGGGGGAGCTGCCTCCCATAGAAATAAAAGGGAAAGTAGTTGACAAAAATGGACTTCCACTAGAGGGGGTTTCCGTAACTATTGAGGGTACTAACAGAGGTACTGCTACCAATAAGAATGGACAGTTCTCTGTAACTGTTGATGCTGAAAAGCCCGGAAGGTTGGTAATTTCTTTTGTGGGATTTAAGTCACAAACGGTGGATGCCACAAACAATATTACCGTGGAGCTGGAAGATGCCATTGAAGGGCTAAGCGATATAGTAGTAGTGGGGTATGGTACCCAGAAAAAAAGCGATCTCGTAGGGTCTGTTTCTCAAATTGGTGCAGAAAGACTGATGGATAAACCGGCTTTCAATGTAGGGCAGGGTCTCCAGGGTAAAATATCGGGTGTACAGGTGGTGATGCAGGGCGGTGGAAAGCCTGGCGGTGATCCAATGATTCGGATCAGGGGAACCAACTCTATCAATACCAATAGCGATCCGCTGTTTGTTGTGGATGGTATTATTGGTGTAAGAAATGCATTGACGACGCTTAATCCGGAAGATATCGTTTCGATGGATGTGCTCAAAGATGCGTCTGCCACTGCTATATATGGCGCCCGTGGTGCTAATGGTGTTATCATTATTACTACTAAGAGAGGTGTAAGTGGTAAAACACAAGTTGATTATAATGGTACTATATCCCGTAGTGTGCTACAGCGAAATCTTTATACACTGGATGCCGATCAACTCATGTATGTTTATGAGCAGGCTATGAACAATGCTACCAAATACGGAACACTTAATCGTGCCAAGGATTTTCGGGGACCTGGTGCCAATCTTTCCTATGCTGAGATGCCCTGGCTGTTTGAAAAAACCACCAAGGATGGTTACCCGATTGACCTCGTGGGCAATGACGGAAATTACTACAAGCCGATTTACAATACCAACTGGGAAGATCATGCATTTAAACCTTCTACCTCCAACAGTCATCATGTAGACATTCGTGGTGGAGGAGAAAATGCGAAGTTTTCTATGTCTCTTGGTTATGCTGATCAGAAAGGTTTGATGCAGGAGTCTTATTTTAAACGTTATTCAGGAAGGATTACCGGCGATGTAAAAATTACGAGCTGGCTGGATATGACGACCAACCTGAGTTATATCCGCACCAGAGAGTCTAATGATGATGGTATTACCCGTTCTACTGCTGAAGTATGGAGCATATTACCTGTTATGTACCCTAATGACCCAGCGTTGGGCATTTACGCCAACCGGTGGGGGACCAACTCCGATTTTAATGTGGGGGAACAATGGTATAATATCGTATTCAGGAGGTCGCAGATAGCGGGCTATTTCAACCGGGATCAAACAACTGCTGCCGTAACACTGAATGCAAAAATAACGCCGGACCTTAGCCTCAAAACAGATTTCTCTGTTGACTTCAATGCGTATAAATACAATTACTACGGAGGAAAATTGTACGGTGGTAACGGAAGTGCCAACATAAATACGGAGAACCGCTTTTACTGGCAGAACCAGTATTATTTTAACTACGACAAGAGAATTGGCGGCGATCACAAAATCAATGCTATGCTGGGACTGGCATGGACGCAGGAAAACTGGGAATTCCTGAATGCATCGAACTCCGTATTCTTTTCCAATTTTTACGAATGGCATAACATCGGTGTAGGCGCACAAACCCGCCCTGTACCACAAAGCGGCGATGGAAAAAGTGCACTCAATTCCTATTTCGCAAGAGCAAACTATAGCTATAAAAACAAATACCTGTTAACCGCCACCGGTAGAATTGATGGGTCTTCCAAATTCGGACCCAATTCTAAATATGGAGTTTTTCCTTCTGCCGGGGTAGCCTGGAGAGTATCACAGGAGGATTTCATGAAGAATGCTCCTTATATCAGCGATCTTAAATTGAGAGGTAGTGTTGGTAAAACCGGTAACCAGGAAATCGGAAGTTATGTGTCTCAAACGTATGTAAATACAGGTGGTGTTGTGTTGGGCGGTTCTTCTCCTACTGGCATCTTCCCTGGAATAATGGGTAACCCTGATTTGAAATGGGAATCGACTACACAATACGATGGCGGTTTAGAACTGGGTTTACTGGACGGAAGACTGAATATCATTGTTGATTATTATTACAAAGTCACAAAAGATATGTTACTGGATGTTCCACTTCCGAGGTCTACTACCACCGGTACTGCAAAGCTTAACTATGGCTCTGTAGAAAACAAAGGCTGGGAATTTGGTGTAAATGCAGCATTGTTTAGCAGCAAAGATTTTAAATGGAATACTGATCTTTCGGTGAGTTTGAATGAAAATAAAATTGTAGCATTAGGTCCAACAGGTGCTCCTATTTATGTGCAAACAGGCGCTGGTAATGGAACTAATATTCTGCAGGTAGGCGCTCCTATCGGGTCTTTCTTCGGACTTACAAGACTTGGAACTTATAGTACTGAAGAAGCTTCGTTAGCGGCTCGTTACGGAATGTTACCCGGTGATTTGAAGTTTGTTGATAAAAACGACGATGGCAAAATCGATCTGATTTCAGACGGTGGGATTATCGGGCGTTCATTTCCAAAAATGTTACTCGGTTTCAACAACTATTTTAACTACAAACGTTTTGATGCCAGCCTGAACATCCAGGTTGTAACAGGTATCAATAAAGCCTTTGTGCATGAATCAGCAGAAGACAGGCAATTGGTATCTGGTGGATTAAACAGTACACTCCAGGCATGGCGCCCTACTGCACAAAATGCGATGGTGGCACAGTTGCGCCCCGGTAACGGCGGAGCTTACTACCAATCTTATCCCGATACGCATATGATTTCAGACGCTTCATTTATTCGGGGAAGTGGTGCTACTATCGGTTATTCATTTCCGGTAGCTGGTTGGAAAATTCAGAAGATCCGGGCTTATGTGTCAGCCAATAACTTTTTCCTGATTACCAAAGCGGAGGGATATGATCCGGAAGGAAGCTCTATCGACAAAAAGGATTCACGGACACCTAATATTGATAAGTATCAGTATCCCAATCCTTCTGTCTACAGTTTCGGTTTGAATGTTAGTTTCTAATGCTTAAAGACTTTATTATGAATTTGTATAAAAATATAAACAGCTATTACGGAAGGATGCTACTGATTCCTATGCTGATACTTACGCTGGGAAGTTGCAAAAAATTTCTGGAGGAAACGCCTACCGGAAACATGACAAGTGAAACCATTTTCACCAGTGCGCAGGAAGGGGCGGCCCTCATTGTAGGACCTTACAGGTCTCTGGCCACCTGGACCCATGGTGCCGGCGACTGGGGCAATTATCTGCCGGCAACCTTAGAGTACCCTACAGGCAAGGCATTTACTACTACTACGCACGTACAGTTTTGGAAATTTCAAACCAATCAGATCTCCGGTGATATGTTAGGCGATTTCAACAATCAATGGAATAACTGGTTTCAGGGCGTGAGGGATTGTAATTTTTCTATCGCCAAACTCCCCGGCATTATAGAAATGTCCGAAGACGAAATTCAGCGTGGCTTGGCGGAGGTACGAACCTTACGGGCCTGGTACTACTATTGCCTCGTTCGTTATTTCGGGGATGTGCCAATGACCACTGAAATTGTGGAAAGCCTGAATGACGTACAATTGCCCCGTACTTCACTCAAAAAGATTTATGATGAGATCATCATTCCTGATTTGGAATTTGCGGTTAACAGTTCTTTGCCGGATAGCCGTTCGAGTAATGGAAGAGTGACCAAACATGTAAGCAGGGCAATACTGGCAGATGTATATCTTACCTGTGCAGGGTATCCTTACCAGGAGATGACCACTGCTCCCGAAAGAAATTGGTGTGAAGAAGGTGGCTGGGCAGCAGATACATACCCTGTAAATTCCGCTACAGCAAAAGACTTTTTGAATAAAGCCAGGCAGAGTCTGAATGTATTATACGGAGCCTATCAGTTAGGTACTTATGATGATTTGAGAGACCCCGCTAAAAACAACAACGGCGAAGCTATTTTTCAGGCGCAATACCAAAGCGGTGTTTCAAATAATGAAATTATTCCGGCTGCATTGCCTTCTCTGAGCCAGGTATCTATGTATGGTTCCGAATATGGTACGTTTATTCCCAGTCTTCCATATGTTAACTCATACGACCCGGCTGACAAACGTACAAAAGACAGGCAAATGTTTTTTTATGCTGACACGCGGTCTACCCGGTACGACCCTACGGAAAGTCCAGCAGAAAGTTTTGGCAGACCTTATCTGTACAAGTATTATGACAAGGATGCCATCAAACGCAGTCAACAATCCGGATTAAACTGGAGCTTCTACCGCTATGCCGATGTATTACTGTTGCTTACGGAAGTGAATTGGACTTTAAGGCAGTTAGGGGAAGCAGTTAGTGATGATGATATTGTAAAGGGCATTAATCTCGTTAGACAAAGAGCCGATCTGCCCGCTTACAGAGCTGTAGATATAGACCTTAAAGCCATCATGGCGGAAAGGGCATATGAATTGGTTTTTGAAAATAAAATGTTATGGGATCAGCGTCGTACCCGCAGATGTCTTGTGGACGGAGAGGGACAGTTTGCAGCGTTGGAATCTTTTTTTGGTCATCGCCCGATCGATTTCAGCTTTGAATTTGGTGCTATGAATTTGTTGTCACCTGTATCCGGAACAGAAATCATTAACAACCTGCAGTGTTCACAAAATTACGGGTATCTCCCAAAGCAGGCAGGAAAGTAAACCATATTAGTTAGTTATATCAATCAAGATAAAATGAAAAAATATATTATTAACATATTAATACTGGCACTGGGACTATCCTTTATGCGTTGCAGTAAGCAGCCGTATTGGGATATTCCCACCGACGAAAATGGGAATATTGTGATAACAGATGTTGCATCAACATCTTCAGCAGGTATCACTATGCTGGATGACAATTTCACCGTTACTACCCATTTGCCTAATGCAAAACAGGGTGATGTAATGAAAATTGAGTTACTGCAACTACAAACACCTCCGTCTGGTGGTGAACGACAACTGCTGCCGATGGCGGGAACACAAAAAGAAGTAACCCTGGGCGGCGATTTGAAAGCAACCGTGAACTATACCCGTAATGAGGCAAAATTGCTGGCAGTAGGAGATTACGTAACGGTTACTTTTGCCGGCAAGACCGATGCTGCTACTTTTCGCGTAAATATGCGCGAAGCTACTGCTGTCTCCAATCCTAAATATGATGGAGAGGAGGTAGATATTATTAGAGGTGCCGGCACAGCCAGTTTTACAGTGGCTGTAGCGCCTGCTGCTGAAGCCTATGCAGGCGATGTAGTCGTTAAACGAAAAAATGGCTTTAACGAAGCATGGGAAGATGTAGGTAGTTTTGCCCCGTCGGCCGCTATACCGGTTTCGGGTGATGACTTTGCTGTTGGAAAAGATACCATGTATTATTCCTTCACTACTACAAAAGGTAGTCAGTCAGAAGAAATAATAAAACAGATTATCGCCAGCAGCGCTTACTTTTTTGTAAGAAAGGCAGCCACCGTTAAACTTTCGGGCAGCCAGGCGGGTATCAGTCTGCTAACGGGTGATCTGTCGGCTGCAGATGCTGCTACAGCGGTGTTAGCGGTTACTGCAAGCCCTCTTGCGATCAACCCCGGAGCCAATTGGGCCACCGGTGGCAAAAGCATCTCTTTTGTGCCGACTACAGCCGAAGCTTATGCGCTGAACAGTGTTACCGACGCCAAAGCTGCTTTTGCGGCGGGTACTCCCGTTGCAAGTTTAAATCCTACTGCTGGTACCGGGGTATATGTCTTCCGGCTGGTAAATGGAGGCAGTCCGGCAGATATTCTGTTTGGTTATCTGAGAATCAATAAAATAAATACAGGAGAGTCAATAGAGCTGGAATATAGAATAGGGGATACCTATGCACACAGATCAGTGGTTGAATAAGCTAAATTATTCATATATTGATGAACAAATAACAAGAGGATTGAGTAGGTGCCCACCTGCTCAATCTCTCTTTAAAGAAACTTATCGTTTGATTGCTTAAAAAATGTTAGTATGTCTGAAAAAAGAGCCAAATCCCGCAGGGACTTTATTAAGAATACGGCTATAGGAGCCGCCGGGTTTATGATTGTTCCCCGAAATGTATTGGGAAAAGGATTTGTAGCACCGAGTGATAAACTGATTGTTGCTGGTGTGGGTGTAGGAGGCAAGGGGCGTTCTGATTTGTCCAGCTTTTACGAGAGTGGAAAAGCCGAAATAGGGTTTTTATGCGATGTGGATGATCGTATGTCAAAAGATAGCCGGGAAAAATATCCTAAAGCCAAATATTACAAAGATTGGCGCGAACTATTCGAAAAAGAATCAAAATCTTTCGATGCTGTATCTGTATCTACCCCAGACCACATGCACGCCGTAATAGCCATGGCCGCTATGCGCCGAAAAAAACATGTGTATGTACAAAAACCATTGACACACGATATCTACGAAGCACGTATGCTTACGGAAGCCGCAGATAAATTTAAAGTAGTTACCCAGATGGGAAACCAGGGGGCTTCGGGTGATGGCGTACGTCAGTTGGTAGAGTGGTATGAAGCCGGTGTAATCGGCGATGTGCATACTGTTTATATTTTTACCAATCGTCCTATATGGCCGCAGGGAATTCCCTGGCCAAGTGACAGACCCGCTGTTCCGGCAGGGTTAGATTGGGATCTTTGGTTGGGTACTGCGCCGCAAAAAGATTATGTGGACGGGCTCATACCCGGTAGCTGGCGTGGCTGGTGGGATTATGGTACCGGTGCACTGGGCGACCTTGGCTGTCACCTGATGGAAGCTCCTTTCAGAGTGTTGAACCTGGAATATGCATTGGATGTACAGGCTTCTGTTACCAGCGTATTTACCGGATTTGGTCAGCGTGGTCATTTCCCTGATAGTTTTCCTCCTTCTGCACATGCTACCCTTACCTTTCCTAAAACCAACAAAACCAAAGGGCAGGTAGTGATGCATTGGATGGATGGTGGTATCAAACCCGAACGTCCGGAAGAGTTGGGCGCTAATGAAGTGTTTGGCGATGGCAATAGCGGTATCCTGTTTATAGGTACCAAAGGTAAAATGATGGCGAGCGAGTATGCGGCCAATCCAAGACTGCTGCCATTGAAGCGCAATGAAGAAGTAAAAATAAAGCAAACCCTGCCTCGCGTAAAAGGCAGTGCCGGTGGACACTATGCCCAGTGGGTAGAAGGATGTCTGGCAGGTTATGGTAATATGGAGTTAAGCTCACCATTCAAAAAAGCAGGCCCGCTAACAGAAGCAATGCTGATGGCTAACCTGGCCATCAAAGCAGCGGATACACCAAAACCCAGAGCCACTGGCAGAGGTTTTGATTATCCTGGTGCCAACATGAAGCTTTTGTGGGACTACAAGAATATGCGGGTGACCAACCTGGAAGAAGTAAATCAATATGTAAAACGCGAATATCGCAAGGGCTGGACCCTCGATTTCTAATCCCTGATTTATATGTAATGGAGGTATGTGCAATACATGCCTCCATTTTTTATGGTAAGATTATTGCTGTTACTATTCTTGAAAGTCTCGGAGGAATAGATTCCTCCTGCGTCGGAATGACAAAGAAAAAGAGAACAACCACCCGCTATTGTCACCCTGAGGCACGAAGGGTCTATGCTTGCTTAGAATTCGTTTCATCATTGTGTTCGTCATTTCGCTATGAGCAGGTGAATGCCTGCGATTGAGAAATCTGCTCACTAATGGACATTTTCTCAGTCGGAGTAGTGAGAATAGATTCCTCCTGCGTCGGAGTGACAAAGAAGGGAGAACCGCTATTGTCACCCTGAGACACGAAGGGTCTATGCTTACTTTGAGTGCGTTTCATCGGAGTGTTCGCCATGAGCCGGTGAATGCCTGCGATTTTTTACACAGGTAAATTTGAAGTGGAGAATGGAACAACTATTACGTTGAAGGATTTTGGTTCATTAAGTGATATTACGTTTTCAAATAATGAAATAAATTTCCTTATATCATACTCTGGCTCTGGAAATACGATTCATATTTCAGCAAATAAAGCAGAGGGAATTTTAGCAGATGATAAGACCCAAAAAATTTCCAGAAACTGCTTTTTGACAAATCAAAAGTCGGGAGCGGAAATTTATGAAAAAGGTAAAGAGGTATACAATGAAACAACAGGAGAATGGGAGACCACTTATTATTATGATAAGGTGACGATTCTATTCTCCCAGTCGGGTACTTATCTGGTAAAGTCTTATAAGGACAGTAAATTGCTGACTGCTGAAGTGGCTAATTGGAAATGGCATGCTGATGGAGATAAGATTTTATACTGGTGGGGTGAGTTCGACAACGAGGGTGAAGTTAAAGTGACTACCCTTACAAACACTCAATTGGAGTTGAATGAATCTTATGAGGGTGAAGATGGATTAGAAGAGCTTGATTTCGTTCTGACTCCACTTTAGTAAGCCTTTATTGAAAATAAAACGTATAAGCCAGGCGCCGTCAACTTCTGGTTTTATATATTGTCTAAAATAGAAATAGCAATGAGATATGCCTAAACGTATGTTGAATTCTTTAAGCATTTCTTATGACAAAGAGTTTTCGAGCATGGCTAAGCAAACATATTTTTTCTTGATACTTTTTGCGGAAAAAGTATCCAAAAGCCGCCGGGAAATAATTGATTAGTCAAAAATTTGAATTGTCAACGATGTACATGCAACTACCCCGGTTGAGTCTACAGTAATAATACAGCTGATCGAAGCGTTCGCCAATCGGCCGTAATCGTCTACGCCTGAGGCGAGACAAGTGTTCGGGCGGCTTTTTGCTTTACTTTTTTCCACAAAAAATAAAAGAGAAATAGCGCTAAATTTGGGGATCAACCACTACATATTTGATAGATCCATTTGCAGCCTGTACAATACATAATACATTTTATAATAAAATCGGACTCATGATCAGAACGATGCTTTTACAAAGAGGAATGGTATTTATACTGAGTATGTTGGTGGTATGCGGATATGCTCAACAGGGTATTTCGGTGACTGCAGAAGATGCATACATCCCTGTGGTGCCAGGCAGAACGGACAATGCCGTACTTCGGATTAAAGTATATGCAGACAAAGAAACATCCTTAAAGCAGATAGCCCTTGCATTAAAGGGACTGTCTGCAGAAAACGTACAGCAGGTAAATATCTATGCTACAGGAACTAAACCATCTTTCTCCAGAGATATTATGTTGTTTGCCAGTGCTTCCAACCCCAAAGCTTCGGTTACGCTAAAAGGTGATCTGGCTTTACAGAAAGGCGAGAGTTATTTTTGGGTAGCTGCTGTTGTTAAACCCGGTACTTCCTTGAAAAGCAAAATCAGTTTTGATTGCAAAAATTTACTATTCAGCAGTGGAAAAATAAAACCAGCAACAATCAGTGACGGTGGCAGTCGTATGGGGCTTGCATTACGCAACCATATGGACGACGGGGTACACACTTACAGAATTCCAGGATTGGCTACCACTAAAAAAGGAACCTTACTAGCGGTATATGATATACGCTATAACAACTCCCGTGATCTGCAGGAAGATATTAACGTAGGTCTTAGCCGAAGTACAGATGGCGGAGCCACATGGGAGCCCATGAAAAACATCATGGATATGAAAACATGGGGCGGTAAACCAAGGAAGGAAAATGGCATTGGCGATCCAACCATACTGGTGGATGAAAATTCTGGTACCATATGGGTAGCGGGGCTTTGGGCACATGGACACCCCGGCAAAGCTACATGGGTAGGCTCCGAACCGGGATTAACTCCGGAAAAAACTGGGCAGTTTATGTTAGTAAAAAGTACAGATGATGGCGTTACATGGAGCGAACCAATTAATATTACCGATCAGATAAAAAAAGAAGAGTGGTACCTGATGCTGCAAGGTCCCGGTAAAGGTATCACCATGAAAAACGGCACATTGGTTTTTCCGGCACAGTTTAAGGACAAAGATCAGGTGCCACATGCAACGATTGTGTATAGTAAAGATGGCGGCAAAAGTTGGAAAATAGGCACCGGTGCCCGCTCTCATACTACGGAAGCACAGGTAGTGGAACTTTTGGACGGCTCGCTCATGCTGAATATGCGTGACGACAGAGGGCGTGATAAAGTAAGTGGCAGCCGGGCTGTATCCATTACAAAAGACCTGGGGGCTACCTGGCAGGAACATGCCACTAACAGAAACACCCTTGATGAACCAGTATGTATGGCAAGTATAGATCGTTTCTATTTCAAAAAGAAAGATGGAACTACTGTGCCTTTGTTGGTGTTTTCTAATCCGGATTCCAAAACGACCAGAAATAATATTACCATCAAAATCAGTAAAGACGATGGCATGAACTGGCCAAAAGAATACAATGTATTATTGGATAAAGGAACCGCAGCCGGATATACCTGTCTTACGCAAATAGATGACTACACTGTAGGAATTGTTTATGAAAGTAGTAAAGCAGATCTGATGTTTCAGGCGATAGATTTAAGAGATGTACTGAAGGATTAAAAGCGTTGAATTCTTTAAGCAATTCTTATGGGAAAGGTCCGTTTCAAATTTTCGCAGGCGGGTGAGACACCCGCCTGTAGGACGTCCTACCGATTGGTGTGCTCACCGATCGGAATAGTATGAACAGCGAAAATTTGAAATGCACCCTGGCAAAGAGTTTTCGAGCATAGCTAAGCATACATATTTTTTCTTGATACTTTTTGCGGAAAAAGTATCCAAAAGCCGCCGGGGAGTAATTACCGCTATTCCCCGGAACGCCCTGATGTAGCTTTTATGCTGTGAATTCGACGATAGTCCCTTGATATATTGATATGTTTGTCCGACAGCAACACTATATGAACAACAATTTATTCGTCAAAAATACAGCTCTTGGCAGTGCCTATGCACGTGTCCTCACGTGCAGGAGTTCCGTTACGCAGAAAATAGTAGATTCTTTGCAAGCTCAGAATAACAACGGTAGTTACATGTCATATATTCATTGATTTGGTTCGTCTAATAGTTTACTCGGGATGACATGTTTGGTAAAGAATTGATTTTTAATAATGTGACGGGAGCCGGAGAAGAACATAATAATGAAAAAATGGTAACTTCTCGTAGACGTGATTTAGATATTGTTGGCGGGAGATCCTTCCTCCCTGCGGTCGTCAGGATGACGGTTGAAAGAGCTCCCAAATATCAGGGGAAATAGCAATGAGATATGCCTAAACGTATGTTGAATTCTTTAAGCATTTCTTATGACAAAGAGTTTTCGAGCATGGCTAAGCATACCTATTTTTCTTGATCTTCATTGATGCACGCATACCCTAACATATTTTAAACTATCTTACCACGATAATAAAAAACGATGACCAAAGCCACTGTTATAAGTTTTTTATGGCTATTATGCACAGGTGTTGCCTGCAACAGATCGGCAGATAATATTACACTTGAAACCAAACATTTCAGGTATCAACTTTCACAACGGGGTGAGAATTTGCATTTTGTGGACCTCAAGAGCAAAAAAGATTATCTATATAAAGATACGGTTTCGTATATAGCCAGTATAAAAACTAACGGTTTGGTATATGTGCCAGATAGAATTGAGCAAAAAGGGAATCAGTTGATCTGTAGCTTTTCTACGGGAACCGTTGGATATGTTTCATATGAAGACAAGAACGACTATCTTTTATTGATTGTAGATTCAATTACCGGTCCGGTTACTTCATTTACTTTTTTGAATATACCATTAATAGTGGAAGCCATTCCTGATGAAGAGTTTGCCGCCACTGTATTAGCCTTGAATCTACATACCCATGTGGAACAACTACCCGCTCTACAGAATCATTTATGGGCATCGGCTTATCAAAAGTTTGGTTTCGAAGGCGCTTCCGTTGCTATGGTTGGGGTACCTACTGCAAAGATATTGACCACTATTCAGCAGGTTATGCAAAATGATGCGGCGATTCCTTTGTCCGAAAAGGGCGGTGCCTGGGCACTTTCAAATAAAGAAGGCTATGGCTCTTATTTGATGGATTTTGGTTCGCTTACGATAGAAACGGTGGATGATTGGATTGCCAAATGCGATAGTTTGGGATTTAATCAAATAGCCATTCACGGTGCCAACGCATTTTTTAAAAATGGAGACCTGGAACTATATAAGGACAAATGGCCCGGTGGCTGGTCTGACTTCAAAACGATCAATGAAAAACTACACAAGGCAGGCATCTCCTCTATATTACTCACCTATGCCTATTTTATCGATAAAAAATCCACGCTGGTACAGCCTATACCCAATGCCGATTTAGGTTATTTTGATGCCTATACATTGGCGGATGCATTATCTGCCAATGCCACTGAAATGGCGGTAGAAGAAACCACCGCTAATGTGTCAACGACTACCGGGTATTTTATTCAAAACAGCGTCATTCTGCGGATAGGAGAGGAGTTGGTGGAATTTGGCGGCGTTACTGCTGAACCGCCCTATCGGTTTACAAAAATAAAACGCGGCGTACTGGGTACAAAAGCGCAACCACATCCGGCCGGTGCTAAAGCGTATCACCTGATGCAAATGTTTGATCAGTTTGTGGCTGGTCCCGAAACAAAGTTGTTTGATGATATTGCCCGAAAGACAGCCACCATCGTAAATGAAAACAATTTCGATGGCATTTATTTTGATGCTATTGATGGTAACAATATGTTGGGCGGAAAGGAAAACGCCTGGTATTACGGAAGCAAATTTATTGTAGAAGTTGCCCGACACCTTAATCCAATGGTAGGCATGGAAATGTGTGATATGCCACATTTGTACTGGCATTATAGTTCCAGATGGCAAGCGTGGGATAAAGCAGTAAGAGGGTACAAGCGGTTTGTAGATGTGCACATGGCGGCTTTAAAATCAGACGATCATCGTCACGGAGAATGGATAGGATACACCAATACGATCAATCGGTTGGCACCTGTAAAAAATGGAAGACTGATGTTGCCGCTTCATATGGGTTGGTGGAGTAATAATATCTGGCAATCCCCACAGGTAGAAACCACATTTCCGGATGATATAGAATACCTGCTGACCAAGATGATTGGCAACGATGCCGGTCTTTCTATGTTGGGCGGTACAGACGAAAAAACACTAAATGATCGTCCGCTGTTTCGGAGGTTGGTTGCAATGATCCGGCAATACGAGCAATTGCGCCATCGTAATTATTTCAGCGAAGAAATTAAAACTCAACTACGCCAACCGGGCAAAGAATTTACGCTGGTACAGGAAAGCGGACAATGGAAATTTAAACCCGTTGTGTATGAAAAATATATGGCAACTGGTAAAATAAGTGCGTGGACTTTCGATAATCCGTTTGAACAACAACCTATAGCTTTACGTTTGCAAGCACAACTGTCAGCCGGCAATTTTAATGATGTAAATAATATTCTATTGTCAGACAGCATTGACTGGCAGCTGGACACAATAGCGACAGGAATAAAATCTGAGATCTCTTTCCTAGCCAACAATGATGAAAAGGGAGATAGAATATTTATAAAAGCTAAAAATACAGAACAACCTGCTGAAGCGAGTTGGGTAAAATGGCAGAAAAAATTTGAACCTTGTTTGGATTTGGAGAAGCGCCAGGGTATAGGTGTATGGGTAAAAGGCGACAGCAGTGGTGCGTTACTCAATTTCAGACTTGAAAGCCCAAAACATTTATCTATGGGTGCGCGGGGCGATCATTTTGTAAAGATTGATTTTAATGGCTGGAGATATTTAGAGTTAGTAGAACTTACGTCTTCGGATTTTAATAACTACCTGTGGCCCGACGAATACCACAATGTTTACAATACCTATTTTTACCAGGTTAAATATAACTGTATTGATAAGCTGCAGCTATGGTTGAATGGTATCACACCCGGAAAAGAAATCAACATTGAAATTGGGGCCGTTAAAGCCATACCGCTGGTAGCGGAACCCATAAAAAATATAACTATTAGTATCGGGACGCATGTGCTCAGGTTTCCTGTAGCGATGCAACCCGGAATGTATCTGGAGTATAATCAGGAGGAAGGTGGCGTACTATATGACCGCAATGGGAAACTACTTGAAAAGGTGAAATCAGAATACGATATTCCAATTGCAGCACCCGGTAATAATCATATCCGGCTGGAACTGGAAGCTGACTCAAAACTGCAACCTCGCATAGAGGTAAGTGTTAGCACACGTGGAAGTGTATTATAATAAAAACAAGTCAGCCTTCTGAGCAATACGATTTTTATTTCTTCCCGTTTTATTGCGCTTTCAAGTCGCTCTCTATTGGGGAAGGCGAAAATACCACACAATCCAATTTGGCTGCAGAGGCTTAAAAGTGATATGCCTTTAAACAGTATTTTTGTTGACTGTCCGCAACATTTAATGAAGTAGCAAAAGTAAGCGTGTTACAAAACCAGGAGTAAAAATATACTATTACATGCTCTAACGGTTAATAGCTAGCCCAATTCAAACATTCATTCCCGTCCATTTCCAAATGCCTTCATTCTTTGACAGCAACATTTTTTTACCGTGCTGCGGTTGTATACGAAACATATTTTCCAAGGGAAACTCCATGACCAGTTGAAGTATAATTCTAATGACACCGGAATGGGTAATAATTAATATTTTATCCTTTTGATGCTTCTCCTGCATTGCTTCCCAAAAATGGGTGATTCTTTCCTTTAGTATCAGCAGGTTCTCTCCATTGGGTGGAAAGCGATTGATGAAATCGTTGTACCAGGGTTGGATTTGTTCTGCAGGAATATCGTCCCAGGCGCGCATTTCCCAATCACCAAAATTCATTTCTGCCAGGCGTGGTTCAACGATAAAGTCTTTGGTAAAATGAGCGGCTAATTTTGTACACCTGCTGAGTGGGCTGCTATACACGGCATGGTAGTCGTCATCCGCATTCACCACTGTAAAATCCTGCTCCCAGGCGTCTCGTAAGGGAACATCTGTTTGTCCGAAGCAAATACTGTCGGGCACTGCTACAATAGTATGTCTCATCAGGTGTATTTCCATATCAACAAGGCGGATAAATAAATAATGACTTCCGTAATCTGTTGTATCGCACCCAAACAATCACCGGTGTAACCGCCAATATGTTTTTTGAAATAGGCGGCTAAACAGATTTTGCCGACATAGGCAATCGGTAGTGCGAGTATATACAACCACTCACCGAAAGCTAACAGCGGAATCAATAACGCCAGAAAACCTATGAACAAGGCTGGGAGTGGCAATGCCTCATCTGCAACCGGTTTAGCTTTGCTGTCGTCACTGTCCCGTACATACCGATGGGTATAGATGGTGGTAACCGCTATAAATCGGCTGGCAGCATTACTAAAAATGAATAAAAAAACCATCAATGAAATGGAGACCGTATTGGCCAGTTGTACCAGGCTCTGATACTTTAACAGTAACAACAATACAATGCCTACAGCTCCGTAAGCGCCTATACGGCTATCTTTCATAATGGACAGAATCTTTTCCTTTCCATATCCGCCGCCAAAACTATCACAAACATCTGTAAATCCGTCTTCATGAAAAGCGCCTGTCAATAATACACCTGCAACGGTAGCCAGTATCACAGCTATTTCGTTTCCAAGGACGAGCTGCACCAAGTAATAAACAACTGCATACACCACACCCACAATCAATCCAGTCCAGGAGTAATATTTCTGCGACTGGTTCATAATAGTCTTACTCCAGGGCAATGTAAAGGGAATGGGGATACGGGTAAAAAACATTACCGCCGTCCAAAAGTAGATCCATTCTTGTTTCAGTTTATTCATACCTGTTACTTACACCAGCGTCATCAAAACTGGCCATTTCATTTAGAAACCTGACAGCACTTTCTACAAGCGGATACGCCAGTGCACAACCCGTACCTTCGCCCAGCCGCAATTGTAGTTGTAATATGGAGTCTTGGTTGAAATAATCCAATACCAGTTGATGTGCCTGTTCTTGCGATCGATGGCAAAATATGCAGTTGTCAATAACGGAAGGCTCAACTGTTGTTGCCACTAGCAAAGCTGCAGTAGCAACAAACCCATCCACCAGTATAACCATCCCTTGTTGATGTGCTGCCAAAAGAGCACCGCAGATCTGAGCTATTTCAAACCCGCCGGCTTTTTGTAAAACTTCCAGCGGCGTACTATTTTTTAGACGATGTATCTCGTTTGCCTTTTCTAGGATGGCTATTTTATTGGTCAGTTGTTCATCACTAATGCCCGTGCCCCTGCCTACACAAGCAACTACCGGCAAGTTTAGTAATGCTGATACAATGAGTGAAGCTGCTGAGGTGTTGCCAATGCCCATTTCACCAAAACCAATAATGTTGCATCCTGAATGAGCGATTTTTGCGACAATTTTACTACCACTGTCTAAAGAAAAATTCAATTGTTCTTCCGTCATGGCAGGGCCGTGCAGCAGGTTGCGCGTTCCGTTGGCGGGTTTCGCAATAATCAAATCGGAAGACGGCGTAAAGTTGAAATTGACTCCCGCATCAATAACCTTCAGCGTAATGCCATGCTGCCTGCAAAATACATTGATAGCGGCTCCGCCCGATAAGAAGTTTAATACCATTTGATGGGTCACCTCGGATGGGTATGCACTTACACCCTCCTTCGCCAAACCATGATCGGCAGCAAAAACAATTATATGTGGCAAACGTAGTTGGGGATGGGTGCTGTTCAATATTGTTCCGATCCTACATGCTATTTTCTCCAGGATGCCCAATGAACCCGGCGGTTTTGTTTTGTTGTCGATGTTACATTGGAGCACACTGGCTATATCCATTTCCAATTGTATTTAGCACCGGGTACAAACAGATGGGTTTTATTCTCCAACAGATAATAAGTACCAAACAATACAACACAGTAAAACAAATTACTGAGTAATGTACCTTTTAAAAACGGTAAACCCATCGTGTAACAGATGACGAGTCCTTCGCTTGTTTTGGGATACATTGTTGTAGTAGCCCATACACCAAAGTTGGAAACTAAAAAAAACAAAACAGCCGTTCCAATACCCATACCCGCTATTTTGGCAACACTGATATTATTCTTGAAAATACTTCCGGCAATAATGGGTACCAGTAAATACACGCCATACTGCCAGTACCATCCATCATACAACCACACAAAGCCCTCGAAATAGGCGCCATATACCACATTGTTGAGCAGCAGGTCGCTGAGCCAAATAGCGGCAATAGGAATCACCAATGCCCATATTCTGCGCCTAAACAATGCGCCACCAAAAATGCCAATAGCCATCATAGGAGCAAAATTGGGTGGATGAGGCAATAACCGGGACAATGCGGCCAATACGATGCCTGTTACGACTGCGATAAAATTGAGTTGAACTGATCTTGATTGCATAGTCTTTTATTATTGATGTATCTACATAACTATGCCTGCGGGAAGGAAAGCTGATGAGCTTTAATTGCGAAAGCACAGCGTTGCTTAAAAAAGACCTGACTCAGAGTAATGCTCCTTACAGTTGCGCAACAGTTTGGGATTTGCACCCAATTCCATTTTTAAGCGAAGCGAAGGTAAATGAATTGTATGGTTATATATCAAATTTGCCTGTTGCTTCAAATGCATATAATTTGCATAAAATTGGCTATCGCAAATGTTCATCACCGATGATTTCTCTGCTAACAGTATCAGCATCGATGGAAACAATTACCTGTTTTTCAGCGGTACTTCCTATCTCGGCATGAACCATAACGAGCGTTTTAGAGAGTTGATCATTGCGGGACTAGGGAAGTATGGCAATAGTTATGGCAGCTCCCGAAATAGCAATTTTCGGTTGGCTGTATATCAACAGGCGGAGCAGCAATTGGCACATTTTACCGGAGCAGAAGCCGCCCTCACCCTGTCTTCCGGTTTTATGGCGGGGCAATTGGTTATTAATGTTTTCCGAAATAGTCATCATTTTATTTTTGCACCGGATACACACCCTGCTGTGTGTCGTCAACCGGAGGATTTTTTTTCCGGCAGCTTTACAAATTGGACCAAACAGGTAGCGGAGTTAGTAGCAGATAGCAATGCTAAAGATATTGCCATCGTGTGTAATGCTGTGGACCCATTGTATTGTACCGACATGCAGTTTGACTGGGTGGCATCTCTTCCTGCACATAAAAATATACTGCTGATTATAGATGACTCGCATGGATTGGGCGTAACCGGGGAAGATGGTGCCGGTATTTACCGTACGATCTCCGGGCAATCTACTGTACAACTGGTTGTGGTGAGCTCCCTGGCAAAAGCGATGGGTATACCCGGTGGTGTTGTACTTAGCGATGCCAATACGTTGGCTTACCTGAAAAAAACACCCACCTATAGCGCAGCGTCTCCGGCCACGCCCGCTTATTTGTACGCCTATACCCGCGCTAACGAACTGTTTATCGATGCACGCCGTCAATTAGCTGATAATATCCAATACTTTAGAGATCGGGTATTTGCCACCGATAGGTTTACAAGTCTGCCCAATTACCCGGTTTTTTACACACCCGACAATCACTTACCCGGCCGTCTGGCTGATAGAAAGATACTAATTTCCAGTTTCGCCTATCCTAGGGCTGATAGTAATGTTATTTCAAGGGGTTATTGTCAATAGTAATCATACCCGGGAAGAGATAAATACCCTTGTTCAGGTTATACAGGAATTAATGCCGTTTAGCTAAGGACAAATAGCTTAGTGCTGAACAATTATCCAAAAATAAGTAGGGAAATATCAGTCTTATGAAGTTTTG
>CAZRYS010000026.1:0-17318 GCA_964604365.1 uncultured Terrimonas sp.
TATTTTTGGATAATTGTTCAGCACGAAGCTATTTGTGCTGAACTAAACGGCATTATTTCCAGATTATGCTTTAGAACTACAGCCGGTATTTCAACTCAGTTATTTTTCTGCTATACCTTTTGCGGAAAAACTATCCTCTCGGATGGACAAGCGCCAAAATCCTGAATAAGTCATTTTGTACTGATAGCCAAAATGGCGTTGTGTATCTTTTTCTACCTTTTAATATAAGAGACAGTAAACGGCTCCAGGCTTAATGGGATCGAAAAAAGAATGGGCGCCACTTGTATTGCGACGCCCGGATCAGGGTTTAACGGATTAATTGGCCCGTCCCTAAAGTATATGTTAATCCTATATTGCTTGTTTAACCTGCCGTCTGGGGAGGTATCGTTGCTGCAGCAGGTGAATCCTGGGATGTCTGGGGCGGATCGTTCTCTTTTGTTTTTAAGATCAGGTAGGTAGCACTGCTGATACCCGTAAGCGCAAGCAAAGTATCGCTGAGTTCGGGTAGTGTTGCTCCGCTAACACCATCCGCTAGTTTATATAAATAGACAATGATAGCAATGATCGTCCATGCAAAATTCTGGAACCGATGCAGGCTGATGCCATTTTCATCAGAAAGAATATCGATGAAAAAGCCCTGGGATGGTTTGTTCTGATGCCGTGGGCGGCTATCACTGATCTCATTTTTATCAATTACAGATGATGCCACCGCTGTACCGGCAAAGATGCCCATCAGCACAAGGGCTGTTTTATTAATAGAATCAAGATTCAGATCTCCCTTGCAAAGCGACAAATAAATATAAGCGGATGCAATGATAACTGTCCAGATGCCAAATTGAACTTTGGTAAGGCTAAAGGGAGCGTTGGTATGGGTGAGCTTCCATTTTCGTTTTTGCTGTAGCTGTTTGGCATTCGCATCAAATTCATCCTGGTCGCTCACCTCTTCACGCAAAAGGTTGCTGTAAAAGGCCAGTACCAGGAATACGGTACTGATGAGCGCGATGGAAATAAAAGTAATAAGCTGCCGGCTGTCTGCAAATATCGCCAGGCTGTTTAATAATTGTATCATACAGTGTTGTTTTAAATAATGATAGATTGTTGTTTTTTAAATCTTAATGAAACTGGTAAGTGTGCCGAGTATAGTGTTGATGAGGGTATTTTTAAATTCATCAATTCGGATTTCGGTTACGCCGGCCTGTTTGAGGGTAGATAATTCCCCGAATGATGCTTCTTCCTGCAACAGAAATTGAAGATCGTCTTTGGTTAAAGAACCGTTTTCTACTTCCTGGGCCCAGTGCTGCAGGTTTTCCTTCATACTATCTAAAGCAGCCTGTCCAGCGGTTTTAGCTTCCGATATATAGTCTTGTAAAGATTGTTTGGCTACCGCTACCACCCCTGATTTTAAATCCTCGTATAGCTGGTCGAAATTAATAGTCATCGTTTTAGTTTTTAGCGAGTTATTTGTTTAATTAATTAGTTACCTGTTGGGGTTTAATTTTTCCACTTTCCAGTTGTGAAATCTGGTCGAATGACGATCCTATAATAAGTTGTGATTCTTTTACGAATACCTCATCCAGTTTGCCTTCCTTTTTCCATCGGGCGATAAAGCCGCCGAATAAATGTCCTGTGGAGTCTTTTAATACCACCCACATTTTTTCGGATATAATATTTTTAGGCCGGTTCTTTTCATATTCATACATTTTGTCCATGTTGGTTTGTACCTTAAGTACTTCATTCGTGTGTGCCGAAAAGCTGTCGGTGGCGAGGCTCATTACGTTTAATACATCAACTTTAAGCGACGTGGTTTGTGAATACGCAAACTGATCGAATTTTGAAATGGTGGAACAACCTGCTAATACCAGCAGTGTTCCAAAAAAGAGCATTGTTCTTTTTGTCATAATATTCCGTTTTTAATTTTTAAAATTTAGTATATAGCGATCCTGTTCTGCAGCATGGGTAATACGGCAGTGTTGTTGATCGTCTCAATACAGTTATAAAGCGATGAAAAGCGTGCGGGTGCTTAGCTAAGTGTTATTGCGGACTCTTTTGCTTGCGCTATTTTCGTTTGTGACGCAAAAATATATAGGTTGTGTGCAGTATACAATAGCTAAAACAGGCTATTGTATTGACTGATATGTTTAGTGAGGCGCATCAATAGTCCGATTGAGTTATCAAATAATGGTGTACTGTTGGACTGCGTTAACTCATTGCCGGTTTTATAATTTGCTTGGCTGCTTTTACAGGGATATATTATCGTATAGTCTACAGAGAAAAGTATGTTTTGCTTATTCACCATAAGATAGTTTATAGGTGTATGTTAGTTGGTTCTGAATTGTGTTATTCCTTCTTTATAACGGTTAAGCCTGTCTGCTAAACCATTATAGCCGCCATTTATTCGCCTGGTGATTTCTTTGAAGCCAGCCAGGTTAGTTCCTTCATCAATAGGCTGTTGTACGTCTATCTTATCGGCAAGCACGTTGAGATTGGTTTTATTCCAGAACCAACCTGCACTTAGTGCGGCGTATTTCAACTGATCGGCTGAACAAGCGTGAATGTTTTTTCCGCCTAATAATGCAGGATTATTCACTAAGTCGACGCCGAGTGCATTACTCAATAGCTGGTAATTGCTTCGGCCTGTTATCATGTATCAATCCTCTTCCCTTGTATTTTATTCCATCACCGGGGTTGATATTGCCCAGATCTTTACGTCCTTCGTATGCCGCACCACTGGCCAGTTCTTCGGTATAAAATAGTCCTCCACTCTCATGACCAACCTGTGCCAGAAAACATACCTGCCTTACAGTTGTATTGATATTGTACCTGGTGAATACATCGTTGAGATAAGGAAGAAAAAGCTGTGCATTACCTATTGTAGTGCAGGACGCTGCTTTTAGTTGATCTGTAGTCATAATTTTTTATTTACAATTAATGTCCTCTTTCAGCAGTAAGTTTTGAATGGCAGTATAGGGTGCTTTACTTACCTGGCTGTGTTTGCCGTAAGGGTGATCGAGCGACCAGACCAGGAATAAACACATAGCCAGACATCCGGTTAAGAAAGACAGGTAGACCCTTTTTAATTTTTCTGAATTTACTTTAAAGAAATACGAAAATGCAACCAGTATCATACTTCCCCATAGTAGTATCATCCATACAATATCCGGTATTTGCGAATGGTTATGTGTCAGACGATTGCTTCTTAGGTCCGTTATCTGGCTAAGGTTTTCGTCTATCACTCCAAAAACGTATCGTTGTAAGTCGGTTTGTGGTTCCAATTCAAGCAACATCAGGCGCATGCAGGGAATAGCGCTGGATGGCATATTAGGGATGTTGTTTACCATATCCCACTCGTTGTTTTTAACATATTGGCAATAGTCATGCAAAGCCTTGTGAATTGGACGTTGGATGGAGTCTGGCATATTGGAGGAATGTATAATGATGCTGTTCATTCGGTCGGCTTCGGCCTGGATTGTTTTTTTTAGGTCTTCATAATCTTCCCATACCGCCACTATTGCAAAAGCGAGTATTAATGAATAAATGAGGCTGATTGTTCCAAACATAATGCCTGTAACCTCATTGTTTGCTGACAGTTTGGTATACTTATTACTCCAATTGAAAATGGATAAGCCCAATTGCGCCACGCCAATAACTATTGCGACAAAAAGAAGGCATGAGAATCCGGAGGGAATGGCGTCTGCCCATTTAATAAATGTTGAAATAATCATACCATATTTTTTATATCGTGTTCCCGCTCCCGTAAGAGGTGCGGACCAATTAATAAGTTTTATTGATCGAAATAGTAAAGTCAATAAGATTATCGGGGAAGAAAACAGTTGTTATGCATTCTCCTCGTTAACGAGGCAAAATTAGAGCGCAGCAAAGTGTACCGCAATAGCTAAATCAGGCTATTGAAATGCTGATGCAACGTTTGCAATAAAGTAAGTAGTTTAACGAATAAACGTGTAGTAGTGATGATCAAACAAGTATATGCTAATGTCCTACTTCCAGAAATATCCCGTTCATTATGAGTAAGAGGTCGTAGTTTTATTGTTGTCAGGATATCCTGGAAGGAATAAATTTTTATTGTAGTCAGCATACATTGTTACCATACATATTTATGCAATTGAATCTGTGAAGGTTGCCAACCAACAATCTTAGCGATTAACATTGTTTATCATCTTATAAGTCCTTCCGATATCATTTCTCTTTTGACGGCTTCGCATACATCTTGAAAAAGTGCTAATCTTCCCCCCGGGTTAGTCGTTTTTGTGGTGGAGATCCATATCAGTTTATTGGCTTTAATCGAAAATACGGTCACCTGTACGAGCCAGTTTCTATCTTCCTGCAAGTGTCCTTGCGAGCCTGTACGCGGTATGAAATTTCTGCCCCATCCCCTACGCCAGTATCCGCCCCAGTTGTTAACCAGTGTAGGCGGTTGACCCCGTACAAAACGTTCTTGTGTACTTTCTCCTGTTTGTTGCATCAGTACAATCCCGTCATATCCCTTTTTTTTAAGTAGATCATTGTAGTAAGATTCATCTTTATGCAACAAAGAATCGTTGCCGAATAATTTGTGCGATTGCGTTGCCTTGCCGGGATACAAGCTTACCATGTAATCTTCTACCTGCTTGCGTACCAATTGATCGTTAATAAGGGCTGCTACCACAATAGTGTGAATGCCAGGATTGTTAATTGTTGTTTGAGGATCGCGCCAACTGTTGATTACTTTCGTTTGCGCTGCACTGGAAAACAGAAGACTGAGGAACAAGGTGATCAATAAAATTTGCTTCACAATAGATTTACATTTTGTGAGGAATATCATACTGTTTACAATCTGAAGCAACCCTCAGGAGCCTGAGAAAGAATTTGTTTATTGATAAGGTCATTATTTTCTTACATCGTTTGAATACAGTTAGTGCAAATGAGGAATGGTGAACACAATAAAAACAAAAAGCACAATGGAGACGACGGTATCGTTTACCAAAGCTATTAGCTCATTTACATTATCCGGTTTCCGTGAAAAATGCAATAATGCGTTTTGTCCAAAAAATATAGTGGAGGTAATGGCTGCCAGCATTCGCCAATGTTCATTTATAACTGATAGAATACCCATAACGCCGAGCGCTATGTTTGCAAAGCCAAATTCGCGTATTATCCTAACGCCCTCTTTGGAATATAAATTGAATATTTTGGTAACGGTAAATGCCGGGTTAGATGCCTGTCCTATCCCCGTCGTAAACAACCTGATGCCCGCGGCCCAAAAAAGGAACCATTTTCCTATTAAGGCCCAGGTGAGTGGTGAATCTTCGGTTTGCATTTCCGCTATAGTACACATGAAGGGCATTATGCATATAAGTAAAATGCTTATCGTTAAATAAGAATGGCTTGTTTTTTTGCCAACCATGATCCCCGGGTCTTTTTTTTGAGGTGAGCTCATAAACTCATTATTTAGGTAGAGATTAAAGTGCTATAAATAAAGCTCGTTGTTTTTCCAGGTGCAGGAAAATGCAAATGTATTTTGCGAACGTTGGTGGGTATATACGGTATGTTGCAGAAAGTGTAATTATTGTGTCAGTATTGAATATCAATAGTTAAGCGGCGATTGAGGCTACTAAATATGTTGTTATAGCCAACACCGGTGCTTTTAAAGCAGGGCTTTGGGAATACCCGGTTTGGCGTCAGAGATCAAATCGACTTCCTCAATGAGGATTCCTGTTATCCCCATCGTTCAGGAAAACATCGGGCTCCGGGCATCAGTCTTATTGATTGTTTTTAACTCGCAACTTAATATATGCCTTGAACGAACGGTAAGTGTTTGCGCATTTGTTATAATTATGGCACTGCACCTGTAGAATATTTGCTGCCGGGGTCGGTGCTATATTTCCTGCATTGGTTTGTTTTTTATCTTTTGTACGTATTCGCCCGGGGGCATACCAAATGTTTCGCGAAAGCATTTGGTGAAATAGGCCGGGCTTCCAAATCCGGATTTATAAGCCGTTTCCGAGCTGGTGAATCCTTCGGCGAGAAAGGCGGTGGCTTTTTTAAGACGGTAATTGCGCACCACTTCGGTCGTTGACATGTCAGTAAGCGCTTTTAGCTTCCGATGCAGACTGCTGCGGCTTATATTCATTATGCCTGCTAACTGATCCACCCCAAATAAAGAATCATCAATGTGCGCATCCAGCAGACCGTATAGTTTCACCAAAAAAATATCTTCCGCCATTACCGGCTCGGTTTGCGGTAACGCTCGAATCTCACCTCTATGAGCAGATTCTTCCTGCCTGAAACGTTCTCTTAATTTCTGCTGCCTATTTAAAAGGTTTTGTACACGCAACAGCAATTCACCCGGAGAGAACGGTTTGGTAATATAATCATCTGCTCCCCTTTGTAACCCCTCAATCAGGTGCTCCTGCGCAGTTTTAGCTGTTAGTAATATTACAGGTATATGAGCAGTCCGTATATCTTCTTTTACTAATGTGGTAAATTCGAATCCATCCATAACCGGCATCATCACATCGCTAATAATAATGTCTGGCATCATTGATAATGCATGCTCCAGTCCGACGGCACCATTTAACACATGTGTTACCTGGTAGTGTTCCTGCATGATTTCCGTTACAAACGAGGCAAGAGCCTGATTATCTTCTACTAATAATATTTGTGGCGTAGCAGTGCCGGGGTTTTCCGCTGCCGATGGGCTGTCTGGTATATTATTTCCGGGAATGACAACGGCAGAGGCCGGTTCTACTATCCGGTAAGGCAGCAGCAATACGAAACTTGTACCCGTTGGTGGTATAATACGGCTGTCAACTTCTATGCTCCCCTCCATTTGTTTGACCAATTCTTTTACCATTGCCAAACCTATGCCGGTTCCTTTATCGCTGGTTTCTTTTGAAAGACCTGTTGCGTCACCTGCCTGGTAATAACGATCAAAGATGTACGGAATGTTTTCTTCGGGTATGCCTGTGCCAGTATCAGTCACGGATAATCGCAAATTACCTTCCTGCTCCGTTATTGCTAATGCAACCTGCCCCCCGGGCGCAGTAAATTTGAGCGCATTAGAAACAAGATTGTATACAATACGTTCTACGGCATCCGGGTAAAACCAGCAGTCAGTAACTCCCAAATTATCCTTAAAGCTTAATGTAACTTGCCGGGATTCGGCGTCATTTTCAAACGAATGAACCACCGCCCCCACAACGGTTGCGGGGTTGCCACGCTGTTCGTGTAGTTTCATAGCCCTGGCTTCCAGTTTTGATAAATCCATCAGCCGGTTAATAAGTACCAGTAACTGTTTGGCGTTTTGTATAATCGTATCTGCAAAATTGCTTTGCTTACCTGCATTCGCCTTGCCCGCTTTTAATTGTTCGGCTGGTCCAAGTATTAAAGTAAGGGGCGTTCGGAATTCGTGTGTGATGTTGGAAAAGAACCTGGATTTCATATCATCCAGTTCTTTTAGCTGCTGCGTTTCTTTTTCTTTAAGAAACATTTCCTTTTGCAGCATCATTTTGCCTACCCTGAAACGTATAAATGTCCAAATCAGTCCCGAGATAATAATAGTATAGCAAAAATAAGCAGTTAGCGATGCCCACCAGGGTGCCAGTATTTTAAGTTTAAGGGCTTTAATGTGTGGACTCCATTTACCAGTTGTATTGCTGGCGTTAACAAGTAAAGTATAATTGCCGGGCGGAATTTTTGTAAAATGTGCATGTCGTTCTTTCCCTGCAATAATCCAATCTTTATTATATCCCTCAAGTTTAAAGCGGTACAAGAGGTCTTGCGGTTGGGTGTATTCGAGACCGGCAAAACCGAAGCTCACGGTGTTTTTTGCGTATGGCAACTTCAATACCTGTACAGCATTAAGCGGAATAGACAGTTCACTGTCATCCGAAACCGCCACGTCTTTATTATTGATTTTTAGATCGGTAAAGGCTATCTTCGGCTCATAGGAATCATCTTTCATTGCCAGCGGGTCAAACCTGATCCAGCCGTCTGTTCCACCAAAAATCAACTTTCCGTCAGGAAGCCGGAGGTGATGAAACCTGTTAAACTCCTCACCGGGCAAACCATGCTGCGTATGGAATGCACGCAGGTTATTTGAAATAGGATCAAATTTGCAAATACCCTTATTGGTACTCAACCACAGACTGCCGTTACTATCGGAAAGAATAGAATATATGGTATTATCGGGTAAGTGTTCCCGTAATGAAAATACCTTACATTCGGAGGTTGTGGTATTAAAACAGATGAGTCCCTGGTAGCTGCCAATCCAGAGGAGGTCTCTGCGGGATGGATCCGGATATATGCCAAGCAATTGATTAGAAGGCAGCGATCCTATCTTATGTTGTTCCTTGAATTGCTGAATTTCCTTTGTTGCCAGATCAAGTTTCAATAAACCGTCATTTTCGGTAGTGATCCAGCAATGTTTGTCATCTGTATATAAACTCAAGGGCAGAAAGAGAGCGCCAAACCGCTGTCTCAGCAAATTGGGTTCAATAAAAGACGTCCAGTGATCTGAAGCAAAATTGTACGTAAATATTTTTCCATTGTAAGTGATGACCATAGGGGAGCCGTCGGGCAGGGTTGTGATACCTTTAATACCTATTCCTGTTTCCGATGGGTTGTTTGCTATGGAAACAATCCGGGGAAGGGACCGTATTTTGTTCTGTGCACTATCGTAATAACATACCGTTTCTTTTAAGGCTATGTATAATCGTCCGTTCCGATCGTAGCAACTTCTTAAATGATAACTTGAAGAAGAAAATACCTGGTCAGTGTTTGTCCAATCGAATTGTCGTTTCATATCAATTGCAAACTCCTGCCGCAGCATATCGCTGGCAAAATTTTCCTTGTATTGAAACGATTGAAAAAAGGGAGTTTCCAGATCAATCTGCTGAATGCCTTTTGCATTAATGCCAAGCCATATTACCCCCGAATTATCGATCAGCAAAGATTTTACGTCTCCGAAGGAGTGGGCGATAGTATGCCCGACAGGCCTAATACCGTCTGTTTCCGTATAAGAATATATTTTTCCATAGGTTTCCAGGTAATCTGTACCCTCTTTACCTGTTCGTATCCATCTTATACCCAGGATGCCGGTTAAAGGCATGGCTACATTTCTGAAGGTATGATTCACAGGGTTAAAAAAATACAAATTGCGTATGTCGCCCCACATTAATTCACCGTTTTCCCGTTCATGCAGGTCAACAGCTACAGCATCCGACTCTGAAAAGTTGCCATAATCTTGTTTGTAAGGAATGTCCCAGTTAATAAAACGGTCTTGTTTTTTATCATAATAGCTTATCGACCGTTGACCTACTATCCATATTTGCTTCTTTGAAGTTTCGGTAATCGCTTTTATGGTATCCCCCGGAAGCGTGGAATTGCTCCTGGTGAATTGGGTAAGTTTTTTTGTGCCGGCGTCCCAGGTATTCAATCCGGCATTTCTCACAATGCCCCAAAAAACGCTGTCACGGTCTACTATCCAACCCCTTCTTACAAACCGAACGCTATTGTTTGTTTGAAGGTTTCCTTTTAGGAAGTGCGTGATTTTTTCTGTTACGGGATCAAGTTTGTCAATGTCGCCCGACTCATGCTCAATCCATAGAGCGTTGTGCGCATCTTTTTTGATCCAAATAACTACATTGGATGAGAGAGAAACAGTATCATAAGGATCGTGCTGAAATATGCGATATTGCATACCATCAAAGCGGGCGAGGCCGTTTCGCGTACCAATCCATACGAAAGCGCTATCATCCTGTACCAGTCCTGAAACGAAAGATTGTGGAAGCCCGTCTTTTGTAGTGATAGATCTGATTGATTGGGCATTTACCGGAAAAAAAGCCGGGATCAGTAGAAAAAAAAGAAGACATCGTCTATAAGCAGCGATGCTAAGAAATTTCAACAACTTTGAAGGTTGCGGCATATAAGTTACACTATATTTTTCTGTAATGCAGTAGCTACCGCTTCAGAGGCGCTGTGCACTTGTAATTTGTGATAAATATTTTTTATATGATTATTTACGGTAAAAATGGAGATGTTAAGTTCTGCCGCAATCATTTTATGGCTATAGCCTTTCACCATGTGATTGAGTATATCCATTTCTCTTTTAGAGAGATTGTAATCTTCGTTGTGTGATACTCCTTTTTTGGTGCCAAAGTGTTGCAATACACGACGGGCGATGGTAGGCGTCATGGGGGCACCACCGCTCACTACGTCGCGAATGGCTTCAATTATTTTATTGTTGGGTGTCTTTTTGAGAATGTATCCATGCGCTCCTTCCTGCAAACATTTGAAAAGATTCTCATCATCTTCAAAAACAGTTTGCATAATAATTAATACTTCCGGATAAAACTTTTGTAACAACTTAACACCCTCAATGCCATCAACGCCCGGCATGTTAATATCCATCAGCACTACATCGGGTGCTCCAAAGGCAAAATTCTCAACGATGTCCGAGCAATCTTTAAAGTCTCCCATGCAAATCATATCCTTCTCCAGGCCTATGACTAATTTAAGTGCCTCACGCCTCTCGGCATGATCGTCAAATACGGCGATTGTGATCATATACTATATAAAGACATTAATAATGTGCGTTGTTCTTAATTAGAATGACAACTCAACAAACATTGTAAAACATCGCAAATGAAAGGCGACTGTTTCTTAACTCAAATTAGTATTGGAAGAAAACTGGTGAGTATAGGTGGGGTACGAGATTATAGTGATTAACCTGTGCAAGGTAAATTAATTATTGGATTAATCAAGTCGGCCAATAAAACTTTCTAATCATAAGAATAAACACCTAATTTTCGGTGCAAATCATATCTGCTGCTGAGTACAGTCATGCAACCGACTGCCATCTGACCTGCCGTAATCCGTTTATAGATTTTCTCTGGTTTCACGGTTTGGTATACACGATATATATATAGTATGTAGTAAGAGAGGCTACAGGCAACCGATAAAAAACGTTGTGTACGCTTTCTCATTCCTTTTCTTTTTACGTTACTGTATTAGTGTCTCCTTGCAACTCCCGGTCCTCCCTGCATCATATTTATATATTATCACATTACTCCTCCGGGTTTACAATGTATCGCCGATTTCAAAAAATGGCTCATTTAAGCTATTGACCTTGATTTTGTGCATGGGTATTTTTGCATTCTGGTCTACGCACACGGATAAGTGAAATAATCAATAAAGTGTTTATGATGACAAATATAAAATGGAAAATAATTAACGCAACATCAGGATTGCCGAAAGATATCGTGGTAATTCACGCTTCCGTGGATTCTGATAAGCCGGCGGCATTTTATTATGATCAACAGATCAGCATACTACCATTTGTGTTGAATGATGGTTGTCTCGCACCCGGGGAATCGGATGAAATTGTTGTTCCAGGCACGCGGACAGATGAAGCGGGTAACGATCTTCCGGTTACTTTTATTATTGCAGAAGCACAAACACTGGCGCCGATCCAATCTGTAACGTTCAAATCCGACTTGTCTGACCTGGAAGAGCTTACTATCACTGATGCCAGTATAGATAGAATAGAAAGGGTTTTTGATTTTAATAAAAACATTACTGCATTACCTGCTTCTGCGTTGGCGTTGGCATTTGCGCGACTGGATTTTACGGATGCCAGGGCAATTGAAGCATACTTTGCTGCAACTAAAAATTATAAGACTGTTGAACTGGATGACTTGTGCCTGATACGCAGTTACTATAATGCTTTGCCCTATGGATGGGCGAACGGGAAAGATACATTTATCTATTTATACAGCGAAGATTGTCCGGGTCAAGAGGATGGAGATATCGCCCAGGCAGTGGGTTGGATTAAAATAACCAACAATTGGTTGTTACCACTACCGTTGTTCAATGCTGACCATTTCAGGGCAGAAATTCAGCTACAAGGTGATACCGCAAAGAGACTGTTTTTTAGCGATGGTACTTTTTATGATACGGAAAAAATGGAGACTGCTGTCGTACGTCTTGCCGGTTCTTTTATGATGCCGGATCAGATTAGTACTGAATATAAAAAAACTGGCATCGTTACCTTTCTTCCAGGTAAAATTAATGATACCCGGGTTTTTGGAATTGCCGGCGAAGCCCCCGATGGTGAGCAGCAGAAAGAAAAAGGTTTTTGGAATAGGTTAGATGTTCAAAGCGTGGAAGGAGTGGTTCTTATTGCGGTAGGCATGATGGCTATTGGTGTAGGAATTGCAATTCTCGTGAAGCTCGGACAGTTTGTAAAGTGGTATAAAACCCATGGTAATCCGGCTGTTCCCCAGGTGGAAAGAGATGTTCAGACAGAAGCGCTGAAGCAATACTTGAGAGAACAATTAGCTGCGCTTACTGCGAAAATCGATGCTGCTGTTGTGGTACCTCAGCAAAATGAGATACCGGCAGCACAGCAATTGTTGAAGACCCAACAATTGGAACTCAAAGCTAACCAGGCTAAGGATAACATTCGCCAAATGGCAGATGCGCAATCGGATGCTTTAAAATTGATTGCAGACAAATATGTTAGTGCCGACATAGAAATAGCTTTTGACGATTTGGACAGAGTGGCGCAGTCATTGGAAAATGGAAATGTAGAAAATTTCGATGCCTGGGTGGAAGGCTCGTTGGGACTTCTTAATCACAATACCGAAACAATTGTCGCTGCACACACTTTTATTGCAGGTGCTTTCTCTACTGCAGAGTCAAGGATTTACAAAGAATCCATGAAGGTATATGAGGATGTGAAAGTTATTCTTGAAAATAATCAACGGGACGTGAAGGAAATTGATTCCGGCGCTGATGAACGGGAGATTATTGAGGAGGAGTAGATAATTCGTCTTTGGAAACGAATCAGTCGTTTTGAATAAGGATACCTGTTGCTGTACGATTCGGTGAGTCTTACTCCAGATAGGAGCATAGCCCTATACCATGCAGTTTATATTTATTTGTCACCCCTTTTTTTAGCAATAAAATAATAATTATGTCAAATTCAACTTGGAAAATTACCAATGCAACAACCAAAAAAAGCCTGGTAATTATCAACGCTTCTGTAGACGCAGATGCACCGGACAATTTTTTTTATGATCAGAATACAGCGCTGATCCCTTTCACTTCAGCAAACACCTTAGCGTGCGGAAATTCCGATACCATCGCTATTCCGGATGTACAAAAAGATAGCAGTGGACATGATCTTCCTTTCACGTTTATCGTGGCAGACGCTATTACGCTGGGACCGATTAAAGCCGTAACAATCAGCGCGGATTTTTCAGATCTTGCGGATCTTACAGTGAATGACGACACGTTGAAAGGTATAGCGACTGTTCTTGACTTTCAGAAAAATATTACCGCTTTTCCTGCTTCTGATTTAGCAACAGAATTTGCCGCAATCGACTTTTCTGATGAGACTGCCGTGAATGAATTTTTTGCTCTTCAAGAGGATTACAAATCAGTTACTTTAAGCGATTTGCATTTGGTACGCAGTTATTACAATGCTTTGCCGTATGGATGGGCAAATGGAAAAAATACGACCATCTATTTGTATAGCGGTGATTATGAGAACGTAGCTGATACAGAGAAAATAAGATCTGTAGGCACGCTTAAAATTACTAACGACTGGACACAGCCGCTGCCATTAAGTATTCCTGATGCGTTCAAGATGGAGATTAAGCTGCGTGATGATAGTGCAAGGAAATTGGTATTCAGTGATGGCGTATTCTGGGATTCAGCTAAAAAATCTACTGCCAGCGTTGCATTGGCTGCTTCGTTTGTAGTTCCCAGCCAACTGACGCTTAATGATACAAGCAATAAAATTTGTACTTCTCTTGCAGGCACATTGAATGGTAAAGATGCTTTCGGATTGGAAGGCGTTGCGCCAACGGATCCGGATGGTGATGGCAGCTTTTTAGAATTATTTGATGTGCACAGTTTTAAAGATGGTGTTACCCTTGCTATGTATGGGTTGGGTATTGCCGCTGCCATCGGTTTGCTCGTCAAGTTGGGACAGTTTGTAAAGTGGTGTAAAGAACGCGGTAACCCTACGGTAGATCAAAAGGAGAGAGCCGAGCAAACAGAAGCATTAAAAGAACATATTTCTGACAATGCCCGCTCAATTGTGCGGCAGGTGAACGAACGCATTAAAATCCCTCAGCAACAGGACGCAATTCATGCAGACCAGGCGTCCTATAGTGTACAGCAGTTAACCTCCAAAACATTAAAATCTATCGACAACGTTAATAAAATGTTGGGTTCTCAGATTGAGCAGTTAGCGGCTATGGGAGATAAATTTTCGGGCAGGGATATGCAATTAGTGGCGGATAGTCTTGAATTAATACAATCCAGGCTGGATCGTGGAACCAGTGCAGAAGCCCTTCTGCAATTTCGGGATGAATTAAGGGACACATTAGATATTCTTACCACTAACAATAGCAACATATTTATAGCCAAAACCAAGATTCACAATGGCTTGTCGCTTGAAGAGCGGGCAGCTTACGACACAGCGTTTGAAGCATTTGATTCAACCCGGCGTATCCAGGAAAGGATAAGGCAGGAGATCGAAGAAATTGAAGCCGGGAAAGATGAGCTGGAAATTATTGAAGACGGCGGCGAAGGTCCGAGCTCTCTGATTGAGGGATAGTGTGGATAAGACATTCATGTCCCGCTGAAGCAAACATTCTTTACAATCTGTTGTGGAGATAGTATGGGTATTGCAGCAATGCCGTGTCCTCTGTCTCCACATTTTTTTTTTGGCTAAAAAAGTTAGAAAAATATCATGTCAACAACCTCTATACCGGCCATTTCCTTCGAGAATGATCTTGGCTACGATCTTACTATTTATGATTCTTTTGGAGACGAAACCGATTCAGACGATAATACAGATGAAAATTATTTTGGTACACTTACCTCGTTAGGAACGGTAGCGGCCAATACAACGGCAAGCATTCAACCGGTACACAGCACTTCGGTTTTTGTAGTGGAGAATGTTTTGACCAAAAAGCCTGTAAAGCGTTGTACTAAAATGGCATTTCAAAAAAAGATTACTTCGTTTATAGTAAACCAGGATGATGAAGATGCACTGACGGCGGTATTTAATTTTGTAGATTTTTATCTGAAGAATCCGGATGACGATATGTCAAAGGCTTTTACAAATATTTTGAATGAAGATGCGGCCAATTGGTTGACTGATATTCCGGATTTTTTCTCTAAGTATCCCGCATACGCAAAATGCACCTTTCCTGATTACATGATGGCAATTACTTACAATGCTATGAACCCGCCCCCCGCGCCGTCTCCGGACCCTGACCAACCAGCGGCTCCGCCCACCTACTCACTAAAGAAGCTTGCTTTGTCTATGGGCGCGCTGTGGCCGGAAGGGTTGCCGGATATTGTCGTTACCAACTTTTCGTGCACCAATAAAAATAATAATATTTCAATGGTGGCAGATGTTGATATTGAAGGGTTTTGCTTTGAGTCGGATATGATTGCAAAGAATGTAAAGACCATGCTGGGCGGAGATAAAAAATTTAAGGTAGCCATTCAGTTTAATTACGCTGTCAGCCTGGGTATCTTTGGAACGCGGCTTAGCTTTTTGCCTGAAAATTTCAGTATTCCTGTAGGCAATAATGACTCCTTATCGGTAACCCACCCCGCCATTACCTTTGATATCAGTCCGCTCTTTAAGTTTGTATTGTTTACTTTAAAAGGCACTATCCCGTTTAATATCAATGATAAATGTTTTGATGCTCTGGTTTCGGTGGCGGTAGATAACGACGAGGCATCGATCGGCGTTACAATTGATGGCGACCATACTTCTTTTCCTGCGCCCCCCGGATTGAAAGGGCTTTTCTTTGATTCGTTTGGTGTAGGTATCGGCGTATTCTTCAAACCACTTTCCAGTATTATCGCAGTGCAAGGTCAGTTTCATATTGGTAGTAACAACAACATCGTGTCGCTTGATGATGATACGTTTGCCCTGGTGTGTAAAATTTCCGGCGATGCTATTACGCCGGCTTTCGCCTCCTTTTATATCCCCCGACTGGATTTGAATACTTTGATTTCACTTTTTACCAATGCAAATGTAAACCTGGATGTTCCGGTATCATTTGAAGATTTATCGTTTCGCTGGGTAGATTCGTTGATGTCGGGTTACGTGATGCCCGATGGCTCTCTTTCCAACAGTGGTTACGGTTTTTCTGCGGTCTGCAATATTGGTTCCTTCGGTTTTTACGGGGATGCAGAATTGGATCTCAATAGCGGACTAACGGCCAAAGTGGAAGTATCACCCATTAATTGGAAAAATGTTTTCAAACTCACCGGAGACGGGAAAGGTTTCAGTATCAAAGAGGATGCCGGGGGCAATCCCATCCGGAACAATTTTGTACCCACTACGCAGCAAGAAAAAGATGCCGTTGCCAATGCTACAGAAAAGGTGATTACAACACCCGGAGGCGCCTGCCTTGTCATCAATACATTGAGCATGCCCATTCTTCATTTGAATGCTAAAGCCAGTTTATTCGATCTGCAGGAATACGATATCACGGGGGATGTTAACAAAGATGGTATTAAGTTTGAATTGGATTATGGCACCATCCTGATGGAGAAAATGGGATGCAACCTGACCGACTTTCACAACCTCTATGCAGAATTTGGATATTATATCGACAGGTCTATACCACTGCCGAAAATGGCCGGTGTTAATGTGGGTTCTATTCCTTTGAAGGCAGACGCAGCACTTCATCTTTCCGTAAAAACATCACTTGCGGATGTTGTGATGAGTGCCGGCGGAAAATTTGATTTTGAGGGGGAGCATTTTAGTTTTGGGGATTTTTCTGTTGACATCGGTATTAGCAGAATCACTGATTTTCTCGCTGCAGTTATTCAATACCTCATTGACGAAGCTGCCGCTGTTTTTTCGGGAATAATAGACACTGCCGAACACTGGGCTATGGCTGCCGGTAAAGGGATTATTACCGGATTTGATGATGCTGGTAAAGTAATGAATACAGTGTACAAAAAATCAAAAGCAGAAGCCACTGTTATTCTCAAAGCAGCCAATTTTGCGGCAACCGATATTGTAAAAAGTTTGAAAAATGGCTATAATGCTACGCAAAGAGAAATAGCGGTAGCAATGAAAGGTGCAGGATATGCCGCCGAAGATGTAGCCAAAGACTTACGAAGTGTATATAATGCTACTACCGATAGCGCGGCTGATGCATTAAAAAGCGCAGGATATGACATAGGAGAAGTAGCCATTGCAATTAAAAACGCGTGGAATGTTTTACAAATTGATGTTGCATGGGCTATGATGATAGTTGGTTTTACAGGAACGG
>CAZRYS010000026.1:17418-78260 GCA_964604365.1 uncultured Terrimonas sp.
GGGCTATGATGATAGTTGGTTTTACAGGAACGGAAATAGCCAATGGTTTGCGAACAGCCTATAACGCTACTACAGACAGTGTAGCGGATGCGATGAAAAAAGTTGGTTATAAAGCCGAAGAGGTAGCGGTAGCTATCAAAAACGCCTGGAACGTTTTGCAGACAGATGTAACCTGGGCTATGATGATAGTAGGGTTTACCGGAACGGAAATAGCCAATGGTTTGCGAACGGCATACAACGCTACTACTGACAGTGTATCGGATGCGATGAAGAAGGTTGGTTATAAAGCCGAAGAGGTAGCGGTAGCAATTAAAAACGCCTGGAACGCTTTACAAAAGGATGTAACCTGGGCTATGATGATAGTAGGGTTTACTGCCAACGAAATATGCAAGGGTTTACAAACCGCTTTTTCTGCGGGTGCACAAGACGTGGCCAATGCCTTTAAGATAATCGGAATAGGAGCAGAGGACGCAGCCAATGCCATTAAGGATATATTGGGCGCCACTATTAATGAAACTGCTGCGGTATTAAAACAGGCGGGTTATGCAGCTAAGGAAGTGGCTTCAGCACTTAAAAACGCCTTCAATACCAGCGTGAGCGCGGTGGCCGATGCAATGAAGCAGGTAGGCTATGCAGCCAATGACGTAAAAAATGCATTTGTAGAATTGGGAGGCGACTTTAAAAATTTTGCTGAGGCCGCCTGGAACGATGTAAAAAATGCATTTAACCCTTCTCACTGGTAATATAAAAATAGCCTGTTTAAGCTATTGAATCCGGGAAAACACCATTGTACATTTGCACCTGTAAACAACACTGAACCACCTGGATTAACTCAGGATTAGGAGATCTTCAAGTATACAAACTGCTCTTAGTTTCCAGGCAATATCAAAGTCCGATCCATTTCTTATTGTGCTCAGACAGCAATAGACAGCTGGCAGGTAAAATATGCCTGTTAAAAAGCCTTTACATTCTAAAGATTATTATAAACAATTTAAAGTTTTTAAACAATGGCAAATAGTTTTAGTGTAACCAATAATTCAAAAGATACTAAACTGGTAGTAATTGATGTGTATACCACGGAGCCGGTGCCCGTAAACTACCTGTACGAGCAAACTTTGCAGCTTATTTCCTCCTCCAGTTCACAACCATATGTAGCATCAAACGGAGGGTATGAAACATTTGGATTTCCAGCACCGCATAAGGATAGTAATGGCACAGATTTACCTTACACCTTTATTATTGCCGACGCAACAACGTTGAGACCTGTGTGCGTGAAAACGGTGGGACTTACTGAAGTAGCAACCATAGGGGGATTTACCATTGAAGAGAAACAAATTGACTACATTAAGAGAGTGCTTGAATTTATACAAAACATTGCTGCTTTCCCCACATCGGACCTGGCAATGGATTTTGCAGCGGCACTGAAAGACGAGGACACGGATATCAGTGTTTTTTTTAAAAAGACAAAATCGTACCCGGATGTACAGTTTGAAGATGTTGCGCTGGTCTATAGCTACTATAGCGCACTGCCTTACGGATGGGTAGATGGAAAAAACACGAAATTTTATCTATACTCTAAAGACTACAAAAACAATACAGATACTGATGAACCTGTAGGACATCTTGAAATAACCAATGATTGGAGTCTTCCTCTTCCGGTAAAACTTGATACCGATAAATGCAAGATTTCTCTTAGTACCTATGATGATAAGAAAACCATCTCCCTTGAATTTAAGGACGGTGCCTTCTGGGACTCTACCAAAAAAGATATTCCGCTGGTTGCATTAAAAGGGTCATTTATTGTGCCGAGCCAGTTTACGATGGAGAACTCGCGTAACGATCTTGAGGCTTATGTGATCGGCAGCTTAAATGGGTATGATGTGTTTGGATTAAATGGAAAAGCGCCGCATGACCAGGATGACGATGGTGGTTTCCTGGATACGTTTAAAGTACACAATTTTAAAGAGGGGCTTGACCTGGCGCTATATTTTGTGGGTATAGGAACCGCTATTGCTTTTTTCGTGGGGATCTATTACGGAGTTAAATATGTAAAAAACAAGTTTACATCAGATGATGCCCTGGAAACCCATAAAAAAGCAGAAGAACTAAAAGAAACGATTCAAAAGAGCGGTCAAAAATTGTTAAGAAAAGTGGTACGCCAGGTGGACCAAATGGATTACTTGGGTGACGTGCAGGAAATCCAGGGTGCCGCCAGAACGCTGGCTGTAAATAAAAGATTAAGATTTGCCAAAATCAATCTGGAGGATATTATTGATTCCTTAGGTGATTCGATAACAGCGCTGGGCAATACCCATGTGGATAATAGAGTACAGACTATTTTGGATGATCTCGGTGCTTTAAGAACTCAACTTGCTGAAGGTAACCTGGGTGATATTGCTGATCTTATTGATAATCGTACATCAGCTGACTTAGAGGGATATAACACTACTATAAATGAGATAAAAGGTACTGTTGTAGGAAGAATGTCCGCCGAACAGAAAAAAGCCTACAAGGAAGCTCAGGAGGCTTATCAAGAGGTGATAGAAGTGGAGCTGGTGATAGAAGAGCAGCTTATTGAAATTGCAGATGGGGAGAATTTACAGGATATACCCGCGGATGAAAGACCGCCAGCGGATATTGAGTAATAGGCATAATCTATAGTTCTATGCAGCCCGCCAGTCGCCATCAAAATTCCCTATTTACATAGTAATAACAATACTGTTTTGCATGGTACTATGCGAAACTATTTTCAAACCAAATAAAAATTAAATAAAATGTCAACAAAAACAATCAACAGCCCGTCGCCAAAAAAAGTTTCGGCCGTGGCAGCAACTCCTACGCTTAATAAAAACCTGGTAATCACCAATAGCTCCTTGGTGGCTCTTACCATCATAGATGCGGCAGCTTCGGATGGCAACAACGATGAAGTGGTGTTTGAACAAAATCTGAAATTGTTATCTACCACAGCGGGAACAAAATCCATTGCTGCTAATAGTTCGGGGACAGTAGTACTGGACGATACCCACGATAATAACGGCACTCCCACATATACCAAACTGTATGATATCATTTATGCAAAAAACGACACGTTGTTTCCTGTAAAATCAAAAGGTGCGATGCTAAACCTTAAAACACAGGATTACACACCGGTTACAATTACCAATGATGATGCAACAGTGATGCAACAGACAGAACTGTTCACTCAAACAATTGCCGCATTCCCCACATCCCAATTGGCAAAGGATTATATTGCGGCTTTACAGTCTTCTCCGGATAATGCTACTACCTCCGATGATATAGATAGTGCAGTATCGAGTTTTTTTGCCGGCACCTCTCAGTTTAAAAAAGTTACGCTTGATTCGCTGGTGGCACTCAAAAGCTACTATAATACTTATCCTCTCGTTTGGACCGGCTACAAAAACACTAAAACCTACTACCTGTATTCCAGCGATGGCACCAACGTTACCAGCAACGGTAGTCTTGTTATTACCATTCCGGCAACTATTGGTTTAGATAAGAAATTATCTGGTTTCAGCTTTACGTATACCGATGCAAAAAACAACAGCAAAGAGCTGCATTATGTAGCGGGGCAGTTTGTTGATGACCCGGATGCTGATGTGCCCAATGTTTGCCTGGTGGGTACTTTTATGTTAAAAAGCACGGTTACCAAAGTAGACACAGATACTGATATTATTACCATCCTGTCGGGTACTGTGTACAACAACACCGTAATAGGATATGACACCCCGCTGCCGGATAATACCGATGGTACGGCAGGGCAAAATGGTAGCTGGAGCGGTTTGTACACCTTGCTACACCCCAAAGATGCTGCGGGATATATGCAATTGTTCCTCACTTTTGTAGGTGTGGTAATGGGAATAGACTTTGTGATGAAATTGACAAAGAATGTTAAGGAAGGTATTCAAGATGGGATGTCGGAATTGGGTGATTTGTTTACGAGGGCCGATGCAGATGCCGTGAAGAGTGAAATGCGTGCGAAGGGTGGGTTAAACGATCCCAAGTACAAGGCAAAGATGGACAAGATAAAAGAGGGAGAGGCGGCAGGTAAAAGCCTGAAGGATCAGATCTCTGATGCGGACGCCCGCTACCAGGACCGTTTAACAGAAGACTGGAGAACCTCTGCAGATGAAAAGCTGGATGCGATGAGTGATATGTTACAGAAAATGCTCGATAGTGGTCATGCTACTTCTGCGATGGAAAATGCCGGAGATACGCTGGAAGATGCTTATGATTCTGTAGAGAACCCCACAACAGCTGATCTTTCCAAACAGATTTCTGATTTGAATCAGAAAATGGAAGGATTGGAAACAACGCTTACTACGCAATTTGAAGCGATTATTAATAAGTTGAAAGGAGAAGCACAGGCTGAACTTAAGGAGTCAAAGGAGGTTGCGGAAAGAGCAAAGGAGGTAACGGACAAGGTTACTGATGACGTAAGCAAAGGAAAGGAAGGAAATACTCCGGATGATATGGAGACCGGAGAATCAGGCATTGAAATGGTTGACTAGTCTCGTATTTGTAAGTATTTACAGGCAGCCTTCGCAGAAGGTTGCCTGTTTTAAACGATTCATTTATTAGCACGATCAATCATACACTGGTGATGTTATTCCAGGTGTAAAAATTTCCTCTTTTGTTAAGAGCGGGATCTTATTATTTCCGCTGTTTTATAATTATCTAAAAAAATTATTATGTCAATAACTGCCAATAACAGTCCTCTAATTTTTCGGGCGGATGCATCGATTGCACTGCCAATGGTCAACAATGTTAATGCCGGGTCGGTTCTGGTGAATGCGGATATTAAGATGCAGGTAGCAGACATTAACGACACTGATTTTAGAACGGGAGAATGTTTGTTTCATTTAGGAGAGTACATTTTCGTAATTACAGATTTCAATATAATTGGGCAACGAACTGCGATGCCAGATGTAATTGAGGCTTTCATTCATCACATCAAAGACAATGCGAAAAACATATTCATTTCACTGTCAGAAACAGCCGAAGATTGGGCCGCCGCCGCAGCTAAAGGTGTTGTTGTCGGCTTCGACGATGCGGGTGGTGTGATAAAAAACATTTATAATAAAAACGAGCAGGACACCGCTGGTATTTTAAAAGCAGCCAACTTTGCGGTGAAAGATATTGCCGTAAGTATTAGAGAGAATTTCAAGGACGACTCTCCGCATGTAGCCGCCGCCCTTAGGGACGTTGGGTATAATGCAGAAGAGGTAGCAGTTGCTATTCAAGCGGCCTGGCAAACCGATATCAACGGCATTGCCTGGACGATGACCTATGTAGGGTATACAGTAGATGAGATTACTTCCTCTTTAAGGAAACTGTTTGATGCTCAGTCCCAGGATATAGCGGCTGCCTTAAAACAGCAAAACTTCGATGTAAACGAAGTGGCCACCGCTATCAAAAACGCATGGGGTTGCACAATTGATGATGTATCGTGGGCTATGCACTATGTGGGCTATGGTGCAATGGATGTGGCCGCAGGCGTAAAAAAGGCATTCAACGCCTCTGCACAGGATACAGTTAACACGTTAAAAAAATGGCTTTATCCCGCTGATGATATTGGGGCCATTATTAAGAACATTTACGGGGGAGACTCCCTTGCCGTTGCAGACATTATGAGAAAAGCCGCATTTTCTGTTAATGAAGTTTCCAGTGCCATAAAAAACGCATGGAAATGTGGGGTCAACGATGTTGTTTATGCCCTCAAAATGGATGGTTATATAGCCGATGATATTGCTAAGGGAGTAAAAAGTGCTTTTGATGCAGTTTCTCAGGATGTGGCCAATGCCTTCAAAGTCTTTGACGTTGTTGCGGAGACAGCCAGCAATGCTCTCAAAAACATTTATGACCTCGCTATTGACAACATAGCATCAGTTCTTAAACAGGCAGGCTACCCTGCAGTTGATGTGATGCCTGCGCTCATGAATGTTTTCAACGTCAGCGCCAATGTTGTAGCAGCATCCTTAAACCAGGCCGGTTATGTGGCTGAGGAAGTAGAGAAAGCAGTGGAAGCAGCAATCGCTGGTGCATTAAACCCCCAGCATTAGGAGTTGTGTCATGACTATCCGAAATACTTAACTAGTAACCTTCAAGCGAAGGTTACTAGTTTGGTTAATTGTTTCTTTTAAAGATGGTGTTTCCATCTTTTGTCAAAGTGATGTTCCCCTGGTGCTCGGTAAAAATGTAATGTTGGTTACTATACCGGATGCCGGAAGCGGTTGTATCCTGGGTTAGAAACATGCTGTCTTTGCCTAAAACCAATGTGGCGGTTCCTGCGCTATTGTCAAACTTCATATCTAAAACATTTCCTTGATCATCCGTTACAGAATCGGTAACGACATTAGCAGTAGGCGAATTAATAACTGATTCCGGAGCCGTCGATTCTTTAGTGGCAGTTTCTCTATTTCCGTTTTCACAAGAACTCATGCTGAATGCAGCACCTATAAACATTATACAAAAAAAAGCCTTCATCTTAATAAAGTTTGAGCACAAAGGTATAAAAAACATATATCTATCCGTTAAAGTCTTAACAGACGGGAATGATGAATAACAATTGTATTGATGCCATTGTCGCCTCACCACCCGAATCAGAGGCAATTTTTTCTAGATAGAATGCGTAGCATACTTTGTTGCATAAGCTATTAACCCCGTTAATTTTTCGGGGTAGTTAAAATTACAAAACTGCTTTACCGGGATAGCCTGTTCACGCTATTGCAGCGCTGCTGTATTCAGGATAATTTTACAGTATAGAATCTATATGGTAACCCAAAGAAATACGATAGTGAATAACTCAACGGTATCGGGTGAACTGCACGCCGGAGCGGTATTGCGACAGATTCAGAATGGGGTGCATGATTCATTAGCCCGGATATTGCATCCCGTTGCTTGTTTGGCAGAAAACTTACCGGCCTTTTCTGGTAGTATACTTGAGCTATCTTTCGATAGTCGAAGCCATCCTGTGGATTTCGCAGTACGAATAAACCGGCATTTTGATCACTTCCTGATAGAAGGGTTGAACGGGAGCTTTCCGATAGAGCCACACACCCTTTTTGATGTAGGTGTTGAAAATATCTGGGTAGAGTATGATGCGCCGTTTAACAATCAACCTTCGTTGTTTTTTGATATCGGTCGAAACGAGCTTGCTCCACATAAAGTATATGACAGCTTTCTGAAGATTATTTCCTTTTATCGTATTGCTGGAAGCAAAAATATATTGCCGGTGCTTGAAATGATACAGGATGTTGGTGCGCAGGTAGTTTATTGTGGCTTGATGTTATCCAGGCCGTTCAGCCCGGTTCGTTTAACTATCAATGGTATTATGCCAAAAGAGGTAAGTGCCGTACTTTCCATATTAGGTTGGCAGGGTAATTATGCCGCGCTTGAAGAAATTGAACGCATGTTCCTGCATGATCGGCAAAAAATAGTCTTAGCCATTGACATAACAGACAGGGTACAGAACCGGATTGGTATTGAAATTCTTGACGATAACAATGAAAAACTTGCCAACCTGTTTCACAGGCAATCGCTCATCAATGTACAACAACTAAACTGGTTAAAAGATTGGGAGGAGGTAAGACATATGCCGGATGAAATAAGCGACGGTCTGTCGCGACAACATGGTAGATGCATAAGAGAACTGCATACGCGCATCAATCATTTTAAATTTGTGCTGGACAACCCGGCAAGGGTACTCCTTAAAACATATCTCTATTACTGTTTTTGATGCATTCTTTTAGAAGGTAAGTTGAATACTGGTACCTTTATCCGGTGTGGAGTCTATGCTGATTTTTCCATTCAACATATTGGCGCGGTGTTGTATGTTGGTTATGCCGTTGCCACCTTTTCCTTTTTTTATATTGTTTATATCAAATCCTTTTCCATCATCTGTTATCGTGAGCTGGATACCAGTTTCAGTGATAGACAGCGTAATCCAAACATTTTTTCCCTCTGCATATTTTGCGATATTGTTTAAAGCCTCTTTGTAGATCAGGTAGAAATCCCTTCTTTGCTCCATCGGAAGCTGCATCCGGTAAAGGTTTTCATCGAAGGTAAAATGTAACAGATATTCTTTAGCTTCTAATAGTTGAAAGGCATGCTCTCTCATCCTGCTGATAATACTTTCGAAGGCATCATTTTTGGTATTGATATTCCAGATAATATCGTCCATGGATTCCATGATCTCGGCGGCATGATCGTTTATTTTTTTAAGTAAGGTTTCGTTATTGAAGGTCGCATTCTGCATCTGTTCGTGCATTATCTTTGAATAAATGGCGATGGTGCTGATAGACGATCCTACTTCATCATGCAGATCGCGGGCTATCCGGTTTCGTAAGGCTTCCAGCAAAGAAATCTGGTGAATACGATAACGGTAAAGTGCATAGGCAACCGAAACGGTACCTGTAATCACAAAAATTTTAAACCACCAGGTTTGCCACCAGGGCGCTAAAACAAAGATCTTTATTACTTTCGGTTGCTGGCTCCAGTTGGTTTCATCAAAGCTGGACTGTATCATCAATTGGTAGTCTCCTGCATCCAGGTTAGTAAAGGTAGCTTCGTTGTTGTTTCCGGAATAGATCCAATCTTCATCGAAACCCAGCATTTTATAACGATAACGTACCCCTGCATGACGCCTGTAATCGGTGGCTGCAAACCTGAATGTGATCACATTTTGCTCATACAATAACTCCAGCTTTTCTGTCAGGTCAATTTCCCTGGTCAATGGCGAGTTCGGCGAAAAGGGAGACATCACTTTGTTAAACAGTCTCAATTCTGTAAGTATTACGCCGGGTGGGGGAAGTGGTTTAATATCCTCCGGATTAAAAAGCGTAATGCCGTTCATGCCTGAAAAAGCAATCCGTCCGTTCAGGGTGCGCAAATATCCATACCTGTTGAATTCATTGCTTTGCAAGCCGTCGGCTACATCAAAGTTTCTAATATTTCCTGATTGGGTATTGAAGGCTGCTATTCCTTTGTTGGTGCTCAACCATAAATTGCCGGCGTAATCTGGCACAATGCCGTACACTACGTTGTTCGGCAAGCCATTTTTCGTAGTAAAGCGCTCAAAACGGTTACTGAATTTATCCAGCCGGTTAAGTCCGCCACCTTTAGTGCCTACCCATAAAAACCGACCCGGTTGAGCAAAGTCCCGGCAAATGGATAATATGAAGTTATTGCTGATCGTGCTGCTGTCTTTTTGATTACGCTTAAAAGCTGGCAGCATCCGCTCATTTGCCATATCAAAGCAGCGAAGTCCATCCACAGTTCCTAACCACAACAAATTCTCATCCGCACAAATAGTTTGCAAAAAGTCAAATCCCGCCTCAGGTAGTACATCAGGGTAATGGTAACGGGTAAAAATATCCGAAATTATATCATAACGCAGTAGCCAGTTTTTATAACCCATCCAAAGGTTATGGGCGTTATCCGCAAATACGGGAAAAGGTATCGACGACACATCGCTGTAGGGTATTTTAACCGCTGTTATCTTTCGGGTTAATGGGTTGTATTGAACTAAAGAAGTGTTGAGTCCATACCAGATATTACCGGACGCATCTCTTGCAAGCGTAAGGGGTAATCCCTCGGGTAATTTGCCTTCAACACGAAGTGTTTTTCTTAGTGAACTATCTACAGGCAACGCTCTATTCGTTAGTGTGACAGATGCAAAATCATTTGTAAATATTACACCTGGTTGTTGTTCCAATATGCCATACACGCTTTCTCCCGGGATAAGGTGCTGAAACTTTTCGATTTCTGGATCATGCTGAAGTACGCCGTGTCCACCGGATCCCAGCCAAACCACTCCGGTTTCATCTGTATACCAGGTGGTGGCAGCCCTAATCGCTTTCATCTGGGCTGCCTCTGAGGCGACAATCCGGTTGGTCTCTCCCGAAGACAAATTGATTTCAATAATTTCGTTCACCCCAGCTAATAATAATTTGTTTTGGCTATCAATAGTCCAGGAAATATCTGAGCGTGTGTTGTGATACAGTAGTTGAGGATAGCTAAAGTTATAATCCGGAAAGCTGATGATGTGACGGGCGTTCACCAATAAACTATGGTTGATGGTATCCTCCAGCATTGCAGGGATAAATTCCGAAAGACTGTCTGAAAAAGCAAACCGTTTCTCAAGTTTGTAGTCGCCCATCGAACTTGTAGATATATATTCATATACAGCCACCGGGTTGCATATAAATATCCTATTCCTGCTGTCTATAAAGATGTTATCGGCTGAATGTGCTGTTTTGACGGGAGTTGGTATTGGTTTGAACAGGTAACGTAAGGCGCCCGTATTTGTATCTGGTTGAATACTAAGATGGTCTATACCAGCGGCAGTCCGGATCCAGATCCCCCCGTTTTTGTCTTCCGTTACATTTATAACCTCATCCGACCTGATGCTATTGTTTTTACCGGCCTTGAAATGTATGAATGAATTGGAAGCCCGATCGAACAGGTCAAGCCCATCGTTGCGGGTGCCCACCCACAGCCGCTCTTTTGAATCCTCAAAAACACAGGTAAGATCGTCGCTGGCCAGGCTGCTGCTATCGTCCACATCGTGATGATATACTTTGCAGGAATATCCATCATACTTATTAAGTCCGTCTGAAGTGGTAAACCACATCAAGCCTTTCTTATCCTTTGTAATACCACTTACAAAACCCTGTGATAATCCTTCGTTAATAGAGATTGTTTTAAATCGATATGTTATGGTAGGTTGCGCTAACGCTACGGCCACTATCAGCAGCTGGACTAATAAAATAGTCGTTCGAAACATAAGATTTCCATGTCGACAATGACGCAAGGGCATACGATAGCGTTAAAAATAGCGGAATAGCCCCCGATGTACGAAATAAGTTATTCAGGTTTTTTCGGTTTTTTGTGGACAAAACAGTTTCCAGGACTTGAGTTTTGTCGCTATCAGCCCATAATCTTTTGAGATCGATTAGGTTGCAAGTGTCTATTAGTTTTAATCGATTTGATTTTTAGTATGAAGAATTAAAAAATAAAAAGATAAATTATACTGCCGTTTTATCTGGTAGCACCGTAAGTTAAAATCTACAGCGGATAACAGTTCGATGATAGGCTTTTTCCATAACCTTGAAAGTAATAACAAATGTGTCAACAATAATAGAAAGATCATAAGCGTGCTCAGAACGTGTATGGGAAACACTGAACAAGACTTTGATCTTTTTTTAAGCTTAGATTTATTTAAAACAAAATCACTATTTAAACATATTAAACTTCTTTAAAATGAAAAACGAATGCTTCTATTAGATCTTTTAGTACTTTGAGGAGTGGCTATAGCATTTCGTAGCGCTCCATAAATTTTTTAATGGTAGCAGATCGGCAATAAAGGAGGATAAAAATGCGTATGGAAAAGCTATTCAGCACTTGATCCATTGTTCACTGGGACTGTGCAGGCGGGATGATATAGAAAGGATACCTGAAACAGGTTGTCGTACTTTGTAGTGAGTTTTTTCAGGATAATTGCAAAAGAAGTTTTTTCCTCCTTGCTCAATTGAGTAATGTATTGTACCTGCCGCTTACTCACCATCATTGTTTCATATGGCCACACAGCCCAAAAGAATATTGGAATGTTCTTTAAACAGATATTGGTTAAGGTGTCGATGAAAGGAACCAGTTTTTCCTCTAGTTTATCATAAGTAAATAGCCCTTTTCCTGCAGCAACCCATAATGTACCATTGTTATCTTTACACAATGAAGCAATATCATCTCTGGAGGAGCTGTTGTTTTTCTTAGTAGGAATTTTGAAGTTTTTAAAATGAATGCCATCAAACCTGCTTAACCCATTTTGAGTACCAAACCACATAAAGCCTTCTTCGTCTTGCGTACTACACCAAACTGCATTGTTAGGTAAGCCATGTTCTGCCCCGTAGTGCCTGAAATAAGGCTGTGTGTAGCTGGCGTAGGAAGTTAATAGGATTAGTATAGAGAATAGGTACTTCAAGTACAAATTGATTTAATGGGGAGTTCTTTTCTTTAAAGATTCTACAAATTCAGAAGGGGACGTATTGAACTGTCTATGAAAATCTCTGGCAAAATTACTTTGCGAAGTATAGCCGATCATTAGTGCTACTTCATATATTTTATATTCACCTTCGGAAAGCATTTCTGCTGCTTTTTGAAGCTTTATCATATTAATCAGTTCATTGGGTGTATACTTGGATATCGCTTTTATCTTCCTGTATAAGGTTATTCTGGTCATGTTCATCAGCCTTGCCAACTCTTGCACATCTAAATCTCCGTCCTCAATATGGCTGTAAATTATACTACTCAGCGACTCCAGGAAGGCTTTATCTTCCTTTGAGTGCATCATTTTTATATGTGCCAGCGGGGTTCCTGCTATATGCTCAAGAATAATCTCACGGTTAGCAATCAGACTTGATATCTGTGCAAGTAAATGCTCTTTTGAAAATGGCTTTTCTATATAAGCGTCTGCCTTAAGCTCCAAGCCGGATATCTTTGCCTGCAGTGTATTTTTTGCCGTAAGTAATATTACCGGAATATGAGATATTGAAGCTGTAGATTTTATTATTCTGCACAATTCAAGTCCGTCAATACCCGGCATCATTACATCGCTCACAACCAGTTGGATTGGTTCTTTGTTAAGCATATCCAAAGCTTCCTGGGCATTTTCGGCTTTGAAAATCCTGTATTTTGTATTTAGTATCCGTTCAAGAAAGTCTAGTATTTCTTCTTCATCATCGATCAATAGAATGGCAGGGAGCATAGGCAAGGATTTACGGTAATAAATGAAAACAAATATTTATAGTTGGGATTAATCGTTCCCGGTATTGTTGTTTGCGATTTAATGTGCTTACTAATAGTAACTAAATGTAATGCTATTCAGTTTTGTTTCCAAGCTTTTTGTGAAGGGGATAGGTAAAGTTGCAGTAAAGTTCAAGAAATATAAAAACCGCTCAGATCATATGTTCTGAACGGTTTTGGTGATCCCGCTGGGACTCGAACCCAGGGCCCATACATTAAAAGTGTATTGCTCTACCAACTGAGCTACGGAATCTATACAAATTCAACCATTTAACCTGGTTGTTTCTGTTTTTGGGAGTGCAAAAATAAGGGAAAAACACTTTCTACCAAACTTTAATCGAAGAACCTTTATTAAAACTCATTAATTTATTTCTACACAACCTGTTATCGACCTTTTTTTACCGGTTCACTCGCTTATTTTTGCAGCGCTGAGTTTCAGCAAACCAATTTTTGCATGCCCTTAATAACACTTACTTCGGATATCGGTGATAATGACTACCTGGTGGCGGCCGTAAAGGGGCAATTGCTCCAGATCGTATCACCATGTACACTGATAGATGTAAGTCACAGACTAACACCGTTCAATTATCCGCAAACTGCCTACGTTTGCAGGAGTACCCTTCGCAATTTTCCGGAATATACATTTCACATTTTACTGGCAGATCTTTTTGCAAACAATAGAAAACACCTGCTACTCGCTTATTATAGAGGCCAATATATACTCTGTGCCGATAACGGGTTGCTGCATATGATACTGGAAGATCGGCCGGAAATGATTATTGGATTGCCGGTGGACAAAAACAGGGATACAGTCTCGGTGGCGCAGGTAATGGGACGGGCTATAAAGGCAGTAAGCAATGGCGAGCCGTTACAAACAATAGGGGTTAGTGATATTGACATCATTGAAAAGAATCCCCTGCAACCGATGGTGGGGCCGGATTGGATGGACGGACAGGTTATCTTTATAGACCGGTTCGAAAATATAGTGGTGAACATTACCAGGGATACTTTTGAAAGAGAACGAAAGGGGAGAAGGTTTTCTATTGCGTTTAAAAGAGGAGAGGTCATTGATGTGATAAGCCAATCTTACGCAGATGTGCCGGAGGGTGAGAAGCTGGCACTTTTTAATGCGGCGGGTTACCTGGAGATTGCGATGAACAAAGGGAATGCTGCCGGATTGCTGGGCTTTGTGGGCTACTCGGAAAAAGAATCGATGCACCTGCAGAACCGGTTGTTCTACCAAACGATACGGGTCTTCTTTGATTAGAAGATCATTATAATAGCAAAAGCCCCCATGTAGACACATCGGGACTTTTGGTTAAGGCTCTGATTAGTAGCTATTTTACAGGATTGATCATTTCAGGCGTAGCTGAAAGAACAAATTCCATTAAATGTTTAATATTAGTGGGTGAAAAATAGAAAGCAATCCGGCGGTCCGGAACAGGTAAGGTTCTGACTCGACCCAAACTTACTGCTTTCACATAATTCTCCAAAGCTTTTTCCTGACTTTATTTAAACTGTTCCCTTACTCGAACAGCGGCAGCCTGTCCCAAGCCCTCTTCTATATATTAAAATGGCAACGCGAGAAGGGGTATCGGCGCCAGCTTTTTCCGATACTGCTGCCAACCCATCATTAATAGTAAACATACAATCTGGCGATGAGATTACTGTTTGTTTGTTCTTCGACGGGATAAAAGGAATGCTCTCAATTCGGATAAGATTCGTTACCCTTTGCTGGTACTAAAGAATATTCCACCATTCTTTGGTATTGTCCTCTTTAGGAGGAGGCACGTGTGTATTTGCCAGCTTTATGAGCTGTGGCGGTTTTGTCATTTGTTGCTGAATGCCGGGCGTAAGCATGATTGCTTGTAGCTGTTGTTTAAATTTCAAACCCAATGCTGGTTTCACCTGTTGCACAAAGTTAGCATAGCCCATCATCTCAGATAGAATATTCCAGCCGCCTTTCCAGCGTTTACCCTCTATGCCGCTTTTTTGTATTTGGTAAATCAATGCTCTGAATCTGTGTAAAGTTTTACGATTGATACCAGCTTGCTTATTCACTACGATGCCAGTTACTTCTTGTCGGGTACCCTTACCCATTATTTTCAACTTATCGGGATGGATGGTAAATCCTTCTTCTTTGATAATATTTCTCACACGCCACAGCAGCGACTGTACCGATTTATGAATATCAGCTTTAGAAGATATAATGGTATTGGTTGAGAAGCTAAGGTCGTCTGCATACCGGGTATAAGTAAAACGCAGTTGTCTCGCTAAGCCGGTAAATCTGCCATCCATCTTATGGCAAATGATATTGGTAATAGCCGGACTGGTAGGCGCTCCCTGGGGCAAAAAACGATCTCCTTTTGCAAAATAATATACCTGGTTGTCCAGCTCCAGTTCCTCTCTTTCCGGCTCCGTACAAATGAGCGCTAATACGGTAGCTATCTGTTCCGAATAACCGAGCTTGTTAAAAAGTCCTTTTACCCGTCTAAAGTGTATGGTGGGAAAAAAATCTTTCAGGTCAATATTAACCAACACCTCCTTATTGAGATGTTGTTGCGCATTGGTGAATATCGAGCGTTGTGCTGTAAAGCCATGAGCGGCGTTATGTGCAGGAACCTTCTGCAGAATATTTTGCAGTATCCAATATTGCAGTGCTTTCAACTTGGGCATCGGAGCCGATATCAAGCGTTTGCCCCCGCTTTTTTTAGGAATGGTAAATCTTTTATAATGAGTGCTGGTCGCTACTTTCCGGTGGAAACTAAAATGACGCAATTGCCCAACGGTGATTCCCATCGCTGCCGCCAGCGCTGGCATATCTTCCAGTACAGGCAAGGATTTCGATAACAATACCGCTGGTTGTCCGGCCTTGTTGTGGAGACCTGCCGACACCTGCTGGCCTAAATAAATAATATCTTTTTCTTTGGTGAGTGCCCACTGAGCAGCTTTATCCTGCTTGTGTTTTTCCTTTTTTGCTTTGGTTACGACTCTTTTTTCTTTCGCATCAGCCAGGCGTTTTTGACGGATTTCTTTTAGTATCTGTTCTTTATCTGCATACTTATTCTTTTCTTCCAGCAAGACATTCAACTCTTTGCGCAACGTTGTCTCCTTTGAAATTAGCTCCGCAGGCAGAGAAGGTTTCTCCTGTTTTTCTTCCCAGAAGCCGAGCCGCTGCATTTCCTTCAATACAAACGCGTCCCTGGAACTGGCTTTTATTTCATCATAAATTTCCTGGCGTCTTTGGCGACTATCCATGCCGTACAATTTACAATCAGTAAATGAACAAGAGGGGCAGGCTTTCCTTCGTGAAACCTGAGGACTATATTAATCAACTCCAGGCCAGTGGATACTAGTACGTTACTTTAGGCACAAAGGGCCAGAACAGTAAAGAACTGTACTAGTATCCAATGGCCATAGTAAAGATTACATGTAGTGAAGCATATACTATCACTTTACCTGAACGACGATACATCGTTCTTTCCTTTCGGAAGCAAGGTGTATTACCTGTAATCCCCTCTTGTTAAAGAACTGATCTATTGAAGAATTTGAAAATAATCATTCATTCGTATTCAACAAAATACTCTTCGCTTATTTCTCGGATATTATTTGCTTTCTGTTATAAAATAGCCGCATGGCTATCATATGCTCACACGGACCATGATGCAATTTATTCATAGCATAAAAATTACAATCACAGTCACCCGACACTATACGTTCATCCTTATCTATAACCAGCGAACTGTTGAACGTGCGTTTTCCGGCTCTTATTACACTTTTCAAACGCCTCCCATCCTCTGTTTCTTCCGCGGTAAGTTCTGGCGGAAACTGATTCAATAACTCATCCGCCTGCTGTTCTCTTTCATTAGAATAACGCAATTTTTCCATCGGAAGCGGCTCCTTTGACAAATCCCGCAGCCGGTAAAGTTTATTGTTGATATCATACATGACACGACCAGCCTGTGTGTATATGCTGAGTGCCCCTGTTACTACTGCTGTACTCAACTTTAAATCCTCTGCCAATTGTTCTGCCTCTGAGAACCATTTTTCTTTTAAACCTGCAAACACTTTTTGTTTCACAGCATCGTCCACTTTTGCCCGCGGTGCCATCAGGTCAAAGTTCCCAGCCCGTGACCAATCGTTACTGGTCCAGCCAGATAAACCCAATGTAAAATTCATATCTCCCATATCGGCTACATAAAACGAGGGCATACCTGTGCCTAACAGGTGTACCGTAAACTTCCTGGAAACGGGAATTAATCGCTCCAAAATAAACAAACGCCTACGCCCCCATACTTTTATCGCTTGTGTACGATTGCCAGTAAAAACAGAACGGTTGCAAACAATTTCCTTTCCCCAGGGTTCTAATATAATTCGTACTGGCAGCCCCGGCTCCAACAGATACTTAATATAACGGGGACCCTTAAGTTCTTTAAACCGCCGCAGCCATGAACAAAGATTGTACACATCCATCGGATGCAGATCGAAGCTGGTGCTGGGAAGCGTCATGGCAGATGCCACCTGCAGGAAGCCACGAATCCAACTGTCAGGCAAATCTATTTTTACTTCTTTAAACAAATCTTCTCTGGTGGTCTGTACTTCAAAACCAGAAGGGTCTACTATAAAGTCGGTTTCTTTGTAATCCCGTATCTTTTGAAACTCATTGTATAAGTCTGCTGAGTAATCAATATTGGTCGTGCCGCATTCAAATTCATTTACCTCTTTAAAAACATTATAGTTGGCTCCCAATCTACCGTAAGATGATTCATCCTGACTGAAGCATTCAAAAAATAGCTCGTCGGGGTGAACTGTAATTACCGGATCCAGTACCATCCAGGTGTCCCGGTCTTTTTCATACAGATAGTTGAAATATTTCCCTTTAGCCTTATAGAACGGTTGTAGTATTCTATCCTTTTCTGATCGGATGGTTATTAACTCCTCTCTTAATTCTTTTATTCTTTTGTTGGCAGATGTTGCATCGTATCCATCCATATGTTCTGCTATCCATACAGATTCCTGTTGCGCAGCCCATTCTTTATAAGCTGTTTTGTCTTTAGGTGTAAAGCGGAGATCGGATACCACCACTGCATGTAATGCCGAAATAGCTTCCCGAAAAGCTATTTTCCGATGCAAGCGACCCCGAAAAAAAGTCGGTTGTCGAAGTGTATCCGGCGCAAATGAAATGCCGGTGGCATATGCATTGCTGGTGATGATAGTGTTACCGCTATATCTGTAGTTAAACAACATAAATCACTTTTTTAGATAAGGTATATTAGTTTTCAACAAGCCCTACTGGTGTCTTCACATTGTAAAGCTTATTCAACTCATATAATATTTCTATACACTTTGCTTTGTCTTCAATGGAGACGGTAGCAGAAATAACCGCTATCAGAGTATTAACAAATGTGGCCAACTCCTGAGATTTTTTCCCTTCTGCCAACAGAAAAGTAAAGATTCTGTTTTTAGCAGTCCGTGCTTTATTCACCCTTGTAAGTACTGACCGAAAATAAAATTCCAGGCTTTGTAACTTGTTGATCTCACCTGTGGCAAAACGTTCCAAATAGTTAGTAGCAAACAACTGCATCTTTATCGAAGGATGCTGACTAAGCTTGATCAGATACTCTTCACCGCCTGTATCAGTAAAAAACCTCGTTATCAGTTCCCGCCCATATGCTTCAATGTCCGGGCGCACGGAATCTGCAATACCTACCAACACTTCCGGCGTCCAATCTGCTTCGCTGAAATGCTCTTTGAAATACTGTTTCGCAAAAGTTCGGGTGTCTTCCCATTTGGCATCCAACAATCGAATCGTTTCTTCCCGTTCGTAACGAATACGTGCCGGCTGTTTATTGAAATATTGCCAACACCATTCCCTCACCAGCAGCGTTTCATGATTACCCAATGCAATGATCTGTCGTATAGAAAACGTGTCTGCATCCACATGCTCTTCAAGTACCATAATGCCTAGCCGCTGCGCCGGAATGTAATGTGCATAAACCAGTCTCAACACCAGCTCTTTGTCTGCATTCGCTATATGTTTGATTAATACCGCTTGTAAGGTGACACTCAAATCCTGATGCATCCCTTCCTCGGTTTCTTTACGGAGCAGTAATGGTATCAAATATACCACGGCATCATTGCCAAAAGATGGCTGTTGTTCTGCCATTCGTTTTATCGTAGGTCTTATTTGTATACGCACATCGCCATATTGACTGACAACACAGTTGATCAATAGTTCCTGCCGCTTCAACAGTTCTTGAGTGCTGATCTGTTCCAGTATTTCTATGGCACTCTTACGAATGCCGGCTGCTTTATGGTGCAATAGTTTTTGCAATACCAGGCTGGACAATTCGTCGTAGTTGATATTTCCCTTTTTTAGTAAGAACAATCTTAGTCCAAACACCTGAACACCGGTTACAGATCTCAGCATCATATCCTGCACCAGCTTCATGTTGATTTTGGCAAGCTGATCCGGAAAACTGTGCTCCATCATTGTAGCCACCTGTGTTAGCAATTCGTTATCTGCATCATTATTTCGCTTATATCCCATCACTCTGCTGACCACCCTTCCGCAAATAAGTTCTGCTTGCAAGGGAGAATAATACTGTCGGGGAAGAATGGCACTTGCCCAGGTTCTTATATCATCATATCCTGAAAAAAGGATATCACTGAGCCATTCGCTGTCTTCAAAAAAATATGCAGTGTTCGCTTCAGCCCAGCTTTTTCCTGTTTCCCGTGCTTCTCCCAAGCTACTGTGCAGCAAAGCTTTCACCAATCCTCTGTCTGGATTAGATGCGTTGTATTTTTCTTTTACTAAATCAAAACCAAAATGTGCTGGCAGTTCAAAAGGCGAGCTCAGCAAAAGCTGTAGCGTCTGATTATCTATTTTTTGTTTTATGACGTTATATTCAGGATGAGTTTGCAACCGGTTTAAGGCAAACACATGCACTTCCTTCATTTTTCCATGAATCAGCAATTGCACAAAAGCCTGCGGCATCTGATTCCACAATTGGATGAAAGGGGTTTCGTCTTCTGTCGGCAACTCTTCCTTAATGGGTTCGACTATGGATACTATTGTCTTCTTTTTCTTAAAAAAAGAAAAAAGTTGCTGGAGAAGTCCGTTAGCTTTTTTTGCGTTATTTGTATTTGAGTCCGACTGCTCCACATCTATATACTGCCAGACTTGATTGTAATTTAGCGTTAGCTCTTTTGAATTGCCAAAAAGTATTTGAAGTAGTAGTGTAGATTTTGCATTCTCCGGATGTCGTATTGCAACCCGTGTGGATGTGTTTTTAATATATACAGCCCGGTATGACTCGGAGGTAGGTTGCCGATCAGCGTCTGTATAGGCCACTAGCAACCCGGTGGCCATTCTCACATAATTTAGATCTTCGTATTTTCCGAAATTGTTCAGGTATCGGTTTGTGCGTTTAATAAAGTAGTTGCGTGTTTTATTGCTGAAAGCAATCCTGCTATTTGGTTTCAGGAGTTCTTCTTTAGTATTCAGGTATTGTCCGAGTTCATCAACATAGATATTCTGCTGTTGGAAATAGATGTTATTCTTAAACATGGGATACTCTCGTTCAAATTTGCAGGCAAGTATACCTAATAGTTCAAAGTCATAACACAATTCCGTCATTTTGAAAAGATGCCGTATATGTTTGAAATGATTAGGACGGAGTGGTATCCACTGCAGGGTTTCTTTTAGCGGCTGCCTTATCCATTTGTCCTCAAGCGAAAGTGCATACAAATGCTCCAGCATATTGTAATGCGTCTGTACTTGTTTTACACGCTCCTGCAGCAAGATTGCCAGTACTTCTTCGTCTTTGTCTGCAATGGCATTTTTAACCGGTTCGGGTAAGCTATTCAGGTAATGATCCCGTAATTTATTTCTTTCCTCACCTTCTAACATTTGTAACAATCCCAACCCTGCCAGCCTTTTTGTTCCGGCTATACCGGACTTGTATAACTCTTGCAGCGATGGGATACACTGCTTATCCTTTAAACGGGTTAGCGCCCATGCACTGGCATACCGTTGCATCTCGTCACCCTTCAACGCTAATTGCATGATATAGCGAACGGCTTCCTTTAATCCCATAAATCCCGCCATCCAAATTACCCTGGAAGTTTTCCAAGGCTTGCGAAGATGAGTATTTCCAGCTACAGCATCATCCAGCCTTTGTAACACAGCTTTTTTGCGGCTGGTTGGCCATTCCTGCCAATTGGTATCGGTCGGTATATTGTTTTCGTTTTTGTAAGTAGTATCGGTTTCGTTACCGTGATAGCCGGCACCCCTGCGTGCTGCTTCTAATGCATTATATATGTCTTCGGCTTTTATACGGGCAACAGGCGTTTCCGTTTTGGTGCCTTCGCTCAATACCTTTTCCCGCGTTCCCTGCCGGTAGTTAACTACATATTGATCTCTGCCCAATTCGCAAAGATCGATTTCATATATTTTGGTGTTATCCCGACTAAATAATACAACCTGCTTTACAAGCCGCATGTTATTCTTATTGTTATTAAAGGAAGATAGTATTTTATTGGTGAAATCCGAAGATTGCCTTTAGGTTATCAACAATACTTATTCGGGGGAAAAGCTTCCTGGCAACAATCAACAATCTGGAATATGGCTGTTGGTATAATTTCAGAATCTGTTCAGGCGACAACCTAACCGCTCATCACAAACTACGCTCTCCTATTGCGATTCGAACCTATCTTTATCAAGTGAAAAGATTGAAACAATGATTACATTTTTGCTTTGGCTGATCCTTTTTGTGGTTTGTGCGCCACTGGCTATTGTAGCGATCGTATTGTATCCGATTGTGTGGTTGCTGTTATTGCCTTTCAGGTTGTTGGGTGTGGTAGTAGATGGCGTCTTTCAACTGATCAAAACTGTTATCATGCTGCCAGTAAGGTTATTGCAGCGTATTTAATCGATATTATATTCGAACAATACAAAATGAACGAATATAATATCGATGGACTCTTAATAGTTTATCACTAATTCTGCGCTGCCAGCAGGTACACCATTAAAGCGTTGAAATCTTCCTGCGAAATCATTTCTCCAAACTGATCCGGCATCACGGTGTATTTTGAAGCGGTACGTTCGGCAATATCTTTATTGACTATCGTAAATTCTTTTCCGGCTGCATCGGCATATATAGTGGCGGCTCCTTCCTCTCTTCTGAATAAACCGGTTATTACCTTACCATCTTTTAATCGGATGGTGTAAGTTCTGAATGATTCAGATATATTTCTATTGGGATCAAGAATTTTTTCAGCGAGCGCATTTACCCCCCATTTGCCAACGCTGTTCAACTGTGGACCTATCATGCCCCCACCGTCATCACCGATGCTATGGCAGGGCGAACAATTCCGGGAAAATACTGCCCGTCCGGCATCTGCTGTTGGCTTAGGGTTAACAGCATGAAAGGCACTAATGCGGTTCTGTATTAATTCCTGCCGCTCTTTACTGATGTCTTCCAGATTGGCCGTCAACTCTTCCAATAGTGTTTTTTGTTTAGGGGTAATACCGAGGTGGAGGCGTTCTTCTACATTTCGCTGTTTCAGGATACGGGGAAAAATGCTGCCACTTCTCACTTTTTGAAGCAGTATGTCCTTACCGGATGGAGAGCTGGCCAATGCCATTGCTATACTGAATTGGAGATCGGGCTCTGCATTCCTGATGGCACCGAGTATTTTTTGTGATACGCTACCTGGAAACTCGCCGGTAACATTTACAAAATCTCTTTTCAGGTTGCTGTTGGTGTTGTCATCGTTTATCAAATCAATTGCCAATGGGGCATTTTTATCTAAATCCAATTTTAGTAAGGCCCGCAGTGCGTTAAACCGGGTATCATTTCGATTGCCGGTATCCTTTACAATGTTAAGAATGGCTGTTTCAGTTCCTGTAATTTTATTTTTACCAATCACATCCAGTGCGCTGTTTATTTTGTAGGCCTCGCCATCTTCTTTAGTAGGTTGATAGGCAGCTAATATGCCCTTAGCCAATGTGTTACCCCATGCCGTAAAGGCAGGCGTTTCCTTTCCGCCCCGGCGTACAATGCCATCCTGTATCGCCTTGTATATCTGAAAATCCAGGTTGCTGTTGTTCTTGCCCCTCATCATACCGGTTTCAAAAACATTCGGCAGTTCATTTGGGCTTATGAACCTGGCAACATGGGTGAAGGCTTTGGCAAGTTCCCGGTCTTCGATAGGCTGATCCAGCTTGATCACATTGTATAGAAAGCCGGCTGCCACCGGAGATTGTACGCCGACCAATACGGTTGATAAAATGGCAGCTTCCTCGTTTGTCCATTGGCGGGCAGCGACTTCATTCATCAACACCTCATGACGCAGCATATTTCTCAATGTTAACCGGAGTGTGTATATCATATGAGAATCGTAGTCCGGTATTTTTTTTCTGAAATTCACGAGGGCATTCACGGCACCAACATTGATGTATCTGCCTGTCAACTCAACGGCCGCCCTTTGTATATGTGGATTTTTAGATTCGAGGGAGGCAACAACGGTTTCGTATAAAGCCGGAGCCAATTTTTGTTCCGCCATTATGCGCAGCGCATGTACGTTGATGGTGGTGTCGGTATGGGTTATTGCCTTTTTGATTGTTTCATCGTCCAAAGCACCAAGCCTGTGTAGTACCCACAAACTGTGAATATATTCACGCGGGCTTGTGTTCGCATTGGTAAGTTTCTCTTTTAATGGAGCCACGGCGTTGTCCCCTATTCTGTCAACCAATTCGTTGGCAGCAGTGAGCCGGTTTTTGATATTATCTCCGTTGAGTGCTTTTATCAGCTCTTGTAAGGAAGCCTGTGTCCAGTTGGTGGATTTGCCGGATTTGCCTTTGTAGGTTACTCTCCATATCCTGCCACTTACCCGGTCGCGTTTGGGGTGATCCAGTGGCACTTCGTAATGCCCGATGATACTATTGTAAAAATCGGCAATATACAAGGCGCCGTCTGGTCCCAGTTTTACGTCTACCGGTCTGAACCACGGATCCTCACTCAATATAAAATCTTCTTCTTTTTTCCCGATAGGCGTGGAGCCTTCAAAATGAAAAGAGTTTCTGTATACTCTCGATGCTACCACATCACCAATATAAAAATTGCTTCTGTATGTTTCCGGAAAGTGCACATCCGCATAATAGGCGATTCCAGACAATGCCGTGGCTTCATTTTCCATCGGTTTCATATCCGGTGCAAAGCCCATGCCTTCTTCCTTCCCCCACTGCGTATAATCGCCGCCCTTGATAAGCTGATACAAAGGAGAAGTATGGCAATCTGTTGAATACAGGTATCCCAGTTCGTCGAAAGCCAGCCCAAAAGGATTAATCCTCCCGTGGGTGTGATGTTCAATACGGCTGCCGTCTTTTTTAAAACGAATGGTATTGCCGGAGACCAGGCGAACGGTATCGCCGTCAGCACCGGCTACATTCGAACGGTTGGTAAATCCATGACAACCGTAAATCCAGCCATCATAACCATCAGCGAAATTGTTGACCATGCCATGTGTATCCTTGTATTCAAATGGCCCAAACAATTTTTGTTGCGACTCCGGTTTGCCATTGCCATCTGCGTCGGTGTAATGGATGATATTAGGGATCGAAAAAGCGACGACGCCATCATTAACGGGTAGTATGCCTATCGGAATGTTCAGGGTGTCGTCGAAGTGAGTGAATGTATCTGCCTTACCGTCACCATCGGTATCTTCCAGGATGCTGATACGGTCTTTGCCTTTGCCGGGTGCCGCCGCAAAAGGATATTCAAAAGATTGTGATACCCACATCCTGCCTTTATTGTCGAACGCAAAATTGATGGGTTTGCCGATATCAGGTTCAGAAGCATATAGCTGAATTTCAAATCCGGGGGGAAGTTTAAATCCTGCTTTTTCTTCCTCAGGGGTACGGAAACTGGTTGTCCGGATATGTTCATTAAACTTCTGTCCGCTATAAAGGCTGTCGGATGTACTTGATCGAGTGTCGCTTTCCCCTCCGCAAGAGAATTGAAGAAACAATATGCCGGGCATCAATATAACAATCAACTTTCTCATAAATACTTTGTCTGTGATATTGGTTATGAAAATAGTAATAATATTCTGGTCAATTTATCTGAAGATTATCCATTTTCGATAGATTTTTGATATTAGTTATCAAACCCTATGCACTACATACCACCTATTATGGTAGTTTTACTACAAACACTTCACTATAATTGAACCTGTTTAAGGCATTCTGAACCCTTGCTGCGATTCTTACATAGTAAGTTTCTCCAGACGAAAGACCATCAATTTCATCAGTATATGATGTATTTAGAATCTCAGTATCGTCTATGTCAGCAAGGTTGAATTGTTTCTGGAAATCAAATACAACACTATTTACAGTTGGGATTCGGGATATTAGTAGCCTTCTTTCAAGGATTTTGCCATCCTCCTGCAGTCTTTCCAGTGAATAACTGGCTGTAATTTTTCCTGTGGAAGGGGTAATAGCAGAGTTGGTGACAGCTAAAAAAGGAATTACCTCAAAATTTACTTCAGTGCGCTTCCCAACAGCAATTGTTTTGGGCTCAACTGGGAAAAAGGCACCTTCTGTAGCGATTACTCTGTAAGTATTTTGGAAAATAAAAGTATTCTCGAATGTGCCATCAGGTTTACCTGGGATAAGAACTGGAACATTGCCAATTTTATCCTCTTCAAAAAGTTGTATGGTAAAACCATTGGGTTGTTGTGTTTGAAGAGGCTTTTGAGTGATTTTATCAATCACGCTGCCAAAAATCTCTCCATCCGGACCTTTATAATTGTCTACCTTTTTACATGATAAAAATAGAGTAAGTGCCACTGCTGCTAAACGAAATATTTTCATAAAAACAATTTGAATTTAATAATTAGGATTTTGCACAAGCAGGTTATTCTTTCCCAATTCCTCAATAGGAATTGCAACATTGTATGCTCTAACATTAAATGTTTTAAATGTTTGAGGAAAATTGGCTATTTCAAATCGGTAAGACTGTTGTTGAACGTCGTAGTATGGACGTAATTGCTGTACAGACCGGTTATTGAAAATCTGATCTGCCAAGCGCCAACGAATATAATCCCACCAACGATGCCCTTCAAAAGTCAATTCAATTAGACGTTCGTGTCGGATTCTTTCGATTGTAACCTGCGGTTCTGTCAACGGCGCAATTCCAGCACGGTTTCGTATAAGATTAACTTTTTCCATAGCCTCCTCCTTTTTATTCAGTTCGATTGCGGCTTCAGCATAGTTAAGCAACACTTCAGCATAACGAAATGCAATAAAATGTTGATCAGAACCATTTGTACGAACCTGGGACCGTTCTAAGGAGGTGTTTAGGTACTTACGCATATAAAATCCAGTGGTTGTTTTTTCAGAACCACCGAAACCATTTTTCCCAACAACATGAATTGTTCCGTTTTCGTCGATGGCATGTGTTTGCGTGTTATAAAGAGCATTGTAGTCCCCTGCTTCAACTTTATTACCCATATCATATATCCCCGCTTGCACGTCTATTTCTTCACCTCGCCATAAATCAAATGGCACGATTACGCTTGCCCTTAATCTTGGATCGTATCCGGCAAAAAGATCTACCGGATGTGAGTAGAATACCGGGCTGGATACGGTTCCAATATTCAACGTGCCTGGTGAGCCATCTATTCGCTCAAACTGTTCAACAAGTTGCACGGTAGGTGCACTGCCGGAACTATAACCATCTGGTCCACGTACTCCATATGGAATAAAATCTCTGTCGAAATTGTGGGTCTTTCTCGGGTATAAGAAGTCCTTAATCAAAATAGCTTCAGGATTATTGGCAGCAAGGAAAAGCTCCTGAAAGTTGGCGATTTTGTCGGGATTTGAGTTAAACAAAGTGTATTTTTCAGCTCGTATTATATCTTCTGCCGCTTTCATGGCCTTCTGCCAGTAATCGTCAGCAGATTCTGTCGGAATCCCTACAACGCCGTCCAATTGAACCGGAGCATATTTAGCAAGGGAAGCAGCATACAACATAGCTCTTGATTTTAAAGCTAGCGCTGCATATTTGTCTGCTCTACCCAAACTATTGGATTCCGGAAGATCAACGACAGCAGCATCAAGATCCTCCGCTATAAAATCATACACTTCTTTCTCTTTATTTCTAGGGATTAACAAAGGAGTAATGTCGCCACCAGGAGCATATTCCTGTACCACTTTAACAATTGGGATACCTCCATATCGTTTAACCATAGAAAAATAGTAAAAGGCTCTTATAAACCTCGCTTCAGCAGTAATAGCAGTTTTATAGGCCTCATCAAAAGAAGCGGATGGTAAACGTTCAATAAGATTGTTTACCCTTCTGACATGAACATACCCCCACCATTGAGTTCCTTCTCCAAGTCCACCATTTGACTCTTCCGTCCACCCATAACTAATACCACTAAATTCGTCAAAAGGCATCGCGTCATATAATGTAGCCAGGTAGGAGTTTAGAAGCGTTTTGTCCTGAAAAACTTTTTCTTCTGAAAGGATGTCAACAGGCTGCACATCAAGGTTCTTAGCACATCCATGTAATAGAATGCTAAAGAGTATTACCGTTAGTATATTAAATATTTTATTACGCATACATTGAAACATTTGGAATTGAATACTGGAGTTTGCTTAAAATTGAAGGTTCAAGCCTACGTTATACATCCTTACTATTGGGTAAGTGAGTTGGTCTCCGCGCTCTGGATCTACATCCTTCAACCCCGTCCACGTTAACAGGTTTGTTCCACTAAGGCTGAAGCGTATTGTTTTAATACCAGCCCTGGTAATGGCGGAAGTATTAATTGTATACCCGACTTCCAGATTCTTTAGTCTCAAGTATTTGGCATCTCTTACCCAGAAATCGGAATCATCACGATTCCCCCTGCTACTCGCATCGTAAGCTGATGGAAATCTCCCGGGAATCCAATCACTATTAGGATCAAAAAGATCTGCTCTGTGCCATCTATCATAGAATTTATTTAATCCATTTCTTCCCAACCATAATAAGCCCCTGTCAAACCAAAAGTCATCGATATAATTGAAGCCGGCTGCTCCCTGAAGTAAAAAATTAAGATCTATGGACTTATAAGAAGCACCACCATTTAATGCGAAGCTGGTTTCAGGCAACACACCTTTTCCAATAGGCACTACATCCAGGTGATTAATGATTCCATCATTATTAATGTCCTGATATTTTAAATCCCCTGGAAATAAAAACCTGTTTCCCTGAGAAGGATTCCCTTGTAAAGGAGCACTTAGAATCTCTTCATAGCTTTCAAATTGTCCTGCAACTTTATATCCCCAAGCAATGTTGTTGTTGCGTCCAACTGTGTTATTTCTCCAGGATAGATATTTATTAGCATCGTCTGCCCTTTCGATATGAGTTGCTCTGGTATTAGTATAGGATACGTTGGCAGCAACAAAATAGTCCAATTTGCCAATTCGTTTTGTGTGGCGGAGTACTATTTCAAATCCCCTACTTCTGTCACTATTCAGGTTTTCCTGAGGTAAGTTGATGCCAACAGTGCCAGGTAGTGTGAGCGCTCTGGTAGCCAATAATCCTGAACGGTCCCTCTGAAAGAAGTCAACCTCTAAGCCGAATAGGCCGTTTCTAAAATCAGCTTCAAACCCAATGTTTTTGGATGTGGCTGTAATCCATGTAATGGAAGGGTTTGAAAGGTTTCTAAATCCTAGGCCGGGCGTTAAACGTCCATCAAATATATAACTGCCGCTGGGATAGGTATACCCTTGCATAAACTGAAATGCAGCGGTCCCGTCATCACCTAATTGCCCCCAGGATCCTCTGATTTTTAAAGCAGAGATGTCAGGAATTGCGTTGTGAAAGAAGTCTTCCTGGGCAATGTTCCAGCCGGCTGACACATAAGGGAAGAGTCCCCATCGTGTCGCCTTTGGAAAGAATGATGATCCGCCATAGTTAAACCCTGCTTCAATCAGATATCGTTTGTCATAATCGTAGTTCAGTCTTCCAATCAGGTTTTGATTTCGATTTTCATATATATTAGTGGCATTGACCTGCGGATTCCTTGTGCCTGCAAAAAATTGATCAATGTTAGAATCGAATTCACTGGTTCCCCAAAAATTATCATTTTTCTCCATTCGCTCTTCATAAACCAATGTTGCATTTATGTTGTGCATACCCAGTATAGATGTTTTATAACTGAGCTGTGCATTTAGGTTCAAGCGTTGCAGCGACACGTAGTCACCAGTAAGGTTTGCCGGATCGTTCTTGGTAGCAGAATTAACATAGTTTCCAGCAAGTGGTTCATATCTGTACATCAGATAGGTAGGTTTCCAGGTTTTTTGAAATCCTTCTAGATTGTAAAATCCCACTCTACCTGTTGCCGTTAGTCCTTTTAAAAACGGCAGCTTGTAATCAAGGCTATATGTTCCCTGAAAAGAACGGGTCTTTGTTTTTCGATAACCTCCGATATCTGCCGTTGTAATCGCTATCGGATGTTGACCGTCGTAAGTATCACTGTAATAGGGAAGTGTATTGTTGGCATACACCGGCACAGTAGGGTTTTGCATAAACAACGAAAAGTAAATCCCCCCAATACCGCCCGGTATAAAAGCAGGAGCTCCTGGTTCATTTTTATCATCGAGTACCCCGTTTATGGTTAACTGCATCTCCAATGCATCTGATATTTTACTAGTTATATTTGAGTTGATGTTGAACTTTCCATAATTCAAGTCACCGCTTTTCCACATTCCTTCTTCTCCCATGTACCCGAAAGAAGTAAAATATTTAATTTTTTCGCTCCCCCCCGACACACTTACATTGTGTATTTGCTGTGTCGAAAACCGGCGTGTAACAAGGTCATACCAATTGGTGCCTGCGGTTTCCCCAGTCCTGAGTTTTTCTATATCTTCTGGGCGAAAAGTAGTTTCATTGGGACTTTTCCCCTGATTGATTTCTATTTCGGTTGAGTACACCGCAAATTCGTAAGGACTAAGCGGCTCTGGTGTTGTGGTAAACCCCAACAAACCCGTGTTGCCAGTATATGAAACAGTTGGCTTACCGGAAACACCTTGCTTTGTTCTTATCAATACGACTCCGTTGGCTGCCTTTACACCGTAAACTGCTGCTGAGGCGTCTTTTATAACAGTAATGCTTTCAATAGTCGCCGGGTTCATACGGGCAAAATCTCTATTTTCCATTACCATCCCGTCTACCACAATTAGCGGATTTCCCAGTCCCCTGATATCAAAAGAAGAGCTATAAGATCCAGGTTCATTTGAGTTTTGTTTGATGCGAACGCCAGGCAAACGTCCAGCTAACCCTGTTACCAGATCAACTTGTTGAATTGCTCGTAAATCTTTTGCTTGAACCGTTGAGACGGATCCAGTGAGTTTTATTTTAGACTGTTCGCCAAAGGCTACCACTACTACACTTTCCAGTTCAGAGCTTTCAGTTTCGAGAAAGACATCAATTCCCGTTGTTTTGGAAATGGAGATTTCCTGCGTTTTATATCCAATTCCAGAAACAATAAGTGTATCGCCCACTTCAGCTTCAATCGAAAAAAGACCAGTTGCATTTGTAGAAGTGCCCCTCTTGCTACCCTTAACAACAATGTTGATATCTTGCAAAGGAGATCCATCCATACTTCGTACGGACCCTGTTATTGGTGGTAAAACTACGGGCTCCGAAACAACTTTTTCTGTTATTGAAAAAGAAGAAATCGCTGGACTAGAAGGCTTCTTTTTTACCGCAATGGTTCTTCCTTCAACAGTATACTCAAACGGACTCTTTTTAAAAATCTCTTCAAGGAATTCGGTAAGTGGTACATTTACCACATTGATAGTTATTTTTTCTGCTTTGGAAAGTTGCGCTTCATTGTATACAACAAAATAGCCTGTTTGCTTTTTTATTTGACTAAATACTTTCACCAATGTAACATTTTTACCGGAGTAACTGACTACCTGGGAATGTGTTTTTGCATGTAGTGCCATGCTGAATATCAATAGAAAGAAGGCTGTAAATTGCATAATCAGCAGAGTTTGATTAAGCCGCCGGCATCGCTTGCTTCCTTTTGGAAAATTAAGGATTGCCTTTAGGCAATAAGCATTCGTTAACATACTTTTGTAATCGTTTTGGGTTAATGAATAAACTGTCTAAGTCAAGTTGTTTGTTCTTATCTGTCCCAAAGCTTTCGCCGGGGAGTGTTGCAAGCACTTCCCGGTTTTTTGGAAACAGAATATTTTTATCCGTTATCCGGACATAGGTATTACGTGTAAAACATTTCCATCTAATTTAAAATTGGCTATAATCCCATTGAGCACCTTCAATACCTGGTTCAATGTTAAGTTCCGGTCAACCTCTCCTCCTAATTTTTCAGTGGGTACTTCGCTGTCATACACTACCTTAATATTATACCATCTTTCCAATTGTCGCATGCTGGCTGCAAAGTCCTGCCCATTAAAATTAAAAGTGCCATTTTTCCATGCCAATACTTGTGATAGATCTGGTGCTTTATTTAAGGTCAATTGTTCATTGCTGATCGATTGTTGATTGGGTTTAAGAATTAACTGTTTATTGTCGTCGCGGCTTACTCTAACCGAACCTTCAATCAATGTAGTAATGCTTGCAGCTTCTTCCGGATAAGAATTGATGTTAAAAGTGGTACCAATTACTTCCACTTGTTGATTATCAAACAAGACCTTAAATGGTTTATTTGCATGATGTTTTACTTCAAAATACACTTCACCAGTAACTGATACTTCTCTCGATTTATCAAAAAAAGTGGTGGGAAAAGTGATAGAAGAAGCTGCATTCAGCCACACTTTTGTGCCATCAGAAAGAATAAGTTGATATTGTCCTCCAGAGGGCGTCGTTACTGTGTTGATGGAGGAAGCATTGGTGTTTTGATAGGAAAGTTTTCCGTCCTGGTTGTCAATCATAAGACTCCCGTCCTGAATTGTGCCCGAAGCTGATTTGCTCAGTTGAATTTGCTTTCCATTGGCAAGAGTAAGAACAGCTTTGTCTTGTCCAGGCATAACTTCTGTATCAGGTTCTTCTTTTAGAAAGGCCTCAGCTTGAGGTTTTTCATATTGAGAAATAACGAAATAAGAAATGGTAAAAACAAAAACCGCTGCTGCCCAACGTAAAACGCCAATCTTCCACCGGGTGTTTTTGCTGTTTTTTGAGTCATTTTGGGGAGTTATGCCCGCTTTTCGAGAAATTCTATCATAGAGTTGTTTAGCCTGATTCGTTTCAGACCATGCAGAAAATTCGGCATGTAATAACTCCATATCAATGACCTCGTTATATTTTTTTTGAAACTCGGTCTGTTCAAGAAACAAAAAGAATTGTTCTAGTTCGTCTGGCTGTAAGCAGTCAGCGACAAATCGTTCTATCAATTCCTCATTTGAAAATTGGTTGGACATACTTTTATATGTCGCATACCTCTTGAAAAAGTGTTAGCCTTTTTGCAAATATTTTTAAACAAAAAAAATCAAAGCTATGGATATGGTTAAATTGTCAACGCCGTTTTTGTGCAGGTAACTGCGTAAGAATTGATGTGCTTTGTATAAATGAGCCCTAACAGTATTAGAAGCTATTCCCATTCGCTGCGCTATATCATCATAACTTAACCCTTCTTCCCGTAATAGCTGAAAAGCCTGTCTCTGCTGTGGAGTTAATTTGGAAACAGCTTTTTGTATCATTACGTAGGCATCATGATTCATACAAACAGTCTCTGGACTTTCTGTATACTGACTGTTTCTTACAAGTAAATATTTTAAATAGTTTTCCTGGGAGCCCTGTTTACGTAATGAACTTATTATAGTGTTTCTGGCTACTGTATGTATCCAAGAGGTAAAACATTTTATGTTTGCCAGCGTTGTACGTTGTTCCCACACTTTTAAAAAAACTATTTGAACTACATCTTCTGCTAGTGGAACTTGCTTTAAATGACGTAATGCGACCTTATATATTGTAGGGGCATACTGGTCGTACAACTTACGAAAAGCTGCTTCACTGCTATGCAACAGTTGCTCAAGCACTTGTTCACCATGTATTGGGTGCATTTGCAATCGTTTCGGTTTGAAACCAAAGTTAAATATTTGTGTTTAATTAAAAAACCAAACAGGATGGAGCAGCATTGTAAGGTTCCTATCGTCTACTGGCGATTAACAAATTGAGGTCTGTGTATTTCAGATTGAAGCGTTGACTGAGATAAATGTTGGTAAGGGCTCCTTTGAACAGGTATATACCACTCCGGATGTTGAATTTGTGCCAAACTAGTTTTTCCAAACCGCCTTCATCACCTATTTCCAGCAACAATGGCATCAGCACATTACTAATGGCTTGAGAAGCAGTACGGGCAAATCCGGAAGGGATATTGGGGACACAATAGTGAATAACGCCATGTTTAATAAATACCGGGTGTTCGTGAGAAGTAATTTCAGACGTTTCAAAACAGCCGCCCCGATCAATACATACATCCAGTATCACACTGCCTGTACGCATGATGGACACCATTTCCTCTGTAGCTACAATCGGCGTTCTGCCACCGGTAGAGGAAAGGGCACCTACAGCTACGTCGCAGGTTTTTAATTGTTTGGCTAATATTTTGGGCTCAATAACGGAGGTCCACATACGAACCCCGATATTACCCTGCATCCGTTTTAGCTTGTAGATATTATTGTCGAATACTTTTACGCTACTGCCCATTGCCAGAGCTGTTCTGGCGGCATATTCAGCCACTATTCCTGCACCTATAATTACCACTTTGGTGGGCGGAATGCCAGAAATGCCACCCAGCAGCATTCCTTTTCCGTTATTGGCATTACTTAAATAATTGCCAGCTAACAGCATGACCGCACTACCGGCAATTTCGCTCATACTGCGTACGATAGGATTGTGTCCTGAATCATCCTTAAAATTTTCGAAAGACAGTGCGGTAATCCTTTTCTCCATCATGCATTGCAGAATGGATGTTTTCATTACCGGCAGGTGAATGGGGGATATAATGGTTTGATCTGGTTTTAGGTATTCCAGTTCCTGTTCGTTTACCGGCGAGGATTTCATGATAAGGTCACTCTCAAATACCTCCTTTTTGTCGTAGGCAATCTTAGCGCCGGCATCACTGAAATCTCTCTCGGAAAAATGAGCCCCTTCGCCAGCTCTATGCTCCACTACTACCCGATGCCCGTTGTTTACCAATACGCTGATAGCGTCCGGTGTCAGCGCAATCCGGTTCTCCTGAAAAGCGTTTTCCCGTGGAATGCCTATGAACAATTGGGCACCCCGGGGCTTAATATCCAACGTTTCTTCCAGTGTTTCATAACTGAATGAGGCTGCAACAAAGGGCTTTTCTGCCGGCATAGACTTATGGAGGTTTATGGGGGCAAATTACAAAAATTAACTGTTCGGCTGTAGTTTTAGTCTGCGTAAGCCATTTTTCGCCAGACTGATATATGCATGAGTCGTTTCGGCAGGTAATAGTCCGTCAATTTTTTCCGGCCATTCCACCAGGCAGATATTGCCCGAATACAAACAGTCTTCTACCCCTGCCTGTATAGCTTCTTCTTCGTCTTTCAGGCGATACATGTCCATGTGGTAGATGACTCTTTCCTTGTTGCCCTCGTTATACGCATACTCATTTATTAACGAAAAGGTAGGACTACTTACAGCAGTGGATACCTGTTTTGCAAGACAGAGTGCCGTGATGAAAGTGGTCTTTCCAGCCCCCATTTCGCCGTGAAAAGCAAAAATGGTTGCATCGGTTTGTTGCCAGAACCATGCCGCCGCTACAGCTATATCTGTCAATGCAAACTCCTTTACTAACTGCGCCGATCCTCTACTCATCTGTCTGTTTTATTTAGGATATATCAAATTATGTTACAAACTGTTATAATAATATGGCATTTTGTCCGATTTTTGGACTTGCACGATATTTGGGTTGTATAAATGCCATAAATTGCTAAATAAATAAAGAATGTAATCTAATGAATATTGGAAAAGAATTTGAAAAGTATGCTGTAAAGCATAAGAATATTTCCAGTAATACGCTGGACAGTTATACAAAACATGTAATTACCAATCTTACGCCTAATATTATTGAGGAGCGTCCCATGAACATTGCAGTAATGGATGTATACAGCCGTCTGATGATGGACCGTATTATTTTCCTGGGTCATCCTATTACCGATGAAGTAGGCAATATTGTTACCGCTCAGTTACTGTTCCTGGAAAGCACTGACAGAACACGCGATATTCAGATGTATATCAATAGCCCGGGCGGATCGGTATACGCCGGTTTGGGCGTGTATGATACCATGCAGTATATTAACCCTGATATTGCTACTATTTGTATCGGTATGGCTGCCAGTATGGGAGCAGTATTGATGTGTGCTGGTGTAAAAGGCAAGCGTACAGCATTGAAACACGCCCGGGTGATGATGCACCAGCCCAGTTCCGGTGCGGGTGGACAGGCCAGTGATATAGAAATAACCGTGAAAGAAATCCGGAAGATGAAAAAGGAATTATATGATATCGTTTCTTATCACAGTGGGCAGCCGGTAGAAAAAATTGAAAAAGATTTTGACCGTGATTACTGGCTTACCGCTCCGGAAGCAAAAGAATATGGATTGGTGGATGAAGTGTTGATGACACATCCCGGAAAACAAAAAGATGGCCAATAGGCTTATTTTAACACACAAAAAATATTGTATGTATCATATTCATAATAAATCATTCAGACTGGACGACGAAGAAGAAACGCCGGAGGCTCCGGAAATGCCGTCTATGGAGAAAATGTTAAGTGGCTGGCAATTTGACAAAAAATTTATTGAGCAGCGTAAGATTTTCCTGTGGGGCGGGGTAGATGACAAAACTGCAAAAGATATTACTTCCCGGTTACTGTATTTAGACGCTATTGATCCGGGTAAGGAAATTACCTTTTATATCAACAGCCCTGGTGGGATTGTTACAAGTGGTATGGTAGTATACGATACCATGCAAATGATAAAATCACCTGTAGCAACAGTATGTATGGGGATGGCTGCCTCAATGGGCTCTATACTCCTTAGCGGTGGTAAAAAAGGGAAACGTTATATATTCCCGCATGGCGAAGTGATGATACATCAGCCAAGTGGTGGTGGGCAAGGTACTTCTGCAGACCTGGAAATAATGGCTGTGCAGGTGCAAAAAGTGAAGCATATGAGTGCTGTGATCCTGGCGGAGAACTGCGGACAAACAGTTGAAAAGATAAAAGCAGACTTTGATAGAGATCATTGGATGGATGCGAAGGAATCCCTGGCATATGGTATCGTTGACAAAGTGCTCGATAAACTCTAAAAAAGTGTTATAACTAGTTAAAAAAACACCCATTTAGCGGTGTTTTTTTTAACTATAGACCGCAAGCAGCGAAATTTGATATATGTAAGTCTTTAATTGAGGAAATTTTCGGAATTTAGCAGTCCTTCTATCCTATTTAGCTAAACGTACCCATCCCTTATCCGACTATTTGCTTAACTTTTTATACAACAAAAATGGCTAAATCTGTATTACATTGTTCTTTCTGCGATAGAACCCGCGATGAGGTGAAAATCCTTATTGCCGGCCAGGAAGGACATATCTGCGAAAACTGCGTAGAGCATGCGAGAGAAATTATTGAACAAGAACTCGTATTAAAACACGAGTCGTCACACCCCCAGTTTAAGCTAACCGTAAAAAAGCCCATAGAAATAAAGAAGTTCCTGGACGAGTACATCATCGGGCAGGACGAAGCAAAAAAAGTGATGGCCGTTGCGGTTTATAATCACTTTAAAAGACTGCAACACAAAACTGCAGAAAATGATGTGGAAATTGAAAAGAGCAATATTGTGATGGTCGGTGAAACCGGAACGGGTAAAACCCTTTTGGCAAAAACCATTGCCCGAATGTTGAATGTTCCATTTGCCATAGTAGATGCCACTGTTTTCACCGAAGCAGGTTATGTAGGGGAAGATGTGGAAAGCATTTTAACCCGCTTATTGCAGGTATGCAATTACGATGTAACAGCGGCTGAAAAAGGCATCGTATACATCGATGAAATCGACAAAATTGCCCGTAAAGGTGATAATCCCTCCATCACCCGTGATGTAAGTGGTGAAGGCGTACAACAAGGACTCTTAAAGCTGCTGGAGGGAACTGAAGTGCTGGTGCCACCCCAAGGCGGTCGCAAACACCCCGAACAAAAGCTGATAAAAGTGAATACCCAAAATATTCTCTTTATCTGTGGAGGTGCGTTTGACGGCATTGACCGAGTGATTGCCCGCAGGGTAAATACAAATGCTATTGGTTTCAATGTCAATAAAGACCAACAGGAGAATATGAAAAAGAACCTGCTGCAGTATGTGAATGCACAGGATCTGAAATCATTCGGATTGATCCCCGAGTTATTGGGACGGTTGCCTGTAGTCACTTATCTGAACCCGCTGGATGCAGAAACACTTCGTTCTATTCTTACACAGCCCAAAAACTCACTCACCAAACAATATAATCGCCTGTTTGAATTAGAGGGGATCAAGTTGAAAATAGACGAGGATGTACTGGATTTCATGGTAACAAAAGCAATGGAGTATAAATTAGGGGCGAGGGGTTTGAGAAGCATTTGCGAAAATATACTTACAGATGCTATGTATGAGTTGCCATCATCGGACGAAAAAGAATTTCGTCTGACCCTGGCTTATGCGCAGAATAAATTTGGAAACAGCAAGATGAGTTTGCTAAAAGTAGCGTAAGTACTTTTATTTAATAGACAAAACCCGGCCAGCGCCGGGTTTTGTAGTATATAGTAAGCTTTTAACGAAAACACTGAAGCGGCGGCGGTTACTTTTTAAATATGGGGCAGGCATGAATATAAGAGACATTTCATCTCCGGAGATATTGCATATTTTTTGCCTGATTTTGAGGCGAAAGAGTACCCGGGAAAATTCATTGAAAAAATAGAAAAGCGGCAGAGTCCGATTGAGTTACTAAGATTTGCCCAAATATCCTGAGCAAAGAGTTGTAATTTTTTTCTCTGTTTTGCCGGTAGTAAAGTTTGTTGGTATGAGATCTGTCTTAAAAAAGGACAGATTTATTTAGAATTCAACTTTTTCTGACCCGGATGGTGAAGGCATCTGCCGGATTTTTTTCAAATACCTGCTCTATATCACCGGTAGTAAAACCGTTTGTCAATAACATCGGAATAAAAGAATTAAAGGCAGTAGTATGGGGGCTATAAGTGCCGCCGTTTTCCGAACCCACATTGTACCAGCCGGCATCATGCGAAATAAGCACTCTGTGCAAACAATGCTCACGCTTCATTACTCGAAGTAATTGCAGGTATTCTTTGGTGTTATCTTTATTCAGTCCGTCAAAAGAAATCCATGTGCCGGCTTTCGCAAGTCGGAGATGGATGCGGGTATCTTTTTCACTTTGCGCATGCACCCATATCCAGGCTTCCGGACTCACATGTAACTGCCGGATAATTTCATATTGTTCAAGTGCGGCGGCTCCGTTACCTGTATGCACTGCAAATGGCAAACCTGTTGACAAATGTGTGAGGCAGGATGCTGTTATCAACTTTCGCTGCATAGCGGAAAGTGGAGCGGTATCAACACCGCTTTTGATGAAACCCGGCTTGGTAGCGGTGTTATCAATGCCTTCTTTCCATTCTTTTATCCAGATATCGGCCAACTGTTGGGCTGATATAGTGTAGGCATGGGGCGGTATAAACTTCTCCCGAGATGCGCCATAGTAACCGGTGTTGGTGATAAGGTGTAATCCGGTAGCTTCAGAGAGCTTTCGCAGCAGCAGCACGTCCCGTCCCAGATAAGCCGGCGTACATTCTATAAGCGTTTTGCAACCTAATTTCACTATATCAGTAAGGTGTGGCAATGCTTTCGCGAAAGCCTCCTCTATATTATACCGATCGGCACTTACCTCTGCGGCACCGATAAAGTCCACAAGTATATGTTCGTGTACAAGGGTTTTGCCCATCTTGTATTTGTGCAGTGGGCCCATTACTGTCATGACATAGTCCTGCTGTAGCCCGCTTACCGCAGGCAACAACATACCCAAGCTGCATTTTATAAAGTCTTTGCGACGCATAGAGGTTCACATGCAGGATCGATGTTAACGTTGGAAATCCACTTTCAATCTTTCGATAAAGCTATCTATCTTATTTAGTTCGTCATAAACTTCATTGATATGCGATAGCTTCTTCAGCATGTATTCACGATAGACGGGCATAATATTTCCCATCCAGTATTCATTTTTGTCATGGATAGAGAGATTGTATCCTCTATGCAGGTCCTGTAGTTTGTCAATATAGCCCTTTGTAAATACACTAAAGGAGTTGAGTGCGTTTGTTGCAGCATTATTCAGTTTTTCGAGTGCCGGATTGTGCTTCAACGCGTCCGTTTTTAATCCGCGTTTGAATTGTTCTTCCTGCTTGCCCAGCTCCGCTTTTTTAGCAGACAATAGCTCTATCGATGAAATATCATTGCCCAGCATTTTGAAATTGGCGAGGGAAAATACAAATGCTCTCAATGCAGTTCTGTGTTCCAGCACTACCTGGTAAATACTCCGTGGTATAACTATCGCCGGCTCCTCCTGCTTACCGGAGGTTACTTCCTGCTGGGTCTTGCCTGCAATAACTGAAGTCTCTTTTTCAGATCTATTCTTTGATTTCTTAAGCATTGTTCAAGCACTTTTTTTGATACTAAACATAAGGTCACTTATTTCTAGTATACATTTTATTTAATATTTAAGATAAAATATCTTGTAATATAAACATAAATTGAATATTCATGTGTGGGCAATTTAAGCCTGTTCAGTACTGGATGAAAGCACAGCTGAATAGAATAAATAGGAAGTTTCTCATTAGGCTGAATAGATTCAAATTGAAGTTGAATGCAACTATTCTGTTACGATAATAGAGGCAGGTTGATTAATTGTTAAAGTGAAATAATATACAAAACCGCTTGGAAAAGCCAGAACAGATGTATATCTTAGGTAACTAGTAACCTTGTCCACCGCCCCATGCAAATCTGCTCAACATTATTCTTCCCTTGATGTTTTGTACTACTTGAATAAATATGGCTATAAGCAGTCTTCAATAGCTGTTAGGGCTTTCAAATAATCACGATACGCAAAAGCGTACCGTGCCATTAAACCTTAGCTGTGGATTACAGGTTGGGCGATACGGTATTGCCCAACCTGATTTTGTGTGTAATCTTCGAAAGTTTATGACGACTGGTAACAGGGGTTAATCAAAGTCGTTCTGCCAACCGGCATTTTTCAATGTTTCTACCTTCTGTAATACTGCATTTTCAAGGCTTGCTTTGTAAGCAGCTACTTTATCCTGGATATCCTGGTTGCCGGAACCAATAATTGATGCCGCCAGTATACCTGCATTTTTAGAAGCATTCAACGCCACGGTTGCAACAGGTATTCCGTTGGGCATTTGGAGAATAGACAGCACAGAGTCCCATCCATCTATGGAATTGGAAGATTTTACTGGCACGCCGATAACAGGAAGCGGCGTGATAGCAGCCACCATACCTGGTAAATGAGCTGCACCGCCGGCGCCCGCTATAATTACTTTCAATCCCCGCTCGGCTGCCCGGGAGGCATATTCTACCATCCGCAGGGGGGTTCTGTGTGCAGAAACAACTGTTAGTTCAAAAGGAATATCAAATTCTTTCAATATATCCGCGGCATCCTGCATTACCGGCAAATCGCTATCGCTGCCCATAATGATGCCCACCAGTATTTTGCTCATATCTCCGTGTTTAGCACTGCTGAATGTTATTACGATGGTTGATTGGCTGTTACCACTTTCAGCAGTTGTTTAATCCGATTTTTTTTGTATATCAATTCTTTTTTGTCTCCATTAATAATGGTTACGTGTCCCATTTTTCTACCGGGTTTTGTTTGTTTTTTGCCATAGATATGCACAAACACATCATCCATTTTCAATACATCTTCTATCCCTTCATATACGGCATCGCCGCTATGCCCTTCTTCCCCGAGCAAATTAACGATGGCGCCCGCCAATATCGGATCTGTATTGCCCAAAGGATAGTTGAGTATGATCCGCCACAGCATATCAAACTGTGAACTATAGTTGCCCTCTATTGTATGATGACCACTATTGTGCACTCGGGGGGCCGTTTCATTTACATACACCTCTCCTTCTTTGTCAACAAATAACTCCACGGCAAAAATACCCGGACTGTTCAGCGCTTTTACCACCTTGAGTGCTATTGCTTCTACCTTCCATAAAATATTTTCCGTAAGGTCGGCAGGACTGATTTGATAGTCCAACAAGTTCAGGTTTGCATCAAACACCATATCCACCGGCGGGTAAATTGTTGTTTGACCACTTTCGTTTACCGCCACTATCTGCGCTATCTCCGTGTTCAGGCTTATTTTTTTCTCCAGCACACCGGGTGCATCAAAGGCCAAAGCCAGGTCTTCTTCTGTATTGATTATCTGCACACCTCTTCCGTCGTAGCCGCCCTTTGCCAGTTTGTGCACTGCCGGTAAAAAATTTTTATAGGTAGCTACATCCTGCAAAGTTTGTGTCACCACAAAATCTGCAGTCCGCACTTCGTTTTTGGCATAAAATTCTTTCTGTAGTATTTTATCTTTAATAATACGCAAAGCTCCCGAGCGAGGGTATACTTTTACGCCTTCTGCTTCCAGCTTTTCCAGCGCATCTTCATTTACTGATTCAATCTCGATGGTTAGTGCATCCAGATTTTTACCGAAGTTGTATACGTCATCAAAATTTCTGATATCGCCTTTTACGAAATGATGGCAGAGATGTGCTGCCGGACAATCCGGATCACTTTCCATCACATAAGTTTCTACAGGATAATTTGCCGCTGCCTGCAACAGCATTCTTCCCAATTGGCCTCCGCCTAAAATACCGGCTTTCAACATATGTATTTAAAATATGCCGTGAAGATAATAAACCAACGGCTGATTTATATTGGGAATTTTGTCAGCGGGCAAACTCTTTAACAACATTTATGGTTACCAGCAACTGACCAACATGCCTTTGGGTATGCTCCGCCGCATGAAACAGCAAGCCGATTACCGTGGACGGGATTTGCTTTCTTCCTACCAAACGGATGGCTGTCAAACTATTTTCATCGGTAGCGCCCAATTGCAATATGGCTTTTTCTACCTGGCTACAAAAGCGTGTAGTCAACTCAACAGTTGTAATGGATTGAAGTGAAGTTTCCTGCCGGAGATATTCCAGTTGAAAGGATTGGAGTTGTTCACCACGAGCATAGGTCAGCAACCGGTCTAAAACGCCCGATAGATGCAGCAGGTGAAAACCTGAAGACGCCATACCCGCCGGGCGGGTCCATAAAAGATGATCCGGAAAATCTGCCGTCATATCTTCAACTTCCATTTTTGCCTGAAGCAAAGCATGGGCGGCAGGCTGTAATAAAGGGGGCACCCCCGCTACAGGACCGCGCAACCAGAATTCTGTTTTACCTTGTTGACTCATTATAAACGATTACAAGTTTGCCGAAAATATACAAAAAAAGCCACCGGATGGCCGGTGGCTGATAGAATCTTTTATTACGTTGTTTATCTTTTCCTGTCAGCAGGCGCTGGCTTTTCGCTAAAATACTTATACGTGCCCGTTTTCTCAAATTCACCATCATCATTTTGCTCGAAGCGCCCCAGTACAACAGCACTGGCAGAAAAGGTTTCCAGTTTAAAGTAGGGGGTACTTTCAGATGCCTGATTTGAATATTCCACAATGGCGTCTTCTGTTGCATGCATATGCCAGTGCATAATGGTAGTATAAAGAAGTTCATCATCTTTGAAGCCTTCTGTTAATACCGTTCCATTTACTGTATATGTGCGCTCAATTCTGTCTATTTCATAACCCATATCTTCTATCTCATCTGCTATATCTCCCGTCAATTCAATATACCATTTTTTGAGGATATCTTTTCTATTTTGGGGAATCTCTATATCAGCAAATTTTGTCGCTGTTACGTTCATCACTTCGTCCTCATCTCCATCTTCACCAAACCAGGTAAATGTAAAAGACATAGTATTATCAGAAAACGAAATATCTGACAGTTCCGCCAGGTCTTTTAATTCAATGGCTTTGTTATTCTTAACTTCATACGTTCCTAGTGTACCACTGAATCCATAACCAAAAATAAAGGAGTTGTCGCTCAGAAATTCAACGATGAATGAAGAGCTACCCTGTATTTTAGAAGAAAGGGGAGCTGCTTTTGAGGAAACTGGGGGATTTTTAATACGACCAGCGGGTACGTTTATCCTCCATTTGCCCTGTGCTTTTTCAAAAAGTTGCACCTCAGGACCTTTCGGATCGGGTTTGGGTGTTTCCTCTTTTTTGCACGATGCAAAACCTAACAAGCCCAAAAACATGACACTGTAAAAAATACTGGATTTGATTTTCATGAAAATAAATTAATTAATAATATAACATCGCCTTTTATCTGACAGCAATGTTTTTAAAATTCAGATGGTAAACGAAGTAGTATCGGGTTAATTGTATAGACTGAAACTTCGGGTATGCATATTCGTAATATTTAGTACAACTACTTAGTATATCCTGGAATATCACGTAGGGTATTACAATGTATGGTCAGCACGTATTAAAAGAAAAATAAATCCATCTCTGGTAAATATTTGTTCCGTTTGGTTTTTCCAATTTTCTATTGCAACATCACGTTTACCTGTTATCGATATGCCTTACAGGAACCTTAACAACAAATGGTAACAACTCAAAATTTTGCTGCAGTAAACAACAACCTAAAGTGTTGCTTTATAAAATAGTGTCAACAATGAACATCGAGTTTGGTAAATAATTGAACCTACTGTCATATAGTTTGGGGTTCAATGCCGTTTAGATAAGTTTTTTATTTAAACCACAGACAGGATCTATTTCAAAACTTTCCATCATTCTTCTTCGATACTTTCTGCGGAAAAAAAATTCCAAAAGCGGCCCGGTAATTATTACACCCAATTCCCCGGAACGAGCTGTTGTAGCTTTTGCGCGACTGTGATTTCGCCTATAGTATCCTGAATAATTGCTTAATATGAAGCTATTTAACCTTAACTAAATGGCATTGAGTTTAGGTTCAACAGCTATTCTGTGACAATCTGTAATAGAGCAGTGGCCAATGGACATTAACATTTTCAACAAATCAACTCCGCTAACGCGTGATTACGGTTAACATGAAATTGTAATATCAATAGATCGACTACCAACTATTGCTGTTGCTGCGCAAAACCTTCTATCAATTCTTCGGGTGCTGTATTTTGAAGTTCAAGCTTTACATTGTTGATTTCTTCAAACGTATGCCCGTCTTCATAACCAACGGAAACAAATACCGATAATCTTTGTTGGGCCGGTCCTTTGAAGGTACCCTTTACTGGACTGCAATCTTTAAAGTGTCGCCCAACAGAAAGTTTGATATGGGTATTGGTTACCCAAATATTATTAGTAGGATCAATGCCAGCCCAACCAAATCCCGGGACCCAAACTTCCACCCAGGCATGTGTAGCCCCCTCACCGCGCATGCCGTTTTTATTCGGACATATGTATCCGCTAACATATCGGGAAGGGATACCTGCAGTTCTCAACAGCTGTAACATCAGATTGGCAAAATCCTGGCAAACACCTCCTTTCTGATCCAATATTTCATCTACAGTAGTATCTATCGTGGTAATACCCTTGATGTATTTGAAGTATTTAAATATATATTCCGAAAAAAATTCTGTTGCTGATGCCACTGAACGATCTTCTAAAGAGGCTTTTGCAATAATGGCGTTGATTTTTTCAGCGGACTCGATGGGGTCAGGTTCCGAAAGCCCCAGGAGCAGCATATTACTGTTCACTTCATACTTTAATTCCTCAAATCCACTGTGAAAGTTAATAGCCAACTGACCACTCTGTGTGGTCCGGATCACCAGTTTGCTTTCTATGGTTAACTGAATATGCGGCTGTATTACACTGAAAGAGCCCGCCTTATTACCCCAGTAGTCCGTGAATACTTCTACTTTAGGGTTTCCTGTAATTTCAATTTCCTGCATCAGGGTTTCCTGTTCAGCACAGGTATATGGATATATTTTTATTTCGTTGATGCTTTCCCTTACAGCTCGGTCGTATTGGTACTGGGTGACGTGGTGAATTTTATATACAGGCATTTTTGTTTTTATTGATAAGAGAAAAAGGTTTGCCCCAACCTGTTGCTAAAATGCAGTAATTCCTGTTTTGTACTTTCCAGGAACGGTTGGAGGGTATCGCTTTTAACATCATCCGGGCTCATGTACTTCACTTTGCTATAGAGTGCTCCGTATTGGCGAATGAGTTCTGAACTTCCCGCAGACTGGTGTTCCATTACTACATCTTCCAGATAACGTTTGATGCGTGACAGCGAATATAAAACAGAATGCGGAAAATCTTCATTGAACAATACCTGGTGTAGTACATTTCGGTTATAGCGACTACCACGATAGGTCTTTAAGTGTAGTTCGTAGCCCGATAAGGAAAACAGCAATTCTTTCCATTGAATAATCGCATTCTCTTCACTCAGATCATAGTTGATTGCCTCGTAATGTTTATCCACCAGCACCAGCACTTCAAAACATCGTTCAATGAATTTTCCCAGGTTCATAAAACTCCAACCCAAACCACGCGGCATAGTAACATCGGCAATGCCTGTATATAACAGGCTATGCTGTGTAAATCGCAGCATCATTCTTACCAGATCCTGTTCACCCTGTCTTTCGCTGATATTGGACTGGTTGAGCAGATGGTATAATGCATTAATCTCTTCCCATGCTTCTTTGGTGATATGGTCCTGTGCGCCACGGGCATTTTCACGAGCCCTGGTAACAATTACCTTTAGTGAATTCTGGTTGTTGGTATCGGTTAGTAACGTATGTAACGAAGCCGTTGCATTATTTTCCAAATCCCTTATCTCATCATCAGGTAGTGTTGTAAATACTTCTAATACCGAACGCCAGGTCATTTGACCCATTACGTTATCAAGCGAAAGTATATAATGAGAAGAGGTCGCCCTTAACAGTCCATCCGTTCTTTCCATATAGCGGCTTAACCAAAAGAGAGAGTCGGCAATTCTACTTAACATGTATTTTCCTGATTTGAATTTTTAACAAGATTGAAATTGATTACAGATCTACCACCCAGGTATCCTTACTACCCCCGCCCTGCGATGAGTTTACCACCAGGGAGCCCTCTTTTAACGCCACCCTGGTTAAGCCACCGGGTACTATATCTACCCCATTGGGACCACACAAAGCATAGGGACGAAAATCCACATGCCGGGGGGTAAACTTGCCATTGATAAAACAAGGGACGGTAGATAGCTTAATGATTGGCTGTGCAATAAAACTGCGTGGATCTTTTTCTATTTCCTCCTTTGCTTTCAACCAATCCTCTTCGCTGATGCTGTTTCCCATCACCATACCGTAGCCTCCCGATTGGTTGGTCCGCTTTACAACCATCTTGCGTATATTTTCAAATACATACGTTCTTGCATCAGGTTCGCTCAACTCATATGTATTTACGTTTTGTAATATCGGTTCTTCATTCAGATAGTATTTAATCATCGCCGGCACATAAGCATACACCGCTTTGTCATCCGCTACGCCGTTACCAATAGCGTTCACTATGGCTACATTTCCCTTTCGGTAGGCGCTCATAATGCCAGGTACCCCTAAAACACTTTTTGGATTAAACACCAGTGGATCCAGGTATTCATCATCTATACGCCTGTATATCACGTGCACCTGCTCCAGTCCGTTGGTTGTTTTCATATATACTTTGTGATCGTCTATCACCAGGTCGCGGCCCTCTACCAAAGAAATGCCCATCTGCTTGGCCAGAAAGCTGTGTTCGTAATAGGCAGAGTTGTAAATGCCGGGCGTAAGTAATACAACTGTAGGATTGGAAATATGCGTGGATGCCAGTTGTAAGAGGATGTTATATAACTTCAATGGGTAGTTGTTGATGATCCGTACATTGTTGGCGGCAAACATTTCCGGGAATATACGTTTGGTGACCTCCCTGTTTTCCAGCATATAACTGACGCCTGAAGGCGTACGTAAATTATCCTCCAAAATGTAAAACTTACCGTCGTCACCACGTATCAAATCAATGCCTGAAATGTGTACATAAATGTCGTGTGGTACTTTTACGCCGTGCACTTCCCGCAGGTAATGTGGACAGGAAGCAATCAGGTTGGCCGGAATAACATTTTCTTTTACAATCTGCTGATCGTTATAAATATCTTTCAAAAACAGGTTCAATGCTTTCAAACGTTGTTTGATTCCTCTTTCAACCGTATCCCATTCCCTTCCCGTAATGATACGAGGGATAATATCAAAAGGAAATATCCTTTCAATTCCTTTATTGTCGCTATACACGGTAAAAGTGATGCCCTGGTTCATAAATAGCTCACCCGCCAATAGGTCTTTCTGCTGTAAAGCCTCCAGGTCGAGCTGTGAAAACGAAGTGACAAGTCGGTCGTAGTGATTTCGGATGGAGCCCTGGTCGCACATTTCGTCCCAAATTCCGGAGGGGCAGGTGTATTCGTTTAAGAGTGCTTGTAGATTACTCATACATATAGTTTGTCTGATAAAAATGCTGTGACGTTAGAAAGCCGATACAACGGGTTAGTATTGAAAATGTAAGCATTATGTATCATGCCGCCAAGTTTAATTCCTATATCCGAAGAATTGATCATGTTAAAAAGAAATATAGCGTTCGTTTGTTATTGATACATTCTCTTATTCCAGAACTGACGCAGGTCTAGTGTGTGCGGAAACTCTTTGTTCACTTCTGCTTCCGGTATCTGTTGTAATGAGAATGTTTGTCCTTTCTGCCTTATATAGTGTGAGGAGGTCATCCCTGGCAGTTGAGGTTCAATAGTTCCCTGTGTATGCCCGTGATCCCAAAAACGGCTGACACGTCTCGATTCTGCCTCATAGCTGTTTACCGGAACTGTGTCATAACTTCTGCCGCCCGGATGTGAAACATAATATACGCATCCGCCAACGGAGCGGTTATTCCAGGTATCTACCAGGTCAAATACTAACGGGGCATCAATACCGATAGTAGGGTGCAGGGCCGATGGAGGTTGCCAGGCTCTGTAGCGGATACCGCATACATATTCACCCTTTATATCAGTAAGAGACAGTGGCACACGGCAACTATTACAAAGCAATATATAGCGATCGCTGTGCAGGTTTTTCAATTTTACCTGCACCCGCTCCATAGAAGAGTCTACAAACCGGGCAGTACCGCTGCTCGACATTTCCTCTCCCAGCACATGCCAGGGCTCTATCCCCATTCTGATTTCCATCTCAATATCCTTTACTACTACGGTGCCGTAGTGTGGGAATCGGAATTCAAAGAATGGCTCGAACCAACCCATGTCAAAAGCATAGCCGCTTTCTCGCAAGTCTGCTATTACATCTTCCATATCCTTCCGAACATAATGCTCCAGCATAAATTTGTCATGCAGTTCGGTACCCCATCTTACCAGGTTATGTTTGTAAAGCTGTTTCCAGAATTTTGCCACCAATGCTCTTATCAATAACATTTGCACCAGGCTCATATGTTTGTGGGGTGGCATATCAAAAGCCCGAAACTCCAGTATCCCTAATCGCCCGGAAGAAGAATCCGGAGAATATAATTTATCGATACAAAATTCTGCCCGGTGCGTATTGCCTGTAATATCTGTCAACAAATGGCGGAACAAACGATCAACCAGCCAAAACGGTACTTCTCCACTTTCGGGGATTTGTCCAAAAGCAATTTCCATTTCATACAGCTTTTCCTCTCTTCCTTCATCTATACGGGGTGCCTGGCTGGTAGGGCCGATAAAGGCTCCGGAAAACAGATACGAAAGTGCAGGATGATGCTGCCAGTAGGTGATGAGACTACGTAACAGGTTCGGTTTCCTGAGCAGGGGACTTTCGCCAGGGGTAGCGCCACCAATAGTTACATGGTTGCCACCCCCTGTGCCGGTATGCCGTCCATCCAGCATGAATTTCTCAGTACCCAGCCGCGACAAATGCGCTTGTTCGTATAGGATATCTGTATTCGTTACCAGTTCCTGCCAGTTTTTTGCAGGGTGTATATTTACCTCTATCACACCAGGATCAGGGGATACCACCAACCGTTCCAGCCGACTGTCTCTTGGAGGTTCATATCCTTCTATCCTGATGGGCATTTGCAGGCGTTCGGCTGTGGCTTCCAGGGAAGCAATCAAATCCAGGTAATGCTCCAGGTAGCTTACCGGTGGTAGAAAAACATAGATCATGTTTTCCCTGGCTTCCACACATACAGCGGTTTGTATGGTGTCAATTTCAAAAATCGGTTGAACCGGGTTATTTTTACCGGTGGACTTCTTCATAGTTTCCTCCTCTTCAAAAAAGGCGGCGGTATCATGTTTGGGGATATAATGCTCTGCCACTGAACCATACCGGCTAGTGATGGTATCTTCGTAAGATGGTAGGGGTCCGGTTTCTTCAAAATGGCTTCTTTCTACCGTTTCGAGGCGGGTAACTACCGGCAGGCTATTTAAGGGTAACCGCAAACCAATGGGAGAATTGCCGGGCATCAGAAAAAGATGTTCCCGGTTGAGTGCCCAGCGGCAACTGCGCCAGGTATCCGACCAGTGATTCCATTCCAACGGCAATATGTATCCGGCAGGTGTATCAAGCCCTCTATCCAGCAGTTGTGCAAGTGTACGCCTTTCGATGCTGTCTTTCAGGTTATACTGCAGCGGATCAAGGTTTACAGGCACTTTGCCTTCGGTCCATAAGAAATAAAATATGTCTTCGTAAGCAGGCATAATGTTGGTAATGCTTACGGATAGATGACGTGCCAGTTCTGCCGTGAAGCGTTCCGCATCTTTTGCCGTGTACTTGCGGATATCAGATTCCTGCGCCATCAATGCTTTGTTGTGCCAGACAGGTATATTGTCTCTGCGCCAGTATAAGCCATACTGCCAGCGGGGTAGCAATTCGCCCGGGTACCATTTTCCCTGTCCATAGTGCAGCATACCGCCCGGGCCAAACGCATCTCTCAATCTGAAAATAAGGTCATGTGATAAAGCGCGTTTTTCTCTGCCGTCCGCAGTTGTATTCCACTGGTCGGACTCCATATCGTCTATGGATACAAAAGTAGGCTCTCCGCCCATTGTCATACGCACATCACCGGCTTCCAGCTCTGCGTCTACCTGTAGCCCGGTTTCATAAATAAGTTTCCACTGTTCGTCAGTATAAGGTTTGGTGACCCTCGGATCCTCCTGTATGCGGGTAACACGATTCTCAAAATAGAAGCTCGTCTCGCACTCGTCTCTGGCGCCAACTACAGGGGCTGCACTTGCAAAATCAGGTGTGCAGGCCAGGGGGATATGCCCCTCTCCGGCAAATAGCCCCGATGTAGCGTCCAGTCCTATCCAGCCCGCCCCGGGGATGTATACCTCTGCCCAGGCGTGCAGGTCTGTAAAGTCTGCTGCTGGTCCGGAAGGTCCGTCTAATGATTGTATATCCGCTGTTAATTGTATGAGATAACCCGACACAAAGCGGGCAGCCAGCCCGGCATGCCGGAGTATTTGCACCAGTAACCAGGCCGAATCGCGACAGGAACCCAACGCTTTTGAAAGCGTTTCCTCACAGGATTGTACGCCCGGCTCCATACGGATCGTATAATTTATATCCTTACTGAGCTTTTGATTGATTGCCACCAAAAAATCGACTATCGGAGTTTCTGTTTTTAATGCTATCTGTGAAAGCCATTCTTTCAACAGCGGTCCGTCTTCTTTGATTTCCAGGTAAGGCAATAACTCCTTTTGCAGTGCTCCTTCATACCGGAAAGGATATTGCTCAGCATAGTCTTCCACAAAAAAATCAAAAGGATTGATTACCGTCATCTGCGCTATTACTTCTACCTCAATAGAAAGCTCAGTGGTTTTCTCCGGAAATACAACCCGCGCCTGGTAATTACCGAATGGATCCTGTTGCCAGTTGATAAAATGTTCCTGTGGATGTAGCTTAAAGGAATATGACTCTATGGGTGTACGAGAATGAACGGCTGGACGCAGCCTGAAAATGTGCGGACTCAGTGCAACCGGACGATCATACCGGTAGGTGGTTTTGTGATTGATAGCGACCCTTATTGACATAGTAATTTATTGAATGATTATTCATAACTATGATCATAAACATCCCAGGCTAACTTGCATTAGGGCTGAGCATAAACATACCACAGGCATAACCTATGTATGATTTTTTATGAAAAGGGCAGCAAAGCTTATGCAATGAAATTACTCTGTTTTTGGTACTTTGCAAAATTTGATATTCTGAAACAGAAAATAATCACATTAAAAATGGCCATTCAACCGGGAGCCTGTATAGGCCCGGTAAGCTGTCAAAAAGAGTGCATAGGCAAAGCGCATGAAGATCTTCGCAAAAGCCGCAGCAGGTTTGCAACCTAAATCTTTATGTCGTTAGGGAGAAATTTCGGGAACATCCTGTAGCAACTTTAGTACTGCTGTAACTTCGGCCATACCAATCTGAGATGATAATTCCGCTATTAATGCCGTTTGGTTCAGCACAATAGCTTTGTGCTGAACAATTATCCAAAAATAAGTAGGGAAATATCAGTCTTATGACGTTTTGCAAATCTTTTTTATTCAGAGGTTTATAGTTGAGGCTACAGTAGTGCAAAAGCTTAATCAGGGCGTTCCGGGGAATTGGGTGTAATAATTCCCCGGCGGCTTTTGGATACTTTTTCCGCAAAAAGTATCGAAGAAAAATTACTGAACGTTTTGAAATAAATCTCATCCCGTTTAAATAAAAACCTTAACTAAACGACATTGATTCCGCTATACCTGTATTGTCATTTGATGTGGGGCTGGTAGTAGCAGGCGGTCAAAATAAGAAAGGATTAAAAACGACACGCAACGATTGTGAGGTAAAAAGTGAAAGCAGGCACTGGGCCTGCTTTCAGCAAAAAGTATGTTCTTTTTAGAAAGTTTACGGATTTGAAACCAGTATTCGTAGCACCTGGCTTTCGCCGGAGGTACGCGTTACAAGCAGCTGGTAAATGCCGGGGGGGAGCTTACTGGTCGGGTTCAGTTGATGTAGGGTGGAGCCGTTAATTGAATTCAGGCGACCGTAAAGCAGCGATTGCCCGGTAGTGTTATAAAGGCGTACCGTGTAACTTTCCTTTTGATTGCCTGATAACTGAATCTGAATGGTATTGCCCACGATAGGATTAGGGTAGGCTGTTACACTCCATCCTTTTGAATGGATAGTGATGAAATTGATATTGCTGTATACAAATTCGCCATCCATACTAATCTCCTTTATGCGGTAGAATATTCTTCCGGTTCCGGGTGACGGATCCGTCCATTCGTACTGATGGCTTGCATGGGGGGACATGGAGCCCATGCTTTCGAACTGGATACCGTCCTTTGATCTTTGTATTTCGTAGGTGGTTACTCTTTGCTGGTCATAGGTTTGCCATTCAAGAACAACAGCCTGTTCTTTTTGGTGCAGTTTTAAACTGTTGGGACGGAAAGGCAATACTGCAGCGATATTGCTATATACAGGTGCGCAATTGCCACTTTGAACGACAGCACGGTATACGGTGTTGGTGAATGCATTATCCACCACTAGCTGCGATTGTGTATGCGCGATATCTGCAACATTAGCAATAAAGTTATCAGTGGACGACTGCCATCTTAGTACCTGGCCGGTTTGCCCGCTGATGGTAAGCAGAGTAGTGCCTGGTGTGTAACCGGGCGAACTATTGACAGCTCCAACCGCACTGGACGGATAAATTGTTGCTATAACAGGAACTCTGTCTACACAGGAGTTGGATTGTACGTAGTAGGTAGTTGTTTGGGAAATCGTAGGACTAAAGCTGGCTCCTGTGTGCTGCAAGGTGCCTCCCGACGGCGCATTGTACCAATGTATACTTCCTGAAGAGGTTGTGGCTGATAACGTGACTTGTCCGGGTTGGCATCTTTGAGCAGGAGCAACGGCTGTTATTCCCTCTACAGACATTGTTATTGTATTGGAGCTAAGTCTCGGGCAGCCAGATCCGTTAGAGACTTGTAATCGGTAGTTGGTTGCGCCAGATTCTGTGGTAACAGGTATATAATTGGCGGTATTAGCTCCGGGGATATTTTCAAATGGGTTAGTATCGGTTCTTTTCTGCCACTGGTATACAAGATTGCTGCCGCCGGTTACGTCAGCCAGAAACTGGTGTGTGGCGGAAGCACAAACAGCGCCGCCACCGGCTATACTAACGTTAGTGGGTAGTGTGGATAAGGAAGAGGCATCTGTAATTGTAAAAACCCCAGAGATACCGGCATTGCCATTGTCCGTTTCGTGAACGCTACTTCGGTATAAGTAGCCGGCTATGGCGTTAGCAATAGTGAGCCTGTTAGTGGTAGCGCCGGATATATTACCTCCATTGTTAACCGGATGCCAGCTGCTTCCTCCATTGTTAGACTCCTCCCAGGTATACGACAAAATACCGTTGGCAGCAGGGGTGCCCACTATTTCCAGGCTTGCTGTTCCACCAGCACAAACACTGCTCACGGAAGTTTCCGGACTCAATGCCGCATTGGGGGGTAAATTTATGGCATTGGCATTGTAAGCAATAAATGCGTAGTCACTGTTACCACTAGGTGTAATGCGCAGTGCCTTAACCAACGAGGCGTCGCTCGCCGTAATGCCAAAATCAGCAAGCCGCAATGCTACAAGACGCAAAGGTCGGGTTGTATTGGTGTTGGCAGGTAAAATACCGTTGGGACGGGCTGTGTTATACGGTATACCCGCAGGAAAAGAAAACAAATCAAGCGTGTATCTTCCCAACTCCGGCAAGAAAGTCATATTTTGCGTAAAGGGCGTTCCTACTGTGTTCCCAGCAGCATCTACCAGGGTAAATTCGTCATTGGCGCTGGCCGGATCTGCAATTTGAGTCAGCACTAAATCAGGTTCAGCATCAGCTATTTTTTGCCCATCAATATTGTATATCTGAAAAGTCATGTGGGCTGTTGGTGGTAAGTTGGTTATACCGGTGCCCATATCAAGTCCATGAATGCCGTCAATTAAAGCTTCTTTAATAGTGAACCTGGCTACGCCTGCCACATAACCTGTAGGCGAACCATCCACGAGCGCTCCCGCAGCGAGAAACCTGGATCCGCTGGTAGTTGTGATACCAGAAATAGCCGCCACCGGGAGTGCCTTGAAAACAGATGGCGTAAAATTGACGCTGTGATTGGTCAATATACTATTGTTAACGCCAGTGGAATAAGTGAGCCCGTTATAGGTGAATGCCAACAGGTGATGACTATTGTCGGGGCGTACGGTGTTTACCTGTTCAACTGATGTTTGCCAGAAGCCGCCATAATCTGTAACAAAACCAGTAGTTGTGGGTGACTGTGCAATACCAGTTTGCGGCATGATGTAAAATAAAAGCGGTAGAAAGGTTACTTTAATAAAACTGCTAATGAGGTTTGGGTTGAGTTTGTAGACCATTTTTTGTAAGATAGTGGATGAACAATGGATAAAAAAAGCGCGAAAATAATGAACATGTTACATATTTACCATTAGTGTATATATAAATTGATTTATTATTTTATAAGGATTTTTTTGGGCTAACGGTAATGACTACAGTTGCGAGCTAATGGGAGATATTTATGATGCCATCAAAACCTTGCAGTGAAGACCATCCCTTATCGTCATCCCTGAATTCCCAGCAACGTCACCCAGTTTTCAAAAGTTGAAGATATAGCCGCTAGCTGAAGGGGACGTTGCGTATTGCTCATGTACGCAATGTCCGGCTCGTCACAATGCTTTTGGGAGACGTTGCTCGGAACAGTAGATATAACTGCTATCTGAAGGAGATGTTGCGTATTACTCGTGTACACAATTTCCGGTTGATAACAAGGTTTTTAGGAGACGTTACTTGGAAGTAAAGCCTGGTATTAGGTATAATTCAAAAACAATGGCATCAGCATTTTGGACACTTGAAGATGGAAGATGTTTCGCAAGACGATGGACAGGAGTGGCATATATGCTACAGTTGATAACAGATGAACTAAAGGAAATGGAAGGTGCTAGGGCTTTCTACAGGTATTTGGAAAAATATGTTTACAGAGAGGAAATAGGGGATGAATATAACGGCTATGGAGGGTTTATTCGAAATCAGGAAAACATAATGTTCAACTTTGACCTGAGGTCTTTTGCTCCCACCAATAGAGACTTTTTCTGGCAGGCAACTCAACTTGCATTGACTCGAATAAAAAAACACGATAATGGACAAAATGAGGCGATTGAATCTCTTTTGATTTCGCTGTTGGATATGCATAAAAGAATAAAAAAGGGTGAGGATCCAATGTTGCTAAACGATATGAGAATTGTCAGTATTGAACCAGCAGAAAAGCTTGGTCCGGGATGGTAAATCCCAAACCGAAAAATCTCCACAAAGAATTGTGGAGATTGGTTTAGGGTATTCATTTTAAACCTTATCCTTGAAGGTGAAAAGACGAATGATTTTTCCTAACGGTTGCATATGACAAAACAATCTTTTCCCCGGTTGGAATATTTCGGCAAAGCCTAACCGTTACCTATAAGCTTTTGCAGTTATATGGCAGGCCGTCAGGTAAGGTTCGATGGTTTATTATTGTTTGATACCTATCACAATATCCATCACATTGGTTTGGGTAGGTCCGGTTATTACCAGCCCGTTAGTTTGTTCAAAAAAATGATAGGCATCGTTACGACGAAGAAATGATGATAAATCCAGGTTTTTTGTGTTGCCCAGCCGGATGACATCTGCATCTACCAGGGCACCGGCAGCCGTTGTAGGCCCGTCTGTGCCATCCGTGCCGCCGGAGAGTATTGCAACGTTATTGAACATATGCTGTGCTGCTTTATGGGCAGTGGCTAAAGCAAATTGTTGATTGCGACCGCCCTTGCCGTCGCCCTTTACGACTACAGTCGTTTCTCCGCCCCACAACAAACAAGTATTGGCAGACGCTGCTTCTAATTGCGATACAAAAAAGCGGGCTTGTTCTTCGGCATCGCCTTCCAGCGCAGGCGTCAAAATTTTCGTTGCATAACCCAGCGTTCCCGCTTTGGCAGCAGCGGCTTCCAACGCCATATCGTTGGTGGCTACCAATGCATTGTGTACATGTTTAAAAATCGGATCTTCCTTTCGCGGTGTATCAGGAATTTCCCCCAGTAGTCCCTTCTCCAGCCATTGCCGGATAGTGCCAGGCAGTTTTGCCGTTAACTGGTACTTTTCCACTATTGCCCAGGTGTCTTCAAAGCTACTATTGTCCGGTACCGTTAGTCCACTCGCAATTACGGAGAGATTATTTCCGGGAACATCACTCAGAATTAATGTGAATAACCGCGACCGGGTATAACGCGCCAACTGCCCCCCTTTTATCAAAGACAGGTGTTTTCTCACCGTATTCATTTCGTCTATAGCAGCGCCGCTGTGTAGCAATAATGTAGATACTGTTTGCAGTTCTTTGAGTGAACTGCCTGGCGGATAATCTGCCAACAGGGCTGAGGCACCACCACTGATTAATAATAGTACTATATCAGTAGGCGCCGTTTCCTGTAGTAGATTGATAACCATTCTTCCAGCCTTCACACTATTTTCATCTGGTACCGGATGGGCAGCCTCAATAGTGTCACAAAATTGAAGTGGTAAGGCGTGTTCATATTTGGTCACCACCAGTCCTTTTTTTATCAACTTTCCCAAGATTGCTTCGGCTTCGGATGCCATGGCCGCAGCCGCTTTGCCTGCGGCTACCATCACAACCCGTTGGTCAGGTTCTATAGGTACGGATTGGTGCCCAATGCGGATCGCATTTTGATCCAGTTGCAGGTGCCGGGGCATGAATTGAGCTGGTTTTACTGCCTCTACGCCAGCATTGAAAATGGACATAATATTTGTACGCAACATGCTTTAAATTAACATTAGTTTTTAATCGTTCCGGTGCTGGTTTCGCAAATGAATTTATCTTACCTTCGATATCAATAGTTGTTTAGCTAACTATTTTCTGCAAAGCTTCAGCAAGATTGCCTGCCTTTGCAGTTTCAATTAGAACAAAGAAATTGAAAAGGTTTCATTTATTGTTCAATATTAAATACTATGAAGCGAATCATCAAAAACGTAGCCGTATTAGGATCGGGTGTAATGGGATCTCGTATTGCCTGTCATTTTGCCGGAACTGGAAGCCAGGTGTTGCTGCTTGATATTGCACCGAAGGAATTAACTGACGCAGAAAAGGCAAAAGGGCTTACGTTAGACCATCCTGTCGTAAAAAACAGGATTGTGAATGAGGCATTAACGGCAGCGGTTAAGTCGAATCCATCGCCCGTGTACACGGCAGACGTAGTGAAGAAGATAAAAACCGGCAACTTTACCGACAATATGAAAGATATTGCCGGTTGCGACTGGATAATTGAAGTAGTGGTAGAGCGGCTGGATATCAAACAAGCTATTTTGTCGGAAGTAGATCAATATCGCAAACCTGGCACTTTGATAACTTCTAACACTTCTGGCATCCCTATACACATGATGGCAGAGGGCAGAAGTGATGATTTTAAAAAGCATTTTTGCGGTACGCATTTTTTCAATCCGCCCCGTTATTTGCGTTTGCTGGAAATTATACCCACACCCTATACTGATAAGGAAGTTATAGACTTTTTACTGCATTATGGAGATGTTTTTCTCGGTAAAACAACGGTATTGTGTAAGGATACACCGGCGTTTATCGCTAACCGTGTGGGGGTATATAGTATTGCCGCTATTTTTCAATTAGTAGAAAAACTCGGCTTGACAATAGATGAGGTAGAAGCGCTTACCGGACCGATATTGGGACGACCCAAGTCTGCAACTTTTCGCACCGCAGATGTAGTGGGAATAGACACATTGGTAAAAGTGGCGAAGGGCGTATATGACAACTGTCCGAAAGACGAGGCGCGGGATACGTTTGTTATCCCCACTTGGGTGGAAAAACTGGTAGAGAGTAAATGGCTGGGCGATAAAACGGGGCAGGGTTTTTTCAAAAAAGTAAAATCAAAAGAGGGGAAGTCGGAAATACTGGTGCTGAATCTTTCTACGATGGAGTATGAGCCTCGTACCCGTCCGAAATTTGCAACCATAGAAACTGCCAAACCTATCGATGACCTAAAGCAACGGATTAAAATGCTGTTGGCGGGGCAGGACAAAGCGGCTGAGTTTTTCCGTCAGTTTCACTATGCGTTGTTTTCCTATATTTCACATCGGATACCCGAAATTTCAGATGAGGCCTATCGCATTGATGATGCAATGAAAGCGGGCTTTGGTTGGGAAATAGGGGCTTTTGAAACATGGGATGCGCTGGGCGTTGAAAAAACAACAAAGGCTTTAAAAGAAGCAGGTTTCAGCGTGGCGCCATGGGTGGAAGAAATGCTTGCAGCGGGTAACAAAACCTTCTATGCGGTAGAGAACGGGAAAAAGCTATGTTATTCGCCGACCGCTAAAAAATATGTGTCTGTGGTAGATGAGGCAACAGCAGATGCCTTTATTGTGATGAAGAATTTTGCGGGTCAAACCGTATGGAAAAACAGTGCTGCCAACGTATACCACCTGGGCGATGATGTGCTGGGACTGGAGTGGAATACGAAAATGGGAACCATAGGCGGTGAAGTGCTGGAAGGTATTCATAAAGCAATCGGGTTGGCAGAAGAGAAATATAAAGGCGTAGTAATAGCCAATGATTCTCAAAATTTTTCGGCTGGTGCAAATGTGGGCATGATCTTTATGTTTGCGGTAGAGCAGGAATACGACGAGTTGGATATGGCTATCCGGCAGTTTCAGAATGCTATGATCAGAGCCCGTTTTTCCAGTGTGCCGGTAGTTGTAGCGCCCCATGCTTTAACGTTAGGCGGTGCCTGTGAGTTGAGTCTGCATGCAGACAAAGTAGTACCGGCAGCAGAATCCTATATTGGCTTGGTAGAGCTGGGCGTTGGTTTGATTCCTGGCGGTGGAGGGACCAAGGAATTTGCGCTGCGAGCTGCAGACGAAACCCATCTTGATGAACCGGATAATAATACACTCAATAAAAGATTCCGGACCATTGCCACGGCATCTGTGTCTACCAGTGCTTACGAAGCTTTTGATCTCGGCATACTGAGGAAGGGCTTGGATGAGGTAATCGTTAACCAGGATCGTCGAATTGCGGTTGGCAAAAGAAGTGTGATAGATATGTATGATAACGGTTATGTAACACCGAAACCCCGTACAGATGTTAGGGTGCTGGGTCGCTTAGGACTAGGCGCTTTATATGCCGGCATCAATGGCATGTGGCGTGCCCATTATGCCACCGATCATGATGTGCTGGTAGCAAAAAAGCTGGCATATGTAATGTGTGGTGGTGATCTGAGTGAACCTGGTTATGTAAGCGAACAATACCTGCTGGACCTGGAGCGGGAAGCATTCTTGAGTTTATGCGGTGAAAAGAAAACGCTGGAACGCATACAGAGTGTATTGAAAGGTGGTAAACCGATCAGGAACTAAAGGGGCTTTTGTGGAGATGGTTTCGAAGGATATTGAGCAACGACTCGCTTGCTTATCCATATGGTGAACTTGTATGCAGGGAGAAAAATGATACTTTACTATCTTATGATAAGATTAATTGTAATTACCCTTATTTCATTACTTTTTTTTGAAGCTCCAGCACAATTTCCTGCACCTAAGATAGATCAAAAGGTTCAAATCAAACCTCAATCAAAAGGCGATTGGGATAAGCCAGGTTCTTATGAAATAGTAGCAAGCGTGTCTAACTCGGTCATTTATGACCACTCTGATTCTATAGATGTACTTATAAATATAACGGGGTATGGGTTAGTTGGCGATTATAAAATATTCTTTTCTATTTCTGATCCAATATTTAGCGACGAATCAGTTCTCTACGGAGTTAGAGGACTATATTCTCGCGATGGTAAGGTCCAGATTCAATTCGGATCCAATTATGGTCCGGCATCAATAGGAAAGGGCTTCGTTATACACCCTGGAGGACTTGGTGGTGATGGCACATGGAAATATGAAACTTTGATGTACGATTTCGATATCACTGACTCTAGCTTGTCCATTCAATCTGAAATGCAAGTAGACAGTAAGAACGGTGGAGTAGTACGGTTAAATCTAAAACCAATTCGAGATATCAAGCCCGGGAATTATATCATTACTTTAATACTAACCTATTTTGACGGGTCTATCTGGAGAAACTCTAAAACGGAACTGCCTATTCACGTAAATACATTCTGGGAAGAATATACATGGCTGATTAATCTTTTGACAATATTAGGGGTTGCGTACGCTACTATATCATTATGGTTGCAGATAACAGATTATACTAATAATCGAAGAAATAATAACCTTTCCCGAACAAGTGACTCCGAGGTAACTAGTGAGAAAAAAGTAGGCAAAAGAAAAAAAACAGAAGAACAAAAATTGCAAAAGAGAGAGTATCTCAAAAAATTTGTGTGGAAGGCGAAGATGTTTTTTTGAGGTTGGCGACGATAATTTCACATCTATCGTAGTTTTTTATTTTTTTCGCAGTCTTCGAATTCTTAAATATGTTCTACAAGTTTATGACTCCTTATTTTACCTTTTCATATTGATAGATAGTTCCGTTCGTCGCTGCCGCCCACCCATGATTAGAATCTGTGAAATGAAGTTCGCAAATCCAACGTGAAGTTTGAAGATTTGGCAGCCAACTGTTTCCTCCATCAGTTGATTTTAAGATGCCTAATCGCGTGGATACATAACCCGTATCTCTAGAAACAAAATGCAAATCTGTGAAATTAGAAAAAAAGTTAACCCACATTGCGCATTTATATTAGACAAATCCGCTCTGGAGGTTGGTTTCA
>CAZRYS010000027.1:0-75782 GCA_964604365.1 uncultured Terrimonas sp.
TGCTAAATACAAAGATTTAAAACAGTAATTTTTTGAGAAAGCAAACATAGGAGTAGTGCAAAAGCTTAATCAGGGCGTTCCAGGGAATTGGGTGTAATAATTCCCCGGCGGCTTTTGGATACTTTTTCCGCAAAAAGTATCAATAAAAATGATTGAAAGATTTGAAACAGATTCTGTCCGTGGTTTAAATAAAACCTTATCTAAACGGTATTTAACCTGGCATAACCGATAGTTCTGCTTTTCAGCAATTGACTATTTGTTAATCATAACCGGCAAACCTGTTTGAACCGATTCATCGCAGGCAAAAGCTATTTTAAGACTGTTAACTGCATCATCCATATGATCAGTAAGATCAATGTTTTCCCGTACTGCTCGCAGGAAATATAATTGTTCCCGATTGCAGAGTTCCTGGTGATCAGGTTCGTCTGTCAGGTCTATATACTCATCTTTTTTGCCAAACTCTTCTTTTTCGTTTAAATCAGCGTGGTGCACCAGCAGTGATTCCGTTTTAGTATGTGCTTCAATAGAATCAGATTTTCCGGCGCCGCCAGCATTTTTGGCTACGATAGACACAGCACCTTTTGGACCAAATACATCTTTCACAAAAAAAGCTGTTTCACTAATCATGGGTCCCCAACCAGCTTCGTACCAACCCACAGAGCCATCTTCAAAACGAATTTGCAGTTGACCATAATTATAGTTGCCAGCAGGAATTTCCTCTGTGAGCCTTGCGCCAAAAGCATTTACCTGCACCGGTTTGGAGCGGGTCATCTGACACATCACATCTATGTAGTGTACACCACAATCTACAATAGGGCTAAGGCTTTTCATGAGGTTGCGATGTAGGGTCCACATTTTTCCACTACTTTGTTGGTTGAGGTTCATCCGTATTACCAATGGTTTTCCCATAGTTTGAGATAATTCAATAAACTTAATCCAGGAAGGGTGGTGCCTGAGGATATAACCCACTACCAGCTTTTTGTTGTACTTTTTGGCAGCTGCCACCACATTTTCTGCACCGACTACAGAATCTGCCACCGGTTTTTCAATGAATACATGGCATCCGTTTTCGAATGCTTTTATAGCAAAGGCTTCATGTGTATCCGGATAGGTAGAAATGCAAACAGCATTCGGTTTTGTTTCTGCAAGTGCCTGTTCGTAGTTGGAGTACAATTTGTATCCGCCACCCAGTTTTTCATTGAGTATTTCTTTGGTTTTTCCTGATGAAACCAGCCCCACTATTTCAAAGCCGTCCAGGTGATGGTAAGCCGTGGCATGGGATGCGCCCATATTTCCACAGCCCACTACCAGTACTCTCAGATTTTCTGTTGATGCAGCCATAAATGATGATAATATTTAAAGTGAAATGTTTAATTCGTAAACTTACTAAAATAGTAGGTAATCTCAGTTTTTGAAGAAGGCTGTTATTATAATGGAACAGATTTCTCAATCGCTGGGAATCCAAAGAAGATCTTCCTCCCTGTATTAACCTTTGCGAACTTAGCGCCTTTGCGTGAAAAATTATTCTCGCCAAGGAAGCAAAGAACATCGCAAAGAGCGTAGAAATACTACGAAGGACCTTCTTCGTTCTCAGCAAGGTGTCTTGTAAGGCACGTTGCGTAATGTTAGTGGGTAAATGGAGTTTGTGTGCAAGTCCTGTAGACTACCTCCATAGTTCTGCGAGATTTTATTACGATGGCGTAAATCCGTTTGCTTTATTAACAAACTTTGCGGTGTTAAAAGATGTGAGTTTATAGGCTAGTCGGCGTAACGTCCGGCTTCGCACAAGGCTATGAAGGAGACGTTGCTGGGAAGGGAGGTCTTTTCGAGGGACGTCCGATCGTATGGGAGGTTATGTGTGATGAAAATCAACAATCTCAAAATCAGCCACCAGAAATCTGCAATAAATTCTTAGTTTTAGTGTTCCAAAATTAGTTAAATATAATTATGAGATTTGTATGCTTCTGCCTATTGGTGCTATCTATCGTAGTTTCCTGTACTTCAAAAAAAACAGCACCTATATGCGAACCTGCTGAACGAAATCCGGCGGTTGCGTTAATTGATACCCTTGCTGCCAGTCTCGGTTGGCCAAAAGAACTAGAGATTACCGGTTTTGCCGGACCTGATATCGTACCAAGTCCTTCCTGCTTATCAGTGGCTCCCACAGGCGAAGTATTTGTGGGTGTAGATATGATGGGGTCGCTTGGAAAAAGACCGAATATGGGGCGGATCATTAAAATTATAGATTGCAATAACGATGGTATACCCGACAGACATACGGAATTTGCCAAAGTAGACAATCCAAGAGGTATTATAGCAATGGGGGATAAGGTGTATGTATTGCATACCGTGTTTAAAGATACCCTGGCAACAGGCATGGATTTGATTGTATTTGAAGACAAGGACAATGATGGTATAGCCGACGGTCCTGCACAACCCCTGATAGAACATATCAGCTCTTACCGGTTTATCCAAAGCCGGGGTACGGACCATGCTACCAATGGAATACGCATGGGTATTGATGGCTGGATATATATAGCCGTGGGCGATTTTGGTTTTCATGACGCAGTAGACAGGGAAGGAACCAGGTTGACAATGCTGGGTGGGGGGATTGTACGGGTACGCCCGGATGGTACAGAAATGGAAGTCTTCTCTCACGGGTTGCGTAATATATATGATGTAGCTATTGATCCCTACATGAATATATTCACGCTGGATAATACTAATGATGGGGGTGGCTGGAATACACGATTTAGTCACCAACTGCAAAACGGGGAGTATGGGTATCCTGTTTTGTTCAAAAATTTTACCGAGGAAATTATCCCGGCACTGGTAGACCTGGGAGGTGGTTCGGCTACGGGTTCTTTATTTATGGATGATCCCACTTGGCCGGAGCAATACAACCGGGTGCCAATGATGGCTGACTGGGGCCGAAGTCAATTATATATTCATCGGGTAACCCCTGCCGACGGCAGCTATACGCAGCAGCGGGAAGAGTTTATTAAATTGCCGCAAATAACCGACCTGGATGTGGATGCATCTGGAAGAGTATACATGACAGCCTGGGACGGCGCCGGCTACACCGGAGACTCCACCAAAGGTTTTATGGTAAGGGCAGTGCCCGAAAATTGGCAATACAAACCTTTTCCCCATCTTGAGGATGTCTCTGTTAAAGAACTGAAGCATATACTGCAATCAGAAAGTGGTACTGCCAGGTTACATGCGCAGCAGGAACTGTTACGCCGTTCGCTTAAAAAAGCAGCAGAGGTGGGCTGGGAACTGGCATCGGATAAATCATTACCACTACATATTCGGGTAGCCGGTATATTTACCTATGCGCAAGGTGCCGGTAAAAATAGTGTCAAAAAATTGTTGGAACTTTCTAATGAAGCCGACGTAAAAGAGTATGCGTTAAAAGCGTTGACTGATAGAAAGAAGGATTTAAAAGAGGTGCCGGTAGAACCTTTTGTTACGGCTTTAAAAGATCCTTCTCAACGGGTAAGAATAGCCGCAATTATTGGTTTGGAGCGTTTGGCAAAACCAGAAACGGCTGGCGCGTTGCTTGATGTACCCGTGCCGGCAAGTTTTGCGGCACCGGTAAAAGGGCAGGAAGGACCACATGCCGTACCTAACCCGGACATCATTCCTGCACATTTGGCTGCCAGTGCTTTGTCTGCTATAGGAGCTGTAGATGCCTGTGTGGAAGCGCTTGGCGGAAAAAATACCCAACTGGCACTATGGGCTTTGCGCACGATGCACGATACAAAAGCTGTTCAAGGTTTAATAACTGCCTATAGCAAAACTTCAGATCCTTCGCTCAAAAAAGATATCATAACAACACTTGCCCGTTTGTACACTAAGGAAGCTCCTTATGATGGTTCCTGGTGGTGGAGTACCCGCCCCGATACACATGGTCCGTATTATAAAGCAATTACCTGGGAAGGTTCTGAAGTCATACAGTCCTTTCTGGAGAAAGAATGGGAGCAGTCTGACAAAGAAACTAAAGCGTCCTATGCAGACCTGAATGAAAAATTCAGGATGGGGATTAATCGTTTTGGTGGGGCGGAACTGGCTGAAGTAAAAGAAGAAACCAAAATAGATTTAGAGAAGATTCGCAATACAAAAGGGCAAATCGGAAAAACTTCCATTGAAGATGTAATGTTGGCCATAGATAAATTAAAAGGTGATCCGGAATTAGGAAAGAAATTGTACACACAACAGGGATGCATAGCCTGTCATAGCATTAAAAAAGGAGAAGCGCTAAAAGGTCCATTCATGGGGCAAATCGGTGCTATTATGAGCCGGCAGCAAATTGCAGAATCTATACTCAAGCCCAATGCCTCTATTTCGCAGGGGTTTGCCACGGTGCTGATTTCAACAAAAGATGGTAAGAGTATCATGGGATTTGTAACCGGTGAATCCGGTGATAAACTAACGCTTCGTGACATTACAGGCACTTCTTATACGGTGAACACAAAAGATATTGCCAGCAGAAAAGAAATGGAGACATCGATGATGCCGCCGGGTTTGGCTGATGCATTGTCTTTTGAAGAATTTGCTTCGTTGATCACTTATCTTTCGCAGCAGAAAGGAGAGTAGGAGAGGGGGGCTGGCCTGCGAACTTTGCGTAATCCTTTGCATTTTTTGCGTGATAGGTTAAACGTAATTCAAATGAATTTCTGTTTGAGCGCAAATATGAATTTTTAGTTCGTTACTGAGTACTTTCCAGCCGTAGTCTCTGCCCTGTGTAATTGTTATCAGTTGATGCAACGTCCTGCTTGACACAAAGCTATGAGGAGAGACGCTGCTGGGAAGAAAAACTATTCGTGGGGACATCCTCAACCCTATGTTCAAAACCATAGGGCACATAAGGATGGATTTGTAACTTCTGATAGCGGTGACGTATTTCCTATATTTAATCCAGGGCGAGGTATGAGCCCTAATCAATCTAAACCTAGCCTAGGAGGAAATATCACTATTCAACGATAAAATGTACTTATATGAAAGCAAATGTTATTTTGTTGATTTTGTTATTCGGATTTAACTCTTGTGGAAGCTTTAATTTTTTGAACGGCTCTAATCCTGATATGCATGCTTTTAAATATTATGATTCTAATTTTAAGTTAGATGGACAGTCACAGTTGCAAACTGATGTAAAATATATTTTAGTGAGTGGAGACGAGAAGGAAATACTTATTTTTTTTCTCGATGGCTTCCTAAACAAATATGTAACATCAGTAGGATCAGATATCAGTAATATTGGTAGGAGTGGATCTGGTGTTATAATGGGGTATTATAAAACGAAAGGTGACTCTCTCTTCTTTACAACCAAGAGTTATTATCAACATCGTCCTACTAAATATGTAGGAGTTATTGATGAAGATACATTGAAGTTAGAGGTTAAGTATCCTAAAATTAGAGATATACAAATTGAAAATTATGTTTTATATAAATAAATCGCAGGTTTCTTAATTCCGTCCTGAGTGTTCCCAGCCGCAGTCTCTACCAGGGTATTATGTATTGGGTTGGCAGGACTCGGCGCAGAAACCTGTGATGTTGTGTTAACTGGTTTGCATGTAATCCTCTTTGGTTGGCGCTTTGATCTTGTCAGGCTGAGGAACAAAGGATTAACACTTGCATCGAGTACATTTATTGCAGCGAAAGTAGATTCTTCCTGCGTCAGAATGACAAGACACAAAAAGAATGACCAATCCGCTGAGAAAAGAAGAACCGCTCACCACGACCCTCTTGTCACCCTGAGGAACGAAGGGTATACTCGCTCGCTTTTGTCACGCTGAGGAACGAAGCGTCTACTGTTGCATCCGATGTGCTTTATCGCAGCGAGTGTAGATTCTTCCTGCATCAGAATGGCAAATACATTGTAACTTTTCATACACCTAGCGAATCTACCATTGATGCTTAACCGTAATACGAAATCACTATTCCTAATCGGTCATATCTTCATTGAATTGGATCGTCTAATAATCTACTTAAGATGACGATACACCTATCCATGCCGCATTATACTCCCGCAGCTTTTTTTCCATGATGGTCCACGTTTTCTGCTTTAGTGCAGGTACATCTGCCAGGGTCAAACCCTCCACAGGGATTTCTTCCAGGAATACAGAGCGACATTTACCTGGTGTAAGAGTGAATATGCCCCGGTAGTGCATTCTGTTATAGGTGTCCAGGAATAGTACCGGTTTAATAGGCGTTTGTGTTTCTATGGCTATCCTAAAAGCCCCGTCGTAAAATGATTTCAGCGGTTCATGCGTTTCATTAAATGTGCCTTCAGGAAATATGACGATCGATACTCCCTTCTTAATAATCGATTTCAGTACCCGCACACTTTTCGCCCGATCGCGGGTATCGCCTCTGTCTACTGTAACGATTGCCCTTTTATAGATATAACCAAATATGGGAATTTTTGCCGTTTCTTTTCTGCCGAGTGGACGAACAGGTCGGCGATGTGTTTTAACGATCACAGCAGCGTCGAGGAAAGAGATATGGTTGCTTATAAATAAATAAGATCGGGATGCATCATGCGGAGATTCGTAAATGTTTTTATGAATCATGCCCACCAGCAGAAACCAGGCATCTGCCCATAACATACACAATCGGTATATGAGGTTGCCGCCTCTGATATTTCCAAAAAAAGAAGCCAGTATTGCAAATGGAAATATGACCAACATTAATGCGATAAAAAGCAGTAGTGCGTAGATGTTGTATAAAAACAATAGTATTTTTTGCACTACTTTCATTGCGGTATCATTTACAGTTGCAGGACCATTCTTTTTCCAGGTCAATGCATGTGATGACTACCATCCCTTTTTGAGATGGGGCAAATACAATGCGTACCTGCTGGTTGTCGCGGGTTCGCCCTTCCAGTGCATATTTGGGATCAGGCTTCGATTGTATATCCGTTTTATTATAGTTAATAACGCCACTGGTGAGTATTTCTTCAACCTCCATTTCATCTATTTGCCTGCATTCCATCCGGCATTTTGCATGTTTGGTAAAGATCAGGGGACGCAGCGTTCGGTTAAAATCTGCCTCTTTAACTAAAATATCGACGTTGTTGTCGCGATCCTTTTCCTTATTCAGCAACAATCCCGCACCGGCAATCACGATAAGTATAACAGGTAGGTATAACCGGTATTTTTTCATGATCTAAACTAACTACAGGTTGGTATTATCTGAGGCTGATAACAGGGAGGCAAGCGATTGAAGTTCCTCCAGTTTATATTTGTTTGGGTCTTCGTCAAAACAACGTGCATACTCCTGCAGTAGAAATCGAATAATGTTTTTATTTTCCAAAGGTTTGTAATACACTTGTGGGGCAGAGGGGGCTCCCATTCTTTTTAAGTAAGTTTCTACATCCTTATGGGTATAGATGTGTCCGTTGAGCGGATCAATAAAAAAATGAATATTGGCTTCCTCTTTTTGAGGGTTAAAGTACCCATAAGAAGTATCAAAATACGCCAAAAGGTATTGCCTGGGTATATTGATAGCCTTCACAGGCATGTCCAGCAATCCGCACAAATATTGGTAAATGACTCCGTTTAAGATGACATTTCCTCTTTTTGTTTCCACCAGCTTATTCACCAAAAATTCTTCCGGCTGTTGGTAAGATATTTCCGTTCCTTTAAACTTATGGTACGAATAAAAGGTGCGATTGATTACGTTTACCTGCTCCAGTGCGGTGAGGTAGCTGTTTAGTTCCAGCCACATATTTCTACGAATTTTTTCAAATTCGTGGTGTATGGGTAGGGTTACAAGATCTGGATACTGATAGCGGGCCACCAGTAATAAGCCCTCCAGCAAGTCGGCTTCCGGCGCCTGTTTAAATGATTTGAATTCAGCATATAGATCCTGGAAATGGAGTCGGTGTATCAACAGTTCAATTTTTTCCTGTATGCCACCATCAGGTGTGTTTTCCCATAATTGTTCCAGGTTGGGAATAATGTTTTTTCCATAACTGACAATCCGATGGCTCACCGAATCAAAGACGTCTAAATCCGGATCATCTATCAGGTTCATTAATGCGGCTATTTCCCGGGTTTCCTCCATAGAATGTATGATTTCTATTACAAGACGAAAAGCATTGATATTTATTGTCTTGTGATTATACTAACATTGGCAATAAATATCGGCTTCCGGCATTAGATTCTCCTTATTTTTTTTCCACAGGCGGTGGACAAAGCACTCTGAAGCCAAATAATAACCGGGAGTAGTCCCTATTTCTTGCCTTTTTAACGGTGTTATGTGTATTGCGGACTGAAAGTTATGGAAGAGTCAGCCAATATCTTTTTTATCTTTAGAGTTCTGGTTTTATGAAGGGAAAACTGACACGCATGGACGTTGTCCTTCGGTTCGAATGCCATAATAATGTGTAGCCGATGGTTCATATAGAAAAGAAATGAAAAGATACTTGCCGATATTGTTGGCTTTGTGCATGACAGCATGTTGGGAAAAGACGACATCGGATGCCCGGAAGACTTACCGTTATTGGGCGGGAAGCAACTCTCCTGCCGGAATAGAACTACTGCATGGGCAATACTGGGAGTCTGCCCATTGGACAAAAGAATATGAAATGTATCTGGTGTTGAAGGCGGAGAAGGATTGGTGGAATCAGTTCGTGGCGGACAATGATATAGACGTCGATTCAACCCGTTGGGAAAGGCCCGTTGATGCTCCTGACTGGTTTGTGATACCAGAAGGTTCGATTCATTATCGCATGAAAAGTTTCGATCAGGGTGGCGGATATTTTAGGGATACGATAAGTGGTATTTGTTATATATACGAAATACAGTTGTAATTAAATATCGTAGACATTCGGAACCGTAACAGGGAAATAGAATAATAAGAAAGCATGGATTTTCATCAGATAATTGATAACGTTTATCCGCTACCCGATGTTGCCCGCGAAAAACTGGCGGCGGAGATAGACGAAATTAAATTGGAAAAGAATACTACTTTACTGCGGGCAGATAAGGTGGAAACGCATATTTATTTTATCAAACAGGGCGTAGTCCGGGCATTTTCCAGGTATGAAGAAAAAGAGATTACTTTTTGGTTTGGTGAAGAAGGCGAGACTATTTTGTCTATGCGGAGTTATGTGGAAAATAAAAAGGGATATGAAAATGTTGAATTATTGGAAGATTGCGTGCTGTACCAAATAAACATTGGTAGTTTGAAAAAGTTGTTCAGAGAGCATATAGATATTACCAATTGGGGAAGAAAACTGGCTGAAAAGGAACTGTTGAAAATTGAAAGCAGAATGATTTCACGGGAACTATTGTCAGCTAAGCAACGATATGATGCGTTGATGGATGCACAACCCAGCCTGTTACAGCGGGTACCTCTTAAATATATTGCATCCTATCTGGGTATTACGCCCGTTAGCCTCAGTCGCATCAGAGGCATCAAATAGCTGCTGCTGTCCGATTGTGGACAAGTATGAAATCAAAATACCTTTTAATCAATCAAAAATTGATAAAATTATCCTGAGATAAATTTCTCCCGGTTTTAGGTTGTTAATTTTGCGGCATTTGCAGCAAACCATTCAAAAACGAAAACTATAAAATAAAGGAACTCCTATGACAGGAAATGGACTTACCATCGCAAAGATTGTTACTTCTGCTACACGTACAAGGCTGATACTGGTATGGCTGGTGGTATTGATTTTTATTATGTGGGGTGATTCCCTGATGAAAGATATAATACCAAGTTTGGCCGTTGCCGTATTTGTACTTTTATTGGTCACAATTGTTGGTGCGGCTTTTGGTGTGGTGAGGGAAGCAGATGCGCTGGCGCACAAACTGGGAGAACCCTATGGTACCCTTATCCTGACACTTTCTATCGTGTCTATAGAGGTAATACTGATTGCCGCTGTTATGCTGGGACCGGGCGAGTTTCCTACCATTGGTAAAGATTCCATTTTTTCAGTAATGATGATTATCATGAACCTGGTAATCGGTTTGTGTATTTTGACAGGTGGATTGAGATATGGAGAGCAGGAATACAATGCCCAGGGAAGCATGACCTACCTTGCCATGATTATTATGTTGGGCGGCATATCGATGATGTTACCCAACTTTATTGAAGGAGCCGGCGGGGGCAGCTTTAGTAGCACCCAGGCAATCACATTATCTGCCTTTATTGTTGTTTTATATGGTTTCTTTCTCGTTTTTCAAACCAGGGGGTATAGCCATCTGTATGTGCAACCTCCAAAGGGTGAAATGGAAGTGTCGTTTGATAAACGGCATTCAGTAATGCAGCCAGCGTCTGTTTTGGAGGAGATTCCTACAGGTGGAGCAGGCGCAGAGAAAAGGGAAGTCCTGGTAAGAACCGTGGTATTAATTCTTATGATTCTGCCTATTGTCCTTTTATCGCATTATATGGCTACTGTAGTCGATTACGGGATTGCCGCAGCCGGTTTACCAGTACAACTGGGCGGTGTATTGATTGCCATCATTGTATTTACGCCAGAGTCTATGACGGCAGTAAAGGCAGCTTTGAATAATGAATTTCAACGGGCTATTAATTTGTGTCATGGCGCTTTTGTGTCTACCGTGGGGCTTACTGTGCCCGCTGTATTGATCATAGGGCTGATATCGGGTAAAACAGTATTGTTCGGATTAACAGCAACGGAAACGCTTTTATTCGTTATTACTCTTTTATTGAGTGTAATGACTTTTTCGGGAAGAAAAACCACACCGTTTGTGGGCATTATGCATTTGGTACTGTTTGCTGTATTTTTATTGCTGATATTTAACCCTTAATAGGCTTTGATGGCTTCAAAAGACATAACACTTTGTATACCGGGCCCCTGGAAAGACAGATCTGATATCATAACTGCTATTGCCCAAACACATGCCGGTGAATATGTTGTAGGTGGTTATACGCTGTTGCATGTTTCTTCGGGAAACTCCTTCAGGATAGAAATTGAAGAAAGAAACCCGAAAATGAGAGAAGCTTTTGAATTAGGAGGGCAGGCATTATCTGAAGCTGACTTCAGGCTGATAGACCAGCATCAGTCTGTAGTGTATATTATCGGAGAAGGTGGAAGTATGGAAACGGCAGACAAGGTAGTGCATGCGGGAAATGCTTTCTTATCCGCCGGTGGATGGGGGTTAAAAGTGGAAACTTCCGGCAAAGCATTTATGAAAGAGCAATGGCTTGAAATTACTGCGCAAAAGGAAGTGAAGAAATATTTCGACGCTTTCACTGTCCTGTTGAGAGCTGAGGATGGTGCTATATATTCCTGTGGGTTTCATAATATCGGATACAGGGATATAATATGTGAATCTTATATCAGTGAAGATGTAGCGGTTGACCTGGTTGTGGCGTTTGCATATTATCTGCTGTATGATCGGCCCGTGGTAGAACCAGGGCAAACTTTTAGTATGAGCGCTAAGGCACCGGCTTTCAGGATTATCACAGAGAATTGTGCTTTGTATTCCGAGGATGATCTTTTTTACAATCCTTTTGGTTTGTATCGCTTAACACCCGCTAATTCAATTTAGATGCGTTTACCTTCTGCTGTTTTATGCATTGCTCTAATAATATTATTACCATCATGCAATAGACTAACCCAAAAAGGAAAGAAGGCGGTTACTCAAGCCAAAAACGAAATCAGGGAACAAAAAGAGAATCTGGTTGATAAAGCTTTTCCTACATTCGACAGTTATCATCCCGACACCAAATTCAACAAACTTCGCTTTAAAGAGTTTTTCGGATTTACACCAACTCCAGATGTAAGTGAAATTTACTGCTTCGGGGATATGATGGGAATAGATAGTAAGTTTCAATTTGCATTTAATTGTGATACCACTACGCGAAACAGAATTGTGACTCACCTAAATTTAAAACGGGATACTGTTGCTGGCAACTTTGGTAGTGGTTTATGGCAGCCTTTTATTTGGTGGGATAGTGCTGCGATTGTTTCAATTCTGCCATATCGGAGGAAGGGAGCCCATGAGCTGTACCAATACTTCTGGTTTGACAGTGTAAAAAACAAAGCCTATTATCAGGAGTTCGATTTGTAAAATTTGCTTTTATTCGTATTTTAACAATGTTTACAATAAAAGAATTCCTTTTTTCGTAATCTAGAAAATCAGACAGTTAATGCAAAAGTTACTCGTCTTTTTGTTTGTACTTGTTGAACTCCATACTGTGGCACAAGATGATACTCATTTGCAAACGGATCCTATTGTAAAAGAAGGTTGGTTGCTCTATAGATCAGAAATGGCATCCTGGCTTGGAACAGATATGTTTCTGGGGAAGTATACCATACAGGATAATATAGGTGGATATTTCTCGTATACCGATGGTGATTCAGCAAAATGTATATTCTTTTCCCGTGCGGAGGAGCCATTTGTGATAGGAACTATTTCTTTCGATAGCACATACGATTCGGGTAAGGCAACCTTAGACTTTACTGAAAGATACTTTACAATGAAGGAAGCCGATTTGTTTAAAATGAGAAGAATGGCTTTTAATCAGATAAATACTGATACTTTTTTTAAAGGCTACGAAAATACAAATTTGAACCTGATTCCACTGATTGAGGGTGAGGAGAGGAAAGTATATGTATTGACAGGACCCAAGGATGCGGGAGTAGTTATTTTTGGAAACGATTATCTGCTCACATACGACGGTGATAATAAGCTGGTATCCCAAAAGAGACTTCATAATAATCTCATCCCTGTTTTTACAAAAAATGAAGAAGGTGGCGCGGAAGCTTTGGTTACGATGCACAGTCATTTGCCCGAAACAGGTGAGTTTATAACAGCAACAGATATTTGTACATTATTGCTGTATGGCAGGTATACAAAATGGAAAACCCATCACGTTGTTTCAAAACAATACCTCAATATATGGGATATAGAAAGTAAGAATCTAACAGTACTGTCAATGGAGGTGATGAAAAAGATATATAAAGATCAGGAGAAGCGTAATAAGAAAAGAAACAAGAAGAGAAAAAATAAAGCCATAAATGATTTCTGATATTTTTATTTTTTATTGCTGATTTGTATATCAAAATCCCCACATAACAAATCACTATTTATTTCTTATTTGCGTACTTAGCGAAACCTTAGCGCCCTTTGCGAGAAACGAAAGTTGTTGCTGAATTACTGATATACAGAAAATCCTACATCAGAAATCTCCATATCCAATAGGAGAAATTTCAAATTCCTTACGATAGATTTTAGCTATCTCACTATAGAATTAATCAATTTTATTTATTGGTCTAATTGTCACAAATTTGTAAAAATGCTTATTTTGATACTGAAACTGTATGACTTAGGGATAGGAATACATTTCTTTATATGTGATTGTTAAACTTACTAATTTAAAAAATTATTGGCAATGGAAAACAAAGAGGGAGACATCAGTAAATGTCCTTTTCACAATGGTAGTCTGGAAAAGGAAAAAATAAGTGCCAATGGAACGCAAAACGGACAGTGGTGGCCGAAGCAATTATCACTGGAAATTCTGCGTCAACATTCTTCCGCTATTGATCCTATGGATGAGGGTTTTGACTACAAAAAAGCATTCGAAAGCCTGGATTTGGCGGCAGTAAAAAAAGATTTAACAGCACTGATGACGGATTCTCAGGATTGGTGGCCGGCAGATTTTGGTCATTACGGTCCGTTTTTCGTAAGGATGGCCTGGCATGCCGCCGGTACTTATCGGCAGCAGGATGGTCGTGGTGGTGCCGGTAGAGGGCAGCAGCGGTTTGCTCCGCTAAATAGCTGGCCGGATAACGTAAGTCTGGACAAAGCCCGTCGCTTACTATGGCCGGTAAAGCAGAAATATGGCAACAAACTCTCCTGGGCCGACTTACTGGTACTGGCTGGTAATGTGGCGTTGGAATCTATGGGCTTTAAAACCTTTGGTTTTGGGGGTGGTCGTGCCGATGTATGGGAGGCCGATAAAGATGTGTACTGGGGAGATGAAAAAGAGTGGGTGGCAAAGCATAGAAGTCCCGAAGCACTGGAAAATCCATTGGCCGCTACCGAAATGGGACTGATATATGTAAATCCGGAGGGGCCTGATCGCAACCCCGATCCATTGTTGGCAGCCAAAGCCATTCGCAAAACATTCGCCAACATGGGTATGGATGATGAGGAAACGGTAGCGCTGATTGCCGGTGGACATACGTTTGGTAAAACACATGGTGCGGGTGACGTGAGCCATGTAGGACCGGAGCCCGAAAGTGCCGACCTGGAATTGCAGGGATTGGGCTGGGTTAATAAATACGGTACCGGAAAGGGAGCCGATACCATTGGCAGCGGACTGGAAGTAACCTGGACCAGCACCCCAACCAAATGGACCAATAACTTTTTCTGGAACCTCTTTGGCTACGATTGGGAATTGACCAAAAGTCCGGCAGGTGCACACCAATGGCAACCCAAACATGGCGCCGGTGCTGACTCTGTGCCTGATGCTCATGATAAAGACAAAAGACATGCACCCGCCATGTTGACCACCGACATCTCTTTGAAACTGGACCCTATCTATGCTAAAATCTCCAGACGTTTTTACGAAAATCCGGATGCGTTTGCCGATGCATTTGCCCGTGCCTGGTTCAAACTAACGCATAGGGATATGGGACCAAAATCCCGTTACCTGGGTCCCGAAGTACCCGCCGAAGACCTGATCTGGCAAGATCCTCTGCCTACACCCCACTACGAAGCCATCGATGATAATGATGTAGCATCACTCAAAACAAAAATTGCAGACTCCGGACTAAGTGTGGCCGAACTTGTTACGACCGCCTGGGCATCTGCGTCTACCTATAGAGGTTCTGATAAGCGGGGTGGTGCCAACGGTGCCCGTATCAGAGTGGCGCCACAGAGGTATTGGGAAGTCAACAATCCTACACAGCTCAACAAAGTATTGGATGCATTGGAAAAGATCCAGAACGAATTCAATACACTTGGTGCTAAAAAAGTATCACTCGCAGATTTGATCATCATTGCAGGTAATGCTGGTGTAGAAAAAGCAGCGAAGAATGCTGGTGTATCCACCACGGTTCCCTTTACCAAAGGCCGTGTAGATGCTACCGAAGCACAAACCGATATAGAACTTTTTAGTTTTTTAGAACCGTTTGCTGACGGCTTCCGAAATTATCTGAAAGCAAAGAGCACTGCTTCTACAGAAAGTTTACTGATAGATAAAGCACAACGGCTCACCCTCACCATTCCTGAAACAACCGTGTTGGTAGGTGGCTTGCGTGCACTGGGCGCCAACTACGATGGTTCCAGGCACGGTGTATTTACCGATAAAGCAGATACATTGTCGAATGATTTCTTTACCAACCTGCTCGACATGCGCACCGTATGGACTGCAACCGATGCCAATAAAGAATTGTTTGAAGGTAAGGATCGCAGCTCAGGCGACTTGAAATGGACTGCCACCCGGGCCGACCTGGTATTCGGTTCGCATGCCGAACTAAGAGCCGTAGCCGAAGTATATGCGAGTGCCGATGCCAAAGAAAAGTTTGTAAAAGACTTTGTAGCAGCCTGGGCCAAGGTAACGGAGCTCGATCGTTTCGATCTGAAATAAGCAAATAAGTTGGGGCTGTCGGCGGTAGCACTACTACCATCGACAGTTCACCGCCCGGCTCCCAATCTTTGCTCCACATACGTGTAGCAAAGGATTTCCGCCTAAGCGGTGCAGCCCATCAACAAAATAATATAGCTTAGCTATTACAAGGCCGCTCATTACGAGCGGCTTTGTTTGTTCTATTGTCACTCAAAGACTATTGTCACCCTGAGGCAGGAAGATCCGCTCGCATGCTTTTGTCACTCTGAGGCACGAAGAGTCTACTCCTGCATCGAGTGCCGTTCATCGCAGCGGGAATAGATTCTTCCTACGTCAGAATGACAAAAGCAAAAAGGGAAGGACAAAACGCTAGAAGCTAAGAACTACTCACCCCCAACACACTTGCCCCACGACCTGTTCTTGTCGCCCACTACCATTCTTGTCACCACTATTGTCACGCCACGCTTTTGTCACCGCGCCTCAAGATTCATTATGGTTTTGAAGATCTAAAAAGTGAAAAGTATATGCACATATAAAAAAGAAAACTAACAACTACGAATTCACTATTAAGCATTCTCCAAAATAGCTATATCCAGCTTCTTCATTTTTGGTAACGCATCCATTACTCGTTTTCCGCTCGCAGGTTCTTGCATTAAAGTAGCTAATGAAGCCGGAATAATTTGCCAGCTTACACCAAATTTATCCTTGCACCAACCACACATACTTTCTGCGCCGCCATCGGCTATTAGTCCATTCCATAAGTGGTCTATTTCTGCCTGGGTATTACAATTCACCACCAGTGAAACGCCTTCCGTAAAACTAAAAGGTTGTGGTACGCCACTGTCCATTGCCATCAGGGTATAACCCTGCAGGGTAAACTGTGCATGCATTACCTGTCCTTTCATTTCACCATCCGGATACGCCGCAATGCCCTGCTGTTCCGAAGGCTGAAACAAATTTGTGTACAACTGTACTGCCTCTGCAGCCCGGCCTTGCTGTTCTTGGGAGAACATTAACGTCGGCACCAATTGTTGCCCTGTATCAGCACCTGTATATAATTGCCAGCTAACGCCATATTTATCCTGAATAAACGCATAACAAGAACTCCAAGCATAACTATCAAGCGGCATCATTATCATGCCGTCTTCAGATAGTTGCTCGTAGATTTTTCGAATGGTGGCAGCATCATTGATTAGTATCATAAAGGAGATACTGGCATTGGGCGTAAACATGGGACCACCATTGAGCCCCATCACTCTGCAGCCTAATAAATCTGCTGTGGTTACCATTGGGGTTGCATCTACAATTTTACTATTAGGAAAAATAGTAACATACCAGTTTAATGCTTCTCCGGCTTTACCATCAAACCAGATGCATGGGTAGATTGATTGTTTCATATGACAGCTTATATTTTATTGTTTTGTTGACGGGCTGCCCTGCTTAGCGGAAATCCTTTGCAATGCGAATGCAGTGCAAAGATTGGGAGCGGGCAGGGAACCGCAGTTTGCCCGTGTATGGAACCTTTACAGCCCCAAAGATCAATGTTATCCCTGATTGGCAAAATTGATCATCCACTGTACTCCGAACTTGTCTTTGAAGGAGCCGAAATAATCGCCCCAAAACATATCTGCTAATGGCATTTCTACTATACCGCCCGCAGACAGTGCATTGAAAATTCTGTCGGCTTCTGCGCGGCTATCTGGTGCAAAAGAGATATAATTATTATTTCCAACCACCAAGTGATGTCCCGCCGACTCTAAACAATCGGAAGCCATGAGTATATTATTTCCAATGGGCAGCGAAGCATGCATGACGTAATCCTTTTCGTTGTTGGGAAGATTTTCAGTACCCGGTGCATCTTTCATCTTTTGAATGAATAGCTGGCCTCCTAACACGGATTGATAAAACTGGAAGGCAGCTTCGGCAGTACCGGCGAAGTTTAAATATGGATTGATAGCAGGCATAAAGTAAGTGTTATAATATTGATGTATAAGTTAACGCTGTAAAAGTAATCAACGGATGCATGCACCTGCTTGGCAAATGGCAAGAAATTGTTCTTATTTTTTCCGGGAAAGACTGGCTGCGTAAACAGTATCTTTATCCAAAGAATAAAGCTATGACAGAAGCAAAATTTAATATAGCCGTTCTCATTGACGGCGATAATGCACAAGCTTCCTTACTGAAGTATATGTTAGAAGAAGTATCTAAATACGGCAAGGCTACTATTCGCAGAATATATGGCGACTGGACTATCCCGCAGATGAATAGCTGGAAAGAAAGCCTGAATCAATATTCCATCAATCCGATTCAGAAGTTCTCCTATACAACAGGCAAGAACTCTACCGATAGCTCCATGATAATAGACGCGATGGATATACTGCACAGCGACAGTGTGGATGGCTTCTGCATAGTATCAAGCGACAGTGACTATACGGGATTGGCAAAGCGAATCCGTGAAGAAGGGCTTTTTGTAATGGGGATCGGAAAGAAGAATACGCCGATTGCATTTGTAAACTCCTGCGAGGTTTTCACGTTTACCGAAAACTTGCAGCCAATAATAGTCTTGCCAAAGGAAACGCCCAAGAAGGTAGCAACACCTAAAGCGAAATCTAAAAAGGACAATAGTCCGCAGTTAAATCTTTCGGATATTGATAAGGCTTATGAAATATCGGCCAACGAAGAGGAGGGTACCTATATTTCTAAAGTGGGTTTGGCTCTGCGCAAAATAGATCCCAGCTTTGATGCTCGTACCTATGGTTTTAAAACCCTTACGCAACTTTTTGAAAATCTGCATAAATATGAAGTATTGAAGAATGAGATGAATGGCATCAACCATCCACTGGTAAAATTAAAATAGGTCTGCCTGTAGAGGCGAAAACTGTTTCTGACTTTTTTAGATGTGTGCATTGAGTGAAGCCGCGTTTCTTTAATATAACGTTTGTGATCATACGAATGTTCTCATGCTTTATTTAAAGATCAATCGTAAAGATGCTTTCTGATTTAAATATTAATTATATTAGCAAACGTACTCACTCATCTATTCATCAAAAATGCGTTTGAATTCTCGGCTCAATTATTTCTTTATTTTATTCAGGCTGGCTTTACTTGCTTTTTTGACGCCGCTGGCTTTTCTGTTGCCCTATGTACTTATTACACATGGAATGGGAGATGCTCATATTGCCATGAAGATATTTCTGGTTGCACTTACAAGTATTGGTATTCTCGGTGTAGTGGGCGAAATCTTTACCTACAGACATATTTTTCCTAAGATTGTGATTACCGATAAGGGCATTCAAAAGCGAAATTTTTTGGGTTTGGGCATCCGGCGATACTTTGCCTGGGAAGAGTTGAGCGGTTATGATACGAGTAGTATATCCATGAAGGCGGCTTCTGCAGGTGTTGTAAAGGTTTTTCGTGGAAAGCGCTGTGTAATTGAATTTAATGGGGTTGTTTATGCCAATTTCAAGGAAATGTCGGATGTTGTGGAAACGTATTTAAACAGATACCCTAAGGGACCCGTATCATTGGATTAGTATTAAATAGTTTAGAAATGAAAAAGTATTTAGTTGTAGTGGTGGTTACCTGTTTTGCATTAATAACACATGCTCAACAGGATTCCATTATGCTTCGAAAAATTTCGGATGAGATACTGAAAAATTCAAAAGCATATGAAAATCTTCGGGTGTTAACTAAGGAGATAGGTCCACGATTGGCCGGTTCGGCAGGCATGGTAAAATCAGAAAAGTGGGGGTACGAATTACTGAAACAAACCGGAGCAGACACCGTATGGATGCAGGAATGTATGGTACCGAATTGGGTGCGGGGTGGAAAGGATGAAGCAATTGTATCAGAGCCGGGCAAACCCAATGCTAAAAGGTCGCTGGCAGCAGTGGCTTTGGGCAATACAGAAGGATCGGGTAAAAAAGGAGTGAATGCAGAGATAATAGAAGTAGCTTCTTTTGAGGACCTCGAAACAAAAAAAGAGCAAGTAAAGGGAAAGATCGTTTTCTACAATTACCATTTTAAGCGGGAGCTGGTACACACGTTCAGAGGGTATGGAGACGCTGTAAGATATCGTGCACAGGGACCATCTGCAGCGGCAAAGTTGGGCGCTGTGGGTGTAATGATCCGTAGTATTAGTCATGGCGAAAATAATGTGCCACATACGGGTTCTAGTCATTATGATGCGAACTATCCAAAAATTCCTGCTGTAGCACTTGGTCTTCGTGATGCTGACTGGCTGAGTACAGCATTGACCAAGGGGAAAATAAACGGTACGATTAAAACACATGGATATTTTAGACCAGATACTACCGGGCATAATGTTATTGCTGAGTGGAAGGGTTCCAGTCATCCAGACGAAATTATAACCGTAGGCGGGCACCTGGACAGCTGGGACAATTGCGAAGGCGCGCATGATGATGGCGCGGGTTGTGTGCAAACCATAGAGATATTACGGGCATTTAAAGCGATAGGCTATCAACCGAAAAGAACGATACGATTTGTACTGTTTGCCAATGAAGAAAACGGATTGAGAGGAGGTTTGAAATATGCTGAGGTAGCCAGGCAAAAAAACGAACGACATATTTTTGCGTTGGAAAGTGATGCCGGCGGGTTTACACCGCGTGGTTTTGGGGTTAGCGCCAAGCCGGAGGAGTTTGCCAAATTAAAGAAATTTGAGTCGTTGCTGTATCCATATGGTACAACATTATACATGGGTGGCGGCGGAGCGGATATTGGCCCACTGTACCGGGAGTTAGGAACACCTATGGCCGGACTGGACCCTGACTCGCAGCGGTATTTCGATTATCATCATGCGGCTAATGATGTGTTTGAGGCGGTGAACAGAAGAGAGTTAGAGCTGGGAGCGGTTAATATGGCTGCGTTGATTTATCTGGTGGATCAGTATGGATTGTAACTGCGTATAATGGCTATCAGGTTGTAAATAAAAAAACCGGCTCATAAGAAGCCGGTTTATTATTTTAGAAAGTGGAATGATTAACCTAGTGCTACTCTCTTAAACTCCAAAGTCTTCAAATCGCTGTCAATTGATTTCAAAAAGTCGCCAACTGATTTTGACGCGTCTTTTACGAAAGGTTGAGCAATCAATGTGTTTTCTTTGAAGAAAGCATTCAGTTTACCTTCAGCAATTTTTTCAATCATTGCATCAGGTTTGCCGGCCATTTTAGGATCGTTCTTAATTTGGTCGGTTACTACCGCTTTTTCACGAGCAACTGCATCAGCAGAAACTGACTCGGGGTCAACCGCTACCGGATTCATTGCTGCTACCTGCATCGCTACATCTTTACCAGCTTCTCCAGAATCTTTATTGAAACCCACCAATACCCCAATACGATTGGCACCATGGATGTAAGAAGCAACGAAAGGAGCATCTACACGTTCAAATTTGCTTACGCCAATTTTTTCACCGATGCTGGCTAATTTGTCATTAACCAGGTCAGCAATTTTTGCGCCATTGATGGTAACATTATTCAGTTCTTCAGCGCTTTTTACATTGTTTTCGATAGCAGCATCTGCAATACTTTTAGCGAAAGCGATAAAATCTGCATTTTTACTTACGAAATCTGTTTCGCAACTGATACAAACAGCGATACCGGTTTTGTTATCGGCAGTTGTTTGTGCAATTACAACACCTTCTTTGGCTTCTCGATCGCCCCTAAGCGCTGCAACTTTGGCTCCTTTTTTACGCAGCCAGTCAATTGCTTCTTCGAAGTTTCCGTTGGTTTCAGTAAGTGCTTTACGACAATCCATCATACCGGCACCCGTCATCTGGCGCAGTTTGTTTATATCTGCTGCTGTGATAGTTACTGTTGACATATTTTTAATTCTGTTTAATTAGTCTTAAATCTATTTCGCTCCACCTGGTCTTCTTCCGCCACCGCCTGCAGAAGGAGTGCGTCTTCTTTGTCCACCACCACCGGAAGGACCTCTGCGACGACCACCTTTTTCGCCATCACCAGATTCATCAATATCCAGTCTGGGGCCTCTTTCTACTACTTCTTCTTCGGTATCATCTTCTGTTTTTTCATTCTGACGCTCTTGTAAGCCTTCAGCGATTGCAGCCGTAATGTAGTTTACGATAATAGCGATGGATTTAGTAGCATCATCATTTGCAGGAATAGAGAAATCTACTTTATTAGGATCACAATTGGTATCTACCATACCAAAAGTGTTTACGCCTAAACGCTTAGCTTCTGCCAGGGCAATGTGCTCATGTCCGATATCCACGATGAATAAAGCTGCAGGTACACGACCCAATTGAGCGATACCACCCAATACTTTTTCCATTTTTTCCTTATCACGTGTTAGTGTAAGTCTTTCTTTTTTAGTGATGCTGTCCAGTGTACCGTCGTTCAACATTTTTTCAATGCTCTGCATCTTCTTAACACTCTTACGTACTGTATTGAAGTTGGTAAGCATTCCACCTAACCATCTTTCCGTTACATAAGGCATGTTTACGCGTTGAGCACATTCAGTAACAATCTCTTTGGCTTGTTTCTTTGTGGCAACAAACATGATTTTTTTGCCGCTTTTGGCAATAGACTTTAATGCAGCAGCAGTTTCCTGCAGGTGCTCAACAGTTTTGTTGAGGTCTATAATATGAATGCCCTTTTTTTCTGCGAAAATGTAAGGCAACATTTTAGGATTCCACTTCTTACGCAGGTGACCAAAGTGAACGCCTGCTTCCAGTAGTTGCTGTTGTAATGAAGTATTGTTTTCCATTATATTTAATAATTGTTCGGTTTTTGTGTATTGTTTCTATTTGGCTTGTAATGGTTGAAGCAGTTTAACAGGTACATACAACCATAAACTACAAACCATAAACCATAACTTGTATTAACGTTTGCTGAACTGGAAGCTCTTTCTTGCTTTTTTCTTACCGAATTTCTTACGTTCAACACCTCTTGGATCACGCATCAATACGCCAGCTGCTTTTAAAGCAGGACGATATTCTGCATTTACTTCGAGTAAAGCACGGGCAATACCCAGCTTTGCTGCTTCGGCCTGTCCTTTGATACCACCACCGGTAGCATTGATTTTTACATCAAATTTGTCGAGAGACTCAACGACTTTTAAAGGAAGCTCTACCTGATTTTGCAGGTAAACCAATGAGAAATATTGTTTATAGTCTTTGTCGTTTACAGTTATTTTACCAGTACCCCTTGAAAGGAAAACTCGTGTAACTGCTTCCTTACGACGTCCAACACCATTTTTTTGCTTTTCCATATTTGAACTTTACGCTGTAAGCTTTTTACTAATTAAAATTTTAAATCTTTAGGTTGTTGTGCTGTATGCGGATGCGCTGCGCCTGCATATACAAACAATTTTTTGTACAGTTTGCGTCCCAACCTATTTTTAGGAAGCATCCCTTTTACAGCTCTTTCAACAACAACTTCCGGACGACGATTCAACAGGTTTTTAGCTGTTTCCTCTTTCTTACCACCTGGGTATCCGGAGAAATTAATGTAGTTTTTGTCTTCCAGTTTGTTACCGGTAAATTTTACCTTGTCGGCATTGATAACAATTACAAAGTCTCCACAATCTACGTGGGGAGTGTAATAAGCCTTGTTCTTTCCTCTTAAAACGGCAGCGATTCTTGCACACATACGACCAACGGTTTGATTGGTGCCGTCCACAACATACCAATTATGTTGTACGGAAGCCGCATTCGCATGCTTGGTAGTGAAATGTAGTTTACTCATTGTATTTTAAATTTGTGCCTGCTCTTTTGTTGCAGGCGGATACCGCGCCATCCCGCAAGTATCCTGTGTTAAAAATTGGAGCGCAAAGGTAGACGTAATATTTTGTTCTACCTACAATAAGAAGATATTTTTTGAAAGATTTGTTTGTAAAACGCTGATAATCAGTAAAAATTTTGCTCTATTATTTTCATACTATCGCAAAACGGGACAAAATTGTCTTTTAGGAGGCTATTTTAAAGAGTAATACTCCTGTATTACAGTTACCGGGGCGTCGGTAATATTGTTGTCTTTTAAATGGTGTTCTATCCAAAAATCGAAGGCTGGACGGTAATTATTCTTTTTTAACCATTGGTGCATTACGGAGACATCCAGGTTGATTTCGGAATATTGACGATTTACGTGCATTACTATTGCAGAGTATTCATCCATATCCAAAACGTCAAAAGGTGCCGGCACCTGCAGTAACTTATCGTCTACAATTACACCCACTCTAATGTAGGCGTTGCCATCAGGCAGTATCTCCTGCTGACTATAGTATATGTCGTGCTCTTTAATATCTTTCTCCGGGATGATCTGTATAATCTTATTTCTTAGGTTTTCGATAGCCGGATATATATCGGATATGGCAGCAGTGTCCGATAAAACCACAAACTTATTTGCCGGTATCTGAACTTTCTCAAAATTGATGCCTGCCAGGTAATTACCGGGGGTTTCAATCAGGTTTTTAAAGTTTTCTATACTATTTAGGAACGACTCCTTAAATTCCGAGGGTTTAAACAGGAGTGTAAGTTTTTTTACCATATTTTTCGAAAATTCCACTTTTTCTGTCCACAACAGCTTGGTACTCCATTTGTTAGATTTGATAATAGCGATGGAGCCTTCTACAGTAGAATTGTCTGCCAATTGGGTCACATAGTGAAATTCTCTACCATTGTCAGAAATTATGTCAATCAATTGCCTGCCACTGACATAGGCCGTATCCCATTTTTTCCAGTTCGCAGTATCGCTCAAAGTTCTGAAAGTAATCACCCCGTCGGCATTGATATCCGTCTCCGTGCTGTATTTTCGGTTGGTTGGTAAAAAATACAGGCAGATCCCGGCAATGAGAAGAGACACAAAAAGCACTATGAAGATATTTCTGAACTGCATGAGATAAGATATTGAAACTTAACGATAAATATAGGGTTGACAACATGCTGGTGGTGCTTTTTTCGATAGGTGCAGGTAATTCTTCGATGAACTACCGGATTTCTTCGTTTTTCAAATAATTTTCTCCATTTTACAATGATAATCTTTCGGTTATGAATGGAAACGTAAAACGTCTATACCAGATTGCCCAAAAGCCGCAGCGGACTATAATCGGTTTAATGTCTGGTACCTCTTTAGACGGGTTAGATATAGCTTTATGCACGATAGAAGGCGTAGGCACTCAAATGAGATTGATATTGGACCGGTTTATTACGGTACCGTATATGGATGATTTCAAAAAGTCCGTGTCATCGGTGTTTTCCCAACGACAGGTTGACCTGGAGCAGGTTTGTTTGTTGAATGCCTGGATAGGGCGAGAGCATGCCCGCATGATATTAGCATGCCTGCGTTCATGGAGGATAGAACCCAAGACGGTGGATATAATTGCCAGTCACGGGCAAACGATATTTCATGCCCCCCGGATTTTGCATAATAAGCCCGGTTTTCCGAATGCGACACTTCAGATAGGCGACGGCGATCATATAGCGGTTGGTACCGGCATTATTACTGTAAGCGATTTCAGGCAAAAACACCTTGCAGCTGGTGGGGAAGGGGCACCGCTGGCTGCGTATGGAGATTATTTGTTATTTTCCAAAGCGCACGAAAACAGGATACTGCTTAATATAGGAGGCATTGCAAACTTTACCTACTTACCCGGCTCATTGGATGGTAAAAGTGTATTCAGTACAGATACGGGACCTGGTAATACCCTGATGGATGCATTTGTAAGAGAATATTACGGACAATATTTTGACGAAAATGGAGCGTTGGCAGCATCTGGGAATGTGAATAAAGAATTGTTGCATTGCCTGAAGGACGCCCCTTTTTTTAATAAACCTTTCCCGAAGACCACCGGACCTGAATTATTCAACCTTGCATACCTTCATCGGGCAAAGCAGGTATCCGGCACCGAAAGTATCAGCGATGCTGATACAATGGCGACTCTCAATATGTTTTCAGCAGATACGATAGCAGAGGCTGTTCTGCGAGCAACTAAACAAAGCGACGGTTTTCATTTTTATGTTAGTGGGGGCGGAATACACAATTCAGTATTATTGGATAATATTAGTAAACGGTTGCCTGACACTGTTTTTACAACAACTGCTGAACTGGGTATTCATCCCGATGCCAAAGAAGCTGTTTTATTTGCTGTATTAGCCAATGAAGCTGTAAGTGGAGGAGATACACAATTCGGCGGAGTGGAGGGTGCTATGCCAACCGTATCAATGGGGAAAATCAGTTTTCCTTATTAATTTGTGGTGGATACAGCGAAACTTATGAGGAACAGGTTTTCATTTGATCTGTAATGATACCTGATAGAAGCACCGTTGAGTTCCAGTGCCTTTTTGGTCAATACCAATCCTAATCCGAAGCCCGGCTGATCTACGCTGTTTTCGCCTCTAAAGAAATGGTTAAAAAGAAGCTTTTGTTCATCTTCAGATATAGGAGCTCCCTGGTTAATAAAAGATAACTCTGTTACGTTGTCTTTTGAGCCATCAAATTTTATTTCTGCTTTTGTTTTGTGGCTATACGCAATGCAGTTTGTGAGAAGATTCTGAAAGGCCTGGCGAAGTAGAACAGCGTTGGCGTTTACGGTTAGTTTGTTATCATCCATATTCTCAGGACTGTAACGAATATCGAAAATAAACCCAGGGTTGATAATATTGAGCTCCTCAATTATATCGAAAATCATTTCATCTACACGTACCCACCTTTTTTTGATATGTTGGTTGGCTTCTATTTTGGCTATTTCCAGCAGTGCGTTTATGGTGGTGCCAAGGGTATTGGCTTTTATAATCTGATGTACCAATTGTGCTTTGGTTTCATTATCCTGGGTAGCTTCCTGTATGCGTTCCAATTCCGATACCATTACCGCCAACGGCGTTTTAAGTTGATGAGATATATGGTGTGCCGAGTGTTTCTGAAATGTGAAAGCATCGTTGGTTCTCGTCACCAATTCGTTGAAGCGACTGGTGAGCAGCTGTAGTTCATAAGAGGACGTATCAATGTCGACTTGAGGAATACTTTCCTTGCTCCAGTCGTATATACTCAGCTTTTCGGCCAGGGCTGTAATAGGTCCGGAGATTTTTTCAGACAGGTAAAATGATACAACCAATACGGTGATGGTAATAAAGATGAAAATGATAATCAGAATATTCCTGAGATATATCAGCTTTCCATGTCCAAAGGCGTCATAAGCCTTGCTGATAGCGTAATACTCCCTATTGTTGTTCACCAGGTACACACCTATCAGATCGTAGTTGCCTTCTGTAGTTTCGATCCATTTTTTTGAATGTGACAACTGGGAAAGCAGCTCTTCCTCCCTGCTGATATCGAGACTGTCAAGACTGGAGAAGATTTTCTTTTTATTCTGGTTAAATACAAGCAGCTTTTCGTCAAAAAAATCATTGATATCCTGCTCATCAAGGAAATTGGATAATTCTGCACTGTTCTTTTGGTGTCTTTCCAGCAAACGAATGGTATGTTCTATTTTTTCTTTTTGCTGTTGTTGAAATTGTTCTTCCCTGTATTCTGCAAACAACAGGTATATCAAGAAAAAGGCTACAGCTGATAATAGCGTAACGGTTGCAGAAAAGTACAATAGTATTTTATCCCTGATTTTCAATATAGGCGTATTTAAATGACGTCCAGATAATATCCAAAACCAACTTTTGTTTTAATAGTGTTTTTGCCAAAGGGTTTGTCCAGCTTATTTCGCAGAAAATTAATATAAACCTCAATGGTATTGGTGTTAGAATCAAAAGAAGTTCCCCATATTTCCTTTATCAATTCCGACTTGGAAATTACCTCTCCGTTGTTGACGGCTAGTTTATATAGAATCTGGTATTCCCTGGGTGTGAGTGCGATTTCTTTTCCAGCCCTGTGAACCTTTTTCTGCACATCGTTTATTGTAATGTCGCCGGCGGTAATATTGCTTCCGGCATCTCTGTTAAAATTGTTTTTGTATCTTTTGATAAGTGTATTCACCCGCATCAGCAACTCTCGCATAAAAAAGGGTTTGGTCAGGTAGTCATCTGCTCCGCAATCAAATCCCTGTATTTTATCTTCCAGGTCTGCAAACGCTGTTAACATGATAACAGGTGTCTGTGTATTGTATACTCTAAAATCCCGGCATAAATCAAAGCCGTTTTTTCCGGGGAGATTTACATCCATAATAATACAATCGAAGGTGCTTTTTTTTATCATCCGTTCTGCCAGCAATCCGTCAAAAACAACTTCAACATTCAGCGCTTCTCCTTTTAGAGCATCCGAAATATTTTGACTAAGTGTAAGATCATCTTCTATCAGCAGAACATTCATAATCGCAAAGTTATGTTTGAATGCGGTAGCCGCTTGTTACCGACGCAATATATTTAAGTTTGGTTTCACAAATGATAACTTCATTATAAATGTGCCTCTCTTAAGCACAATTTTATTCTAATTAAGGAGATTTTAAGGTCCATAAAAAGACTTTTGTGCAGCTTTCAAAAGGCGTGCAAATGAATAGAATTGTAATAGTTGTTATAGTTTTTCTGTCGGGATATGCTACTGTGAATGCTCAAGCGGATACTTTATTTATCAATTTGACACAAGCTGACAGTATTTTTCAATCCAAAAATTTTCAATTGCTGGCTGCAACAATGAATATTGAAGCAGAAAGAGCCCAGATCATTCAGGCTAAACTGTATCCGAATCCTGTGTTTTCGGCCAATTTTAATGCTTATGACCCGGAAAACAAAAAAGCATTTCACGCGGGTGCAACGGGGCAGAAATATTTCGAGTTGGAACAGTTGATAATATTGGGTGGTAAACGAAAAGCCGAAATAGAATTAGCCAAAACAAATGCAAGAATTGCGGAGTTGGAGTTTCAACAGTTGATGCGTCAACTGAAGTTTCAATTGCACAGTTCGTTATTTGCACTGGGGCAGCAGCAACAGTTGCTGGAAAAATTTTCTTTACAATTGGATCTATTGGATACCTTATTGAATGCTTATCAGCAACAGGCTTCTAAAGGGAATATTGCGCTGAAAGAAGTGGTGAGACTAAAGGGGGCCTATCTGCAACTTAACAACGACAGGGCTGAGATCTACAAAGGATATTATGAGGCGCATGCTACTATACAAACGCTATTGAGTACCACATTGCCAGTTGCATTTCGTTTTTCCGACCAGGATATTGAAAACTACATCAGGTTGAATACGTTGGAAGAATTGAGGGTGGCAGCGCAGCGGAATCGGCCCGAATTGCTGTTGAAAGAACAGGATAGGGTGTTGGCTGAACAGTATCTTCACTATCAAAGGAAACTTGCGGTGCCGGATCTTACTGTAAATAGTTTTTATGATCAGAGAAGTGGTGCCTTCAACAACGAATTAAATGTAGGTATTTCCATTCCTCTTCCTTTTTGGAATCGCAACAAAGGAAATATTCAATCTGCCCGTTATAGGCTTCGGCAATCCGAATATGATTTAGGCGCGATGCAAATAGAGCTAATGGCCGGTATTCAAAACTACTACGCATTGTATATGCAAACGGTGGCAGAGTATAAAAAAGCTGTGTCGCTTTATAACGAAGATTTTGAAACAACCATACAGGGAATGGTAACCAATTTTCAGAAGCGGAATGTATCTATTATAGAATTCATTGATTTTTTCGAATCTTATTACGACGCTATCTCCGAATTGGCAAGAATCAGGACACAGTTGGTTACTTCCGCTGAACATTTGAATGCACTTACAGGTACCGATTTATACTAAAATAGTCATGAATAGACAAACCGTTTTCTTTTTATTACTTATCGTCGTGGGGCAGATTGGCTGCAGAAATAAGCAACCCGAAGCGGCGGCTGCATTTAGAATAACTGATAGTATGTTGGCCAAATGTGAATTCGCAAAAGCGAACCTGGCAGACGTGAAAAATGACATCCGTTTTTTTGGGAAGATTACCGCAGACAATAATAAAACGGCTCAGGTATATCCCGTGGTAGGCGGGGTAGTGAAAACTATAGATGTTGGTTTGGGTGATTATGTGAAGCAGGGACAGGTATTGGCAACGATTCAGAGTGGCGAAGTGGCTGGTTTTGAAAAAGATCGGCTGACGGCTATAAATAATCAGGCAATCGCCGAGAAAAATTTGCAGGTGGCCAAAGACCTTTTTGAAGGGAAACTCAATTCGGAGAAAGATGTGACGCAGGCTGAGAAAGAATTGGAGATAGCCCGATCCGAGGTCGACAGGATAAAACAGTTGTACGGTATTTATCAGTTGAGTGGCGGGTCTATTTTTAGGGTAACGGCGCCTACGAGTGGTTTTGTAATCAGTAAAAAGATTGTTGCCAACGAGTTGTTGCGTTCTGATAATGCAGATCCGGTATTTGAAATAGCCGACACCCGTGAAATATGGGCGGTAGCCAATGTAAACGAGAGCGATATAGGCAAAGTGCAGCAGGGATACACTGCCCGCATAAAAACCTTGTCTTTTCCGGATACCACTTTTGTTGGTAAAATCGATAAAATCTATAATGTTATCGACCGGGAAACGAAATCAATGAAAATCAGGATAACCATCCCTAACTATGATTTTAAACTGAAGGCAGAAATGAATTGTACTGTTAATATCAGTTTTTCGGAAAATAAAGCTTTAGTGGCAGTTCCTTCGCGGGCAATCATTTTTGACAAAAGTAAATATTGGGTGATGGTATTTGTTAATAAGGACCAGATTGAAACCCGCGAGGTGGATTTGTACAGGCAGCTGGATGAGCTATCGTATGTGAGCGCTGGGATAGCAGAAGGGGAGACTGTGATTACACAAAATGCATTGCTTATTTATGATGCGCTGAATGACTAGCTGGTGCCGCATTGATCATTAATGAATATTTTATAGTGAATAAGTTTATCAGGAACATCATAGCCTTTTCATTGAAAAACCGATTCTTCACTTTCTTTTGGGTGGGGCTATTGGCTTTGGCAGGTATTGTCAGTTATATTAAGATTCCGATAGAAGCTTTCCCTGACGTAACCAATACCCAGATTATCATCGTTTCCGAATGGAATGGAAGAAGTGCCGAAGAAGTAGAGCGTTTTGTGACAACACCGGTTGAGATAGCCATGAACAGCGTGCAGCGTAAAACAAATGTGCGTAGTGTAACAATGTTTGGGTTGTCCGTTGTCAAAATTATTTTTGAGGATGACGTGGAAGATTTTTTTGCGCGTCAGCAGGTAAACAACCAATTGCAGAATGTAGAGTTGCCGGTGGGGGTGGATGCGGAAGTGCAACCGCCCTATGGCCCGACCGGTGAGATATTTCGGTATGTACTAAAAAGTAAGGCCAGGGACTCCAGGGACCTGCTGACGATTCAGAACTGGACTATCGACAGGGAGCTGCGTCGTGTGCCGGGGGTAGCAGATGTAGTAGCTTTCGGCGGTCAGGAAAAGATATATGAAATTTCTGTAGATCCCGTAAAGCTTCAACAATACAGCCTGACACCTTTAGAGTTATTTGAAGCCATTTCTTCCTCCAATTTGAATGTTGGGGGCGATGTTATAGAAAAAAATGGGCAGTCTTACGTTGTAAGAGGGATAGGAATGTTGGATAGTAAACAGGATATTGAGAATACCATTGTTGATATTTTTAACGGGAATCCACTGCTGGTAAAAAATGTAGCAGACGTACATGAAGCAAGCAAACCCAGGGTAGGACAGGTAGGTTTAAATGATGAAGATGATGTGGTAGAGGGTATTGTGGTGATGCGGAAAGGTGAAAACCCCAGCGAGGTGTTGGAACGGGTGAAAGAAAAAATAGAAGAGTTAAACACGTCTATTCTGCCATCGGATGTAAGGATGGAAACTTTTTACGATCGGGATACCCTGATGGAATATTGTACTAAGACAGTAATGAATAATCTGTTAGAAGGGATAGTGTTGGTGACGGTAATTGTATTTCTATTCATGGCAGATTGGCGTACTACGCTGGTAGTGGCTGTGGTTATTCCATTGTCTCTTTTATTTGCATTTCTCATGTTGAAGTTGAAAGGCATGAGTGCCAACCTTATCTCTTTGGGGGCGATAGATTTCGGAATAATAATTGATGGTGCTGTGGTAATGGTAGAGGGGCTATTTGTAGCATTGGATCATAAGGCCCGTAAAGTAGGCATGGAGAAGTTTAATAAGTTAGCCAAGTTGGGCCTTATTAAAACAACAGGCACTCAAATGGGGAAAGCTATATTTTTCTCTAAACTGATAATTATTTCCGCGTTGCTGCCTATTTTTTCTTTTGAAAAAGTGGAAGGCAAAATGTTTTCTCCTTTGGCATGGACACTGGGTTTTGCTCTACTGGGTGCTTTGATTTTTACGCTGACATTGGTGCCGGTATTGAGTGCGATGTTACTTCGGAAAAATGTAAAGGAAAAAGAGAATTTCTTTGTTCGTTTTGTAAACAATATTGTTTTCCGCGGGTTCCGGTTTACGTTCGGGCATAAAAAGTCGACTCTTTTTATTGCTTGCGTATCTTTTGCCTTGACGCTTTTTTCAACCCGTTGGCTGGGTACCGAATTTCTTCCGCAATTGAATGAAGGCGCCTTGTGGGTGACAGCTGAATTGCCTATGAGTATGTCGTTGACAGAGAGTGTGAAATTGACCAACGAATTGAGGGGTGAGCTTCGAAAGTTTCCCGAGGTGGATGATGTACTTTCTCAAACGGGTAGAAGTAATGATGGTACTGATCCCAATGGTTTTTATTTTGTCCAGTTCCAGGTAGACCTGGTACCTAAGAAAGAGTGGCGAAGAGGCATGAGTATGGAACGCATCATTGAAGAAATGGATGCCCGGCTCTCTCAATATCCTGGCATTACCTACAACTATTCTCAACCGATAGTAGACAATGTGGCTGAAGCTGCTGCAGGAATAAAAGCCTCTAATGCTGTCAAAATATATGGTGACGATCTGGACAAGTTGGATGTATACGCAAACGATGTAATTGAACAGATCAAAGACGTGGCAGGTGTAAAGGACGTTGGGATTCTTCGAAACATAGGCCAGCCGGAAATTAGCATAATACTCGACGAAGAAAAGATGGCCATATATGGTATTACCAAAGGCGAAACACAGGCTGTAATAGAAATGGCCATAGGCGGTAAGACAGCCACTCAGAAATACGAAGGAGAAAAACGGTTTGATATCCGGATCCGCTATGATAAAGACTTCCGAAAAAACGAACATGATTTCCTGATGCTGATGATACCAACAATTACCGGCAGCACCGTACCCTTAAAGGAAGTAGCGGCTATTAAACAGGTAACAGGTCCTGCTTTTATTTACCGGGATAATACCAAAAGATTTATCGGTGTGAAATTTTCGGTAAGAGAAAGAGATTTGGGCAGTACGATTGCCGAAGCCCAACGCAATGTGAAACAACATGTGAAGTTGCCCGCCGGTTATAGGATAGAATGGACGGGAGAGTTTGAGAACCAGGTGCGGGCAGGACAGCGATTGACACAGGTAGTACCTATTAGTCTGCTGTTGATATTTGTGCTGCTGTTTGTTATGTTTGGAAATGCAAAAGATGCGGGGTATGTATTAATCAATGTACCATTTGCATTGATTGGGGGTATTCTGGCATTGCATATTACCGGTATTAACTTTGGGATATCTGCGGGGGTTGGTTTTATTGCCCTTTTTGGCATTTGTATTCAAAATGGGGTCATTCTCATTACAGAATTTCATAAACAGGCAGCCGTTTCCAATAGTCTGGAAGAAGCTATTTTTAAATCGGTAAAAATTCGAACCCGACCGGTTGTTATGACCGCATTAATGGCTGCGATCGGTTTGCTGCCCGCAGCATTAAGTACCGGCATTGGTTCCGAGAGCCAAAAACCACTGGCTGTGGTGATTATTGGTGGGCTGGTAACAGCCACTGTTTTCATTTTGTTAGTTTTTCCGCTTATTTATCATAAAGCTTTGGCGATAAGAAGCCGGAAGAGTGCATCTTAAAAACGGAACTCATTTGGTCATTAATCTCGAGAGAGCAATGAATTTTTGTGGGAAGGAATTACGGAATATAAACTGTATTCTTTTGTAATGAGCTGTTCCTAGTACCTACACGTAATTGGGTGGAAGCAGTATTTGCTTGCGGATGGATAACACTTCGTAGGGTGTCGGTGAACTGGACGCCGGATTTTTGCATTCCCTTCCGGCTATAGGCTGCTTCTACTGTCTGCTCGGCTTTCTTAGTGCCAAACAGTGGAAGGTTGTTTCTCTTTCTTCCATTAATTTGAAAGAAAAAGCCTTTAACGGAACTGTGTCTGCATAGTTGGGTGACGGAGCTGCATTTCTAATTATTTTCCAAGATATTTATTTACAGCTTCTACTTTGCTGTGTACATGCATTTTTTCATAGATATTATAGATATGCTTCTTAATAGTTTTAACGCTAATCGATAGCGCATCTGCCACTTCTTTGTAGAGCAGTCCCTTCGATAGTAAAGCAAGGATTTGCTCTTCCCGGGGCGTAATACCATATTCTTTTTTGACATCACTTTTTTTCTGGAGGTTTTGCACTACTTTCCTGGCGATGTCGCTGCTCATAGGGCTTCCTCCTTCATACAGATCCTGTATGGCGGTCAATAATTTTTCGGATTCGGTTCTTTTTAAGATATAGGAGTTGGCACCGGCTTCGAGGGCGTCAAATACTTTCTCGTCTTCATCGTGTATCGTACACATCATAAACTCTACCCCAGGGCAATCGTTTTTTAAAATACGGACGCAGTCAATGCCATTCATGCCTGGCAATCCTATATCCATTAATACGATGTCGGGTAGTACCTCAGGAATCCCTTTAATAGCTTCTTCAGCATTAGGATATAAGCCGGTGCAGTAAAATCTATCATCGCTTTTAATGATATCAGCCAATAATTTTCGGATACTATGGTTATCCTCCACAATTGCAATTCTTATCATAGTTAGGTTGTTTTAATTATGTAGCCTGGTGCCTATCTCTACTTCCAATCCGGCATTTTCTTTGGTATGGTACCAGCCGCCAATTAGCTCCATATTTCTCCTGATATTATGCAGTCCGTTGCCGTCGTCTTTGTTGTTGCTTAGGTGCATGCCTTTTCCATTGTCTTTTACAATAATGCTGAACGCACCATCATTAAAGTTGAATGATATATTTACCTGCATAGCACCACTGTGTTTTACAATATTGTTGATGATTTCCTTTGTGCTTAAATAAATGGAACGACGGATAGCACTGTCTACCTCTATATCTTCAACAGGCAAATTATCACTAAACAGCACTTCAATATTAGCCTGCCTTAAAAAGGCAACAGCAAATTTACGAACGTAAGCAGTTAGTCCCAATAGGCTGTCGTTGCGACTATTAAGACTCCATACAATTTCATTGAGGGTATCAGCCATGCTGTTAGCGGATTCACTAATGTCATTCACTTCTCCCCTGAGTGCGGGATTGTTTCTTTTAATTACTTCGCTACGCAGAATGATGGAGGTAAGGGTAGCACCGAGATCATCATGCAGCTCACGACTAATGCGATTTCGCTCTTCCAATTGGCCCTTTAATGCTGCTTTTTCCCCTTCCCATTTTTTTTCTTTGTACAGCAGTTCTATTTTCTTTTCCTGCAGTATGCGTTTTCTTCTGTGAACGGCAAATATAATAGCGGCAATTGCTGTAGCAATAGCTGTAAGGAGTGCCAACAGTAGAATGAGATTGTCTTTATTGGTTATCTGGAGTTGTTTGGCCAGCAATACATTTTCCTGCATTACTTTTTTGCGTTCCAGCTCATATTTTTCCAAATCTTTATTGGTTTCCAAATCCCGTATCAATGATGAGACGCTGTGGCTTTGCTTGATGTGTGCATAGGCGGAATCTGCTTGCCCCAAAGCATCATAGATACGCCAGGCTGATTCGTGCAGTTGCTTTTGTTGTGCCGGTGGCAGTGATTTGTCGTATAAAACAGTTTTGGTAACGGGTTCCTGCAATATCTCCGAACCAAGTGTTTTGTTTTTTGATTCTACTGCAATCTCCAGGAGTATTGTGATTGATTTAGCAACCCCAAAGTGATTCCCTTCTTTACGGTATAGTTCCAGGCTCTTTTGACTAAACAGGTAAGCGGAGTCGAACAACCTGTTATTGTTATACATGGCTGCCATACCCAGGCATACAAAGTCCAGTTCCTCTCCTGATAATTTATTCAGCCTATAAGCTTCCCGCATGTTAATACTGGAGGAATCCGTTTTGTTAGCATAAGTATAATAGTTTGACAGATTACTGTAGGAACTGATCATCCTGGCAGTATCTTTTATTTTGACAGCATATTCGTTGAGGTATTTTTTAGTGTATTCTATTGCCAGTGATTGGTTACCGAGTGCAGCATATAAGTCTGCAATATTTATGTACAATGGCCAGTTTTTCAAGGAGTCTGGTGCTTTGTCCTGATCCATATAGTAGAGCGCTTTCTGGTTCACTTCCACCGCGGAATCTGTCATGCCAACTACCTGGTAGGTTATTCCAAGCAGCCCATACATCTCACACAAGGTATTGGGGTCGTTCAACTGCTCTCCATAAGCAATCGCTTCTGTAGCCAGTTGCCTGGTAGTGTCTGTTTTATACAATACAACACCTCCAATGAAGATCGCTCGTCTGTATGCTTCTATAATGGCAGGAGGGTCATTTAGCTTTTTAGCCAGCTCGAGTGCCTGGAGGTATGCATAGAACCCGTTTCGTTGATTTTGTTTCCTGATGGCCGCGGCTTCCTTTAAAACGGTACGCATGGTGTCACTTAAACGCAGGTGGTATACCGGAGTTTTTTGTGGCTGTGGCGATTTGCATTGCGGCAAACTGCTTATGATAAAAAATGAAAAAATCAACCATACGTAACGCATATGTGAAACTATTGATTATCTTTTGAAGCAGGGTACTGAAATGTCAGTATTGGACCTACTGAACTTTCAGTATTGTAAAGGAATTCTTTTCTGGTTAACATTGCAGTAACGAAATAATTATGATATAATGTGGTAAGCTAATCTAGGATTCAAATTGGAACTATAAAAATAAAATGCTAGCCTTTGAAAAGCGCCAGGCTTTTGCTTAAGATAGTGAAAACTGCAAATGAACATAAGTGTTTTCAAACAACTCAATTTTCTATCGGATAGTCCGATCTTCGTATTTGTTATTTCCTCCTATTATACCACCTTCCATAAAACACTGATATTTAGTTATCAACAATAATTCTATATTTGGTATGCTATCAGTTATTTTATGATTTTAATATCGTGAAATAATCTAATTGTTAACATCAAACTATTGTTTATGACTTGGTATACCAGGCTTATGATTACACCTCTGTTGCTGCTGATGTACACGGTACAGGCGCAAGTAACGGGAACGGTATTAGATGAAAAAGGAGCACCATTGGCAGGCGTTACAGTAACTGCTACTAACACCGCTAGCAAAACTTCGGCGGCTACACAAACGGATGTGAATGGAAAGTTCAGTTTTATTAATCTCCCCCAGGCTACTTACAGTTTTACTTTTACGATGGTTGGGTTTACTTCGAAGACCGTTTCTGATTATCAGGTAGGCGGCGAGGCAGCTGAACTATCGATTGTAATGGAAGATGAAGCGCAATCGCTGGAACAGGTAACCATAGTGGGATACGGAAGTCAGCGAAAGCGAGATGTGACCACCGCTGTGGTGGGGATAAGGGCGAAGGATATGGAAAACCAACCCATCAGCAATGTAGCAGAGGCAATGGTGGGTAGGATGACCGGAGTGCAGGTGGCACAAGGAACAGGGCAACCCGGAGCACCATTGTCTATTAAAGTGAGAGGTGTGGGAACCATTACTGCCGGAACAGAACCTTTATATGTTGTTGATGGATTTCCGATTTCTGGTAATAACTTAAATACACTTAACAACTATGATATTGAATCGGTAGAAGTGCTGAAGGATGCTTCTTCGGCAGCCATTTATGGATCACGTGGATCTAATGGCGTGGTCTTGATTAATACAAAGCAGGGCAGGAGAGGGAAGATGCAGCTAAGTGTTAATAGCTATGTGGGACAACAACAGGTAGCCCGAAAGATAGGTATGTTGGATGCATATCAGTATGCCGAACTGGTGCGGGATGCCCGTAATAACAGCTATAGCGATCAAATGATATCCAATAATCTGCGCCGGGCATCCCAGGGACTTGCTCCGATTGCATACAGTTTGTCAGACGATAATGCTACACGACTCGTGAATACAAATCGAAATCAAAACACGATCATTCCCGTGGAGGTAGTACCCTACCTGGAGGGAAAAGGGGGATTGACGAATACTGACTGGCAAGACGAGATATTCCGGAATGCACTCATTCAGAACCATGTCATTTCTGCCGCCGGTGGGTCAGAAAATTTCCGGTATTATACGTCACTCGATTATTTTAACCAGGATGGCATTATAATCAATAGTGGATTCAAAAGATACGGTGTGCGGATTAACCTTGAGGGTAACAGGGGAATCTTCAGGTTCGGAATTAATCTTAATCCTTCCATGTCGCAGGAGAAGCGGGTAAATAGCGATGGTACCTATGCGGCTGACGGGGGAGGTGTGGTGTCCTCTGCACTGCATTATGCACCCATATGGCCGGTATTCAACCCGAATGGAACTTATAATTTTTCGCAAAATTCCTGGAGCAGTGATACAAGAACAACCTTGCCAGATGGTTTTGTGCAAAACGGTAACGCACAGACACAAGCTTGGAATCCCGTGGCGCTGGCCATGTTGCAGAAAAACGATGTATTGTCTACCCGCTTACTTGGTAATGCTTTTGTAGAGGCTGCTATAACTGACGATATAAAATACAAAGCCTTGTTTGCATACGATTTGTATAGCATGCGTCAGGACAAGTTCCGACCGTCTACTTTTCCTGCTTCTAATACAGCTGGTAACCCTGAAACAGAAGCGACCGCTACGTCGGAAACAGTGGCGAACTTCAATTGGATGCTGGAACAAACGCTTACATACAGCAAACAATTCGGAGATCACTCGCTGAATGTGTTGGCCGGGTGGTCTACCCAAAAGGATGATTTGCGGGGCAACTACGCTTATGCCACAAGATTTATCAGTAATCAGATTACCACCCTGAGTGCTGGTAGGGTAACCGACGGCACTTCTACACAATCTCAATGGTCGTTGGCGTCTGGTATCGCCCGGGTTCAATACAATTACCAGGGTAAATATCTCCTAACAGCATCTGTAAGGGCGGATGGATCATCTAAATTTGGGGTAAACAATAGATGGGGTAGTTTTCCTTCTGTTTCTGCAGGATGGCGTGTTTCTGATGAGCAATTTATGGAGAACATTTCTTTTGTTTCTGATCTTAAGGTAAGAGCCAGCTATGGATTGACAGGAAACTTTAAGATTCCGTCATATGGTTCCCTGGGCAAGATGGAATACTTTGCCTATATATTTGGCTCTGACCCTCCTGGCGCAATCAATGGCGCTGCGCCAACGGCCAGACCTAACCCTGATTTGAGCTGGGAAAAAACAGCACAAACTAATTTCGGGTTGGATGCTGGCTTCTGGTCAAATAAGCTGACTTTATCTTTGGATTATTATAATAGCAATACTAAAGATCTGCTGTTGGATGTGCCTGTACCATTGTCTACCGGCTTTAGCTCAGAGTTGATTAATATTGGCAAGGTTAACAATAAAGGTTTTGAAATAAACCTGGGCACCCGTCATCGTTTTGGCGAACTCACCTGGAATGCTTCTGCTAATTTTTCTACCAACCGGAATAAGGTAGTAGAACTGGGGCCTGGCAATGCAGATATCATCAGTAATGGATCTGTTGCTAACGCCTACTTCATTACCAGTGTAGGTCATCCTATCGGCTCTTACTTTTTGCCAAATGTGTTAGGCGTATTTGCCAACCAGGCGGATGTAGATGCCTATCCGCATTTTCAGGACGCGCCTAATAATTTTGGATTGGCATCCACTAAACCCGGTGACTTTAAGTTTGAAGATGCTGACCAAAACGGAACCATCAACCTTACCAGTGACCGGGTAATCCTGGGTAGCTATCAACCCAAATACACTTTCGGTTTTGCCACCGATTTTCAATGGAAAAGTTTCGACCTGTCTGCTGCTTTCCAGGGTGTGGCTGGTAATAAAATACTCAACCTGGGCCGCCGGTATTTCTACAATCATGAGGGCAATATGAACAATTACATCGGCGCATTGAACCGTTGGAAATCGGAATCGGATCCGGGCAGTGGTCAGAATGTGAGGGCGAACCGTGTTGGAAAAGGACAGAATGGTATTACGTCTTCCTGGCACATAGAAGATGGAAGCTATTTACGTGTTAGAAACATAACGCTCGGGTATACACTTTCTACAGCTGTGTCGGATCGGCTGTCTATCGCAAAAGCCCGGCTGTATATCAGTTTGCAGAATATGTTCACTTTTACCAATTATGAAGGATACAATCCTGAGGTTTCCAACCGAACTGCCAGTACCACTAACGGGGAAGATTATGGCGTTTATCCTACAGCCAAAACAGTTTCAGTTGGTATTAATGTAAACTTCTAAAACAGATGACGATGAAAAAATTCCAATTTATTATATGGATCCTGGGGGTAACCTTTGGATCGGTGTCCTGCAAAAAGTTTTTAGATCTCAAACCTATTGACTCCCCTACCGAAGCTACTTTTTATGTGGATGAAAAAGGCTTGCAGGGTGGTTTAGTGGCAGCTTTTGATGCATTACAGCATAATTCGCAGTATGGACAGAATTTTATAGCGTTGATGGAAGTGAGGGGGGATAACGTGATGGATAATGATCAGGGCGCGAGTGGTGGTGTACGTTACCAGATTGAATCATTTGCAGAACGCCCGGACAATACAATCGTTACCGATGCATGGCTAGGGTGTTTTCGATCTATTTTCAGGGCTAATATCATTATTAGCAACGCGGCGGAGATTAAAATGGATGAAACCCGTAAAAGTCAGATTGTAGCACAAGCCCGGTTTTTAAGAGCGCTCAGTTATTTTAATGCTACCCGTTTGTGGGGAAAGTTGCCATTAATTACTACACCGCAAACTACCGAGGAAGCTCGTCAGAATCAGCGGGCAGAAGTTACTGCTATTTATGCACTTATAGAAGATGATTTAAAAACAGCGGTTGACAATTTGCCGGAAACTTGGCCAACAACAGTAAAAGGAAGTGCGACGGCACATGCAGCCAAGGCTTTGCTGGCAAAAGTTTACATCTATCAGCAAAAATTTACGGAAGCCTCCGCATTGTTAGCTCCATTGGTGGAGAAAATAAACCTTGGAACGCAGGTAGGTTTGCTACCACAACCCCAAACATTTCCCAACGGTTTAAAAACCAGTAAAGACATACTATTTTCTGTGCAATATCTTTTAGGAGGGATTGGTGAAGCTGTTTTGCAAAATAATCGCTATAGAAATTCTGGAGACAACAATGCGATCACGTTACCACAGGATTTGTTTGAAAGCGGCGATAACAGGAAAGCTTTGGTGGCGCCCACAGGCAATGGACAGCGGCCTGGAAAATTTGACGGACCGGTGCAAGGAGAAGAAACCAGCATGGACATGCCTGTACTCCGCTGTGCCGATGTAATGCTGATGTATGCCGAAGCTTTGAACGAAAGTGCTTATCCCAGCAATGAAGCATTAGATGCGCTGAATGCAGTGAGAGACAATGCAGATATTGCAGAATTGAGCTTTGTAGATCTGCCTTCAAAGGAATCTTTTCGGACGGCTGTGTACAAAGAGCGCAGATTAGAGTTAGCGCTCGAATTAGACCGTTGGTTTGATATTGTAAGAACGGGTCAGATGGGTGTAGTGTATCCACTGGTAGATAATAACAGGAGGGTATTCCCGGTGCCACAGATTGAAATACAAAATGTCGCCAATACCAATGGCTGGCAGAATGATGGGTATTGATTCAGGATAGTAACTAACTATGCATCAGAGAAGACAATGATAAAATAGACAGAGCTACCCGAAAGTGGCCTTGTCTATTTTATTACTCCATTACAGGGCGCAACCATCTCTCCATTTCTTCCCGGGATAGTTCGTCCTGTTTGCGTTGAACATAATCTTCAAACTGATCCTCCTGTATTTTCCCTACGCCAAAGTACTGGCTTTGAGGGTGACTGAAATACCAGCCACAAACGGCGGCGGCGGGATACATAGCCAGGGACTCGGTGAGGCTGATGCCAGTTGCTTTTTCGCCACCGAGTAATTCCATCAATTTTATCTTTTCAGTATGGTCCGGGCAAGCAGGGTAACCAGGTGCGGGTCGAATACCCTGGTATTTCTCCTTAATCAACTCTTCGTTGCTGAGTTGCTCATCTTTTACATACCCCCAGAATTCTTTTCTTACCCTCTCGTGCAGGCATTCAGCAAAGGCTTCTGCCAGCCGATCACACAAAGCCTGCAGGGTAATTTTGCTATAGTCGTCGTGGTCTTTTGCAAAACGTTCTATATGTGGTTCTATACCATGGATGGTTACGGAAAAAGCGCCGAGATGGTCAGACCCGTTCTCTTTGGGAAGGATGGGGGAGGGCCCCGGTTTTATAAAATCAGTCAAACTCAAATTCGGTTGCCCGGGTGCTTTTTTTATCTGTTGCCTGAGCGATTCAAGATGTATGCTTTGTCCGGCATTATCAAGATGGATCGTATCCTTGTTATCGCTGCAGGCTGGCCAAAATCCTATGGCTCCCTGTGCTGTTACCCATTTCTCTGCAATAATCATATCCAACATTTTGTTGGCATCATTATAAAGTTTGGTTGCTTCTACGCCCACTTTTTCGTCGGTCAGTATTTGAGGAAAATTTCCATGCAATTCCCAGGAGATAAAGAAGGGTTTCCAATCAATAAAGTTGCGGAGTTCATTTAAGTCATAGTCCGGGAACAATTTAGTGCCTGTGAAAGTGGGTACCGGTGGCGTATAGTTGTCCCAATCAATTTTTACCCTGTTTTGCTGTGCATTAGCAAAAGAGAGGTATTCTTTTACCGGCTTTTTGTTTTCAAAATCTGTTTTCAGTTTCTGATACTCTACCTTTGTTTTTTCCAGAAAGCCCTGTTTTTGTTCATTCAACAAAGATCCGGCTACGGTTACACTACGACTGGCATCCAATACATGCACTACGCCATTGTCATATTGTGGTGCTATCTTAACCGCTGTATGCATTCTGGAAGTGGTAGCACCGCCAATCAACAAGGGTTGTTTCATTCCTCGACGTTTCATTTCATGCGCCACATTGACCATCTCATCTAACGATGGCGTAATCAATCCACTTAATCCTATGATATCTACATTTTCTTTTTCTGCTTTGTCGAGTATTTTATCTGCCGGCACCATTACGCCCATATCAATAATTTCGTAACCGTTGCAACCCAATACCACGCCAACAATATTTTTACCAATATCGTGTACATCGCCTTTCACAGTGGCCAGTAATATTTTGGATGCACTGCTTCCAACGCCCCCTTTTAGTTTTTCAGCTTCAATAAAAGGCAATAGCCAGGCAACACTTTTTTTCATCACCCGGGCACTTTTAACTACCTGCGGAAGAAACATTTTGCCCGCCCCAAATAAGTCGCCAACCACACCCATGCCAGCCATCAATGGACCTTCTATCACTTCCAGGGGGCGGGGATATTTTAAACGAGCTTCTTCTGTATCTCCATCTATATAATCTGTGATACCGTTTACAAGCGAATGAGACAAACGTTCTTCCACAGTTCCATTACGCCAGGCTTCATCTTTCACCTGAACCTTGCCTTTTGACTTTACCGTTTCTGCAAACGCAATGAGTTTTTCAGTAGACTCATTGTTCTCATTATTACGATTCAGAATTACGTCTTCGCAAAGATTCCTTAACTCTGGCTCTATCTCGTCATATACCACCAGTTGTCCTGCATTTACAATCCCCATATTCATGCCCACCTTAATGGCATAATATAGGAAAACAGAATGCATCGCTTCTCTTACTGGTTCATTGCCCCTGAAGGAGAAGGAAAGATTGCTGACACCACCACTGACACCTGTTAATGGCATCAATCTTTTTATTTCGCGGGTAGCTTCTATAAAATCTACACCATAGTTATTGTGTTCCTCTAATCCGGTGGCTACAGCAAATACGTTGGGATCAAATATGATGTCTTGTGGATCGAAACCTACCTGCTCTGTTAATATTTTGTAGGCGCGGTGACAGATTTCTATTTTGCGTTGTTTGGTATCAGCTTGCCCTACTTCATCAAAAGCCATCACTATTACTGCGGCACCATAACTCTGGCATACGATTGCCTGTTCGATAAATTTCTCCACCCCTTCTTTCATGGAGATGGAGTTTACAATACATTTTCCCTGCACACATTTTAGCCCGGCTTCTATGATTTCAAATTTAGAACTGTCAATCATGATAGGCACTTTAGCGATATCCGGCTCGCTTTGTACCAGATTGATAAAAGTGGTCATCGCCTGCACGCCATCCAGCAAGGCATCATCCATATTGATATCTATCACCTGGGCGCCGTTTTCTACTTGTTGCCGGGCAATGCTCAATGCTTCTTCGTAATGATTTTCCCGAATCAGTCGGGCAAATTTTTTGGAACCGGTTACGTTGGTTCTTTCGCCAATATTGATGAAATTGGTTTCCGGGCGTACAACCAATGGCTCTAATCCGGATAAACGCAGGAAGGGTTTTATGGAGATATTATTTGACATGTCGGTTATTAGTTCTTTCGTGGAATTTTAAATCCAATAGGTTCTCTTGTTGCATTAGGTTGACCCAACAACTTTTTCAATACTTTGAAAATGGTTTCTACTTCTTCGTCCTTTTTAGTTAACGCCTTTTCTATTCCTTCTAATTTAGTCCATAATGCTTTATTGTCCAGTAGTAACTGTCTCATTCTGGTATACACTCTTATGATCTGTATGTTTACCTGTATGGCTCTTTCGGAACGTAATACACAGGATAGCATAGCTACACCTTGTTCGGTAAAAGCAAAGGGCATTTTTCTGGTACCTCCCCAACTTGATGTCACATTTTGTGATATCAAGTTTTTGAATTCATCAATCGTAATTTGAAACATAAAGTCTCCAGGAAATCTGGACAAATTTCTAGTCACAGCCTGATTTAAAACTCTTGTTTCAACACCATACATTCCTGCCAAATCTCTGCCTAACATCCCTTTTATTCCTCGTACTACATATATTCTTTCTACAATTTCATCATCAGTGATGGCTAAAAATGTTGTTGTTTTCATATGTTGTGCTTTTGATTGTCATTTTTGAGAAGCCAAATTTGCTCCATTTTCACCTTCTCAACCCAACTCCTTCTCCATTACTGGTAGAGATCTCGGCACCAAATTTTTTACACTTTCTGCTATATGCCTGATATGGTCTGGTGTGGTACCGCAGCAACCACCAACAATATTGACAAAACCTTCTTTTGCCCAATCTTCCAAAAAATGCGCCGTTTCAGAAGGTTCTTCATCGTATTCACCCATAGCATTCGGCAGTCCGGCATTAGGATAAGCCGATACGTAACTGGAGGAAATCTGCGACAGCTCAGCAATATGTGGCCGCATTTCTTTAGCCCCCAGTGCACAGTTTAAACCAACACTTAAGGGTTGGGCATGCGAAACCGAGGTATAAAAAGCTTCCAGGGTTTGTCCGCTCAATGTTCTGCCGGAAGCATCCGTAATCGTACCACTAATCATTATTTCTTTTTGCGGCGCCTCGGGGTGATCCCGGTAAAATTTTTTAACAGCAAATATGGCGGCTTTAGCATTCAGCGTATCAAAAATGGTTTCAATCAGAAAAATATCTACCCCGCCATCTACCAATCCTTTAATTTGCTCATAATAGGCCGCCACTACTTCATCAAAAGTGACAGCGCGATAACCGGGATTGTTGACGTCCGGAGACAGCGATAAAGTTTTGTTTAAGGGACCAATAGCGCCTGCTACCCAAGCCTGCTTACCCGATCGTTTTATCGCCTCCCGGGCGCATTGTCCCGAAGCTACATTTAGTTCGTAGGCAAAGCTCTGCATATCGTAGTCAGCCATAGCGATGGCCGTACTGCTGAAGGTATTGGTTTCAATGATATCAGCACCAGCATCCAGGTATTGTTTATGGATATCGATAATGATTTCCGGCTGGGTGATGCTTAACAAATCATTATTGCCTTTTACATCGCAATGCCAGTCTTTAAAACGATCGCCACGGTAGTCAGCTTCCGTAAGTTTAAATCGCTGAATCATGGTGCCCATGGCACCATCAATAATCAAAATCCTGTTTTGAAGCGCTTCCCGTATACTACTTACCATAACAATAACTTTTAGTGATGGCAGAATGTCTAAAGGAAATGTAACGAATTGAATCTTAACGTTTAGAAACCGGGTTGTTTCCTTGCGTTTATTAGTTCAATTTGATGCAGGCCGAACAATAAACAAATCCACCTGAATGAGGGTGCAAAGGTAAGAAAGCTTACTGAATTAAAAAATATTGCCATTGTTGCCAATGCAGGGTGCCGAGCTGTACCAAGTCTGTGACTTCGTATTTATTATGTTCATCCCGCATAAATCATTAGGAGATCCAAATCAATAAAAACATGACATATAATCTAAGCGGGAATTTGTTCTTTAATAATATGCCTGCTCAAATTTCAATTCCGGCACAGTTTCTTTCTTACTTTTTTGTGGAAAAAAGTAAGGCAAAAAGCCACCCGAAAACTTGTCTCGCCTCAGGCGTAGACGATTACGGCCGATTTCGGGAACGCCTTGATGTAACTGTAGAATTACTGTGATTTCAACTATAGTTCCTTGATATTTGGGAGCTATTTCAACCGTCATCCTGACGACCGCAGGGAGGAAGAATCCGCCACCGATAGCTACATCTCGACTAAATGAGGTCGCCATTTTTTCACTATTATGTTCTTTTTCGGACCCTATCAAATTATTGAAAATCAAATCTTTGGAAAACATTTCATTGGCAACTGCCTTCGGCTATACTGCGTTATTGGGGGCGTCAATAGCCTAATGAGAAACGTATTTCTCCACTGGCATCCTATTTTGGATACTACGGCCCAGGGTAAGTTCATCAGCATATTCCAGTTCTCCACCAAAGGAGATGCCTCTGGCGATGGTGGTAATAGTAAGCCCGGCTGCCAAAGCCGCCTCCAGTTTTTTCTGTATATAATAAATGGTGGTATCACCCTGTATATTGGGGCTCAGTGCAAATACAATCTCCCGGATATCTGGTGTGATCCGCTCTATCAGGGATTCTACGTATAACTGGTCTGGACCGATACCATCCAATGGAGATATAACCCCCCCTAATACATGGTATAATCCGCTATATTGCTGCGTACTTTCCAGCGCAATGACGTCCCGGATATTCTCCACCACGCAAATGCTTTCTTTTTTACGCATGGGGTTGGCGCATATAGTACATAACTCGCCATCCGCTATATTATGGCACAATCGGCAGAACTTCAACTCTTGTTTCATTTTGTTGAGTGCCTCTGTTAACCGCGATACATCTTCAGGTGTTTGTTTGATCAAATGCAAGACCAGGCGCAAAGCGGTTTTTTTGCCCACCCCCGGCAGGCGCGAAAATTCGTTAACCACATTTTCTAACAGGGAAGAGGAGATTTGCATACCTGCAAAGATAAAATATTGAAAGAAGCTGCGCTTAAATTATCTCATCGGGACAATTCATCGGGTGGTTCAGCTTTTGGTAGCTCGATTGTAATTTCATTATCCCAATTGGCACGGATATTATTCTTTTTGGGTATGGTTACAATTTTTTCAGGTTGTCGTTTTTCCCAATAATTACCGGTATCCCATTTGTTGTTGTGGTTATGATCATACAACAATCTTATTTCGTATTCGCCGGGAGGAAATAATTCAAACCGAAGATCCTTCCCGGTAGCGGGTTGCGCCCTATCGAGCTTATCCCCCTTAAAAATTAGTAAAACCAGGTTTTGTGTTGTATCCAGATCAGGCATCCTGATTCTTAAAGCACCGTAATCTGATTTCTTTTTTGTTTTAAAACTAAGGGTGTCCGATTTGGCTAACTCATTACCGGATGAATCTTTGGCTATATCCTTTTCCAATATTATTTTAAAATGCTCGTCTTCTTTCCACGGATATTTAAAATTAATGATCCGTCCTGTGGTGTCCGCTTCCATTGTATATCCGGTAATGGGCGCAAACAATGTATCGGTTACCAGTAACTTGCTTTCATCAAATGAAACTAAAGAATCGCTGAATGTAAAGCGAAGATCGGAAAGCAGGTCCTGTTGCCCGGATTCAAGATTAGTGTGATAACTGAACTTCTGGTCTTTTTTAGGCGGCGCTTTTGCCGGCGGGGCAGCTTTACCACTGCCGCCTTTTGCATTCGGCTCCTCAGTGAAGGCGTATAGTACAGGGCTTGTAGTTATTTTGCCAACTTGTATAACGCTGTCATAAAAGGCAAACAGTTCTGTGCCGCTCATATACATTTTTTGTCCACCATCTTTGAGTGCAAAAATGCGATAGTCTCCCGGCGCTATATGACTGAAATGAAAAAGTCCGGCACTATCTAACCGTGTATAATATCTTGGTTTTTCCTTTGCTACTACAGAATCGTTAAAAACAGAGTCAGTTACATTTCGATGTAACATAACGATGAGGGTGCTATCAATCTTTCCGGTTTCAGCTAAAACAACTTTTCCCGATAGCGTACCACTGTCCAGGTAACTTCCGGTGGAAAACAGGTAGGTGAAATTTTTGAAAGGGTTACCCTCATTGAGATCTTTTAAAGAGCGGCCGAAATCAATACTATAAGTAGTGTTTTCCTCCAGTGTATCCTTTATCGTGATGGTTACATTTCGGAGCTTAGCCTCCATCAGCGGCATTGTTTTGGGTACGGGTGAAACGATTACTTCCTGTTCGGGTTTATCAAGATTGATAAATTCGTCAAACTCCAATATTATTTTTTTGCCGGTAAAGTTGAGGGTAGAATCTTTGGGGACGGCACCGAGTAAAACAGGCGGAATGGTATCGCGTGGACCGCCGGTGGGCGGCACCATTTGTGCGCAACCGGGTGCAAAGACAAGGCTAAAAAAGAGTGCTGATACAACTGCCAGGTAAAATATAATTTTCATGCGTGTCACTTGTTCCTTTCGATGCGCAAACTTAATGGCTTTAGCATTAATGAATGCCTGATAGATTGTCAAATATGTTATAAAGTGTTATTGTTGTCCGGTTAAATGTAGGATAGCCTTTATCTGCCTGGGTTTGCCTCACCCCGTTCTCTTCGCAGGGAGAGGGAGCAAAAACCCAGCACACAACTGGCTTTGTCTCACATTTTCCGATTTTTAACCAGACAAATGGTAAAGTATTATTCTTCTTCCTCAATGGTTTCCATTTCTACGGGCATATTATTTGTTTTAACAAAACTACACCAGTGACAATCCTCTTTTCCACATCCGGTATAAAAATCGTGTGCCTGAATTTTTGCCCAAACCGTAGTGATCTGTTGCATCACGGTATCAATAGCCAGGGCGGGTATCATGATTTTTTTCTTGGCAAACTCGCCTTTTTTGTTAGGTTCGATAAAGTCAAATTCACAACTGATGACTCTCCAATCCTTTTGCTCGTAATTGTCCACCAATATTTTGTAAAAAACAGCTTGCCGCCAGTAATCTCCACCGTCTGGCATTTTTTCATCGGGTCCTTTTAGTTTTCGGTAGGCTCGATCCGGGTCTCCGGTCTTGTAGTCTACCACATTTACAATCTTGCCATCAAATTCCAGCTTGTCCAACTTCCCTTTTATAGGCACATTGTTTACCACTACATTCCGAATATTTCGTTCTATTGCAACTACTTTGTTGAAGTGATGTATATTATGTACATAATAATTGGCTAGTATCTCCCGTCCGAATTCCATCCTCCGGTTAAACTGTTCTTTTGTAAAACTTTCACGATGGCGATACATAAACCATTCAAAATCGGCAACAAATTCCTGTTGTGTTTTGAAGGTTGCTTTTTCCTGTACATTTCTAAAAAGCTGCTCCAGTGCATGGTGTATGGCAGAACCAAATTCTGCTGCTTCATTTTTGGGTGAAGGTATGCGGATTAGATTTCTGAAATAGAATTCCAGCGGACATTTCAGATAATTGTTGAGTGCGGTTACACTCAAAGAAAAGTTTTGGAGGATGTTTTTTACTATTTCTGTTTCTATTTTTTCCACCTGCGGTGGCTCCTCTTGTAGCAGCAATACACTAAATTGACTTTCATCTTTGCGTGAAATGATTACTAGCTCTGTTTCTATTTGTGGAAAAGCTTCCTGTATCTCAGCAATAAATATGCTGGGTTCCTGTTCTTTATTGTCTCCTTTAAAGGTGCTGTAAGATATGGTAAGGTGTTGTTCGGCCCGGGTAATGGCAACATAAAATAATCTCCTGAGTTCTTCATCGTCGTCGTGTTGCTGTGGTGCCGAGTCAAACATGGTGTCGGGTAAGGTATAGCCACCGGAGGGTTTTCTTTTCTTTTCCCAAACGGAAGCATGGCAGCCGACAAAAAACACATGCTCAAATTCCAGCCCTTTGGAGCCATGTGCAGTCATAAGGTTTACCGCTTTATCCGAGCCACTCACCTGCACCAAAGGAATGCTGATCCGTTCACTTTCCATCAGTTCTACAAGTCCTACAAAGTCCTCCAGTGATATAAAAGGATTTTTATGCGTTTCATTTTTGATGAAATCAAATAAGGCATTCAATACCTGCAATTGCCAATGCTTATCTGAACTGCGCATGATGCTATTTAAAACTCCTGCAGTTCGGATGATTCGTTCAAAAAGAATTTGTAACGTTGTATTGGGTGCTTCGCTGATGAGATTTTCCAGTACACGCCAGGCTTTCTCAATATTTGGGTGAATACCCTTGGTAAATAGATCCTTTGGTGGATTTTTTATTTTTTCCGCAATCAACATTCGTATTGAATACTTTCCATCCAATAGTTTTTTCGATGAAGCTTCAAGGCTTAGCATTGCAATCTCTGTGGGTGGTATTGCAAACCAATCGTAGTGCAGTATTTCAAAAAGCATTTCATCACCACCGGAAGGTGTATCATGCTCTGCGGCAATATACCGTAGTACCTGCAGTATTTTTTGTGCAAGGGGTATTTCCAGTATGTTGACATTTTTTTTTGTATATATCGGGATATGCAGCAGCTTGAGGTATTTGGATAAAGTTTCTCCGTACCGGTTCTCTTTATAAATGATACCAATTTTTCCAGGTGCTATATTTTGTTCGTTGATGAGTGCTTCTACTTTTTTGGCAATGCCAATCATTTCCAGGTTCTGTGTTTCATACTTTTCTACCACGGGAAGAAAATCCAATTGATTGATCTTGCTGTTTGCTGCTACCAGATCTTTGCTTAAGCCGGGTATATTGAGAATAAGCCTGTCGCTGTTTTTATTAATCAGCGACATGGAGACATCCAATATTGGCTGGGTAGAACGATAGTTTTTGGTAAGTACCACGGTTGCTAAATCATTTTTGTACCGACTGGCAAATTCAAGCATGTTTTCCACGTTGGCCCCCTGGAACCGGAAGATACTCTGATCATCATCGCCTACTACAAATACATTTGGTTTATCCCAGTAGCTTATCAGCAGCGAAATCAGTTTGTTTTGTGTACCGCTGGTATCCTGAAATTCATCGACCAGTATATACTGAAACCGTTCCTGGTATTCAAGCAACAGGTTGTTGTCTTCCTCAAATGCCCGGATGACCCAATTGATCATATCATCAAAATCGTAGCGGTTATGCTTGCGCATCAGTTGCTGAAAGCGGTCAAATTCATCAACGGCAGCCTTCAGTTTTTCCATGCGCAACTTTTCTTCTTCCAGCTTAAATTTTTTCAGGTCTCCGGCTCTGAAATTTTTCTCGTTACGCTTGTATATATATTCATCTCTGTGAGGAATGTCTTCCAGATAGGCTTCGATTCGCTGATGAATAAAATCGGGCGTCCATCCTTCCCGTTTCATGTTGCTGAATAAAATCTGTAAAGGAACAATTTCATAATAAACGTCTCCCCTATACCGCTTCAACGGATTATTTTTAGGCAGGGTGTCTATTAGTTCTTTAAAAAGCTGTACTCTTTCCAGTTCGGAAACGGCGTCCAGCGTGTTTTTTTCAAACAACTGAAGATTCTCTTGTATTACATCGTTGCAGAACGCGTGGAAGGTACATATATTCACTTTGTAAGCATCCGTACCAATGAACTGAAAAAGCCTTTTACGCATTGCTACTGCCCCGGCATCGGTATAGGTGAGGCATAATATATTACCGGGGCCGGTATCAGTCTCCAGCAGAATTTTGCCGATTCTACTGGCCAGAATTTGGGTCTTACCAGTGCCAGGACCGGCTATTACCATCACAGGACCTTCTATAGTATCAACCGCCAACCTTTGCTCCGCGTTTAGCTTACCATATTCTTCTTCAAACCTGTTTTTTAATTTTTCTTTCTGATTCACCATAGCTGTTGGCTAAAGTACGCTGAAACTTTTTGTATAGCATAAATGTGTATAAATGATTGCTAACGATAGGGGAGGCGGATTAAGTAATATATTGTTTTTTAATATATAAGTATTGCCTGTTTCTCTTTGGTCTATTGGCTATTGTTGTTATATATAATTTGGTTTTACATCGAAGTTTAAACAATAAAACCTACCAGTTTGTAGTATTGTTTGGTTTGTACTGCTGGTTTACTTTTACGGCATCAAAAAGGAGAGTATAGCCGTTGCTAATTAAAAACACCTATTACCCGTCATCCGATTTTTTGTTACAAACCTATGATATTCAAATTTTTAATGGACGGGTTGACTTCGCAAAAGCCTTGGTTATAATAAAACTGAGGCTTTTGTTCTTATCATAATGTACATTATACGGTCAAAACATAGATTTGATAGTAACCATCTTTTCTTCTGTTGTAAGTTAATTTTCCCCCCTTGTTGCTCCAAATAACTGCGCCAATTGGTTTATTAGTATTGTCTGCAGGTGTCAATCTTTGTGATTCACTGGTATTTATGTTTGTAATAAATACACTATTGTCTGCTATGTAGGAAACAAATTGATCATCCGGGCTAATATTGATAGGACCATCTACTGGAAAATCATTGAATGTAATCTGTTTGACATTTCCTCCATTTGGGGAGATGCCGTACACCTGCGTGATATTATTGGCGTCTTTATTTAGAAATAGGATGAGGCTACCATCTGAAACGGACTTTAACCAATGCCTGGGGCCGGATATGCCGTTTTCGATAAAGGTCAATCTTCTTTGCTGGCAGCTGTGTGGAACATTAGGCCGGGTGCTGGCTGTGCCTTCCAGTGGTTTTCCGGTCTGCACTTTGGTGATATCATCCGGTATGTCCGTAATGAAAACCTCTGTGACTGTTTTGTTGTTTTCGTCCCTCACATTTCCCTGAAAGGCAAGGGCTCTTTTTTGCCAGCTACCATCGGATTTACGATATCCTTTTTTACCGACCCATCCCTCGTCAAAAGCCTTGTCTATCTGGTCTGATCCGGGTAGCGGATTTTCCGTTACGGTTGCTACGACGGCAGAAAATTTCTCGCCGCTATTGTTTTCCAGTGAACCATCGTCAGCCACACCCACCTTGCCAGCGGCCATCACTGCAATTGTTCGGAGATCTTTTACCGCTGGATTGGTTTTACTCAACTGATCCATAATATAATCGTTGTAAGTAAAACAAATCCATTCTCCATCTCCACTCCAGGAATAGGCATGGGTGCCACCACGTAAAGCACCTGGAGTAAAAGGAGGGGTGACGTTACGGGCATCCATAAATATCGGTTCTTGGGGCTTCCGGATATCAATAGCCACCCCCGTTCTGCGCGGCATCGCGTAAGGGTTCGCCTCATTGGCATTACGAATACCATGGATAAATATTACAACGGGCTGAACAGGCGAAAAAGCGGCTGCGCCTACACCCGGTCCAAAGGCAGTCTGGTTGTTGGTTTTGTACAGCAGGGTGGTCTTATCGCCATTTATATTTACCATTTCTATCGATTCGGTTACACCAATGCCCCCATCATCATTTCGGGTGTCGTATGCTATCCACTGGTCGTCTGGCGAAAATGCCTGGGTAGAATTCAAAAAATGGCCGTAGGGTTCGTGAGTAAGTTGTACTTCTTTCAATGCATTTTTCTTTTGCGTACACGATTCAGTGAGCATAGTTAATAAAATTAAAGAAATGGCGAGGGCTTTCATAATGCTTAAAGATAGGAGGTAGTTTTCTGGTGGCAATACTCGTTGGCAGATAAGTAATTAGATCAGTCATGCTTAGAAATATGCTGACTATTCGTATTGGGTGCCATTACAACTAATGTTTTTTATATCCATCAGGAGAAATAGCTGTAATGGGTGTGTGTGGGAGCCTTACCCTCTTATCCCGCCTTAGGGAGAGAGGGGCAGTGCTATAGTATTTCTGCAGGCTTTGCGTTCTACCACCAAATCGGCTAAAGGAATTACACCCTACTTCCAAACAACAACCCGCATCCAAATATTGAAAATCTACTTGCAGGACGTTGTGTAGAATTGCAGGCGCAAGGTCTAACTTAAAGCAGGTTTGAGGAAGCGTTCAACCCCAACTTATTTTCGCAAGCTTATATCATTCTCTCCGGGGAAATCTGTTGGTATTTTTTGCGTCACTTTGCCACTACAAACCCACTCAGTCCCTCTTTGAAGAAATGTTATAAAGCCGACACATTGTTGCGATTCGTTGGCATGTCCAAGCATGGTGTGAAAGATTTTTCCTTTGCCATAGCGGATGGTCATCATGATAGGCTCGTCCCTGCCGGTTCCATTTTGGTCTTTAGCACTAAAGGCACTGGCCAATACTTGTGTGTTGATTGCGGGACCCCGCATACGGTCGTATAATTCGTCCTTTTCGTGCATCCAAACTTCCGGAACCCCTTTCATGATCGGATGTTTTTTATCACGTGTTTTTATCTGGAAGGAATGAAATTTACCATGGCTTCCTCCAGGACCGGGTGTGTTATCACGTACCAGTTTGCCTTCGGTATTGTAGTATAAATAAGGTCCGTGTTTTTCGGTACGGTCACCCCATCCCCCTAATCCAATCATGAGGTTATATTCTTTCCATTCCGGAAAAGCATTGTCCGCTGCATGGATAGAAACCACACCACCCCCTTGTTTTACAAATGCTTCAAATGCATCGTTGGTAGACTGCGGCCAACTATCGCCGTTATAATTCAATACTACCGCATGGTATTGCTTGAAATCGGGTGCAAATCCACTCATATCCTGTTTCTCGCTGGGAGTGGTAGCAATATCTACTGTAAACATACCCGCTTCCTCCAGGTACCCTTTCATTAATTGACTGGTTGTCGCCCAGTTTTTATGGTTGTTTTGACCATCTATGATCAGAATATTATATTTCTTATTGGAATGCTGTGCTTTTGAATGGAAGGCAACCAGCGTAAGGCAAAAAATAAAAGAGAATATTTTCAAAAGCTTTTTCATCGTTACAATTTTGTGTTTTAAAAATAGCGATTTGTTGGTTGATTCTTCTTTTGACCTGGGTTTTATAAATGCAAAAAAGGACAAATCTTACGACTTATCCTTTTTTGTTGGCCTACCTGGATTCGAACCAAGACAAACTGAACCAAAATCAGTTGTACTACCATTATACTATAGGCCAATGCTCAACTAGTATGTTTGAGGGGTGCAAAAATAAAGATTGGATTCATGCAAACCAAATTTGATTGCAAGTCTAGTTCACCTTTACCAAAAAATAATTTTTTCTTCCCTTTTGTACCAGGATGTATTGATTGTGTAACAAATCACTGGATGATACCTGTCGACTGATATCTTCCACTTTTATTCTGTTAACACTTACCCCGCCATTTTGGATCATTTTTCGGGCTTCTCCCTTGCTCGGAAAAGTACCGGTTTCTGCCAGAAAACTTACGATGTCCAATCCATCCTCTATTCTTTGCCGCGAAAAATCAAACTTTTTTACACCTTCCAGCGATTCCAGGTCTTCTACGGACAGGCTTTCTGCCGGTGCATCCTGCTGCGCAAACAGTTTTTGGGTTTGCTCTATAGCCTTGTGAAATTCTTCTTCTCCATGCACAAAACTTGTCACTTCTTTTGCCAACGCTTTCTGTAATACCCGTTCAGACGGTTTCTGTTCGTGTTCGCTACTGAGGGATTCAATGGTTTCGGGACTCAGAAAGGAAAAAATGCGAATCCATTTTCGGGCATCCTCATCGGACGCATTGAGCCAAAACTGGTAGAACTGGTAAGGAGTAGTACGCTCGGGGTTTAACCATATGTTGCCTTTCTCTGTTTTACCAAATTTGCCGCCATCAGCTTTTGTGATCAAGGGGCATGTAAAAGCAAAAGCCTCTCCGCTGGCTTTTCTACGAATGAATTCCGTGCCCGTGGTAATATTTCCCCACTGATCACTTCCGCCCATCTGCAGTTTGCAATTCTTGTCTTTATATAACAGATAAAAGTCGTAGCCCTGCATCAACTGGTAGGCAAACTCGGTATAGCTAATGCCTACATCCCCCTGGAAACGCTTTTTCACGCTATCCTTGCTCATCATATAATTTACGGTAATGTGTTTGCCTGCATCCCGCAAAAAATCGATAAAACTGATATCTTTAAACCAATCGTAGTTGTTTACCAGTTCAGCCGTATTAGGCTTTCCTGAATTGAAATCGAGATGTTTTTCCAGTTGTTTTCTGATCCCAGCTACATTAATGGACAACTGTTCCGGCGTTAAAAGGTTTCTCTCTTCACTTTTTCCGCTGGGGTCACCAATCATACCGGTGGCCCCACCAATAAGAGCGATGGGTTTGTGTCCCGCTTTCTGAAGGTGAACAAGTAGAAGAATGGGCACTAAACTGCCTATATGCAGGCTATCGGCGGTGGGATCAAAGCCAATATAGCCGGTGGTGGCTTCCTTGTTTAATTGTTCTTCAGTGCCTGGAATGATATCCTGCAGCATACCTCTCCATTTCAATTCTTCAATTAAAGTCATTTTTAACATTTTGCGCAAAAGTAAGCCCTGTCTTTTAAAGAGCAATAACTTGAAAATCCAAACGTTATAAATGCTTGTGTTTTATGGTGTAAAAGCTGTTGCTCAAGTATATTTGTATTACAAAAACCATCATAAGTTGGTAGTGAAATTGCTTATTGGAAAATGTAACGGATGAAGAAACTTTTGAGTATCTCTATTTTTTTTGTGTTGGGTACCAGCTTTTCGTATGCCCAGTTCAGAAAATATTCCAATGAGTTTTTAAATATTGGTGCGGGAGCCCGGGGGTTAGCCATGGGAGGAGCCCAGGTAGCTTCGGTAAATGATGGCAACGCCGGTTATTGGAATCCTGCCGGATTGGTGCACGTAGAAGAGAGCCCCGTAATCAACTTTATGCACGCAGAGTATTTTTCCGGTATAGGAAAGTATGACTATGGCAGCATTGCAATACCGCTAGCAGATAAAAAGAGAACAATCGGTTTGTCTTTTTTACGTTTTGGGGTAGACGATATTCCTAATACACTTTTTTTGATAGAGCCAGATGGTTCTATTAACTATAATAATATCCGGACATTTTCTTCGGCTGATTATGCCTTTTTGCTGTCTTATGCCCAACGCTTCAAGCAGGTAGGGGATAAACTGATCAGTTTTGGTGGAAATGCCAAAGTGATTCATCGCAATGTAGGAACATTTGCAAAAGCCTGGGGCTTTGGTATGGATGCGGGTGTGCAATTGCATGCTAAGAACTGGAAAGTGGGTATTTCCGCCCGGGATATTACGACTACTTTTAATGCCTGGAGTTTTAATTTTACCGAAGAGGAAAAGGAGGTGCTTTATCTCACGAATAACGATATTCCGGTAAGATCTACTGAAATGACAGCGCCACGTTTAATATTAGGAGGTGCCTATGATTTTAAACTGACTAAAACATTGAATTTATTAGCTGAGGTAAATCTCGATCTGACTTTTGATGGCAAACGAAATGTGGTGGTGAGTGCTGACCCGGTGAGTGTTGATCCCCGCGTAGGCGTAGAGTTAGGATACAAAAACATATTCTTTGTACGGGGCGGCATTTACAATTTTCAGCGAGCCCTTGCTGATGGAGATACCCTCAACCAAAAGAAAGTTTGGATATACCAGCCCAGTATAGGCGCAGGGTTCAAGCTTAAAAATGTTGGAATAGATTATTCCTTTATCAACCTGGCCAATCAGTCTAACCCTTTGTATACACATGTTTTTTCATTGCGTCTTGACCTGGTGAAAAAACAACGTGCAAAAACTAAATAGTTATGAAGAAAGTTTTATCCATTGTACTGGTTTTATGTTGCCTGGGGGTCAAAGCTCAGTACAACAATGAATGGATAGACTATTCAAAAACGTATTATAAGTTTAGTGTTGGGCATGATGGTGTTTTTCGTATCCCGCAATCTGTCTTACAATCTACCGGATTACATAACGTACCGGCGGAGCAATTTCAACTATGGAGAAATGGCGTGCAGGTGCCGTTGTATACTTCCGCGGCTACAGGTATATTGGGGGCTTCAGGATATATCGAGTTCTGGGGTGAAATGAATGACGGGAAGCTGGATAGAATGTTGTATAGGGATATCAATGAACAATTGTCTGATAAGTGGAGTTTATTTACTGATACAGCTAGTTACTTTCTGACGGTTAATCCCGTAGGAAATAATCTTCGTCTGCTTCAAACAGAAAATAATGTAGCAGGTAATACAGTTCCAGCAGATCAATACTTCATGTATACCCACAATAATAGTTTTCGGAATAGAATAAACTACGGGTATGCGGGTATTGTGGGCGAATATGTATATTCTTCATCGTATGACAGAGGGGAGGGGTATACAAGTCATGATATTGGAACAGGTAGTCCTCTTGAGCAAACGGTGAATGATTTGTACCCCTTTCCCGGTGGACCAAACGGAACCTTTTTTATTTCCGCATTCGGAAATGCCAATTATAACAGGAACGTAAGGGTGGCCGTAAATAACACACAGTTGCTGGATGTTGCTATGAATTCATTTTTTGATACCAAGCAGCAGGTGGCATTACCGGCGTCTTTAATCAGTTCGGGGTCGGCAACCGTAAGAGTGACCAATGCTTCGTCAAATGGCAATGACAGAATGGTGGTTGGGAAATTTGAGCTTACGTATGCCCGTCAGTTTAATTTCGGAAATAAAACAAATTTTCCGTTTGAATTGGAAGCAAAAACCGATGGAAACTACCTCAGGATTTCTAACTTTAATGATGGCAATACAGATACATTACCTGTTCTATATGATCTTACCAATTTTAGAAGGTACAGCGGTGATAAATCACAAGCCGGTATTTTGCAGTTTGTGCTACAGCCATCCTTGCAGAAACGAAAGTTGGTATTGGTAAACGAAAGAAGTTCGAACATAACATTGGTGAATCGGTTAACGGCGAGAAATTTTGTGAACTATGCGGCTGCCGATATGCAGGGGGACTATATGATCATCAGCAATCAATTTTTGTACAGCGGCAATAGTGGAAACCCGGTGGAAGCCTATAGACAGTATCGGGCTTCCGGCACAGGAGGCGGATACAATGCAAAAGTGTACGATATAGATCAGTTGGTGGATCAGTTTGCTTTTGGAATAAAAAAACATCCTTTCTCTGTCAAGAATTTTATCAAGTATGCCAACGACGTTTTTTCATTAGAACCCAGGGCGGTATTTTTAATAGGGAAGGGCGTTAATTATGTACAGGCAAAAGAGAATGAAAGCCATGTATTATTAGAGCGCTTAAATTTGGTTCCAACATTTGGGTATCCGGCATCCGATAACTTGCTTGCAGCAAGAGACAATGAAACCATATTTAAAGTTCCTATTGGTCGTTTGTCCGCAGTATCACCCAATGAGGTGGAGATTTACTTAAATAAGGTTAAGGAATATGAGTTGGTGGGTAAATCGGCTCCTAATACAGTTGCAGGAAGGGGGTGGATGAAAAATGTTGTTCATGCAATTGGTGGTGGTGATGCGAATTTGGTACGGCAGATCGGAGGGCATATGGAGCAGTTGAAACAGGTTATAGAAGATACACTCTATGGCGGTTCTGTAAGAAGTTATAGCAAAAGCGGAGTGATTGCTTCTCAACTAACTTTAGATGAATTACAAAATTTATTCTCAGAAGGAATAGGTGTGTTGAATTATTTCGGACATTCTTCTTCCAGTAAAATTGAGTTTAATATTGAGAAGCCTGAAGAGTACAATAACCAGGGAAAGTACCCGCTGTTTTTGGTAAATGGATGCTTAGCCGGCGATATTTTTAATATTGATGTTAATCGGCTGGCGGCAATCAATACCTTTTCAGAAGATTATGTTTTAGCTAATCAGCGAGGGGCTATTGGCTTTATTGCCAGCAGTCACTATGGTATAGTAAGCTATCTCAATTCCTATCTAAATGAATTTTATAGACAATTTGGCAATGCCGGGTACGGTAACAACATTGGCGAGGTATTGGTAGGCACTTTCGATACTTTCCTTGCAAGGTGGGGTGCGGATTTTTTTGCCAGGGTACACGCAGAGGAAATCACGCTTCACGGAGATCCAGCTATAAGAATATATATGCAGGATAAGCCAGATTATATTACTGAAGATCAGTTCATTCAAATTCCACCAGTAGTAACTGTTTCGGACAGGGAGTTTAAATTGAAAGTGGAATTTTTTAATATTGGCAAAGGTGTATCGGATTCAATCAATGTAACAATTCAACGGCAACTCCCTGACGGCACTATCGTACAGATTGCGAAAGTGCGTATGCCAGTTAAAAATACAGGCTATCTCGAATACAATATCCCAATCAATCCGGCACAGGATAAAGGCGAAAACAAAATTATCATCATTTTAGATTCGGATAATGAGAGGGATGAAATTTCGGAACTTAACAACACTTTGGTAAAGTCTTTCTTCATAATTGAAAATGAAGTAATACCGATATATCCTTATCGTTTTTCGATAATCAATAAGGATAATCCGACTTTTTTTGCCTCAACCGCCGATCCATTGGAAAGAGCAGGCACATTCATTATGGAAATAGATACAACACAGTTATTCAATTCAGGTGAAAAGAAGATTTTTTCTAAAGACAGTAAGGGTGGGCTTATTGAATTTAATCCGGCTTTGTCGTTATTTGATGGTATTGTTTACTATTGGCGTGTTGCTTCGAAACCCGAGCCGGGTAAGGAGTATCTCTGGCAGGGTTCTTCTTTTATTTATCTGCGGGAAAGTAGTGAGGGATTTAACCAATCTCATTTTTATCAACACTTGTCTAGCGAAAATAAAGGCATGTCACTTCAGGATGACCATTTTTGGAAATATGATGAAATAACAAATTTTCTATTCGTAAATAATGGCGTGTATCCCACAGCTTCAGGTAATGGCGGGGCCTATGTTAATTCTATCAACGGGGAAGATATTTTGGGTCCGGGCTGTACTTACGATGAGGTTATCTTTCAAATAATAGATCCTAGAACATTTAGACCATGGAAAAACGACTATTCCGGATCCACCGGTTTGTATAATAGCTTTATGGCCACCTGCGGTACTGACAGAATTTATAATTTCGAATACCTGCTTTCTAGTGCGCTTACTCGTAAGCACGCAATGGATTTTCTGGATATTATTCCTGACGGATATTACGTGATAGCGAGGTCTAATACAAATCCTTCGCCTGAAGGTAATCATTTTGTGGATACCTGGAAAGCTGACACTACGTTATACGGAAGTGGTAACTCTTTATATCATAAATTAGTTGAACAAGGGATTAGCCAGATTGATTCTTTTTATAAACCTCGTGCCTGGAGTATTGTGTTCAGGAAAAATGATCCTTCTTTTATTCCCAAAGCAGCCATATCCATAAATGAATATGATTTGATATCCATGGCTGTAAATGCTCCCTCCCCTGATACCGTTGGTTATATTATTTCTCCAAAATTTGGACCTGCAAAGGAGTGGAAGCAGTTTCATTGGGATGGTTACAGTAATGAAGTTAATAATGATAAAGTAACAATTGAAGTCGTTGGTGCAAGACAGGACGCCTCCAGGGAGGTGTTATTCACGTTGAATGAGTCTACGAAACTACAGGATGTTTCTTCTGTTGATGCATCAGAGTTTCCTTTTATCGAACTGAGAATGCGAAATGTTGATACCGTTACTACTACACCCTATCAATTGAAATACTGGAGACTGAATTACGAACCTTATCCCGAAGGTGCTATTGCTCCGAATATATTTTTTAGTTTCAAAGACACTGTGGAGATGGGTGAGCTGACCAAAATAGGAGTAGCGTTCAAGAATATTAGTGATAAGAATTTTGACAGTTTAAAGGTGAAGTTATATCTGATTGACAGAAATAATTTGCAACACGAGCTTGATATATCCAGAAAAAAGCCTCTGCCGGCAAATGATACAATACATCTTGAGTATATTTTAGATACCAAACGATTCCCGGGTTTGAATACTGTTGTGGTATTTTTTAATCCAGATAACGATCAGTTAGAGGAATATTTATTGAATAATTTTTTACATAAAAATATTTTTGTGAGGCCAGATAACTATAGTCCTATAATGGATGTGACGTTTGACGGCACACACATTTTAAACAATGATATAGTTTCAGCTAAGCCTAATATTTTTATAAAAGTAAAAGACGACAGTAAATTTATGTTATTAAATGATACATCATTGTTTAAGATATCAGTTAGGTATCCTAATGGTGTACAAAAGCAATTTTCATTTAATAGTGATACACTTCGATTTACACCGGCTGTTGCTACTACTGACAAAGTTGATAATACGGCAACCATTGACTTTAACCCCGATTTTATGGAAGATGGCGATTATGAGTTAATTGTATCGGCAAAGGATAGAAGTGGCAATACAACAGGGCAACCGGAATATCGTGTTGCATTTAAGGTTATTAATAAACCGATGATTTCGAATATGTTGAATTACCCTAATCCATTTACGACATCAACGGCATTTGTCTTTACGTTGACTGGGTCAGAGGTTCCTCAGAACTTAAGAATTCAAATTTTAACTATAACCGGTAAGATTGTTCGTGAGATAACTAAGGAGGAACTAGGTCCAATTAGAATAGGAAGAAATATCACAGATTTCAAATGGGATGGGACCGATCAGTACGGTCAGCGTTTGGCTAATGGTGTATATTTGTATAGAGTGATAACGAACTTAAACGGAAAGTCGCTGGATAAGTATCAAACAGATGCCAACAGAGGGATAGATAAATACTTTAATAAAGGATATGGTAAGATGTATTTGATGCGATAGTTGCATTTAAGGGTTTGACTATTTGAAGCCGTCTGAAACTTTTGTTCCGATAGGTTTCACCTTGTCGCAGGATCCTTCCACGCAAGGAGGAGATGCTTCTCCGCATGAACCATACGATGCTATATTTACCTCGATGCCATTGCATTCTACTTTTTGGTATGTCGTTTTCGGAATTCCTAATGGTAACAATACTTGTTGAACTGATGCATAGTTGATGCATCTATATACAATGTAGGTTGAAAAAATGATACATGGGACTAACAGAATGCCATTTACATATAATGAAGAGAATCCTAAACGGATTTTTTTTAAATGTTTGACCATTTCAATACTTATTAGTGCCAATATAAATCCAAAGCCAAATCTGGGGTCGGGTGCTTTCGTAAACCAGAATATTAATCCCGAAAGACAAGTTATAGTATATATCATATGTGTTTCAGATTGTTTGAAAAACAATCTGAAACTAGAAGTTACCGATGAGCCTATTAAAAAGATAAGGATGACTTTGTCAACTAAGCTCTTCTGACTCCACCAGACTGGTAGCCATTCCGATAGTGTCATTTTCTTTACCATTTCTAACTTATTCGCAACATAAATATCCTGAATTTTTGCATAAGAGTTGATATAGTCTGATATGTGGGAGACCATTGTATTTTCCAGTTTCCAGCTAGGAGATATTAGATCGGGAACGTTGGATGGATAAAGCATATAGCCCGATGTTACAGCATTTCTAGTTAGAAATGCGCCTGCTAACAATAAACAGATGGTTGTTGATAGGAGTAACTGTCGATAGTTTTTTTCTTTTATTTGAATATAAATTGCATATAGAGCTATGAGAAAAATAGGGACAGCAGATAGTTTTACACAAATAGCAAATACAGAAAAAAGAATAATTAAACTGCCATTAAGTTTCGTCTTTTGAAGTTCGTGATAAAGTAAATAAAATACAGATAGTATATAAACTGTAACAATATAGTCAGAACTGGTAGACGAAGCCGTAAGCCTGATTTGAGTGTAACTCAAAAAACTTAGCGTAAGAAAGCATACCCACAATACGATATTTTTGGGATTCTTTTTATAAAAATTTTCATTGATATTCTCACATACAAAATATATTACTAATATAGTAACGAAAGAATTGAGATAGATATAATGTCCAATAGGAGAGAATTGTAAACCGAAAAAAGCTTCCAGGCAAAACCAGCTATTTTGATATCCAAAGGCTGTATTCAGGTTTGCAATGCCGGGTACAAGTCCAAACTCTTCAATCCATTTTATTATTTGAATCTGATAGCCGATGGTGTCAGGGTGTTCTATAACCCAGGAAGCCATTAGTAATACAATAATAACAGCCGTCATAAATAGCAATTTCAGAATAGCGGGATAAGCAAACTTTATTCGTTTCTTTACGTCCGACAGAAATGCCTGAATAACGAGGATACAAGGTGATATAACCAGTAAATGTAGTTTCCAATTGTTAAGAGGTATTAATAACGAAAGTATACTACAAACGGCACCTATTATAGCCAACCCACTCAGGCAGAGAAATACGGGATGTACTCTGTCACCAGATTTGGTGTGGTAACCTAATAGTTTCAACCAAATAATTCCCCAACAATAGGATACCGAAAAAATGTAAATCCATGCAAGAATGGTAGCGATCACTTTTTTATAGCTTTTGCTATTACTGATAGTCCCATTTTCCTGAAAACGACTCTATCCAAAACTTGGAATAATGGTACCATACTATTAAAGGTAGACATTTCACTGCTGCCTATTAATTTTTTATTTAGGATTTTGCTAAAGACAAACCAGCCTGCGATGCCTGCTAGGTTGAAATAATCACTGCTGTGAATGGTAAAGTTGGCATTTCTTGAAATTAGCTTTGTCATCGAAGTTGTAGTATATCTTCTGAAATGTCCTAATTCTCTATCGAATCTTGAGTATAGCCAATTGTAGGCTGGAGCCAGGATAATGGCATGGCCTCCTTTGTTCAGGAGAAAACTCAGGTTCTCAATCACTTTATTATCATCTTCAACATGCTCAATTACGTTTAGCATAAAAATGCTTTCGAATTGACCTTGAAGGTTTGCATGTTCTTCCTTGAAGGCTGGATTCATCAAATCAATTTGTATGACATCTTTTACTTTTTCTTGTAGCCTGAATTTGTTTCTTAACAAATTGCAATATTCTTCATTGTAGTCGGACAAGGTGATGTTGAAACCGTCAGCAATTACAAGCTTTGAAATGTTACCGATACCACTTCCAATTTCAAGAACATTTCCTTTTAAAAAAGTTCTTATTTGATCATACATCCATTTATTGAATTGATTAGCTTTACTAATCGTTTCCAATACATGAGCACCTTCTGGATCCAGCGTGTTTATTATTTCTCTCATGCTGATTTCTCTTTTGGAATATGGACAAAAATAGTGAGTGTTTTGTCTATTGGATGAATGTTTTTTAAAAAAGACACAATAGAAGAATAGAAATACAAAGGATTATTTTCTAATCCTGAACCCTTCCTTAATAGTATTACCTCTTGGCTCCAACCCCGGATATATTTCATATAAACAGGGTAATGGACTGTCATAACAACGAGCATTCCAATTGTTGTTTATCTTTTCCGGCAAATGTATCGTAATATTCTTTACCTGTATTTCATGTAAGGGAGGGGATGGTAAGGCAAGCGGATACAACCAATTTCTGTAGTTTTCTTCCGCAACAATTTTGTTAAGTGTATACAGTGAAAGGGCACAAGCAAGAATGGGTGGAAGAATGTCAAGTATCTTATTGGGTAATTTTAGCTTCATAAACAGGTAAAAGGTACCTGCAATAAGATATCCATATATGAAACGGGGGTCAGGTGCGATAGTAAACCAGGTAAACAAAGACAGCAGAATCAGCGTAAGTAATACTATTGATGGTAAAGTTTTTTTTCGTGAAGAAATTGCTGCTATCCAGATAAATAAACCAGCAATCCCTGAAAATATGATTATCTTGTTAAATGAAGAAGTATATTTAAACCATAGGGGAACCCACCTGAGACCGTTAAGCTTTTCGGTGTCTTCAATATTCATATATCCGGTGCTGACTCGATTGTAGTATTTTATATAATGCATTAAACCCTCACCAACGGCAGGTGGGGTCTTCCAATCAGGCTCGAAAAAATCCAAAAAGGGGCTGGGAAACAACAAATAACCTGAAGACACGACATTAGTCGCTAGGAATGGAATTACCATCAAGACGGCTACTAATATATACAGGGCAATTTGTTTGAATTTTCGATACTTTATCAACAAAAACAGTATCAGACCAGTTAATAAAAGGATAGGGCTATTGGTTACTCTGATAGTGATCAGAAAGGTTGGCCAAATTAGCCATTCTGCTTTTGGAATGTGCGAAGGCTTAAGCATATATTCGATGAGTAGCACTGCAATTAATAACATAGATATATTATCATAGTTACTGCTTGCTGCATTACCTCTTAAGATAGGCCATGAAACCAAAGAGATTAATAGCGTACACAATGCTGCTGTTTTTATGGATGGCTCTGTGGTTGCAGCCCTGTTGATAAGGTAGTAGCTAGTCCATATAGAAACCAAACCGTTTAGCAAAGTGTAGCTTGATGCGGTATCCGGAAAAATTTTAAATACAGCTATGGTGCTAAACCAAGACGAGTGAAATCCGTACCTCGAATGTAGATTAGCAATTCCAGGTACAACTCCATATTCCTTTATCCATCTTATTATTTGTATGTGATAACTTTCGGTATCATCCATTATCACAGGACCGCTGTTTATAGTAAGGACCGTAATAGCCGCTGTAATAAAAAGGATCGTGTATGTTTTGTTTTTAAGAGTGCCGTAGTTTGATAGTGTTTTAAGTCTGCGCACTAACTCTTTTCTGAATTTTAAACAGATGACAATAATGGTTAAAATGATTATTATTCCCAGCAGGTTGGTGACGCCAGTAAATAAAGACGCAATCTGAGAGATAGAGGTAATAAGAATTAGTCCCGTTATTAGATAAATGATTGGGTTTCGCCGTTCCGATTTTAATAGAATATCATAAAATATAAAGCCAGCTAAAAAGCAAGCGGTTGTGACTATCAGGTATCCCAACATTGTGAATAACATGTTAGCTGAGATTTTTGTTGTTAGTTAACATTTTCATATCTGTATTGTCTCTTGTTCCAATTGTTAGCAAGTTAGTTAATATCAATTATAAAAGATACTGTTACTGAAATGCGGTGCTTGATCCAATACAGTCCATATATATAACGTGATAGCAAATATAGCTAGCGTTATTGTAAGCGTTTTTGAAATGGTGAAACTGTTCAGGAAACAACCTAGGAAGTACAATATAAATGGAAGTAATCCGATTGTGAGTCTGTCAGAATAATATCCTAGGCAAAAGTAGAATAATGCGTAGAGCAAGCAGATGATAAATGGAAGTTTATATGGGTGAACACTTAGTTTGATATTGGGTGTGCCTAGTAAAGCAATTAACAACATTGCTATAGGAAATACCAAAGATCCGGTTGAAAGTAAGAATGCATATAGGTTATTTGCAGTTACCATCGCGAAAGTTAGTATAGAAATTTTTAGAGAATCAATAATCCACACAAACTGCCTGAATTGGGTAACCTCGGCACTGTAAAACGAAATGCCGTTTAGTTTGAGAAAAAAAATCCATAAAAAAGTAGGAAGTAAGAATAGCAATGTAGCTTTTACTAACAAACCGATCGAGCGTTGAAGTAAAAGATATGAACTGCTAGCCCATAGACAAGATATAACAATTGAAATGAAAAGCATTATAAAGTTACCATATACCAAGAAACCCACTCCGGCAATTGTAGATATGTTAAGTATTTGTTTGCAGGTGATTTGTTTTTTTAAGATCCGTAAAGAGTAGTACAATGACAATATTGGAGTAAGTATATTGAAAAGTTGTAAATGCGGTGTGTAAAGGTATATTTTTGTTATTTGGTTAACTGAAAGCATGAATAATGGTAAACAGTATAAGAATGTTCCCGATTTCCACTCTCCGGTGGTAATAGTGATAGTTTTATCAAAAATCCATAATGCATAAATTAGAATAAACATATTAAGAAGAACATAGCCCAGATAAAAACAAGCATATAGTACTCCCTTTTTCCTCTCTGCTTCGTTATTTTTTAAATTAAGGCTATTACTCATTAGTTTTTCAATTTGACTGTGAAACGGTTGAGAAAGAAAGTAGATAGGATATCCAATCAGGAAACCAAGGATAGCATATCCGGGACGCGACTGCCGGAAATGATTTTCCTCTAAAAGATGGGAAGGTTGGATTGCAGCACCTACAAATGCGAATGCATCTGGGTTTACTAGGAATGTTATGTTTTTTCCCAGTTGAATATTGTCGTAGCTAAATCTGAGGGGATATTTTTCGAGATCGTTTGTGAAAAGAAAAATGCTATTGCCGAGTAAAGTTATTAACAAGCAAAGGATTATTTTTTTCACCTAAAAACGATTTGATATCAAACTTACAAATTGTTTTTGTTGAAGGGGATCAATTAAGTAGACAATGAGAAAATATTACAATCATTATTTTTATTCCTCAAAAAGTATTATTTTTTGCCCAAACAAAGATTGGTATTAAACTTACAAATTTTTTCGTGTGAAGAAAGTTTCTTTTTTTTATTGGTCAGCGCTGTTTTTTTTTTTTATTTGTTTCAACTTATTTGGTAGTATCTCCTCTAATCCTCAGCGTCGATAGTGTATACGGTTTTTTGGCTTATAGAGGGACGATGGTGACCGGGATATTTAACGTTTTGCAGGATATTTCAAGTGAAAATGTCGCTATAGTTAATAATTTGTTTGTTTCATGGTGGTCGCCGGGACAGTGGATTTTTCCCGGAATACTGAATTTTTTGTTTGGCTGGAAACTTGGTGTTGCCAGTATAGTGGTTACAATAATCTTTTCAATTTTTGGGCTGATAGGTTTCTATAAAGTTTTAATGCATTTCCGATTTCAGCGGATTACGATTGCAGTGTCATTATTGATAATTGTTTTGAGTAATACTTTTTACAACTCATTTATTTTTTATCAGGGTGGAGAGATTTTATCCTTTGGGTTTTTTCCGTGGTTTCTGCTATATATAGTCCGGCTTAATAAAATAACAGTGGTGAACCTGGTGTCAATAATGCTGTTTTTTTTGATATGTTTTGTGGCAAAAATAACAATGATAATTTACTGTGGACTAATTGTTAGCTACAAGGTGTTGCTGTGCTACTTAAACAACGAACAAGCCAGTGAAAAACGCAATGGAAGACTTCGATATTTGCTTTTATTTTTGCCAATAATTGTTGGTTATTTTCTTATACATCAATTTTTTTTAACCAAGGGGACGGTAATTGCCTTCAATGAATATCATTTTGATATCGAAGATATTGTTCTCCCTATTGCCACACCTTTTACAAGTATTTTGTCTTTCCAAACGATCTTGTCTAGAATTGAGACTTTCATGCGAGGTGTATTCAATATAGCTAATTATCAAGTCGTAAGTATTGTGATCAATTGCGTGTTTAGCGTGTTGATGTTTGTGTTACTTTTTTCGTATCGAAAAAGAAATAACATATATAGACATTACTACTTACTATTGCTGATTTTGTATATCGGTGTCGTTTTTTTCTTTATTACTTATTATTTGATGAACGCTCCCATTGATACCAGTGCCAGACATTATAAGTTTATCGGCTTCTTACTCGTGCCTTGTTTGGTTGAAGTAGCAGGTAAATACTTTCGGACTGCATCAGTTTTGTTGGGCTTCTTTTTTCTTTACAGCATACTTGATGTGGTGTATTCCAAGACCAAATGGAGCAAAGGTCGATATATAGGGGAGGCTTTTTTTTATAGGAATCATGATAATATTGACGATGTAGATAAATTAGATAAAGAATCATACAAACAGATGTTGGCAATGGATAGGGAGTTGCCATTGTTTATTGAGCGAAAACCTGTCGTTTTTTTTATAGATGCAAACCCTGATGTTGCAATGGTGTTGCAACATCCCGCCGTTTTTAATCGACAACTTTCTCCTTTCGGATCCGTGGCATATCACGGAAATAATGCCATTTCGTACTTGCTGATAGAAAAGCAAAGAATAGTGGATGATCACGGGTTTGTAAAAAGACTGTTACCCGATTACTCCAAAACAGTGTTAATTGAGGAAACAAAGGATTTCTACTTTTTTAGGGCTGAAAAATGAGATGTGCTTTTTTCAGATATCTGGCTTTAATTGTAAAACTGTATGTTAGAAAAGTGTGGTGCATCATAGATCGCAATCAATAAAAATTGGACTATTCCTAACATCAATATAGCTAGTTGTGAGGTTGTGCTTAATTTGTTGTCCTTTAGTATGTAAGCTGTAAAAAATATTATGAATGGAGTCAAGCCAAAGGTGAGCCTGTCAGCGTAATACCCCAATACCAAATAAAAAATGAAATACATAAGTAACAGTAAGGCTGGGAGGGTTAAGTTTTGGTCATTCCACTTTATTCTTTTCCTATCAATCAATAATATCGATAGGATGAAAATAGACAAGGAAGGAATCAATACACCCAAGGTATTAAGATAATATTTAGAATTAACGGCGACTCTCTTCAGGAATTCGAAAAAGGATATTTTTAAACTATCTATCATCCAAACAAACTGCCTGTACCCTTCCATCTCAGCACTGTACAATGTTGTGTGATTGAGAATGAGAATCAATTGCCAGGTGGCAAGTGGTATTATAAATAAGAATGTAATTGTAACCAGATGGAGAATTAGTTTTTTGAAACCGTATCTTTCTTTTTGCAACCGCAAAATAAAAATAATCGCTAATGTTCCTAATAGTAGCAGGGCATTTCCATACACCAGCATCCCTATTCCAGATAAAAAGGCAGAAATATACAAGGTTTTTGTATCAGCTGTCCCGCGAACAAATCTTGTAGCAAGGTATATTGAAATTATTGGAACGAGAATGTTGAATAACTGCTGGTGAGGAGAGAATATAAAGTATTTTGTCTCACTGTTCGCAACAAGTAAGAAAAGCATTAAACCATATAAAAACGGTTTGTTGACCCATTTCAATTTAAAGGATCTCATTATTTTATCAAAGATTAGCAATGAGATAAGTAATATAGCAATATTTAAAATTACATAACCATAGAAAAAACAAAAAAAGAGGAGTTCTTTCTCTGTTTCAATTTCGCTGTTTTTATGCAAGCTTCTTTGCTGAAGCTCTTTCTTAAATACATTATGGAGTGGGTAGGTTGTATAGTAAACCGTATATCCTACAACAGAACCCATGAGTATATATAGTGGACGTGATTGTCTGTAAAACTTTGGCTGTAGCAGGAGAGACGGTTGAATGGCCGCGACTACAAATTCAAAGGCGTCCATAGTAGAGAGAAATCCCATGTACTTGTTTATTGATATAAACTTGTAATCAAATTCATATGGTTGTTTGTTCGGATGTAGGAAGAAAGTGAAGAAAAGGTTTGATAGAATAATAATGCTAAGAAATATAATTGCCTTTTTCATTTCTGACTGTTAGATATTGAGAGGGGGACTTTGTTTTTTTTATCAGCAAAGCTCTTTTCCACAAAGCACAATTCCCAATAATAGATTGATATTGTCTTCAAGTTTATATCTCTTTCATATGTTTATTGTAGAAAATGTGGACCGGAGATTTATTTTTTACACCAATAACGGGCATCGCTCAGCATAAATAATATTCCCATCAATTGATGTCTTTTTTGCGTACAGTTTTTTAAGAATTTCGTCTAAACTACTAATTTGTGGTTATAAGTTCAAGAAAACTTCTTTTTGAATTTCAGAAAATATTGCTCAAAAAAGTAATAACTTAAGAGACTAATTAATATTGCACCAATCGTTGTTTCAATTGCTGTAATTAGCAGAGCGTGATATTGCCCAAATAAGGTGGTGTTTTTTGACAATAATACAACACTCAGCATTTGGTGAATAGGGTGATGAAATACATAAAGCCCAAATGAAACTTTACCGAGAATAACCAGTATTCTATTTTCCATTATTCTTTTTATTATTGAATTTCTATCACTCAATAGAATGTAGATGAGAGCGGCGAAGAGTAGGGCTATCGAAGTATACCCTATATAGGCGTAATAGGGCAATGTCCCAAATCGTTCGGGGAAAATAGCTGAAAATAAAAAGTTAATAATAAGTACTACTATCACAGTTCGAAATGTGAAAGCAGAAGTTATACTTTTTATCGTTAACGCTAGAAGACTCCCCACAATCAATCCATCAAACCGATTAAATGTAAATAAAAAAGTATAGGGAAAATCGTCAATTCGTTGTAGCAGTAAGCCAAACCTAATGAGATTTAAAATAATAAGTGCAGCCAAAAGAAGCAACACCAAGTCACGTTTCTGCTTTATATAAATAACAAAAAAGGGCCAAATAAAGTAATACTGTTCTTCTACAGCCAGTGACCAAAGGTGATGCAGTTGTGGAGGCGTTTCGTTGAATCTAAATCCCATTAGCCAATTCTGAGCGAAAATAAAATACCAATGTAAATTTTGGTGTCTGGAGAGCAGAAAGAGAAAAATCAAAAGTGTTAAGTAATATAGGGGAAAAATTCTGAGAATCCTTCGGGCATAGAATTTTATAATGACATTTTTCCTGCTCTTCTCCTGCAATAAAATGTTAGTAATTAAGTATCCGGATAATACGAAAAACAGATCAACGCCTAGCCAACCATAGGTAAAGAGTCCGGTATATTCAAAATTGTGAAAGAGCACTATAAGCAATACTCCTACGCCCCGAAGTCCATCTAAGGCAGGATGGTACTGTCGATAATTATTTATACTTGTTTTCAAGATCTAGTCTAAAAAAGCGGCATTTAATAGTTGGGTACTAAAGAAGCATTCCTCATCACATATTTCCCTATAATATCAAATTCTAAATTTACTTTATCACCTTTATTCAGCTTTCCCATATTGGTATACTCTATGGTATAGGGAATGATAGCCACTGAAAAGTTGTTTTTTGTAACATTGAAAATAGTCAGGCTGATACCGTTGAGGGCAATAGAACCTTTTTCTACAATTAAGCCCGAAAACTGCTCCGGAAATTCAATCCGGAACTCCCAACTTCCGTTCAGGTCTTTTTTTTCTGTACAAATGCCGGTGTTATCCACATGCCCCTGTACAAAATGCCCGTCAAACCTGCCAGAAGCAGGCAAACAACGCTCAAGGTTAACGAGATCGTTGAGTTTCCATGCGTTGAGATTGGTTTTCTCCAGCGTCTCCTTGATAGCTGTTACCCGGTGTTGTCCGTCTTGTATTGCTTCAACGGTCAGGCAAACCCCGTCATGACTGACACTTTGATCAATTTTTAGCTCATGGCTGACAGGAGACGCTACCCAGAATGTGGTGTTCGTTCCACTATGTTCGATAGAAGTAATTCTGCCCAGGCTTTCGATAATACCAGTAAACATGCTGCAAATTAATGATCCCGAACAAATTTGTAGCTTTTTATTGTTTTGTTCGTAATCTTTTGCTAACTTTGCACTCCTTAAAAACCAAAAGGGGGTATATTATTTATGTTGATTATTGATTCAAAAGATTGCGAAAATATAGACAAGGCGCTGAAGAAGTATAAAAAGAAATTTGAAAAATCAAAGATTCTTTTGCAGTTGAGAGGCCGTCAGTCTTTCACAAAACCTTCCGTTAAGCGTCGTGGTGAGATACTGAAAGCAGTCTACAAGCAGAACATCCATATCGGAAAGATAGACGTTTAGTCGACCGATTACAATAATATTGGTAAAGTAGCCGTATAGTTTAATAACTTTATGGCTACTTTTTTTATGCCTGAAAAACAATATATTACATTTATAGAGTATCTGGAATTCGAAAAAAGATACTCTCCGCACACTGTTACAGCCTACCAGAACGATCTGAGGCAGTTTTTCGATTACCTGGTAACTACTTATGGAGATCTTCAGGCAGCAGATATTCAACCGGGGTATATCAAATCCTGGCTTGCCGCTCTGATGAAGGATCAGTTGGATGCTAAATCAATAAAACGGAAAATTTCTACCCTAAAAGCCTATTTTAAGTTCCTGATGCGTACAGGGATTCTGGAGAGAACGCCCATGATACACATTAGCAGTCCCAAAACCAGCAAGAAGTTACCCATGTTTGTGGCAGATAAGGATACTGCTACTCTTTTTGAGCATGTGGAGTTTCCGGATGACTGGAAAGGAAAGACCGATCGGCTGATACTGGAGTTATTTTATCATACGGGTATTCGATTGAGCGAACTGGTTAACCTCATGGAGGAAAAAATAGATTTGGGGCATAAAGTGCTGAAAGTAATGGGGAAGGGGGGAAAAGAACGAATTATTCCGATAGGATCCGCCCTTATAAAAAGTATTAGTGATTATATGGCGGAAAAGCAGAAAAACCCTCAGTTTGACAGCACATTTTTGCTGGTGAGGGATAACGGTAGAAAGCTATACCCAAAATATGTATATCATTCAGTTAAGTACTACCTTTCTTTGGTAACCACCATAGAAAAAAGAAGCCCGCATATACTTCGACATACATTTGCTACTCATCTTACCAATCAAGGAGCCGATTTGAACGCCATCAAGGAATTACTGGGGCACGCCAGCCTGGCGGCTACCCAGATTTATACCCACAATAGCATTGAAAAATTAAAGGATATTCATAAAAAAGCCCACCCCAAAGCCTGAATTTCGACAGCCATTTGTATTAGATAAATGGCAAGAAATTATAACAAAATATATTTGAATTCTAAAGGATAATATACTAATTTGGAGTACTTGCAGCCAATGAAAAAAAGTGTTGCAGGCAGTTCTTAAAAATAATTGTTAACTGAATTTAAAATGGATTATCATGAATGTAAACATTCAAACAGTACATTTTGATGCTGCGTCAACTTTAATTGAACATGTAAACAAAAAGATTCAAAAAGTAGCAAATTTTCACGACCGGATCACCTCTATTGATGTTTATCTCAAGCTGGACAATGTGGCTCACCAGATCAAAGATAAAATTGCGGAGATTAGAGTTAAGATTCCAGGGTATTCAGTCTTTACAAAACAAACCTCCAAATCTTTCGAACAGTCTTTTGATGATGCATTAGACTCGATTATAGAACAAATAAAACGAAGAAAAGAAAAGCAGATGCAAGCTGCATAAATTATTGCCCCCGGATTTTTTCGGGGGCTTTTTTTCTCCCTCACCATCTTATTTATACAAATTGTAAAAAATAGTCTACATAAATTTTTGCATTTAAAGATTTCCATTACCTTTGCCTTCCCAAAAAATAGGGTACACACTTTGTTTTCCGGGAAGTTCTTTACCAGATTGAATTTCAATTAAAATGCCAGTGTAGCTCAGTTGGCCAGAGCAGCTGATTTGTAATCAGCTGGTCGGGGGTTCGAATCCCTCCACTGGCTCTGTTATTCAGAGTCAAGTAAGATCGGATAGCGTATCTGGTTTTTTTGGAATTGTTTGAAAATATTCAAGTTGGGCAAGTAGCCAAGTGGCCAACGGCAACAGACTGTAAATCTGTCCTCTTCGGAGTTCGGTGGTTCGAATCCATCCTTGCCCACATACATTTGGAAATGTAGGAACAATATTTTCAAATTGTAACAGATCTTTTAAACGAGACTTTGAACATGGCTTAATTAGTCCTTTTTCAAAATTTCGAGTTTTTCAAGCGGGAGTAGCTCATTTGGTAGAGCGGTAGCCTTCCAAGCTTCAGGTGGCCGG
>CAZRYS010000028.1:0-71740 GCA_964604365.1 uncultured Terrimonas sp.
TTTTGAATTAAATCCTGTCTCGTTTAAATTAAATCCTTAACTAAACGGCATTGAATACGGAATAATCAATCTATCTAAAAACAGCAGCCGGGATTCCCCCCGACACAGAAAATGTTTTTGCTACATTTATGCCGTAAAGCGTTTTCAATGAAATATTTGTTTCTTTTATTGGTATTGTTTTCCTGTAAACAAAAACCTTCCGTAGACCTGATCATTCATAATGCCCACGTGTATACGGTAGATAGTGTTTTTGAAGTAATGGAAGCCCTGGCGGTAAAAAATGGCAAAATAGTAGAAACAGGTACTAATCAAAATATATTAGCCAGGTATCGAGCAACGACTGAAACTGACGCTGGCGGACTGTTTATTTATCCTGGTTTTATAGACGGACATGCACATTTTTATGGGTATGCTACCGGGCTGAATAATGTAGACCTTACCGGTACTAAAAGCTGGGAACAGTGCGTTGAACGCATTATGGCATTTGCTGCAAAGCGTGCCTTGGAACCTGGAGAATGGATTACCGGAAAAGGTTGGGATCAAAACGACTGGGCTGTAAAATCATTTCCGAATTCCGGGAAACTGGACAGCTTGTTTCCACAAAACCCTGTGTATGTTACCCGCATAGACGGGCATGCTGCAATCGCCAGTCGGTCCGCCCTGGCTGCAGCCGAGGTAAAACCAGGAGAAAAGATTGTAGGCGGTTTGTTTGAAGTAAAGGACAACCAACTGACCGGCATATTAATCGATAATGCAATGGGTAGGGTTGCCGGAATGATTCCTTCAACAGATATCGCCTACCTCGAAGAAAGTTTTCTGGAGGCGCAAAAGAATTGTTTTTCGGTTGGACTAACTGGCATAACGGAATGTGGACTGTCGAAAAAGCGAACAGACTGGCTTGACTCCTTGCAAAAAGTAAAGAAGTTGAAGATAAAGCTAACAGTGATGTTGTCTGACGAACCTGCCGAATATCTGCCCAATTCAATTTATAAAACCGATCGCCTGCATATTGCCGGGTTCAAAATAATGGGGGATGGCGCTTTAGGTTCTCGTGGTGCTTGCCTGTTACATCCGTATACAGACCAACCCAATTGGAGAGGGTTTTTATTGGGGGAAAAAAGTTATTATGAAGATGTGCTAACAAGAATTTACAATTCTCCTTTCCAGGCATGTACCCACGCAATAGGAGATTCTGCTAATCGCCTGGTGTTAGATATATCCGGATCACTGCTTCAAAAAGACAATGATCGCCGTTGGCGTATTGAGCACGCACAAGTGGTGGCACCGGAAGATTTTAAAAAGTTTGGAGACTATAACATCATTCCTTCCGTACAGTCCACTCACGCCACATCGGATATGTATTGGGCTGAGCAACGGCTGGGAGTAGAAAGACTAAAAGGAGCGTATGCATTTAACGACTTGTTGCAACAAAACGGTTGGCTGGTATTGGGTACAGATTTTCCTGTGGAAGACATCAGTCCATTCAAAACATTTTATGCGGCTGTTGTAAGAAAGGATGAGGAAGGATTCCCTGCCGGCGGCTTTCAGATGGGGAACGCTTTAACGAAAGAGCAAACCTTGCGAGGCATGACAATCTGGGCTGCCAAAGGTACATTTGAGGAAAACGAAAAAGGGTCTCTGGAAAAGGGCAAATGGGCCGATTTTATTATTACGGACACAGATCTAATGAATTGTACCCCGCCGCAAATTCTCCAAACAAAAGTGTTGGCTACCTATATCAACGGAGAGAAAGTATTTGGTGAATAACAAATTCACCGGCTAAATCCAAGTAGCCAATGGTTTTACCAGCTGTAGAGGCAAGGTGTTATTGGGCTCCACCAATAGCCGGCATAGCTGTGTTGCTAAAAAAGGTCCCATAGAAAATCCTTTGGTACCTAATCCGTTAAAAATATAAACCCCCGGATGTGCAGGATGTTCTCCCACCATAGGTTCCTGTCCACCGGTCGTCGGTCGCTCTGCCACAATATGATCTTTTACAGTCACCGGCAAGCGCAGCCACGATTGCAGATAAGCCAGCGTATCCTTTCGCCAGCTTTCGCTGGGTCTTAAGTCGTTAAACCGCCAGGTGTAAGTACTGCCACACCAAAATAAATCTTCCTTGTCTGTGGGTATCAAGCGTATTTTGTGGTGATATACAAAGGAAGAGCGTAAGCCGGGAATTTCGACAAGCAATACTTCGCCCCGATTTTTTGTGAAAGGTAATCCGGAAAAAAAAGGGTTTTTATCTACGGCAGCACCTTCGCAAAATATAATCGCTTTGTATTTGATATTATCATACGTTATAGAATCCTTCGCTATTTGTAAAGCATTTTTATCAAAATGGTGTTGGAGGAGCCTGTCCTGATTTTGCAACAACAATCGCCAGGCATTTAGTAATTTTTCTGTTTGAACCTGCCATACATTTAATTTCAGTAACAATGCCGTCGGGTAAAAACAACGGTCTGCATAGCGTTGTTCTTCATTTGAAAGCATATAAATATGTTCATTTTCAACAGGCGGTCCGGTATATTTTCCTGGCGAAAAAAGAAACATGGGCTTTTCTTCCAGAAATGATTGACCAATCTTTTTTTCCAGTTGGCGATAGGTAATCAATGCGTCTGGTATAAACAACCTGCTTTTGGGAGAAAGTTCCCAGGAATTTATATTGAATGGGTTTATGACCGCACCCGCTACATAACTGGCATTTGTTATACCAGGTTTGTCTATTACCATGACGGATTTTCCCGCCTTCAACAATTCATAGCTAATAAGGGTACCTGCTATTCCCTGCCCTACGATTAAAAAATCTACTTCACGCATAACTGTCAGGCAATGATCTGTAGCTTGGCGTAATTCAGCATTATCTTTTTTTCTCCGTTCATTTCAAACTTTACGAGGGCAATCGGGTTTTGAGCACTGCCTTCAATTTTAACGACTTCACCAAATCCAAACTTCTGGTGTTCTACCCTTTGTCCCACTTTCAGATTGGCCGTGTCGCTTGGTACGAAGTTAGCCGAAGGCGAATGTTCTACTACTTTTGGGGTTGGTTTATTGCTAACAATGGTTGAGATAACGCTTTTCTTTTTAGGGGGTGCACCATATTGCTGCTCCGCTTTCCAGCTTTCGGATTGTGTTCCGCTGAAACCCCGGTTCATTCTTTGGAATGCGGAACCTGCATTACCGGTGTTTCTTGAACCGCCGCCGGCATAAGTTCTGTCCAGGTAGCTCTCCGGTATCTCATTGATGAAGCGGCTGGGCTCATTCTGCACCAGGTTGCCAAAGCGATAGCGTGCGTTGGCATGCGTAATCCAAAGCTTTTGTTTGGCTCGGGTGACAACCACATAAAACAGGCGGCGTTCTTCTTCGAGTTCCTCCCGGCTATTGATACTAAGTGCGCTGGGAAATAAGTTTTCTTCCAACCCGGCTGCAAACACACAGGAAAATTCAAGTCCCTTTGCGGCATGGATGGTCATAAGCTTTACAGTATCTGCATTGGGATCTTTTTCTTCCGCGTCAGTCAGCAATGTTATTTGTTGCAGGTAAGCACCAAGGCTTGCATCTCTATCATCTGGGTTTGTTTCGGTGGGTGTTGCATCTTCTGCTGGTACCTGAGAATCAGGTTGTGCAAACAAGCCGAAAGAAATATCTTCCATGGCATCTTTCAGATCCATTTCTTCTCCCTCTTCCACAAAACCAGCCTTGTCTCCGGCATCAATCCACTCTTTAATGGAGTTCAGCAGCTCTTGGATATTTTCGTAGCGGGCAACGCCTTCTGTACTTTTATCATTGAAAAGCTCTTTTACAAAATTGGTTTGCTTGCCAACATGCATTGCTATTTCGTATGCATTTTTGTTTTTCAACATGCTGGTAAAGCTCTTAATCATCAGCACAAAGTTCTCTATTGCTTCCAGCGTACCCGCTTTATAGCCAAAATCCCGTGCCCGTTCCAATACCTCCCAAAATGAAATATTGTTTTCGTTGGCCGCCAGGATAGCCCTGTCCACTGAAGTCTTGCCTATTCCCCTTGCCGGGTAGTTAATAATTCTTTTCAGTGCTTCCTCATCGTGTGGGTTTACCAATATTCGCAGATAAGCCACATAGTCCTTTATCTCTTTGCGCTGATAGAAACTAATGCCGCCATATATGGTGTACGCAATACCAAGGCGTCGTAAAGCCTCCTCAAATGCGCGGCTTTGCGCATTTGTACGATATAAAATAGCGAAATCTTTATTAAAAAAGTGGTTGCGCAATTTTTGCTCTTTGATGGTTTCTGCCACATATTTCCCTTCCTCATTATCCGTCATCGTACGCACCAGTCTTATCTTTTCACCCTTTGTATTTTCTGTAAAGAGTTTTTTCTCTATCTGCCCCTTATTATTACTGATGATTTCGTTGGCTACGTCCAGTATATTTTGTGTGCTGCGGTAATTCTGTTCCAGCTTTACAACTTTTACATCGTCGTAGTCTTTTTGAAACTGAAGAATATTTTCGATAGTAGCCCCACGGAAGCTGTATATACTTTGCGCATCATCGCCTACCACACACACATTTTCGTGCATTGCGCCCAGTAACTTAATGATCTCATACTGGGCAGGGTTGGTATCCTGGTACTCGTCTATCAATATGTATTTGAACTTACGCTGAAACTTACTCAGAGACTCCGGAAAGTTTTTAAGTAACTCATACATCTTCACCAACAAATCATCGAAATCCATCGCCCCGTTTTTAAAGCAACGTTTCACATAGGCATCAAACAACTTTCCGATCAGCGGCCTGTGGCTACGCAAATCCTCTTGTTGAATATTGTGATCATTGATATATTCTTCCGGGGTTACCAATGCATTCTTAGCGGAAGAAATTCTGTTGTATACATTATTGGGCTTATAGGTTTTGTCATCCAGGTTCATTTCATTTATGACTGTTTTCAACACGCTTTTAGCGTCGTCGGTGTCATAAATGGTAAAGTTGCTGGGGTAACCCAATTTGGTGGCTTCTCCACGCAAAATGCGCGCAAATACACTATGAAAAGTACCAATGTATAAATTTCGGGCTTCGTTGTTGCCAAGGATATGTTCAATCCGCTCTTTCATTTCCTTGGCAGCCTTATTGGTAAAAGTGAGCGCCAGAATGTTAAACGCATCCACTCCATTAGCCATGAGGTGCGCTATGCGGGTAGTTAGCACTTTCGTTTTTCCGCTTCCTGCCCCTGCAATGATCATGATGGGGCCGTCTTTATGTAGTACGGCTGTTTGCTGCCTTTCATTCAATCCCTTAATATAGTCCTGCATGGCTGCAAGTTAATCAAAAGACCCTTTTTGTCAATGAGAATTGGTCAGCAATAGACTTTAGCGAAGTCGTTAATTTTATTATTCATAAATAAGATGAGTAAGTAACCCATCTCTTAATTTCGGCTCAAACCAGGTGCTTTTTGGTGGCATTACCTCACCACTGTCCGCAATATCAAACAATTGTTCTATGCTTACCGGGAACAAACTGAAAGCAATTTTCATCTCACCACTATTTACCCTGGTTTCCAGCTCTGACACTCCCCTGATGCCACCAACAAAATCAATGCGGGTATCTGTGCGAGGGTCCTGAATACCCAGCAGTTTATTAAGGATATTATTCTGTAAAATGGTAACATCCAGTACACCGACGGGCGTTTCTTCAAAACTGCCTGGTTTGGCGGTTAGTTTATACCATTGACCATCCAGGTACATTCCAAATGTATGGAGTTGCTGTGGGGAGTAGGCTTTTCTTATTTTTTCTATGTCGAAGTTTTCAGCCACTAATTGCAAAAACTCCTCAGCAGCATGTCCATTAAGGTCTTTAACCAATCGGTTGTAATCCATAATGTATAACTGAGAGGCCGGAAACAAAGTAGTCAGAAAATGGTCGGAACTTTTATATTTCCCTATAGCCTGTCTCACCTTGGCGGCACTGGCGGCCCGGTGATGTCCATCAGCTATATAGGTATTCTCTACTTTTTCCGTAAAAAGAGTGGTTATACTTTCAATAACCTTATCGTCCGTCACAACCCAGATGGTGTGGTTAATGTTGTCATCTGCTATAAAATCATATACCGGCGATTTATCCGTCTGCCACTTTTCAATCAATTGATCAATTTCGGGTACGTTTTTATACGCCAGAAAAACATTGCCGGTTTGTGCCCCGGTGGTAGTAATGTGGTTGATGCGGTCCTGTTCTTTTTCAGGTCTGGTGAATTCATGTTTTTTGATGATATTACTTTCGTAATCATCGATAGCCGATGCACATACTATACCAGTCTGGCTTTTTCCATTCATCACCAATTTATAGATATAATAACAGGACTTGTTTTCTGTAAACAATACTTCCCGCTGCATAAAGGCTTTAAGATTGTCTTTCGCTTTTTCATATACTTCTTGAGAATGAATATCAGTCTCATCGGGCAAATCAATCTCTGATTTGGTGATATGCAGAAAGGAGTTGGGATTGCCTCGTGCTTCTTCTTTTGCTTCTTTACTGTTCAATACATCGTAGGGCTTGGACGCCACCTGTTTCGCAAATTGAGCATGGGGCCGCAAAGCCTTAAAGGGAGTTATAATGGACATGGTTTTCTCGCTAATTTTTACGCATTCTTCAATGCAAAATGTTTCATCAACTCAGTAAGGGTGACTACACTACTTAAAGGCAGGGCGTTATATAAAGATATCCTGAATCCACCAACGCTTCTATGCCCTTTTACGCCGACCATGCCTTCTTTTTTGCACAGATCAAGAAATGCTTTTTCTAATTGAGCGTCTTCCATCACAAAAACGGCATTCATTTTACTCCTGTCTTCTTTGTTAACGGTTGGCTTAAATACCGGAAGGCTATCAAGTGTATCGTACAGCAATGCAGCTTTTTCGTCGTTTAGTTTTTCTATAGCCGACACGCCCCCTTGTTCTTTCAGCCACCGCAATGTAAGCATACATACGTAGATGGCAAACACCGGCGGGGTGTTCAACATGGAGCCGTTTTCAATATGTTTCCGGTAGTCCATCATTGAAGGCATTTTTCTGCTTGTCTTTCCGAGTATCGAAGGATTTACTACTACCATATTTACACCAGCAGCGCCAATATTCTTTTGTGCACCGGCATATATCAGGTCAAAACGATTGAAATCCATCTCGCGGCTCAGGATATCGCTACTCATGTCGGCAACGAGCGGTACTGTTGTTTCCGGAATGGCGTGCATTTGTGTTCCTTCAACCGTATTGTTGGTTGTGTAATGAAAATACTTCGCATTGGACGGAATCGTGAAACCTTTGGGGATATAAGTATAGTTTTTGTCTTTGGAACTGGCTACCACTTCTACCTTGCCAAACAATCCAGCTTCTTTTATTGGTTTACTACCCCAGGTGCCACAGTCCAGGTAGGCTGCCATTTCATGTTCGTCCAGCAAATTCATCGGTATCTGAAAAAACTGTGTGGTGGCACCGCCATGCAGAAACAATACTTCATGGTGAGCATCCAGGTGCATCAGTTCTTTAGTAAGTGCAATTGCTTCATTTAGTACCGCTTCAAATAAGGGGGTTCGGTGCCCTATTTCCAGGATAGAGAGCCCTGTATCATTGAAATTTATAATTGCCTGACTTGCCTGTTCAAACACTTGCCGGGGTAAAATACTAGGCCCGGCATTAAAATTGTGCATCATTGTGTGGAATATTGTTATTTAATCCAATGCATGGCCCGTCCTGCATTTATTATTGTGGGACAGAACTAATCGTTGAGGATGGCAAATATACATTAAAACCGGAAAAGTACCGGCAATAAAAAAGAGGACAACCAGTGCTGCCCTCTTTCAATTCGGTATCAGTTTAGCTGATTAATAGCGGCTACGGCTGTCAGCAAAAGACCGCCTGTTTCCACCACCACCGTTGTTGCTGCGCTCTTCGCGAGGCTTAGCTTCAGTAACGGTAATTGCTCTACCTTCTACTACTCCTTTATCCAATTCGGCGATAGCTTTTTTAGCCTCTTCGTCATTTGGCATTTCCACAAAACCAAATCCACGGCTACGACCAGTGTATTTGTCAGTAATTACTCTGGCTGAAGAAACTTCACCATACTCTTCAAAAAACGCTTTTAAGTCTTCATCAACAACGTTGAAGCTTAAATTTGAAACATAAATGTTCATTCAATAAAAAATTAAATTAAAAAAGAATCTGAGAAAACAGGGAAGTAAACAAGACTGAACTATTAGCAGATTTTGCGTAGCAGATTAAATCATATCACTTGCCGGGACTGTAAGAACTCAAATTTGACGCGCAAAGTTAATGATTTTCTATTAGAATTCAATCTTTAATTTAAAATAAATTCCGTCGGTTGCTTTTTGATAATAAAGCAGAAAAATCATAACACACCTATGATGTTAATTTACAGCGTAATTTCTTTTAACATTTTAATCTTATATCACACTCGCCTGTAAAAAAAACTGGATTCCATTTTTCTATCCGACTAAAAACGAAGCTGCATTTTGTACTTCGAAGCGGTTTTAAAAATTCACATGCTGTTGATAATTATATCTATGGAAGTATGATCCCATTTGATTAAATTTGGAGGTAACGAAAAACGCCTGTGAAAACCAGTGCTATTGTGAAAATTAAATTTGAATCACTTGACGGAAACAATCATCAGCCTCGATACCGTTAACCCTATAGAGTTTTTTGGTGTTAACAATGGAAAATTAGACTTACTCAAAAAAAAGTTCCCTTTACTCAAGATTCTGAGCCGCGGCACCCAATTAAAACTAAGCGGGTCGCAAGAACAGATTGAAACAGCAAAAGAAAAAATTGAATTATTGGTGCAGTTCCTGGAAAGGAACGGGCACGTGAGTGAGAATTATTTTGAGCAGATACTGGGTGGAGACGATGGAGAAATAATCGACAATTTTGTGGAGCGAAATCCCAATGAAGTTCTGGTATTTGGTCCTAATGGTAAAAGCGTTCGTGCCAGAACCGCCAATCAAAAGCGACTGGTGACTGCCGCCGACAAAAATGATATTGTATTTGCTATCGGACCTGCCGGTACTGGTAAAACATATACGGCCGTGGCATTAGCCGTGAGGGCGCTGAAAAATAAGTCGGTTAAAAAGATCATTCTTACCCGTCCTGCGGTAGAGGCAGGCGAAAGTTTGGGCTTTTTGCCAGGTGACCTGAAGGAAAAGATTGACCCTTATCTGAGACCGTTATACGATGCGCTGGATGACATGATCCCGGCGGACAAACTGGGCTACTATATGAGTACAAGGATTATAGAAATAGCACCCCTGGCTTATATGCGTGGACGAACCCTGGACAATGCTTTTATCATTCTGGACGAGGCGCAAAATGCGACGGATTTACAAATAAAAATGTTTCTGACCCGTATCGGCGCAAATGCCAAAGCTATCATCACGGGCGACCTTACCCAGGTGGATTTGCCCAAGCACCAATCGAGCGGGCTGGAGAAAGCCACCCGGATACTACAGAACATTGATGGAATCACCCATATTGAACTGGATGAAGAAGACGTGGTACGACACCGCCTGGTAAGAGCCATTATCAGGGCTTACGACCGCGATTTTGACAACCAGAAAGAGAGGGAACCCAAAAGAGTGATTAAATCAGGACAAAAGCCGGAAGATTCAGGGCAGTAATGGCATAAAAAAACAGCTCCACAGGAGCTGTTTACACCTGCGGTGTATAATTTTTTACTTAGCGCCTTTTTCGTCGGAAACAGTTAGCTTTTTCCTTCCTTTCTTGCGGCGGCTGGCCAATACTTTACGACCATTGGCTGTTTGCATACGCTGGCGGAAACCGTGTACGCTTTTACGACGACGCTTATGTGGTTGAAATGTACGTTTCATAATTTTTTTACTTTACACTTTCAAAAATTGTAGTTCGGAGAAGCGAACTGTTTCAAACCAATTTACCTTTTTCAGACGGGTCACCACACCCATTCTGCCTCCAGGTTGGATGAAAGGACGGCAAAGGTAAGATTTCGGATTGAATATGGAGACAGAATTTTATGTCTTTTTGAGAGGATTGTTCATTTTCCGATGGCTAATTGTTTTCACTTAGTCAGGTAAAATTGATTTATAATACCAAAGTACCCCGTTCCAGCGTTTAAACGAAAACAAGTAACCATTAAATGATGATTAGGTAACTGGAAACGATAGATTTTCAATTTTGTACACATTATGAATTTACTTTACTTTGTCAAAAAATGCTGAAATGCAGGATCTCATCCATTCTGAAAATATAGACCTGAAAAAAACGCGCAACACGCTTTGGGACGCTGCATGTTTGATTGTGGTGGGTGAGATTGTGGCATTATTGGCAAACGGTCAATTTTCATGGTTAGTGACCCTGATTACGCTAGTTGAGGTTCTTATCTTCCTTATTCTTTCATTTATTGCCCTCAAAAGCCCTTACAACGCAATCTTCATAGCATTGACAATTTTTATTGCTGGTTCCTTTATGGCGGCGCTAGTAAAACCCAGTTTTCTGGGTGGGAGCATTGTTATCAAAATCTTCATTCTTATATACCTGGTTCGCGCCATTCCTGACGCCCGGCACACACAGTTACATTTGAGAAATAAAATAGTCGGGAGCTGATCGACTGTCCAAAATCATCCCGGATAAACGCTGCTGGATTCCCAAAAATTCGGTGAAATCAATTTCTCTAAGTACTTTCACGCCATGAGTACGATAAGAATTGGTACCCGGGATAGTGAACTGGCTACCTGGCAGGCCAAAAAAGTACAATCGTTATTAAAAGAAAAAGGCGTAGACAGTGAATTGGTGCTGATAAAAAGTGAAGGTGATATCAACCTTACAGTACCGCTGTACGAAATGGGCATACAGGGTATTTTTACGCGGGCATTGGATATCGCTCTATTGGAGCATACAATAGATATTGCTGTCCATTCCTATAAAGACGTGCCCACCCAATTGGCAAAAGGACTGGTAAAAGCTGCTATTTTAGAAAGAGACTCCTATAAGGATTTATTGGTATTTAAACCAGGGAGCGAATCGGTAGCAGCCGATCTTGGCTATCATAACGGAGTTTGGCTGGAGGCACCCCCAAGCAATTTTTTAATAGCAACCAGCAGTACCCGTAGAAAAGCGCAATGGCTCCATCGATATCCCGCACATAGAATAGAAAACCTACGGGGTAATGTGAATCGCCGGTTGCAAAAACTGGCGGAAAGCAGTTGGCAAGGAGCTATCTTTGCAGCAGCAGGATTGGATAGGATACAGGTACGTCCTGAAACAAGTATTGAGTTGGATTGGATGCTCCCTGCGCCGGCGCAAGGCACTGTGATGGCAGTAACCCGGGAGAACGACAGTAGCTTATTGGCTATTTGTGACACTTTCAATCATCGGGATACGGAAATTTGCACCGGGGTAGAAAGGGACTTTCTGAGAGAGTTAGGAGGGGGCTGTGCCACGCCAATGGGAGCACTGACGGTAATAAAAGACAATAAATTGCAGTTTCGTGGCAACCTGGTATCCGTAGACGGGAGCACAAAAATAGAAACCGAGTGGGCCGGGGCTATAGAAGAAGCAGAGAATGTGGGAGTACTGGCAGCTCAAGATATCCTAAAAAAAGGTGGAAAACCAATAATTGAATCAATTCGCAATGGCGGAACATAGTGTACAAATATTGTCAACCCGACAACTGAAGAAAGAGCTGATAGAAAAAGCCGGCGAACGTCATATTCAGGCAGATGCGGAGGCTTTTATCCAGCATATTCCCGAATTTTCTTTACAGTTGTCAAATGCTATTCGCCAGTTGTCGCAGCAGCCGGCCATCGTTGTATTCACAAGCGTTCATGCCGTAGAAGTAGTGAAAGCGGAATTGGATGGCATTGTACCGCCTTGGAAAATATTCAGTACGGGTGGCGCTACCAGGGAGGCCCTATTGGAAATTTTTACGGAAGCAAACATTATCGGCACCGCAAAGACAGCCGGTAGCCTCGCAGAAAAAATATTACAATATCCCGATATTGCCGAAGTCGTATTCTTTTGTAGCAAACAAAGGTTAAATGATTTGCCCGAAAAACTGGCGGCATCGGGGGTTGCAGTAAATGAAAAGATAGTATACCAAACAGTAGGCACGCCGATAGCTATTGATAAAGACTATGATGCCATACTTTTTTTCAGTCCCAGTGCTGTGCACAGTTTTTTTTCCATCAATACGATACCGCTGAGTGTTACACTGTTCTCTATCGGAAAAACCACTACTGCTACCATCGAGTCTTACTGTGGAAACGAAGTAGTAACCAGCCAATGGCCCGGTGAGGCCAACCTTATAGATTTAGTGATAGCGTACTACGGTAAAACAGCCGCTGGCGAAATACAGGAGACTAAATAAAAATATGTGGCAGAAAATATCGCAATGATATTTAAGTGCCAAAATGCGGAATAAAAATATGCAGATGAAAAATGATTTGTTGCTAAGAACATTGAATGGAGAAGTTACCAGCCGCCCACCGGTTTGGATGATGCGCCAGGCAGGACGTTATTTGCCGGAGTATATGGTATTACGCGAAAAGTATGGTTTTTTTGAAAGATGTCAAACGCCGGAATTGGCCTGCGAAATAACCCTGCAACCAATTGATATAGTGGGAGTGGATGCCGCCATCTTGTTTTCAGATATACTGGTTGTGCCACAGGCAATGGGACTGGAAGTGCAGTTGGTAGAAAGTAAAGGTCCCTGGTTGCCGGATCCTATAAAAACAGCAAAAGATATGCAACGGGTAAGAGTACCCGATGTAAATGAGACCTTACAGTACGTTTTTGACGCCATCCGGCTGATAAAAAAAGAATTGAACGGTAGAGCGCCTTTAATCGGCTTTGCCGGCGCACCCTGGACTATTTTGTGTTATATGGTGCAAGGCAAGGGAAGCAAGACTTTTGATGAAGCCAAAGCATTTTGTTATACACAGCCAGCTTTGGCAGAGCAGTTGCTGCAAATGATCACCGATACCACCATTGCCTACCTTAAAGGACAGGTGAAGGCGGGTGCAGACACTGTACAGATTTTCGACAGTTGGGGTGGGTTGTTGGGACCGGTCGATTTTGAACATATTTCGCTGAAGTATATCCGGCAGATAGTGGCTGCACTGAAAGATGAGGTGCCGGTGATCATATTTGCTAAAGGCGCCTGGCATAGCCTGGACGCTATGGCTGCCACCGGTGCAGCGGGCTTAGGTATTGATTGGTGCATCACCGCTGATAATGCTCGTCAGTTTTCAGGTAACAATATTACATTGCAGGGCAACTTTGATCCGGCAAAACTGTTATCGCCCATACCTGTTATACAAAAGGAGGTACGAAATATGATAAAGGCATTTGGTAATAAACAGTACATAGCCAACCTTGGACATGGAATATTGCCCAATGTGCCGGTTGATCATGCCCGTGCTTTTGTAGATACAGTGAAGGAGAGCGAGCTGTTATTTGCCTGATTAAATTTAACTGCTTTACTGACGAATCTTTTCTCATAGTTGATTGTAATCAGGCAATCTGTCTATAGCAGATGTCACATTTGCAAAAATGTAATGATATGGAAACAGCTACTCACGCAATGGCAGCGCTTACTAAAGAAAACTGGATTCAATATATAGAACAACTGCAGGATACTATTTGCGAGTCATTAGAAACAGCAGATGGTAAAGCCACTTTTGCAGAAGATAAGTGGACGCGGGAAGGTGGCGGTGGTGGCAGAACCCGCGTAATTGCCGGTGGTAATGTTTTTGAAAAGGGGGGCGTCAATACTTCGGTGGTGTTTGGAAAAGTAACAGACCCCATGCGCAATCAATTAAAAGTGGACGGTGATTCATGGTTTGCCTGCGGACTGAGTTTGGTTATTCATCCGGTTAATCCTTTTGTACCTACTACGCACGCCAATTGGCGATATTTTGAATTATATGATGCGGATGGAAACGTTATTGATCGTTGGTTTGGTGGTGGAGCAGACCTCACACCCTACTATCTTTTCGAAGAAGATGCAAAACATTTTCACCAAACCCTGCACGATGCAATAACGCCTTTTGGAGAAACCCTGTATAAGGAGTACAAACAACACTGCGACGAATATTTCAGCAATAAACACCGAAACAATGAGATGCGGGGTATCGGCGGTGTGTTTTACGATTACCTCCGTGCAAAGTCGCAGGAGGATGCAGACAGACTATTTACATTTCAACAGGCAAATGGCAATTGTTTTACAAAGGCATATATACCCATTGTTGAAAAAAGGAAAGATATTCCCTGGAACGAATCACAGAAATACTGGCAGGAAATCCGCCGCGGTCGTTATGTTGAATTTAATCTCATTCACGATCGCGGGACCATATTTGGCTTAAAAACCAATGGTCGCACAGAGAGTATTCTGATGAGCCTGCCTCCAACCGTTCGGTTCGATTATAATTATCAGCCTATACCCGGCTCCGAAGAAGCAAAGTTGCTGGATGCTTGTCAACATCCAAAAGACTGGATATCCTGAGTATCAAATGCCTGATTTGATTTTTTGAAGACACGATAGTGGTAGAATAACTTACTACCTTTACGCTTTTAACTACGCACATGTATTTACAAAAACGAAACAGGATACTCAGAAAGAGTGCTGCAATCAGAAGCCTGGTAGCCGAAACTACGCTTACGCCCAATGACTTTATATTACCGGTATTTGTAGACGAGGGAAAAGATATCCAGTTTGAAATTCCATCCATGCCGGGATATTACCGTTATTCTCTGGATTTGCTGTTGAAAGAGGTAAAAGCTGCCTGGTCCCTGGGAATAAAAAGTGTGTTGATTTTTGTAAAGGCAAAAGACGATGTAAAAGATAATACGGGTAAAGAAGCATGGAATCCGGACGGATTGATGCAACGCACCATAAAATCAATAAAAGATGCAGTGCCTGAGATGGTGGTGATGACAGATGTAGCGTTGGATCCCTATTCGATATATGGTCATGACGGAATTGTTAAAGACGGAAAAATTGTGAATGACGAAACGGTGGATGCGTTGGTAAAAATGAGCCTGAGTCATGCGGTTGCAGGTGCCGATTTTGTGGCACCAAGTGATATGATGGATGGAAGAATAGGGAGCATCCGCGAAGCTTTAGAAGAAAGTGGTTTTACAGAAACAGGCATCATGGCCTACAGTGCTAAATATGCTTCCTGCTTTTACGGACCCTTTAGGGATGCCCTGGACAGTGCTCCGGGTTTTGGTGATAAGAAGACCTACCAGATGAACTACGCCAATAGACAGGAAGCTATTACCGAAGTGTTGCAGGATGTAGAAGAAGGAGCTGATATAGTAATGGTAAAACCCGCTATGGCCTACCTGGACATAATACGGGAAGTTAAAAATACGGTATCCATTCCCGTAAGTGCCTATCATGTTAGTGGTGAATATGCTATGATAAAGGCCGCAGCAAAAATGGGCTGGCTGGATGAGAACAAAGCAATCATTGAAAGTCTCACGGCAATCAAAAGAAGTGGGGCGGATCTGATGGCTACTTATTTTGCCAAAGACGCGGTGAAGCTACTGCAGAGCTAGCTTCTATTACAGCCAATCAATTGCTTTCTATGTATTGTCCAATTTCCAGAAGATCCTGAAAATCGGTTATCAATCTGCTTTGCGCTTCGGTATCATGGATTTTCAAAGGAGCGGTATCAGGTTGTTTGATTTGGTGAATCAATGTTTCATTTTCAAAGTAGCTTCGGATTGCTTCGATTGAAGATTTACTGAAATCAAAAACCTCCGAGTCGTCATTTTTTTTCATGGCTGTGCTATCGTAGTAAAATGGACGATTGTATTTATAGGATCGCTCAAATACAAAAGACAATACCCCTTCTTTTAAATAATATTCTGCCAATCTTTGATAGGTTTCGCCGAATTCCCTAACGATAATCTTTTCCAGGTACTGCTGATAATAGAAACTGATTTCCCCGCCCTCCCCAATGTCAATTTTGGTTTTTTTAATGGTACTCCAATCGGATATGCTATTAATTCGGTGAAAATTTTTTCGAATAACTTCCAGCTTGTTTTTCTGCGAGTTTTCTATTTCATTGTCCTTTTGCGAAGGTTCATCTTCTTTATTAGCACTTTCAGGTATCTTATCAAAGTTGGCAGAAGTTGGTTTAACCAATGTGTTAGCAGGTTTTTGCTGTTGGGTATGGCATCCGCCTAAGCCGACAAGAAGTAACAGTAAAAACAGGTTTTGCATATTATACAAGCTACAAAAAAAAATGATCCATAGTTTATAGGTAAGCATCCCGGCTGTAATACAATACTGCAGACATTTTGTATCTTCATTACCACTTAACAAGCATCTATGAACCTTTTTGTCCAGATGTTGAAGAACCCGGTAAAGTACAGGTTGTTTTTATTGACAAAGCTACCTGCAGCATTTTTTTCGGGTTTACGAATAAAGACGATTACGGAAGAAAAATGTGTGGTCACTGTTCCATATAAATGGTTTACAAAAAACCCATTTCGGTCTACCTATTTTGCCTGCCTGGCAATGGCAGCAGAAATGAGTACAGGGGCCCTGGTGTTGGCACATATTTATAAGCGTAAGCCCTCTGTTTCCATGTTGGTAACCCAAATGACAGCAGAGTATTATAAAAAAGCAGTTGGCATTACTGCTTTTGTTTGCAAAGATGGCAGAGCGCTCAAAGATGCGGTGGAAGAGGCAATCGAAATGAACGGCTCCAACACCATTACAGTTAAAACAACGGGCACCAATAATAAAGGAGAACTGATAGCGGAGTTCGCATTTACCTGGTCATTGAAGGTGCGAAATCGATAGTCGTTGGGATTTGAGCTGTAGATGCCTGCTGAAAAGGCATAGCGGGGGAGTGTGTGCAAAATTTTAACCGTATTTTGCCGTATAATTCTATATTTGCCAAATTCAACTATTTTTAGTTTTATGAAGTTCATCGTTTCGTCCTCAGCTTTATTGAAACAACTGCAGCACATTAGCGGGATTGTGAGTGCTAACACTGTTTTGCCTATTCTGGAAGATTTCCTGTTCGAAATCGAAAAAAATCGCCTGACAGTAGTAGCCACGGACCTTGAAACCGTTATGAAGATTCATATGGATATAGAATCCCGCGAAACCGGGAAAATCTGTATTCCGGCTAAAATTCTGATTGACTCCCTCAAAAACCTGCCAGACCAGCCTTTAACATTTACCATAGAGAAGAATTTTGGTATTGAAATTACCAGCGATAATGGTAAGTATAAGGTAATGGGAGAAAATCCTGATAATTTCCCTAAAGAGCCCGAGACTAAAAATGCCAGCCAGTTTACCATGACGTCTTCTACATTGGTAACGGCAATTAATAAAACGCTGTTTGCTGTAAGTAATGATGATCTTCGTCCGGCGATGACAGGGGTGTATTTTGAACTGGATAAAAAGTCTATCACTTTTGTCGCCACAGATGCCCATCGCCTGGTAAAATTTCGCAAAACGGATGTAAACTGCCCGGAGAAGCACTCATTTATTGTGCCTAAAAAACCCCTGAATCTGCTAAAAAGTGCCTTACCGGATAACGAAGACGAACTCAAAATTTCTTATAACGATAATCACTTGTTTGTGGATCATGGTAAAACTGAATTAGTGTGTCGCCTGATTGACGCTCGTTTTCCGGATTACAAAGTGGTGATACCGGCGGAGAATCCCTATAAAATGACGGTTAACCGCCAGGACTTCCAAAATGCTTTGAAGCGGGTAAGCGTGTTTAGTAATAAAAGTACTAACCAGGTAGCCCTTACCATCAGCGGTGCTGAATTGCAACTGGCGGCGCAGGACGTAGACTTCAGTTTTGAAGGTAATGAGAGAATGAACTGCTCCTATGAAGGAGAGGACATACAAATAGCCTTCAATGCTAAATTTTTAGTAGAACTGTTAAGTGCTACCACAAGCCCTGAAGTAGTGCTGGAGCTCTCTACTCCTTCCAAAGCCGGAATTTTGGTGCCGGTAGAAAAAGAAGAGAATGAGGACCTGTTGATGCTGGCAATGCCGCTAATGCTGAACCAGTAATTTTCCTGCCATGAATACGGTGCCGGTAAGGAGTTTCGACAATTATATTGAAGCAAACATATTACTGGGCAAACTTCAAAATGAGGGTATATCCTGTTTCTTAAGGGACGAGTTTACTGTAACTATTGATCCTATTTTGACCAATGCCTTAGGTGGCATCAAGCTGGAAGTGCCGGAAGATCAGGTTTGGATGGCTCAAAAACTGATAGAACAGTTTGATAAAGAGCGGAAAGAACATCTTAAATGTTCTGTATGTGGTTCCGGAGACGTAGAATATGTAAGCAATCCTTCTAAATCCGGCAATTGGATTAGCAATATTATTTCCTACTTATTTTCAGGCTATAGTGTGAGCGTTAAAAAAGCATACCATTGTTTTCATTGTGGAAATGATTTTGATGACCTGGACTAAGAAATTTAACTACAGGCGACCCGGAAAGATAGCCTTCGGGGCTAAGTCACTACATTTGCAAAAAATAAGAATTTATGTCGGAACAACAACCTAATCAGTTAAACATAGAAATCTCGGAAGAAATTGCAGAAGGAGTGTATGCGAACCTGGCGATTATAACACATAGTCATGCAGAGTTCGTAGTAGATTTCGTGAATGTAATGCCCGGCACCCCGAAAAGTAAGGTAAAATCAAGGCTCATTTTGACACCTCAGCATGCCAAACGTTTTATGAAGGCATTAATAGATAATGTAAAACGCTTTGAAGCGGCTAATGGCACCATTCAGGATATCGAAGAAATTCAAGTTCCGATGAATTTTGGTGGACCTACAGCACAGGCATAACTTTATTTGGCGTTAGCAACGCCAGTTATCACGGATAAAAATGGATGGAGCCGCTTAAGTTATTAAACACTAGGGAGCCAATCTTTCTATTTTCCAGCTGTTCTCTTCCAGCGTGTATTGAATTCTATCGTGCAATCTGCTGGCTCTGCCTTGCCAAAACTCAACAATGATGGGTTTCACTATAAAACCACCCCAATGATCCGGGCGACTTATAGTAGTTCCCTGCAACCTTTCCTGGTTTTGTAGGTACTGATTGTCTATCCATTCCCTGTTTTCGATGACAGCACTTTGGGGCGATGTGATGGCACCAATTCGGCTGGCTTCAGGACGTGAAAGAAAATACTGGTCGCTGTCAACAGCAGACGTTCTGGTCACCAATCCTGTAATCCTTACCTGGCGTTCCAACTCTTTCCAGAAAAACACCAAACAAGCCTTAGGATTTTCTTCCAACTGCCGGCCTTTGAAACTATTGTAATTCGTGAAAAAAGTAAAGCCCCTTTCAGAAAACTCCTTTAGCAAAACGATCCTGGCAGAAGGAAAGCCATCAGTGGAGGCCGTTGCGAGGGTCATCGCGTTCACTTCCTCTATTTGAGAAGACATAGCCTCGTCCCACCATTTTTTAAATTGTTGAATCGGGTCTTTTGCTATTTCTGCTTCAGTTAAAGTGGATTTGGTATAACTCTGTCGTATCGCTGCTATATCCGGATAAGCCATAAAAGATTTTTTACAAAACTACTTTATAACTTGTTTTCAATGCATAAAATGAAATAATGCCGGCGATAGAAATCGTCGGCCTTTTGCTTACCTCTGAAACCACAAAAAGACTATTTGTTTGTTTTAAAACTTGCTGGTTGTTCGAAGATTGAGATCATTCAATTCTTCGTTTATTTACATAGCCGGATTCAAAGCCCTCACAGTTAACTGACTGTAAAATGCCGGTTCAAATACTCGGGAATAAGGTTTGATTGGAATAAAAAGCTAAACTAGTGTAGTAAACTGCATATTTGATAACTAATTATTTTACAGAATCTCCTCTGATAAAACCTTTCATCTGTAAAATATGAGTTGCCAATTAGTAGAATCTTACACTAAAGACGGTTATATCAAACACTAAAATAATGCGTAACTAGATAACTTCAAAGAAATTAATAAAACAATTTCTATCATATATGAAAACACTTATCAGATATTAGTGTCAATTACACAGGATGCTCAATCGAAATTATTATTTCTTCAATGCTTTTAGTTCTCCCTCAGCAGCATTGTTCAACCTCTTGATTTTATAGGTATACCATTTTTCGGGAAAATTCTTTTTCATGAAGGTGTCGATATTTCGCATGCCTATCAGGTTCCATAAACCGCGGGCTTTACCCAAGGGAGAGCTTTGCATAGATCGCAGGCTCATTGCAAACCCATTATCAAGGTACTCCATATGGTGCCAGTATCCGGAGGGCATGTAAAGGGTATCGCCGTGTTCCAGCGTTGTCTCATATCCATTCGCATATTTGGTTGCCGGAAATTTTTCATAGTCCGGATTGTCGGTATTATCATGATAATGCGAGAAATCTACCAGGCTTTGCACCTCAAAAGGCTTTCTGTATAGTTTTTTTTGCTCTTGATAGGGAAACAATAATACTTTTTTCCTACCCATAAACTGGGTATGAAATACATGCGACAGATCGATGTCAAAGTGCATATGGGTGATAGATGTAGCCCCACCTACAAAAAGCATCGGAAATCTTTTCACAAATCCTTTCGCCAGATGATCCGGCCACTCAAAGTCTGTTGTTAACTGAGGGGCATGATCGAAGATGTTGAACAGGAATATGCGCCAGCCAGCCGGTCCCTCGTTGATCATGTCCACATATTCACTGAACGTTTTGTAACCATTAGGGGTGTTTACGGGGGTGAATGCATCTGTTTTGATGTTGTTGTAAATCCCCACTTTTTTGTCGCCGACTATTTCTTTAAAATATTCCCAATTCCATTTTTGAAAAGCAGGCCAATTTCTCGATAATGTTTTGATTACTGCCGGTTTTGAAACCTGATAATAGTTACGTTTGAAAGCCTCGGGATCGATTTCATCAAACGTATCAACTGCTTGTAAGAGCATATTCAAGAAGAGTTAATACAACAAATGTAATATATTGAATCATGCAAGCCTCCCGAACCAAAATAATTTAGCAAACCGTGTGAAAGATCACAAATAATTGATAAATTATAGAATTGGATAGTATCAAATAAAATAGTTAATGAATTTTCTTGCACATGCATACCTTTCTTTCAATGAGCCTGATATCATCGCAGGAAATATGTTCAGTGATTTTGTAAAGGGGAAGCGACGTTTTGATTACTCCGAAGGAGTACAAAAAGGTATCATGCTGCACAGGGCTATCGATGAGTTTACAGATAAACATCCTGTTACTAAAAGTGCAGCTGGCTTTTTTCGGCCGCAGTATGGTTTATACGCCGGGTCTTTCATGGATGTGGTATATGATCATTTTCTTGCCAAAGACACAGAAAGGTTTAGTAATGATAGTTTGTTGCATTTTTCGCTGAATGTGTATCAGACACTGGATAAGTATGAAACAGTGATGCCGGAGAAATTCAGACTGATGTTTCCCTTTATGAAAAAACAAAACTGGTTGTATAATTATCAGTTCAAAGATGGTATTTATAATAGTTTAAGGGGGCTGGTTCACCGGGCAGCTTATATTACGGACAGCCAACCTGCTATAGCAGTGCTGGAAGACAACTATGAAAATTTCCAACAGTTTTACCAGTTGTTTTTTCCCGAAATGGAAGCTTTCGCGAAAAAATCGATGGACCAATATCCCTGATTTTCACATTTCTCACATTCCGGCTATTTCCCTTTTATTACGCCTCGGTACCCTACCTTTGCATTATAGTTTTATGAATATGCAATGGTATTGTGAATCATTAACGGATTATAAGCGACTTAAAACCAGGGAGGTAAAGGTCGGAGATTTGCTGTTGGGCAATTTTAACCCTATACGTTTGCAAACGATGACCACTACGGACACGATGGATACAATGGGTACGGTGGAACAAACCATCCGTTGTATTGAAGCCGGAGCAGAATTGGTGCGCATTACAGCCCCCAGTAAAAAGGAAGCCGAAAACCTGCTGGTTATAAAGAACGAATTGCATAAGCGTGGATACAAGACACCGCTGGTTGCCGACATTCATTTTACGCCGAATGCCGCCGAAGTGGCTGCCCGTATTATAGAAAAGGTGAGGGTGAACCCCGGCAACTATATCGATAAAAAGAAGTTTGAATTCATTGAATACACCGATAGTGAATACAATGCAGAGATAGATCGAATACAACAGCGGTTTACACCACTGGTGAAAATATGTAAAGAATATGGCACTGCTATGCGGATCGGCACCAACCACGGCTCGCTCAGCGACCGCATTATGAGTCGCTATGGCGATACTCCGATAGGAATGGTGGAAAGTGCCATGGAATTTCTCCGCATCGCCCGCTATGAAGACTACCACAACATAGTACTGAGTATGAAATCCAGTAATCCACAGGTAATGGTGCAGGCATACCGGCTGCTGGTAAAACAAATGCAGGAAGAGTTTAATGAATGTTATCCTTTACATCTTGGTGTAACTGAAGCGGGTGATGGAGAAGACGGGCGAATAAAATCCGCCATTGGTATAGGTGCTTTGTTGGAAGATGGATTGGGAGATACCATACGGGTATCCTTAACCGAAGACCCGGAGTTGGAAATGCCTGTGTGCCGGGACATTGTAAAAAGATATACCCTTGCTACCCAAAAGCAACCGGATGTTTCTGGTGCAACCGCATTACCTTATTCACCTTTTGAATACAAACGTCGGGAAAGCCTTGCAGTAGACAGAGTAGGGGGCGGGCTGGTGCCGGTGGTAATTGCAGACCTGAGCAAGGCTGGAATAATTAGTCCGGAAACGCTAACCAGTATTGGATATACTTATAGTGAACAATTGGACAAGTGGAATATTGGCGATGCAGCAGCAGACTATATTTATATTAAAGAATCAAACATTGACTTCCCTTTGCCGGGTACGCTAAAGGTGGTAGTGCCTGGAACTATCTGGAAAGATAGCAGGGATAAAGAAAAGTATTTCCCGCTTTTTGAACCTACGGACTATTTTAACACTGTAGTGAAAAGTGCGGTTGCCAATTTTATTTTTCTGGATGCGAATGATTCGGATGCAGAAAAGCAGGCAGAGTTACTTAAAAATGACCCTACGGTTATTTTTTGTATCTATAGTACAGCTTCTAATGCAATGCAATCGGTGCGTCAATTGATTACATTTCTACAAGACAGCGGTATAAAAAATCCGGTGGTATTAGTAACTGACAGCAATTGGCAAACCTCGGACGAACACCTCATCCATTTTGCCACCGAAACCGGAGCCTTATTGTTGGAGGGGATGGGAGACGGCATTTCTTTGGGCATGACAAAAGAAGCATACAATGGAAGTTATAGTCAGCGTAATGCCAGTGGTAGAAACTACACCAGCAACCGATCTGTAGAAGAATTTATCAATAACACGGCTTTCTCCATATTGCAGGCTACGCGGACGCGCATTTCTAAAACAGAATATATATCCTGTCCTTCCTGTGGCAGAACGTTATTTGACCTGCAGGAAACAACAGCGAAAATAAGAGCGGTTACTAACCATCTAAAGGGAGTAAAAATTGCAATCATGGGCTGTATTGTTAACGGACCCGGAGAAATGGCAGATGCTGATTTCGGATATGTGGGCAGTGGCCCTGGAAAAATTACACTTTACAGGGGCAAGGAAGTGGTAAAAAGAGCTGTAAACAGCGACATAGCAGTGGAAGAACTGATTAATCTCCTTAAAGAGAACGATGCCTGGGTAGAACCCTAAAACCCAGTTCCGCAGAAATATTTGTGATCTAATCAATTGGCTGCAAGCATTCTTTATTATAGGGGATGCTTTGCAACCATCGGGGCATCATATTTGTCTTATTACATTTTAAACAAAAATGAACTTTATGAAAAGATCACTTTTTTTAGTTGCCCTGATGGGCTTCTGGCTTGTAGCATGCAAGTCCAAGATAAAAGATGAAGATATTCAGACCCAGATTCAAAACATGCCGGCACTCTCACACCTTACTGCAACAGTAAAGGAGGGAGTAGTAACTCTTACGGGTGAATGTCCTGATCCTGTTGACAAAGAACATTCCGAAAATGCTGTGAAGCAAATTCCGGGTGTTAAGAGTGTTATCAACAATACTACCATCGCTCCGCCACCACCACCACAAGCCCCTGTTGCAATAACAGCCGACGACCCGCTTACCAAAGGAATTACGGATGCGCTGAAAGACCACCCCACTGTAAAGGCTACCGTGGCCGATGGTGTTATTTCGGTTACAGGAGAAGCTACAGCGGCTAACTGGAAAAAAATCAAAATTGCCCTGGATGCGCTGAAACCAAAAAAAGTAGAAGCAACCGGCTTAACCATTAAAAACTAATCAATCAATTTATATGACATTACAGGATAAATACAAGCAATTGGTTGATAGAGCAGGGGCAACAGGAGTACAGAACCTTCAGGTGCGTGAGCAGGATGGCGTATTATATATAGATGGAGAAGCACCTTCGGGAGCTGTAAAAGATGAGCTTTGGAATATTTACGGATCTATTGACCCAAATTTTCTTTCCGGCGATGTGGTAATGAATATTAATGTAGCCACGGCAGTAGCAGGTGCAAAAGTGAAAGTAGTAACAGATCGCTCAAACCTGAATATCAGAAAAGGTCCCGGAACCGATCAGCCGATAGTAGGGAAAGCAGCCCATCACGAAATTATAACGCTGGTGAGCAAAGCAAATGATCAGTGGTGGCTGGTGAGAACGGACAGTGGCAAAGAAGGATATGCCTATGCGCAATACCTGGCACCCGTTGAGTAGTTTTTTGTGTATAAATAAATAGCTGTCCCGCAAATTGTCGAAGGTTTGCGGGATTTTTTTGCGACAGCGTTTGCCGCCAAAATACTTTAAGCCAACAGAGAATGATAAAAAGTTAGTTTGTCCGGAGGTATTCGTTAAGCGTATTGATGTACTGGCAACCCTTTGCCGTTCTGGAGCGAAGGTCTACTGCCAGTGTTTTAACCGCCTTCTGGATTTTCTCGTTTTTTTGTTCGGGAAGATGCCCGCAGCAATCGGCTGCACTCAATTCCTGTAGTTTGGATTTTACTTCCCCCAAAAAACTGCGATGCATGAAAAGTTTATGCCATTCCACAAACTCTCCGGTAGTGTTTTCTATAATGGATAATGCTTTCGGTATTTCTGCCCGACGCATTTCAAAGGTTTTATTTAAAATAACAGAAATCTGGTCTACATCTAATAATGAAACCCCCTCAATAAGACTAACTGAGGGATCTATACTTTTAGGAACAGAAAGATCCAGCAACAAGCGTTCTTTTTGGGTCGTAAAAAAGCCGGGTAAAATAGTATAAGTATCTGCTGTAGTGCTTACAATTAGTATATCGCTTTCGTCTGCTGCTTTTTCCAGTTGCTCATAGGGGATGCTTTCCAGTCCATAAGTAGTGGCAAAGTCATCCGCTTTTTGATGCGTTCTGTTAGTAATACTAACCCGTGCTCCGGGAAAGTATTCGCAGATATTTTTGGCAACATTCCGACCGAACTTACCGGCCCCTACCAGTAAAATTCTCTTTTTGCTGACATCCGGCACTTTTTCTTTCAGTACCTCAATGGCTGCATAGGCTACCGAAACAGTACCCGTACTTAATTTTGTCTCCGATTTCACTCTTTTGGACGCCTGTAAAGCAAAGTTGATCAGTCGATCGGTTAAGGAGCCCAACAAATTGTTTTCTTTAGCATACCGGGCTGCTTTTTTCAACTGCATCAAAATTTCATAGTCTCCCAGAATCTGTGAATCCATTCCGGATGCTACCTTAAAAAGGTGATCCACTGCTTGCATGCCGCCAAGTGTATATCCGTGGGTATTGAATTCACGTTGGCTATTGCCGGATGCCTCACATAAAATACCGACCAGTGTATCTGCAGTCCCAATACCATAAATTTCGGTACGATTGCAGGTAGACAGTACTACCAGATCAGTAATATTTTTTGACACGGCCAATTGGGTAATTTGCTCAAGTTTGTCGTTACAAATAGCAAAATTACTTCGGGTAGTAGTATCGGAATTATGGTAATTGATACCAATAACCGAAAACCGATCTAATCCGCTGCAAACATCATATGTGGAGATAGGAATCATGGGAGTTGCAAATGTAATAGAGAACCTTTAACAGTGTATCGTTGATTTGTCATAATATCGTCATTCCTGTTAGAAAAGGGAAGAATCAGAAAATCAACTGATTAAAATCAGGCTGGCGTGCCTTACCCTGTAGTATTAATTGATATATGATAGCATAGGCTACCATCGGATGAGCGCACTACCCCAGGTAAAACCGCTACCGAAGGAAGCCAGGCAAACGAGGTTACCGTCTTTTATCTTTCCCTTTTCCCATGCTTCATACAGCGCGATTGGAATAGAGGCATCAGTAGTGTTGCCATAATATTGAATATTGTTATATACCTTTTCGTCCGGTAAACCGAGTTGTTGCTGGGCAAACTGACTAATGCGAAGATTAGCCTGGTGCGGGATCAGCATATCGATATCGGTGGGCTTGAGATGGTTGGCGTCCAGCGCCTCCATTACCACTTCCGGAATTTTAACGACCGCTTTCTTAAAAACGGACGGGCCATCCATAAATGGAAAGTTCTGGGCTTTGTCCACCATTGTATGACTCATAAACATTTCGCCCATTTCTGCATCATCAAAATCAGCCAGCTTTTGATCCAACCAATAGTTGGCATGGGTACCCGGGTTGTACATGGCTAATATTTCGGCACTGTTGCCATCACAGTGCAAATGGGTACTTAATATACCCTGGTTTTCATTTTCAGTTGGCTGTAGAACAACAGCACCGGCGCCATCACCAAAAATTACAGAAACATTTCTGCCACGGGTGCTAAAATCCAATCCAAAAGAATGCTTGTCACTTCCTATTACCAGGATATTCTTATACATTCCGGACCTGATATATTGATCACCTACACTTAATGCATACACGAAGCCACTACATTGGTTGCGAACATCCAAAGCGCCTATTTCTTTCATTTGCATTGCCCGCTGTACCAATACGCCACATCCCGGAAAATAGTAATCAGGGCTCAGTGTCGCAAAAATAATAAAGTCGATATCCTGCGGTGTGATGCCGGCATTTTGTATCGCTACTTTCGCAGCTTCCACGCCCATGGTGGTAGTGGTTTCCCCTTCCCGTTTAGCGTACCGTCTTTCTTTAATACCCGTGCGTTCCTGTATCCACGCATCATTGGTATCCATGTATTTTTCTAAGTCAAAATTTGTAACAATCTGCTCAGGTACGTACATACCTATTCCTGCAATCCTCGCTCTTGGCATTCAATCTATTTTAATATGAAAAAATCCACCAGCCCATCAGACGGTTGGAATTTTATATCCATTGTGATATTGTTTTGCAAAATATTCTTTGTTAACGGCTTCATCGGTGAATTTGCCGGCCGCCTTATTCCATGCCAAACGTTTGCCGCTGCGGAAGGCAATATTGCCCATTTGCGCCACAATAGCTACGTCAGCCCCTACCTGAATAGGAGCCGTCAAATCTTCCATCTTACCACTACGGATAACCGATGCAAAATTTACCATATGGGCATCCAATCCGCTTTCAGATGGTTTGGTGAAAGGCACCGATGCTTTATTTTTAGCGTTCTTTTCTTCAATTACTTCCCAGCCACCCCTGTATAGTACCAGCGTGCCATTGTTGCCTACAAAGGCGATGCCGTGGTCTTTTCCGTACTGACCATTGTCAATACCCATGGCATGATCCCACACAAGATTGAATGTATCAAATTCGTAAAGGGTGGTAAGGGTGTCTGGTGTTTCCTGCGCCAGTTCGGGATAAGCAAACTTACCGCCCAATGCCATTACTGTTTTGGGAACATCGGCTTTCATACCAAAGAGTGCATAATCCAGCAGGTGAACACCCCAGTCTGTCATCAAACCACCGGCATAGTCCCAAAACCAACGGAAGTTGAAATGGAACCGGCTTGCATTAAATGCTCTTTTAGGTGCAGGTCCCAACCATCCGGCATAGTCAACACCTGCCGGAGGAGCGGTATCCGGTTGTACAATGTCCGGTTTCATCCAACCCTGGTAACACCAAACTTTTGCGGTACGGATATTGCCCAGTTTCCCAGAGTGCACATAGGCAATGGCATCTCTGAAGTGTTGTTGACTTCTTTGCCACTGCCCTACCTGTACAACCCTGTTGTATTTTTTCTGGGCAGCTACCATCACATTACATTCTGCTATGGAGTTGCCGATGGGTTTCTCCACATATACGTGTTTTCCTGCCTGGCAGGCATGTACCATTTGCAGACAATGCCAATGATCCGGAGTGCCAACTATTACAGCATCCAGATCTTTGTTTTCGAGCAATTTTCTATAATCATTATATGTCTTTACTTTGGATGCATCCACGTTCAGACCAGCCAGCTCTTTCATCCGGCTATCCAATACGTTTTTATCTACGTCACAGATACCAATCAAGTTTACACCCGGTACTTTTAACGCAGCCCGCAGGTTTGACCAGCCCATTCCTTTAGCACCAATCAATCCGATATTTATCTGATCGGACGCCCATAAGTTTCTGCTTTGAATAGCAAATAAATCAGTGGCGGATAATAACATGCCGCCGGCAGCAATTCGTGTTGTGTTCTTTAGAAAGTTTCTTCTACCTGACATAAATTATATTGTATTAAAACTAAAATACAGATAGTACCCTGAATACTATCCAGGCTTTCATAATCGTTGTAATGAAGCCACATGAATGTACGCAAAAATATAGTTCGGGCGTATTTCAAGTTAGTATCTTTTGCAAAAACGGTAATTTTGATTCTTTTAATCTAATAAGACGATGATCATAAGAGTTCAATGCAGCGACCGTGTTGGGTTGGTGGCTGCAGTTTCGGATATTCTCGCAAAGAACAGTATGAATATTGAATCCATGCGGGAATTTGTAGACAAAGAGTCCGGCAAATTTTTTTTACGAGTGACTGCTGATAAAGAGCCAGCCTCCGATAGACTACTGGAACAATTGTACGAAGTACTTCCGGAAAAAGCGACAATAGATATCAGCCGTCGCAGTAAAGAAAAGAAGGTAATATTGTTGGTGACAAAGGAATACCATTGTCTCAGTGACATACTTACCCGTAATCATTTTAATACATTAGGAGCGAAAGTGCAGGCAGTAATTGGTAACCATGAGGTACTACGAGATATTTGCGACCGTTTCAATATTCCGTTTGCCTTTATTGACCACGAGGGAAAAAATAAAGAACAGTTTGAAACAGCGTTAAGAGAGGAAATCCAATCTTACTCTTTTGACTATATTATTCTTGCCAAGTTCATGCGCATTCTTTCTGATGAATTTGTTGCCGCTTTTCCCTATAAAATCATCAATATCCATCACTCGTTTTTACCGGCATTTATCGGTGCAAGCCCATACCGCCAGGCTTTTGAAAGAGGTGTTAAACTCATTGGTGCCACGGCACATTTTGTAACCAGCTTGTTGGATGAAGGCCCGATTATTGAACAGCAGGTTATACGGATCAATCACACCTACAGCCCAAAAGATATGGTTGTTGCCGGTAAAGAAATTGAGACATCGGTATTGGCAAAAGCCCTTACTCTGGTATTTGAAGACCGGGTATTTGTATCCAATAATAAGACGGTGGTGTTTGATTAAGTTTTATATTGTAGCAAACATTAGTTATGTATAAATGGTTTGCAACATTCATACCCGCTATCTTTTTTTTGAGTTTTTCAAAACCTGTTGATGAAAGCTGGATACGCATCAATCAATTGGGCTATAAACCCAATGGTATAAAGGTAGCTGTCTGGTGCAGCAAATCTACCCAAAATGTTAAAACCTGGAAGCTCATAGAAGTTGTTTCCGGAAAAACGGTAGCGTCCGGAAAAACCGGTAAGGCCTGGGGAGCCTATGGACCTTTTCAGCACACGTCCCGGATCAATTTTTCGCAAATAACCCGACCTGGAAAGTATTACCTGCAGGCAGGTAACACAAAGTCTCCGGAATTTGAGATCGGAGAAGACGTTTACAAAGGCTCAGCCGATTTTTGTTTGCGCTATATGCGCCAACAACGCAGTAAATTCAACCCTGTGACCAAAGACAGCTGTCATACACAGGATGGGTTTACATTATATGGGCCAATGCCCGACAGTACTTTTATTGATGTAAGCGGAGGCTGGCACGACGCTACAGATTACTTACAATATGTTACCACCTCAGCCAATGCTACTTTTCATTTGCTGGCCGCTTACCGCGATTTTCCAAGTGTTTTTGGCGATGCACATCAGGCCAACGGATTGGAAGGCGCCAACCATATAGCCGATGTGCTTGATGAGGCTAAATGGGGACTGGATTGGTTGCTGAAAATGCACCCCAAAGACGATTGGATGTTTAATCAACTGGCAGATGATCGGGATCACATAGGCATGCGTATGCCTGCACTGGATAGTCAATATGGACGGGGGTATCAGCGACCGGTGTATTTTAATAACGGAGAACCACAGATCAGAGGGAAATTTAAGAATACCACTACGGGGGTATCCTCTACCGCCGGGAAATTCAGTAGCGCTTTTGCTTTGGGAGCAGAGGTTTTTGATAGAGATCCGCTGTATAAATCTACCTTAATAAATAAATCAAAAACAGCGTTTGCTTTTGGCCTCACCAAGCCGGGATACACACAAACGGCGTCTGTGGCGGCCCCTTATATTTATGGAGAGGAAAACTGGATGGACGACATGCAACTGGCTGCGGCAATGTTGGCAGGCAGAAGTGATGTAGAGGTGCCGGGTGGAAATATGCTTGACTATGCTTTTTCTTTGGCGCAAACAGAGCCTGTTACACCCTGGATGGAAAATGATACCGCAGCGCATTACCAATGGTATCCTTTTGTAAATGTGGGACACTATGAGCTGTTAAAACAACTGGATGGAGAAAAACGGGCTGCTGTGGTCAATTTTTATAAGTTGGGAATAGAAAAGGTTTGGGACCGGGCAAAACAAAATGCGTTTTACCGCGGTGTACCATTTATCTGGTGTAGTAATAATCTTACCACTTCATTTGCCATTCAGTGCTACTGGTACCGGATATCAACCGGTGACAACAGTTTTGAAGAACTGGAACAGGCTAACTTTGACTGGCTGTTTGGTTGCAATCCCTGGGGAACGAGCATGGTATATGGATTGCCTTCCTGGGGTGATACTCCAACAGACCCACATGCTTCTTTTCTGAAGGTGGGTAACTTCCCAATAGATGGTGGTATTGTGGATGGACCGGTTTATGGTAATATTTTTAACAGCCTGATTGGTCTGACTCTCACCAAACCTGATGAATACACTGCTTTTCAAAGCGATTTGGCTGTGTATCACGACGACTCCGGTGACTACAGCACAAACGAACCTACTATGGACGGAACCGCTTCTCTTATTTACCTGATGGCAGCAAAAGAAAGCGGGGTGTTGCCACAAGTAAAAAAAAAATAATGTCCGGAGATAATAACGGGTTTACCTATAGTCATGGAGCCATTATAAGGGGGGATAGCACTAATAAAAAGATAGCATTGGTATTTACCGGGGATGAGTATGCCGATGGCGGGTGGTATATTCCGGAAGTATTGAAACGGGATGAAGTACAGGCGTCCTTTTTTTTAACCGGTAACTTTTATAAAAATCCCGCATTCAGAAACATCATCCGCAATCTGAAGGCGGGTGGACACTACCTCGGACCGCATTCGGATAAACACCTGTTATATTGTTCCTGGGAGAATAGAGACAGCCTGCTGGTGACCAGACAGGCGTTTGTAGCCGACCTGCAGGAAAACTACAATGCAATGGCTGCTTTTGGAATCAGCCCGGAAGCGTCCCGCATTTTCATTCCTCCATTTGAATGGTACAACGAAACCATTGTTCGGTGGGCAGACCATCAGGGCGTCCAGGTAATAAATTTTACACCCGGCACCCTTAGCCACGCAGACTATACTACACCGGATATGCCGAATTACAGGACAACTGGTGATATATACGAATCCATTCTTCAACGGGAGCAAAGTGTCGAAACAGGACTGAATGGTTTTATCTTATTGTTACATATTGGCACCCAACAGGCAAGAACTGACAAATTATACCATCGTTTGCCTGAGTTGATCAACTATCTGAAGCGCAAAAAGTACGAACTGGTGAAAATTGATGATTTACTACGCACAAACTAACCACCCACGAACGTTATATCAATAAGTGATTTTTTTGTAATTTCGCCAATTAACCTTTTTCGATCCCTTTCGGATGTTAACGAATTTCTAAAGCATGGCTTTACCGCATCTTGTTAAGTTTGTTTATAATAACGGTACCGACGAAGTAATACGCAGAGGCAAAAAAATTCATTCTATTGGTTATGTGGAACTGATTGAACATGATGATTTGCTTGGCTCTGTTACATTCCGCGTGAAGGATGATAGTTACGCTACCTACTATAAAGTCTATATTCAAAAGTATAAGGACCCGAAAGGACTTTCGGTAAGATGTACCTGTCCCTACAATTTGGGAGATATTTGTCGCCACGAAACGGCGGCGTTGCTGCAACTACAGGACTTACTGGACAAAAATATCATAGGAGAGAAAGACATTAAGTATGACCAGAAACATACTGTCATAAAAATGAAGGACATAGACCTTCGGTCTATCAAATTGTTAAGTTCGCCCGATACCTATGAGGAAGCAGATAAAATACTAAGAGCACAAAAAGCGAATATTCTCTCTGCAGCCAACGAAAGAGTAGAAGCCACGTTGAAAGTCGGCGATCAAACATACTCCGTTGTAATTCAGAAAAATGAAGAGCGAAACTTTGATACGTCCTGTACCTGTACAGATGAAGAGCACCCCCTGTGTATTCACAAGTCTACCTTGTTTATTCAACTATTGAATGCCTATGGACCCTATTACTTTGACAGCATTCGCAACTGGGACAAACAAAAAAATAAACTGCTGGAAGCCTACGGATATTCGCTCGAAGACGACCTGAAAGGGAAGTTTGAATTTACCTATAAGGATGGAAAGCCGTTTTTAAGGGTGCTTGATACATCTATTAAACGCATCGCGCCAATAGCGGCCCCTGTAAAGCCGGAACCTGCTGTGGAAGTGAAGGAGGTTGAACAGAAAGTGGAGCCCGTTAACGAAACAGCGACCATTGATGTTCGTATCGGCGTGGTTTTTGCCAATTCCTCAAAAACCTATCCGTACTTGTCCGCTGATGTTGTGGCGGGAGATGCCAATGGCAGCGGAGAAGGATTTCACGGAAAAGTGGAAAAGCTCGACCTGAGTCGCTACGTTGATTCTGATAAATATTCGGAGACGGACAAAATATTGATCCAACAGGTTCGAAAACTGCAAGAGGGTGAGGTAAACAAATACCTCAGTCGAAATTCGCCGTTTTCGGGTATTTGGGAAAATATCATTCATACTGATGATGAATTACCGGCGGAAACCAAATCGTTGATCGTAGAATACTGGTATCCGAAATTGGTAAAACTGTTCAACGAAAACAAAGAAAATCCATTAATATACTATCTCCCCCAAAAGAAGAATTTTGTAACGGCCAACCTGCTACAAGTTCAGTTAAGCCCCGAACCCGTAACACCAGTGTTTTCTATTGATGATACGGGCGACGCTGTGTCTATCGCCTGCAATGTGCAGGTAAACGGAATAGAAGTAGGGCTGGGTGAAAATGAAATTGATTCCTCTTTGCTGTTTAAGTATGCCGATACTTTGTATAACTGGGAACGGCAGGAAGATATAGAAGAAGTTGAACAGTTTGCGGCAAAGGGAAATATGGTGATTGATAAGAAAGACTGGCCGGAGTATCTGAAGAAAAAAGTCATTCCGCTGACTAAAGAATATAAAGTAAAGTTTGGAAATGCTCTTGTGCAGGAGGTAAAAGACGGAGACCCGGAAATAAAACTGCAGTTGCAGGAAAAAGGAGAATACCTGGTTTTTATACCCATATTCAACTATAAGGGTTTTGAAACCAAGCTCAATACAAAAGATATTATTACCATCCCGTTGGAGGAAAAAGTGCTGGAAATTCATCGCAATAAAGAAGCCGAATTGAGGTTTGTACAAAAGCTTGAAAGCCTGCATTCCAACTTCATATACCTGGATGGCTCTGCTACGCTGGCTTTAAAAGGTGCCGATGTATTGAAAAACAACTGGTTCTTTCTTTTTATCGATAGTATGAAGGAAATGAATGTGCCGGTGTTGGGCTTTGACATACTTAAAAATTTCAGGTTTAATACTGCTAAACCGGCAACTGAAGTGCATATTAGCAGTGGTGTTGATTGGTTCGATGCCAAGGTGAAAGTTGTTTTTGGTGAACAGCATGTTACTATAGAAGAGATAAAAAGAGCTTTAGCCAACAAGCAGCAGTTTGTACAGTTGAACGACGGAACCTTAGGGATTTTACCGGAAACATGGCTGAAACGATACTCTTTGTTATTCAGGGTGGGCGAAGAAAAAAGCAATTCTCTCAGGCTTTCAAAATATCACTTAAGCGTTATAGATGAGTTGCACAACGAAAAAGATGAAACGGAGATATTGATTGAGCTGGAAGAAAAGTATAGTCGATTACGCGACTTTAACCGGATCAAAGAAATAGATCCACCGGAACAACTGGCAAGCATCCTGCGCCCCTACCAGGTAGCAGGATATCATTGGCTTAACTATCTGCGGGAAGTTGGCTGGGGAGGTATTCTGGCCGATGACATGGGTTTGGGTAAAACCATTCAAACCTTGTCGTTTCTGCAATACCACAAAGACAATTTTGATACATTAAAGGCGATCGTTGTTTGTCCCACCACTTTGATGTTTAACTGGGAGAATGAAATAAAGAAATTTACGCCCGGACTTACGTATCATATACATCATGGTGGGGAGCGGGCCAGAGATGCCCAAACTTTGGCTCCTTTTAATGTAATTATTACAACCTATGGTACACTTCGCAGCGATATTAAACAGCTCACGGAGGTTGCCTTTGACTACGTAATACTGGATGAATCTCAAGCGATCAAAAACCCACAAAGTAAAGTCACCAAAGCTGCGGGGTTGCTCAACGCCAAAAACAGGATTTGTCTGAGTGGTACGCCGTTGCAAAACAATACTTTTGACATATACGCGCAAATGAATTTTTTGAACCCCGGTATGTTGGGCAGCGTAGAGCATTTCAGAAACGAGTTTGCAACACCCATTGATAAATTTGGTGAGCAGGATAGAAAAGATCACCTCCGCAAAATATTATATCCTTTTATACTTAGGCGTACTAAAGAACAGGTAGCAAAAGATCTTCCGGAGAAAACAGAAACAATTTTGTTCTGCGAAATGCAAAGCGAACAGCGAGAGATTTATGATGCTTTCCGAAATGAGTTCCGAAATAAGATATTGGGTGTAATCAATGAACAGGGGATCGCCAAGTCGCAATTAACCATCTTACAAGGATTGATGAAGTTGCGCCAGATTTGTGATTCTCCTGCCATTATGAATGAACAGGAACAGTATCCTAACCATTCAATTAAACTGGAAGAAATAGGCAGAGAGATTACAGAAAATATTGGGAATCACAAGGCCCTGATCTTTTCACAATTCCTGGGCATGCTGGCCTTGATTAAGGAAAAGCTTAAAGAACTGGAAGTTCCTTTTGAATACTTTGATGGAAGCACCTCGGCTATTGACCGGGAAAAAGCTATTACCCGATTTCAAAATGATGATACCTGCCGGGTTTTCCTTATTTCCCTGAAAGCGGGTGGAGTGGGCTTAAACCTGACGGCAGCAGATTATGTATACATTGTTGATCCGTGGTGGAACCCTGCCGTGGAACAACAGGCTATTGACCGGACGCATCGTATAGGGCAAACAAAGAACATATTTGCCTACCGGATGATCTGTAAGGATACGATTGAAGACAAGATTTTGCAATTGCAGGAAAGAAAACGAAGCCTGGCGAAAGACCTGATTGCTGACGATTCCACTTTCGTGAAAAGCCTCTCACGGGAAGATGTGGAATACCTATTCAGCTAGAACTACTCAAGCGCTAACATTCGCACACTGTCGGAATCTACTTTCACAGAGACCCTGCCTGCTTCCACCTCAATGCGAAGTTTGAGGATGGCAGTTCGCCGTGGCGCCACTTGTGCGTCTGAATAATGGGTATGAAATACATAGTGATGCTGTCCCCTTGCATCTTTGAACAGGTCTCCGTGTCCGGAACCGTTGTGTCCGGTATTAGCCTTGCTGATGATAGGGTTCTGGTCTGATTTTTTCCAGGGACCAAGCGGATGATCTGCTACGGCATACCCTACTGCATAGTCGGGGTTTCTAAAATCGTTGGCAGAATAAAAAAGAAGATATTTTTGATAAACTTTTATAACGGTAGGACCTTCCGCTACAGGCCAATCAGCAGATTTCGTATTCTCCCAGCCAAATTCAGCAGACAGGCATTCCCGTAATGTGGGCTCTTCAATACCAGACAGGTCGGGTTTCATCTCAGCTACAAATATGCGATTCCCGTTTTGCAACCTTACGTGATAGAAGTAGAGCTTTCCGTCATCATCTCTGAAAACAAAAGGATCTATTTGTTTGCGTGTTGCAGGCAAGGCTTGTTGCATCTTCTGGGAGAATGATTTGTCTGGCTTGGTTCCACCTGCAATAGCAATCTGTTCATTGGCAGTATAGGCTATATACGGTTTTGTTCCGAGCATAAATAATTGTGGGGCCCAAAAGCCTTTAGTGCCGTATACTTTGCCCTTTTCCAAAATTCTGTTTCCATTGTTCCCAATGCGCCAATGCTGCAAATCTTTCGATACCAGTACATAGAAGCCGGAGTCGGAGTTTACCCCATTGGTTCCATACAGGTAATACTTTCCCTTATAGGGAAAAATGGTCGGGTCGGCAACGAAAATGCTTTTATCCTGCGCATTTGTTGTTCCCCACCCGACCACCATCGCCAGTAGTATGCACTTTGTAGCATTGTTAAGAAAAAGCTTTGCCAACGGCCGTTGATTTATCTCTCAGTAAGCTTTTTGATGAAATCCACTTCCTCCTGCTTGTAAGGTTTGCCATCTTTATGGAAAATATCATGAAACCATATAGGCGGTTCGCCGGTATATGTCTTTTTCCAGCTATCCCAGGGGTATTTCGTTTGCGATTTGCCATCAACCAAGCCCCAATTGTATGCAGCTACATTGTATTTTTTTGCAATTGGAAGTGATCCTTCGAACGTGCTGTTGTTACCCCTTGCCATATATTCAGTACAGAAAATAGGACGTCCGTAACGTTGCAGTTCTTTTATCTCCTTTTCAAATGATTCGGCCGTTGAGTAGTTATGGAAAGAAATTACATCGGATTCGGTTACCATTAAGGTTTCTATTGATTTGAGCTTCTCCGGCGCTGTCCAATCGCCAGACCACAATCCGGCTGTGAGTGGTTGTACGGGTCCTACTGAGCGTGCCCAAGCATAACACTGTTTAAGCAAAGCCTCTACCAATGCTGGTTTATTGGCTGGTTCTTGAGTATGATATTCGTTACCGTTCATGTTCTCCGGTTCGTTCCACAAATCCCAACCAATAATCCGTTCGTCTTTTGCAAACTTTCCCACAACCGCTTTCACATATTCCTCTAACCGGGGATACTGTGTGCTGTCCAGCAATACCTCCTTGCCGGGATTTTGTACCCACCCGGAGTTGTGCACACCTGGTTTTGGCTCACGTTGTTTGCCTGGTTTTGGAAATGGATCCCATACGGAATCAAATAGTACGAACAGCGGCTTAATATTGTGTCGGGCCGCAATCTTCAAAAAGGTTTCTATCCTGCTTAAAAATCCTTCAGCATCATTTTGATAAACCATGTCGTGCAGATATACCCGCACAGTATTCATACCAATAGAAGCGGCCCAGCCTAACTCCCGGTTAATAGTAGCGGTATCAAAAGATTCTGCCTGCCACATCTCTAATTGGTTGATAGCAGTACTAGGCAAAAAATTAGCCCCTACCAGCCAAGACTGTTTCTGATACCAGTCATTTGCCTCCTCCGGTGTCCATTGCGCTCTGGATGCCGCAACGATAGTTTCCGGCTCTACATCATCCTTCGATTTTTGTTCTCCGCCGCCACAACTCAATAAGATAGTTGATACGGCCAGTCCGAATAATAATTTCGTTTTCTTCATAACAAACTTTTATGGTTATTAAATCAAAAAAACTTCTCTGGCAGGGTTGAATACATTTACGAGCATACCGGCTTGCAGATCTATCACGCCGCGTACTATATTGGATAAGACAAAATAGGCATCCCTTTCCACAATATCATTTTACTGGACACCCCATCATAAGCTCCAATGCCCCTTTAGCTGATGATAACGTACCAATTGCGCCTGATTCAAATTTCGCTTTCATCAACATCTGTCCATAACACTGCATCCTCCGGTACCAACATCTGATTATACCATTGACTTTTCATTTTTGTTTACACTTATACCATCTTTCGGGTGCCATCTTCTGGCTGCACGATATAGGCGTCCAATGGAAGCTGATTGTAATGTGTGTAGAGATGTTTTACATTTTCAATCAACGTATCTACCGCATCTTCTCGTACGAGGTTAATAGTGCAACCACCGAAGCCGCCCCCCATCATTCTCGCTCCTAAAACTGCGTCTTCTTTTTTCACAAATTCCACCAGCCAATCAAGTTCTTTGCAACTTACCTCATAGTCCTTACTCAATCCTTCATGGGAGGCATACAACATTTTACCTAACCCTTCCAGATTTCCTTTTTCCAGGTATTCGCAAACCCTCTGTAACCGTTCATTTTCCTCAATCACATACCGACACCGCTGGTACACCAACGGGTCTTTCTCCTTCACCCATTCATCCAGTTGTGCTAGGGTTACGTCCCGTAAAGACAGGACGCCTGGCACATGCTCCGCAACCAACGCAACGCCTTGTTCGCACTGTAATCTTCTGGTGTTGTATTCTGTACTTGCCAGAGAGTGTTTCACATTGCTGTTCAACAGCACCAGTTTATAGCCATCCAGTTTTAACGGTACGTAGGCGTAGTCCAGGCTTCTACAATCCAGCCGCACAGCATAGCCCGCTTTGCCAAATGCAGAAGCAAACTGATCCATGATGCCACATTTTACGCCGGCAAACTCATGCTCGGCTAATTGGGCTAACTGCACCATTTTCATCAACGGGATATTTAACTGAAATAAATCATTTAATGCAAATATCACACAACACTCTACCGCCGCCGAAGACGATATGCCAGCACCTATGATTACATCACCATCCAGTACCAGGTTGAAACCATTAATCTGATACCCGTTTCTGTTCAACTGATCAACTACTCCCAAAACATAATCTGTCCAGCTATTCCTTCTATGCAAGGAATGCAACCCGGTGGAAAAGTGTTCAAGAAAGCTCACAGAATATAAATGGATTTCACCATCAGACCGAGGTGTTACTGCTGCATATGCTGCTTTATCAATAGCAGCGGGCAGCACAAATCCATTGTTGTAATCTGTATGTTCTCCGATAATATTAATTCTTCCCGGCGAGCGATAAATGTTTGGCTCCGCGTTGAAAATTGAAATAAACTCCTGCTTGATTCCCTCTATATTGAATTGTCCGGTTTTCATTCTTTTCTTCTGTTTGGCTATTTATTTTTTAATGATGATTGCCTTACAATCAACTGTGGCGCTAACGTCACCTTCTGTATGGGGGGCGGGGCTACGCTGCCGGAGTCAAAAAACAGGCGGGCAGATTCCTCTCCCATGTTGACGGTTTGTTGATTGATTGTAGACAATGAAGGTGTAAGGTACTCGCCAAATGCCTCATTGCAAAAACCAACTATTGCTATTTCCTGAGGAATATTGAGCCCCCTATTTTTGATAGCCTCTATGGCTCCCAGCGCAGTAAAATCTTCCACCGCAAAAACCCCGTCCGGCTGAAAAGCCAGTAATTTTTCCATACAGGCTTTTCCTGAAGCAACACTCACGTTTCCGTAGGCAATAAGGTCCTCATCAACGGGAATATTGTAAACATTCAGGGCGTTAATATAACCCTTTAACCGTTGGTTGAAATTTGTTACATGTTGTTGCCCGCCTATATGCGCTATCCTTCTACATCCTCCGTGTATGAGGTGCTGTGTAGCTAAAAACCCACCACGATAGTCGTCCACAACCACTGATGGCACTTTAAGGGCATCGTTGGTACGATCAAACAAGATCAAAGGCACATTTCTTTCTTTAAGTAATGCATAATGATCCAGGTTAATCGTTTCTTTTGATATGGATGCCAGTACACCATCCACCCGCGAACGAATGAATGTTTCAATGCCCCGCTTTTCAAAATCGTACATTTCATTCGATTGGTATATCAGCACATTATACCCTTTTTCGCTCATCACTTTTTCTATGCCATGTACAACTGATCCAAAAAAGTTGATCTCTGCACTGGGGATCATTACGCCGATAATTTTTGTATTTCCGGTTCTTAAGGAAGTGGCAACTTTATTGGGACGGTAATGCACTTTTTTGGCCATCTGCAATACTGCCTTTCTCGTTTCATCCTTAACCGACGGATGCCCGTTTAGTGCTCTAGACACTGTCCCAACACCCAGGCTTAAAGCTTTGGCAATATCTGTAACTGTGACATGCTGTGGCATCTGAGTTTCCAAACTTTATTTGACCACAGGAAAAGCTACAACGCTCAGCTTAGTACAACCCAGTGGCATTTCAATATATTTTTCAGGAACGACTCCGGTAATTTTTTGCGCTTGTGTTGTAGTAGCGAGAGACACCAATAAAATACAAAAACTTCTTTTCAACAAAGACATACAATTTTTGCGTTTATACTTGTGTGTTTATTTTATTCGGAGGGTATTTTCAGTTCTACGCCCGGTTTTGCCGGATTACCGAAAAAAGGCTCTCCATTTTTCCAGGTAAACTTTTGCGCTCTGGGAGATCGCTTGCCGCCGCACCCCTGTCCGGGAGCGCTGTTGGCATGATATAGCAGCCAGTCTTCCTTTCCATCCGGCGATTTAAAAAACGAATTATGTCCAGGAGCATACACACCATTTTCGGCGGAAGTAGTAAAAATGGGTGTTGATTTTTTCTTCCATACGGTACTGTCTAATAAATTATCTTTTCCGGTAAATGTAAGCAAGCCCAAAGCATAGTTGTCTGTCCAGCAGCCGCTGGCAGAGAATACTATGAATATTTTTTTGTTGTGACTTAAAAATTGTGGTCCTTCATTTACATTCACCTGTGGCGGATTCTTTGGGTCGTTTAACTTTCCATGTATTTCCCAATCGTAGGTAGGTTTCGAAATGCAAACTCGGTTACCTTCAATGCTCCACGGGTTTTTCATTCGGGCAATGTAAATGTTTTGCTGACCATTCACATCTCCTTCCCAACCGCTCCAGATCATATACAATTGCTTTTTATATTCGAATACATTGCCATCGATAGCCCATTTATCTGAGGGATCGGCAATTTTTCCCTTCCAGGTCCATTCGCCCTGCATGGGATCAGCATTGCCATTTTCTAATACATACATGCGATGATTTTCATTCACGCCGTCATCAGCTGCATAATATATATACCATTTGTTGTTGATAAAATGAACTTCCGGTGCCCATAAGGATTTAGACCACATGGTGCCGGTAGGTGGTGTATAAATGATTTTGTGTTCGGCATGTTCCAGATCGGCAATAGATTTAGTTTTCCATAAGCCGATCCTATTGCCCAAAGTATGAGTATAATAGTAATAGCCATCTTTATAGAAAGAGAAGGGATCTGCACCGGCTGGTAAAAGAGGATTGGTAAATGTGCCGGCACTTTGAGAATGACCTGACTGAATCAAGAATATTAGAAAACAAGAAATTAATACTCTCATGTTTAACTTTTTAAATTTACACTTTTCCGAATTGCACGACTGGTGAAGATACTCCGGCACGCAGTGGGCGGTGTCTCCACCGCCCACAACAAGTTGATCCGAAAAATTAGGAGTTACCTCAAACCAACCAACTACTTCATCTTTACAAAAGAAGGGTCGTACAGTTGCCTATGTACCTGTTGCGTTTTTTGCAATGGAAATTTTAACACTTTTCTATCATATGTGAAAAATCCGTTGGTCTCAATTTCTACATCTGTAGTTTGTGTATACACGGCTGCTGAGAGTCCCAGCTTAATCATTTTCGGAATTCTGTCAATAAATTCAGCATACCGGGTAAACATCTCATCACTGTTTTTAAAACTCTGATAACCCCAGTTGTCTTTCTCCTGCCAGGTATGTCCTTCTACCGGCAAGCCTAATCCGCCAAACTCTCCCAATACCAATATCTGACGTTCTCCATAAACTTCAGGATCTGGCATTTGAGGATCTGCGTAATGATGGATATCGAGAATGTGGCCGGTATTATGAAAAAAGTTTCCGCCGCTGGCTGCATTCACCAACCGGGAAGGATCTGCTTTCATCGTCCACTCCGTGATCTCTTTGGTTTTAAACTGCCCCCAGGCTTCGTTAAAGGGGACCCAGGAAACAATGGAAGGATAGTTATGGAAAGCGTCCATAATTGCTTTCCACTCTTTACGGTAAATGGCTTCAGACGCGGGAGTGCGATCTTTGTCCATTTGTCTGCCGCTAATTTGTCCGAGACGCATGTCCCAGGAGTTTCCGCCCATATCACCGCTTGGCATATCCTGCCAAACCAATATGCCCAATTTATCGCAGTGGTAATACCAGCGGGCTGGCTCTACCTTCACGTGTTTGCGGATCATATTAAAGCCAAGCTTCTTTGTTTCCACAATATCAAATTTCAGGGCTTCATCAGTAGGGGCTGTATACAAACCGTCTGGCCACCAGCCCTGATCCAACGGCCCGTACTGGAATACAAATTCATTGTTCAGCAACATCCTTTGAATGCCATCTTTATCTTTCCCCATGGAAGATTTACGCATGGCAAAATAACTTTCTACCTCATCTACAACCTTTCCCTTACGTATAATGGCTATTTTCAGGTCGTACAAAAATGGAGAAGAAGGAGACCACAACTTAGCATTAGGAATAGCAAGACTGATAGCGGCATTTGCTCCTACAATTTGCTCTGCTACCTGTTGGGTGCCTTCTAATGCTGTCACCTTTATTTGATCACCCGGTTGTAGACTTTGAACATTTACGCCCAAGTTCAAAGTGCCATTATCAATGTCCGGGGTTTGGCGAGTAGCTGCTATATACGTTTGTGGAACAGATTCCACCCATACCGTTTGCCAGATGCCGGTAACAGGCGTGTACCAAATCCCGTGTGGATTCTTAATTTGTTTACCCCTGGGCTGAGGTCCATCATCAGAAGGATCCCAAACACGAACAGCGATATCCTGTTTTGTTCCTTTTTTCAATAATTCGGTGATATCGAAGGAAAAAGGATCGTAACCGCCTTCGTGACTTCCTACCTTTTTACCATTCACAAATACATCCGCCGCCCAATCTACGGCTCCGAAATGAAGTAGTGTCCTTCCTTTTCGGTAAGTCAACGGAACATCTATTGTTTTTTTGTACCATAACACATTGTCTTTTCCTACTACTTTGCCAACACCGGACAATGCAGATTCCACCGCAAAGGGTACCAATATATTTCCCTGAAAACTGGAAGGAAATTCTTCCACATCCTGCCTCGGCACTATACTGTATTCCCACAGTCCATTAAGGTTTATCCAATTGTTGCTGCGGGTGAGTTGGGGACGTGGATATTCCGGTAACGTGTTTGCCGGGTCAACCTTTTCTGCCCACTCCGATTGAATTTTACCATCAACAGGCTTCCACTGTGTCTGAGCAAAACTGAACGAGCAGACAAGTGCTGCAATGATAAAACTGTAACAATACTTAGAAATCATAATCAATGCTTCAGGTTTTATTTAAAATAATATATCACAATTTAACGAATAGAGCCTGTTTACTAAAGGTTTATCCGAATCACTTTTGAGAACATCATATCTTCCACTCCCACGATTTTAAGCCCTACTCGTGCAAACGCATAATTTTGTGTAGGGGTAATTTCCGGCACTTCTGCAGTTAGCGATATAGTATTTAGATCGGTAATATCTGTACCGTTCAATTCAGCAGAAGTGATGTTGTAGTCGTTGGTTCCAGAAACAAATTGGGTTTTATTGATGTACAGGTTTACGCGCTCAACATCTTTTTCATCGGCGTCGGTTACAATTTTAGCTATCCCAAAGTTTGCGGATACATTTCTACCGGATGCAGTAATGGAGACACGATCAATCATGTAATAAGGTGTCACAGCTATATCGAAAATAGTATTACCCCTTACTTCGATATCCAAGCTATCCGGGACTCCCGGTGCTATTTCTTTCCATTTAAAAGGCCCCTGTCCCGGCTGAATGGTAAACTTATAGGTCCCGTCAAAAAGCAGTGAAGAGTAAGTACCCTCCTGCGTAAATGCACCACTAATAGGCCCAACTTTCCCAAACCCGTATTGAAATAACTGATAAGGAACTCGATCGTATTCTACGTAAACAGTGTCCTTGTTGTACAAGAGAGCACCGGACAACATGGATGTGGGTGCTTCGTAATTGTCTTTTTTGCATGCGACCAAAGTGAAAACAAGCAAAGCAACAGGTATATATCGAATTATATTTTTCATAATATTATCATTTAACGTTTACTGATTGGGTTGTCTTACGATCAGCGGATTGCTAGCTATCACATTATCTACTATCCTTGAATAGTAGTTACCCAACTGGAAGTTGTTTGCGCCGGTAACCGCTGGCAATAACACAATTTTGAACAGCCATTTTCCGTGATTAGCATTGCCCGGATTATGATACCTATATGGCCACAGTGAGTATGGTTGGGTATTTCTTCTTTCTGCACTTCCCAGATTAGACAGCAGTTGAGATTCACTCATTTTCACCCCATCCCATTTCTTTGTTGCCAATCGCCAGCGTTTCATATCAAATAAGAGGTGTCCTTCATAGGCTAGCTCAACTCTTCTTTCATGTACTATTCTATCGAATGTTATTTCCGCTGGAGAAAGCGGAATAGTTAAGCCCGCCCGCGCTCTTACTCTATTCATATAACCGGCAGCTACATCGGCTTGACTGAGTTCAAAAGCAGCTTCGGCAGCATTCAGGAGAACTTCTGCAAATCGGTAACGCTGGAACGGCACTTCACTATTAGTACCTCTGGAGCCGGCACCTGGTGTAGGATCCAAGTATTTACGAATATAAAAACCGCTCTGTGCGGTAAACTCCTTACCGGCCACTGGTCCATCCATACCCACTACCTGAACAGAAACATCAGAACCTGGCAGAAGACGCTGTACCCCACGATCGTCTCCGCTAATAATTGTACCATCACCCAGTTGATATCCAGCCCATATTTCCACCGCCCTACCTCTGAAGGTAGAACCGGGTGTAATAACGGTTCCGGCTAAACGAGCATCTCTGCCCGCAAATAAATCTGTAGGATGGTCATAAAATATCGGATTGCCTGCCCCATCCGATATTGGAAGAGGTGCAAAAGTGTTGTCTGTCCTTTCGAATGCGTGAACAAGGTTTAATGATGGATTTAATCTCCCACCTTCCTCTTCTTCTGCACCATAACGGGGTTGATTCCAGCCTGTAAAATAGTGTACTTTTCCACTTCTTAATCGAAAGTCTTCAATGAAAATGGACTCCGGATTACTTGCTTTGTCCAGAAACGTACTCGCATAGTTGTCAGCCAAATCTGGTTTCAAATTGTACAAATCATATGCGCCAGCTTCTCCCTCTATAATCTGTTTAGCAGCCGTTAAAGCTTTTGCGTAATATGCGTCCGCCATGGCTGCAGGAATCCCAACTTCGCCACCGGGCAAAGATACCGCGGCCGTGGATGCACCGTATTTTGCAATAGATGCAGCGTATAATGCCGCCCTAGTTTGCATTGCTAATGCTGCGCCTTTTGAAACTCTTCCTTTAACAGCACTGTTTGCCGGAAGATCATTTTTTATGGCTTCTGTTTCTGAAATAATAAAATCATATACTTCGTGCTCTTTGGCTCTTGGATGTTGCAGGTAGGTTGGGTCGCCCTTAAGATCATATTCCAATGACTCCAAAATAAGAGGGACGCCTCCCAGTCTTTTAACCATTTCAAAATAATAGTAGGCTCTCAGAAACCGACCTTCCGCGATAAAACGTTTTTGATCTTCACCGGACAGTGCCTTTGCAGCCTCGCATCGAACCAGAAAAAGATTGATCTCTCTCATAAAAGCGTATGCATCAAACCAGTTAAGCCCCCATTCGTCGTAGTTCCAGCTATTCCTTTGTACGATTCCAACCTGTCCATTTTCAGAAGGAAACGTTTCACTGAAATCTGCCATACTTGTCCAGCTTTTTACGGTAGTAACGTCCGGTAACCTGTTATAAAAATTAGCGAGAATAGATAGGACAGCCGGGGCATCAGAAAATGCTGTCTCGTTATCAAGAATAGACAAAGGCTGTACATTCAAAAAGTCGCTGTCTTTTTTACAACCCGCCACAGCCAGCGTGACCAATAGTAGATATATAAAATATTTTTTCATTTTCTAATCTTTAATAATAACTAAACTGTCTCGTTTAAAATGAAAGGTTAACGCCAAAATTCACTACCCGACTTTGTGGAAATTGCAACCCATTTGCCTCATTCACCTCCGGATCCAGACCAAATTCTTTCATGTTATCGATAGAGAAAAGGTTGTACACATTGGCGTACACTCTTGCACGTTGCATTTTTACCTTAGCAAGCCAATGTGCAGGCATGGTGTAACCCAACTCAAATGTTCTGGCACGCAGGTACCTCAGATTGTGCACCCAATAAGTTGAATTTCTATTGTTGTTGCTGTGCCCCGATTCATTAAATCTATTGGCGGGATAACGTCCGGGTACCCATTCACTATTGAGATCGTAAGGGTCGGTCCTGTGCCACCTGTCTTCAAAAATCCTATTGAGGTTACCGTCATTCTGAAAAGCCCAGCGAGTTTCCCAGTTTTGAGACCAGGAGTACCCCGCACCTCCCGAAAAATCGGCCGTGAAATCAAATCCGTTGTAGGCAAGTCCTATACTAAAGCCAAAATTGAGGTTGGGTAAGTTTCCTTCCGCATATCCTATAGGACGCTCATCATACCCATTAATCACCCCATCATTATTGAAGTCTTTATAAATCAGATCACCTGGTACAAGCGTCCGGTTGCCCCTGCCATCAATGTTAACCGGATAGTTGTTGATTTCCTCGAAAGATTGAAATTGACCTATTGTCTCATAGCCCCACATGATTTTCGTGAATCTGTTTTCATTGGCACTGCGGTATTTATCCCATGAGTTGAAAAACATTGGATTGTAAGGGGTAAGGAATTTCGATCTCGAATAAGTAATATTTCCACTTACTCTAAAGGCTACTTTGTTAAACATCTCATTGTAGGACAAAGCCAGTTCCTGACCGTATTGCGCATCAGTTTCCAAATTTTCCATGGGTAAACTATACCCTATTTCCTGAGGCACCAACACGTCATCCTTTGTTCGGATAAGTCCGGATCTTTTACGATGAAAATATTCAACCGACCCAGTCAATTTGCTATTGAAAAAAGCAAAGTCAACCGCAATATTTCTCATAGCACTCTTCAACCAGGTAATATTCGTTGTTGGTACTCCTCTGTCTCTCGAACCTACCACCGTGGCTCCATCTAGAATGGCAATCCCCTGATTATAATCGTATCCGGCGATATACCTGAAAGCTCCCAAACCTAGGCGGGTACCGTCGTCTCCCAAAATTCCGTAGGAGGCTCTAATTTTAATGTCATCAACTATAGTATTACTACCAAGAAGATTTTTCATAAAAGATTCTTCGCTAATACGCCATGCAGCCGAAACAGAAGGAAAATATCCTACCCGGTTATCAGGCGGAAATATATAGGAGGCGTCTCTTCTACCCGAGAGTTCCAGAAGGTATTTATCGTCATATGCGTAGTTCAAACGGGCTATGTAGCCAACTCTTGCCTCGCGGAAATCTTCATCAGTATAGGTATCTGCTGTATTAAAATAAATCAACGGTAATGTATTCGAACTGGGAACCGAATGTATCCAGTTTCGAATCGTAGTATTTGAAATGCGCTCATTTACAAAAGTAAAGGCAACATCATGTAGGCCAAATGATCTTTTATAATTCAATTGGAGCTGCGTAGTTATATTATTAACTTTTCTCTGATCTCTTTCCCTCCATGGATTGGTACTGCCGCCTGTATGCACATATTCATCAGTGTCTTGCCGATAAGTGTAGGTTTTATATGTATACTCATGATTATTCAGTAACCTATCTGCCAAATAATAAGAATACATACCATTAATAGAGAGACCTTTCACCCAGGGAATGTCATACTCCGCTGAAAAATTAGCTTGTAGTACCCGCCAATCGTCTTTATACTTACCCGCATGTTTATAATTCAGATAAGCCCAATTGGTTTCATTATGCTGGATATCGTTTAAATAGTCAGGATTATCGTTGGCGTAAGGTCTCTTTAGCGGCGTGTTCCTCAAGATAGCGAACCTCGCCAACCAATAATCATCTGTGCCAGGTACGCCGGGGTTTTCCCGTGTTTCTATCCTCCCGTTCACCATCATTCCCAATTTCAATCCATTGCCTACTTTTGCATTTACATTGCTTTGAATATTGGTCCTTTTAAATAAATACTCACGACCTAGAGGAGAGTTTTGATACAAATTTGTTGCAGAAATATAATAATTAAGCTTATCTGTTCCGCCCGTAGCATTAATGTTAAAAGAATTCATCGGGGCATTAGGCTTGATAATAAAGTCTTTCCAATTAAAGCTTTGATAGCCCAATTCTGTTCCCTCTCTGTATTTTTCAAGTTCTTCCGGGGTGATAATGGTTGTTCCATAACGATTCATTTCAGCTTCGGCTCTATACTTCATGTAGTCGTATGAGTTGTTCAACACCTTTGGAAATCGGGTCCAATTTTGAAAACCCATAAAAGCATCTACATTTATGCGATTGCCGGAATTAGCCCGTCCTTTTTTTGTAGTTACTACTACTACTCCGTTTGCAGCACGCATACCGTATATAGCTGCAGAGGCATCTTTAAGCACAGAAATAGACTCAATATCATTCGGCGCCAGGTTATTGAACTGGCCGGCATCCTGTTGAATTCCATCTATCACAAATAATGCATCGCCCATTCCACGAATCTGCACATTGGCAGACGCCCCTGGTCGACCGTCTGGCATTCGAAAAGAAACGCCCGGTAGCTTTCCCGCCAATGTTGTACTAACAGTTGAACCACCGTGTACTCTGGCTATATCGTCTGATGTAATAGTTGAAACAGAACCTGTTAGTGACTGCTTCTTTTGTGTACCGTAGCCTACCACTACCACTTCATCCATGCTGGTACTACTTTCCTCCATTATAACTTCCAGTTGAGTGTTGTTACCAACTTGGATCTCCTTTTGAAGATATCCAACCGAACTAAATACAAGAACAGTGCGTTGGGACGCCACATTAATAGAAAAACTTCCTTCCATATCTGTGATGGATTTCTTTTGCGTCCCTTTTTCAGAAACAGTCACATTTGGCAGTCCAACGCCCAGACTATCAAGTACTTTACCCGTAACAGTAATTGGTTCTTGGGCCTGCGTAAGGCTCGAAAAGGCTACCAATAGAACAATAGAAAGAAAATGTCTGTAACGCCGAAGTGGTATGGTGCGTGGCCAATACCGAAGTGAATTGCCTACTTTCATATAGCAGATGTTGGTTGTTTAAAAAATTAACTCATGGAAACGTTTCCATGACAATCGTGGAGTGAAGTAAAAAAGATTTCCTGTTTTCTCTTCGCTCTTGCGTCTCAATCATTCATCATTTTGTATCATGGATAGAACTGCTGAAATTTGAGCAGAATATGAGACGATCTTTTTTTCTAATAATTTTTGTTTTAGGTTTTGGCAATGCCTTTGCCCAAGGCTACTATTTTCGGCATTATCAGGTGGAAGACGGACTATCACACAACACCGTTTTCAGCAGCCTGCAGGACTCGATGGGTTTTATGTGGTTTGGAACAAAAGATGGACTCAACAGGTTTGACGGCAGGCATTTTAAATCGTTTCATAAAGTAGCTTCGGATAGCTCAAGCCTGGGAAATAATAATATTTATGCCCTTTTTGAAGATCGCAAAAAACACCTTTGGGTGGGCACTGCCGCTGGGCTCTATTTGTATAACCCCAAATTTGAAAACTTTAAAAAAATCTCCAAAGGACAAGGTATAGTTAACAACATCAGAGATGATTCTGTGGGAAATATATGGTACCTTATGAGCGGCACGTTATATAGATACGATACAGAAACGGGCAACGACACACCGATGCTGCAAAATGCCATCAGCTATTTTACGATTGCTGCAGATGATAAGGTTTGGTACGGTACGCAGAGTACTTTACGATGTTTTGATCCGTCCTTTGGTTTTGAAACCCAATACACCGTACCGTCAGAAAGCAGAAGAAACGCTGTTATTGTGCAAGCAATCAGCGAGGCTAACGACGTCGAATTGCTTATCGGCACCAATAATTACGGACTGCTCGTTTTTAATAGACTAAGTGGTGAATTTACTCCAGTTATCACTAAAACTGAAAACAATATCCAGCTTTTTGTAAGATGCATTATACAACCTGACGAAGACGAGTACTGGTTGGGTACGGAAGCGGGCATATATATATACAATCATGTAACAAAGGCGATCATTCATCTCAATAAATCTTTTACCAACCCTTACTCGTTATCCGACAATGCTGTCTATACCCTTATTAAAGACAAGGAAGGGGGTATTTGGGCGGGCACTTATTTTGGAGGTGTCAATTATTTTGCACCGCAGTACACTGCTTTTGAAAAATATATGTCGGAAAATACTCCGTCGACAATTAGTGGGAATGCTGTCAGAGAAATTTGTGAGGACGATGATGGTAATCTTTGGATAGGGACGGAGGATAACGGTCTCAACAAATTAAATAAGCAGACGAACACATTTACTCATTTTTTACCCCAAAAAAAACAAAAAGGTATAACCCACTATAATATTCACGGCTTGTTATACACTGACAATGACTTGTGGATCGGGCTTTTTGAACATGGAATTGACATTCTGGATACAAAGTCGGGAAAAATAAAAAAACATTTTGATCTCGGCACACCTGGCGTTTCTAATAATTTTTTTCTAAGCTTTTGCAAAACGTCTTCTGGCGATATTTATGCGGGTAATGGCATTGAACTACTTCGGTTTGATAAGAACACTGATAGTTTCGAAAAGATAGATTTTCCACCAGCCTATATGCACCATATAATGGAGGATAAAGCCGGCCGCTTATGGATTAGCACGCACACGATGGGCTTACTCCTCTATGATCCGGCTACTGGAGAAAAACAGATATTTCAACATAATCCATCAGAACAAAGTATAAGTGGTAACAAAGTCAATAGTAGTTTTGAAGACATTGATGGTAATGTATGGGTGGCTACAGGTGGATCAGGATTAAATAAATTGAATCCTGCAACGAAAGAGTTTGTGCACTATAATACAGAAAATGGGTTACCTTCTAATTATATTTTTAATATCCTGCAAGACAGTCTACGCAACCTTTGGATATCTACCAGCCGGGGATTGGTACAACTCAACCCATCGAACGACTATATGACTATGTACACGACGGCAAACGGGTTACTCAACGACCAGTTTAATTATAGCTCTGCCTATAAAGATAAAAATGGAAAACTATATTTTGGAAGTGTAAAGGGCATGATCGGATTTAATCCTCCCGATTTTTATGTAGGCAATTTCAACCCCCCGATTTATATAACCGGTATCAACGTTCAAAATACCCCTCTTGTATTGAAAGATCCGAAGACGGGTAATAACGCTGCTGTAATTTCCATTCCTGATATAGCATTATCGTACAATCAAAACTCCTTCAGTATTGATTTTGCTTCTCTAAGTTATACAGCTCCAGAAATGACACAATATGCTTACCGAATGTTGGGAATACAAAAAAACTGGAATAATGTTGGGCAAACTGGAACAGCGTTTTTCACAGACGTTCGCCCAGGGTCATATGTTTTTGAGGTGAAGGGCATGGGCAATAACCACCAATGGAGTAGTCAACCTGCCACTATAACCATCACTATACACCCGCCCTGGTGGCTAAACAAACTAGCCTATTTCACATATACAATCGTCGCCAGTTGCCTGGCAGCAGTAATATTTTATTTCTTTAACAGCCGTATCCGGCAAAAAAACATGCTTCGGCTCGAACAACTTGCACATGAAAAAGACAAGGAGTTATACGAAGCCAAAATGAATTTCTTCTCTGAAGTAGCACACGAAATTAAAACACCGCTTACACTGATATCCGCTCCTTTGGAAAAGTTAACCCAACTTCCTGACCAATCTTTAAGTGCTCAGAAACAGTTGCAAACTATGCAAAGAAATACCAACAGATTGATCGCTCTTACCAACCAACTGCTCGACTTCCGGCTTACCGAATCTAAGGGGTATACGCTGGAGTTTTCGAATGCTAACGTCAGCAGATTACTGGCGGAATCTTTTATCAGTTTTAAACCAATCGCCGAAAAACAAAGCCTGGCATACAGATTAGAAATGCCCCAGGATATAGTGTATGCAAAAGTTGACGAAGATGCTATTGAGAAAATAATTAGTAACCTGCTGAGTAATGCGCTGAAGTATGCGAATACAAAGATTCTGGTGAAGATGATAAAACAAGAAAAGCGTTTTAGCATGGTTTTCTTCAACGATGGACCCAGTATTCCGAAAGACAAAATAGAAAGGATTTTCGAGCCATTTTTCAGTCTCAAACAAGGACGCAAAACGAAGGGAACAGGAATCGGGCTTGCACTTAGCCGCAACCTGGCTGCCTTACACAGCGGAACGCTTACCTTGAAATCGGAGAAAGATGCAGGCTGTAGTTTTGAAGTACAGATTCCGCTGAATTGAAAACAAAAAATGTAACCTTTGCGGGTTGAATACAACATATGGCGATTCGTTTGCTTATAGTAGATGACCACGACGAAATCCTGGATTTTCTGAGAGATGAATTGCAGGACAAGTACCTGTTACACCTGGTGTCTGATGGGGCTGTGGCGCTTAAAGTGCTGCAAGAAGAGATGATTGATCTTGTAATTAGTGATGTAATGATGCCTGACTTAGATGGTTTTGAACTGTGTAAACGTATAAAGACCAATGCTCTTTTCAGCCATATACCGGTTGTACTGCTAACGGCAAAAAACACACTTCAATCAAAAGTAGAAGGACTTGAGCTGGGAGCTGATGCCTACATTGAAAAACCTTTCTCTCCCGCTCACCTGCAGGCGCAAATTAGCAGCTTATTGAGTAACCGGCAGCGCTTTCGGGAACACTTTATTACCAGTCCGGATTCCGCGGTTGGTATTACACATCCTGATAAACAGTTTATGGAAGAGTTGACACAGACAATACTACAGCATATAGACGACTCGAATCTGGATGTTGAAAGGTTGGCTATGTTGTTGAACATCAGCCGACCGACGCTGTACCGTAAGATAAAAAGTATTTCGCAGTTGTCCCCGCACGAACTGATTAACATTACCCGGTTGAAAAAGGCTGCCCAATTGCTAACGCTCGGGCAATATCGCATAATTGAAATTGCCGATATGGTTGGATTCCAGTCACAAACCAATTTCGGTAGAAATTTTTCGAAACAGTTTGGAATGACTCCCAGCGAGTATGCACAGCAAAACAGGAGTATATAACGATGCAGATTATCTGCCCAATTGCGAAGTATCCACCCGCGAAGGAGTGTCTTCTCCAGACACAATAGTTCTGGAGCTAAGTGCAATTGCTTTGATAATTTCTGTCATATTCACCAGGTCCAATGTGTGTACTTCGTCGCCTACAGTGTGGTAATAAGGCTCACTATCCATTTTAGAGGTGGAAATAGTATGTGCAGGAACGCCCAGCATAGCTAAAGTAGCATTGTCCGACCGATAGAATAGCTGTTGATCGGGATAAGGGTCAGGATGAAATTTGAAGCTGGTACCTACAAGGTTTTTTTCCAGAATCTCCCCCATATCGCTTTTGTCGTAGCCGGTGATATAGGCCGAATTTTTGCCCCATTTACTATCTGTGCCAATCATTTCAATGTTGAACATGGCCACTACTTTTTCAGGAGAAAATTGTTGAGAAAAATATTGAGAGCCATATCCGCCCGTTTCTTCCGCAGTAAAGGCAGCAAAAATGATGGTGCGTTCATTATTTTTTAAACGTCTGAAATAATCCGCCAATGCGATAACGGCTGTGATGCCTGCAGCATCATCATTGGCACCATTAAATATAGAATCGCCTTGTTCATTGGGTTTGCCGATACCCAGGTGATCGTAATGCCCGGAAAAAATTACATACTCGTCTTTTTTACTTTTGCCGGGTAAGATTCCCACTACGTTTTTTAATTTTTTGGGAGTAATGGTGTGATTTATTTCAAACGAGTAGATTTCGGGAAGGTCCTCGGTCAAGACAAAAACGACATTTGATTTATTGGCAAAGGTTTCTCTTTTAAAACGCATCAGGTTGGGAAATGCCGCCGCATGTGATTTATTCACCCATACGATTGTGTTTTCTGAAGATTGAATAAATCCATATGCGGAACGAAATAGGTTATCGCCCATTCCTATGACGGCGGCTTTATAATCCGATTTATCAGTTAAGGAAATCTTTTCCTGTGTGGTAATCGCAATAATATTTTGAGGATCTATTGATGCTCCATTGATAGTGCCCGCAGCACTATTTTGTTTTGGTTCTACCAACTCAAATTCCTGGAAATAAGTTCCGGTTTCCAGTGGCTGCAGTTTAGCTTTTTTAAACTCCGCTGCAATAAATGCAGCCGCTTTTTCTATACCGGGCGTAAAAATAGCCCGACCTTGCATGTCATCAGAAGCCAGAGCTGTCTCAACTTTTGTAATTTTTTTTACTTTAATATACTTGTCAACCTTTTGGGCTTGACCAACAACAAGTCCATGTACAACAATAGCCGTCAGTAATAGTTTTTTCATTCTTATACATTTAATTCTTCAACAACTTACCCGCATCAAAACGCAATGCTTCCAACACCACGGTATGCAGCGATGTTTTAGGGTCGCTATCCAACAATTCCAACACTTTTTTTGCCAGGTCTACACCAGTAGCATCCGCCGGCAGTAGCGCAGAAAGTTGATGTAAGATATAGATATTTTGCTCTTTTAAACTACTAATAGCCTGCCAGGCCTGTGAGGATACATATAATTGCTGCGAAAGATTATAATCATACTCCTGCTTAATGGTATCTACCAACAGATTTTGATATACAAATGCATTACCAGATGGTGTAACCCTATCGATCAGGTTTCGAAGGGAGATTCTTTCGGTAAGTATCACCAACCTCTCATAGGCCTGCAATTGCAGTGCCTTATCTGTGTCTGTTTTGTTGTCTTGCTTTTTTAATCCTTTGATGTCTTTTCGGTATACCAGCAGATAAGCACCAAATACGGATACAATGATGACGATAGCAAGAATAATGATGGAAGTATTATCCATTGATTTAAGTTTTCCTGTATAAACAAAAATAAGCCTATTGTGTTGTGTAGAAGCATTAAACTTTTGCCTTTAGCGGTTGTTCATTGAAAATATTGGCTGAACAAATACGTTGTATAGTGGTTACCCGGTTTAACGGAATTATGTTGGAAAACTAAAATTGTTGTTTTGGCATTAGTGCGGTATTTCATACAGTACCTGGGTGTTGACAAAACCAGCAGGTCTTTCTATAAGCAATTGTGCAATGTTCTGGGCTTTGCTCCTGGCGCGGTTATGCTATACAAAACGGCTCTAAGCCACCGATCGGTAAAGGAACAGGCAGAAGAGAACAACGAAAGAATGGAATATTTGGGAGATGCAATCCTGGGTGGCATTGTAGCAGATTATCTTTTTAAACGATACCCGTATAAGGACGAAGGGTTTCTTACGGAAATGAGGAGTAAAATGGTCAATCGCCAAACCCTAAACGATATTGCCATAAAAATGGGACTTAAGAAGATTACATTTTATAATAAAAATGACGGATCCCTGAAAGCCAGTCAAATTTTTGGCAATACACTCGAAGCTCTAGTAGGCGCTGTCTATATGGACAAAGGCTTCAACACCGCTAAACAGTGGGTTTTCAAACGGATGATTACACCTTATATGTTTGTGGATGACCTGGAAGCCCTGGAAATAAACCATAAAAACAAACTATATGGGTGGGCAAACAAAAATGGAAAAAATCTTGAGTTTGAAACTCTGGAAGAAAAGTTTGAAAAAGGCAGGCGACTATTTACCATTGGTGCAATGGTAGATGGGGAATTAATTGCGGAAGGAAAAGCATACAATAAAAAGGACGCCAGTCAGATCGCCTCACAAATAGCAGTAGAAAAAATAGGGCTATAACTTCGAATTATTCCTTGATAGGATTTCTTTTCCGGCTCCAGATAAGATTTTTAATGTTTACCCAGAAGGCAATAAACATGTAGACTACAATAGGAGACCCCATTGTAAGCAGCGAGATATAGATAAAATGTTTCCGAATGGTGGTGGTTGCTATTCCGATTTTATCACCTATATAAGAGCATACGCCAAACACCTGCCATTCTATAAAGTGCTTGAATCGATTCATATTGCGAAATTATAGAAATTAATAACGGTATTAACACCAGCTTGTTATGAAAACTGCAATTTTTCGATAAATTTGGATAACTTTTTAGAAGTTGGGTGAAAAACCCCTCCACTACACGGGATAGTTGACAGAAGTCAATAAAAATTTAAATCAAAATACTATGGTATTCGATCTCGACCTCATTAAAAAAACCTACAGTGGCATGGCTGCTAAGATAGAAGCAGCCCGCAAGCTCACCGGCACACCTCTTACACTGGCAGAAAAAATACTATACGCTCACCTATATGTACCCGCCAACCGGGCGTATGAAAGAGGTAAAGACTATGTAGACTTTGCCCCAGACCGTGTAGCCATGCAGGATGCCACTGCACAAATGGCCTTACTACAATTCATGACGGCCGGTAGAACCAAGGTAGCTGTTCCTTCTACAGTGCACTGCGATCACCTGATACAGGCTAAAGTAGGCGCTGAACAGGATCTGGCAACTGCCCTGGACGTAAATAAAGAAGTGTACGACTTCCTGGCTTCTATTTCCAACAAATATGGAATTGGCTTCTGGCGTGCCGGTGCCGGTATTATTCACCAGGTGGTATTAGAAAATTATGCTTTTCCCGGGGGAATGATGATTGGTACAGACTCACATACTCCTAATGCCGGTGGTTTGGGAATGGTGGCAATTGGTGTAGGCGGGGCCGATGCGGTGGATGTAATGGCAGGATTAGCCTGGGAACTAAAAATGCCGAAACTAATTGGTGTAAAACTAACAGGGAAGTTAAGTGGCTGGACTTCGGCAAAAGATGTTATACTGAAAGTGGCGGGTATCCTTACGGTAAAAGGGGGCACAGGTGCAATTGTGGAATATTTTGGAGACGGAGCGGATAGCCTGAGCGCAACCGGAAAAGGCACCATTTGTAATATGGGGGCTGAAATAGGTGCTACTTGTTCATTATTTGCCTACGACGAAAGGATGGCGGCTTATCTGAAAGCAACCGGGCGTGCTGAAGTGGCTGCCCTGGCCGACGGAATTAGAGAACATCTGCGGCCAGATGCTGAAGTGTATGCCAACCCCGACAAATATTACGACCAACTGATCGAAATAAACCTGGATGAACTGGAACCTTATGTGAACGGACCTTTTACGCCGGATTTGGCGTGGCCGATAAGTAAATTTGCAGAGGCGGTAAAAGCCAACGAATGGCCGGAAAAATTAGAAGTAGCGTTGATTGGTTCCTGCACCAATTCTTCTTATGAAGATATCAGCCGGTCGGCCTCCCTGGCAAAACAAGCCATCGACAAGAAACTAAAAACGAAAGCCGAATTTACCATCACACCAGGTAGTGAGGTCGTAAGGTTTACCATTGAAAAAGACGGGTTTCTTGATACATTCGATCAGATTGGTGGTGTAGTATTGGCAAATGCCTGCGGACCCTGCATTGGTCAATGGGCCCGTCATATAGATGATCCCAACCGCAAAAACTCTATCATAACTTCTTTCAACAGAAATTTTGCAAAACGCAATGACGGTTTGGCCAGCACGCATGCCTTTGTGGCTTCACCAGAGATTGTTACAGCATTTGCTATTGCGGGTGACCTGACTTTTAACCCGCTAAAAGACAAACTGAAAAACGAAAATGGGGAAGAGGTGATGCTGGACGAACCAACAGGTGTGGAGCTGCCGCCGAGGGGCTTCTCTGTTGATGATCCGGGTTACCAGGCACCAGCAGAGGATGGAAGCAAGGTAGAAGTAATTGTTAGTCCTACTTCGCAGCGTTTGCAATTGCTCACGCCATTCACCCCCTGGGAAGGCACTGACCTGAAAGGACTGAAGCTGCTGATAAAAGCAAAAGGAAAATGTACAACCGATCATATTTCGATGGCAGGACCCTGGTTGAAATTTCGAGGACACCTTGATAATATCAGCAATAACATGTTGATTGGAGCGATCAATTTTTACAACGAAAAAACGGATACTGTTAAAAATCAATTGACCAGTGACTACGGACCCGTACCGGCAACAGCACGGGCTTACAAGGCAGCGGGGATAGGGAGTGTGGTAGTAGGCGATGAGAACTATGGGGAGGGGTCTTCCAGAGAACATGCAGCCATGGAACCCCGTCACCTGGGTGTAAGGGCCATTCTGGTAAGGAGTTTCGCCCGTATTCACGAAACAAATCTGAAAAAACAGGGAATGTTGGCACTCACTTTTGACAATAAAGAAGATTATGATAAAATACAGGAAGACGACACCATCGATATTCTGGGTTTGACAACTTTTACACCTGGTGTATCACTGACGGTAGTACTTCATCACAAAGATGGCAGTTTAGATGAGATTACTGTAAATCACACTTACAATGAACAACAGATCCAATGGTTTAAAGAAGGAGGGGCGTTGAATCTGATCAGAAAACAATTTTCCCAACCATAAAGAAAGCATCAAAATTGTTTAAGAGGTGCAATTTCGGTTGCACCTCTTTGTTATATGACCCACCTCTTTAATATTTATCGAAGACCTTCTGTAAGATATTTCACCAACAGCCGTTTTTTGTAGTCATTGATATATTTCGTCGAATACATTTTATTTTCAGCAGTGTTCAACACTAAAATTTTTTCGTGCTTTTGCCATAAAAACTTGTAAATATTAAAACAAAAATTTGTCTAATATTGTGTTGCAAGCAACTAACCTAGAAATTGACAACAATGCCAGATGTAATTAAAAATCATAATGATACAGAGTCGGGTACTTCAAAGTCTACACCCGAACGCAGCCTCAAAGTGTGGCAATTTATTATTTTGGTAGTGCTGTATCTCGCCATTGTACAAGGGGTGGCCGCTGTTTTAAATACCGGGTACGAAGCATCAAATGCTCTAACTTCAATAGAGAACATCATTCGCTCAGTAATAATACCGGTTGGTCTGGCTAGCGCATTCACACTTGCTATGGTGAGCTACCTCGGTGCCTGGAAAGAAGTTTTTACGAACCCTCTGCCGGTCAGGCGTTGGCTGATAGCCATTCCAGTTATACTTTTCATTACAACTGCTGTCATTACCAATTACCCGGGACTTAGTGATAAAGGTCTCGAATTCTCCCTTCTTTTACTTGTCGGTACTCTTATGGTTGGTTTTGGTGAAGAGCTGATGTTTCGTGGATTGGGTATCGTGGCTTTTCGAAACAGTGGCTACAGTGAGTTTAAAGTTGGCTTGTGGACGACACTTATTTTTGCCCTGGCTCATGCCACCAATATCTTTACAGCAGGTCCATCAGCGCTTATCCAGGTTTTGGCAACGGCAGGAACAGGGCTCATATTTTATTTTATCTTACGAAGTACGGGCGTTTTGTTTGTAGCCATGGCCGCACATGGGTTGTGGGACTTCTCTGTACTAAGTAGTCAGATCAATCTTGATAAGCCATGGCCACTTGTAAATGCATCTGCTTTTGTGTTGATAAGCATGCTTATAGGGTTATTCATTTTGCGCAAACGAATTGTTCCCGCTCAAAAACCTTAAACCCTACAAGTTTAGTTTAAGCGCCTGCGTGCGAATGATCGACGGTGCTGAGGCGGTTAGAATACGACGCTTTCTATTTTACCATCGTCAATTTAGCCCATGTTAGGCTTTAGGACGGTTATGCCAGGACTTCAATTCATTCTCTTATTTTTTCGATTCCTTTCGTTTTTGGGCTTTCAGTGTTGGCAACTATATATCGTCTCGGCTTGTATATGTGATATCTGTAGTACCACTTTTTGGATTCCATAGAAGATTCAAATTCCATCAGGCGTCCCTAAAGGACCTGCCTCTCTTCCCATTAGTATCTATTGATCAATTGTCCCTATTGGGGCAGCAGGGAGGTATATATGGTTGGACCGTGTCGCATAGGGGCTTTTTGTTTGTAGAGGATATCAATGGTGTCAATGCGTCCCGTGGGAATGCCTGGTTAAACCCCATATTACGCTTTAGAATTACGTAGTGGACCGCCAGGTGTTACAACCGGCCGGCGTCCTCACCAGCCGTCGAAAAAAGTCAAACGGTAAAACTCGCACTTGTAAATTTATTTAATCAGCAGTTTATCTGGTTGATGGTACAGAAAGGGCACGAAAGGATTGGTAAACCGATCGCTCCTTATAACTGTCATTTCCTGCGTCATTTGGTGCCAATGCGAATATGGGATTAAGAGAAAAACGTAAAGACGCTTAGAAACCTTGGTCAGGCGAATTTGATCAAGAATTGACAGAAATGTATTGCAAAGGCGTGAGCGTTTGCGACTTAACCAATCACTTCGGAGGGACTAACGGTGTTATTCATTCGCAAATTAAAAAAGCTTGAACCTGAAGAATAGTATGGCTGACAAAACTGGCTTAGTTGCTTCGGTGCACTAAGTCATCTGACAGCAGTATGGGCGGTAATGGTCTGTTACTTGGATACCTGAAACTTTCCTGACTCCAGGATCTTTCCAAATTTATCGCGTAGTTGAAAAATGTAAACGCCCCTGTTGAAGTTGTCTAAGGCAACCTGGTTGGTGGCAGATACATTTTTTATTTCGTACACTTTCTTTCCAAGGAAATTGTAGATCTCGAAACTGTAAGACCTGTCATAGCCATGTTGAAATTCGAAATTGATGGTAGTGGTAGCCGGGTTAGGGTAGAACTTGATAAACTTAACAGTGCCATCTCTTGTTGGCACAAGCGGACCTTTTTCCTGAGCCTGAACTCCTGAAAAATGCACAAGGCTGCCAATAAGTAAAAGCAATGTAAATTTTTTCACCATGTAAATTTATAACATTCCGTGTAGAGAACGGTAAATTGACCCACAAAGTATACCTAACAATGTAGAAAAATGATAATTTGTAAAGATTACCAATATCTTATGCTAAGGTTTGGCTATCCTGTATCGAGGAAACCTTCAATTTTCTCAAAAGTATTACCCTTTTTTTGTAGCAAGAATTTAAAGCCTTTTCTTTGCAAGGCAGGATTTCTTGTATATTCTGTTGTTTTAATGTGTAAAATAACTAAAACTTAAAAATTACTTTATGAGTTTCATTTCAGACATACATGCACGACAAATATTGGATAGTCGCGGAAACCCAACAGTAGAGGTGGACGTAGTAACAGAAAATGGTTTGGTAGGACGTGCAGCAGTTCCCTCTGGAGCTTCTACAGGTAAGCATGAGGCGGTAGAGCTTCGCGACGGGGACAAAACAGTATATCTGGGGAGAGGTGTTTTAAAGGCCGTAGCAAATGTAAACGACATTATTGCGGATCAGTTAATAGGTTTGGATGTAACCAAGCAGGCGTACATCGATAACCTGTTGATTAAGATTGATGGAACAGAAAACAAGGCTAAATTAGGTGCTAACGCTACTTTGGCTGTTTCTATGGCGGTAGCCAAAGCCGCAGCACAGGAAAGCAATTTACCACTATATCGTTACCTGGGTGGAGTGAATGCCACCGTGTTGCCCATGCCCCTGATGAATATTTTAAATGGCGGGGCGCATGCCGATAATAAAATTGATTTCCAGGAGTTTATGATTATTCCAGTGGGAGCACCCAACTTTAGTGAGGGACTTCGTTGGGGTGTAGAAATATTCCATCATTTGAAATCGGTCCTGAAAAAGAAAGGATACAGTACCAATGTGGGAGATGAAGGTGGTTTTGCTCCGGATATTCAAAGCAACGAGGAAGCAATCGAAACAGTATTGACAGCAATAGAAGCAGCAGGTTATAAAGCTGGCGAGCAAGTAGGTATAGCAATGGACGCTGCCAGCACAGAAATGTATGACGAGGCAAAAGGTGAATACAAATTCTATAAAAGTAGCGGTAAGGTGATCAGCAGCGATGAGATGGTCGCTTACTGGACAGAATGGGTGAACAAATACCCAATTGTGTCTATTGAAGATGGAATGGCTGAAGATGATTGGAAAGGTTGGAAAAACCTGACCGATGCTATTGGGTCTAAATGTCAGTTGGTGGGTGATGATTTGTTTGTTACCAATGTAAAACGTTTGCAACAGGGTATCGATCAGGGCATTGCTAACAGTATTTTGGTAAAAGTAAACCAGATTGGGACTATCACAGAAACCATCAATGCGGTACAATTGGCGCAAGGTAATGGTTACACTACTATTATGAGTCATAGAAGTGGTGAAACAGAAGATACTACTATTGCGGATTTAGCAGTGGCATTGAATTGCGGACAAATTAAAACCGGTAGTGCTTCCAGAACCGACAGGTTGGCTAAATACAATCAATTAATCCGAATAGAAGAGGCGTTGGGTGATAATGCTGTTTATCCACAAGGAAAAATTAAATTCGGAAAATAATCCAAGGAATTATATATGATGAAAAAAATACCAGCCTGGCTAAAAAGCAAATACATGATTGCAGCAATTGCATTTATGGTTTGGCTGGTATTTTTTGATCATAACGACTTGTTTACGCAAATAGAAAGAACCCAGGAGCTGAAACACCTGGAAAGCGGAAAAAGATATTACTCAGAACAAATAGAAAATATTAAGGTGGAATTATCTGCCTTGGAAAATGATTCTTTGTCTTTGGAAAAGGTAGCCAGGGAGAAATATATGATGAAAAAAGACAATGAAGATTTGTTTATCATAAAAGAAAAAAAATAGTTGCTCCCGGCAATAAAGCAGCCTGCCTCCCGTTTATTATGGCAAGTTTCATTCCCCTTCACCCGTTGATGAACGCCGTATAGTCCACAATATCCTCAAACCAATTTTTAATCACTGAATTGATTTTCAATTCAAAACGGACGGAATATGGATATCTACAAACATGAATTAATGATCAGGTTTCTTTATAAAGAAACAACACCGGAAGAAACTTCGGCCATTCAAAATGCATTAGATACAGATTGGTCTATGCGTGAAAAGTTTGAGTCGTTGAAAGGTACAATGGAGGGATTAGATAAAATTAAATTTGCTCCCCGCGAATCAGTGGTGCAATCACTCCTCAACTATGCCGGTTTGGGCAATGAAGTTGAGCAGCATTAACATTACTATTATCGTTCAGGCATTTTAGATTCTATAGATTTTACCAGATCATTTACAAATATCCTGTATAGATTCGGGGTTTTTAGTTTGTTAAAATGATAAGGAAAGGTCGTTGCTTCTCTCAATACGAAATTCAATTGAAAGTTATTTTCACTTACGCAATACAGTATGTTGTTGTGGTGTAGCTGTTGGGCAAGGTATTCCTGTTCCGGCTGACCGGGTGTGGGCACCAAAATAGCTTTTTTTTGTAATGCAATCAGATCCATCACAGATGTATAACCGCTTCGGCATATGATCATTTCCGCGGCGGTTAGTGCATCATTGAGTTCGGGAGATGTCATCAGGTCAACTACCATTAGGTTAGATACTTTTACCGGCGGGGCTTTTGTCGTTCCTCTAACCAGCAATGCTGTGCCATCAAAATGGCTGAGATCAGCTAATAATTTTCGCTCGAAATCAGAACGTGCCGGCTCTGGCCCGGACAATACTATTACCAGGTTGTAACCGGGTTTTACGCTCCGCTTTTCAAAGCGTGATAAAGTACCGATGTACCGGCAATTGGCGGGTATTTTAGCTGGATGAGACAAATGGCCGGCTAAACTGTCATCTCCCTCAAAATCCGGGATCCAGCAGGCATCAAATTTTTTGATAAAGCGCTGATTCAGGGAAGTTGCTATTCTGTCAAACAGGGAACCCAGGCCGGTTTTTATACCCAGTTGGTGTGAAATGAATACGGTGTGCGCTTTGCTCGTATATAAACCAAATCGGTTATCGCTGATTACTAAATCCATCGGTTGCTTTTCAATAAACTTCTGCAGCCATCTGTTTTCTCGGTAAACGGCGCTGATGATCTTAGGAAGCTGGGCCAGGATTTTTAAGCTAAACTTTTTTTTTGCCCTTTGATAACTTACGTTATAACCGGATAATGACACGGTGGAAAGAGCCGGAAATTCTTTCCGGAGTAATAACAGCGTATCTCCCTCGCCGGCAAGCCATACCTGGCAGCCATTCTTAAGTAATTGATTTACAATTGGTATACACCTGCTTGCATGCCCCATTCCCCAATCGAGCGGGGCAATTAGTACCTTGATTTTTTTAAATGATTGTGTGGATTCCAAATGGGATGACGTAAGTTAATATTTGAAAACATTGTAAGCTAATACAATAAAATAGTATTAAATTGGTTTAAATTTATGACTATGAGAAATCGAGGTTTTACGGTGTTAGTGTTGTTGGGACTTTTGATTGCAACAGCCTCAGGTTGTTCGGTTTTAAAAGGCAACAAAAAAGACTGCGGATGCCCTAGTAAAAAGGGGATGGTGGGTTACTAACAGTTGAGTTGAGTAGTTAATAGCAATTATCCTATTTAAAGACATTAAAATCCTATATAAATGAAAACGTCAAACCGTGATTTGCTTGTGTTACTGAAAGACGAATCTATGAGTGATCAAGCCATCGAGCAAGAAGTAGAGCAACTAAATGATCTACTCTACATTACCGAATCTGTAGATAGTTTTTGTGTAGCTAATGAACTTTTCGATCTTGAAAAATTTAAGATTCACAGAGATCAGAAAACACTTGTTTCCATTATGCACCAGGATGAGCTGAAGCCTTTTGCCTTCCTGTTTAACAAAAATTAATTTCAATCACTTCTAATAGTCTACCGGTTGTCGATAGCAGCCGGTAGAGATTTTATACTTACACCAAAGTTTCCTCGATTCTTTTCAGTCCCTTTGCAACCGGCAAATTCTTCCATAGTATTTCGTATACCGTTTCTGCAATGGGCATTTCTGCCTGCACTTCCTTATTCAAAGAAAATATGCTCCTGCTGGCGTTATATCCTTCTGCCACCATTTTCATTTCTACCTGCGTCGATTGAACAGAATGTCCTTTGCCTATCATCGCCCCGAAAGTACGATTACGACTAAAAAGAGAATAGCAGGTCACCAACAGATCGCCGAGATACACCGAGGCGGCATAATTAGGCGATTTTTTCTGATGTACTTTTTTGGCAGTATGAGTGCCCACTTTTATATTCCGGATGCCCACTTTTCGCAGAAAAACAGCCATTTCATCTGCAGCATTGGCAATTAATACGCTCTGAAAATTATCACCATACCCTTTTCCTAAGGCAATGCCCGACGCCACGGCATAAATGTTTTTTAGTATGGCGGCATACTGAACTCCGTACACGTCCGTATTAATGATGGTGTTTATGTAAGGAGTTTTAAAACTGTCAGCAATCTTTTCAATATCACTTCTATGCATACCCGAAAAGGTAAGATAAGACAACCGCTCTGCTGCTACTTCTTCCGCATGACAGGGACCCATGATGGTGAAATATTGATCACCGCTAAACTCATATTTCTGACTAAGAAAGTCGTTGAACAACATGTTTTGTTGTGGAAGGATTCCCTTAACCGCAGAAATAATTTTTTTATTGACAAGGTGTTTGGCTCGTAGTCCTTCAAAAGTTTTGGCTACATAGGCAGAGGGAGTAGCAACTATCACACCGTCCGTCTGTTCTATAAACGAATTTCTATCCGTGAAAAGGCTAAGTAACTTTGTGTTGAACGAAACTGAAGTGAGATACGCAGGGTTATGTCCCCGTTTGCTGATGTGTCTGGCTTTGTCTTCTCCACGTACCAGCCAGTTAACATGAAGCCCCGCATCAGTTAGTATTTTTGTGAGTGCTGTTCCCCATGTGCCGCTGCCTATAATTCCAAATTGCATAATCACATATTGTTGAAACACAAAACTACCATTAAAAAAGCCGGAAACATCATGTTTCCGGCTTTTGGTTATTTTGTTCCTTCAAACAACTGACTTCGTGGTACTACTTTCACTTTCGACCCATTCTTCAGGGTTTTGCTGACGATTGTATATGGTCCGGTGATTACTTCATCTCCTTCATTGAGTCCGCTTACTATTTCAATATTATTGAGATCCTGTATGCCCGATTTTACCGCCACCAGTTTTACCGTATTGTCAGCTTGTTTTACAAATACAATTTCTACCATTGCATCATCAAACCCGGAATCTTTTTTTACAGAAGCTTCATCTTCCTTGTCTCCTTCTTTTTCAGGTTTTGCTTCTACTTTGGAAGTTACCGTCGCTGTATCTTTTTTATCCCGCACAGTCACCGCATTGATGGGAACTGTTACAACATTCTTGTTGGTTCTTGTCTGAATATCGGCACTGGCGCTCATCCCGGGACGGAAAGGCAGTTTTCTGGGTTTAGCGGGATCAAGTAAGTCTGTGTAAGACTCCTGCAGTATCCTAATTTTCACCTCGTAGTTGGTTACATCGGTTGTACTACTGATAGCAGCACTTGTCTGTTGGGCGGCTCCTTTCTGGCTGCTGGCTATTTGCGTAACCAACCCTTTGAATTTTCTATTGCCATATGCATCCACTTCTACAATAGCGGTATCTCCAATAGATATTTTCTGCACGTCGTTTTCGCCAACTTCTACGCGAATTTCAAAAGTACTAACATCGGCTATGCGCATCATTTCCGTACCCGCCATCATTGAGTTGCCCACTACCCTTTCGCCAAGTTTTACATTCAAGAGAGATACTACACCGGTCATCGGCGCTATCAACTCAGTTCGGCTAAGATCCTTGTTGGCTTTTTGAAGATTAGCTACGGCACTTTGTACCTGTGCCTGATTGCTTCTAATACTTTGTTCCGCAGCATCATAATTGGCTTTGGCTGTATTCAGGTTGTTTTGGGCCTGTTCAAATTCCGAAAGAGAAATAACCTTGTCGTCCAACAGCTTTTTTTGACGGTCGTATGTGGCTTGCGCCAGCTGCATGGCAGATTTCAGGGCAACCAATTGGGCCTGCGAATTAGATACGATTGATTGTTGTCCGGTAACCTGGGCTGCAGCCTGGTCGCGCTGAGTGGCATAAATATCTGCATAAATTCTAGCAAGTACCTGTCCTCTTTTCACACTATCGCCTTCTTGTACAGTGAGTGCCGTAATTTCTCCAGACACATCCGGGCTTATTTTTACTTCTATTTCCGGATATATCTTCCCGCTAGCGGTTACAATTTCTGTTATATCTCTTCTTACAGCTTTCTCAGCTGAAACATTTAGTCCCTCTTCCTTGCCAATGATTCCTGCTTTCTTCAACAACAGGAGGGCGACAATCAAAACCGAAAGAATACCAATTATCCAAAGCAGTTTCTTATTCATGATAGTATATTAATAAATTGATTAAAGTTTTATTCCCTGCCCTTTATAGAACTCCAGCACTTTCATTTTGAATACGTAGTCAAATTGGGCAATCAATGCATTTATTTTGGCTTCTGCCAGTGTGTTCTGATTATTTAACCACTGTATGGTTTGTAAAACGCCTATATCGTATCGGCGGGTGGCAAAATCAAATGCCTTTTGCGCTGATTCTACAGACTTAACGCTGGCATTGTATTTTTCAAAAGCGCCGAGCGCTTGCTGGTAAGCATCGTAGATATCGCGTTTCATATTCAGTTTGTCCTGATCCAAAGCGATCTGTTGGCTTTGGATATGCAGCTTTTGCCTGCGCACATTATTACGTGCCTGCAATCCATTGAAGATGGGGACATTGATACTAAAGCCCAGATTCTGTCCAAAGTTATTACTATACTGTTTTATGAAATTGGTATTTCGGTAACTATCATACATCCTTTGTTGAAGGATTGAGTTTACTTGTAACGCTCCCGGTAAAGTACCCACGGTACCAATAACGGGATGAAATTCTACAAAGTTTCCAACACCTTCCGTTGATCGATTGTTAGACAGTGTATTAAGCTGTGCAAAAGCCGAAATCGTTGGAAATAATTGACCGTACGCGGATTTATAACGTCTCTCCGCAGCCTGCAATCTTAAATCGTTTGCCCTAAACTGTGGAAGGGAATTTAAAGCCATATCATAAATAGCTGCCGGGGATTCTTCCACAATATTGTCTATCGGTATCGACTCTACAGGAGGTGTTGCCACAACGAAAGTGGTATCTGCCGGCAAGTTGAGTGCATTTTTTAATTGCAGGATAGATAATTCTATATTGGTTTTGGCTTGTATCCAATTGGCGCTGTCTACTCCCACCTGTGCTTCCAGTTCTACGGCATTCAATTCCGGAAGCGCACCTGCATCAACCTGTTTACGTGTATTCTGGTATTGTGCTCTCGACTGTTTCAGACGGGTTTCATTAATATCAGTTTGCTGAATATTAAACAACACCTGCAAATACAGGTTGGCAACATTTAGAGATACATCGTTTTTAATTTTTTCCTCTTGCAACTTTTCAGCCTCTGAAGTCAGTTTATTTGCTCTTGTAGTGTTGATTTTGCTAAACCAGTTAAATAAAGTGACATTACTGGAAAGGCTTGCGTTGGTTTGAAAAAATGTCTGTGTAGAATACGTATAATTTACCTGGTCTACGGAACGTCCAAAATTCCAACCGCCCTGTAATGAACCATTGAGGTTAGGTAACTGCGAGTATTTCGCTTGTGTATAATCCAGGTGAGCAAGATTTGCCTGAATGTGTTGTTGCCGGACCTGTACATTATGTTCCCGGGCGTATTCTACACACCGTTGCAAATCCCAAGTGTCTTGTGCTTTTACAGATAGGTTGGCAGATAAGGTCATCAGCCAGAAACCCCAAAAAACTTTTCTCATGTGTGAATTTTGTAATATAATCGCTTGTCGAAACAAGGATACAAATATTCAACTAAAATGGCGTTTGACAAAACCTCTCACGTATTATTACTACCTGTGATACCAAAATCAGGGCTATTCATCAAGGTTCGTAATTATTTCCCTGTAATCCAATCTAAAATCTGGCTTGATCGGGCACCTGTTTCACCGGTACTGGGGCTCACTCCCTCACCCCTGAGTTGCTTAACAATTGTTTCCAACAAGGGTTGCTGTACATGTGGGTGATAGGGCACATCGTATTGTGTAGCGCCATCGGCGGTTGTCACTGTGATTATACTACTTTCAAAAAAAGAGAAGGTGATGTTTCCTTTTGATCCAATGATTTGCGCCCGGTCTATTCTTTGTTCTTTATTAATCGTATAACACCAACTGCCATTTCCCAGCATGCCATTCTCAAACCCGAAGTTAGCCACTACAATATCATCTGCAGGGTACAGTCCTGCCTGGTTGCGGGCGATTCCATCTGCGAAGGTGATTTTCCCGAAGGCGTATTCCAGGAAGTCAAACTGGTGTGATGCCAGATCATGAAAATGCCCCCCTCCGGAAATTTCCGGATAAACACGCCACCGTGGTTTGGCATCGTCACCCACTTCTTCATCATAGGGTTGCCAATGCAAGGTTATATTCACAAGACGAATATCTCCGATAACGCCTGAATCTATCAGGCTTTTCAGTTTTACAAAATAGGGTAGGGTGCGACGATAGTAAGCCACAAAAACGGGCACACCGGCTGCTGCAGCCAGTTTGTTTATTTTTTCGCATTCCGCGTAATTTCGTGCCATCGGTTTTTCGATATATACAGCTTTACCCGCTTTGATTGCTTTTGCTGCATATTCCAGGTGCACATCCGGTGGTGTGGCTATATATACTGCATTTACCTCAGGGTCGTTTATCAGTGCATCCACGTCTGTATACCATCTGGCAACCTCATGCCGTTTGGCATAATCTTCGGCTTTTTCGGCTTTTCGGGCCATTACTGCTACTAACTTTGAATGGGCGACTTTATTGATGGCTGGGGCACCCGCTTTTTTTTCTGTTACATTTCCGCAACCGATCATGCCCCATTTAATATCCTGCATAGTTTTTGTTTTGGATACCCGAAATTACTCCAAATTGACATAAATAAATAAACCGAAATTTGGGTTACTATCGCTTGTGATTTTTAACAAAGCGTACAATAGAAATTATCGCTATTAACGTTATTATTACAGGGAATGACAGGTAAAAAAACAAACATATTTGCACAAAAGCTATTATTAAATACCATCGGTCTTTTAACCGTAATACCCCTGGCTCCTTTAATCAATCGCTTTTTTCCACCGGTAATCATAGGTTACTGGAATATTGATTTGTTAATAGCCATCCTGTTAGCTTTTGTGATTGTTCGTTTGATATTATGGTTGTTTCGTCCATTAATTATTCCCGCATTTCTGTTGTTTTCCGGCTTTATGATATACGGTCATTTCACCCAGGGATATAACCTGCGAAGTATGATAACGGAATACCGAAACCTTGTGACAAATAGCTGGGATGTCCGCAACGTAAAAGAAAAAGATCTTTATCTCGTGAAGCCCGGACTATTTGATACTGGTGTAGAAAAGGCGGTGAAGGGGATGCAGGCTAAAATAGAGCCGAAAGACTCTGTACTCCGTAATTTTGCAGTTAAATATTCTATTGAGTATTTTGACGATTTTCATAAAAAATATGGCGCTACGGTACGATACCTCTCATTGTTTAAGCATATCAATAGCAATTTCAAATATGTGAGCGATCCGGATAGGGATGAGTATTATGCGTCTCCGAGAGAAACGATAGAAAACGGAATGGGGGGTGATTGCGATGATCATACCATTCTCATGATTTCTGCCTTTAAGGCTATAGGCGCCAAATGCAGGATGGTATTAACAGAAAATCATGTTTACCCGGAATTATACTGTGGGGACAAAAAAAGATTTGCTGAAACGCAGGAGGCTATCGCTAACCTCTTTTCGGAGTACAATTTCACCGGGTTATATTATCGGGAGGAAAATGGTCACTACTGGATCAACCTCGACTATACAGCACATCATCCCGGCGGACCTTATGTGGACAACAAAGCTTTCGCCATTGTTGAGTTCTAACCCGAATTTAATGCCGTTTAGTTAAGGACAAATAGGTTCGTGCTGAACAATTATCCAAAAAT
>CAZRYS010000029.1:0-69928 GCA_964604365.1 uncultured Terrimonas sp.
GTGGTCTCACCAAGAATCGAACTTGGATCTAGAGTTTAGGAAACTCCTATTCTATCCGTTGAACTATGAGACCATTTTTATGGGATTGCAAATATCATCTTCTGACGGGAGTTTTCCAACAATATTTGATGAAGCAAGAAAAGCTGAAAACAAAATAGTTGCAGCCTAAGCAGCTTTTTAAAAAAATAAAATGTCTTATTTTTTAAAAAATTGTTAATTAAAGTTAAAATATTTATTAATTTGTTCTTGTTTTTTAAACAAAAGTGTCCCTTTGAAAGCACTAATTACAATCAAAACTATTAAGTAAATCATGAGAATGCAATTCCTTCCGCACCATTTTAATCAATGGGTTCTGCGTTGTAGAAGTCTCTTTTTTTTCGTATTTATTTTATTTAATACTCCCCTTGCCTTTTCGCAGGGAGTAAATGTTCAGGGAAAGGTTCTGGATAATACAGGAGCTTCCGTTGCAGGAGCCAGTGTAGCCGAAAAAGGAACTACCAATGCAACTTTCACAAACGACAATGGTGAGTTTACCATTAGCGTGTCTTCGGGTTCTGCAGTCTTGATTTTTAGCTCTGTTGGCTTTACAAGCCAGGAAGTGTCCGTAAGTAATCAATCCAACATTACGGTTGTTTTGGCGCAGAATACAGACCAGTTGGAAGAAGTGGTGGTTACAGCACTTGGTATCGAACGAAAGGCAAAAAGTCTTACCTATTCAACTCAAACGGTAAAAGGTGATGAGTTGACCAGAGCGAAAGATGCCAACCCTATGAACAACCTGATAGGAAAAGTTTCAGGTATGCAGATAAACAGAAGCTCATCTGGTATTGGCGGTTCTGTTAATATTACACTGCGTGGATTAAAATCAAACAGGAATAACCAACCACTATATGTGGTAGATGGATTACCTATTACCAACACTGGTGGTTCCGGTTCGGAAGGTGCATTTGGTGGTAGCTCAGATCAGGGAGATATTCTGAGTACACTCAATCCTGATGATATAGCCAGTATTAACGTATTGAAAGGCGCTTCTGCTTCGGCTCTTTATGGTAGTGTCGGACAAAATGGTGCAATAATGATAACTACCAAAAAAGGTGCAGCAGGTGCTACTAAAATCGATTTTTCGAGTAATGCAACATTGGATCAGGTGATTGCTGTGCCTAAGTTGCAATATAGATACGGACAATCAACATCTGATAAAGGTGATGCTGAGGAAAGTTGGGGAGCAAAGGGTAATTTTGAAGACCATGTTTCAGATTTTTATAATACAGGGTCTACGCTTATAAATAGTATAGCATTGAGTGGTGGTAATGAAAGGGTACAAAACTATTTTTCTTATTCCAATACAACCAACAAAGGGGTATTACCAACTAACAAATTTGGGCAACATACTATATCGTTCAGGACTACTTCAAAATTTCTGAATGACAAACTTACATTGGATGCCAACATAATGTATGCAACGCAAGATGTAAAAAACAGACCATCCTCTGGTTTGTATTTTAGCCCGATAGCTGGTTTATATATGTTTCCCAGAGGATTGGATTTTTCCGATTTCGAAGAAAACTATGAAAAGTTGTATGTTCCGAGAGATCTGAATTTGCAAAGGTGGTTTAATATTGATGCGGATAAAGTTGGTTGGACAGGTAATCACCATAGTCAGAATCCTTTTTGGGTGCTTAATAAGATACCTACTTTTCAAACCCGTCATAACATAATCGGAGCAGTTAATATTCGGTATGCAATCAATGATTGGCTGAATTTGAGTGCAAGAGGAACACTTAACAGGGCCTGGAATAAATTTGAAAGACATGTTTATGCAGGAACACAGGGGGTGCTAAGTGGACAAACATCTGCGAACATAGGTACAGATAATGGTCGTTATATGAGAGAAGAAAGCGGTTCGGTTACCAAATATGCGGACTTGTTGTTGACTGGTAACAAAGATTTGTCTGACGATTTTCAGTTAAACTTTACAGTGGGAACTTCTATCACCGACGAATCAGGCTCTACCTGGAATCTGGATGCCAGAAAGCTTAGGATTGTTAATGGCTTTAGTTTAGGGAATATATTTAGAGGAGATCCTATCAATTCTCTGACAGAGACATATCATAGAAGGCAGGTACAGTCTTTGTTTGCTTCTACCAATTTGGGGTATAAAAATTATCTCTATTTGGATCTGACTGCCAGAAATGACTGGTCATCAACATTGGCAAATACAGCATCTTTGAAAAGAGGATATTTTTATTATTCAGCAGGATTAAGTACCGTCTTGTCTGATTATATAAAAATGCCAAGTTGGATTAATTATAGTAAAGTTCGTTTAAGCTATGCTCAAGTAGGGAATGATGTTCCCGTTTTTGCAACAATGATTCCCCAAGCGACTATCAATGCCGGGAATTTTTCCCCAAACAATTCAGGCGTTTTTCAGGATGCAGAGCTAAAGCCTGAAACCAGTAAAAGTTGGGAAGCGGGATATGAGGGACGTTTTCTCAACAGTCGCTTGAGTCTTGATATTGCGGTGTATAAAACCAATACAATCAATCAGTATTTTTCTTTTGCAGGGCCTTTGGGGTTACTTAATACAACGCTCTACCTGAATGCTGGTGATGTTGAAAACAAAGGAATAGAAATAGCTGTTAATTACGATGTAATCAAAGGAAATAAATTTACATGGAATACTGGACTAAACTATACTGTAAATAGAAATAGAATTGTTAAGCTCCATCCTAATTTAGGAGAGAGATACGATGTAGGTAACTTTAATGTACTTCGTGTTGGAGGCACCTTTGGTGATATATGGGCAAGGACATTTATGAGAGACGACAAAGGTATTATGGTGGTAGGTGCGAATGGACGTCCTATGGCAGGACCTGATGGATACCTGGGCACTACAATTCCTTCTGCCCTAGTGGGGTGGAACAATACATTCACAATGGGGAAATTTAGCGGAAGCCTGACCATTGATGGCAGATTTGGTGGTAAGGTTGTTAGCATTACACAGGGATACCTGAACTCATTTGGCTACAGCGAAGAAAGTGCTGAAGCAAGAGATAAAGGGTTTATTTCCATTAATGCAGTAGATATCGATGGGAGCCCGGTTATTCAGGCAAATCCGCAGGAATGGTACCAGGGTATAGGTAACCGTGATGGTATTATCGAGGGGCAGCTATATAGTGCTACCAACATCAGGTTAAGAGAGTTGTCATTTTCCTACAGTATTCCAGTGCGCTCCAATATTTTTAAAAGTGCCCATATAGGATTGGTAGGTAGAAATTTATTCTTCTTCAAAAATGATGCACCATACGATCCGGAACTCAGCAATACCACTAATGGAGCAAGAGGGCAAGGCTTTGATTCATTTGCTTTGCCTACAACACGTAGTTTTGGGTTGAATCTGAAACTTGGATTTTAATTGACTAAAAAAATATTTTATGATAATGAGATTTTTTAAAAATATAGCACAAGTACTCACCGCACTACTTTTGCTAGTGAGTTGTACAAAGAAATTCGAAGACTTCAATACAAATCCAATTGGGTTGACCGATGAACAGAATAACGCTGATTTTACACTTGTAGGTGGATTTCTTCAAACAGCTCAACGGGCAATAATACCAGAAGATGTAGGTACTTATCAATTGGCTGAAAATCTCTCCAGCGATTCTTATAGTGGTTTTATGGGCGCCCAGGCTCCTTTTCGTTCTAACTCAAACAATCTCACCTATGAGTTGGTAGACGGTTGGAATGTTTCGATATTCAGATATCGTTATATCAATGTGATGAACCCACTTTACAAGGTGATAGCATTGGCTGCTAGCAATTCTAATTACAAGGATCTGGATGCATTTGCCAGAGTTTTACGAGTTGCCGCAATGTCAAGAGTGAGCGAGAAAATAGGCCCTATTATTTATAGTCAGTATAACATTCCTGATGACAATGCTAATGTTGCATATGATCTTCAGTCAGACTTGTATGCTAATTATTTTGCTGACTTGGAGATAGCTATCAATACTTTGAAGTCTATCAAAAATGACGCTGCTACCCCTCATATGCTAGCTTCTGATTTGGCTTATACTAGTAATAATTATGAAAATTGGTTGCGATTTGCTAATACGCTAAGATTGAGATTGGCGTTGCGTATTGTTTATGTAAACCCTACTTTGGCAAAAACGCAGGGCGAAGCGGCGTTGGATCCTGCTAATGGCGGATTGCTGGAAACAAATGCTCAAAACTGTTTTGTGCGACTGACGGTAAATCATCCCCTAAATATTATTGGTTACGAGTGGAGTGATACTCGTATGGGAGCTCCAATGGAGTCTATTATGGGTGGATACAATGACCCACGTATCGCTTCTTATTTCAACGTAGCAAAAGATCCGGCTGTAGCAGGGCAGTATAAAGGCATCCGTTCAGGAATTCGAATAGATGCCAAATCGAGGTATGATGGATATTCTGAAGTAAAACGAATAGATCGTGACTTGATGCAAGTAATGGTGGCAGCAGAATCATGGTTCTTAAAATCAGAAGCGGCTTTGCGTGGATGGGCAAATGCCGGTGATGCAAAAACAAACTATGAAACCGGTATAACAACTTCTATGAATATGTATGAAGTGGCTGCGACAGCAATTACTAGTTATTTAGGTAATTCAACAGCAACTCCAAAACCCTACATAGATCCAAAATCAGTTAATGCCGGGGAGAATGATATATTAGCAGGTTCTCCTTATCTAAGCACCATAACTATACGGTGGGAAGACGGGGACACTAATGACCGTAAACTGGAAAGAATTGTAACTCAGAAATGGATAGCTTTATTCCCTGATGGGGAAGAAGCATGGGCTGAATACAGAAGATCTGGCTATCCGATTTTATACCCAAATATTGTGAATTTCAGTGGAGGCGTTATACCGAATATTCCAGGGGTAAGAAGAATACCTATTCCGCTGGCGGAGTACAACACTAATGAAAATGCCGTAAAGGATGCCGTGAGTACACTAGGAGGACCGGATAATGGTGCCACACGTTTGTGGTGGGATGTAGAAAATAAAAGTTTTTAATAGTAGCAAATCATAAAGCATTCCAAGGCTGGCCTAAAAAGGTCAGCCTTATTTTTTAGGATTAGGGGCCTTATTTCAACCCGTTCCGTCCTTTCACCAGGAGAAACCTGTCAAAAAAGAGCACAAGCGACTATATAATATTAAGAACAGATTTCTCAATCTCAAACATACGCCTGCTCACAACGAAACGACGATATTAACTTAACGGGGCACCCACAGCAATTTCACACCTGTGTCCTGGTTGACCATGTGCCGGGTTCAGTTTTACCCCCGGATTGGTTTTGGGCATTGCCGGTTGAATAGGTGAAAGCCCTTGTACGGGCAGTGCCTGAACTGGTTGGTTGGTGGACGCCGGCGCGGCAGCCTGCGGCAACAAAGCACCCACTGCAACATTACAATCATGGAAAGGTTTCCCGTGTTCCGGATTGTGCGTCGGACGCACACCCGATTGTTCTGATACGGAAGGCAAAGCTGATGGATTGATGGGTAACGCTGAAGAATTTACAGGATCCTGCGGAACAGACGCTTCCACAGCATTGGTAGCAGGAAGCGGTACATATTCCTCATCCGCTTTTTTTGACTGACAGGAAGTAACAACCATAGTAACGACAGCAGCAAGGGATATTGATAAAACTTTTTTCATGACTATTATTTTTTTGACTATACTTTTAGAACCAATGGCAAAACGTACAGGTATTCAGCATGTGCTAAAGCCCATAATGCCTATTCTTTTTTCTTTTTCAGTAAGTTCTGTAGCGTGTTCTTCACCGCTTTTTCAGCATCTTTTTTCACGTCTTCTGTGGTGTTGTTTAGAGAATCTTTATTGCCGGTCAGCACATCTTTTAATAAATCTTTGGCAGCTTGCGTAGCGATGCTTTTGGCCGTATCCTTCAACTCCTGTGTTTTTTCCGCCACCAACGTTTTAGCACTATCTATTTTTTGCTGCGCAAATTCCTGCGCCTGCTGTTTCATATCATCTGCCAAACTTCCCCCCGTTCCTTTAAAATCTGTACTCAATTGTGGATTGGTAATAGTACCGCCCATTTTTAAGTTCAGGTCTATATAATCGCCCAATTTCACAGGAATACCCTTACTGTTGGCCTGCTGGGCCAGGTTGTTTATAAGATTATTACCCTGTGTTCCCAGCAGAGTTCTGGGTAATTTCATATCGATTGCGTAGTTCATAGATTGATCTAAACCATGCGACCCGCCTATTTCCATGTCGATGTCTTTTACTTTTACTTTAAAGGGTTTTACCAACACTTTGCCATTAGCAAAATCAAAAGCACCCTTTACATCTTTTACACTAAAACCATTTAACTCTGTCACATTAAGCGTCTGGGCAATTTTTTCCAACGGGGCAAACTTTTTCAAAGCACCTTCCAACAGCGCAAAATTCCCTTTTCCGGTGAGCGAACTAATTACCGGCGACATATCAGCTCCCAGCTTACCATTCATGCTCAATTGGGAGCTTACGGTTCCTGACAGGAACTTACCAATTGGCATTAATTGCTGAACAGTATTGAAAGCATAAAATGCCTTTTCTATATTAACCCCTTTGATATCGTACGCAAAATCTATTTTCGGTTGCTTGACGTCCTGCAATGTAGAGTACGATCCGCTAACGCCTAATTTTCCGTCTAATGCGTTCATCTGCACATCGCGAAGAAGGACCGTCTGGTCCTTAATCACTACGGAGCCTTTCAGGTTATCATAAGTGGTTTTGTCGTATGTAAGTTTATCAACCGCAGCATTCAACGCAAATGAAATATTCTTGGGCACAGCAAATGGTTCTGTAGATGCCGCAGCTGCAGAAGTATCTTCTGAAGTACCCATAAATTCATTGAGATTCAGCTTATCTATATGCAACTGCAGCGATCCGGCAATAGGTTCATCTTTCAGCGCATATCCAATTGCGTTATCCAAAGAACCTGAAGCCGTAAATACAGATTTCAGGTATTCAGCCTTTAAACTATTAAGTGTTATGTTTTTGGGATTAAAAGTAAGTGCTGCCTGGTTTACCTGTACGCCCCCGGGATAATCTTTGCTAACATAATTTACATCGTTCACATGTAGTGTACCCGCTAAGTTAATTTTATCATACTGCTCTTTGTCTATAGCCGTTTTGTTCCCTTTAAAAGCTACATTTCCGTTCAATGTACCCTTCAGGCTTGCTCCTTGTTCCAATGCTGCAAATTGCGCAACATTGGCCAGGTTGAACTTCCCCTTTACCACTCCGTCAAAATTCAGGGTGGTAGCCGGGTTCGTGATGGCTACGTTAAAGTCTACAGGATCGCCACCAATTTCGATATGCCCCTGCGGTATATTAATAGCCGTATGATCAGGTATTCCATCGGGATTGCTAAACCGGATCTGAATATTACCGTTGGTGACAGGTTGTGGAAAATCTGCACTGGAATAATTCAGGTTGCTGATATTAATGAATCCGTTAGCAGAAAACGGCCCGGGTTTTTGTTGCGCAATTACCTGTACGTATCCCTTGGCATGGGCATCGGCTTCTAATAATCCAGACAATTTAGTATTACCTTCCAATTTTACGAACTGTGTAACCTGCGCCAGGTTCAGCTTGCCCTTTATGGAAGCATCTATATCCTGCACAGTTTCCGGTTTTTTTAACAACAACCGGAAGTCAAATGGATCGTTTCCAAATTCGATATGTCCTTTGGAAATATCTATTACGGTATTATCTATTATTCCATCGGGGTTATCTATTTTTAAAGCAATGGCGATATTTTTAACCGGTTGTGGCAAATCCGGATATTGAAAAAAGCCATCTTCTACATTCAGATTGACATTGAAAGCCGGCATTTTTGCAGCATTGTATTCGCCTTTTACAAAACCGTTAAAAATGGCATTACCACTTGTTTTTATCTTATCAAAGTCATTTTTATAAATTGCCGGAATCAGCGATAGCAACGTTTTAAACTCAGTAGATGGCGCATTAAAACTAATATCCATTCCATAGGTAGTATCGTTTACGAACTGGAAGTAACCTTGCGTCGCCAACTTCAGGTCATTCAATGCAATATCGTCTGTTTTAAATGTATACTTACTGTTAGGATTATCAACGGCAATATCCGCATTCAGCGATGCTTTTGCCCTTACCAGGTAAGGTATTTTGGTATAAGTAAAAGAAATGGCTTCCGCTTTTGTTTTGGTAACCAATGTAAAGAGGTCTGCTGTAAAATCTCCACTGCCGGAATGATCCAGGTGTTCAATAACCAGGTTCATATCGCCCTCTGCATCATTGTAACTGATAAACGCATCGTTAATTTCATACTTTTTTAAGTTGAGATTGAATTCTGTAGCCGGCTCTTCTACCTCCACTTCGTCGGTAGCTTTCGCAATATCCCAGTTAGCAAGACCCTCTTTCGTAACAATGGCATTAATCCTGGGTTTATCAATGGTGATACCATATACTTTTATCTGGTCACCGAACAGACTGAATAAATTGAGGGCTATATCAATGCGGTTGGCACTGATCAAAGTATCGTTTTTAAACTCTTCCAGCCCTACTACTTCCAGATTTTCTAACCCTACTGCCAACCTTGGAAAATTTCTGAAGAATGAGATATTCACGTCCTCGAAGTCCACGTTTGCATTCACTGCATTATTCACTTCTTTTTTTGCCACGTTCAATATTTTTCCCTTGAACATAATCGGCAGTGTAAAGGCCAATACAAGGAATACCAGCAAAACAATACCAGCGATTTTCAGAATTTTCTTTGCCATAGCCAGATATTAAGATTAAAGGATTCTGTTTTAAACAGTTATCTTTTACAAAGATGAAGCCATTATAGTAAAAAATATCTCAGTAAAACGATAAAATTATTGTTCTGTTGTGTAAAACAGCCTTGATTTTCAAATTCTTGTGAAAAAATGAGGGAGTGTTATGCTTCGTGCGGGGTTTGTCCTGTAGTGTCGGGAAAGGTGCTTTTTCGCTTCACTACCCTGTTCACCCTGTACATCAGGAATATGCTAATTATGGTTATTCCCGTTACTATATAAGCAACTGTATTATAATGTTCTAAAGGGCTGCTAGTCGTTTTTTGGACTACAATCATCCCGGAGACCGCAGCCGCTATCCCGCCGGAAACCTGTTGCAAAGAGGCATTAATACTCATAAAAGCACCCCTGTCATGCATTTCCGGTACCGCACTTACAAGGGCAGTGGATGGCACCATCCGACTCATAATGCCAATCATGAGTAATACATTCATAAAAATCACAAATCCAAGCGGGCTTATAGACAGGTTGGTGTAAAACATCGCAACGATCACCATCCATATTGAAGCAATGGAAAATAGCCGATACTTATCAAAGCGGTCGCTCATCCTGCCGATTAATGGCATGAGCACCAGTGAGCTTACGCCTGACACCATAAACAGCATCGGTAAGTCGTGCTGGGTAACACCAAGATTATTGATGGCAAAAGCACTGCCAAAAGGCATCATCATAAAGCCGCCAACCGCCAGCAAAGCGGTAGACGTAAACGCTATTCTGTAGTCTCTTTTTTTCACTACCCGCCACAAATGAATCAGCGGATTATAGTTTACTTTTTCTTTAAGATGTTCGGCTACCGGTTGGAGCTTAAAAAATATTGCCAGTGCCACAAACAACCCTAATGTAGCCACCAGCCAAAATGGAGACTCCCAACCCCAGAGGTTGGCTAAGTACAAACTAATAGGAATGCCTAACACCTGGCTGGCACCGAATCCCATCTGTGTGAATCCCATTACCCGTCCCCTGAGTTGCAGGGGGAACAAGTCGGTAATAATTGCCATCGATATCGAACCTATTACGCCGCCAAATAACCCGGTGAAAATTCTTGCAGCCACTAATACAACGTAAGTATGTGCTAATCCGCAGAAAACAGTTCCCAATACAAAACCGCAATAAAAAAACAGTAACATTTTTTTGCGATCGAACCGATCAGCAAACCCCGCTGTCAAAATGCCCGAGATGCCTGCACTAAAGGCATAGGCGGAAACAGCTATTCCGAACCGGCCAGGGGTCAACCCCATTTCCTTCATCATAATGTCTCCCAATGGGGACATTACCATAAAATCCAGCACAACAGTAAACTGTGTGATAGCGAGTATAAATACTACGAATTTCTGGTAGCCTGAGAAAACAATTGGTGGAGTAACTGTTTGCATTGTGTGTTTGGCAGTGGCTTTAGATACTTGCTGCCGCTTCCTTCAAGCGCCTGGCTTGAAAAGAGAGCAAAAGTAATTGAAGATTGTATATTTTTTCCTTTTTGTTGTCAATCTTGAGAATACAGGTATTTTCCCAACGCAAGCCCAAACAAAAGCCCCTGTTACAGGGGCTCGTGTTGTACATCTACAATTCTAAACTTTTTTAATCCGCCGGGTAGCTTCCACTCTACCTCCTGACCTTTTCTAAAACCTATTAATGCAGATCCCATGGGAGCTACAATAGAAACTTTCTTTTTGGCAATATCAGCATTCTCCGGCATTACAATTACGTAGGCCGCCGTCATTTTAGTGTCAACATTTTCCACTGTTACCTTGGAGTTTAACTTTACGGTATCAGCGGGCAAAGCATCATCCTTCACTACCACAGCCCGCCCTAATTCATACGCCAGGCTCATTTCATCACCCTTTGGTTTGGCGGATGATATGCCAACATATTCTTTTAGCACCTGAAAATCAGATTCGCAAAGAACAACAGGATTCAATTTCATATCTATATATTTTTATAAAAAATCAGAAAATATCAATCCCCGGACTTTTATCCAGGTTGATGATTAATTGGGAAAGTTTAAGAATAGAGGATTCCGGGCAGCCCCGGCATCGCATTAAATATTGTATGAAGCCGGGGCAGATTTGCGGAAGGCTACCGGAGTAAGCACCGCAATAGAGAATGGTAAAACATCCCCCCCTGTAACAATAGTGGGGAATGAATGGAAATGATATGTATTCTGCAAAAGCATCATAATACAAAGATAGTGATTTAACGGCGATCATCCGTTGAATTAATTAACGGCTGGAACTCCTTCGTATTTGTGAGAAAGTGGACGTTGAACAACCGATGCTCTAAACAACAATCGGGATACATTGGCAAACCGGAACCTAAAACATTGAGTTATGGAATTATACTGACATAGGGTTGACACTATCGATGACTTTCTTTGCTACCAATAGTCATAAAAAAGTAAAAGAAATGGGAGCGGAAAAAATAAATAGAGGAAACTTTGGCCACTTTAATAGTTTCCATAGTTTTGTTCTTGTTTATGGAAATGCAGGAACGAATAGCTTCAAAAGCAGAGGAATTGTTTCTTCGCTATGGCATCAGAAGCATCAGTATGGACGAAATAGCCTCACAGTTGGGCATTAGCAAAAAAACGATTTACCAGTTTTATGCTGATAAAGATGCTTTGGTGCAAAACGTGATAGAGACGATATTGACAAATAATGAATGTGCTTGCAGAAACACAACCGATATCAGCGAAAACCCCGTCCATGAATTTTTTGTGGCACTCGGTATTATCCAGGATTTACTGGGTGCTATGAATCCGGCTTTCATTTACGACATCCAGAAGTATCATCCATTGGCATATAAAAGATTGACAAACTATCAACAACAATTTTTACTGGGTGTGGTTGTAAATAACCTGGAAGAAGGCAGAAAGCTACTGCTTTACCGGGATGATTTCGACATTGACATTCTTGCCCGTTTCAGGTTTACATCTATTTTCATGTTGTTCGATGCTGAAATGTCTGCAGCTATGGGTAAGCATAAACTTACCACTATCATGGAAGAGATAACCATCCACTTTCTATATGGAATTGCTACGCCGAAAGGACAAAAACTGATTCATAAATATCAAAACAGATAAATAGTCATTTTTTATGAAACAAGCATATACAGAAACAACGGGCATAGTACAAAAGGTCCGGTGTTTTCTCAGCGCTGTACCACACAATGGAGGTCTATTGGTAATGCTGTTTGTATTACACTTCGCTGCCTTTGACACCAATGCCCAGAACGTGCCCGAGTTACACAGCCTGTCTTTGCAGCAGGCACTGGATTATGGAAAACAACACAATGTGCAGGTAAAGAATGCCCTGCTGGATATTCAGATTCAACGCCAAACCAACCGGGAGGTAACCGGATCGGCATATCCGCAGATATCCGGAAGCATCTCCTCCACTTATAATCCGGCCGTTGCTACGCAGGTTATTCCCAATTTTATATCGCCGGCTACTTACCAGGTGCTGGTGCAGGAGGGAGTAAGAGACGGCAATGGTAACCCAATACATATGCCCGGGGATTTTGGCTTTATCGCCGCTCAGTTCGGTACCAAATTCAATGCTTCCGCTGGCGTTTCATTGTCACAAATCATTTTTGACGGACAGGTTTTCGTTGGGCTGCAGGCAAGAGAAAGCCTGATCAAATTCTCCGAGAAAAACGCTGACATAACAGAAGAAACGATAAGAACCAATATATCAAAAGTATACTATCAATTAGTAGCCAGCAAAACGCAAATAGAACTATTGGATGCCAATATAGAATTATTGGAGAAACTTAAATCCGACACGCGTATCATGTATGAAAATGGATTCGCCGAAAAACTGGATATAGACAAGTTGGAGGTTCAGCTCATAAATCTTCAAACAGAAAAATACAATGCCCTCAACCAAATTAAAAACGGGTACCTGGGGTTGAAGGTATTGATAGGAATGCCGGTGAGAGATTCTGTAGTATTAACAGACGAACTCACTGATGACAAGGTGAAGGAGGGAATGCTGGACGCAGCCAGCTTCGATTATTCACAAAGAAGGGATTTTCAATATATGGAATTGGGAATTGATCTGAGGGAATACGATGTGCGAAGGTACAGGCTTGCCAAACTGCCTACCATGCTTCTCAATGGCTACTACAACAAATCGGCTATGCGTAACCGATATGACTTTTTTGGAAAGGGAAGCTGGTTTGACATCTCCGCCATCACCCTGCAAATAAACGTTCCCATATTCACCGGATTTACCAACAACGCCAGGATAGAAAAGGCGAGTCTGGCTTTACAACAGGCTATAAACCAACAGGAAGCATTAAAAATCAGCATTGACAACGAAGTGTCCGCTGCCAAAAACAATTATAGCATAGCGATCACCACCCTGGATTATCAGAAAAAGAATATGGCACTGGCAGAAACGGTTTTCCAGCAAACAAGAAAAAAGTTCGAGGTGGGTACCGGATCTAACCTGGAGATAACACAGGCACAAACGGATATGAAAACTGCTCAAACAAATTATATAAACGCTTTATACAGTGCTATCGTAGCAAAAATAGATTTCCTGAAAGCAACCGGTAAACTTTAAAAAACAACTAACAGTCAAAACCAGATATATGCAAAATTCAGCAAAAATAATTGCCGTTTTTTCAGCCTTCATCCTCCTTGCATCCTGCGGTGGGGCGTCTAAAGACGACGTGGCAAAACAAGTTGCCGCAAAAAAGGCGGAAGTAGAAAATTTAAAAACCGAACAGAAATCCTTGGCCGACCAAATCGAAAAACTGGAAAAGGAGATTATCAAACTCGATCCGTCGCAGAAAAAGGAAAACCCTAAACTGGTGGCAATTACTTCCATACAGCCGGGCAGCTTCATACATTATATAGATCTGCAGGGGCGTATAGACGCTACCAATATCGCTTATGTTGCTCCCCGGGGACAAGGTGGTTTTGTAAAAGCCGTTTATGTAAAACAGGGAGACAATGTGAAAAAGGGACAATTACTGTTGAAACTGGACGACGCGCTGACACAGAAACAACTGGATCAACTCAATACCCAATTGGCATACGCACAGGATCTTTTGAAACGCCAGCAAAACCTTTGGGATCAAAATATTGGAACAGAAGTACAACTGCTGAATGCCAAAAACGGAGTTGCTAACATTGAAAAACAGATCGCATCGGTAAAAGAGCAATCTTCCTTCTCGAATGTATATGCAGAAATGTCTGGCGTGGCAGAATCTGTTAATATCAAAGTGGGAGAGTTCTTCCAGGGTGGCCCGCAAATAAGAATAGTTAATACCAGCGATTTAAAAGTTACCGCACAGGTCCCTGAGAATTATCTGAACAAAGTAAGTGTCGGCAGTCCGGTTTCTTTAACTTTTCCCGACATTAATGAAACCGTAAACACAAAAATTACGGTAGCGGGTAAATTGATTGATCCTATCAGCCGCTCGTTTTATGTAGAAGCCCGATTGCCACAAAACAAGGCATTCAGACCCAACCAGATTGCGATTGTAAAAATACAGGACTATGCCGCAAAAGATGTATGGACCATCCCTGTAAACACGCTTCAGAATGACGAGAAAGGAAAGTTTGTGATGGCTGCAATCAAAGAAAATGACAAACTGCTGGCCCGAAAAAAATACATCACTATAGGACAATTGTATGCAGATAAAGTAGAAGTGTTGGATGGCGTTTCAACTGGTGAACAAATCATCACAGATGGTTTTCAGGGATTGTACGAAGGTCAGTTGATTACAACCAACTAACAGTGGGCAACAATATTAATGACACCCCAATTTTAATTTATGAGTGTTCTTGAAAATATTACCGAAAAGTTTAAGGAGTTTAAGCCTACTACCTGGAGCATCAAAAATAAAACGTCCATTTACCTGGCCATGCTTTTTGTAAGTATAGCCGGTGTATTCCAGTTTGTGACATTACCTAAGGAACAATTTCCGGACATTATTATACCTACGGTATACGTACAAACAATTTATGTAGGTAACTCTCCGAAAGATATGGAGAACCTGGTAACACAACCGATAGAAAAACAAATAAAGGGAATTACCGGCGTAAAAATTCAAAAAACAACAAGTACCTCCATCCAGGATTTTTCAGCCATAGTAGTAGAATTCAGTACGGATGTCAATATTGACGTGGCCGTACAAAAGGTGAAAGATGCAGTGGATAAAGCAAAGTCTGACCTGCCTACAGATCTTACGGAAGAGCCGAGCGTAATGGAAGTGAGTTTATCCGAAATACCAGTGATGTACGTAAACCTCAGCGGGGACTACGATAACATGCGCCTGAAAAAATATGCGGATGACCTGCAGGATAAGCTGGAAGAGTTATCGCAGATCACAAGGGTAGACATTGTAGGAGCTCCGGAGAGAGAGTTTCAGATTAACGTGGACAACTACCGGATGCGTAGTGCAAATATTACTTTTGACGATATTGCCAATGCGGTTGCCCGCGAAAACATGGATATTACGGGAGGCTTGCTGGAGGTAGGGAATATGAAAAGAACCCTGCAACTGAAAGGACAGTTTAAATCTGCCGCGGACATTGAAAAAGTGGTGGTGCGCGGACCAACCGGAGGCTCTATTTATCTGAAAGATATCGCCACCATAGTAGACACTACCAAAGAGCGGGAAAGTTATGCCCGGTTGGACAACAAAAATGTTATTACACTAAATATAGTAAAGCGATCCGGTGAAAACCTGATTGAAACAGCCGACGCCGTAAAAGCTGCTGTAGAACAAATGCAGGACTCGGAGTTTCCCAGAGACTTGAATGTTGTGATTACCGGCGATCAAAGCAAAAACGCCAAACACTCTTTCGATGAACTCGTTAATTCTATCGTTATTGGATTTATCCTGGTGTTAGCAATCCTGATGTTCTTTATGGGGGTCACTAATGCGTTTTTTGTAGCATTGTCTGTTCCCTTGAGTATGTTTGTGGCCTTCATGTTTCTGCCCGTAGCAGATATGATTGTGGGATCTCATGTTACACTAAACTTTATGGTGCTTTTTGCACTGTTGTTTGGACTGGGAATCATTGTGGATGATGCGATAGTGGTGATAGAAAATACCCACCGGATTTTTGTGCAGGGGCAGGGGAAAATATCGGCTGAACGATCGGCTATGATGGCTGCCGGAGAAGTATTTGTACCGGTGTTATCCGGTACACTCACTACACTGGCCCCGTTTTTTCCACTACTGTTTTGGCCGGGCATCATTGGTAAGTTTATGATTTATTTGCCTGTGATGTTGATCTTCACGCTTACAGCTTCGCTTATCGTAGCGTTTATCATGAACCCTGTATTTGCAGTGGACTTCATGAATCATCCAGAGGGGGAAGCAAAGCCAAAGAAATCTGCCATCTTCAGGAAGCCGGTTCTTTGGGTAGCTGTCGCAGCCGGTATATTGCTGGACGCGACAGGCTATCCGTTCGTCGGCAATATCCTGCTTACCCTGGCTGTGCTTATAGTGTTCAATACCTATGTGTTGGAGGATCTGATCAGCGGGTTTCAAAACAGGGTGCTGCCATGGATTATGTCCCACTACGAAACGCTGTTAAACTGGTCCTTGAAAGGCTGGCGGCCGGTTCATCTGCTGATCAGTACGTTTGTTATACTGATTCTAAGTTTTATGATATTCGGCGCGGCAGTTAGTAGTCAGCGTGTACCTATTGTTTTCTTCCCCAAATCTGATCCAAACTTCATTTATGTATACCTTAAACTACCGGTGGGAACCAACGTAGTGTATACAGACTCCATTACACGGGAGCTTGAAAAAAGAGTATATACAGTATTGGGCATAGAAGATGGTAAAGAAAATCCTATTGTGGAGAGTGTTATCTCGAATGTGGCAGTAGGCGCGGGAGACCCCACCAGCGGCGATAGAAGTACCAGACCGGAACTTGGAAGGATCCAGGTATCGTTTGTTGAATTTGAAAAACGGCATGGTGCTTCCACAACCTCACTACTCGATTCTATTCGGGCGGCGGTCAAAGGTATCCCTGGAGCGGAGATATCAGTAGACCAGGAGTCTAGCGGGCCCCCTACCGAACCGCCGATCAATATTGAAGTAGCCAGCGAAGACTTTGATAAACTAATCAAAACCGGCGTTGCACTTAAAAACTACCTGGATTCTATTCAGGTGCCCGGCGTAGAAGAATTGAAAATGGACATAGATCTTACGAACCCGGAAATTAGCCTGACGGTAGACCGGCAAAGGGCTTTGATTGAAGGAGTATCCTCTGCACAGATAGGAATGGAAATAAGAACAGCGTTGTTTGGTAGAGAGATTTCAAAAATAAAGGACGGAGACGATGAGTATAAAATTCAACTGCGTAACGCAGCGTTGCAACGCAAAAGCCTGAGCGACCTGCTGAATATGAATATAACGTTCCGGGATATGGCCAGTGGCGGCGCACTCAAAACTGTTCCTATCAGTTCGTTGGTGACAGTAGATTACACCAACACATTAGGAAGTGTAAAGAGAAAAAATCAAAAACGCACTATTACATTACGTTCTAACGTGCTGATTTCACAAGGCTATACACCCACTGCTGTCAACCAGCAGATAAAGGGTTATATCGATTCTTTTAAGGGCATATCAGATGGTGTCACCATCCAACAAACAGGGGAGGCAGAGCAACAGGCAGAGACGATGAATTTTCTGTTTGCGGCATTGGCAATTGCTTTGATGATTATTTTGTTTATTCTCGTCTTGCAATTCAACTCCATCAGCAAGCCGGTAATTATCCTTACAGAAATTGTGTTTAGCGTTGTGGGGGTACTGTTAGGCTTTAGCCTGACGGGGATGGAAGTTTCTATTGCATTCACAGGCTTAGGCATTGTTGGACTGGCAGGTATTGTGGTGAAAAATGGTATCCTGGTAATAGAATTTGCCGACGAATTAAGAAGTCGCGGAATGAAAACAAGAGCTGCCGTAATTGAAGCAGGTAAGACGAGAATTATACCGGTATTGCTCACAGCGCTGGCCGCTATATTTGGACTCATTCCTTTGGCTGTTGGTTTCAACATTGATTTTGTTGGATTGTTCTCCAGTTTCGAGCCGCATATTTTCTTTGGAGGAGACAGTGCGGCCTTCTGGAAGCCGCTGGCCTGGACTATTATTTTCGGACTGATATTCGCTTTCTTTATGACGTTGTTTATGGTACCGGCAATGTATTTGATAGCAGAAAGATTGAAGCGGCCAATGCGCAGGCATTTCGGGGGTAAATGGATCTCGATGCTGGGTATACCGCCGTTCACCATTGTGTTCCTGTTGTTGGTATTTGTTACCATGTTCCGGCACAGGCTGGATGTGGGTAGAAGAAAAAGATTGTTGGCAGGAAAAGCAAATACGACATGGATTAAAAGTTGGTTTTAGTTTGATAAGGGGTGGCGTTGACAAACTTCACCCCTTATATCATTTTGAGGGAGGGAGGACCGCCGAAAGAATATACTTCGACTAAAAGGAGTCCGTCGAGAGAATAACAAACGATCAATGTACGTAGAAGATTTCTCAATCACAGGCATTCATCTCATAGCGAAATGATGAATGCTTATATACACTATTCCCTCCGTATTCTCAGGGATTCTTCCCTGTCGGTATTGGCTAAAACCCTTGTTTTCTTTCCAAAATTAACCGAATAGGAAAGCCGGAATATCGGGAAACGGGCAGACTCCGACTCCCAGCGAATATGATAATAGGAAGAGAACGCATCCTGACTAAATTCACCATAGTAACCATGACCATACATGGTTCTGAAAATATCGGTTATCGTTAGCTGTAAAGTGCCATAGTTTTCCTTTAACACTTTTTTCACGCCGGCATTTACACTACCCACTGGCAGATTTCTGCTATTACCCCAGTAGCTTCTGCTACTATACCAGCCTGATAGTTCAATTGAATACTGCGCCGGCAGCCGAAAACTCTGGTTGAAATTAATCGCATAGTGCAGAAAAGATTTCTCCACCGGATGAATATTATAATCAAGGCGGAATTTATTCCAGCCGGTGGACAGCGTATATTGCATCGTCCACCAATCTGTCAAATTATATGGTATAATAACTTGCAGCAAAAGGCTTTTTTGGTAACTGATATTCTGCGGACTGATATAGGCTACCGAAGGCACGCCTCCAGCTACATTCTGTCCATTCGCGATAAGATTTTTACTGTAATCGTATTGCAATGAAAATGTCAAACGGCGGTGTTTGTAACCAGATCTTACCGAGTACGTATATGCCGGTTTCAGAAATGGATTGCCGGTAAATACGGAGAACGGATCATTGTAAATCAGATATGAAGCCAGATCATTATAGGTCGGTCTTTGTATACGGCTCGAAAACGACAACTGAATTTCCCGGGCTGTGGAAAGTTTTTTCGTGATCGCGATATTGGGGAACAGACGACTTTTTTGGATGTGTTTGCCGTCAAACCCGGTAGTGTAGTACTCAAATCGAAGTCCCGAACTGATGTTCAGCGACGAGTCGGGGTTAAACATATTTGAGATGTAGGCTGCATATATTTTTTCATTTACCGTTACCCGGTTATCAAATCCCGTTCTCTCTTTCCAATCGCCATTATCGAGAAACAGAACACCGGACTCATTAGCAGTATAAGAATAGGTGGTTTTAATACCTGCAGCTAATTTTAAACGGTTCGTTATTTGCCTTTGAAAATCGGTCTTCATTACTCCTATATTAATATCAGCATGGGTACTACCTTTTTGCCAATTGCCCGGTTGATTATTCAGGTATATCTCTGTACCACATTTGTTTTGAAAATAACTTTCGATATCAGTTGAAATTTCGTTTGTATATCGAAGATAGTCTGCCGTAATTATTAGTTTGTTTTTCGGGTTGATGATATAGCTGGCTTCGGCAGAAGTAATGATGTTTTTCCAACTATTGTTGCCGGCTATATGGCCGTTGAATAGTAATATGGAATCCGCTTGCAATCCATAAATGCCTTGATTCTTCGTATTGAAATTTCGGTTGCTGGTATTCAGCAACACGTTGCCGTTTAACGTCCATTTGGGAGTAAAGCGATATTCCAATCCCGCATTAAAATTATGACTGGCAGGCGTTGAAGGCGATGCATTTACAAAGTCAAAGCTCATCTTACCTGTCGAAGGCAATGTTTCTCCACCTACTCCATGAAAAGCGGTAGTAGTGTTGTCGTAGCTAAACGTATAGGAAGCTCTTGTCGTAAGTTTTTGATTGTGGTGACTTAGTTGCAGAGACGCCTGTGCTTTTTCCCGCCAGCCATAACCCGCCATCAAACTTAGTGAAGCATACGTGCCGGGTTTCTCCTCTTGTTTCATTATGATATTGATGATGCCATTTCCATCCGCATCATAGGCCACACCCGGGGCTGTCAAAAGTTCGATTTTCTCTATATTCTCAGCATTTTGTGTACTTAGCCACTGTATCAACTGATCTCCGGATATGCGGATCGGACTACCGTTTACGGATACCGTAATTCCAGATTTTGAATTTAATAGTAATCCGTTGTTTCTTCTGTCGATGGTAATACCCGGAAGTTTTTCCAACAATTCAAGCAATGAATTTCCCTTTGCTGTCAAACTTTTGCTGATGTCAATGGTCAGTCCTTCAGTTGTTTGTGATATCTCCGGTTTTCGGTTTCGTATCACAATATTATCCATTTGTATCGACTGCTCGGTCATAGCCATTGTGCCCAGGTTTATGGAATCGCCATTGTACGCAACAGTCATCACCAACCGATCATAACCAATAGCCGTGGCAGTGAGTGTATATCTTCCTGTATCTAACCTGTGGAATACAAAAAGGCCCGCAGCATTTGATACCATGCTGAGCCTGTTAGTGTTATCACTTTTATTCTCCAAAAGAATGTTAGCATAAGCCACCGGAGTGCTGTCAACGGCTATTAGCCTGCCGCTAATTTGCCCAAATGAATACTGCGACAACAGACAGAGTAGTATAACCAGACGTTTCATTTTATTCTTATTTAGCTTTTATTTTAAGCCAATCGGCTGCGTTGCTATATCAAAGAAAACTGAATGATCCGCGCTGCAAAAAACTAACTGATGAAGTGATTGATTTAATTGACAAGAAGTTTTTAGCGGACAAGCATCTTGTCAATGAATTCATACCGTTCGTACAATGATGCTTATTGCTACTGAATTTTGAGATAACTTTAGATTAAGATGTCATTACCTCAAAAATGGAAACATTGGTCCATCAGGAATAAGCTTTACCACATTCCGTTTTGGATTGTATTTCATTATTTATGGTGGTCGGTAATAATAGCCAATCCTATAAGAGCTGCTAATGATTTGTTTTTTTCACCCATTTTGCTGGTGTTTGTTTTCTATGTATTCTTTCAGGCGGCTAATGTGTATTTCAATCTCTATTATCTGCTGCCAAAATACCTGGGCAAAGGAAAACCGATCCGCTATATTGTACTATCTGTTGCCGGTATACTGATTACGAATCTCATTATTACAGGATCCTATTACTTGCTCGCATGGTTACGGGGTGTATCCCTGCAGGAATACTTCGGAGCAGACGCCTGTTTCTTTTTCTTTTTTGGGAAGGCGCTTACTTCTACTTTCGCCAATACAGCACTCGCTATCTGCATTAAGCTGGCTAAGAATTCTATTGAGGCACGGCGCAGACAAGAACGGTTGGACAAGGAGAATCTGGAAACGGAATTAAAGTTTCTTAAACATCAATTCAATCCTCATTTTCTGTTTAATACCATCAACTCTATCTTCTTTTTGATAAACAAGAATCCCCAGCAAGCGTCCAATACGCTGGTACAGTTTTCAGATATACTTCGGCACCACCTGTACGACTGTGATGATCAAATCATTCCTGTTGAAAAGGAACTGGCTTATATCGGGAGTTATATCAATCTTGAACGATTGCGTTTAAATGATTCCTTTCAAATTTATACGAAAATCGAATATTCGAAAATGGAAAACTTATTCATCCGGCCTTTTATACTCATGCCTTTTATTGAGAATGCATTTAAACATGTTTCCCGAGCCGGCGTCAATGATTGGATTGATATTTCCATTGCGGCAGCCGATGGGAGATTACAACTTTCGGTTTCAAATTCCATAGAAACGGCTGATGAAAAGAGAGAGCCCGGACTCGGCTTGGTGCATGTACAGCGAAGGCTTGAGTTGTTGTACAACGGCTTATATGATCTGAAGGTAGAAAAACAAGAGCAACAGTATATCGCAGTGTTGGAACTCGGGTTGGATAGATCACCTGTTATTATAGAAACACCTGAAATACAAGCTGCTATATGATACGGACTGTGATAGTGGATGATGAGCCGCTTGCACGGGAGGGTTTGGCACAGTACGTGGCAGGTATAGATTTTCTCGATTTAAAAGCAGTGCTCTCCAGCGCGCAGGAGCTTCAGTCATTTATCGAAAAGGAACCCATAGACCTGATTTATCTTGATATTCAAATGCCAAAGATGAATGGAGTTGACTTTTTAAAGTTACACACCCCGGATGCTCGTGTCATACTTACCACAGCCTATTCTTTGTACGCAGTGGAGGGATATTCGCTGAATGTAATGGATTACCTGGTAAAACCTATAACGGCAGATCGGTTTTATCAGTCGGCTGTAAAGGCACAACAATATTTTAGTTTATCAAAGCAGGGAGCAACAGAAAGCGCCATTGATCACTTTTTTGTGAAGGTTAACGGGAAGTTGGAACGGATACTGGTAAATGATGTGTTGTTTGTAGAAGGTATGCAAAATTATGTAGTGATTCACACGACAAAAGGCAAGTTTATTACCCTGATGAACTTGAAAACATTACAGGGTAAATTGGATGAGCATCTCTTTTTTAGGGTGCATAAATCCTATCTTGTTGCCATTAATAAGATAGACAGGGTAGAGGGAAATCAGGTTGTTATCGCTTCTGCCAAAGTTCCGGTCAGTAGAAATTATAGGGGAGAATTTATGGAGAGAATACGCAGAGGAGTGCTGTAGCATGGGCTCCATACACTAAATAAATGCTAAAAGTTCCAGTCTGGCACATTTTTGGTGTTATAGCATCCTGATGCGCCTGATATGAGCCAGTTTTTTAGAAATATAGCACTTGTCTGTTGTTTAACCACCTCATTGTCCTTCACTCCATCCTATACCATAGATGACGTGACCGGAGCTATGAAATCGGGCAACGCAGACGTACTGTCCCGTTATTTTGACAGCATGGTAGATATAACGCTTCACGATAAATCTCACGCCTATAGCCGTTCCCAGGCAGAAGCCATTATCAGAGACTTTTTTAAATGTTATGGTGTCGAATCCTTTCGTGTCACCCATAAAGGCATTAACAATGGAGCGGAGTATTGTGTAGGCGAACTTAAGACCAAACATGGTGTTTTTCAAGCCTCTGCTTTTATGAAATCGAGGTCTCAAAAACAGGTACTCCAGGAGTTGAGGTTTTGTGGATTGAAATAATTGCTCCCTTATAAAAATAATGATCAGAAAGGGTTCTTGGTTAGAAGGGAACACCAAAACTTACGTATGTGTGGAGTCTGCTTCCCCGGTCGCTGTACATAGCGCTGATCTCCAGTGGTCCCAACGCAAAATTGTACCCGAAAGTGAGAGCATACCCCACAAACAAATTGGGATTATTAAAGAATACACTCTTGTTAATAAAATTAGTATAGAGGATGTTTCCTTTTCCGGTGATATAGGTATTTTGAAAAATTTCGTGCCGGTAACCAATCATGAAAGCCGCTACGGTGGGTGCATAAGTAGTTGACTCCGGTAACCCGGCAAATGTAATCTGGTTATTATATAGCGGGATCAGCCCACCGATAGAAAATTCATTAAGCAGGTTATGGGTGTAATTAAAATTTACACCGGATTGCATAGCTGCTAAAATGGTACTACGGTAACTAATCCTTAGGTAGCCTTCGATGTTCAGTTTAGCTCTCAGGTAGGGGTGAGTCGCGATGGTGTACTCCGTTCTGGGAACTTGTATACCCTCCTGGAGTATTTTTAATCTTTCTTTCTGCCGAAATACCCAACCGCCTTCTGCATCAATTTTTAGACCACGGGTAGGAAACACCTGTTTGTTGAGTGAATTGAATTTGATGAAGCTATATGCGGTGGGAAAGTTATTGCTTCCCTTTAATTCCAATGGCGCGGAAATAATGGGAGAAAAGTTCAGCAGTTCCATTCTGAAACCCAAACCAGTTGTCAGTCGCCTGCTGGGAGAATAGGCGGCGTTTAAATCGAAGCGTGTATACTGTCTTTTATATAATCCCGACTCTTTGTAAGAGCTATAGGATTCATAAGGGGTATAAGCATTGATCCCGAAACGATCGTATTGCACTTCCAGCAAAGACGAAAAATTTTTGTGTCTTCCTATATATTGAAGGTGTTGTCCGCGGGCTCGAAAGTTGTCACCAATATTTAGCGTGACAAGGCTTCGGGAATTGGTAACCAGGAAGTTTCGGCCGGTTAGATTTAATATCGCACTAATGCCGCTGAATCCGTCGTAGTGTAATCCTATCTTGGCAAATGTTAGCGGGTTTTCAACGATATCAAAGATTATTTTGTAGCTACCATCGCCTAGCTCTTCCAGTGAGTATAAAATCCTGTTGTAGTAGCGGGTACCAAATGCATGCCGTACCATACGGGAGATATCCAGAGCGGAATACCACTCATGTAGTCTTAGATCCAATGTGTTTACAAAAAAATCGATAGAGGTATTTCTCAATCCGCTCAATTCATATGCACTGATATTGATTTTATCCAGTTGAGGAAGCCGGTTCTTTTTTGGGGGCTGCTTGCCATAAATGGCGTTTAAAGAGTCCGCAAGTAATTTCAGGCGGGGATAGAGTTTTCGACCTTCTTCAATGCCGGCTTCTAATATTTTGTCTGCAGACCCAAAACTTCCCATATTATATTTTGGTAAGGGCTGAGATACATAGATATCACACAGTGGAATTTCATTGCGGCTGTCTTCTGCTTCCCTGAAAAATGCAACTTGCAGCAATACCTGTATGGCATTACTCACTTTGTCGGAAGCGAGCAGGCCAGACGACACATTGTTGCCTATGACGATATCGGCGCCCATTTCCTTGACATCTCTAACCGGAAAATTTCTAACAACGCCTCCATCAATCAATCTTCTGTCATTCACATTTACTGCGGTAAAAAAGGAAGGAATAGCCATGCTGGACCGGATAGACGATATAATTTCTCCGTCTTCCATTACTACCGCTTCTCCGGTACCTACATCGGTGGCAATGCATTTAAAAGGAATGCTGAATTGTCCAAAATTTTTGATATTGCTGACAGGAAAGAAGAGTTCAGAAAATTTTAGCCACAATTCCTGCCCTTCTAAAATACCGGTAGGTAACTTGAATTTGTGTTTTACGCGGGGCAGCTCTACTATATATTTTGCGTACTCGTCTTTTTCCGCCATAAATACGCTGCTGAGTGACGATTGGTTGCTAAGCAATAGTTCCCAATCTATTTCCCGCGCCAGCGCTTCAATGGAATCTGCCGAATAACCGATAGCATATAACCCGCCAATGACTCCACCCATACTGGTACCGGTAATATAGTCAACATTTATCCCAGCTGAATCGATCGCTTTGAGGATGCCGATATGCGCTAGTCCTTTTGCACCACCTCCACTAAGCGTAACGCCAATTTTAGGGCGCTGCGAATCCTGAGCAATTGCACCCAGATGGATAGCCAGTAAGCATAAGGTTATAAGTGGTTTCATTAAAATGATCGGTATTCTAATAAGTTGGGATGGCAGTAATCTATGAATGAACGGATAGACTCTTTTATTGTGTTAGCAACTGTTTTTTTCTACGGGATCAAAGATACCACATATCAAAGGATAAAAGCCCTAGCCGGCGTACGAACAGCTTTTTTAACAAATTGAAATAGTGCGTCAGATTGTTATGAGTGGTAAAAGAATTACTCCTCGAATGAGTAATTTTATAACCGAAAATTTATAGCTATGCAAACAGCACATGAAATTGATTATAAAATATACGGCGAAGAGATGCAGTATGTGGACATAGAGCTGGATCCGGGGGAAACAGCCATGGCCGAGAGCGGAGCGTTTATGATGATGGATGATGGAATTCAGATGCAGACAATCTTTGGAGACGGCTCGCAGAAGAACAGCGGAGGAATAATGAGAAAGTTGATGAGTGCCGGGAAAAGATTGATAACAGGAGAAGGTTTGTTTATGACCGCCTTCGCCAACGTTGGGCATGGTAAAAAAAGGGTCGCTTTTGCCTCTCCGTACCCGGGTAAAATTATTCCGCTGGATTTGTATGAACTGGGTGGCAAAGTTGTTTGTCAAAAGGATGCTTTTTTGTGTGCGGCTCGCGGGGTGAGTATTGGAATAGAGTTTCAGCGAAAGTTAGGCACAGGTTTGTTTGGCGGAGAAGGATTCATTATGCAAAAATTGGAGGGTGACGGAATGGCCTTTGTGCATGCCGGAGGGCACGTTTTTGAACGGGTGTTGGCACCGGGTGAGTTTTTGCGGATCGACACGGGGTGTCTTGTTGGGTACACAAAAGATATAGATTACGATATACAATTTGTTGGAGGCATACGCAATACCATATTTGGTGGCGAAGGATTATTTTTCGCTACACTCCGGGGACCGGGCAAGGTGTGGATCCAAACATTACCGGTTAGCCGTTTAGCCAGTCGCATACTTTCTTATGGCACCGTCAAGCGGAAGGAAGAGGGAAGCATATTGGGTGGACTAGGCAACCTGTTAGACGGGGACGGAAGATGATGCGATTCTAAAAAATATTAGTGCGGCTGGATAAATAGCATGTTTGTCGGCGCATTATTTTTGCTTTCTAATGGCACCACTATGGTAATCTACAATCCAAAGAATTGGTTTGGAATTATTTTTCAGTTCCACAAATCTGACAGCTTCCGGAAATTAACACCTTTACTCTGTATCATTACTATCTATGCTTTACTCATTGCCTATTGGGAAATTGAGTATCTGAATCTTTCATCCAACAGTTGGGTGAAGAATATACCGGTGATGCATAACCTGCTTGGTTTTGCCATATCAATGTTATTGGTTTTTAGAACCAATACGGCATACGACAGATGGTGGGAGGGAAGGAAACAATGGGGAAACCTGGTGAATGCCAGTCGCAATTTTGCGATTAAGCTGGATGCTATGCTGGAAAGAGGGGATGTTTCCGCAAGGGATTTTTACAAAAAAATGATTCCGATGTTTGCCGAATCAATGCGATTACACCTTCAATCGGATACAACGCGTTTCATGCTGGATGAAAAAGAAAACCCCGGTATTACCATTGATAATAAGAAACACATCCCTGTTCAGATAGCATCGCTAATGATTAAGCGCTTAAACCTGCTGTATCAGCAAAATAAATTAACTGGGGAACAATTGATACTGCTGAATAAAGAAGTTACTGCGTTTACAGAAATATGTGGTGCTTGTGAGAGAATTAAGAATACGCCCATTCCATACTCTTATAGTGCCTTTATCAAAAAATTCATTTTCATATATGTGATGACACTTCCCTTCGGGTTTGTATTTTCGCTCGGTTACTATGTTGCACCAATGGTTGCTTTTGTAACCTATGTCCTGGTAAGTCTGGAGCTGATTGCCGAGGAAATTGAAGACCCGTTTGGTAGCGACATCAACGATTTGCCGATGGGAAAGATAGCGTCCAATATAAAGAAAAACATAGACGAAGTGTTATAATAATCCCCTTAACCAGTTATCAACATATGTTTATTTATTAGTTAATGGGCAGGCTGTATTATGCCCACTGCATTAAAAGCCTGGCAAAATAGATATATTTTGAAAAACGGGTTATAAGTTTACGTTTATAGTTGTTAATTTCACCAAAAAAATTACATGGACCTAAAGGAGCAATTCGATCGAGCAGTTGCAGAGAGCAAAAAAATAATGGAAAAGCCTAGTAATGAAACGTTGCTGCAGTTGTATTCCTTATTTAAACAATCCACTGAGGGAGACAATACTTCATCGGGTCCTGCCAATCCATTTGATTTTATTGCAAAAGCAAAATTCGAAGCATGGTCAGCATTAAAAGGAAAATCAAAAGATGATGCTATGCAGGAATACATAAACCTGATCGGCAAACTGGCAGCTCATTAACAAGACGTCACGCCGCGGAAGTAACCCACAGATTCAGATAATCCCGGCACAAGGTCTTTCATGTCTTTTTCAAATTCCATACTACATACTCCGGCATAGTTGATATTACGTAGTGCCTGAATAAAGGGTTGAAAATCGATCGCTCCCCGACCTACTTCTATGGATTTGGCTGTAGGGGCAGTGGAATCCACGTCTTTGATGTGCAGGTCAAAAATTCTTGGAGCAAAATCTTTAACAGCTTTAGGTAAGCTACTGCCGGCCCGCAGGGCATGACCAATATCCAGGCAAATACCCATGCGTTTGTCCATTTTGTTGATTCTTTTGTAAATGTCTTCGGGGGCGGGATACAATTTGTCTTCAGGTCCGTGGTTGTGAATTGCCATCCTGATGTTGAACGCTTTTACCTTTTTTTCTGTGTAGTCAAGCAATTCGTAAGTAGGTACGCCTACGATCATGTTCACACCTACCCGCCTGGCATAGTCGAAAGCCCTGTCTACCTCTGCCTCGGTTTTCATATATATAACCCCCACTGTATAAACTTCTATACCTGCTGCTTTGTACTTATTTAAAACTTCTGTTATCTTTTCCGGGCTGCTATCCAGCGGCAAATGAAAGTCTTTTACGGAGAGATAACGGATATCCAACCGTTTCATAATGGCGATGCTATCATCAAGGCTGTAATTAACGAAAGTGTACCCGGCAATACCTACTTTAAAAGGAGTTGCTTTAGCTTGGTTGTTTTTAGAACTAAAGGATAGCAGACCCGTTGCCGGAATCATCATCGCTGTCGATTGGATAAACTTTCTTCTTAACATATACTGTAGTATGGTTTACATCCTGTAAATATATACAACTTAATACTGCTATTTGAGTTTTTTGAGGAAACACCTGTAAGTGGCAACCTTTTCAACAAAAAACAAGGGCTGCTTAGCTATACCAGATTCCTTATATTTGCGCCTTAATGAAATTAAAATGGATGTGAATTTTAATGCTGACAAACAACATACGCTTAAATCGGCAGTTGCAATATCCGGAACCGGATTACATACCGGCATTAAGGTAGATATGACGCTGAACCCTGCCAATGCAGGATTTGGAATACAATTTCAAAGAGTAGATCTCCCGGGTCAGCCCGTGATTAAGGCTGATTGTGACCTGGTGACCGACACCTCCCGGGGTACAACGCTGGAAGATAATGGGGCAAAAGTGAGTACCGTAGAACATGTACTGGCTGCACTGGTGGGCATGGGTGTTGATAATTGCCTGGTAGAGATAAATGGTCCGGAAATTCCAATTATTGATGGTAGTTCCGCCCCTTTTGTAGAAATTATTGAAGAAGCAGGCGTGCAGGAGCAGTCAGCCAATAAAATATGGTACTCTTTGGATACCAATATCTCATTTTATGATGAAGAGAAGAGGGTAGAAATGGTGGCTGTACCCGCTATTGATTATAAAATAACCACACTTATCGATTTTAACAGCCCGGTGTTGGGTACACAGCATGCCGGATTGAAACATATGCGTGATTTCAGGGCAGAAATAGCACCTTGTCGCACTTTTTGTTTTTTACACGAACTGGAAATGTTGCTCGACAATAACCTGATTAAAGGAGGAGATATTAACAACGCCATTGTAGTGGTAGACAAGCCGGTGACCGAACCAGAAATGGATAGATTAGCGAAGGCGTTTGGCAGAAATAAAATAGAGGTGAAGAGTGGAGGATATCTGAATAACCTGGAGCTGCGTTTTGCGAATGAGCCTGCCCGCCATAAATTGCTGGATATTGTGGGGGATCTGGCTTTGATAGGGCTGCCCGTGAAAGCACACATTATTGCTAACAGACCGGGACACGCATCCAATATTAGTTTTGCGAGAAAGATCAAGCAGTACATCAAGAAAAACAAGCAGATGCTGGATGTTCCTGTCTATGATCCCAACCAGGCTCCGATATACAATACCCAGGAGATAGAAAAAACACTTCCTCACCGGTATCCGTTTTTATTGGTTGACAAAATAATAGAACTCACTGATACAAAAATTGTAGGGATTAAGAATGTTACGTTCAATGAGCCATTCTTCGTGGGGCATTTTCCGGGTAATCCGGTAATGCCTGCAGTACTTCAAATAGAAGCGTTGGCGCAAACCGGTGGTATTCTGGCCATAAATGCACTACCCCCTGGTGACTACGATACCTATTTTGTAAAAATGGATGATGCCCGTTTCCGGCAAAAAGTTTTACCGGGTGATACCATGATACTAAAAATGGAATTGATGGCGCCCATCCGCAGGGGAATGTGTGAGATGCGCGGCACGGTATACGTGGGAAACAAAATTGTCACCGAAGCTACAATGATGGCGCAATTGGTTAAGAGATAATGCAAAATATTATCTTTTCCTTATTTTTGTATTTGTCAGGCCACTCGTCTGACGTTTTTTGTATGCAGCTTTGCCGGGCAACAAAGAAGAGTTTAAGGCACGATTATTTATAACTTTCGATTAATGATCCATCCACATACGTACATTCATCCAAATGCAAAGGTTGCCACAAATGTAAAAGTTGACCCTTTTACAGTAATACATCACAATGTGGAAATAGGGGAGGGGACTTGGATTGGTAGTAGTGTAACCATTATGGAAGGTGCCCGTATAGGAAAAAACTGCCGTATATTCCCGGGAGCAGTTATCTCAGCCATTCCCCAGGATTTGAAATTTAATGGAGAAGATTCTTTGGCGGAAGTTGGAGACAATACGACCATCAGGGAGTTTGTAACCATTAACCGGGGAACGAATGAGCGGGGAAAAACTACTGTAGGGAGTGACTGCTTGATACAGGCATACAGTCATATAGCACATGATTGTGCTATCGGCAATCATTGTATCGTTACCAATAATACCCAGATGGCAGGGCACGTTGTTATGGGAGACTGGGCTATTATCGGGGGAATGTGTGCGGTACACCAGTTTGTAAAAATAGGGGCCCACGCTTATATCGGCGGGGGGTCACTCGTAGGAAAAGATGTTCCACCTTTTATCAAGGCAGCGCGTCAACCACTGAGTTATGCCGGCGTCAATTCCATCGGACTAAAACGAAGAGGATTTACCGTAGACAAAATCAACCATATTCTTGATATCTACCGGACCATCTACAACAAAGGGCTCAATACTTCGCAGGCAGTAGAACTCCTGGAGGAAGAGTTTCCGGCCTCAGATGAAAGAGATGAAATAGTAACCTTTATCCGAGAAAGCGGCCGGGGTATCATAAAACGCTATACCAAAAACAGCGTGGATGACGATATCGCTGACTAATACGGGCAAACGTTTCAACCGGGAGTGGATTTTCCGCCATCTCAACTATAGTTTTTCAACAGGTACTCATTATGCAATAACCGGTCCTAACGGATCAGGGAAGTCTACGTTGCTGCAGGTTATAGGAGGCGCTATATCTGCCAGTGAAGGAAAGCAATACTACAGCAGCAAAGAGGCTGCCATTCCTGCAGACGAAGTGTACAACTTGATGGCAATAGCCGCTCCTTACCTCGAACTTATCGAAGAAATGACTTTACTGGAATTTCTTCAGTTTCATCACCGGTTTAAACCCTTATTAAAAGGATTGGATATCCCTACTGCCATCTCCGCTGTTGGGCTAGAAGCAGCCAGGCATAAACAGATCCGTTTTTTTAGCAGTGGTATGAAACAACGGGTAAAACTGGCGCAGGCCATTTTTTCTGATGCTCCATTATTGTTACTGGATGAACCCTGCACTAACCTGGATGCAGAGGGTATCGCTCTGTATCACCGTCTGATAGACCAATACGGTACTAACCGTCTTATTATAGTAAGTAGTAACGACGAAGTAGAATACAATTTCTGCAAGGAAAGAATCAATATTCTGGATTTTAAAAGCTGAGCAAGTACTTCAGTGACACTAACAACAAAAAGCCTCAATCGATATTATCGATTGAGGCTTTTCTGCTTTTTTTTATTTACCAGCCCAACACCCACGCAAATATCAGCGGTGCTACAATGGTCGCATCGCTTTCTACGATGAATTTAGGCGTGTTGATATCCAGTTTTCCCCAGGTGATTTTTTCGTTGGGTACTGCACCAGAGTACGATCCATAAGAAGTAGTAGAGTCACTGATCTGGCAGAAATAACTCCAGAAAGGAACATCATGCCATTCCAGATCCTGGTACATCATCGGCACAACGCATATAGGAAAATCGCCGGCAATACCACCTGCAATCTGGAAAAAGCCAACCCCTTTTCCACCGCTGTTTTGGCGATACCAGTCAGACAGCCATACCATATATTCAATACCACCTTTTACAGTAGTGGCTTTCAATTCGTTTTTAATAACGTAAGAAGCAAAGATGTTCCCCATCGTACTGTCTTCCCAACCTGGCACTACAATAGGAATATTTTTTTCAGCGGCTGCCAGCATCCAACTGTTTTTAGGATCTATTTCATAATGCTCCTTCAATACCCCGCTTAATAACAGTTTGTACATAAACTCATGCGGAAAATAGCGTTCACCAGCAGCATCTGCATCCTTCCATATTTTAGCGATATGTTTTTGTATTCTGCGGAAAGCTTCTTCTTCAGGAATACAAGTGTCTGTTACCCGGTTGTAGTGGTTCTCCAACAGATCCCATTCGTCCTGTGGACTCAAATCGCGGTAGTGTGGTACTCTTTTATAGTGAGAATGTGCTACCAGATTCATGATATCCTCTTCCAGGTTGGCTCCGGTACAACTAATGATGTGTACTTTATCCTGCCTGATCATCTCCGCAAGAGATAATCCCAGTTCTGCAGTACTCATGGCGCCAGCCAGTGTAATCATCATTTTTCCGCCTTCCAGTAAATGCGTTTCGTACCCTTTGGCAGCATCCATCAGCGCTGCTGCATTAAAATGACGATAGTGATGTTCGATATACTGAGAAACAGGACCTTTAGCCATAATATTGTGGTTTTAGTGTTCGCCGCAAAAATAGGCAAGTTTTTTAGATAAGTAGCGCTTGCTAATTGTTGTGTATGATGTCCAAATCAACAAGGAAATGTCCAAACAAATAACTGTTTTTTATTCCCACACATTCACATTCTCCAATTTTCACATTGCTACGGCACGGGGTCGTAGCCGTGTCCACCCCAGGGATGACAACGGCTGATACGTTTAGCTGTCAACCAGATTCCTTTAAGCAAACCATGTTTTTTGAGCGCTTCTATTCCATAGTGCGAGCAGCTAGGCGTAAACCGGCAGGATCTTCCCAGTATGGGTGAGAGCGTAAGCTGGTATAGCCGGATGAGCCAGATGAATGGAATGCTAAGTATCTGAAGTAGTTTTTTCATTCACTACATGTATTAATTTTTTCAAAATAACAGTAATTTTTTCCTTTACCACTGAATATACAGGTAGTTCGCCAGCGGTGTAAATGAAAAACAAAGACATTGTTGAATGTTTATTTAATAATGCCTGCTGCAATTCAGTTTTTTGTATACGATAAACTTCTTTAGTTACTCTTTTGATACGGTTACGATCAACCGCTTTTTTAAACTTCCTGGCACTGGCACTGAAACCTGCTTGTAAAGGAAATTTATTATCTGTTGCAGACGCCAGCACATACACTATCCGGTAAGGAAAATTGTTGAATGCTGCACCTTTTCGAAACAGGTTTTCAATTGCTTTCCTGCTTTTCAGGCGTTCATTTTTATGCAGTGTTGTACTCAAACAAAAGTTTTAGCAAAGGTCGGATTAAGCGGTGATATATGTTCAATATTTTCTCTGCGTTCATTTTTATACCGGTCAACATATCATTATCCCCTATCTTCGCAGCGCAAACCGCAACGTATGACAACAAAGTACAAACGTGTTCTTCTAAAACTTTCCGGCGAGTCATTAATTGGTAAAAGCAATTTCGGCATGGATCCGGAAATTTTGAAACAATACGCGTTGGAAATAAAATCGATTCATGACCTGGGTGTGGAAGTAGCGGTGGTAATAGGCGGTGGAAATATTTACCGCGGCATGAATGAGTCGGAGACGGGCATTGAGCGGGCACATGGAGATTATATGGGGATGTTGGCCACCGTTATCAACGGAATGGCTTTGCAGGCCTCCATGGAGAAAGAAGGATTGTTCACCCGTTTGCTGAGTGCCATCAAGATGGAGCAGATAGCAGAGCCATATATACGCAGAAGAGCAATACGTCACCTGGAGAAGAAAAGAATAGTGATTTTTGGTGCCGGAACCGGTAATCCTTACTTCACAACCGATACTGCCGGCTCTCTTAGGGCTATTGAAATTAAAGCCGATGTAATTTTAAAAGGTACCCGTGTTGATGGGATCTATACAGCAGACCCCGAAAAAGATCCGACGGCTACCAAATATGAATCCATTACATTTAAAGAATGCATTGACAAAAACCTGAAAGTGATGGATATGACAGCTTTCACGCTTTGCATGGAAAATAAGCTTCCGATCATCGTTTTTGATATGAATAGACCCGGCAACCTGATGCAGGTAGTGAAGGGAGAAAAGGTAGGTACCCTCGTAAAAGGTTGATTTTACTTTAATTCATTTTTGTTTCCAGAATTCATACAATGTCTTCCCGCTTAGGCATTGGGCAGTTGAGGAGTTGCTGAAACTCCTGAAATAGTGCAAGTACAAAAGGTTTGCACTAAACAGATTAATTGTCTTAATTTTAAGACTGAACCTTCATTCAATAATAATAAAATGGACTTCACCGACTTTTTTCAGAAGAATAAAGTATTGCTAAAAGAGTACCTGGAAGTGCGGGTTGAATTACTACGTTTACAGGGCATAAAATTCTTATCGAAAGTTGCCGGATTGTTTACGTGGTTAATGGTAATACTCTTCCTCGTGTTTTTTATACTTTTATTTCTGGGAATGATGTTTGCCTGGTGGATTGCAGAGCTTACCAATAGCAATATTATAGGGTTCGCGTGTGCTGCCGGTGTATTTGTTGTATTACTTCTGATATGTGTGTTCGCAAGAAAACCCTTGTTTCAAAAGCCCATTGCCCGGATGGTAATTAAAGAAGTGCTGGAGGAAGAAGAGGATGATTAATATAAAAGAGAAGCTATGCCAAGATCTGCTATATACGATATAAAAACCCTGGATGCCGAAATAAAACGCTTGAAGAAGAAAGCCGATGATCTCGAAGATCAGTTTAATGACAGTGCTGATGAACTCAAGGGTAATTACGGAAAAATGGCATTCAACAGTTTTGTTGGTAATCGCATTAGGGATATTCCCTTGATCGGAACACTCTTATATCCATGGGTCGCCGACCCTGCGGTGCAGCAAGCTATCCAGCAAGTTGCGGAAAATGTAGCAAAAAAAATATCCGCTGTTCTACAAAAATGGGCTGCTGCAGTGTTTAATAAATAAGATCAGGCTGCTAACCCACATTGTACTTTTTATGCATAAGAACTTACCCATAGACACTGCTGAAATTTGTAATTGTAGTGTTGCAGTGCAACGTTCATATGTACTACACAATCTTCATTAAACCTGGTATTGAAGTTGAATAAGGAGGGTGAAAAATTTTAATATTTCATATTTAAAGCTGGATAATTAAATTTTCGTATTACTGTTGGTATTGTTAAATTGTGTACAAGTTTCTTCCATCAATAATTGCTTATATATGAAAACAACAATTGCCTGCTTATTTGCATTAACCCTTTCTATATCGTTTGCTTATTCACAAACGAATATAATCACTGGCACGGTTACCAATGTTAGTAACACAGAAACTGTCAGTGCCGTTTCTGTTGTATTAAAAGGCAGTTCTGAAGGTACGTTTACAGACTCCCGTGGTAATTTTCGTTTAGCGGTATCCCGTTCTTTACCCGTAACCCTTGTTTTTTCGTCTGTAGGGTTTGTAACAAAAGAGTTGGAAGTGGCCGATGCAACTCCGCTTTCAGTAGAACTGGAACCTTCTTCTACACTTGGAGAGGAAATAGTGGTTGCTGCTACGCGTACGGCCACACGCGTGATGGAATCTCCGGTTTCCATTGAACGAATTAGTGCCAATACCATACAGTCGTCTCCTGCTACCAGCTATTATGATATGATTGGACAGCTTAAGGGCGTTGATCTTACCACCTCTTCTCTCACATTTAAAACACCGAGTACCAGGGGTTTCAACTTCTCTGGTAATACCAGGATGAATCAACTGGTAGACGGGATGGATAACCAGGCACCAGGACTAAACTTTTCACTGGGAAATTTTATCGGGCTAACCGAGCTCGATGTTGACAATATGGAATTGTTGCCGGGAGCTTCTTCTGCTTTGTATGGTCCCGGAGGTATCAATGGTACTTTGTTGATCAATAGCAAGGATCCTTTCAAATATCAGGGGCTCAGTTTTCAGGTAAAGACAGGGGTAAACCACGTAGATAAAAGACAACGTGGGGACATGGGATGGTACAATGATTGGTCTGCAAGATGGGCTAAGGCCGTGAATAATAAATTTGCGTATAAAATAGGGTTTCAATTGATTCAGGCAAAGGACTGGATAGCCAGCAGCAACCAGAATTACGATAGAAGACAGCGTGTAACGTTGCCCGGAACAAGACAAACTGATCCTAACTATGATGGGGTGAACGTATATGGCGACGAAACAAATATGCGTGATAACGGGTTGAGTATGCAAAGCCTTGCAATGATGGTACAGGAGCAAACGAGACAAGGATTGCTGCCTTTTGGTACCGATATTGTACAGGCACTGAATGCGATGTTGCCAGCAAATGCTACGCCGGAACAAATAGCAGCATTTGTAGGTGCGTTACCTGGTGCTGCTCAGGGACCAGTGCAGAATATGATACCTTTTTATTTCGGTCTGCGTAACGGTGTCATCCCCGATCAGAGTGTTTCCAGAACAGGATACCACGAAAGCGAGGTAATCAACCCTAATACAGTCAACTTCAAGTTGCATGGCAGCTTACATTACAAGATTACACCGGGCATTGAAGCGTCGTTAACGGCCTATTTTGGAACGGGGAATACTGTATACACCGGTAGCGATCGCTATTCATTGCAAAATGCAAAAGTGGGTCAATACAAAGCAGAGATACGAGGCAGAAATTGGTTTGTGCGCGGATACACTACCCAGGAGGATGCGGGAGATGCCTACAATGCTACTATCACTACCCGCCGGATGAATGAAGCCTGGAAGTCCAGCACCAGCTGGTTTCCACAGTATGTGGCAGCGTACTCACAGGCGAGGCTAAGCGGAGCAGAAGACATGGTAGCGCACGGCGCAGCAAGAGCGTTTGCAGACCAGGGCCGTCCAGAGGTAGGAACAGATGCTTTTAACCGCTTATTCAACCAGGTGCGTTCTACTCCCATTCCCGCCGGTGGTCGATTTTTAGATAAAAGTGACTTATGGATGACGGAGGCGCAATATAATTTCCGGGATCTGATTCCATTTGTAGAATTATTGGTGGGGGCTACGTGGCGACAGTTTGTATTGAACTCTCAGGGAACTCTGTTTATCGACTACGATGGTCCTATCAAAATAAATGAATATGGTGCTTACGGACAATTGACAAAACGTTTATTTGATGACAGGTTAACGTTGAGTGTTTCCGGCCGTTATGATAAGAATGATAATTTTAAAGGAAGGTTTACGCCGCGGGCAACCGCGTTGGTGAAACTGGCAAAAGATCATAATGTTCGCCTGAGTTATCAAACTGCATATAGGTTCCCCACAACCCAACATCAGTATATCAACCTTGAAATTGGTGGTGGACAATATTTGGTGGGTGGCTTACCCTGGTTATTGGAGTCGCAATTGGCGGGTGGAAGACCTGGACCCAACCTTGGGGTTCAACCGGCTTACCGACTGGATAACAATGCGCAGGTGATAGGTACTTATCAATATCGCGAACTGAAGCCGGAATCGGTGGTGTCTTATGAAGTTGGATACAAGGGGCTCATTGCCAATAAACTGATGGTGGACGTATACTATTACACCGGTCAATATGAAAATTTCCTAGCGCGTCCGTTGGTCGCAAAACCTATTTCGCCTACTGCGAACCAAATTTTCGCAATAGTGGAAAATGCAGCTTCTATGGAGCCGGATGGAAGCGGTGGCGTAAAGATTACCCCTACAAAAGTGAAGACATCAGGCTATGGTATAGGGCTTGATTACAGAGTGAGTTCCGGTATGAACTTTTTTGCTAATTATTACCATGATCAATTAGGAAATGTTCCGGCTGATTTTAGTGCGCAATTTAATACGCCTCAGCATCGGGTGAATGCAGGGATAGGACACTCCGGATTTGGAAGTAAAAAAAGACTGGTATTTAATGTAACCGGCAGATGGCAGGAGGCATTTTTATGGGAAGCAGAATTTGCAACTGGTACCGTACCTGCATTTTTTACGATGGATGTTATGGTGGGGTATCGGATACCAAAAATCAAATCATTGTTTAAGGTTGGAGGCACTAATTTGCTGAACCAATACTATATCAACGCGTTCGCAAATCCGGCTATTGGCGGATTATATTATGCTAGTTTTGCTTACAATATTTTTTAAGGCGTAACCGTTTTTAAAGAAACAAACTAAACAAAAAAGTCCTGGTGTCAAAAAAATGGCATCGGGACTTTTGTTTTGATATGTCAACGTGGTTCGGGACGCTGGTTGTCAGAAATTGATAGCTCTGTTACGGGCTATAACATTCCAACTTTTGGTAACGGTATTGTTTTCTGCCACCCATGCGCTATCGTATAACGCTACAGTAGGGCATATATGAATGGGCACACCGTAAAGCACGTCTCCGATAGCGTAGGCAGAAGAATCATCTACCCCCAATACGAGGTGCTCTTCGCTTTGTCCTTTAAAAACAACATCGGGTGCATTCAGAAATCTCAGGCGGTTGTCAAGCGGGTTTTCGGGTGCTACAGATTTGTGTCCGAGATCCGTACATATTGTGCGTTCGTCAACGATAGTGATCACTCTGCTAACTACCAGTGCTGCATACTCGAAAGGTTCATCCGGTAACGAGTGCTTATAGCCCCAGTCGTTGAATATAAATGTACCCGGGCTACATTCTACATGTGCCCGTTGTGCATGTAGTGGAAATGTGGGAGTGCCGCCCATCACCACTGTAACCGCAGTGCCCAATTCCTGCAAGATTTTTTTTGCCAGTTCGTCAACCGGTTTGTAGGCTTCATCCGCTTCCTGTTGGCGGCTGTCGAGGTTTGTAGCCCTTATATGTCCATCGTAACCATGTAACCCGGCAAGCGTGAGGCCGGGCTGGCTTTGTATGAATGCTGCCAGCTCAAAAGCTTTTTGAGGAATAATACCCGTTCTGTTCATGCCAACGTTTACATCAATAAACAAACGAATAGTAATACCATTTTTGATGCCTTCGGCAGCAGCAGCTTTCGCTGAAGAAATGTTATCTATCAAACAGGAAAACTGTGTGGCAGGATACGCTTTTGCAAGACTAACGAAACGATGAAGCTTCGGTCCATTTGGCTGGTAAGCCAATAATACATCCGGTGCATTCAGCATCGCCAGCATCTCTGCTTCCGCTATGGTGGCGCATTTAAACCTGGTAATACCTGCTTGTAACATCATGGCACTTACTTCCGATATCTTGTTGGTTTTTACATGCGGACGCAATCTCTGCACATCACCAATCATTTCTTTTACCAGTCGTATATTCTCTTGTATCCTTTCTTCGTACAATACCAATGCCGGGCTATCAATAGTATCAATATTGGATATAGTATACCATTCTCCGACGGGATTCTTTTTATACATTAGTTACATAATATTTTTAAACCAGTTCAAACAAGGCTTCAATTTCTACAGGTATATTACCTGGCAACGATCCAAAGCCAACAGCACTTCTTACGCCGATGCCGTTGTCATCCCCCCATACCTGGGCAAACAATTCGCTGCATCCGTTGATTACATAAGGATGGTTTTCAAACTCCAGGGTAGCGTTTACCATACCCAATACTTTAATCACCCGTTTGATGTTATCCAGGCTGCCGATATGGGCACGGATAGTCGCCAGCATAGTAAGGCCAACCTGCCTTGCTGCCAGTTTCCCCTGTTCCTGATCTATATCTTTTCCTATTCTCCCTTTCATTAAAGACTGATCGTTTTGTACAGGACCATGTCCCGACAGATATAAATGATTGTCCACAACCAGGCTGGGTTTATATACACCCATTGGTTTGGGGGCGGGTGGTAATACCAGCCCAAGAGCCTGTAATCTGCTTTCCGGCGTATCTTTTTGCATAAATTTATATTTTAGTTAAACGGGGCTTAAATTAAGCCAAAAATTGTAAACTTTTTTACAGAATACTCATATAGCATAGTTTTTGTTTTTGTACATTTATTGTTTACTAACTAAACGATTTCCAAATGAAGCCATTGAAGAAGTTTGTTTTTTCTACAATGTTATTGATAGCCGCTGTTCCGGCCCTCGCTCAAGAAATAGGTGTGCAGTTGTATTCCTTCCGTAACCAGATTCCACAAGATGTACCAGGCACATTTGCGAAAATTAGTAAAATGGGTATTAGAGAACTGGAAGGTGGCGGCACTTATGGATTACCGGTAGCAGAGTATAAGGAACTGCTGAAGAAAAATAAGATGAAAATCGTAAGTGTGGGTGCAGACTTTAATCAATTGGCAGATAATCCCCAGGCGGCAGTAGACCTGGCGAAAACTTTCGATGCAAAATATGTAGTGGTATTTTGGATTCCGCACGAAAAACAATTTGGCATAGCAGAAACCCAAAAAGCGGTAGAAGTATTTAATGCTGCGGGAAAGTTGTTGAAAGAAAATGGGATATCCCTTTGTTACCACCCACATGGGTACGAGTTTACACCTCATGAGCAAGGGACACTCTTTGATTACCTGGTTGCTCAGACCGATCCGCAATATGTAAATTTTGAAATGGATGTATTTTGGGTGAAACATCCGGGACAAGACCCGGTGGCTTTGCTGGAAAAATACCCGAAACGTTTTCCTTTAATGCACCTCAAAGACCGTAAACTCGGTACGGAAGGTAATCAGAAAGGACATGCCGATGTGGAAACGAATGTCGTGCTGGGGACGGGTGATGTAGGCATTGCTGCGGTTATGAAGGCTGCTAAGAAGGCAGGCGTAAAACATTATTTTATAGAAGATGAATCTTCCCGCTCGATGGAGCAGGTGCCACAGAGTCTCAAATTTTTGAAATCGTTGAAATAGACAATCTTTTTTGGATTGGTAATTGAAATTCTTTCGACAAGAGCGGCGTTAACAGGTGTATAGATCAGTCTATATCCATGTTGGTTATAATGATATTTTCGCCTCTTTGTGAAGATGTATATTTTTTAAAGGATTTGTTTATAGCAGCAAAAAAGTTTTTTGAACATTCAGGGTCTATGCGATCATGCAGTTCTATTAAAACCATTTTTACTTTTGGCAGCCAGGTTTCACAATGCTCAGCAAAGACTTGCTTTTCACTTGCCTCAATATCTAACTTCAGGATGTCAACCCGTTCGATCGCATATTTTTGAAATAAGGAATTCATTGAAATTGCACCGATAGATCCGCTAATTAAATCCTCTTCTACTATCATTCCCCATTTTCCGTTGTTGTATTTATCATACACTTTCAGTTTTGTGTCTTTCTTCCATAGTCCCCTATTCTCTAAAAAAACATTGTCATACTTTTTAAGATTCCTTTCCAGCATTTGAAAGTTTTCGGGGTCGGGTTCCACACTAATGATTCTCGCCTCCGGAAAATCATTTTTAGCTTTTATAGAAAAGAGTCCTATGTTGGCGCCGCCATCTATGATCACCCTTGATTTAGCTGGAAAAGGTATTTTATATTCTTTGCGATAGAAAACCTGATTAAAGGCCATAGTGTCCGAAGAATATGGTCGGAGGGCAAACGAATGTTTTATTCCCTGCAATTTTATATTATCCAAGCGGTTTTTAAGAAATTGGAAGTATAACTTGATTCCATCTGACAATCCGAAACGGAAAATTAATTTTACCAGGTTTTTTGATGATTTTGCCATAAATAATCTCAAGGGGTTAATTATGGTGGATTATTCACCATAATTCATTATTGCTATAAACGTATTCTGTAAAAATCAAATATAAGTTGATTGTCTTGTAAAAAGTAATATGTAATAATTTTAATAAGAATTTCCTGCGATATTCGGATATAGGCAATAGGAGAAGCTGCAAAAAATACTTCAGAGGGTTTATTAACTAGGAGGATAACCGCGAAGCGCTGGTCTTGTTGCTAACAATCCATTCACGTGTAAAAACCCTACAACTGAAAATTGTACCTTTGTATAAAGGAGCACCTGCATGGAGAATTTTATAGTTTCTGCAAGAAAATATCGTCCTCAGACATTTAATACCGTTGTAGGGCAATCGCATATTACCACCACACTTAAAAACGCTATTAAAAGTCAGCAGCTGGCGCATGCATTTTTGTTTTGCGGTCCCCGGGGCGTAGGTAAAACCACCTGTGCCCGTATTTTGGCAAAAACCATTAATTGTGAAAATCTTACGGCGGAAGGAGAGGCCTGTGATACCTGTACCTCCTGTAAAATTTTTAATGCTGGTACTTCACTAAATATCCACGAATTGGATGCTGCCAGCAACAACTCCGTGGATGACATTCGCACCCTCACCGAACAGGTAAGATTTGCACCACAGGCGGGAAAATACAAGGTATATATCATAGATGAGGTACACATGCTGACAGCCTCTGCTTTCAATGCGTTTTTGAAAACACTGGAAGAACCACCTTCCTATGCTATCTTCATTTTGGCTACTACCGAAAAGCACAAAATTTTACCAACCATTCTATCCCGTTGCCAGATTTTTGACTTTAAGCGTATCAGTACCAGCGATACAGTAGAGCACCTGCAGGAAATTACTGATAAAGAAAGCATTAAAGCCGAAAAAGTAGCATTGCAGGTAATCGCCCAGAAAAGTGAAGGTTGTATGCGGGATGCATTGAGCATCCTGGACAAAATAGTGAGTTTTACCAATGGAGAACTTACCTACAACAACACGCTGGAACACCTGAATATACTGGATGCCGATTATTATTTTAAACTGATTGATGCCATGCTTGATCAGGATGTTGGTCAGGCACTGTTGCTATATGATGACATCAATAGAAAAGGATTCGAAGGCGATATGGTATTAAACGGACTGGCAGAATTTATACGCAACCTGCTGGTATGCAAAGATCCTAAAATTGCAGCTTTACTGGAAGTAGTGGAGAGTTTCAAAGATCGCTATGTTGAAACCGCTGCTAAAATAAGTCCTTCCTGGATGATTAGTGCGCTGAACATATTGAATGAAGCAGAAATCAGCTACAAAGGTGCCAGAAATAAGAAACTACATGTGGAACTGGTATTAGTAAAGCTTTCGTATCTGAGCCAGGCAGTTGAATTGGTGAGCGATACAGGCGTATCAAAAAAAAAACTAGCTGATACAAAGCCCATTGCTTTCAAACAACTGCAGCCGGTGGCGGTAAAACCTGAAAAGCCGGCACAGGGGAAACCGATAGGGCAAAAATCCCCTACTACGGATCAGGAGGCTAAATTATCCATATCGCCGGGGGTGAACATACCGCCAGTGCAGGCTGAACCGAAAAGCCAACCACCCAAGCCTGAAACCAAAAAGATGACGTTGGGTGCACTACGCAATATCCGCGAACAGGTAGCTAAGGAAAAACAAGAGACAGACAACGAACCTGTTCCACTGGCTGACGATCTTTTGCGGGAAATCTGGAATAAGTACATTGATAAGCTGATTGAACAAAAGAACCATTCTGCAGTTACGAACTTCAAGTTGGCTATACTTCGTATAATGGACGCCAAGAGCTTTGAGATAGTGGTGGAAAATAATATACAGATGAAGTTTATTGAACAGGAGCGGGCAGCCCTGGTAGATCATTTGCAACATTTTTTTAATAATAAAACCCTGGCTTATGCAATTAGGGTGGAAGAGGTAGAAAGACCTGTGAATACAGACGAACCGGTACTGAGCAGTCGTCAGGTATATGTAAAGCTGGTGGAGGAGTATCCTTTGATTAAAGAATTGAGGGATCGGTTAAAAATGGAATTAGACTATTAGGTAGGTTCGTGCGGTTTAATAATGCTCTCCAGGCTTTGATTTGCCGTTTTTGCATTAATTTCGACCTTCCAAAATCATCTTAAACTTAAATAGTATATATAATGGCTGAAGTTATTAGAATGCCGAGAATGAGCGATACCATGACTGAGGGCGTGATAGCAGAGTGGCACAAAAAGGTAGGAGATAAGGTGAAGCCTGGCGACTTACTGGCTGAAATAGAGACGGACAAAGCTACTATGGAGTTTGAAAGCTACAATGAGGGCACTTTACTTCATATAGGCGTTGAAAAAGGAAAAAGTGCAAAAGTAGATGACGTGATAGCGGTGATAGGAAATGAAGGAGAAGACTATAAGTCGCTCTTGTCTGGAGGAGCACCTTCTGCTGATAAAGCTGCAGAACAACCCCCTAAGACAGAACCTACAGCTAAGGCAGAGCCAGCAGCAACTTCAGAACCTGCAGCAACTTCGGCGCCCGTGGTAACAGCAGAAGAGTTGGGTGTAACGGTAATAACAATGCCTTTGCTGAGTGATACGATGACAGAAGGGAAGATAGTACAATGGAATAAAAATGTAGGCGACACAGTAAAAAGTGATGATAACCTTGCAGATGTTGAAACTGACAAAGCAACGATGGAAGTAGTGGGATATACAGATGGTACATTGTTGTATGTGGGCGTACCTGCCGGTGAAGCAGCGAAGGTAAATGAAGTGATTGCGATTATTGGAAAAGCGGGTACAGATGTAAGTGGTTTGGTAGCGTCACTCAAAAGCCCGCAAGCAACAGCCAAACCGGTTGCAACGGCTGAGCCGGCAAAAACAACGGTTGCAGACGCACAACCTGCTGAAGCAGAAGTATCCGATGCTGATAACGGCAGGGTAAAAGCTTCGCCCCTGGCTAAAAAAATAGCGGAAGAAAAAGGAATAGACCTCAAAGCTGTGCAGGGATCTGGTGATGGTGGTAGAATTGTTAAAAAAGATATAGATAATTATAAACCTTCTGCAGCGCCGGCTGGCGCAGGAAAGCCAGCGTCTACGGCTACGGTAGCGGCTTTTGCACCGGCTTCCGATGCGGAAGGCTACACTGATATTAGCTTGAGCCAGATGCGAAAGGTGATCGCCCGCCGCCTGGGTGAAAGTAAGTTTTCCGCTCCACATTTCTACCTCACCATGGAGATTGTAATGGACAATGCCATGGCAGCCCGTGCGCAAATGAATGAGGTAAGCCCGGTGAAAATAAGCTTTAATGATATGGTGGTAAAAGCCGCTGCATTAGCACTTAAAAAACACCCCGCGGTTAATAGTAGCTGGATGAACGAAAGTATCCGTCAGTGGCATCATGTGCACGTAGGCATTGCCGTTGCTATAGAAGATGGACTGATTGTGCCGGTAGTTAAATTTGCTGATCAAAAAACACTGAGCCAGATTGCAGCAGAAAGCAAGGAGTTGAGTGGAAAAGCGCGTGGTAAAAAACTGCAGCCTAATGAATTTAGTGGAAATACATTTACCATATCCAATCTCGGTATGATGGATATAGATCAATTTACGGCTATCATCAATCCGCCAGACAGTGCTATCATGGCAGTGGGGCGTATTAAAGAGGTCGTCATTAAAAAAGGCGATGGTTTTGCAGTGAGTAATGTAATGACCATTACTTTGAGCTGCGATCACAGAGCAATCGATGGTGCCGTAGGCGCTTCCTTCCTGCAAACATTTAAGAAATACATGGAAAACCCGGTAACCATGTTGGTATAAGTAAATAAGTTGAATTTGAAAATGTGGGAAATATGAGATACTAAAAATGAGCTTTACAAACTAAAATGATACAATAATGAATAGTTCCGTAAAACAGTTTTTTACACTGGCGTTGTTGATGTTACTCAGTATAGGTGCAATTGCACAGAAAGCAAAATCTATCTTTAATGGTAAAGACCTAAAGGGATGGACAATTCATGGTACTGAAAAATGGTATGTAGAAAAAGGGGAAATGATTTGCGAGAGTGGGCCGGATAAGGATTATGGCTACTTGTCAACTGATAAAAAATATAAAAATTTTGATCTGACATTGAAGTTCAAACAAGATGCGGAAGGGAACAGCGGTATATTTTTTCGCTCCTCTATTGAAGGCGTAAAGATTGCGGGCTGGCAGGCAGAAGTAGCCCCTCCCGGTAGTAATACAGGGGGCATATATGAATCATACGGTCGGGGTTGGCTAATTAAACCGGATGAAGCTAAAGACAAAGCATTAAAATACGGCGAATGGAATACCTACCGTTTGAGAGTAGTGGGTGATGAAGTGACTACCTGGGTGAATGGTGTAGAAATGATTCACCTGAAAGACGAGAAAATCGGGCAGGGTGATGGTTTCATAGCACTGCAAATCCACGATGGTGGCGGCATTAAGGTTAGGTGGAAAGATATTAAAGTGAAAGAGTTGTAGTGGGCTTTTGTAATGACATAAAAAAGACAGCTTTAAAGCTGTCTTTTTTATGTACAACTAGCTTTACTGTGGACGGCAATCTAAGTTGGCAATCATCTCCTTGAACTGCGTAGACAGGGATGCCAGACAAGATTCGTCTAACCCCTCCGCTGCGGCTTTCAATGCATTACAATTGTCTATAGTTTGCGCACCTGCGTAAGCTGTAGCCTTTTCATTGAAACTTTTCACTGATTCTGCACAATTAACTTTTTTATCTTTTTTACAGCTAGCAAATGCTACAAGTGCAGCGCACATAAAAATACCATAAACTACTTTTTTCATGGATGTAAGTTTTTAATTTTCTTAACAAACGTCAACAGGAAAATTATATTGTATTTTAATTCAATACAGTCGATTTTATAAGTGTATTCTGATATAAATAATACCTTTATTAAAATATGTTACAGACCTTTTATCAGGATAAACTACTAGAAGCAGGTTGCGATGAAGCCGGCCGAGGTTGTTTGGCAGGTGCCGTTTTTGCTGCTGCTGTTATGCTACCCCGTGATTTCTATCATCCCCTGCTAAATGATTCTAAACAGGTAAAAGAAACGCAACGTGAGGAATTAAGAAGTTTCATTGAAGAAAATGCTCTTGCTTTTTCTGTAGCCAGTGTTGACCAGGTAGAAATAGATGAGATCAATATATTAAATGCGTCGTTTAAAGCCATGCATCTCGCCATAGAGGGCTTACCAACTACTCCGGAACTACTACTAATAGATGGCAATCGATTCAAGCCATATAAGGAGATAAACCACCATTGTATTGTGAAGGGCGACGCTAAATACGCATCTATTGCTGCTGCCAGTATTTTGGCTAAAACTTACAGAGATGCCTACATGCTGGAGTTGGACAAACAATATCCCCAATATGAGTGGAAGAAAAATAAGGGGTACGGTACAGTGGCGCATCGCAGGGCCATTGCTGATGCCGGGATGTGTAATATACACCGTAAAACTTTTCAATGTTTACCAGTAGTTCAACTGGAAATTTGGGATAAAAAAGCAAAATGCTGACGGAGTTAGTAACTTTATTCAAAATCAGATGAAACAGTTTTTTCAGGAATTGTTTGAGTACTCTCATTTTTATAACCAACAGTTGGCCGATGTATTGATTGAAAACCAGGTTTCTGAAAAAGCTACGAAACTGTATAGCCATATTTTGAGTGCACACCAGATTTGGAACAATCGGATTGAGCCTTTGACGAAACCATTTGGTGTTTGGCAGATTCATTCCGCTGACACGTATAGGGCGGTAGAGCAGTCTAATTATGAGCAATCGTTGCACATTCTTGATAGATATGATCTAGATGCAACCATTAACTACGCAAACACGAAAGGACAGTCGTTTACTAATATTGTACGAAATGTTTTATTTCATGTCATCAATCATTCTACATACCATAGAGCACAGATAGCCACTGAGTTTAGACAAAATGGGGTGGAGCCAATAAAAACAGATTTTATTTTTTTCAAAAGACTTTAAACACCCTTGGAGGTTTGCAGGGCCGATATCAGCCTGGCAGGACCCCAAGGGATGAAAAACTTACAGCACCCAATATGCCAGCCACTGGCAAAGAAATCCGAGGAAGAACCCCCAGGTTACATCCCTGACTGTATGATCGGATATCAATAAACGGGCAGTGCAGGTAACACCAGCGGCCAAAATAGATAGAATCAATGGCAGGTGCACCATTTCCTGGGTGGTAAAGAGCAGTACAACAAAAATGCCGAGCATACCACCTACGCCTACAGCGTGCATGCTTACCTTGAAATAAATATTGGCGAGGAATGCAGCAATAACAGACAAAAACAAACCGAGGCTCATTTGCGTCATGATTGGAGGAGTACCACTTTTGTTTTTAAATACGTAGTATGTCCAAAAAAAGAAAATCATAGTGATAGAATAGAGAATGATTCTCTCCTGCCGTGTCTGGAAAAAAAACGATTGGATGAATCCAAGGGCCTTGCAAAGCGAAACTGATAGTAATGGAAAAAAAACTGCATTAACGATAAAAATCAGTAATGTTTGTACTTTTCTTGGATGACCCACACCGGTAAAATAATCGGGATGGACGAAAATAAAATATGCTGCAATATATACGCCTACAAATAAGGGGTGAAACAAAACTGAAACGATGGTTGCCAGGATCCGTGTAGCGTTGGTCGCTTTTTTTTCTTCGGGTAAAGTCAAAACATTCTCCATTATATCTGTTTTCTGAGCCGCGCAACAGGGATGTTCAATTGTTCCCGGTATTTTGCCACCGTTCGTCGTGCAATATTATAACCTTTTTGTTGCAACAATTCAGTTAAACGTTCATCGCTGAGGGGTTTTCTTTTGCTTTCACCCTCTACCATATCACTCAAAATCTTTTTCACCTCCCTGGTGGATACTTCTTCTCCACTTTCTGTGCTGAGTGACTCACTGAAGAAAAACTTGAGTCGATAGGTGCCAAACTCGGTTTGCACAAATTTACTATTGGCCACCCTGCTCACCGTGGATATATCAAGATTGGTGATTTCAGCAATATCTTTCAGAATCATGGGCTTCAGTGTGGTTTCATCGCCGGTAAGAAAAAAATCATGCTGGTAGTCCATGATTGCATGCATGGTAGCATACAATGTGTTCTGCCGTTGTTTAATAGCATCGATAAACCACTTGGCTGCGTCAATTTTTTGTTTGATGAACAATACAGCTTCTTTCTGTTTTTTGTCTTTTTTGCTACCTCTTTCGTAGTCGCGTAACATATCCCGGTAGCCTTCGCTCACCCTTAGATCTGGCGCATTTTTGGAGTTAAGGCTCAGCTCCAGCGCATTGTTATTGTTGTAGATAAAAAAGTCGGGAATGATATAACTTTCGGCCTTATTCATTTCTCCGATATTGCCACCCGGTTTTGGGTTCAGTTTAATGATCTGGTTAATCGCCGTTTTCAGATCATCATTGGTAAGGTCGAGCCCCTTTTGTATTTTTTCGTAATGTTTTTTTGTAAACTCTTCAAAATATTTTGAAAGTATTTTGATGGTGATATCTACATTTTGTCCCTCCTCTGCTTTGCGTTGCAATTGCAATAGCAGGCACTCACGCAGATCCCGGGCGCAGATCCCAGGCGGATCAAATCTCTGAATTTGTTTCACCAACGTTTCAATTTCTTCTTCCGTGGCCGAAATATTCTGCCGAAAAGCAAGGTCGTCTACTATTGCCGCAAAGTCGCGCCTGAGATAGCCATCATCATCAATGCTGCCGATAATATGTTCGGCAATTCTTTTTTCCCTTTCTTCAAGCGACAACATATTCAGCTGCTCCTGAAGTGTTTCGTAAAAGCTATCCTCTACTTTGAATGGTTGTGACTTTTTTTCGTCTGTTTCGGGGTAGTTGTCATCCTTTAGTCGGTAATCGGCAATCTCATCATCATTATCTATATAGTCAGAAATGTTCAGGTTATCGTAGTCATCATCCTCTTTTTCTCCTTCAAAATCATCCTCTGCATTGGAAAATTCGTCGGTTGCGTTCTCATGCTCTTCATATTCTTCGGATGTTTCCAAAGCAGGGTTCTCCTCCATCTCTTCTTTAATGCGTTCTTCAAGATTGGCAGTAGGTACTTGCAGCAGCTTCATCAGTTGAATCTGCTGCGGAGATAGTTTTTGAAGTAGTTTTTGTTGTAAACTCTGCGAAAGAGCCATGTATATGTTAGTATTATTATTGTTGTAAAATTCAAAATTTTCCGCACCGCAAAAATCAGGCCGTAAATGTATACATAAACTCTCTAAACAACGTTGGCTTTCATCTAAATGTTCATATGTTAACATTTTCTTAGAAGGCAATATTATATAAATTGTTGTTATTCAACTATTTGAATATTTTTGGCGCACTTGTTATTTAAAAAATATTTATTTTGGTTCAATCAGATTTTTTGGGTATCAGTGAAGAGCAATCATGTTTTTTTGATTAACTTTCGCCATTATCGAATTAAAAAGACAAGAATGAAAAATGTATTGAGTGCTTTTGTTTTTGCTTGTTTTCTGTTGTCAGTGGAGTCGGCTTTTGCAAAAGAGGTTGCTCCCATATCGCTGCCTGCAGACAATCCGCTGGAAGGACGTTGGGATATTACAATTGACGTAGATGGTAAACCGGAGCCATCCTGGCTGGAGATCAGTCATTCAGGCACGCGAACTTTTGTAGGGCGTTTTGTGGCTACCACCGGCAGTGCCCGCCCGATATCCAAAATCAATGTATCGGAGGGGAAATTTAGCTTCTCGATCCCCCCACAGTGGGAAGATGGGGACGGTGAGTTTGTAATAGAAGGCGCGCTGAAGGGAGAAGGGATAGAGGGAACTATCGTTACCAGTGAAGGGAAGAAATACAATTGGAAGGGTAAAAGGGCGCCATCGTTGTTGAAATCCGCTACAACGGTTTGGGGGAAACCCATCAGGTTGTTTAACGGCAAAGACCTCACCGGTTGGAAGCCAATGGGAGCGGATAACCAATGGATGGCTGAAGGTGGTATACTAAAAAGTCCTAAATCAGGGGTTAACCTGGTAACGGAAGAGAAGTTTAATGACTTCAAATTGCACATTGAATTTCGTTATCAAAAAGGAAGTAATAGTGGTATTTACCTGCGCGGAAGACATGAAGTGCAAATACAGGACGACCGCGGTAAAGAGCCCTCCAGCATACTATTTGGTGGGGTGTATGGATTTCTTACCCCGAGCGAAATGGCGGCGAAAGCACCCGGTGAGTGGCAGACTTACGATATAACATTGGTGGGTAGGAAAATTAGTATTGTAGCCAATGGCAAAACCATCATGTGTGATCAATTGATTCCCGGTATAACAGGTGGGGCGCTGGATAGCAATGAAGGCGAAGCGGGTCCTATCTATCTGCAGGGAGATCATGGTCCAATAGAGTTTCGGAATATTATCCTTACACCTGCTAAATAAGCTTTTCACATAAAATCAATGCCCGTGTCACCTGGCATGGGCATTATTATTTTATCAAGTGCTGTATAATGCAATGCTGGTTGGGGCAATAAAAAATCCATTCCGAAGAATCGGAACGGATACGTAGGTTTATGTTCCTAACCGTCCTAATGAAAATCGTTATATGCGTTCATTGCAAAACTATTAAGGATTGGAGGCCCGAATACGTCCACATTTAATCATTACATACGGGGGCTGTAATTGCGGTCTCGTACTGGGTACTGATTACCAAAAAGCGTCAGATTAATCCAACTTTGTTTCCCGGGCCTTTCTGCCAAACCTTCCACACACCTCAGTTGTAGTTTTTCAATGAACTATTTCTAAATCTAAAATTGTGTTCGCTGTAATTGTTTAGGTTAAAACCATGGCGAATGTATTCTACAATCCCCTTTTAGCAAACTGGTAAATATCAACAAACTGTGGATAAAAATGGCTGAAAATAATTGTTGGTTACAAAATTTACTCTTCGGGTATGCCTTCTTTTTTATTTAGTGCTTGTATGTATTTGCTGTATGGTGTTTTGACTTGTGTTTACTAACGGTATTATATTAAATTATTTGAAGAGGAATCGCTTTTGGAGGAGAGGTGTCAGCTTTATTTCGTCAATACTTTTTCGGGTTCTCGTATTTTTACCCGGCAGGTAGTGAAAATACGGCTTCCGGAATTTTGCAGAGACCGCCGGTTTGCCGCTATTTGCAGGTGTCTGCAAATAGCGAAAATTAGAAATGGCCCTACTTAAAAGTGGTGAACCCGAAAAGTTTTTGCATTTTTGCAACCAGGGAATCAATAGCTAAAGAATGACCGATCGTATTTATCAATCCATCATTGCTAAAAAAAACGCAGGGAGAAAATCTTTTGCGGTATTGATTGATCCCGACAAAGTAAATCCGCCGATACTTGACAGTCTTACAGCGTTGGCAACAGAAGCGAAAGTAGACTACTTGCTGGTGGGTGGCAGCTTGGTCGTCAGTAACCACCTCGATGAAGTGGTTACACTGATTAAAAGGCAATGTGATATCCCGGTTATATTGTTTCCCGGTACCCCCTCACAGGTGAGTAAGCATGCCGATGCCCTGTTATACCTTTCGCTGATATCTGGTAGAAATGCAGAGTTGCTGATCGGGCAACATGTTATATCGGCTCCATTTGTAAGGAAGAGTGGGTTGGAGATTATGTCTACCGGTTATATGGTGATTGATGGCGGGGCTCCCACTACTGTTTCCTATATCAGCAATGCCACTCCTATTCCGGCCAATAAAAATGAGATCGCTATATGTACAGCTATGGCGGGAGAAATGTTGGGCATGAAACTTATTTACATGGATGCCGGCAGTGGTGCCGAACGCGCCATTTCTGAATCGATGATCCAAAGTGTTGCACAATCGATAGACGTTCCGTTGGTAATCGGCGGAGGGATTACTACACCTGAAAAAGCCTATCGTAGCTGTAAAGCAGGCGCAGACGTGGTTGTAATCGGTAACGCTATCGAAAAAGATATCAACCTGGTGAAGGAAATGAGTGCTGCCATTCATAGTGTGCCGGTGGAAGCATAATATTTCTCATTTGACAGCCAAAATTTTGGTTAAAATCGTGAAGCATTTAAAAAAATGTATTTTCTTTGCATTGTTAAAAGCTTTAGTCAAAGTTTATATTACCACAATGCAAAAAAATCATACCACGTTAATTACCAATGGCTTCGGGGGAACGAATGCCTTGGATCGTGGGGTTTTTTCTGTTCCGCACGGAGCGGTTTTTTTCTGTCGCCCAACTCCTTTCCGGGTGCGACGTTGATACATCTTTCTCGTAGTCCTCTTAATTACAAGAAACTATGCCCGGAGCAGTAACCGGGAAACGTGTCGTTTTTAATCAGTTTTAATTTATGGTGCTTAGCAAGCTGTAATACGAAAAATGAAAACCCAGGATCAATTTCAGGTAATGGTTGCAAACGAGTCTCACCTCGATTTTGCTCAGATAATTTGCGACGAGATGGCTTCTTCTGCCAAAGCGCGGGGAACAGGTATTGCCAAAAGAACGCCCGAATACATTCAGCAGAAAATGCAGGAAGGAAAGGCGGTTATCGCTTTTAATAAGGATGGTATATGGGCGGGGTTCTGTTATATAGAAACGTGGAGCCATGGGCAATATGTTGCTAATTCTGGTTTGATAGTGGCACCCGACTTCAGAAAGGGCGGATTGGCCAGGGCTATTAAGCGAAAAATATTTGAACTCAGCCGCAAGTTATATCCAGAGGCAAAGATATTTGGCTTAACCACCGGTTTGGCGGTAATGAAGATCAATTCTGAATTGGGATACGAGCCAGTGACCTATTCCGAACTCACCCAGGACGAAGCATTTTGGGCAGGGTGTAAAAACTGTGTGAACTACGAAATTTTAATGTCAAAAGAGCGTAAAAACTGTTTTTGTACGGCTATGCTCTACGATCCGAAGGATCATTACGAACCGGAAGAAACCAAGCAGGATTTTCAGCAGCACTCAAAACTGTACGAGCGGTTTATGCGTATTAAAAAATGGAAATTATTACAACCATTTCTGAAAAAAGACAAAGAGGAAACTCCGAAGAAAAGTAAATTGCAGAGCATTTTCAGCTTCTTTTACAACTTTTAAAGACTTTCCTTATTTTAAATAAAATTGATTTGTTATAATGAAGAAAATTGTACTGGGATTTAGTGGGGGATTGGATACGACTTATTGTGTAAAATATCTGACAGAAGAAAAAGGATACGAGGTTCACTCTGTTATTGTAAACACCGGTGGTTTTACTCAGGACGAGTTGGTAAAAATTGAGGAGCATGCCTATAACCTGGGTGTAAAAACGCACACCACCGTAAATGCTGAAAAATCATACTACGAAAGCATCATCAAATACCTGGTATTTGGTAATGTTCTTAAAAATAATACCTATCCATTAAGTGTAAGCGCAGAGCGACTTAGCCAGGCTATACATATTGCGGAACATGTAAAAAAACTGAATGCAGCAGCGGTAGCACATGGTAGTACCGGGGCCGGCAACGATCAGGTGCGCTTTGATATGGTTTTCCATATCATGATTCCGGGCGTTGAAATTATTACGCCAATCAGGGATTTGAAGCTGAGCCGGGAAGCGGAAATAGCTTACCTGGAAAGCAAAGGGGTGAAAATGAATTTTGCCAAGGCTCTTTATTCTATTAATAAAGGGCTTTGGGGAACCAGCGTAGGTGGCAGGGAAACCCTTTCTTCCAAAGGTTTGTTGCCGGAAGAAGCCTGGCCTACCCAGGTAACGGCGACTGAGCCGCGGGAGGTAAAATTAACCTTTGAAAAAGGAGAGTTGAAAGGAGTGGATGGTAAAACTTTTGATCATCCGGTGGAAGCGATCCAATATCTACAGTCCATCGCAGGTCCTTATGGCATCGGCAGGGATATACATGTAGGAGATACAATCATCGGCATAAAGGGCCGGGTGGGGTTTGAAGCGGCTGCACCGATGATAATACTGAAGGCGCACCATGCATTGGAAAAACATGTACTTACAAAATGGCAACTGAACTGGAAGGATCAATTGGCGCAGTTTTATGGTAACTGGTTGCACGAGGGGCAGATATTGGATCCCGTTATGCGGGATATTGAGGCATTTCTGGCAAATTCGCAGGAAACGGTGTCTGGTGAAGTCTTTGTACAGTTATATCCTTATCGTTTCCAGGTAATAGGGGTCGATTCGCCTTATGACCTTATGAGTAGCCGATTTGGAAAGTATGGCGAGATGAATACCGGATTTACCGGAGAGGACGTAAGGGGCTTCAGCAAGATATTTGGAAACCAGACTTCCATTCATCAGTTGGTTTCAAAAGAGGCCACCTTAAAGTAATTATAATGTTTATTCTGCGTTATGGTACAGGGTTTGTTATAACTTTGCAGCGTAAAGCAGTTGGTTAGAAAAATGGGAAAAATTAAAATAGGAATCATCGGAGGAGCGGGGTATACCGGGGGAGAATTGATCAGATTATTGATTCATCATCCGAACGCTGATCTAAACTTTATCCACAGCCGAAGCAATGCTAATGTGCCTGTTGCTAATGTGCACCAGGATCTTTTGGGAGATACTATAATCCGGTTTACCAACGATCTGACACCCCTTGAAAAGGGAAGTATCGATGTAGTTTTTCTTTGTTTGGGACATGGTGAATCAGCCAAGTTTCTCAATAAAAACAAAATTGCTGACAATGTGAAGGTGATAGACCTGGCGAACGATTTCCGCCTGGAGGGTAATGCGACCCTTGGCAGCAGGAAATTTGTTTACGGGTTGCCGGAATTGAATAGAACAGCTATTCAGACAGCCCATAATATTGCTAATCCTGGTTGTTTTGCAACTACCATACAGCTGGGGTTACTCCCACTGGCAAAAGCCGGGTTGCTGGATGAAGTTTTTACCACGGGTATTACCGGCAGCACTGGTGCAGGGCAAAGTCTTTCCGCCACTTCGCATTTCAGTTGGCGGGCTAATAATATACAGGCTTATAAAACCCTTACCCATCAACACCTGGCGGAAATAGTACAGTCGCTTAATAAACTGACTCCCCAGGGCAACAGCAAAAAAAATGAATTAAACTTTGTACCCTGGAGGGGCGATTTCACCAGGGGTATTTTTATAAGTTCTACGGTGCATTGTAATGCCGGTTACGAAGAGTTGCTGAAGTTATACAAATCCTTTTATGAAGGGGCTGCATTTACATTTGTGAGCGAGCAGCAGATTTTTTTGAAACAGGTAGTGAACACCAATAAATGCTTTATTCAATTGGAGAAAGTGGGTTCCAAACTGGTAGTACATTCTATAGCAGATAATCTGCTGAAAGGTGCCAGTGGTCAGGCAGTTCAGAATATGAACCTGATGTTTGGGTTGGAGGAAACAACGGGATTGCAATTGAAGGCGGGTTATTTTTAGTGCATGATCTTTAAACAATAAAACTTAAATTTTTAAAAAAAGGAGCATTCTAAAACCAAAAGGTAACAAGGAATTTGTGTAGACTATTTGAGTACAGCCATGCACAAGCTTCTCCGTCATTTTTCGGCAAACTCCGGGAGACAATTTTATGAATCTATTTGACGTATATCCCATCAATGATGTTGCAATTGTAAAGGCGAAAGGTTCCTATGTATGGGATGATAACGGGGATCAGTACCTTGATCTGTATGGTGGACATGCCGTTATTTCTATTGGACATACCCATCCACATTGGGTGCAAAGAATAGAAGAGCAATTGAAAAAGATTGCGTTTTACTCAAATTCGGTTCGAATACCCATCCAGCAGGAGTTGGCAACCAAATTGGGGAAGTTTACAGGCAAAGAGGACTATCAGTTGTTTCTTTGTAACAGTGGTGCTGAAGCCAATGAGAATGCTTTGAAGATAGCATCCTTTCATAACGGCAGAAAAAAAGTAATAGCATTCAATAGATCATTTCACGGGCGTACATCTTTGGCGGTGGCAGTAACCGATAACAAGAATTATGTTGCACCGGTAAATGAAACCGACAATGTTATTTTCCTGCCGTTTAACGATGAACAGGCATTGGAAGACTGTTTTAAAAAAGAGGGGAAAAATATTTCTTCTGTAATAGTAGAAGGTATTCAGGGTGTAGGAGGTATTAATGTGGCCAGCGAAGGGTTTTTGAAAGCCATTCGCAACCTCTGCGACAAATATGGCGCAATATATATTGCCGATAGTGTGCAGTGTGGTTATGGTAGAAGTGGTAAATTTTTCAGCCACGATTTCGGCGGTATAAAGGCAGATATCTATACTATGGCGAAAGGCATGGGCAATGGTTTTCCTGTGGCGGGTTTGATTATCGCGCCGCATATTAAACCCAAACACTTTCAACTGGGCACCACATTTGGGGGTAATCCACTGGCTTGCGCCGCTGCTTTGGCAGTATTGGAAGTATTGGAGGAAGAAAAATTACTGGGTAATGCTGTGATGGTGGGCAAATACCTGCGAGAATCACTGGCAGAAATTCCACAACTTAAAAATGTCAGGGGACGTGGGTTGATGATTGGTTTTGACGTGCCGGAAGAATTGAAAGACCTGAGAAAAAACCTGTTGTTGAACCAGAAAATATTTACCGGAGAAGCGAAACCCAACGTAATTCGTTTACTGCCGTCACTTGGATTGAAGAAAAGAGATGCGGTGGATTTTATTGATGCGCTGAAGGAAGAAATCGCAGCTATATTGGGACCCGTGCAAGAAGAGGAAAACAAAGATGAAGCAGTGGCTACCGAATCATCTGCAGAGTCGGCAGCAGAATAGTTTAGCGATCCTCCAAGTTGGATGATTGTCAGTTACCCATACTGGCAGAGTAAATATTTTGTTGTAATATTATAATTATTATTGTACTTGTCATAAATCGGTGATCATTGAAACAATTTATCTCAGCCCAGGATGTAAGTAATATTGATGCGTTTGTACAAAAAGCCCTTTCTTATAAAGCAGACCCTTTCAGAGATAAAACGCTGGGGGCAAATAAACGAATCGGACTTTTGTTTTTGAACCCCAGTATGCGTACCCGGCTGAGTACCCAGATTGCCGCCCAAAACCTGGGTATAGAAACCATTGTTTTTAATGTGGGCAATGATGGCTGGGCATTGGAGTTTGAGGAAGGCGTGGTGATGAACGGTACCAAAGTGGAGCATGTAAAAGATGCAGCACCTATCCTGGGGAATTATTTCGATATTCTTTGTATCAGAACTTTTCCGGAGTTATTATACCGCGATGAGGATTATAGCGAACAATACATTAAACAGTTTATACAATATAGTGGCATTCCGATAGTAAGTTTGGAAAGTGCTACTCTGCACCCGCTACAGAGCTTTACAGATATTATCACAATTACAGAAGTGCTGAACCAGGAAAAAATCAGCAGAAAACCCAAGATTGTACTAACCTGGGCACCCCATATTAAGTCGTTGCCGCAATGTGTCAGCAACAGTTTTTCTCAATGGGTAAATGCCTGGGGGAAGGCTGATTTTGTAATTACACACCCCGAAGGCTACGAACTGGATGAAACGTTTACAAAAGGCGCTACTATCACCCACAACCAGGAAGAAGCTTTGACGGATGCCGATTTTGTATATGTAAAGAACTGGAGTTCTTACAACGACTACGGAAAGATATTGATGGCAGATCCGCACTGGATGCTCAATAATAAAAGACTGGCAATTACCAATAATGCCAAAGTGATGCATTGCCTGCCTGTAAGACGTAATATGGAGCTTAGCGATGAAATACTCGATGGTCCTAATAGTATTGTCACACAACAGGCATCCAATCGGGTGTGGGCTGCGCAAACAGTGTTGTCCGAAATCCTGAAAACTCAGTAGTATGGATAAGCTACTTGTGGTTAAAATCGGCGGTAATATTATTGACGATGATCTTAAACTATTGTCTTTTCTGAAACTGTTTGCCGATATTTCCCGGCGTACAAAAACGATCCTGATTCACGGTGGAGGTAAGTTGGCAACCAGGCTTGCTGAAAATATGGGTGTAGAACAGCAAATGATCGATGGCAGAAGGATAACAGATGAAGAGACGCTAAAGATCGTTACAATGGTGTATGCGGGATACATCAATAAAAATATAGTAGCCCGCTTGCAATCTTATGGCTGTAATGCAGTAGGCTTGACCGGCGCCGACGGTAACGCCATTCGGGCGCACAAACGACCACTCAAAAATAACATTGATTACGGGTTTGCAGGAGATGTAGATGAAGTGAATGCCACCTTCCTGCATACATTACTTTCCGCGGGCAATATGCTGGTGCTGGCGCCTATCACTCATAACGGAGAAGGACAGCTGCTGAATACCAATGCAGATACCATTGCCCAGGAAACCGCGAAAGCAATGTCGGCTTATTTTGAGGTATCTCTGGTATACTCTTTTGAAAAAGCAGGTGTGTTGTTAGATGCGGAGGATGACAGTACCGTAATATCCGGGATAACACCGGCGATTTTTCAAACGCTCAAGGAAGAGAAAAAGATATTTGCAGGAATGATTCCTAAACTGGACAATGCCTTTGCCGCCCTCAATAGTGGTGTGCAAAAGGTAATTATCGGCAGGGCAGAAGAACTTGAAAAATTGGTGGCCGGTAATGCAGGAACAACGATTATAAATGGATGATACATTCAACATACTGGCGGAGGAAGCCATTGCGCTGTTAAAACAGTTGATTGCGACTCCTTCTTTTAGCAGGGAAGAAGACCAGACGGCCGGGGTATTGTGTCTTTTTTTTGCCAAAAGAATGATCCCGCATTTTCGGGTAGGCAATAATGTATTTGCTTTCAACAAGTATTTTGATGAAAGTAAGACATCCATTTTGTTGAACTCACACCATGATACCGTAAAACCGAACAAGGGGTATACGCTGGATCCCTTTTCTGCGATAGAAAAGGATGGAAAATTATACGGATTGGGGAGCAATGATGCCGGTGGATGCCTGGTATCATTAGCTGCTGTATTTGTACATTTTTACGAGCGTAATGATTTGCCTTTTAATATAGTATTTGCAGCCAGTGCTGAAGAAGAGATTTCCGGCAAAGGAGGGATAGAGTATCTGCTGCAGGATCCTGGTTTTAATCCGGAGCAGCGCGACTGGGCATTTGCCATTGTAGGCGAGCCTACACAAATGCAGATGGCCGTGGCTGAAAAAGGACTAATGGTATTGGATGGTACCGCGAATGGCCGGGCAGGACATGCTGCCCGCGAAGAAGGGGATAATGCCATATACAAAGCGATAAAGGATATAGAATGGTTTCAGACCTACCGGTTTCCGAAAGTCTCTGAACTGCTGGGACCGGTAAAAACCAGCGTAACGGTTATACAAACGGAGAATACGGCGCACAACGTGGTGCCCGCACAATGCAAATTTGTGGTGGACGTAAGGGTAAACGAATTATATACGTTAGAAGAAGTATTGGAAATTATCGTGGCCAATGTGCAGAGTGATATGCAACCCCGTAGTCTCCGTATGCGTTCTTCCGGAATTGTACTTTCACATCCAGTAGTGCAGGCGGGCATCAACCTCGGACGGTCCTGGTATGGATCCCCTACTACTTCAGACCAGGCATTGATCCCCTTTACGTCGTTAAAAATGGGTCCTGGCGACTCCGCTCGCAGCCACACTGCGGATGAATATATTTACATCCATGAAATAAAAGAAGGAATTGATTTGTACATAAAACTTCTTGAAGGCGTTTTCAGAACTCATTGAGTTTTTGAAAAGAGATTTTGGAGGTTGGTGCAGGTTGAAAAGGCTGGCACTTTGTTCAATTTCGTATCTTGCAGCACTAATTATAACGCATGAAACTTTGGCAAAAAGATAGCTCGTCTGTAAACGATTTGATCGAGAAATTTACGGTTGGCAGGGATAAAGAGTTTGATATTCTTTTGGCCCGCTATGATGTACAGGGATCAATAGCGCATGTGAAAATGCTGAAAGAAGTGGGGTTAATGAATGCTGTAGATGCTGACGCCGCCGTGAAGGGATTGGAGCAAATACTTGACGAAATAGAAAAAGGAGCTTTTGCGATTGAAGAGGGAATGGAAGACGTGCACTCACAGGTAGAATACCTGCTGACGCAACGCATAGGAGATGCCGGTAAGCAGATACATAGTGGCAGGAGCCGTAACGACCAGGTGGCAGTAGATTTAAAGTTATATCTCCGGGCCGAGGTGTTAGCGGTGAAGGAAGAAGTAAAAAAGCTATTTGATCTGTTGCTCACACAGAGTGAAAAATTCAAAAATACATTACTGCCAGGATACACTCATTTGCAGATTGCCATGCCTTCTTCTTTTGGTTTATGGTTTGGAGCCTATGCCGAGAGCCTGACCGATGACCTGGAATTGCTGGCAGCAGCCTATCATATCGCCAATAAAAATCCGCTGGGCAGCGGAGCGGGATATGGCTCCTCTTTCCCTTTAAACAGAACGCTTACCACACAACTGTTACAGTTTGAAGCTTTAAATTACAATGCGGTTTACGCTCAGATGAGTCGGGGCAAAACCGAAAAAATGGTAGCAACTGGCATTAGTGCTGTGGCAGCCACATTGAGCAAGCTGGCGATGGATGCGTGCCTGTATATCAATCAAAACTTTGGATTTATCTCCTTTCCATCGGAGCTGACAACGGGTAGTAGCATTATGCCGCATAAAAAAAACCCGGATGTATTTGAACTCATCAGGGCTAAATGCAACCGCATACAGGCAACACCGAACGAACTAACGTTGCTCGTCAATAATCTGCCTTCCGGCTACCACCGGGACCTACAGTTGACCAAAGAAATTCTGTTTCCAGCTTTGGAGGAACTTAAAGCCTGTATCCAGATGACAATCCTGATGTTGTCTAATATCAGTGTCACCGAAAATATTCTTGATGACGAAAAGTATCGGTATTTATTCAGTGTAGAAGCAGTGAATGAACTGGTAAACCAAGGAGTCTCTTTCCGGGATGCCTATCGCCAGGTAGGCAATGATATAGAAAAAGGAGATTTCCGTTACGATTATAAAAAGCAATTACAACATACACATGAAGGCAGTCTCGGGAATCTGTGTAATGATGGCATACAGGCGCAGATGGAAAAGGTGTTGAAGAAATTTGCTTAGAATAACTGCAGAAAACGATGAGTGAGCACATCAAACTCATACAAGTTGTCCCAGTTCTGCGTAATGCTTAATAGTCAAATTTCTTTTCTCCAGTAGCCGGGTCATATACCGTTTCAAGATCAGTTTGTCAAAAAGTTGTCCGAAAATGGAGAAAGGTACTTCGTACTGAAAAATATCTTTCATCGTGGTAATGCCCTTTTGCTCAGAGAACAGATGCCGGTGCCGAATGCTTTTAAATATCCCTTTCAGCATAATGTCTTCAAAAGATCTGGGTTCATCCAATTCGCTTATTTGCATGGTAAGTGTTTGGTAAACACCAAAATGTTTAGCCCGCCAAGTAACAATATCGCCCTTCTCAAACAAACCTTCCGTTCTACCCGCTATCGCGGTTTCGTGGGTATGCTGCGTAGAAATCAAATGGAGGCGTACACTCCGTGAAAGGTCGAAGCATATATCTGCAGGGGCTTGCATATTGGTGGTTAGGGTAATGGTGGTCATAAAGCGGCCAATGGTATGAAAATACAACTCTTTTATTTCTTTTTTCGGTCTGACATCGCGGGCTAATAGTTTGTAAGGAGTTTGCTAAAGAAAAACGAGTATTTTTTCCATTGAACCAATATTGTCGAAAAGCATATAACAAAACTTCTGAGTAATAATCAGACCTTTCTTTTCCAGGTATTTAATGATTTTTTCCCGAATGGTGCGGAGCCCAATAGTTTACTAATGTTGTGCCGAAGGCATCCCCTGGGGAAATATATATACAGTTTTTGTTCATTCTTTATTTTTCTGCCGGAACTGAAGCTGGTAGCAGTGCTGATGTTTATTCTTTAGCCCCACTTGCACACAATCCGTGTGTTGTGCCGCTTGGAAGCTTTATCTCATTTGAATTTCGTGTTGTCCACCAAAATACTATTGTTAATGTCAAAAACGGAGCAGATGTAGCTAATGTAGCTGTCCACATATTGGCATGCATTCTCCATACCATTAATAGCAATGGTAATGTCAATAGAATTGTGCCGAATCTACCAAAGCGGATAGTGTCAATTGAATTCGTTTTACATATTCCAACAAGTACAATGACTTGTCCTATTATCATGAGAATGGCAGAAAGTGTCCAAAAGGAAAAGAAAGGAAATTCATCAAAATTGGCTGTGATTGCTGAATAAAGTGCCATTAGTTCAACAAGTCCTAATGGTGCTCCGCCGTGTCCTCCAAAGAATGTGCAAAGTAGATTTGTAGCTAAAATTGCTATTAGAATCTTTTGAGGATTATTCAATGTATATGCGTTTAGTGCTTATAAAAACTGTTCCCTAAATATCTGGTTAATATTAAAGTGCCAACTTCTCCTTTTTCTAATACACATTTTGTCGGAGTGGGTAGGTCGAGTTTTAGTAAAAATAGATTTGTCTTTATCTACAAGTTCTGTCAAACTTTTGCTTTCAAAATACTCGTCTTCTAAATGTGGTTTAGTTCCGATTTTAAATGACAAACTTCTAATTTCCCGTTTTTCCACACAACAAGTTTTTCCTTTTCCGAAAAATGTTGATGGGTTAAACCCAATTAAATATTCGTCTAAGTTTTTTCCATCAACTTGCTTAACTATTGGTCTTGAATAAGTTTTGTTAAAAGTCCACTCTGTTAAACATCCAATTCCGTTGCTGTCAATTGTCAAAACATTGTCGTCCACGTTTGACAAAACTAAATTGATTTCGCCTTTATAGTCGTCAGGAACTATAATTGTCAGTGTCGGTGAGTAAAGTTGGTAGTGAAATGCTAAGAAAGAAATACTTGTCGTTATGAACATTAACGTCAAGTATGAAGTTTTCTTAAAGATAAGTTTTAGTAGTCCTGACAAAATAAGGCAAACAATAATAATTCCGACAATACACATTCCGCCTAAAAAAAGTCCGGACAAAATCATTCCACCCGGAACAGTTGTCAACTTGAAAAGTAAAGTTGTCAAGAGTCCAACCGATAAAAGTCTAAATATGATTTTTAGTTTACGGTCTGTCATACTTTTTGTTATCTGTCTGGTCTGTTTTCACGGTCGTTCCATAATAGCCGCTCATGTTGAAGCTTGGGCGATGGTTCGGTAATATAAATGCGTCAACTGAGTTTTGCACTAAAGTTACATAGTATTACCAAAGTTGAGCATGTAAAGTAAAGCCGCACTATTGGATACACTGTTAGCGGTTCGACTTTTTGTTTTCATATTCTGTTTTGTCAATTTTATACCAATTGTGCTTAATTCCGTCAAAGTCAAAAATTTCAATAAATACAAGTCCGATTTTACTTAAAATTTTGTTTGAACCATCGTTTTCACAGTCCGCCATTGCATAAATTTCATCAGCTTTTAGTTTGTCAAAAGCATAATTCAAAGAAGCAAATGCAGTTTCTGTCGCAATTCCTTGTCCCCAATATTTTTTTCTCAGCCTATACCCAAGATCATAATAATTTCTGTGTTGGTTTGTCAATTCAGTTACAAATTTTAGTCCTGTCCAACCAACAAAATCTTTAGTTTTTTTGTCAATGATTGCCCAACGTCCAATTCCATTGTCAACATATTGCTGTCTTATAAATTTTATTGCGTCAATAATTTGTTTTTTGTCAGCAACTGGTTTGTTCCCTAAATATCTGTGAACTTCTGGGTCAGAATCAAGTTCAAAAAATCCGTCTATGTCCGTCGGAAGTATCTCTCTTAAAATTGTCCTTTCTGTTTCTGCAAACACTTTCATTCTAAATATTGTCTTAATATTACGGGGTGTCTATAAACTGACCGCTGGAGGTTAAGGGCTTGCTGCTGTGCTGGTATTCTGTGATTCATCCAGCCCGAACATAAGCCCAATATTGTTATTGATGTTGAAGATATATTATTTTCTTCATCTTTGTTTCTTCTGCCGGAGTTAATGCTGATTAGCGATTTTATGTTGATGTTATATTCTTCAGCCAGCATAGTAGCAAGTACCCTATTAGCGGTAGTGGTTTTCCGTCAATTAAATTCTGCCCGAAATTCCAATGGTGTTTTATTGGTTTTGCTCTTAAATAATTTATTGAAAGATTGTGAATGTTCAAAGCCCATTTGGTAGGCAATTTCAGAAATTGAAAATGTTTTGTTAGCTAATTTTTCTTTTGCTCTTTCTATGATTTTTAGATGTATAAACTGTTGGGCATTTTGTCCAAGCAAAGAACGAAGCATATCGCTCAAATAACCAGGTGTTATATTAATTTGCTCTGCCAAATATTTTACAGTAGGTAAGCCCATTTCCAAAGTCTTCTCTGTATCAAAGTATGCTTCCAGGATTTCGTCTAACTTTTGTAACATATCATTACCTACTGCCTTCCGTGTAAGAAATTGCCGCTTATAAAAACGATTACAATAGTTCAATAGCAAGTCAATTTGTGCAAGTACAACATCTTGGCTAAATTCATCAATCCGCTCGTTCAGCTCATCTTCAATAATTTTAAAAACAGAAAGTATTGTTTCTGTTTCCCTGTCTGATAAATGCAATGCTTCATTAACAGAGTAAGAGAAGAAAGTATATTTTTTTATTTTGGAAGCTAACGGGTTTCCCAGTAAAAAATCATGATGAATGAATAATGCAAAACCCGAATGGTCGTTTTCTGCTGCTTCATTGATTGCCTTTTGCTGGTTGGGTGCGCTAAAACATAAGCCGCCTTCATCAAAGTCATAATACTGTTGTCCATATTCGAAACGCCCCTTAAGATTTGGTTTGTAGGCAATTTTGTAAAAGTTCAAAACAAAAGATTGCGGAAAGCCTTCTTCCGAAATTGTTCCTTCATTATTGTTTATTAAACTAATCAAAGGGTTCTTGGGTTTTGGTAACCCAAGCACCTTGTGAAGTTCGAGCAATGAATTAAATATATGCGGTTGATTGTTTGGTTTCATTTTCTAAACTAATCATTTTGAAATAATTGTTGCTTGTGCATTTTCAGTTTCGTTTAAGTTTTTCAATTCATTTTCCCAACTTTTATCTTGCGGATTGAAGAAAGAACGTAAATATGCCGTTGTCATTTTTTGAATAATTTCAACTCTTGCAGGGTTTTCATCAGTAGTTTCAGCTGCATCGTAGCCCGTAACACCGCCCAACATATGTTCGCCGTCTTTCAGTGTAAGTAAATCCTTTTTGCCCGGGCTTTGATAGAAAGCATCCATATAATATTTCACACCTTTGGAACTGATAGGCGAAACATCTTTGTCGCCTGCAATTACTAATGCAGGTGTTTGCATTTTACCATATCTAAATGTTCTTACAATATCTACTTTTCCCCAAGGTGCAGGCATATTGTCATCGCCTTCGCCACTTGGTGCCAATAAAATTCCAGTTTTAATGCGGTTGTCGGGTAAGTATAATTCATTCCCATCATCTTCGGTGTAATAAGCGCCGATCAACATTGCTGCAGTAAGCCCACCACCTGAATGACCTGCAACGGCAACTTTTTCTTTGTCAAATTTTCCTTTTAATATCGGGCAACCGGTTTCAATTTCTTCTAATTGGTTTAATATTTCAATAAAGTCTTCTGCTCTTGATTTACCATAAATAGGAAACCCGGGTGTCGTTGGAGGTAAGCTAAGGGTTTTAGAGCTTAAATGCGTAGGTTGAATAACTGCAAAACCCTGTGAAGCCCAGTAATCTGCCAACGGACCACCACCTTTATAAGAAGATAGAAAATTACTGTTCCCTCCACCGTGTGAAAATAAAATGATTGGGAAATTCTCGCCCCGTAAAGGTGTTGTAATTCTCATTTCCAGCTCAACAGGTCTGCCAGTAACCTTAAGAGTAATCGGGTTAACCGAAATAATCTTTCTTTGATTTGATTGTGTCATCTTTTAAATTTTAATTTGATAACACAAAGGTCAGTCTGATTTTAGTTTTGATTGTTTCCATATTGAGGGACTTTGTATCCGAATTGAGGATTGTGTGGTTGGGTGTCGCTTTACCATTATCGCGAACGGTTAAAGGCTTTGCGCAGGTGTGGAATTATTATTCCCTCTGCCCGGATTTATTTTATTGTTGGTTTACTTATAAATGCTGATAGTTATTCGTCAAGTTGGAACTGAAGCTGGGAAGCGAACCAAGCGCTGAGAATATTTTTTAGCCACACTTGTGCAAAACGCAGGTTAGGCGTATACGGTATTGAACAAACTATTTCTTGTCGTTTCAAAATATTCCAAACCATCCAATTCTGCTAATCCTGAAAGTACGTCATCATTACAATATAGTATAAAGTTTTGATAGTCCTCTATGCTACCTAAACACCACATTCGATCCTCTGGGAATAAATAGCTAGTACTGTCCCATGAGGTTTTTTCCTGAAACAGAATATAGTCTTTGAATTCAAATATCGTGTTCTCGGTTGCTAAAGACCAATCGGACATTGCAGCTTTATATCGATCGTTGTCTTGGATATACAAGTTTAATTTTTTCTCCTTAGCAAGCAGATGTAATAGATGATTTAGGTTCTTTTTGGTTTGGCTCAGGAGTCTTGTTACGCCTGGGGTTTGTTTGATTAAAGAATCCGTCTCTATAGAATACTCAATTTGGAAACGTCGTGCTAGCTCTTTTAGAGATGAAATCCGATATTTTGCCTCAGTATCGTTGTTTAGAAATAGTTCAAATTGTCTTTCTATTTGATGCTGCTTGTTAATGTTTTCGATTGTTGACTTGTCAGCAGGATATTCATCAAATGGAAAGTCGTCTATAATACCTACAGCCCACGGAATTAAAATTACTTTACTATATGAGTCTGGAATAATGAAATTGCGGTTATCGTCCACCAGTTTTTCTTTTATCCAGTTAAAGCTGTCCACATGAAAGCGATGAGCTAGTTGTGACTAACGGATAAGGGCTTTCTGCTGTGCTGGTATTCTGTGATCCGTCCAGCCGGAACATAAGCCCAATATTGTTACTAATGTTGAAGATATCTTATTTTGCTGATCTGTGATTTTTCTGCTGGAGCTAATGATGATTAGCGATTTGTAGTTGATGTTATATTCTTCAGCCAGGTTATGTGCCGTATTTCTTTCTAAGCCGGGTTACTCGTCCAAATTCGTCTCCCTGAGGAATGACTTTTATTATTCTTTCAGCCGGAATTGACTTTGATAGGACAATTTGATAATCTTCAAGAGCATACATCATAAAATTAAGATCATTCATTTTTTCACTTAAAGCTTTTGTAGATTTTAGAATTTCCTTTTCAGCCAACTCTAAATACAAATCAGTATGGTTTTTAATGTCAGACAAACCTTTGTCAAGGTCGACTTGATATCCCAATAGCTCACCCAGTCGCCACAGAATGACTCCTCTATATTCAATTCCGAGTTGCTTAACGGTTGTTATTTCCTTTTCAAATGTGTCGCGAGTTGTAGCACCAACCCAATGTCCAAAATAAGCTGGCAAGTCAGTTTGTTTTACTCGAAATACGATTCCATTGTATTGCTTTCGTTGTCTAACCCTACATTGATTAAAAAAGTAAATCCACCATTGATCCAAGGCTTTGTGTCCTGTCAGCGGAAAACAATAGAGTCCCTTTTTAGACTTTGTAATTCCATTCTTTAGTATACTTTTTGTTTTATTTACAGGCGTCCAATGTACGGCTAACATAGTTTAGATTATGCGGATGTTATATGGTCTACAACGGTTCAGGGCTTTCTGCTGTGCTGGTATTCTGTGATCCGTTCAGCCCGGAACATAAGCCCAATATTGTTACTAAAGTTGAAAATATATTATTTTGCTCATCTGTGATTCTTCTGCCGGAACTAAAGCCGAGTAGCGATTTGCTGTTGATGTATTATTCTTCTGCCAGTATAGCAGAACACATGTTGCCTGCTGTACATTCATAGTTTTTTTCGTTGCCAAGCTAAAACTTTTACTCCGTCAGAATAGTGTGTCAAATCGGGCGGCACTTCGCTTAGAACAATATCGCCCACTTTATAATAAAGGTTTAGTTTTTTAGTTTCAACGGCTTTGATTTCCCATTCTTTGTGGTGAATGTCGTACCTATACCTTTCATTGTTACTCTCAAGAAATAGGCAATATCGCTCTGTTAGCCATTTGTCTAATTCGGATTTATTCGGCAGTTTATCATTGATGATAAACTCTGTGTCAAAATGAAATCCTTTTGACAGATTTTTAGAAATATACTTTTTATCACTTCGTCTAATTTTTGCTTTTTCATAAGGAAGACCCGATAAAAGTCTCGCCACAAAAGAAGACAGAGATTTTCCAGCCTCAATATTTAAAAAGTATACACCTGCTTTATCGTCATTATTGATGTACGTCCTTAGATTGATTTCGTCGAAGTCAGAAATGACGCTTATTGATGGAAAATATTTTGGTCTGATTTTTTCCATTGTAAAGGCAACCAGAGAAATATAATAGTCTCCCTTAAAACTGTCAATCTCTAAATCGTTTGGAACAATCTTTCGCAGTTCATCATATGACACTTTCCAATGAAGAAAAAGTGCTTTATTCCACTCTTGATAATATCTCCAACTTCCTGTCGGAAGTTTGTAGGGTCTATGTGTCGTGCTAGAGATTATTTCAGATACATCTGTCATGTACAGGCAGTAGTTTGTATAGAAGGCAACGTTTAGCAGCTTTGCGTTCGGCAGGGCATTTGAAAAACGTCCAGCCTGAAACTGCTG
>CAZRYS010000030.1:0-63300 GCA_964604365.1 uncultured Terrimonas sp.
TACACCCAATTCCCCGGAACGCCCTGATTAAGCTTTTGTGATACGGTATACTCAGCTAAAGACCCCTGATTAATTGATTAACTTGGCAGATACTGATATCAAGGAACTATAGTTGCGTTTACAGTAATTCTACAGCCAGATTGAATATATCTGATAACTTTTTTTGCCTTAACTAAACGGTATTGTTTCCACATCCATTAAAATTAGATTTTTCATATTATTTTGAATTAAATTATCCGGAAACTTTCTTCAAAATTCTTTATCCTCCTCTCCGGAACCTGTTCCAGGGACAATTCCCGCATTCGCCAATTTCAGCATTCTTCTATTATTTTTTTTAACCAGCACCCCATACGCTGCCAGACACACAGGATACTAGCCATAAAGCATAAAACTATTGAAGTAACACTGTTGGGGCATACCCGTATTGCTTTTTGAAGGCAAAAGAAAAGTGAGAAAGATTTTCAAACCCCACCTCATAACAAACATCAATCGGTTTTCTTTTATGCTCCGCGAGTTGATAATGAGCAAGCTCCAGCCGCTTTTTTGTCAACCATCGCTGAGGCGTATTATTGAACACTTTACTAAAATCCCGTTTAAATGTTGTGAGGCTCCTGCCTGTCAGGTACCCAAATTTTTCTAATGGCAGATTAAACATAAAATTCTTTTCCATATAGTCTGCCAAATCAATTTTTCCCGGCTCTTCAAAATTAGCCAACACATCATCTATTCCTATATCAATTGTTCTGAGAATAGTAATAGCTTCCGTAATTTTTAATGAAGCGATATCACCCGGCAATGTCTTCATTTCAAAATATGGAATAAGGGAAGACAAACAACTCTCCAACAAAGGATGGTTATTAAAATGATAGATCTTTGGAGTATCGAATCTTTCAAGTTTTACGCTACGGTTGGCATAAAAGTCCCTGAGTTTTTGTGTAGACAAATGCATCACTACCGTTTTGTGTGGTTGTCCATCTACAGGATAATTAATAATTGTTGCCAATTGATTTTTGGGAATGAGAAAAATATCTCCTCTTTTAAAATGGTAGGTAGCATCTGCCTGTATAAGTTTTGTTTCTCCTGATATATACCAGACAAGCATATGATGTTCGAACAGGATATCCGACTTAAAAAACTTATCCTCGTAACAAGAAAGCTTAATGTCGTCCGTTATGTATTTCGCCTGGTATTCCATTGTCTTGCTTTTTAGTTTTCCTTCTGAAAAGAAATAACATTGTAAAAATAAATGAACTAATCATTTTACTTTGTTTAAAAGTTCCAAAATTAGGGGCCTCCATTTTCACTAGTCCATTGAGAACATAACACCGGCAACTTCTTCGCTCCATTTCCACAGCCGTTTTGCAGCAGTCGCATCCAGGGAATAACGTTTTACGCCGGCCGACATTTCAGTATCAGACGCCAGGGGAGCCACCTCTGCATCTTCACAATACACCCCTCCAATAGAATGGAGTAACGGGCTGACTGCGCACCAAACAGTAGTAGCTGCCCCCTGTGGAATGGTTTTGAGCGATGCCCTTACTTCAGGAAACATATTGCCATCTGCGTCTACAAAACCCATTTTTTGGAAAAGTTCCAAAGGAGCTTCCCTGCCCAATTCCGTCCCTCCGATAGCTCCCGGGTGAAGGCTGTATGCCCGTACGCCAAAACCTTTTGCCCGATTGTCTAATTCTAATGCAAATAGATTACTGGCTGTTTTGGATTGTCCGTAGGCTTGTAGCGTTTCGTAATCACGATGAAGAAAATTGGGGTCCTCAAAATCAAAAGTACCGAACTGGTGGCCGTGCGAGGACACGTTAATAACCCGGGCACCGTTTGCTTTTTTCAGTGCGGGAAATAGGCTGGCTGTAAGTTGAAATTGCGATAAATAATTGGTTGCCAGTTGTGACTCGATGCCACGGTGGTCTCTACGAAGCGGCACCCACATGATTCCGGCATTATTGATAAGCAGGTGGAGCGCCCTTCCCGAAGCCAAAAAATTTTCGGCAAAAGCATCAACAGACAATGGGTTCATCAAGTCCATAGGTTCTATCTGTACGCCAGCAATTCCCTTTAGATTACTTTTTGCTTTTTCAACATCTCTTGCCGGAACAATTACGATCGCTCCCGCTGCGGCAAGTACTTTAGTGGTTTCTAACCCTATGCCAGTGTTTCCACCGGTTACGATGGCAATTTTACCGGCTAAATCTATCCCTTTGATGACATCAGTGGCTGTTGACGCTGCGTTAAAGCCTGAACCTATAGGTTGTTGTAAAGCGCCGTTGTAATTACTTTGTTCCATTTCTTGAAAATTTATTTGTTTTTGTATGACACAAAACTAGCTATCTGATTACCTGTCGACTTTGTTCAAACGTCCGATGTTGTTTTGTTTAAAAGTTCCCATAATTGATAATATTATAGTAGTTATATTTTTTCTTACCTTTTAAATAAAATCTATGAGCATCTTAACATTAAAAGACGGTACCGAACTTTTTTACAAAGACTGGGGTACAGGACAGCCACTTGTTTTTCACCACGGATGGCCGCTTTCGGCCGATGACTGGGACAATCAAATGATGTTTTTCTTTCAAAAAGGATTCCGGGTTATTGCACATGACCGCAGGGGTCACGGACGTTCTACCCAAACTTCGGGCGGACACGAAATGGAAACCTACGCACGGGATGTGGCAGAACTAACAGAATTTCTGGACTTGAAAAATGCCGTTCATATAGGGCATTCTACCGGCGGCGGCGAAGCAATCCGCTATGTGAATAAATATGGCAAAGCTCGTGTAGCGAAGGCTGTGCTGATCAGTGCTGTACCGCCGGTTATGGTAAAAAGTGCCGCCAATCCAGATGGCGTTCCTATCGAAGTGTTTGATGACATACGGGAACAAACACTCAACAACCGCCAGCAATTTTATATCGACCTTACACTCCCGTTTTATGGATACAACAGAGAAGGCGCCGATATAAAAGAAGGTGTGCGAAGAAACTGGTGGCGGCAGGGAATGATGGGCGGTATCAATGCACATTACGAATGTGTCAAAGCATTTTCGGAGACCGATTTTACCGAAGACCTGAAAGCGGTAGACATCCCCGTGTTGGTTTTACACGGCGAAGACGACCAGATTGTTCCCTACCAGAATGCGGGTGTGAAGTCTGCCAAACTGTTGAAAAATGGAAAACTAAAAACCTATCCCGGATTCCCGCACGGAATGCCCACTACAGAAGCGGCTACCATTAACGCGGATATCCTAGCTTTTATACAATCGTAGCCTGTTGCTAATTTAATACTTACAGTAGGTTTTTGATGGAGATCCTCTGTCAAAAACTTATTATTTGTTTTATTATTTTTAAAAAACTAAATACATCCCGCACCTTATGTCGTTTATTCTGTTCCTGGTGGATTATTAAAAGTACTACAGAAATACACCAACAAATCATTGCTTTAACCCGAAGCAGGACGATTAAAACAATATGTATGTTTATCGGTTTACGCATCACGTGTGGAGCTGAAATCGGATTAAAGCTTTTCAAGAGCAACCTTCTTTTTTGCCAGCCACCAGATAGTGCATTTAAAACATAATTTTGTAATGATGACTATACGCCAGGAACTTGAACAAGATCACAAACAGGTGTTTGATCTGGTTCAGAAAGCGTTCGAAAAAGAAGTCTTCAGTGACCACAAAGAGCATTTTTTAGTGGAGAGAATCAGGCATTCTGCGCATTTTATTCCAGAGTTATCTATCGTTGCCGAACTCAACGGAATAATAGCAGGATACATTTTATTATCTACAATAAAAATAAAAAACGATCTGTCAGCACAGGAGGCACTGGCATTGGCGCCCGTAGCCGTACTACCCGATTACCATAGAAAAGGGATAGGGACTGCATTAATACAATATGCGCATCAAAAAGCAAGGGCACTAAAGTTTGATGTTATTATAGTACTGGGACATGAAAGTTATTATCCAAAGTTTGGCTACAAAATGGCAAGGCAATTTGGAATTAAATTGCCCTTTGATGTTCCTGATGAAAACTGCATGTTAATAGAACTAACAGATGGCGCCCTTGCAAAAGTATCGGGTACAGTTGAGTATCCCCAGGTTTTTTACGAAGAGTCGAATGTTATAAATAGATGTGAATAGAGACAGTCTTGTGAGCAATCGTGCGAAACAGATTTAGACAAAAACACCAATACATGTACGTAAAGAAGTCCTTCTCCTTAAAAGACATATTCGCATTTGCAGGTCATCATATATGGTGGCTGGCTACCTATATGTTTATTGTTGCGGCATTATTCCAGTTTGCAGATTGGCAGTGGCTGGCTATTCCCTGGTTGCCGGTTTCTTTGGTAGGTACGGCACTCGCTTTTTATATCGGCTTTAAAAATAACCAGTCTTACGATCGCGTTTGGGAATCGCGGAAAATCTGGGGAGCCATCGTTAACAGCAGTCGCAGTTGGGGTATGTTGATAGATTCATTTATACGACCAAGTGAATTTTCAACTGCTTCTCAAAGTGAAATTAATGCCGTCAAAAAGCGATTGATTTGCCGGCACATAGCATGGTTGTATACTTTGCGGGAACAATTATTACAGCCTACACAATGGGAACACGCAAGTTTGCGGTGGCATTATGGCCGGGTGGGCAGAAAACGCAGAGAGCGTGAGGGGGTGGGTATGTATAAAGACTTCCTGGATGAGACACAAAAAGAACGCTACTTTACAGATGTAGCGGCATTGGAAGGTGTAGCAAACAAGGCCACACAATTAATCAACCTCCAATCCAGGGAGCTTGCCAAATTGGTAGATTCCGGACTGCTGCATATGCGCCGGCAACTGGATATGGAAAAAATATTACAGGACTTTTATGATCACCAGGGTAAGGCAGAGCGGATAAAAAAATTTCCGCTACCCAGGCAGTACGCCAACCACAGCTTTATTTTCAATTGCATTTTTATTTTCATTTTACCCATGGGTATGGTGGGCGAATTTGCGAAACTGGGTCCAGCCTCTATTTGGCTGATGATACCCTTTGGCACCCTGGTTGGATGGGTATATGTAGTGATGGAACTGATTGGCGACTATTCCGAAAACCCTTTTGAAGGATTAAGTACAGACACCCCGATGCTTTCGATTTGCCGAACCATAGAAATTGACCTGTTACAAATGCTCAACGAAGAGGATATACCCAAACCTATTCAGCCTATAAAAGATATTCTATTATAATCAATTGACAACACGCTGATATTGTATGAACGAAACACTTCCTTTTCTACTGGCAATGATCGGTGCCATAGTACTACTGGAGTTATGGGCCGAAAGACTCAAAATTGCTTACCCCATCCTTTTAGTGATTGCCGGATTGTTGGTTAGCTTTATTCCAGAGCTTCCCCAAATAAAAATAGATCCGGAAATGATCTTTTTCCTTTTCCTGCCACCCCTGCTTTTTGAAGCAGCCTGGAGTGTCTCGTTTAAGGAGATGAAAAAATGGTATCGCATGATTTTAAGCTTTGCGTTTCTGGTAGTCTTTTTTACAGCATTGTCTGTGGCGCTGGTAGCCAATTATATGATTCCTGGTTTTACCATTGCACTGGGCTTTTTGTTAGGAGGTATTGTATCACCACCGGATGCTGTGAGTACAGGTGCTATTACCAAATTTGTAAAAATCCCAAAAACAACTTCTTCTATTCTGGAAGGCGAAAGCCTGATGAATGATGCTTCGTCCTTAATCATATTCCGGTTTGCATTGATTGCCGTAGGTACCGGGCAATTTATATGGCAGGAAGCAACCACCACTTTTTTCTGGATGGTGTTGGTCGGTTTTGGCATCGGACTGACCATCGCCTGGGTTTTCGTGCAGCTTCACAAAAGATTGCCAACCAAAGCAGCTTCTGATGTAGCACTGACTTTAGTAGTCCCCTACTTCATGTACTGGGCAGCAGAACAGATTCACTGTTCGGGTGTGCTGGCAGTAGTAAGCGGCGGACTGTATATGTCTGTACATCGGTTGAAATACCTCTCCAGCGCCAGCCGGATTATGAATGCCAACGTATGGGAAAGCTTTTCTTTCATTCTCAATGGTATTGTGTTTTTACTGATAGGGTTGGACCTGCCAGAAATTACGGCGGGGTTACGTGCAAATGGCACTCCGCTATCTACAGCCGTCGGCTACGGAGTTTTAGTAACCGCAGTTTTGATTCTTGCCAGAATCATTAGTGCTTTTGCGGCTGTCATCGCCACCCGTATTTTCAGACCTGGTATAGCTCCGCGCATTTTCAACCGGAAACGGTTTTATTTGCTGCCATTGCTGATGGGATGGACAGGTATGCGGGGGGTGGTTTCCCTGGCGGCAGCCCTATCCATTCCGTTAACCATGACCGACGGCACCGCTTTTCCGCAAAGAGATCTTATTCTATTTATCACATTTGTTACCATTCTTTTAACCCTGGTGGTACAAGGATTAACCCTTCCGTATTTTATCACCAGAACCAAAGCCTTTGATACTTTTTTGGAGGAAGAACAGGAATCAGAAACCCGGAAAACAATCAAAAAGGGGTTGAAACAGCATGTGTACCAGTTTGTAAAAGAGAAATACAGTACCCAATTGGAAGAAAACGAATCTATGCGGCTATTTATGAAACACTGGGACGAGCGGGCCAAAGCCAGTGATGATAGCTGGATGAACGAAAAAAGTAAAGTCATTTTTTTAGAAATACTGGAGGTGCAGAGAGCCTATTTGTCAACGCTGAATAAGGACCCTAAAATAGATGAGGATATTATTCGCCAGCAATTGTACCAGATAGATCTGGAGGAAGAGCGATTAAGAGTGGTATAAAAAGAGGACACATCCGCTTTGCCAATTACATGTTATACATGGCATTGATTTTCAACCGCTATTTAAAATTATGTTTCAATTATTTTATAACATCTAAGAGGTGCCGACGGAGTCGGAAAAGAACATAATAATCCGAAGTTAGAAACTTCGGATAGCAATTGATTTTTGAACCCAAACTGAATGCCGTTTAGTTAAGGTTTTTATTTAAACGGGATGAGATTTATTTCAAAACGTTCAGTAATTTTTCTTCGATACTTTTTGCGGAAAAAGTATCCAAAAGCCGCCGGGGAATTATTACACCCAATTCCCCGGAACGCCCTGATTAGGCTTTTGCGCTACTGTAGCCTCAACTATAAACCTCTGAATAAAAAAGATTTGCAAAACGTCATAAGACTGATATTTCCCTACTTATTTTTGGATAATTGTTCAGCACGAAGCTATTTGTGCTGAACTAAACGGCAGTAAATATGGGTTGAATGTCTGCTTTCTTTGAAAATGCACACCATCAGGAAACCGTCGTTGAAGCAAAAGAGCTACGAAGTAGGTCCGACGGGTTATATCCTCTGGGAAAAAACGACCACCACTACAACCGCTCCAACGACCATTACTTCCTCAAAAACAAAAAAATGCTCCCGTCAGGAAGGTATGCTGGACAGCAAACCTGTTCCGCTACTAAATAACCAAAGGCTATAATCAGGAAGACACTCTTAGTAGGTTACATATTGACCAGGTAACGTTTCGTTTACCGGCTTTCGTCGTTACATTCCCCAATCCACGACAGGAAAACGTACCCACTCCCTGTGCGTAAGGCCTTGTTATAGCAGTTAAAATAACAAGCAATAAAACACTTGTCAGCCTCCGGTGCCGAGGCTTTATTTCCTTACTTAAACAAATTCAGCTATATAATAAATATAGGCACCAGTCTTATTTATATTCATTCTCAATAATAACTTACTAAAATTAAATTTTTAATCAATATATACAATGACAGTATGGGTTGATTATAAAATAATTGATTTTCAATATTTTATACTATTGTATATGTTTTATTCAGTTATTGAAATTATCTAAACATTCAAATATTTACATTATTATTTTTAATATGTTAACAATATTGTTTTTAAATATTCAAATTTCACTTAATTTTGTTCAAAATTTATAAATATTAAATTTTATAATTCAAAAAACTATTGATGGCTAAAAGAACATTCAAGCAGGTTGTCCCCTTTATTGTTTTGATGGCAATTGCCCAGGACACGTTTATCAGCCCTGCTCAAGACTATGCAGATCCGGAGGGTGTATATAATCATTTTGGTATAGCTACTTCATCCCTTTGCCCATAACGCAACTGCCATTACAGTAGAAACGTTCAAACTATTTCAAAAAAATACTCAAACAATCAAACCAAAACTAACTGCTTCAAACTACAAAAAAACAATCTACTTATGACCAAAGTCAACAGTGCTATACCCTTTCTTCTTCTGGCTATTATTTCTGTGATTTGTTTATTCGTTCCGCTCGTAGGCGATTTTGATGGAACCGATGTGTACAGCGTTCCTGATATTGCCTGGGTGCTGATTTCATCTGCCCTTGTATTACTGATGACACCCGGACTTTCATTTTTTTACGGGGGTATGGTGGGCAAAAAAAATGTAATTTCTACCATGTTGCAAAGCTTTGTAGCAACTGGTTTGATCAGTATATTATGGTTCGTTTTGGGCTTTGGATTAGTGTTTGGTGAATCGATCGGTGGCATTATTGCCAACCCAACAGAGTTCCTGTTTATGAATGGATTGAATGGCCATGCACCCTGGGCTGCTGCTCCTACTATTCCAATTCTGCTGTTTGCATTATTTCAAATGAAATTTGCCATCATCACTCCTGCTTTGGTAGTGGGTGGTACTGCGGAAAGAATCCGGTTTACTTCTTACGTATTGTTTATGATCCTGTTCAGTGTTCTTATTTATAGTCCATTAGCGCACTGGACCTGGCACCCCGATGGCATCCTGGCTAAAATGGGTGTGCTGGATTTTGCCGGTGGTACCGTGGTGCATATGTCGGCGGGTTGTGTAGCATTTGCCGGGGCCATAGTATTGAAAAAAAGAAAATCACTTATTAATAAAGAGGAAACGAAACCTGCTCGTGTGCCGTATGTATTATTGGGAACCGGCTTACTTTGGTTTGGCTGGTTCGGCTTCAATGCGGGGTCTGCCATGGGCGCAAATAGCCTGGCTGTAGATGCATTTGCCAATACCAACACCGCATCGGCAGCGGCCGGTTTATCCTGGATATTTTTTGATGCCTTAAGAGGGAGAAAACCATCTGCACTGGGCTTCTGCATCGGTGCTGTGGTTGGACTTGTGGCTATTACACCGGCCGCAGGATTTGTGGGAATCCCTCAAAGTTGTTTTATAGGATTTATTACAGCTATCATTTCCAACCTGGCAGTGCATTGGAAAAACAAAGCCGGAATTGATGACACACTGGATGTATTTCCTTGTCATGGCGTAGGAGGTATTGTAGGAATGATCCTTACGGGTGTGTTTGCCAGCACCAAAATAAACCCTGACGGAAAAGATGGTTTATGGTATGGTGGTACCGAGTTTTTCTTCAACCAATTGGCGGGTTGTGCCATAGCCGTAGTTTTTTCTTTTGCAATGGGTTTCATTGTCTTCAAGCTGGTGGATATCATTCATCCGATAAGGGTAACCGAAGAAGAGGAAGCAAAAGGATTAGACATTACACAACACGACGAAAGTCTCTAATATATTCGAACGTTTTCATAGGGCAAGCAATCGTTAAAACCTTCCATCTCTATGGAGGGTTTTTTTCTTTAAAAACGCATGTGGACTTATTAGCCTTTCACGGCTCCAAACTTCCGCTGCCAGGCAATTGCAACGATTACAATGCAGGTTGTTATTTCTATAACGCTAAAAAACTGGTAGTGCAATGTATTTTCGCCCCATAATAAAGTGGTCGTTTGAATGACAATCAGCAGCGATGCGGCCACTATATTAAAGACTTTATTTACCGCTGGTTTTAGCGTACGGGAAAAAATAATCATGAGCATCGGAATTTCCATTACCATCGCGAAAACTAATAAAAACGCCTGCGTGATTTCGGTATCGCCTACTTTCCCCGCCAATAGATTTTGTAAATCTTTATGGTAATGGAGGGAGAATACATCACAGAATATAAAGTTCAGGGTCAAAAATATCCATAGCGTGGACAGCAAAGCATTTTTGTTCATTCTTTCTTCGTTTTATACCTATAGGTCCTTATTTCAAATCAAACCGGGCATTAGCCGATAAAGCCGTACCGCTACTTGTTCCCTCTTTTTTTAAAACCCCGTCAACAAATATCTCCACCTTCAACGTAGAAGAAGCGTTGAGCCCCATGGCATTCAATGATACGCTAGCCACCGAAGCCCCGGGTTTTGTAGTAATTTCCGGACTCGTCCAGGTAATGCCCCCGATATTTGATAGGGTGGTAAGTGTGGCGTCATAGCCGTAAACAGCCATATTGAGCGTACTTCCATTTGACGCCTCTGCCTTAAATACGATCTTGTACGACTTGTTATCCGGAGTGTTATTGTCTTTTGTGCATCCAGCGAAACAAAGGGCCACAAATACCCAAAAAATAAAAGCTGAGTTGTGTACTATTCTCATAATCCTCTATTATAATAGTGTAATAAATTATAAATACAATATTATAAGAGAAGGCAGATTCGATCCGTTAACTTAAGTGAAGAAACTTACAGTATCTCTATAATTACAAAACGAAGTGAGGAGGATTGCCGTTAGCAGCCTCCAACGCATATAGTGAGGGCTATTCTTCTAACAATGCCCAAGCAACCAGTATATTACCAGAAAAATTGCCACGGTACTTAAACATCCGCCACCCCATTTGTAGGCTGCGCCGCCTGCCAATAATGTTCTAAGCCAGTTCTGCATAAAATTGGTTTAGAACAAATTACCAAATTTACATGAGCCTTTAAAATATTTTTCCGCAGCAACCTGATAAACCAGCAGGTGGCGGGGGAAATAATTGCCATATATCCCGTGTAAAAACAATTTGCATTATTGCGGTTATGTCAATAAAGCTGGGTTCAATGCCGTTTAGTTAAGGTTTTATTTATACTCGAACCGGATTTATTTCAAAACTTTCAATTATTGTTCTTGATACTTTTTGCAGAAAAAGTATCCAAAAGCCGCCGGGGAATTATTACACCCAATTCTCCGGAACGCCCTGATTAATTGATTAACTTGTCCGCTACTGATATCAAGGAACTATAGTTGTTTACAGTAATGCTACAGTCAGATTGAATATATCTGATAACTTTTTTTGTCTTAACTAAACCTGGGTTATATTACTTTTTACTATTTGCCTGCAATTTCTCCATCAACTCCTTCATCATATCCACTTGCACCTGCTGAATTTCGAGCAAATTCTCTTGTTGGGCAACAATAAGATGATCAATCTTTTCATGTAACATCCGAATCTCCAGCTCAGACTTCAGGTTCACCATATAGTCATTTTTTGCCCGCTCCCGATCCTTTTCCTCCTGCCTGTTTTGACTCATCATAATCACCGGAGCCTGTATAGCCGCCAGGCAGGAAAGTATAAGGTTCAACAATATAAACGGGTAAGGATCAAAGCCCTTGTTTTTCAACATATAAATATTAACCAGCATCCAAAAAATAATGAACCCTGTAAAAATAGCTATGAAGCGCCAGCTACCGCCAAATGACGCGATTCTGTCAGCCCATTCCTCCCCTCTGGTAGCTTGTCTCTTCACATCATTGGCCGCATCTGAAATAAGATGATGTTGACTGATATTTTTTAAAACTGTCTGCTCTAAATCGGTAAGGGTACCCACCTCCCTCGTAAGCAGGTTTTGAATATACTGTTGTCGGTAAACATTCAATTCAGACAATGCCAAAATCCCGTCTCTGTTAAATTCCGGATGATCATTCAATATCTCCTTCATAATTCCTTCCCGTAAAGTCCGGCCCTGCACCTTTTCAGAAACAGGAAACTTCTTTTGAGAGATGCTGCTGGTAAAATACTGCATGATGATTAATTTGTATCAAAGCTACGCCTCGCCAGATTATCATTTTACAGGTTAAAAAAATACTCACTTTTCAGTAGAATCGGCAACAATTGGCTTTTTACCTTCGTTTATATTCTAAAAACACCTTTTAACATATGTCAATTACAAGAGTTTGTGTTTCGGCAGCCGTCCAATGGAGTGAAATATTATGTTCCGGATTCAGTTATTAGTCTTGTCAGCTTTAATAAACAATACAGGTGAAGCATATATATACTTTTTTAATCATCACACCCCTTCTTCTTCTGCAAGGATGTTTTGAAATTGTTGAGCAGGTAACCCTGAACGACAGCGGCGCCGGAACCCTACAGCTTACGCTCAACCTTAGCAAAAGCAAAACCAGGGTGGCGTCCATTCTTAAAATGAAGACCATCAACAACCGTGAAGTGCCCAGTGAAGCCGAAATCAGAAAGAAAGTAACAGACATAGAAAAACAACTGGCGAACATAAAAGGAATTCGCAATGTAGTTACCCGGCTGGATATGGAAAACTATATCGTAACGCTTACCTGCAATTTCGACAACATTGAGAACCTGAACAGTGCCGTCAAAAAAATTGCCCAAAGTGAAAAAGCACCGGCACAGTCTATCGAAAAAAGTTATGAGTACAATGCCCTTACAAAAACTTTTAACAGACTGAACGCTTTTTCCCTGAAGAAAGACTATCAGCAATTGAGTAATGCTGACAAAGAAGTATTTAATGGTGCGAACTACACGGCCATCTATCGGTTCAACAAACCGGTAGTAACCAGCAATAACGCAGACAGCAAACTTTCTTCAGACAAAAAAGCGGTTATGCTCAAACTAAATGTACTGGACATTATCACAGACAAAAAAAACATACAAAATACAATAACACTAAGTAAATAGAGAATGAAAAAAACGCTGACTACCGTTGCTTTAACCTGCCTGATCATAATTGCTTTTGGGCAACAGGTTCCCAAAAATGCCGCCTTTGTAATCAAATATAATGGCGCCCGTTTTAATGAAAGTCTACCCATCGAGCAAATAAATCACTACAAGTTCATCCAGAATATGGTTCAAAAAGAAATGAACTCCAAGGGCATCTTTCCTTTGGATAGAACCGGCATTGATTTTTCAAAAACAGTTCTTCAATACGCAGTCCTTGCCGACTCTATGATGAGCTTCATCACAGAAGTAGAAATTAAAAACCTTCCTGACTTCCTGGAACTGGTACAAAAAAACTACGAAGCTGAACTCAGGACAACACGTCAAAGCAATTTTGAATACCTCAAAATCAGCGATTACAAATATCTTGGTTGGAATGACAAAACTGCAGTATTAGCCTATGTACACACCGCACAGGAAAGGTATGAATATTACTATCCTTCTGAAGAAGTGACCGATTCTGTAAACGCGGTTGTCGATTCTATCGTTGATGCACGAAGACAAGCACATCAATACATTGAGGACAAACCAGTAGTCGAAAAAAAGAAAAAGAAAAAAAAGACCGAAGACTACGAAATTGAACCACCCGCAGTAGTCTGGAGCGACCTTGAAGATAACTTGCGTTACGATCTTCAGGATAGCATTAATGCAACACTTTCAGACAAATGGTATAAGGACCAGGATTCTATTAAAGCTGTCAGAAAAAAAACAGCGGCGATTCAGGCAATATCAAAAGCTTTTGACAAAACCAATGCAGTAAACATCAGTACTCTTACCGGATACAACAACGTTTCCGAACAGAATGCACATGTAAATGTGTGGATGAATTATGGTAGTCTGTACAACCAATTCCTCACCCAAATAATGTCGTTGGGATACAGTCCCTACAGCGCATTATTTTTCGGACAAATGGGCAATAAAGCCGCTACCGAAAGTGGCTATATTTTGGGCTTTAATCTTTTTTTCGAAAAAGAGCAGATCAGAGTAAACCAACTCACATATGCACCTAATGACGAATTACAAAATCTTAGTAAACAAATTTACAAGAGCAAACAGTCAAAGTCATTAGCAGCGCATATCAATCCGCAATACCTGGGTTACCTGTCGGTATCATTCAACTCAGAAGCAATGATACACTACTACTATAAAATGATAAAAGACTACCTGAATTCAACTCCATTTACCGCTGAATATGCAGATCTTATCAATTTATACATCGATCTGTTGGAAATAAGTATAGATGAAAAGGCCATTTCAGAACTATCACCAGGTAATATGATTTTTATATTACACCAACTGGCTGCCAAAGAAGTGAGTTATAAAACATATGAATACGATGAAGACTTCAATCAGAAAGAAGTAATAAAAAAGAAAACGGAACCAGCACCAGACTTCACTATTGCTTTTGCTACCAAGAGAGCTGATTTTATGCAAAAACTAGTAGCCATTCCAGCTAAATATGCTGAAAAAGGTGGCTATCAATATGAGCAAACAGGCGGATATTATACTTTGAATATTGACAAAGAGAAAAACCCAATAAATGAAATCTTTTTTGGTGTAAAAAATGATCAGGTGATTATAACAACTTCAAAAGAAGTGGTAGAAAATGCATTTAGTGGTAAAACCTATACACTCTCTTCCGAAGCAAAAAAACATATTTTTTCAAACAACTTTGCCGGCGCCCTTAATACCAAAAGAGTTTTGGAATCGGTGGGACCTGAATTCAGTACAGAAACAAACAGAAAGATCAGGAAACTGCTTGAAGAAAATCTGGGCAATATTACTATGGAAAGCAAATTAAAAAAAGGACTTGCTGAAACATCGTACACTATGAAGATACATGGCAACCACGAAAACAGTTTCCAGTTTTTGTTTAATATCACAGATGCTATCAGAGGAATAATTGAAGCTGACAAATCGAATGAAACAGCCTTTCAAAACAGCCATTAATGCGCAAAAGAAATAAAGTACTGATCGTTATCTTGCTTTTACTTGTTGCAGGCATTTTTATATGGAAGCATAAATCATATTCAGTTGCCAACATCCCAAAAGAGGCAGATGCCATCGCTGTGTTTGACAGCAAACGTATAATAGAATCGCTGGCGTGGGAATTTATCACCACGCCAGCACTCTGGAAATCAGGCAAACTTTTTTCCTCTTCAGAAGAAGTCAGTTGGAGAGAAATGTTTTCTATTCCCGATTATCTTATCGCCTTTCACCTGAAAGATCAACCGCTTCAAAAGTGGTACGCGGTCATCCCAATAAAAGATGAAAAGAAGTTTAGGATAGGCATAAGACAGAGAGGGTTTATTGATGATAATGACTTTTTCAAACACGAAAACGGCTTCAACGGAAAAATGCATGCGCTTTTTTTTGTTGTAGGTTACAATGCAGATTCTCTGGATATCCTTAGTGTCGCTAAACAAATAGAAGGAAAACAATGGATTGATATTTCCTTTCTGGAAAATGCCATCAATGACAAAAAGCAGGGCGTTATAACCATTCAAAACAATGCGTATACCGGCAATATCCATTTACAATTTAACAGAAGCCAATATGAGATCAGCACTCAATTAAAACAAGAAGTAGACTGGAAAACCAGCGACATCTTAGTTGACTGCAGTGCTGCCATTGACTTACAGTTTACACAACCACCAGCAGACTTATTAGGTTTGATTTCAGACAATTTTAAAACCAAAATATACAGCACCACCAATTTGCATCCTGACAGTTTATTGTTGACAGAAAATGAAAAATATAGCCTTATTGTATCCGAATTCACCACAAAAATGGATACTATTATCACTTACGAATACGATGACGACTTTAACCCAATTGAGCAAAAAAAACTGGAAGAAGTTACAGAACCGTCCCTTGCATTGGAGATAAAAACTGATGCTGCTACCAGGATAGAGAACTACTGCAAACAATCCGGAACAACAGCATTGGCAGACAATAATCAATTACAGTTTACAGCACTTCCTTTAGTCACTTCTTATTTAAGAGCTAATGACAGTCTGTTTACGATTGAATCATATCAATATCAAAAAAACAAAAATATGGTTCCATTCACCGGTTTTTTGTATGCCAGCCTCAATACTAGTCTTATCAAATCGAATGCAGGAAGATACCTACCAGAGGATTGGCAGAAAATTCTTGAACAATTCAGTTTGATACACCTACAGGGAAATAATAAAAAACTGCTACTTACTTTAACAAGAAATTGAAGTGCCGGAGATTTCACCCACCTAATCTCTCTATTTGTCTGGCAGGAAGTGCCGACAGCGTCGGAAAAGAACATAATGATACGAAAGTCAGAGACTTCGCATAGCGACAATCCTTCCTTCCTGCGGTCGTCAGGATGACGGCTGAAAGGGCTCCTGTCAGCACCTAAACATCAGGGAACTGTCATTGAGCCTACAGTAGTATCTGCCAAAGTTTTAATCACCCTTCATCAGATACTTGCTCCACATGGAAGCCGGGATATACTCGGCTCTATATGGAACAAAATAACAGTTTAATTGCCACAAAATTTCCCCTTTGAGATCCGTTACCATTACCGCACCAGTTTTTGAGCTGCATTGCAGAAGGTTATTATTAGGCAACACATAAGCACTTCCCATACGGGAAGTGTACTTCGATGGCGGAAGCATTGCATGTATTTTTGGGGTGGCAGTCCACTTGACGGTATCAAGACTAAAGGACATAGCTCCAGACTCTTTTTTCCACAAGGAGTTGTCAAACACCATAAGGTCGCCGTAGGGGTTGATGTGTACAGAATGTTGAAATGAAAAATGGTAAGTCGTATCCAAAGCAAAGTCGCCATTTTTTCCAAGCTTCCACATAACTTTTCCGGTTTTGCTGTTTATTTTCCATATCTGATCTTCTATAGGCACCGATACCAGGTAATTACTATCAATATCAAAATTCAATGAGTTCATGTGGAATCGATCATATGCGAATTCCTTAAGCGATCGATCGTGTTCCATATCCCATTCGTCCCATACATCCCACTCCCAAATTTTTTGACCTTTGTTATCCATAACCAAAATACCATCACCACCTAATGTATCTACACCGTTACCACCGACCTTTGTCATGTCAAATACTTTTTGATTTCGCGTTAATACAACAATATTTCCGCTTTTATCCATTCTTACATCGTGGTGAATTACTTTGTGTTTGCCGCCATCAACGGTATCCATATTAATCCGCCAAAGCATTTTACCAGTAAGATCAATCTCTGCAACAGACGTACCGCCTGCAAAACCCAAAGCCCCTCGCCTGATTGGCTTTTCCATATTTCTGAGACTGTCCGCTTCTTCCTTTGGCGTGTCGTCTATTATATCTCGCATAGGTGGTCGTAACATAGCCAGTATAGTACCCCGGGGGGTAAGTGTTGCTGCTCTTACACCTATATCGTCAATCTGCCAGTACCACTTAATAGCACCTTTACCGTCCACCATAGCAATATAGCCAGGCAATCTTTCATTACACAACATCACCATTCCACTGTCAAGCGAAGTAGCATCATGAGGTTGGTCATCTCTGACCCACTGATGTACCAGCCATGAAGATTGTTCTCTGGTCTTAAATGACATTTCCTTAGAATAAATATCAAAAAAGGGCTTGTCAATAATCACTTGAAAATGATAAACAGTATTTGGATCAAGTAGTAATAACCTTACATCGTGCATTTTCTCGCTTGCTGTAAGTGGCGTTCTTAATTTTTCGACGGTTCCTTCTTTCCAATAGCTTACATATATTTTCTCCTCTTTATTCAACGCAACATTAATGGCTTCGTTCATAGCCACATTGTTTGGAGAAGACAACTCAATACTTAAGATGGAAACAGAACGATTTAGATAAAGTATTAATGATACTGTAGCTACAACTATACTAATGATTATAATAGTTCTTTTCATATTTGCCAACTTCAGAAAAAACCACCTGACCAATTTCGCAGATCAGGTGGTCTATCAAAATAGTTCGATTAAAATTATGGAACTCTATTTAAATTTTCTGATGCCATGTTACTATTTAATTGCGCATCCAGTAATGGATAAGGAAGATATTTCATATTCTCCTTTACAACCGGGACCAATCCACGAGAAATAAGATAGTCATTGGATGTACTAACGTACTTACCAAAACGGATCAGGTCTGGTCTTCTTTTATACTCAAACACCAATTCAAAACCACGTTCATCTAAAATCTTTTGCGCCATTTCCTCTTTAGAAGCTGGTACTGGAAACGCCCCGCCCGAACCATACTCTGGAGCCCCGGCTCTTGCTCTAATTTGATTGATGTATGGCAATGCTGCACTTGGTCCGTTTAGTTCATTTTCTATTTCCGCCTTATATAATATCACATCTTCTATTCTGAAAATAGAAATACTGCGACCATCATAATAAGAGTTTGAAACCATTTCATAGGAATATTTTTTAGTCGCTACGTTCTTAAGAAGTTTTACAGTATCACTTGGGGGAGTTGTTTGTCCAACAGCGGGCATCATATAATAGAATCCATTAGAAGTCTGATCATCCCGTGGAGAAGCGCCCTCATAATTATAATAAAAAAACTGTTTGCGCGGATCAAGATCGTTGTATTTGCGCCAAAACTCAAGAGAAACAGCATAGTATTGCCATCTGTCTGTTACCTCAGGATGATCGGATGGTCCAAAGTGATTGGTGATCTCACCGCCATTCATACCTGCTTCATGCAGAATACAAAAGATAAAACCTTTGTCAAACTTGTTGTTTTCTGACCATACGTTTTTAAAATCAGGATTTAACTGGTAAACACCCGCATCCTTTAGAGCCAGTACCATATCCACATACTTATCTGCCTCAGGATAGTTATGAGCCCTCAGGTAAACGTTTGCCAGCAATGTGGCGCATGCTCCTTTTGTAGCTCTTGACAAACCTTCTGACTGATCCCATTTTTCTGGCAAATTATCTATCCCATACTTACAATCATCTATTATCTGCAAATCAATGTCTGCTACCGAAGCTAAAGGCGCATTTTCTGTTTGATTAGGTGCTACTACTGTTGTATATAACGGCGCAGGTCCCCATGCGTCGGTGATATCCCGGTATGCAAGTGCTCTTAAAAACCGCGCCTGTCCAATAATTCTTTTCTTCTTCGTTTCATCCATATCTACACTCTCGATTTTGGACAGCAGCAAGTTGGCATTCGCTATCACATTATACATAAACTGCCAATTGTATCTGATATACCTGTTATTGGCATCATATGTAAAGTTGCTCATCCTGGTAGGATCACCGGCAGCAGTTGAGAACCCCATATCGGTTGAATAGTCTGTTGTCATTACAAGATAACCGGCATAGTATTGCCAGGCATCTCCGGGATAAGGGTTAAGATCTGCATAAATCCCCACCAAAGCAGCATTGATATCACTTTCAGTAGAATATGCATTGGCGGTAGTAAGATCGCTATAAAGCTTCGGTTCAAGCTTTGTACAACTTGTTACAAGAACCAACAAGCCAACACTTATGATCGAAAAATATTTTTTCATTGATTACATTTTAATGTAAGAAAAGTTAATGCGGATTAAAAATTAATGTTCAAGCCAAAAGTGTACGACCGCATGGCGGGATAAGCATTAAAATCAAGTCCTGCACCAGCATTAGCGCCCTGTCCGCCATTTGCTGTTCCAGCGCTAGAAGCTCCACCAGAAGCACCAGTTGTAGTTTCATATCCTTTAGTATCCACTTCCGGATCCCATCCGGAATACTTTGTAAGGGTAAGCAAATTTTCAGCGGTTACGAAAAAGCGAATAGAATTAAATGCTCTGGTATTCGGTTTTAACGTGTATCCTATGGTCACATTTTTTAATCGCATGAATGAGGCATTCTCTATAAAATGAGAATTGATATAACCGCCCGATTTCATGTAGTAAAAGCCATTACGCGGAATATCGGTGTTGGTATTTGTTGGTGTCCACCTGTTCAATGCATCTGTGGAACGGTTCCATTCGAGGTTCATGCGGGTCATGTTCAACAAATCATTGCCAACTGTACCATGTAGAAAAACATTAAGATCGAAACTGCGATAATTAAAAGTATTGGTTAACCCATAAATAAATTTGGGGTTAGCCGATCCTATTATTGCACGGTCATTGGCATCAATTTTACCGTCTGGTTTTCCTTCTGGCCCTGAAATATCCAAAAATTTAGGATCGCCTGCTACAGAGCTTGGCTGTGGTGCGTAGGTTTCCCCCTGTTGTATAACACCTGCATACACATAGCCAAACAAAGAACCTAAAGGCTGCCCTTCTCTGATTACTGCAAATTGTTCTTCAGAAACAGTACCCATGGGTTTGGAAGAAGTCAGATAAATATCCTTTCCTCCTATATCCAGTACTTTATTTCTATTCAATGCCAAATTGAACTTAGTATCCCAGGAGAAATTTTTTCCGGTGATATTTCTAGACGTAATTTCAAATTCTATTCCTTTGTTTTCGATAGAACCTAAATTAACCTGACCGGATATGAAACCGGAGTATAACGGAAAATTCTTATTAATAAGTAAGTCATTTGTTTTCTTGTAATATGCATCTACTGTCACCATCAGGCGGGAGTTGAAAAATCCCATATCTAATCCAAGATTATATTGCGACGTAGTTTCCCATTTTAGCAACGGATTCTCAGGTGCATTTTGATTCAGATGTGTTCCTGCCGTATTGGTGCTACCGTCAAGTGTTAGCCGAGTTGTCGCCATCAATGCGTAAGAAGCATAATTACCGATCTGGTCGTTACCGGTACGTCCATATCCTAAACGCATTTTAAGGATGGAAAACAGGTTAAGATTGCGGATAAATTCTTCCTTATCCATTTTCCAGGCAACTGCTGCTGAGGGGAAATAGCCCCATTTATTATTTGTACCAAAACGAGAAGATCCATCTCGCCTGACGGTGGCCGTCAACAGGTATTTATCTTTATAGCCATAATTTAACCTGCCAAAAAAGGAAATTAAAATACTTTCAGTCTTGTAGTGGTTAGTACCTGTGATAGTAGAAGCTGCATCTAAATTATTAAAACTGAAAAGATCTGTTGAAAAACCTTTCGCAGCAAGCGATCTAAAGCTGGAATAAGTTTTTTCGTATGCATATCCGCCCAAAGCACCAAAAGAATGTACGTCATTAAATGTTTTAGTGTAGTTAACAGTAGCATCAAAAAGCTGTCTTGTAGAAGCAAAATCAATAGTGCTTCCCACTCCGTTGTCTATTCCTCCCTGATAAGTGCTCCTGGGCAAGTATTTACCTGTAAAATAATGAGCTATTTCTGCACCACCATTTGCACGAATGGTAAGATCCTCGATAGGATTTATTTGAAGGTATGCATTTCCATTTAAACGATCCTGCACTACCTCATTCTGCCTGGCCACCAGATTTGCCAATGGATTATCGCCTCTTCCGCCTGGCGGTCTCCCAAAAGTACCATCAGCATTATAAGCAGCTACCGTTGGGTCATACGTTAATATGCCCAACAACACATTCGACTGAAGTATATTACCACTATAATCTTGTATGTTCGAATTGGCTCTTTGTCCATAAAGTGATACACCCGATTTGATAAAGTCTCCGATTTTTTGATCTACATTGACACGACCGGAAAACCTCGAATAGTCTGTATTTTTCAAAACACCGGCCTGATCAAAATAGCCGATACTGGTGAGTATTTTTGTGTTTTCATTGCCACCTTGTATCTGAATATTATGGCTATGTACTACCCCGGTACGTGTGGTTTCTTTTATCCAGTTTGTATTGACGGTTGATTGTAGCTGAGACTGAGTATATGCACCATATTCCTGCCCGGCTTGACCATCAATTTCCTCATATAACTCATTGGCAAGTGTCATATACTGCTTACCATCCAGCATTTTAAAAGGATTAATTACTTTCTGCAAACCTACATACCCATTGTAGACAATTTGTGCTTTGCCGGATTTATCCCTTTTTGTCGTAATTATAATTACGCCATTCGCACCACGGGCTCCATATATAGCCGTGGCAGATGCGTCTTTCAAAATCTCCATAGACTCTATGTCGTTAGGGTTTAAATCAACGCCACTTGTTGTTGCAAAACCATCCACTACATATAACGGCTCATTGGTACTGCTGATGGAGTTTGAACCACGTACACGCACTGAAATACTACCACCCGGTGCTTTTGAATTTTGTACCACCATTACCCCTGCAGCCCTACCCTGAAGAGCCAATGCGGCATTACTTACTGTACCGCCTGATGTAAGATCACTTGCTTTAAGACTGGTAATAGAGCCTGTTAAATCTCCCCTCTTTTGAGTGCCATATCCTATTACTACAACGGCATTCAATTCTGCCCTATCCGGCGTCAGTGTTACTGTAATATTTTTATCGTTACCCACTTTCAATGTATAAGGTTTGAAACCCACTATCGAAAATTCAAGCGTTTCACCAGGATTTACATCTATCTCAAAAGTACCGTCTTCGCCAGCTATCACTCCTTTGCTGGTACCTTTTACTGTTATGGATACGTCCGCCAACGGTTTACCGCTTTCATCAAGCACTACACCTTTTACAAACGCTTTAACAAGAGCATCTTCAACCTTTCTTTCTCCTACTGATACCAGACTTTCATTAATAAATCTGTAAACCAATGGATGATTGATCAACAATTCATCCATAGCTGTACTTAAAGTAACCCCTTTTACATTGATGGAAGACACGATTACATTTTCCAAAAGATCCTTGCTGTACACGAACCGATAAGTACTCTTACTTTCGATTTCTTTAAATGCCTCAATTAGTGCAATGTTTTTTGCCTTGAGGGTAATTTTTTCCTGTGCCCTACCCTTTGCGGCTAGTTGAAGACTTAAAACAAGTAGCAGTGCTGTAAAGAAATTCATAAGTATCAATGTCTTATGCGCAAGACATAGCGATAGTTTTGGACTGAGATCCCTTTTTTTCATACCTTAGATATGTTTCGGTTAAAAATGTACAATCGGTTCGTTTTTCTACGCTCGATACCGATTGCAAGGCCGTTAATTACATGGAGAATGTTTCAGCATTCTCCATTTTATTTCCTTATCTCGTTATCATAATTGTATCATTTTTGATTGTATAGTTAAATGGGTTAGAGAATTTTAATGCTTCCAACACATCTTTCAATTGCTCTCCTTTAAATGATGCAGTATATATTTTTTTTGCCAAGCCTTCTTCGTTCAATTGTATACTCACACCATACCATCTTTCCAGCGTCCGGGCAATATTATCGAGTGGTTCATCGGCAAATACCAATCGATCCCTGGTCCAGGAAGTTTCAACAACACGCTGTTCCTCTTCCGTAGCAATAGTACTATCTATCTTTACCGGGAGCACACCTGATACGATTTCCTTCCGTTCACCTATTTCTTGTTTACCTGCAGGTAGTTCCTTACTTCGCGATACATACTTCTGATTGGGCTTCAAAAGCACAACACTATTTCTATTTACCTCTTTTAACTCCACACTGCCACGAATCAAAGACGTCTCGGCTCTTTTGTCTTCCGGGTAGTCCTTTACATTAAACGCTGTACCTAATACTTTTAAATTTATCCTCTCTGTATTAACAAAAAATGGGCGATCTGCATCGTGTGTCACATCAAAAAATGCCTCCCCCTTTAAATGCACCGTACGTTCTGTAAGGCTGAAACTTACTTCCAATTCACTGCCGGCATTTAATACAACGGTAGTACCATCTTCCAAAGTCAACGTTTTTCTTTGCGCTTTTTCCGTCACATAGATGCTGGACAAAACCGGCTCTTCGGTAACCGCAACTGCTCTGTAACTCCATATACCAATTATTGCCACCACAACAGCGGCAACTGCCACCCCAATTATGCGCCTTCTCCTGCTAAATACGTTGTCACGTTGCCCAAGTTTAACCTTCAGCCTACCCAACTGTTCCTCCATCTCAATATCCCTGGATGCTATAGCAGCGGCTCTTAACAACTGTTTCAACTGTAGTATTTCTTCTTCCTCTTCAGGGTGTAGTTTCAAATAGCCATTCCAAATGGCCATATCTTTCTGGTCCCTTTCTAGGCAAAAGTTTATAAAACTCTGATTGTTAACGAGATCGGAAAGGCTCGGCTTCTGCATGCAAGTGATTTGACTGATAGAGCTGTAAGCACTATTATTTCACTAGCCTAATTGAAAAAAAAATTTACAACCGTTAGTAGAGCAAGCAATTCTAATACTTTAGTACGGGCAATCGTTACCTTCAACTTATTGATAGCAGTATAGATTGTATTATAAACCGTGTTGATAGAAAGGTTATTGGCTTTTGATATCTCATTGTAGGACAACCCGAGATAATATTTTTGATATATAAGTTGACGCTGTTTAGGCGGTAATGAAGCGATCTGCTTTTTTATTTCCTGAAATAAATTAGACTCCTGTCCTTTGAAAACGTACTCTTCGAAATCATACTCTACAGATAATTCAGCCTCTTCGATCTCCCTCGAAATGAGTAAATTTTTCTTTAATAGCTTCCGTAAAAAGCACGTAACAATATAATTATGAGAAGATTGAATGTGTTTCAATGACTTCCTTTTTTCCCAAAACAACAGAAATATGTCATTGATTGCGTCCTTCACCAATTCCGAATCGAAGGCTCTTTTAACACCAACAAAGGACAAGTAGGAGTAATAATGGACATACAGTTTATAGTATGCCTCCCTATTTTCATGGTCAACAAACTTTTGCCAAAGTTCACTAGTTTGAATCATTCGATTCTTCCAATATTATAAAAATGGTAAATAATCTGAAACGCACCATGAAGTTAAACAGATTCTCTTGAATTAAAAATGCGCAATCGTTTGCGAAGATATCAAACTCTTTCTTTCCCCTAATTTTGTTTTACACGCTCCAAACCGTCTACATGAAAATATACAGCACCATCATTGCGCTTTTACTAACCTCCACTATTACATTTTCTCAAACACCATTGCATCGTTCAGGAAATAATGAATGGAACCCGGACTCACTGGGCAATCAAAGAATGATAGTTAGTTACAACGGCATAGGAACTGTGGCAAAAATATATATAGAATGGAGAAGAAGAGACAAAAATCCTGAAGAAAAGAAAATCATTGTGGTAGATGAAAGTTCTGGAAAAATCATTAGCAACGTAAAAACAACCACAGTATCCAACGAAAAAGGTGAAATATATTTTGAACCTATTTCCGGAAAAGGCATCTATTATCTTTATTATCTACCTAACAGAAATGCAGGTAGCACCTACTATCCTAATAGTGCATACTTAAAACCCGAAAAAACTGCCGAAAACTATTGGCTTTCCGGTCTTGACGAAAAAATGCCCGTAAATACAACAGTAGAAGCAATGGAAGGAGTGGATGATTTCAACGTATTTACAGAAATGGAGATCATTGCTACAAAGGCTGAAACACAGACCTTGCAAAAAAAATATAGAAATAATGCATTTCTTGTTTTTCCGGAAAGCAGGATGTTGCCGGTGCGCATGACAGACAGACTTCCTTACAAATGGATACATTCCGGACCTTCTTATAAGTTTGCAGCCGAAGTGTCAAAAGGAGAACATTTCTCTTTTCAATTGGGAGTATATGCTTTAAAAAATGTTGAACAATTAACAATAAACCTTAGCGAACTGGTAGCGGCTTCAGGCGCCAAAATACCAGCTTCTGCCCTGTCATGCCTCAATACAACTGGAGTACAATACGATGCTTCCACGTTCAAAAAAACAATTAACATCAAAGCCGGAACGGTTCAATCGCTATGGTGTCTACTGGACGTACCTGTTGGCACAGAACCGGGAACGTATAGTGGAAAGGCAACCATCCTGACTGACAACAACAAACCAGTAACCATACAACTAAAGATTACGGTATCATCTACTACATTAGCCGATGGTGGTATTAGTGAACCAGAAAAGCAAACGCGGTTACATTGGTTAAATTCTACATTGGCCCAGGAAAACACCGTTGTAAAACCATATACTCCCTTACAAACAGAAAACAAAAGCATATCACTGCTTGGAAGAAAACTAACCTTAACATCAGAAGGATTACCGGCGCAAATAGAAAGCTATTTTACCAAAGAAATGACGGCATTGAAAACAACACCAGAAAATATTCTAGCGGCGCCTTTTCAGTTTAACGTAGTCACCAAAGAAAAGACGCAACAAACATGGACAAATAAAAAATTCGCTTTTACCACACAAAGTGCAGGGACTGTTGCATGGATGGCTACTAACACAACACCGGGTCTAAATATGGATCTGGATGGAAGCATCGAATTTGATGGGTTTGTAAAATACACCATTAAACTCACTGCAACAGATAATATAACCCTCAATGATATTGCATTGATGATGCCTTTTACCAAAGAAGCTGCTACCTATATGATGGGGCTTGGTAAAAAAGGGGGCTACAGACCCGGCTACTACAAATGGAACTGGAATGTGGCAACCAAAAACCAAGATGGGGCCTGGCTGGGTAATATTAATAAAGGTTTACAGTATAGCCTTAGGGATGAGCACTACTCCAGACCATTAAATACCAATTTCTATTTGCAAAAGCCACTGCTACTACCGCAATCATGGGGAAACGATAATAAAGGCGGAATAGAAATAAAAGAGAACGAAAACGAAGTAATTGTCAACAACTTCTCTGGCGACAGAATTTTGAAAAAAGGAGAAACAGTTTTTTTCAATTTCACACTGCTCATCACCCCTTTTCATACCATCGATACGGATTTTCAGTGGCAGACAAAATTCTATCATAAATACTCGCCGATAGCAGATGTATTAAAAGCCGGCTCTACTGTTATCAATATTCATCACGCTAACACCATCAACCCCTGGATTAATTATCCTTTCATTGAGTGGAAAAAAATGAAGGATTATATTGATTCTGCACATGCACAGGGATTGAAAGTGAAGATATACAATACAGTGAGAGAGGTATCTAACCGGGCATATGAAACCTTCCCCATGCGTAGTCTTGGACATGAAATATATTCTGTCGGTCCGGGTGGTGGGTATAGCTGGCTGCAGGAGCATCTTGGTGATGACTATATAGCAGCATGGTTTGTACCGGCAATAAAAGATGCTGCCGTCATCAATAGCGGCATGAGTCGCTGGCATAATTATTATGTAGAAGGCATGAACTGGTTGGTAAATCATGTAGGCATTGACGGTATTTATCTGGATGATGTGGCTTTCGACAGAATTACCATGAAACGGATCAAACGTGTACTCACACAAAACAACAAGCCCGGCATCATCGATCTACATTCCGCCAATCAATTCAACAAAAAAGACGGATACAATAATAGTGGTAACTTGTATCTCGAACATTTCCCCTATATAGACAGGCTTTGGTTTGGGGAGTATTTTGACTACGAAAACAACAGTCCTGATTTTTTCCTTACAGAGATCAGTGGCTTGCCGTTTGGACTGATGGGAGAAATGTTGGAAAAAGGGGGTAATCCATGGCGCGGCATGCTGTACGGCATGACGAACCGGATGCCCTATGATGGCAATGACCCTGGACCCATCTGGAAAGTATGGGATGCATTCGGTATGTTGGGATCAGAAATGCTTGGATATTGGAGCGATAAAAACCCTGTAAAAACCAATAATAGCAATGTGCTTGCTACAACTTATGTAAAAGAAAAGTCAGCACTATTATCTGTAGCCAGTTGGGACTCTACCGACGTAAAAGTAAATCTGTCAGTAAACTGGGAACAACTGGGCATCGATCCTGCAAAAGCCATAATAAACAAACCGGCAATAAAGGACCTGCAGACTGAAGAAAACAATATCTCTATTAACAACCTTTCCGTAGCGTATGGGAAAGGCGCCATTTTGATTATTAAAGAAAGGGATTAATGCAACACACCACTACCTATTCCGACATAGAAATACCCGTGACAACTATTACCGGACAAAAAGGCGCCGCCATTTGGCTATTTGGATTGTCCGGTTCAGGAAAATCAACTATCGCCAACCAATTATTAAAAGAGCTGGCACAACTATCTATAACATGCCGCATACTGGATGGTGATCTATTGCGGCTCACCATCAATAAAGATCTGGGCTTCAGCATTGCAGACAGAGCCGAAAATATAAGACGGGCAGCCACCATTGCACAGATGCTTACCGATAAAAATTTCGTAGTTATTTGTTCCTTTATTACACCACTTGAAGAGCACAGACATATTGCAAAGAATATCCTTGGAGATAAATATCACGAAGTGTTTGTTGATTGTCCGCTCCACATATGCGAACAAAGAGATGTAAAAGGGCTTTACAAAAAAGCACGTAATGAAGAAATAAAAAACTTTACCGGTATAAATTCCGCCTTTGAATTGCCTCAGAATCCCTGGTTACACCTGCATACAGATGTAGAATCAGAAAAAGAAAGTGTGTCCTTATTATTGAAGGCAACGCTACCTGTTACAACATTATAGAATGGAACGGAAAATGCAGGTTGAAACAAAAAAGAACGCCCCTACCCTTCAATATCTTTTTTTTACATTTTTAAAAATTGGCGCTGTCTCCTTTGGCGGTCATATGGCATTGATCTCTATTGTAAAAAATGTGATGGTGGACAAAGACAAAGTCATCCATAACGACACCATACTGGAGGCTACCAGCATTGGTAGTATACTTCCCGGGCCGATGGCGGTAAATATTGTTACCTATATAGGCTTTTTATTGAAAGGAATTAGCGGTGCTATCATTTCTATGATTGCAGTTTTGCTTCCCGCCGTTATATTGATGATTGGTTTGGCCTGGGCTTATTTTGCCGTAGGATTCAACGAGCAAGCCGGTCACCTCCTCATCTATATAAATGCAGTGGTTGTCGCCATTATATTATCAACAGCCATTCAACTATATACCAAAGCAAAAGCCGGCAATCTTATTCAAAACCTTTTGGTACTGATCGGGATTGCAACAGCGGCTTTCAGCAATAACTTTTATATTATACTGGGATTGTTAGCTGTCGGCGGGCTATGTGGTTACCTGTTTCATCCTCAGAATATAAAGACGGCTATAGAAAAAGTGCGCTATCGGCCAGCTCCCCGACCTATTATAATAACATTTGTTGTGTTACTTAGCCTCTTTTTAATTTTTGTAACAGGTGTGTATAAAGAAGTAGACTGGTTGCCGTTAAAGATGTTTCTTACATTCTCCGGTATCAGCCTGTCGTTATTTGGTGGCGGGTATGTAATGATTCCCATCATGCAGTCTCTATTTGTTGATGGCATGCAGTGGATCAGCCAACAGGAATTCAGAGATGCTATTACCTTCAGCCAGGTTACACCGGGGCCTATATTGGTAAGTGCAACTTTTATCGGTTACAAACTTTTAGGACTTCCCGGTGCGCTGATAGCCACTATTGCTATTTTTGCCCCATCCGCAACATTAATGCTTTTGGTATCACGTATATACGAAAGCATAAAACATACACATTACATCCAACAAATAGTATCTGGCATTAAGTTTACCGTTATTGGCATGATAGCCGGATCAGCTATACGTCTTGGATGGAACCTTCCGTGGAATGCATCATTAATTATATTATTTGTAATATCAATTGCACTTACCGGGTTCTATAAAATAAGTCCTGTGTACCTTATTGCAGGCGCTATTATATACGCAGTAGTATATACATATTTCAGTTAAACAGCATCACCAAAATGAAGAACTCAATTTCAGGCATACAATTTATAGGCACCCAACGTTCTGGCTCCAACCTGCTTAGGGTAATGTTAGAGCAGCATCCTGCCATAGCCGCACCCCATCCACCACATTTACTACAAAACTTTATACCATTGCTTCCGCTCTATGGCGAACTCTATAGCGGCACGTATAAACAATTGATAAGTGACATGGTTGATTATGTGAATGCCAATCCTGTACCGTGGGAAGGCGTTGATTTCAATAAAGAAAGTATCTACAATGCATCACCACAGTTCAGTATTTTTGAAATATTCAAACTTATATATGAACGGGCAGCGCAAATAAAATCAGCCCAATACTGGTGTTGTAAGAGTATGACCAATCTCTTCTATTCGCAACAAATGGAAGCGGAAGGCATGAATCTTAAGTATATTTTTCTATACCGGGATGGGCGGGACGTAGCACTTTCATTTAAAAAAGCAATAGTTGGTGACAAACATGTTTATCACTTGGCCACACAATGGAAAAAAGAACAGGATACCTGTCTTTCGCTTTTAAACAAATATGGAACAGAAAAAGTATTCCTTCTTAGTTATGAAGAACTGGTTGCCACTCCTGAAGAAAAAGTTCGGGCACTCTGCAAATTCTTAGGCATAAACTATCTTGAAAACATGATGGAATTCTATGAATCAAGTTCATCAAAATCAACAGCGGCCGCTGGCGAAATGTGGAAAAACCTGGAGAAACCAGTAATGAAGAACAATACGAATAAATATCTTAAAGAATTGAGTTCGGAAGAAATTGAAATTTATGAATGGGTAGCCGGCTCTACGCTACAAGCTCTTGGATATACATTAGCCAGCAAGCTTCAAAATCCTGACCTCATATCCGAAGCTGCAATTCAAACCTACAACAATGAGAATGAGGAACGGAAAAAAGCATTTCTGGACAATGCGCCAAAACTAGATAAGGAAAAACGACAGGCGCAAATAGATATTATTAAAGCTATAAAACAAAGAAACGGATGACAATTGATCTGAAAACAGTGGAGTCAATTTTACCAATTGCCCGGGAGGCAGGAAAAGCAATATTGGAAATCTATCAATCGCCGGACACTGTTCAGGTAACCATTAAAAAAGATAATAGCCCTGTAACGATGGCTGATTACGCTTCGCATACAATTATCACTAAACAGTTACTTCAACTATACCCCAACATTCCCATTCTTTCTGAAGAAGGAAAAGATATTCCTTATAACACCCGAAAAGATTGGGAATATTACTGGTGCGTAGACCCGTTGGATGGCACTAAAGAATTTATTCATAAAAGAGATGAGTTTACGGTTAACATTGCATTAGTACACAATAGAAAGTCTGTTCTGGGTGTAATCTATGTTCCTGTAACCGACACCATTTATTATGGATTGTCTGGCATTGGCAGCTGGAAAATAGAAGGGACGGCCGCACCATCCGCTATACATACGGACAATAGAGCAGACAACTGGACAGCCATTGGCAGCCGCTCACATGCTACAACTGGAGAACAGCAGTTGCTCACTCGCTATCCAGTTTCCAGGCTGATTTCCGCAGGGAGCTCATTAAAGTTTTGCCGAATAGCGGAAGGTACTGCACACATATACTATCGGGAAGGACCAACCATGGAATGAGATACTGCCGCAGGGCAGGCAATTGCCGAAAGCAGTGGTGCTACTATGACTCATCCGGACGGAACCCCTTTCCTATATAATAAAGAGCAGCTTCTTAACAGTAGTTTTATTTGCAAAAGCAAATAATTGAACAATAGTCTCCATTTCAAATTTAGAAATAGTGCTTTATATGATTGGTTGAAAAATTATCAGTATGCAGCAATCAAAACAACGATAACGATTAATAAGAGTATTCCAACTGCAGCATTCTTTTGAACATCGGACTCCTTAAGATAGTTCCAAAAGCTGCCCTTGAAACCTGTAAAAGCTCATCGCACAAAAGCACCAGGATGGCTTATAATAGATTTACAATTATTTCGAATAGAAGCTCCAGAAACCACATTCTAAAGTAGATTACTATATTAACATAACGGCTGTATTAGGTGTACCCGCAGCAAACTTTGATATACTTTCCAAGGTCGTTTGTGCAATTTCTGAAAGTGCTTCCTCCGTAAAAAATGCCTGATGAGCGGTGATAAGTACATTCGGAAAACTCATCAATCGTTGAATATTATCATCCTCAATGATATTTTCTGAAAGATCTCTGAAAAACAATTTTTCCTCCTGCTCATATACATCTATGCAAAGTGCTCCTACTTTCTTTGCTTTTAATGCTTCAATCATATCTGCCGTGTTCACTAACCCGCCCCTGCTGGTATTTACAATCGTTACACCAGGTTTCATCAGATCTATTGTATTCTTATTGATCAGGTAGTGATTGTCGGCTGTTAATGGACAGTGCAACGAAACAATATCTGACAACTGCAAGAGTTCTTCAAGAGAAACATATTGTATGCCTTGCAAGCCACTATCGGTATAGAGGTCATATGCCAATATTTTGCATCCAAAACCTTGCATGATATTGATAAAGGATTTGCCGATTTTTCCTGTGCCAATTACACCAACAGTTTTGCCATGAAGGTTGTAACCAAGTAAACCATTTAAAGAAAAATTCTGTTCCCGCACCCGGTTGTAAGCCTTATGAGTTTTTCTATTAATAGTCAGTATCATCGCCAAAGTATGCTCTGCCACCGCTTCCGGAGAATAAGCCGGCACACGACACACTTTCAAACCTAACTTTTTCGCAGCTTCAATATCTACATTGTTGAATCCGGCACATCTAAGTGCTATCAACTTAACCCCGTTGCCGGCCAATGTTTCCAATACGCCTGCAGTCAATTTATCATTCACGAAAACACAAACTACCTCCGTATCTTTTACAATATCCGCTATATGCGGTCCCAGATGTGTTTCAAAATACTCTATTTCGAAACCGTACTGTTTATTGTACTTATCAAAAAACACCTTGTCATAGGGTTGGGTAGAAAAGAAAGCTACTTTCATTAGATAGTTTTAGGTTTAATGTTATAATTATAGCGTCTTAATTTTAATATTTCGAAATGCAATTCCCTTGGCCCAATCCTGTAATGCAATACGCCCTTTGGTTGCCTTTCCAAATGCAGGAAAGTTTTTAAAATGTGTTTCACCAATCATCTTACTCCATTCCGAACTTGTAAAATCCTGTGTAGTTGCTAATACACCATTAAGATAAAACTCGACTTTCCCATTAAGTTGATGAATGCTTGATTGATTCCATTCACCGGCTGGTTTCATTACAGCGTTTGTATTTTGCCAGGGGAAGCCGAATATTCCACCTGTTTTTTTGGTAAGCACTTCAAAATCCTGGTGCGCAAAATCCAGCAGCTGATACTCCGGTCCGGAAGCCCAGGCTGTAGGGAGCTCGGGCGCTTCCACTACGTTGATAAAAAGTCCGCTATTTCCGCCTTCACTGATCTTCCATTCAAATTTCAGCTCATAGTTTTCGAATTCTTTATCAGAAACCAAATCGCCATGCAAATAATCGCCGCCGGTTTGACATAACAACTCTCCATTTACTGCCGCCCATGCGGAAGGAACAATTCCTTTATTATAAATATGCCAGCCATTTAACGTGCTGCCATCAAAAAGCAGTTCCCAACCGTCATTTTTTTCGGTTGTTGTTAATTGATTAGGGCTTACTTTCTCTGCTCCGCAGCCAGCAAGCAGCAATACAGATCCGAAAATAATTTTCAAAAAGTTCATACAACAATATTTGTTAATTAATCAGTTTATCTTTTGAAAAAATAAGCCACTGCCACTATAATCAACAGCACCACCAAACAGCCAAAAGCAGCCGCCAAAGAATAATGGTGCGCTACAACACCCAATAATGCTGGTCCCGCCAATTGTCCACCATACCCCAATGTTGTCACCACAGGTATACTTACCGTGGGCGATATTCCTTTTAGCTTACCTGCATCGGAAAAGAATATGGGTACTATATTAGCGGCGCCAATACCTAACAAAATATAACCAAATAATACCATTGGCAAGGCTGCGAAAATAATGGTAATGGCAAACCCGGCGGCTGCAACAACACTTCCACCTACTACCAGCAGTTTGCCGCTCCAGCGTTCCACCAGTTTGTCACCGGTCAATCGTACAAAAGCCATAGCCACCGAGAAAGCTGCATATCCAATACCAGAAAACTCCTGGCTAACTCCTTTGTTATCTCTCAAAAAAACAGCACTCCAATCCAATACAGCACCTTCCGCCAGAAAAACAGCAAAACACATCAAGCCCAGGAAAATCACACTTCCTTTTAGCCATACCAAACCGCCTGATCGGGCTTCATCTGCCGGCGCTGTGTAAAATTGGCTAATCACCGCTTTTTCTTCCGAAAAGTTAAACAAGTATTTGAACTGACTTACCGCAATAACTATCAGCAAAATTGCTATACCTATAGCTGCAGGAATCGGCTCCAGCCCTATTTTGATGAGTACACCCAAACCCAATGCACCCAACAAACCTCCTACGCTATACAACCCATGTAAAGAAGACATAATTGGACGACCATAAAGGTTTTGTACCTGCACAGCATGTGCGTTCATAGCCACATCGATAGAACCGATACCAGCCCCAAAAAACATAAGCGCTATAGCCATGGCTACGGTTGAGTCCAGTACCAATAATAATGGTAAAATCAAAGCAATCACCAGCGCTGAAAATAAAATAACAATGCGACTACCAAACTTGCTGGCTAAAATGCCCGAAATGGGCATCATCACCAATGCACCACCACCCAAAAAAAGTAGTAAGACACCCAGGTGTGCATCGTGCAAGGCTAAACGATCTTTGGCATAGGGTACCATTGGTGCCCAACTGGAAATACCTAAACCACAAACAAGAAATATTAATTTGGTAGCCCGCCGGGTACTATCCAGCTTCTTCTGATCATTCTGCATATTGTTCAAAATAGGCAAAATTACGTTAGTGTACGCATTCTGTTAGAACTGAGTGGCAAAAAAGTTAAACCTGGATTCAATACCGTTTATTCAAACTGGTCAGGGTTTATTTCAAAGCTTTCGATAATTTTTCTTGATACTTTTTGCGGAAAAAGCATCCAAAGCCGCCGGGGAATTATTACACCCAATTCCCGGAACGCCCTGATTAAACTTCGGTAGTACTGTAAACTCGGCTATAGTACCCTGATACAATTACTTAACATTCCTTAACTAAACGGTATTAAGGGTGAACATTCCTACCCGCGTCCGGAAAGAACATATTCGTTTATATCCTTTTTGTGGCGATAGCCGAACCCAGTTCGGGAAGAACATATTTAATACGAAGTCGGAGACTTCGTACAGTAGTTATAACGCACGGTTGTGTGTCCTCACACAACTTTTGAACAGACATTATTCCAGCCCTAAGAATTCTTTTCCGTAACGATCCAACATTCTGTTGTAAGCTTCAGCGGCAGCACCATTGCCCCAATCGTAAATGGTAAACTCACCTATACCAATTCCACTTTCTGAAGCCTGACCACCATGTCCATAATTTTCCATCATAAAACCATAATCCTCTTTCCCGAAAAATTTCCATTTCGCTTCCCATTGATTCTTCGTTTTCGGATTTTCGGGGCTATAGATCATCCAAAACGATGCTTTCAAAGCTGCCAACCCTCTTTTTACATATTGCGGATAATTAAGCATTTTACCATATTCTACCAGCAACTCAGCAAACAAACTTTGGCGGGCATCATTCCACTCGCCATCAAAATTCATTACCCCAAAACCACCCACTGCATCTACATATATAAAGGGCGGTTGCCAGATAGCCTGATACATCAGCAATTCATCCAACGCCCGCCTGCCCTGCTGCAGATACTTTTTATTGTTAGTTGCCCGATAAGCTTTCAACAATGCATCAGCTGTCCAGTAAATACTGAAATTATTTTGTTTGTACATGTTATTTCGTACAATCTTTTTCCCGACCAGCTCTCTTCCAAACTCGCTGCATGACCAATATGTTTCGAAGTCTTCCCATTGACCGTTTGGCAAACAGGTTGTTGCTACCGCGTCAATTGCTTTCAAAGCAGCTTTTTTGTAAATTTCTTTTCCTGTAATTTCAAACAGTTGAAACAAAAATGTAGCAGACTGAGCAGTCTCCGGTGATTGCTGTAAAATTGGAAGCACTTTATTCTTTTCGTCTAACCACCCCGGGAAAAATCCTTTGTTATCCTGAAGTTTCAAAAGAGCATCGGCATATTGTGTCGCATAAGTTAGTAGTCGTTCGTCTTTTTCCAGCTCGCTATACCAGGTAAGCATATAATAGGCAGTATAACTCATGTCAAGAACATGAAGCGGCGAAGTTTTTGCATCATCGGAATACGGATTTCTATTAGAGTTTCCGAAATAGTAATTATTCCAGCCTTTAGAGCGATTAAATTTTTCACCATGAATCACTAAATCTTCCATTTCAGTGCCAATTACTGCCGGGAAAAAACCATTTGTCTGCGGAAAGGCTAATGCAAGCTCTTTAGTTTTTAACGCATACTCCTTAAGTGACGCATCTCCGGTTCGTCTGGCATAACGGTAAAGCCCCTGCGCAGAGCGAAGCGAGTGAAACCAAGCCTGGTTCCAGATGGATCGGAATTCTCTCTCGTCTGCTTCCCCAGGATAATTCGGGCTTTGTGAAACATTAACGATAAACTGCGGCGCACCTACTGCTCTACCGTTCAGTTCAAACTCCTGCCATACCGTTTTTTTCCATGTATGGAAAGCCCAATCGTAGGTCTGTTTCACTAATGTTTCCATGCTTCCTGTTTGTAAAGCCATCGATTGGGTAGTAGCGGCATCGCCCCAATGCTTCCAGAAAAAGTCTATCGGCTTTCTGAATGGGTTGGCTATACTTTCTTTGTTGTTATCCGTCAAAACATAAAAACCGAATTCAAGTTTGCCCGCACTGTATTCTCCGCCTCGGGCTCTTACAAAAGCACTATGTTCCTTTACGGAAGATTTACTCATACCTAACACCAGCTTATTGTTGGGTGCATCCACATCCATATACCAATCCACCGCAGGCTTTTTACTTAGCAGGTCAAGATCTGGTATAATAGTCAACTGGCGTTGAGCAGAGGTAACAATCAATGCAGGAGCACGAAACGTATGCTGGGCTATAATATGATTATCTGTTGGTGTAAGGTGTGGCGCCCAATGAAACGTCGGTTTGAAACCGGGTTCAATCACAAATTGCCAATCATCCTGCTTTTGATTTGCCGGAAGTGACCAGCTTATATACACCTTGGTAATACCATCAGTCAATTGCGTAAACTGTATTTCCGGAAAATGCCCATTAATAGATTGATAGCGCAAAGAATGTACAAAGGTGGACAATGCACCAGGAATGGCAACAGGCTTTGAGTCCTGGCTCAGCACCCATACAGGCAGACATAAGAGCAAAACAATAAAGATATTCCTCATACAATTATAGCAAAAATTGATCTGCAATATAAATAAATGAATGAGAAAAAAGCAGTAGTCAGGGGATCATATTACACCCAATTCCCCGGAACGCCCTGATGTAGCTTTCGTGCTGTATACTCGGCAATAGCACCTTGAAATAATTGCTTAGTATGATATTTATTCTTAACTAAACGGCATTAATATTGGATTAATAATTGCCTGATTTTTTCCAAAAGAAAGGAGTGTAGAACACCTTCCTTTTGGAAAAATTATTGACTATTTAATAAGAATTGGATATAAGTTGGCAACCACTCCCATCGCCAAACATTTATCTATCACATCTCTCAGTGTATAAGTGCTATACTTACCCTCTAAAGGTGGCGCATCACCTATTAGTATAATCATTCTTTTGCGGGTAGACGACCAGGTCATTTTTTCTATAGTAAGGTATAAACCATCATATACAGACTCAGGCGTATCTCCACCGCCATATACACGGATGTTATTAACAAAAGTGCTGATGGTTGCATAATCGGTAGTAAGATCATTCCAAACAAACCAGTTGTTAGGATCAACATTTGCATCATTGTAAGTGGCAGCTCCCAAACGGGTAGTGGCGGGCAATTGGCTGATAATATCATTTAAGGCAGTTTTGACCTGACGAATATCATCATTCATACTTATTGTATTATCTATCAGAAACACCAGATCCGTGCCGGTAGTAGCATTATCTTTAATGATCTGCACAATCATTTCCGGTACTTTAGATGCCGAAGATGCATTGTAACGGGCACCTCCCGTTAATGTGGCTAATACGTCGAAAGCTTCATCAGGCGTAATATTCTTCGTTTTACCCAGCGCCAGGTAACTTTCAGGCCCCTTCTCGCCTGCTCTGGTGGCTTCCACTTTATAAAAATACGAGCTTCTTGAAACGACATCAATATCTGAGTACTTGTTCTCATTGCTGGTTCCCACTTTCACAAACTCCAAACTCGTTGTATCCGCCTTATAGTCCGCCCGATATATGTTATACTCAGTTGCCTCGTTAACCGCATCCCATTTCAAATTGATCATCAGTGCCAGCGTATCTGATGCTTTTAAGCTATTGGGAATCGTAAGCGGGGCCGGATCCTTTTTGCATCCGGTAGACAAAATTGCCAAAGTTAGTATTGCTAAAAAATGAGACCATATATCCTTCTTCATAATGTGGGGTTGATTTGTGTAAATGTAAATCGCCTATCAATGGGGGTGAACGGCTATTTATTATCTGTATCTCCTTATTGATTAACTGTATAGACACGCACTGGCAGAAGGTTTGAAAGTGACAAAAAACAGGCAATAGCCTACCGTGCCCTTCGGAGAAGAACATGCGAAAACAAATATAGCGGCATTGGGTGACTCGGTTCTGTGATTAACTAACGGGATATGCGCCTTCGAACAACATCATTTCTTTTCCATTTTGAGAATACTATCAGCATATGCAATAAGTGCTTTCTGCTCTTCTATTAATCTCACTATCGATGCCGAATCCGGCTGATTGGATTGTTGAAACTTTTCGATCAACGGTAGGGTCTTAAAAAGCTTGATCAAAACATAAAGGTCTGCCGTTGTTGCTACGTTAGCAACAACCGTATCTAACAATTTATGTTGTCTCTCAACAGAGAGATTGTACTGCTGAATATGTTGGTTGAAAATGTTTTTCACGCTATCCCTAAGCAATGTATCAGTAATCGTACCAATGTGGTTAGCGGCAGAATTATAAAAAGCCAGGTTCCTTCCGTTAAAGGCAGTAAATGCCTCCGTGGAATCGCTTCTTTGAACACTAATTTCCTTCACGCGCTTTTCTAACATCTTCAAATCGTCCTCTTTACTGACCAATTCCATATACAAACTTTCTATCAAATCATCATATCCCCGCTTGGTAACAATTTCAATCGTCGATTTCTTATTTTCCAATGCTTTAGGAATATCTCCAACACCGGACCTGCAATTAATAAATATCAGCACAACCAAAAAACTAACGATGATGAGCCGGCTCTTCATAAAAAACATTGAATAGTAGAAGTAAGTATGTTTTGTTGGGTATTTTTTAGAATACAGACCTATTGAAAGGTCCGTCTTTTACCAATAAACACCAAATTAAAGATCTTATGTTTCCAGGAGGTTGTATATGTAGTATCTTTCGGCAGAAACACAACATTATGTTTTTTACGGTATTTAAATCCAGCAGTTATCTTATTAGCCTGATAATAATGATAGTTAGTTTCTCTTGCACCCCTTTCACAAAAAGCAGCTTCAGATCCTATCATTTCGATAACCATGGCTCAGATGACAACGAGGGTAGTTTTCTCAGGCCATTCAGGAGCCTGGCACATATTTCGACACTAAAACTTAGTGCCGGAGACACACTTTATTTTGCCGGCGGACAGGTTTTTGAGGGCAGTATTTTTCTGGATTCTACTATTAACAGTAGTGCATCGGCCAATATTGTAATTAGTTCCTACGGCGATGGAAAAGCCACCATTCAATCTGGCAATTTTTCCGCACTTACTTTACATAAGGTATCTGGTGTTTCTATCAAAAACCTACGTTTCGAAGGTGCCGGAAGAAAATCAGGCAATACATCCAATGGCGTTATCGTGAACGAAAGCAGCAATATCACCATCGACAGTATTATTATTAAAGGATTTCAAAAGTCCGGTTTGTTGGTTTATGCATCAAAAAACATAGAGATAACCAAAGTAAGGGCAACCGAAAACGGCACCAGTGGTATTTATCTGTTGGGAGTATCTTCCAAGACCGATTGCAGGGATATTCGTATCAGCCGCTGCACCGCCGATAATAATCCCGGCGACCCTACCAACTTCACCAATCATAGTGGCAATGGCATATTAGCGGGATTGTGTACGAATGTAACGATAGAGTACTGCACGGCTACCAATAATGGCTGGGATATGCCAAGGAAAGGCAACGGTCCCGTAGGGATCTGGTGTTATGAATCGGACAGCGTGCTCATTCAACATTGCATATCCTACAAAAACAAAACAGCCCCCGGAGCAGGCGATGGTGGTGGTTTCGATCTGGATGGTGGTGTCACTAACTCCACTATTCAGTATTGTCTTTCCTACGAAAATGATGGGGCTGGCTTCGGTATTTTTCAGTACGCTGGCGCCAGCAGTTGGTACAACAACACCATACGGTATAACATCAGCGAAAATGATGGACAAGCAATGGCTGAACCGGCAGGTATTTCAATATGGAATAGTGCCGACGATAGTAGCCGGTTTAAAAACCTCCTTTTTTACAATAACACCATCTACAATTATAATGGTGCCGCCATTCGCTATGACCAACAAAGCATGCACAGTAATTTTGGATTCTTCAACAATATTTTTGTTTCCGGACCTGACCTGATTTCCGGTCAGGAAATTGGCAGTCGCTTTATCGCCAATAACTGGTACAGTTTACAGTTCGGGTTTAAAGTATCTCCCTACACAAGTTTTGAAAAATGGACATCCGTTGAAGACAAAGAACAAGTTAATGGTATTACCAAAGGAATAAATGAAGATCCGGAATTCAAAAATATCAATGGAAACAAACCCGTGAATCCGGACAGCTTGTTTTCGTTCTTTAACTATCGGCTTCCCGAAAAGTCTGTTTTACGAACAGCAGGTATAGCGCTCAGAAAGGAATTGGGAATTGAGCCCGGTAATAAAACAATCAACCTGCAACAAGCACCGCTAAACGGCATAGGCGCTAGCTTTTAAGACGCCCTTTCGATTTAACATGATAATTATCTAAGGCTTCACAACCAGCAGGGAAAATGCACCCGCTGTTGCTGCCTTTTCCCAATTGTAATGGTTCAATTTGTCACTACTTTATCGCTGAGTAACACAAAGTCCACCTCAAGGCGTCTGTCGGGAAACAGGATCATCATCCCCGGCGGACAAGTATTCCTTTCGGAACTTTTTGATAATTTTCCCGAAAAAGTATCCAAGAAAAACGGCCATAGAATAAGCCTAAAAATCATGCGGTCTCACCAGCTTGTCCATCCGCCGTCTACTACCAGGTTATGCCCGTTTACATAACTTGACAAATCGGATAATAAAAAAGCAACAGGTCCTGCAATCTCTTCGGCTTCTCCCACCCGATCCATCGGCGACTTTTTTCGCAGCCTGTCTACAAACTCCGGATAATTCTTTTGAACCGTTGGATTGGGAAATGGACCTGGTGAAATACAATTTACCCGAACGCCTTGCCTGGCCCAATGCACCGATAGGTATTTGGTCATTTGAATGACACCCGCTTTGCCCACGCCGTATTCAATGGGATTTTTATTCATGGGCGCTTCGTATACACTTTCATCAGGCGAAACCATTCCATACATACTGGAGAATAACACCATACTCCCACCACCGTTTTTAATCATATAAGCAGACACTTCGCGAGACAGTATAAAGGTTGCCGTTAGTGCAGCATGATTCACCTGATCAAACTCTGTATCTGTCAATTCTTCCAGGCTTTTAGCAGTAGATCCAAAAGCCAGATTGACCAGCCCATCGGGTACTCCGAACCTGCTTACCATTTCTTTCACGAAACCAGCAAGCATCTCAGTGTTATTGATGTCTACTGTTACGGGTTCTACCCTATCCAATCTACTAACCTCTACAAATTCTTTCGCTTTGTTACCGATGTCTATACATACAATACGGGCACCATATTGATTTAGTAAACTTACAATTGCCTGTCCTAAATAACCTGCCCCACCAATTACCCAAATGAGCTTTCCGCCAAATTGCATAGTGTAATCTTTAAGCGTATAACCCGCCGTCAATTAATATATTCTCACCGTTGATATAGGCACCGGCATCGGAAGACAACAATACTATCAAACCCTTTATATCGTCGTTGTTTGCCATCCTTCCTAACGGCACTTTTTTGCAATAGTTCTCTACAAATTTCTCCGGTTGGTTATTGAACAACCCTCCAGGACTAATACAATTAAAACGAATATTTTTTCCGGCGTGGGTTTTAGTCATAAACCGTGTAAGCATGATCAACCCAGCGTTATGGAAACAATAATCCGGCGCAATATCGCCCATACCGGATATACCCTCATAATTAGAATACATAGGCGCATACATACCCATCATCGAACTAATGTTTACCACACTTCCACCACCGGATTCAATAATTAAGCCCGTCATTTCCCGCAACAAATCCATCATACCAGTTGCATTCACTTTCATAGATTCCTCAAATTGTTCTATTGGAGCATGGTAACCTTTCATTGGCCGGGATACCGCATTGTTGACGAACACATCCAACCGCCCAAACTTCTCTTTTATATTTTGCTTTAATGCTTTTACAGAAACAGGATTCGATTGATCCAATTGCATGGCATGCACATCAAAACCTTTGCTTCTGAAATCGGCGGCAGTACTTTCTAATGTCTCCATATTGCGGGAAGCAATAATGATGGTTGCTTCTGCTTCGCCCAAGCCTTCTGTAATGGATTTACCATAATTGCCCGCACCGCCTGTTAGTAACACCACTTTTTGTTTAAGGCTAAACAGATTCATTACATGCATACTTCGTTATTTTATATTAATCATTTTGCCGCTGCTTAACCGACTCTGTTCTGCAGCAATTATTACATTTATCACGTTCACCGTTTTATTAAAGTCCAACCGCGACTTCCCTTCTTCTACACTTCGTACAAACTCTATTATATTATCCCTGAACATCGAATACGAGTTTTTGACATCCGCCATCCGCCAGGCATTTTGACCAAAAAAGCTAAGTTGAAAGGTGCCCGATATATCCATAAACAAATGTATGGTGGCAGTTAATCCATCTTCGAATTTAATATGTACTACATCCTTTCCAGACTCACCAATATGTTGTACAGTTACCGCTTTCCGATCGTTCAGCACTGCAAACATAGCTTCCACCATATGTACGCCGTATTTCAACCAGTCTTTTTTTCCTACAGCTGTCACAAGTTCCAGTTTGCCCAGCGCAGGAAGCTCCTGTTTTACAATCCTGCACTCATTAGCATAACGCATAGATGAGCAGGACATAATAAATTTCCCCTTGGATACCTGATCTGCAAACCAATCCAATTCTTCTTGGGTAATGGCAAGTGGCTTATCAATAAAAATGGGTATGTCAGCTTCTATAAAGGGAGCCGCCATTTCTCTGTGAAATTCGGCATCATCGCGTGCCAATATAACAGCATCCACTTTACCAATCATCTCCTCTGCATGTTTTACGACATGTTTTATGCCGGAAGAATCTGCAATGCTTTTGGAAATGGCTTCATCCTGTGTCCAGACATGTGTTACCATAGCACCTGGCAATCCTAATGTATCAGCATTGGCATCCAGATATGCTGTAACCCCGGGATAACCGAGTCTGGAAACTTCTTTACCATCATACTGCCCATTGATAATAGACGACCAGGAGTATGGATGTGCATTTCCGGTACTCATGCCCGTTATTCCTATTTTAATCATACTTAATTTTTTAATCCTCATCCGGTCATTCCGACAAAGGAGGAATCTGTCAAACCCAAATACAATCGCTCGATACCTTGAGATGAAAATGTAAGAAGCATCTGTTTTACCCCGAGGTTTTAAAATCCCAATAGCATTCCATTCTTACCTAAGCCAACCCATTTTATCCCAATATGGAAGATTGATAAACGGAGGATCTGGAAAAGCCATTGCCTGCGCTTGTTGCAAGGTGCCGTTATTCAGATAGCTTCCATTGGCTGCATATAAAGCCGCATCCAGATAGTCCGGTTTATCTATACCTATAAGCACCGATGATATCTGGGGAAAAGATAGAGCGAACTTAACTGCTAAATCAGACAAAGCTGTTTCGGGTAACAATTGCCGGTATGATTTAATATGCTCTTCTACCTTAGATAATTGCGGATGCAGATTAACGCCCCTGCTGCTTAGAAGTCCTTTTAGCAACACAGAGCGAACAATAATACCTATCCCCCAACCACTAGCCAAATCAAACAATGATTGTTGACGCTGGTCCATTAAATTAAAAGGCAATTGTATTACATTCCACACATCAGATTCTATCGCTCTCTTTGTTTCATCTGTTGTATAAGTTGACACACCAATAGCTCTTACAACACCAGTCTCTTTCAACCGAAGCATCTCCTCTGCAATAATCCCCCGGTTTAAAATCTCCATATCAGCCTGATGTAACATGTATACATCTATATAATCCGTCTGCAAGGCCTTCAGACTTTCCCGCACAGATACTCTGATCATTTCTTTAATCACTGCATCATCAGGCAACAAACCATCGGCTCCTCTGAAATGTCTGCATTTGGAAGTTATTACTACTTTGCTTCTGCAGTGCTTAAATGCTTTCCCCATCCTTTCTTCACTAACACCATATAACCTTGCCGTATCAAAAAAATTAAAACCCTTTTCAATAGCTGTTTGTAACAATTGTATGGCATCTTTTTCTGACAACATATCCTCCGCCCCGTTAACACCAATTCCGTAAGGCAACCCTATCTCCACACCGCCAAATGCTATTTCCGAAACTTCTATTCCCGTATTTCCTAAGATTCGTTTATTCATCTTTTATTGCTTTTCCAAATAAGACTGTCCGGATGTATGATCTGGTTGAAAAGCTTTCATCAAATCGGCAAAATAATTTTTAAGTCCCACCACATCAGCTCCGACACTTACGAATTGATATCCCATTTCATTCAACTCCTTTAAATTACCCAGCCCGCCAACAGTACCCGCAAATTTTCCATTTTGTTTGGCCAGTGCTGCTACTCTTTTTCTTGTTTCAATCAATTTTGGATGATCGAATACACCAGGTGCCCCTATGCCCTGGCTAAAATCACCAGGACCGAAAAACAACATGTCATATCCAGGCAATGCTGCTATAGCTTCCAATTCTTCCAGCGGTTCCGGATCTTCTATTTGCAATACCACAAAACGTTGCTCATTGGCCTGTTGCAGATACTCATTAAATTCCATACCTGTATAGGCTCCATCGGCATTGCCACCATCTATAGCCCTGCGGCCCACTGGATGAAATTTAGTATGATGAACAATTTCCTTAGCGTCTGCCAGGCTCATAATATGTGGCACCATGATACCGGTCGCATCCAGCTCCAAGGGCTTGATGTAACCATTATAACTTCCCCTTGGCACCCGGACCAACAGATCGGCATTATGTACTTTAGTAGCCCAAACCGAAGCCTCCAATGCCGACCAATCCTGGCTAATATGCTCCTGATCTACCCACACACAGTCAAAGCCAGCCAGTGCTGCCATTTCGCAAACACGAGGATCAGCCAGATTTATTTTAATACAACTTACGTTATCGCCTGAACGAAGCTTGTGCAATACCCTGCTTTTGCGCATTTGCATCTTTGTATAATTAATTTTTCTTTTTAAATAATTTCGAGTCTATATAACTTAATAGAACAGCACTCAGTATACCCACCACCAAAGACGTAGGCATAATCCATAAAACTGTTATACCAAACACACCCCAAAAAGCAACCGCCATTGCCGCCCCTACAGAAATAATACCGCCCCAAAAAGTTCCTCTGTTAGTGGCAAAGGGTATGAACAGTGCCATAAAAAACAAAACAAATAAGGGTGCTACAAACAAATTTACCACCTTCATAATAACATCGAGTAAATTACCGGGCACCTGACCTACCAATAGACTCAACACCATTACTGCGGCACCTGTAATATAGGACAAACGCTTGATTTGCTTTAATGAATCGAAATCCGCAGATTTATTCTTCCGAAAACGCTTAATAAAATCCTCCGAAATTACCGATGATACACTGTTGAGTCCGGATGACATACTGGACATAGCAGCTGCCAGCAATCCGGCAATCACCAAGCCAGACAAACCCGCAGGTAATCCAATGAGTATAAAACGAGGAAAAAGTGTATCCGCCTGTTCATTGATTGTTTTGCCTGCTACCAGTAGTTCGCTGTTTTGGGTAAAATATGCCAACATAGATAAACCCACCAAGGCCAATATTAAATAGGCAATTACATTAGAATACAAGGATATCCGGAAAGACTTTCTCGCTGTTTTAATATCCGAAGTAGACAGATATCGTTGCACCGCCATCTGGTCTGAGCCATTAGTACACACGTACCAGACAAAGAGTACCAACATAGCATTACCCAATGTGGTACGTTGTTGTGGATCAAAGCCCAGTTTTATTTCGCCCCAATGCTCCGGCCAGGAATTTGGGAAAATAGCACCTACCGACTTTAATTGATAACAAACGATCACTACACTTAACAAAGCACCCCCCATAAAAATAGCCGACTGCACCACATCTGTAACCACCACCGCTTTCATTCCACCCATCGAGGTATATACTATAGTGATCACTGTAAGTAAAATACCGATTACCGGTACCCAGGATTTATCAAACTTTACGACCGAAAATAGCGCTACATCCACCGTTACATAAATGATGGTAGCCATCCACAAAAGACGCAGCAGCAAAAACATAACAGTAGCCAACATACGCACACTCAACCCTAAACGCTGTTCCAAAATTTCGTAGGCACTCGTAACGCCTGTTTTCATAATCTGTGGAATCAGCCACCAGCCCACCACCCAATATACTAGCGGGAAAGCCAGGATACCAGCGAAAATCATGGGACCATTGAGAATCATTTCCCCCGGGTAAGTGAGGTAGCTTAAAGTACTCAGAAGGGTTGCAAATAAAGAAATCCCAACCGCAGCGGGATTCATTTTCCGCCCCCCCAACAGATAGTCTTCTTTTGTTTTATTTTGTTTGGAATAATGCCACCCTATCCAGAGCATACCTATTCCATATAACAATATAACGAGCCAGTCAAAGATTCCAAGTCCGGCTGAAACATCTATCTGTAGTAGTCTAAACATATGATTCGTAAAAACAATGATTTAGTTTTGTACCTGGTTTGTAATATAATACTACCCCCACCAAATTTACTAAGCAGTTTTATCAGTACCTGTTATTTTCATTCCAATATCTGATACTATTTTTCTTTCTTATCGGTTAAGGAGCGGATACTGGTGTGGAATATTTTGACCGCCGGTAGTCATAAAAAACGCCATAAAAACAGCTCCACATTTTGTAACCCTTGCATTCTAATATATCGTTCAAAATTCCCAAAAAACATATAACGCATATTCTATTCCCTAAAGAATAGGTCTACTGACCTCATGACAGGCAATAGCTCACAAAAACAAACGTTATTAAATGCAGAATAAAAAATAATAATATATGAAAACACTTATTTCTTGTGTTATAGCAGCTTCGCTAACTGTCGTTGCTGCATCTTGCAAAAAAGACGAGAAGCCAGGCACATGTGCTATTGATAGTCCTTGGTATAAAGATGGAGCCCGGCATGCCTACAAAAACAATTCACCATTTATAGACGCAGATTCATTAATCGTCACCATCAAAAAACTAAGCGATACGCGCTTCGAATCCCGCTCTGACGCCGGACTGATCGGTTTTGGCGGATTTCAGGAAATATGTGGCAGCAAATTATATGCCGCCAGTACTGCTGAATTCAGCGATACCTATCTATTGTATGATTTGGATGCTAAAGTGGGGGATAGTTGGTCTATTACACAGTCTACTTTTCAGGGTAACAGTGTGGTAAATACTATGACGATGATGGAAAAAAATGTTGCATTAACTGTACCTGCCGGAACCTATACGGTATCCGTCATTAAGATTGAATCTAAAATAGCCGGTATGACGGTACAAACCGCTCATATGTATGTAGCAGAGGGGCTCGGCTTGATCAAGATGATTGGTACCACCACTGACTACGAATTGGGTTCGTCAAAATAAAGGCAATGAAAAAAATAGTCTTTGTGGTGTTTTGCGCCATAACAGTAATCCTCTTTAGTGGCTGCGCCACCATGTTTAACGGAAACACCAGTCGGTTAAACATCCGAACGGAACCAAGAAATGCTGATATTATTGTGACAGATAAAAAAGGACGTGAGATTTTTAACGGAAAGGGACCAGCTGAACTAAGACTTAAAAACGGAGCAGGATACTTCACTCCTGCAAAGTACCGGGTGATCATTTCAGCACCTGGCTATGCACCATACGAAACCACGGTCAGCTTTAAGTTAAATGCCTGGTACTTTGGAAATATAGCTATCGGGGGTGTAATAGGCATGCTTGTCGTCGATCCAGTCAGCGGAGGTATGTGGAAAATAGAGGACCCAGTAATCTATGCAAAACTGGAATCAGCACTGGCAGCTAAAACACCGTCATTAAAACTTCACACGATTGACTCGGTACCTGAGGAACTAAAAAGTAAAATGGTTCAAATTAGGTAATCGTACCAGATCGAACAAACCACAAACGGGACACTCATTTCATAGTTGAACAGGAAAAACAGGCAAGATAATAATTGCGAGTGTCAATCAAACATTTCCAATTGTTGGCGCACTCCCTCCAACTGCAGCAATTGTTGTTTTACTTTTATGCCCCCGGCGTAGCCGGTAAGTTCACCGGTGCTACCCACTACACGGTGACAAGGCACTATGATAGATATCGCGTTGGCACCATTGGCAGACGCCACTGCCCGTATGGCTTTCTCATCCCCCAACCGTTTACTTAACTCGAGATAGGAAACGGTTTTACCAAAGGGAATTTGCAATAAAACCCCCCAAACTTTCTGTTGAAAATCTGTTCCCGCCAATACCAGCGGTAAATCGAAAGAGGATATCTCCTTTTGCAAATATGCAGTGAGTTGTTGAATTGCCCTATCATGCAATTCCGTTTTCTGTTCAGTAAACGAGGCTTTAAAGAAAGAACAAATCCTTTCGTCTACCTGCTTTCTTCGTGCCCGGTACTGCCAATCCAACATACACAATTCACCTTCATAATCTCCAATAATGAGATATCCCAACGAGCTTTTGTAGTGATAAGTATAAATGGTAGACATACTATGGAATAGCTAGAGATTATCAACTTTCTTTGGTAAATATAATGGTTTCGGCAAAATCGATAAAACACCTTTTGCCGCTAAGATCGCCCTCTTCTCAATGCATTAATTGATTTGTTCTACCTTCAAGATAATGAAACAATTATTTACGACCACCATTGCAACAATATTAAGCACACTCGTTAATTATGCGCAGGAGGTAGACACTTTGAAAAACGATTCTGACAGTTTACTAATCGAAAAGTCAAAATTTCAACAACAGCCCGGATTGGCCCTGGCAGCTTCCAAAATTTTTTTCTCAGACAAACGCTGGTCTTTGAGTGGCTTTGGAGAATACAATTATGTTCCCCTTCAACAAAATGTAAATACCGATTTGGGCGATCTTGAATTATATTATTCCGGTTTATACAGGCAATCGCTTTTTTTTGGATATCGGATTACCGACAAGCTGATATGGAACTCTGAACTTCAAATAGAATTTCTACATCACAAAAACAAAGAAAGCCATCACGAAATTATGATCGAAGCTTTCGTGGACTATCTGTTTAAGGACTATTTGAAAGCGAGATTGGGATTCTATCCGCTTACTATAGGGTATGTAAATAATAACGATGAGCCAATAATGTTTTACTCTGTAAACCGTTCGGAAGTGGAAAGACTCATAACGCCCACAACCTGGATAGAACTTGGAGTCATGCTTTACGGTAAGATTTATAAAAACTGGAGTTATGCTGTGGGTTTTTCTCAAGGCTTACATAGTGAACGATACCGGAGCGAGAGCTGGATACGGCAAGGAAGACATATAAACCTTAATGTTCCCCAATCCCTGTCTATCAATCCACAAATTAACTACAACGGCATTAAAAACCTTAGTTTGTCCGCCTCTGGCTATTATGGAAATTCAGGACAAGGGCACTCCCTGGATATCGGTAACCAACTTACCGGAATTAAAGGGCGTGTCACACTAACCACGGCCTATGCGAAGTATGATTTCAAAAACTTTCGTTTTGTAACGGTAGGCACATACGGAACTCTGGGGGATACGGATAAAATTTACGAACTCACAAAAGATGAAAATGGGATGAATGGACAAGTATTAGGAAACAAAACCTATGGATATTTATTTGAATTAGGCTGCGATATTCTACCCTATATCAGAAACAAAAAACACAGCAATCAAAATAAAAAAACTTTCCTGTATGATCCACAAGAAATGAAGCTAAGCTTGTTTAGCAGGTTTGAAAGACTTAATACACATCAAGCCATACACCAATCCCTGACAAATTATCCGCGACTGCAAAGTGATATGAATATTCTAACACTAGGTATAAACTTCAACACGAAAGAAAATATCGTTGTAAAGGCAAACTACCAATTTAGAAAGAATAATTCTAAACTTGATCCAACGCCTTACAAAAACATTGTAGAAACCGGCATTGGGTTTATTTTTTGATATTACGGAGATGCTTTTTCCTACAAGATAGTTTTAAATTAAGAGGCAGATCCATATACCGTATTAGGCCAACCTTGTAAACCCATGCTGAAATCCACCGGCATCAGCCATCAGCCTGCCACTTTCTATATCGGTTGAGATGCTTTGTAAAGTCTCTTCAAAAGCGGTTGTAAACGATCTTACATGTTCCTCTTTATGTGCCTGCATCAAATAAAATATTCCAGATACCAAAAAGCCTTTCTGCAACATGCGACTGATAAAAGCCTTTTTTGCGGCTGATGCATGGGGAGATGTAAATGTGAACGTAGGTGAGGCAGCCATTCCCCCCACCACCATAGCCGCTAAGGGAAATTTTGCTGCGACGGCTTTTAGCTGTTGCTGTAGTTGTTCTCCTTTCTGCCAAACCGACTCAAAAACATTTTCACGCTGTACTTTTTCCAGCACAGCCAGTGCTGCTGCCGTACCAATACCATCTGTCCAGTAACTGGAAGAAATAAAACTTGTATCTGCAGCAGTCATAATATCTTCCCTACCAATTACAGCGGCAAAGGGTATTCCATTTCCCATGGCCTTGGCATATACCACTACATCGGGAGTTATATCATAACGTGATAGCGCACCCGGAAAACCATAACGTAATCCGCTGGTAATTTCATCCACTATTAACACTGCTCCTTTTTGCACACATTTATCCTTAATCTTTTGTAAAAAATTGTCCTCCGGAAACTGTGAACGCATCGATTCCATTACAACAACGCCAAAGTTATCTGCCAATTTTTCAATCGCATTTTCAAAAGATGCAAAATCATTGTATTTAAAAGGCACAGCTGTACCGGCTAATTCTCGGGGCACACCCTTCGGCTCTAAGCCTGGTAGTAAATGCCCATCCAGCGCATTGCCTTCTCCCAGATTTGCGGCCAGATACCAATCGTGCCAGCCGTGGTAACCGCAAAAAGCAATGCCAGATTTGCCGGAAGCAGCCCTGGCAATACGTACTGCAACCGTCATAGCTTCTCCCCCAGTTCTGGCATACCGAATTTTGCCTGCCCAGGGATGCAAAACCAATAACTTTTCCGCCAATTCCATTTCTTGTGGATTCACTAACGAGGAGTATGTACCCAAGGCCAATCGTCGGGTAACCGATGATGTTACCTCTTCATCTGCATACCCTAACAACACAGCACCAATACCACCGGCACAGTCAATATATTTCTTACCATTCAAATCCCATACTTCACAACCGGAACTTTTGGAGAAGAAAGTAGGCCAATCTTCATTAAACTGTTCTGCCCGTTTAGACAGCAAGCCTGTTCCACCAGAAATGATCTGTTTGGCTGCTTTCCATTGCTGCATTGGTTCTTTAGGCGACTCAACAACTCCCAAATGCGGCTGAAGTAGCGCTACAGCATTGTTATAAAAAATATCTTTTACATCTGTTTTATTCAACCCTAAAGTTGCACAGCTCTCCTTTAATGTTAGCAATGATTCCAGCCCTACCAAAGTCATATTGGTTTCAGAAGGTGCTTGATACCTTTGATCTATTAACTCCGGATGTAACCAAAAGAAACGATTGCCCGTGGTAATACATCGGCCCCGCATTTCACTCACCCCAAAATCAGAGCCCCATAACACCCGTTTAGGTCCCAAAATTTTCAAGGCTGTTGAGAACGACTCCGTTTCCGCAATAGCGGAAGTATCCACCACCACATTTTCTATATCGGCCATGCTGTATAAACCAGCTTTGGCATTGCGATAATTAAAACTCCGTGCCACATGTGCCAGTATCAGCTTTACCTTCGGATAGGTTTTACAAAGCCTTCTGATTTCTTTTTGATTGTCTTCATCGTCAATAGCATCATTCTTTACCATATGTAACATCATCACGCCATTGTACGCATTCAATATTTCCCACATCCATTCCGGAGCATACTCTGTTAATCCGGCATTCATAGTATCTGGCCGGGTAGAATAACAATGATATACTTTTATGCCACAAAACTTTTTGTTCTGCAATGCCTTAGCCACCATCTTAGGATCGTCGTCCGGAGATACCACCATCAGGCTTCTGCTTAAGTGGGTTGCGTTGTTTTCTATTTCTTCAGACACCCAAGCATTCATAGCTGAACGATCGGCAGTTTTACGAGGCATGCCAAAATACAATCCATGAATGGAGGATACACCAGGCATATACCTTTTTAAATATTGCTGATGATCTTTGGCACCTAATTGTTCAATTCCGTTCAAAAATGCCCATTCTCCCTTAGGAAAATGTTTGGCATTAAAAGGATGTACGTGAATATCAAAGATTTCATCCGGCAAAAAGCCTTCCAGTTGTTTAGCTAATTCTATATCGTTAGGTAAAAGAGACTGTTGAAATTTCATGAAGACCGTTTAGTTTCGTTCCTCAATTTACTACGCCCTTCTTAAGTTCAATCCTATTTTTATGCAATTAACTGGTACAATTTTATGGACTTGTAGTGGATTTATCTGCCACTCATAGAAAAGGATCGGCAATACTTCGCTTCCGTTGCAAACTGTATGAACGATCACTTGAACCGATCCATGTATGAATAATGAACTACTTCACCATCTTCAAAATAGCGTAAGCTGCAGAAGCCTGCACGTCGGCATCATCGGCAGTGTTGCCCGTAGGTTTCTTATTGTGTAACCATTCCAACAGCAAAGGCAAATCGTTTTCTGTACCAAATTCCGCCAGACCCGCTACCATATCTATTCGTACTGCTTTTTCGGCTTTGGATTGATAGCTATAGAAAATAGTTTTCAATTGCTGAAATTCTGCTGATTTATGTAAAATTGCCGGTGCTGTCAGTAGTGCAGCATTCGTAAAGCTTAGTCTTGTACTTGACTCATCAGGTAACTGTAATACAAATTGACTCAATTTCTGCCATTGCGCCTCTTCTAACACACCACTATTCCGAAGTACATAGGCAGCTATACGTTTGGGTAACTCTTCCTCATTTTCATCCAATATGCTTTCCAGAAAGTCTTGCTTTGCTTTTTGCATAGCTGCTTCATTGGTATAAGCAATACTCCATTTTGTATACGCACTTAAACTTTCCACATCGCTTCGCAATGCATGTTCTGCTATTACCGAATGATCCGGCAGTGGAGAAAGTTTTAGTTTCGCCATAGTTTCTACAGCATGTATACGATCATTGCCAGCTGTATCAATAAATGCATCGATTATTTGTTGTTGGTATTTCTGCTTTTCGTCTCCTGTATTCAGTTGCGCCAATACCCGCCAGATACCGATCCGATACTTTGGTTTGTCTACAAAGGCTTCCTGTTCTTTAAGATAAACATCTTTTACTCCTTCAGGGTTTCCAGACCAGATTAGGAATTCTGCTGCATGCACTTTTACCCATTCCTGTTGTTCATATAAAACGCGCCGAAGCGTATCTACCGCTTCTTTCTTCAATTCATCTGCTGACATCTGATTTATTTTTTGTTCTGCATTGCAGGCTGAAAACAACACAATAACCGCCGCCCATACAGACAGGTATTTTTTTATCGATTTTGTTTCAATGCAAGGAGTCATTCAACCAAATGTACTTTTGAAAAAACAGACGGATTGCTACTATCATACATAAATCTGGTACTTTCTTCTGTTATAACCTCATGTAGTAGAGATTTAGCTATTGTTGGCTGGAGATCCTTCCTACTTGCGGCCGTGCCAATGACATAGTATTAGACAGCGGACTGGATTTACGGATGAGCTCTCATTTATTTTTCTTGATACTTTTTGCGGAAAAAGTATCCAAAAGCCGCCGGGGAATAATTACCGCTATTCCCCGGGACGCCTTGATGTAACTTTTGTGCTACTGTGGTCTCAGCTTAGGTACCCTGATTAATTATATTATTTGTTTGCTTATAATATCAAGGAACTATAGTTGAGATCACAGTAATTCTACAGTTACATCAAGGCGTTCCCGAAATCGGCCGTAATCGTCTACGCCTGAGGCGAGACAAGTAAGAAAGAAACTGTAGGAGCATTCAATGCTTCAAAAGGATTACAATACTTCTTAGTCAAAAATACAGCTCTTAGCAGTCGCCTAGGCATGTGTCCTCACGTGCAGGAGTACCGTTAGGCAGAAAATAGTAGATTCTTCGCAAGCTCAGAATGACAACGGTTGTAACATGTAATATCTTCATTGATTTGGATCACCTAGCAGTTTGTTCGGAGTGTCAATTCTATTTGTATTTGTCATGCTAATCCCGGGGTGGGATCGCATTTATTTCGTTGATATTGTTGGCAATAGTTCCCTTACCTGATCAGCTTTTCTTTCCTAAATACTGTCACCCACTCCCCATGTTCTTCAAACAACAAACCGGGTTGCTTTATAGCCTTGTTTTGCAAAACGAGGAGGTAATGACCGGGCTCGATAAGCCCGGTCACACGTATCTGATAAAATGTTACTGCACTGTTTTTTGCTTCTTCGCCCATTCCGCACTATTTTTTAGTATCGACTGATAGGCCTTATGGCCGTGCGCTCTTTCATCGTGCCCAAGCGTATTGCCCACAATTTTGGCGTTAGGGTGCTTCACTACCCATACCGCCGGATATTCCGCCCCCGATTTCAACCCTTTGCTGATAGCCAAGACCTCTATCTCCGCACCTGGGTCCTTTTCCCAACGATACAGTTCGTCCACGATCCGAAAAGTCCTGGGGACCCCTTTCATGATGGGATGATCTGGTTTAACCACCCGTACTTCAAATTCCTGCAGGGCTTCATGAGAACGGGACCCACCGCCTACGATCTGCTTATTATATTCGGGCCAGTCTTCCCAATTGTACCAGGTGCCGGGATGATAGATAAGCATGCTCATTTCTCCGGTGTTGACCCGGTCCATGATAACCTTGCGTGTGGCCATATCTACAGGCTTGTTGTTGCTTAATAGCAATAGGTCGGTAGAGGGTAGCATAGCCCCCATTTCCGCAGAGTTTTCCGTATAGACCACACTGTTCTTACCATTATCGCTCAATATCCTGCCATCAACCACTCCAAATAAGTTTAAAAAATCGTGCGATCCGCCCCCACCCATGATGACTATATTAGGGGCGTTCTCATCCTTGGAAATATAGGATCCGGGAGCGGTGACGATAATAACGCCCTGCATCATCTGCCAATGGCCCGGAAAGGTACACACAAAGGGATACCTGCCGGGGATATTGGGCAGGGTAAGAATTAAGGACCCTTGCTCATTGGGGCTCAGCATTTTGATGCTTCCCAAAACATACCTCGATTTTGGAACGTATCCCATTTTTTCGGCTTCCGGAGTCGTCACGAAGGCTTCCACCATTGCCCCGAAATCGTTCAGGCTACCGGGAGACACCACTACCAGGTTGTGCGGCATTTGATCGTTGTTCACCAATTTTATCTCAATGGTTTGCCCTGCCGTAGCTTGGAGAACCGTTTTGTTGTACGCCATTTCCTGGGGTACAGTCTGAAGTTCAAAGGTTACATCGGCTTTTATTTTTCCGATTTTACCAAAGCCCACATCTATAAACTGATCCCCGCCGGTATTACGACAATGAACTGCGATAGTATTTTTGCCCTTTTTGAAAAGTTTCCCTTTTTCATTGTCCAGCTTTATATACTTGTAGTTCAACCCACTTGCCCCGGTCTCTGCAAAAAATAGTTCCCCGTTTACGTACACCTCATAATCGTCGTCGTGCACTATCTTCAATACCGGTTCATCAATTTCCGCATTGATCTGCACATCCCGTCTCAGCCAGATATCATCAGAGGTCCAGGAAGTTTTCGCTTTTTGAATGGATTTCCCGCCGAAGATGGCCGCTCCTTTTTTCCATGAGGAATCGTCAAAATTGGTGCTCATCCAGTCGTCCGCCGGGCGGATCTCGGTATAGCTCCAAATCGTTTTTCCCTCTTCTGCCGATGGCACCAGCATATCAACGGAGTTGGCATCCACCGTTTCATAGTTCATCTCCCTAAAATAGACCTTGATGGCAGCATTCAGCCATTTATCAGCGCTATTAACGCTGTCTTCCATCGTCTTTTCCATTTGGGCATAGAGGCTTACAGATTCCGGAAGTTCCCCGGCTCTGAGGATAGCTGCCAGCCGTACCTGCAGGTCAGGATCGGTCAAAAGCCCGGAAGAGGCTAACTTTTCACTGCTTTCGTTTGTTTCGGGCAGTAAGGCAAGGGCCGCCCGTTTCACTGCATAACTCTTGCTCGACAATCCTTTTACAACCGCTTCGCTCGCTTCAGCATTACTTCCGTCCAACACACCCAACCCCTTTAGAGTCCATAGGGCATGGAGTGCCGGGGCGTTAAGTCCATTCTCATCGGTCCTGGCATTGTCCAAAGCCATTTTGATCAGATCGGGTACCAATTCCTTTTTATTTTCCTCCACGATCAGTCGCTGTGCAGTGACCCGCCAAAATTGATTATCGCTTTGCAGGGTCTTCAACAAGGCCTTGGTGTCATCTCTTTTCAATTTGGAAATTCGGGATTTTTTGGCGCCTTTATATTCAATAACATAAATCCTACCATGTTTATAATCCCGTAATGGATTGATATGGGCATTGCCCTCGCCCTTGTCGGTATTCCATATCTGGTTGTCCATACCCCTCTGATCAGGATTATGCTGAATGACAGGATTGTACCAATCAGCCACCCAAAGGTTTCCGTCCGGACCTGTCTCGGCAAAAACGGGGGCAGTCCAGGCATCAGTACTGGCAAATATGTTTCCCCCGTCCTCTTCCTTATATCCCCCACCGTGCTTGACGACCCTGGCGATATGCACCAAATGTCCCGTAGGTTCTGCTACGTACATTTGGTTACGATATTCTTCGGGATAATTGCGCGCCGTGTAGAAATTGGCCCCTGAAGCGGCAGTAAATCCTCCACGAACATCTACCTGTTGCAGTGGAATGGTATCTACGGGGTTTATTTCATAATGGCCCTGTATAAAATCGGCGTTCAGCGCCCAGGAAGGCATCTTATCCAAATATTTATAGTGCCTTAGCGGGATACCCACATAACAGGCGTGGTTATTGTTGGCTGTAGAGCCAAAAATTTCAAAGTTTTCGTTATAGCCCAGGCCCCAGGTATTGTTATCAAACTGACCGATGGGCTCCAGAAAAGAACCATCTTTTCCAAAACGGTAAACACCCCGCGTAAAGTTCACAGGTTGTCCCTGAAACTGATATTCAAAGCCCGAATAACCCACCGCGCCCCAGATGGCATTATCAATTCCATAACGCAGGCTTGAGGGTCCCGCATGTGTATCGAAGGTTCCAAACCCGCTGAAAAGGACGGTGCGCTTGTCCATTTTATCATCGCCGTCGGTATCCTCCAAAAATACCATATCGGGTGCCTGCGCAACAATGGCTCCACCCTTCACCAGGGTTATTCCGGTGGATAGGCTTTGATGGATAGCAAAATCGGTAAACTTATCAGCCTTTCCATCTCCGTCGGTATCCTCGCAGATGGTGATCCGATCACCGCCCACCTCATTAGCCAGTCCATGCGGATAGTCCATGGATTGTACCACCCACAATCGTCCCCTTTCGTCCCATGTAAAGGCAATCGGGTTAATAATCTCCGGCTCGGACGCAAAAAGCCGGGCACGGAAACCTTCCGGGAGCTGAATATGCTTTTTAGAATCTTCAGGGCTCAATGGATTCTGTACCCTTGGGTTTTCTCCGGTATAGGTCAACGGGGGTGGTGGCCCAATTTCTTCAGTACAGCCCCCCAAAAAGAAGGTCCCCAATACAATTAATAAAAGTCTTATGTGCAAGCATTGCATGGTCGTTGTTATTAATTTTGGGCGCACCCAACTTTTAGGTGCGCCATTAATTTTGTTATCTGTTATTGGGGCGATAGCCCACATAAGGTTCATCCCGGCTTACATCCAAAGTGCCCGCTTCCCAACCATCTCGGGGAGACAGTACAGCCAAAAATTCGAGTTCGCCCTTTCCGGCATTGAAGGTACCGTGTGCTACATCGGCATCTATATATACTGAATCGCCTGGTTCCAGGAACTGTACCTCGTTCTCAATCCACTGTTCCGCTCTACCCTTAAGGATGTATAGAATCTCGTGCATTTTGGGATGCCGGTGAAAATCGTGGCCCATGCCTTCAGGCACCACCACCTTCACCATATAGGAATCTGCCCCCTCAATGAGCTTGGGGTGATAATGCCAATAGTGCAACCGTCCTACGGTCTCCTCAAACATCAAGTCCTTTTCTTTTACGAACTTCCATTGCTTCGACATGGACGGAATACTTTATAAGTTTAATGATTTAAATTCTTTGGTGAGATTGATCAACGACTGCTCCACACCCATTCTTTCCAAGGAGGAGGCACCCACAAATCCGTGCAGACCATTGACGTGGTCCAACACATACCGCACGTCTTCGGGCGTGTTAATCGGCCCACCATGTGCCAGGAAAAAGGTATCGTGGTTGGCTTTCTTTACAGCATCCACTATGGCCTGTGTACGCTCCAAGGCAGCATCCATAGAAACGGTGGCCCCGGTAACCCCAATAGACCCACCAACAGTCGTACCCACGTGAGCGATAATGGCATCGGCTCCGGCATCGGCCATTTGAACAGCCTCTTCGGGTTTGGCAACATAAACAATGGAGAACATATCCATGCGGGTGGCTAAATTAACCATCTCAACCTCCTTTTGAAAGCTCATCCCCGTTTCTTCGAGTACGTTCCTGAAATGCCCGTCTATAATGGAATGGGTAGGAAAATTGTTGACACCGGAAAAACCCATATCCTTCACTTTCCCAAGGAAATGCCACATTCTTCGGCGAGGATCGCTACCGTGCACCCCGCATATTACCGGAACTTCTTCAACCACCGGCAACACTTCGAACTCCCCGATCTCCATGGCCACGGCATTAGCATCGCCATAGGCCATCATGCCCGCTGTGGAGCCGTGGCCGGACATCCGAAAACGACCGGAATTGTATATGATGATGAGGTCGGCTCCTCCTTTTTCTATAAACTTTGCACTAATGCCCGTACCCGCCCCTGCGGCAATAATGGCCTTCTTTTGATCTACTACTTTTTGAAGTCGGTCCCTGACCTCTTGCTTGGTATAGGGGTTTCCTTTTCCTGTCCATTTGTTCGGCATGCTATTCTTTTTATTTTTATGGTTTATGTATTTAATCTCCAGATCCTTGTCTTAGGTTCCTATGAAACCCAACAATTTGTTATCCAAATCATTTTTCTCATTATAAAAACAGTACTCTTGGATACAGTGCGCAATATACCGCAATCCATGTTTATTATGTATAATTAAAGCCTTTTGAGGAGAATTTGCAGTCCATTTTTATCCTACCATCTGACTTATTGGGCATTTTTATACTAAGACCCCGGACTACACCATGTCCCCTCTTCGGATGATTTTTTCAATGGGCTTCGAAAAATGTCATTTTTCTCCTTGCGGGTAGATTTGCATGAACGCTTGAAGGATATGATCCGCCATATCAGCGGAAAAGAATAAAAGGGTTTGCAGGACATATTTCATTTCCATAGCATGTATTTTTTTTATTGATATAGATCGTATGACCAGTTTTTTCGAGCTGAGTGTGAGAGAGAAATCTAAGTTTTTCAGATCACGTCTATCGTTTCGCGTTTCGCGAAGTAGGAGAAAAGATGCGATAGGTGGGTGAATAGTCTATAGAAAATAGTGAACGACTGTGAGGGATAAACCTAACCTGTTGGCTATAAAGTCCTTTACTTATTATTAAGCGTAACGACCTCTTCGATAGAAAGAAAACCGGGAATAAACATAACCGTCTTTATCAAACGAAGTTTTGAGTGATCAAGAATTCTGCGACATATGATGAGTTTTCGCTCTCCGAAGTCTGCGACTTCATGAGTACTATGTTCTCCACAGACTTCGTCTGTGTTTTATAGCCGAGACTCAGTCTCGGAAGAACATAAAAGGTTCGAAGTCGAAGACTTCGAACAGCAATACTTCACGGTAAACATTCTCAAAAGATTTCTCCCGTTGGTAGAAATCACGAAAAAGTCGGGATTACAAAGACAAATCACTATTCTATTAGCTTTTGTCTCTTCAATTCGTCTACCCATTGCCTATATCCTTCAATCATCAGGTGAACACCGTCCCAGGTGTATGTTTCTTTTAATTTTCCATCTGCATCAGCCATCACATCAAACAAGTTTACATATCCTACGCCTTCTTGTTTTGTCCATTCTTTAAGAAAATTATTAATCGCCGGAATTTCTGCAGCACGTTTATAATGATTCTTTAGTTTTCCGAAATTATCATTCACCGGAAGTATGGACTGAAAATATATTTTTGTTTTAGTTGAATGTTGCCGAATCAAAGCCAGGGCACGTTTATAATTATTCTGAATAGTGTCAACAGGGATACCTCTCGCTAAATCATTAATCCCAATCATAATAAAAATTGATTTGGGATTTCCTATTATACCTTCCGCCAACAATTCAAGCAGTCCATAACTCGTATCGCCTGGTATAGCTCTATTTTTATACCTGGCACTCTTCAATAATTCTGGCCAATCTCCCCAAAATGTGATACTATTACCCACGAAAACAATATCCTTCTTCCCTATCGGCATCGCTTTAAACATCGCCATTCTGGGTTGAAATATGTCTGGCCGATCGCTGCTATTCCATGTTTGTTGCGCCAATATTGGCTGCAAAAGAAGAATGCACATGCATATATTTAGAATATACTTTATCACTGTGCTTCCCTTTCCTTAGCGAGCTGCAGTTTGTAGCGCTCTTTAGCCTGAAAGTCTTCCTTTGCAGAAGCACCGAAATAAATGAGTCCCAATGCTTTTCTGGTTCTATCCGAAGTAGTATTCGATCCTGCTCTATGTATAGTAAGAGAGTGATGTATTAATAAATCACCCGGTTGCGCCGGAAATGACACTTCAGTTTGTTTATCTTCCTCTGTACCGAAATCGGTAATGCCTTGTGAAAAACCAAGGGTGGCTGTTCTGCCATGGGGACGCATTTCTTTAAGGTGAGAACCCGGAATATATTTTACACAACCGGTTTCTTCGGTAACCTCTTCCAATGCCAACCACATCGTTAACGCCTGTTGTGGCTGCAACATAAAGTAGTAGCCATCCTGATGCGGAGGCGTCGCTTTGCCAATTCTTGGTGGCTTATTAAAATATTCCACTGTTTTACATTCAGCAGTCTCAGCCAACAATGTTTCGGCAATTCTAGAGAATTGACTATTAACAGCCAATTGATGAAACCATTCATCATACTTTTCCAGATCCTGCATTTGCTTTAGAGTCGTTAAATCATTTTTATCTTCATAAAAATAATGTCCGTCTTTCATTGTTGACAAGCGGTTGGCTATAAAGTCCTTTAACTTATTATTGAGTGTAGCGACCGCTTCGATAGAAAGAAAACCGGGAATATAAACATAACCGTCTCTGTCAAACGAAGTTTTGAGTAATGAAGAATTCTGTGACATATCAGTTTTTTATTTGAAAATTATTTGGTCATTCCGACGAAAGAGGAGCCTGCTCTTCGCAGGAAATAGATCCCTCGTCACCTCTGGATGACTATTCTGAGGTTCCGTTACTCACTTCAGGGGATTTCTCCCGCTGGTCGTAATGACTGTCATTTAAACAACTGCTTACCCAACAATAAAGTTGTTCCTGCATCTTCTACTTCAAACAACTTCATACGCTCACTACCTCCCGGACTATTCGGTCCATGAAAAGTAAGCATCAACTTGCCTTCAAAGGTTTTAAACAACATACCATGTCCTCCATGCTCTTCAAACAAGAGGTTGGATTGTTGTGTCCAAGGTCCCTTTACTCTACCTGTTGTTGACTCTGCAATACCAATAGCATATTTACCATTATTAAAGCTAGACCATATCATCAACAGTTTTCCTGTTTTAGTACGATACAAAAAACAACCATCGGTTACATATGTTGTAGAGCCATCAGACTTTTTATCGCCTGTAGACCACGGCGCACTAGAGGCATTAAATAGAGTTATCGACTCGCCTACCGGATGAGACAGATCATGTGACAATTGCACCAGCTCCATCGTACCATCTTCTATCTGCACCCACTCGTGGCAGTAAATCATATACGGTATTCCATTCTCCTCCCACAAAGTACCATCCAATGCCATCCTATCCATTGGGGTATGCGGCTCTTTGTTATCGAAAGGAAGAAAAGGTCCTTCGGGTTTTGCTGAATGAAAAATTTGGGTTCCCCTAAATAGATAATCAGGATATCCTTCTCTTTTTTTCTTCCACTCAATATTGGAATTCATAGTGGCAAATAAATAATACTTGCCCCGGTAAAAATGCACTTCCGGCGCCCAAATAACACCGGTAATCCAATTATCCGCCGGTGTATTAAACACCGTATAAGGTCCAGTCCATTTTTTCAAATCCTTACTTCTGTATAACTCTACACCAGTGGCTCTATTAAGGTTTTCCTTTGTCGAAGGAATCGTCTTATACAGATAATATGTCTTATTCTGTTCGTCCGCTACAATATAAGGATCACGTACATACAAGTCTTTAATGTCAACTTCCGTTACGTTCTCTTGTGCAAACAACACATTCATCCCGGCGAGAAGGCAAAAGATGACTGTTAGAACAAAATTTTTCATCTATTTATTTTTAGGCTGTAAACCTAATTAAACTTAAACGAATATAAATCTGCATCTTTCAAATAGACTTTAAGTTTCACTGCTTTACCTGCTGTAGGCTCCCCCTTTTTCGGACAGTTTGTAAATATACAAATACGAAGATAATT